>NZ_CP010978.1:2262500-3462500 GCF_000271665.2 Pelosinus fermentans JBW45 | reverse complement strand
TAATACATTGGCGGGCCTGAGTACAGAGAATCTATATGTTACACCGGCGACGTTTCAGCTCTATGAGGCAGATGAGGACAAGACGCCGTATCAGTCAATGCTGCCATATTTCCTGCTGATAGAGATATGGTATGTAAAGTATAAGTTGTACCGCAAGAATAAAATAAAGTAGGAAAAATGAGACTGTCTTCGACGAAAGTTTGAGGCAGTTTTTATATTTTTATATGCATGTACCAAAGTACACAAAATGTACTTTGGTACGCATTTGTGTCATAGGGCCGTAATGCTTTGAATCTATTGAATGTGTGGTGATAAGGGGCTATGATAAAACACAAGATATCTTATAAAGCAATTTGAAATAGAAGATTTCAAATTGAGCTAAAAACTATTTGTCATGACAAAAAACTAGGTACGACAAGATTCCTGCAATAAGGAGAATCAGTTTTATGTATCTGCAAAGAAAATTCTCAAAATTCAAAATTGTAAGTGAAAAGTTGCGGCTAAAGAAACTATTTGATGGGGGTGGGGTTATGTCGATCAACAAGGACATTGTCATGCAAAATGTACAGCGTTTCGGCGGAGCAATGTTTACGCCAGTTATACTGTTTTCCTTCTTTGGTATCATGGTGTCATTATCCATTATCTTTAAGAACCCGGATATTGTTGGCAGTATAGCGATAAAGGGTACATTCTGGTATAACCTTTGGTATGTAATTGAACAGGGATCATGGACAGTCTTTGCGCAAATGCCGCTTTTATTTGCAATCTCTCTACCAATTGGTCTGGCAAAGAAAAATCAGGCAAGAGCCTGCATGGAATCGTTTGTGATCTATGTTGTGTTTAACTATTTTATTTCGGGAATACTCACACTGGCAGGTCCGTCGTTCGGCGTGGACTACAGCTTGAAAGCAGGCGGCGGCACAGGTCTTGCAATGATTAGCAATATCAAGACGCTTGACCTCGGTATGCTGGGTGCTATCTTGATTTCGGCAATTACAGTATGGCTGCATAATCGTCTCTTTGATGTAGATCTTCCGGATTACCTTGGTATCTTTAAAGGTTCGTCTCTCGTTGTAGCAGCCGGATTTTTTCTAATGTTACCAATGGCATACTTTTTCTGCCTTGTATGGCCTGGTATACAACACACAATCGGAGCTTTTCAGGATTTTTTAAAGGCCAGTGACGCGCTTGGCGTATGGCTCTATACCTTCAGTGAAAGAATTTTGATTCCTACAGGTCTTCATCACTTCATTTACACACCGTTTATTTTCGGTCCAGCTATTGTTGAAGGTGGTATTCAGCAGTACTGGTTACAGCATTTGCAAGATTTTGCAACTTCATCTCATTCTTTGAAAGAAGCGTTTCCAGGTGCTGGTTTCTCACTGCACGGTTCTTCAAAACTGTTCGGTATTCCGGGGATTGCGCTTGCTATTTATGCTACGGCAAAACCAGCTAAAAAGAAAGCTGTTGCCGGTCTTTTGATTCCAGCAACGATTACGGCAGTTATATGCGGGATTACAGAACCACTTGAATTTACATTCCTGTTTATAGCTCCTGTGCTTTTTGCAGTACATGCATTCCTTGCTGCAACGCTTGCTGCAACATCATTTCTATTTGGTGTAGTCGGTTCTTTCGGCGGTGGACTTATTGACGCCATTGTGCAGAATTGGATTCCTCTATTTAAATATCATTCTGCAATTTATATTACGCAGATTATCATCGGTCTTTGTTTTACGGCTATTTATTTCTTCGTGTTCCGTTATCTCATTCTGAAGAATGACTATAAGACCCCGGGTCGTACGGATGATGTTGAAGAAGATAAACTTTATTCCAAAGCTGAATATAAAGCAAAGAAAGCCATGGAAGGCAAGGTAGGTGAAAACCTAAAGGTAGATGAACGCGATCTTAAGGCAGCCGTATTCCTTGAAGCTCTCGGCGGTAAGGAGAATATCAAGGATGTAACAAATTGTGCTACACGTCTTCGCGTAACGGTCGTAGATGATACGCTTGTCAAAGGCGTAAGTGCGTTTACAAAAGCAGGTGCTCATGGTCTTGTAAAGAACGGTCATGCAGTTCAGGTTATTGTCGGCTTATCTGTACCGCAGGTAAGAGAACGTTTTGAAGCATTGCTGCAGGATATATCAGGTGTAGAAACTGCATCCGGCACGGAAAAATCAACAACACTCAAGGCATTTGTCAACGGTAAGGTCATCCCTATAACGGAAGTTAAAGATGAAATGTTTGCGCAGAAGATGATGGGTGACGGTATAGCGATCTATCCGCAGAATGAAACGATGACAGCTCCGGCAGACGGTGAAATCACTATGGTCATGGAAGAATCCGGTCATGCTGTAGGTATGCGTTTGGCAAGTGGCGTGGAAATCCTCATCCATATTGGCATTGATACGGTGAAAATGGAAGGCCGTGGTTTCCATGTACTTGTAAAACAAGGACAGAAGGTAAAAGCAGGGCAAGGGCTTGTGAGTTTTGATAAGAAACTTATTGAAAAGGAAGGATATTCTTCTATTATTATATTAGCTATTACAAACTTTTCAGAATACCCGCTTATGAAGCTACATTCTGGTATGACAGCAAAGGTTAATGAAACGGTAATTGCAACTTTCTAAAAAGGGGAAATCAAGATGGACAGTTTGAAATGGTGGCAAAAGACGCTGGTGTATCAGATTTATCCGAAGAGCTTCTGTGATAGTAGCGGCGATGGTATCGGGGATTTAAACGGTATAACGGAAAAACTGGACTATATTCGTAATCTAGGAGTAGGCGCTGTCTGGCTGACGCCGGTGTATGTATCACCAATGGTAGATAACGGCTATGATATTGCCGACTACAAGAATATTGCACCGGAGTACGGCACAATGGCGGATATGGAGAATCTTATTGTCGAGGCAAAGAAGCGCGGCATCCGCATTGTAATGGATCTAGTGTTCAACCATACCTCAGATCAGCATAACTGGTTCAAGGAGTCGCGCTCTGACTGTAAAAACAGCAAGCGTGACTGGTATATATGGTGTGATGCCAAACCGAACGGAGCGCCGCCAACAAACTGGCGTGGCATATTTGGCGGTTCGGCCTGGACATTTGATGAAGCTACAGGCCAGTATTATCTACATACATTTGCTAAGGAGCAGCCGGATTTAAATTGGGAAAATCCTGAGGTGCGCAGAATCCTGTATGATATAGCAAATTTCTGGCTGGATAAGGGTGTAGGTGGGTTTCGCATTGATGCAATTACATATATAAAGAAGCCAGTAGTGTTAAAGGACCTGCCAATTGATGGTCCGGACGGTATGAGCAATGTGCATATGGCAACAGCGAATCAGCCGGGCATACTGGAATACCTGCATGAGTTTAAGCGGGAAGTCTTTGCGGGGAAGGATATTTTCACAGTGGCAGAGGCCAACGGTGTATCAGCTGAGGAGTTGCCGCGGTGGGTAGGCAAGAATGGTGCATTTGATATGTTACTTGAGTTTAACCATATGAACCTAGATATGGAAAAGGCAAGCCTATGGTGTCGACCGGCTCCCTGGAAGTTAACAAAGCTCAAAAAGGCACTTAGCGACAGCCAGAAGGCAACGACAGAAAACGGCTGGTATCCGGCGTTCTTTGAAAATCATGATCAGCCGCGTTCGGTGAATCAATTTTTCCCGAAGAATGCGGATAAAAAGCTAGCGGCAAAGGTAATAGCAACAGTATTGTTTACCTTGAAGGGAACACCGTTTATCTATGAAGGCCAGGAGCTTGGCATGACAAATACAAAGTGGTCTTCCATTGAATGCTATGATGATATCGCCTCCAAGGGGCAATATGCACTTGCATTGCAGGAGGGATTCTCAAAGCAGCAGGCGCTGGAATTTGTCTGGAAATACAGTCGTGATAATGCGCGGACACCGATGCAGTGGACGAGTGCGAAAAACGCCGGTTTTACGAGCGGCAAGCCGTGGTTGTCACTGAATGAAAATTATAACGAAGTAAATGCAGGATGGCAGATGCAGGATGAAGATTCCGTACTGCGGTATTATCATCGTTTGGCAAAGGTTCGTCAGGAATATGATATATTGCTCAAGGGCAGCTATGAAGAGCTACTGGAGGCAGATGAACAGATATATGCTTATATGCGTGTAATGAAAGAAAAAAAAGTGATAGTTCTTTGTAATTTTTCTGAAAAAGAGAAAGAATACAGCCTGCCAAAACTTTCAGGCAATGGGAAACTATTGCTCGGCAATTATGCAGATGCGCCAAATCAGATTCTGCGTGCCTATGAAGCAAGGGTCTATCTCTGTGAAGGGAGGACGACGATTGAAGGTTGCAGCAAGTGATTTTGACGGAACGCTGTTTGTCGATAATGGAATTTGTCCGGAAAATGCGGAGGGGGTTCAACTGTGGCGTGGGGCTGGCAACAAGTTTGGCGTAGTCACAGGACGTGACTACGGCATGCTGGTTCCGCAGCTGGAGCATTTCGGCATAGGCTATGATTTTGCAATATGCAACAACGGCGCGATCATCTTTGATGAGGACGGCAGGGTACTCTATCAGGCGGAGATACCTGAGCAGATGCTTTATGTAGTAGCAACACATCCATGTGTTGTAGAGAGCTTGCATGTGGCGTTTTCGCAGGCACAGCGGAGCTGTGTGTACCGAGAAAGGGAAGGTTCCTGGATTGCCCGCGAGGCAAAGCAATGGGATTTTCTGCTTAAGATGATAGAAATGGCGGAGATTAATGAACTTAGCCGAGTGCATCAGATTGCACTGGGGTTTGCGAGTTTGGACGGGGCGGCGAAAGCTGCCCGGCAAGTCAACCTGCTGTTTGGTGATACGGTGTATGCCTGCCAGAATCGCGGCAGCGTGGATATTACACCGCTTGGCATCGACAAGAGCAAAGGTATTGAGAAACTGTTGGTGTTGAAATCATGGCAAAATTCAGAGGTGCATGTCATTGGCGATGAAATCAATGATTTGCCGATGATACACAGGTTTGACGGCTATGCTATAGAGTCAGCAAGAGCAATTATCCGAAGGGAAGCAAAGAAAAGTTTTGTCTCAGTTGGAAGTATGTTGCGAGAGTATTTATAGAAAATTAAAAATAAAGGAAGTTGACATAGAATGAAAGTGAAAAAAAGTTTATCTGCATTGGCAATCACTTTGGCATTGGGAGCATCGACGACGGCGTTTGCGGCAGCTGCAGACAGCTTTAACGATGTACCGAAGGATCATTGGAGCTATGCAGCACTTGACGAATTGGCTAAGGACGGCATCATTGAAGGGTATGAAGATGGTAAATTCCAGGGTAACCGCATGATGAGCCGCTATGAAATGGCGACCATTGTTGCCAAAGCAATGGACAAAGTGAAATCCGGTTCGCTCGGCGATCAGGCACTGGTAGAAAAGCTCGAAAAAGAATACGGCAGTGAACTAGATGCACTTGATAAGAAAATCGAGGCAGTCAATGCCCGTATCGATAATGTAAAAATCACTGGATTCGTCCGTACACAGTGGGACAGCGATAAAACAGATGGCAAAGGATATAACAACGACAACAAGCGTTTTTATCTGGATTTAGAAGGTGAAATGAAAATTTCCGATAATTGGAAAGCGAAGTTCCAGCTTGAAAAGAACGCGCATTATACGTCGGCATTTACTACGGATGCGCAAGGGAATAAACATAATCACAGTGGCAGGGATACCAATGAAATCGATAAAGATCATTCCGGCACGATTTCACGTATTTGGGTTGATGGGACAATAGCAAATAATTGGTATGTCAATATCGGTAGAAAGTGGAGCGGTATCGGGTATCAGAATATGCTTCAGGGCGGCGAAACAGATGGTATTCAGTTCTGGCATCCAATTTCTAAAGATTTGATGGTCAGCGGCTGGTGCTTTGCTCCTACATGGGACGGGGCGGATTATACCCTTTATGGTGCTAATGTCTTCGGCAAGATTGCCAACAATCTGGAACTAAATGTTGCCTATGGTGAATCAAATAAAGAAAAATGGTTTGGTGACAAATACGGTTCTGTTGATTTACGTACACAACTTACACCGACAGTGAAGTTGACAGGTACTTATGCTTGGACGGGTGCAGATGAATACAATACAGATAAAGCAGTTCGTCTTGACTATAAAGGAACTAATCTTAAAAATGTAGGCTCATTTGGCGCTTATACACGCTATGTAAATTATGGTGCAGTCGGCGATATCGGGCATGATGATGAATGGGGATCTTTACCAAGCAATATGAAGGGCTGGATTTTAGGTGCTAAATATGTGCCTTGGGAAAATGTAGAATGGGAGACACTCTACTCTAAACAGAAAGTAAATGTTAACAGTACAAACGATGACAGAACCCTGTTCCGTACACAGCTTGATTTTCATTTCTGAAAATAATGTATAAGGAAAGCCTTGGAGATTTTACAAGAATTTTAAGGGGGGGAGAAAGATGCTAAGAAAGAGTATTTTCACTAGAATATTTGCCGTGCTCATGGTGTTTGCTGTGCTGGCAATGACTGAGGTGCAGGCGGTACAGGCTGTGGCTGAAAAAGAGCTGCAACAGAGAAATGTTGTGCTAGTTGGCAATCTACAGCATCGACTTGGCGCGGCTAAGGACTGGGACCCGTCCGATCTGAAGACGCAAATGACCGACCTCGGTAATGGCTTTTACAGCTACACGGCAAATTTGCCGGCAGGCGCTTATTTCTATAAGATTGCTATAAATGGCAGCTGGACCGAGAACTACGGACTGAACGGCAATTTCGATGGTGCCAATGTACAGCTGAACTTACTGAAGCCGCAGCAGATTACCTTTTACTATAATGATGCAACTCATAAAATTACGGATAGTAGCAGCTACAAGATGCTGAATAACAACGAATTGCCAAAAATTACGGGCAATCTGACAAAAACGGCAAACGGTGAGTTTATCATGCGTGATACGATGCTTGATGAATTCTATACGACAAGTCTTGATGTGAGAGCAGGTACTTATAAAATAATCATTGACCAGAAGGGCAAAAATCCTGTTACGCAGGAGGTTATATTCACGAAAGACGGTAAGGTAAATTTTTATCTTGACCCAAATGAAAAGAAACTCATTGTGGATGATGGCAGCATCCATGAAGACAAGATCTATCACAATACCTGGGATATTGACTGCCGCAAGCCTTTCGAGGCTATAAAGACCGGCAGTGAAGTTACACTTTCAATTCGTGGGCAGAAGGGCGACATCAAGAATGCACAGCTCATTCTTTTGAAGTCAAAGATTACAGCTGGTGGCGGTGATGAATATAATATTGATTACAACGCTGGCATAAAGACGGTTTATGACATGAGCTTTTCTGGTACAAAAGGCGACGAGGATGTCTGGACAAAGACCATTAAAATGAATGAAAATGGTGTCTATGGTTATAAGTTTCTCCTTAATGGCATAAAGGAATATGGCGAAGATGCTAAGCCTGGTCAAACGGGAATGGTAACGCTTCGCGGTGGCAAGCCTTTCCAGCTTACTGTATACAGTGCGGACTACAAGACGCCGGACTGGACAAAGGAAGCTGTAATTTATCAGATTTTGCCCGATCGCTTTTTCAATGGTGACAAGAGCAATGACAATGCAAAATCTCTGGCTAGAGGCAAGCAGCCTGTACAGCATAGAAGCTGGAATCAGCTCCCTGCCAATGCAAGTAAGACGCCAGCAGCCGACGGCGATGCGTACGAATGCAACGACTTTTTCGGCGGCGATTTGGCCGGGATTACGCAGAAGCTAGACTATCTGAAAGATCTCGGTGTTACGGCGATCTATGTAAATCCAATCATGGAGGCAGCTTCCAATCATCGTTATGATACTGTGAACTATGAACGCATTGATCCGTTCCTTGGCACGCAGGCAGACTTTGACAAGCTTATCCAGGAAATGAACAAACGTGGCATGCAGCTTATCATGGATGGTGTATTTAATCATGTAGGTGATGACTCTATCTATGTTGACCGTTATGGCAAATATGAATGGGTTGGCGCTTATGAATACTGGTCCAGAGTTTATGATTTGATGAACAAGAAGCATATGAGCATGGCCAAGGCTGAAGCCGCAGCAAAAGCCTCTTTGATTGCAGAAGGACAGAAATTCAGTCCGTATAATTGGCAGAATTGGTTTGATATCAGAAATGAAATTACCAAGGATGATATGGGTACAAAATATGCTTATCATGACTGGCAGGGCTACACGAGCTTGGTTCCGTTCAAGAACGTCCCGAACCAGCTCAACAACATAGATTTGGATAACTATTTAATCTATGATGATAACGCAATTCTCACAAAATGGCTCAAGAAAGGCCTGGCCGGCTGGAGAATTGATGTAGCGAAAGAAGTTTCTCCGGAATTTTGGGAAGCTGTAAGAAAGGAGGTAAAATCCTTCAAGACATTGCAGGGGCAAGAACCGCTTCTTTTAGGCGAAATTTGGCAGGATGGTTCCCAGTTTCTCACGGGTGATCAGTTTGACTCTGTGATGAATTACAAGCTCAGCTTTGCTGTCGGCGATCTCTTCCTGAACAAGGGCGATGCGGCAGCCGCTGATGTTGAACTGAAGGTATTGATGCAGAACTATCCGAAGGAAGCTCTGTATGCCTTGATGAATATCGTAGACTCCCATGATACTGTAAGAGCTATTTACAAGCTTGGGGGCGGCAAGGAAAGCGTGGCACAGGCTACATTGAGGGACTTTAACTATGAACAGGGCAAGGAAAGATTGAAACTTGCGGCTGCCTTCCTCATGGGCTATCCAGGCGCACCGACTATCTACTATGGCGACGAAGCCGGCGTGTACGGCAGTGCGGACCCTGACTCCCGCAAAACCTATCCGTGGGGCAATGAAGACCAGGAGCTGCTTGCTTATTACAAAAAGGTCATCAAGGTAAGAAACGATAACAAGAAGCTCTTTGCCTATGGCGATGTATTTACACTTAAGGCAGAAGGCGATATCTATGTATACGGACGTTCTTGGGGCGATGAAGACGCTGTAGTTGCCATGAACAGAGGCGATGCGATGGAAGTAACACTGGATGTACCGCAGTTTGTTGATGACACGGTATTTACAGATGCATTAGACGAGAGTTATACAGCTTCTGTACAAAATGGCAAGTTGACGATAAATTTAAAAACCAGCAAGGCAAGAATGATGATAAATAAGAATATAGATTAAGAAAATTGGGGAGGAGATCACTATGAGTAAGAAATTTTCAGTGGTAGTAGCAGGTGGGGGAAGCACATTTACGCCGGGAATTGTAATGATGCTTTTGGCTAATCTGGATAGATTTCCAATTCGTAAATTGAAATTCTATGATAATGATGCAACGCGTCAGGAGGTTGTAGCAAAGGCTTGCGAAATAATTCTGCGCGAAAAAGCACCGGATATTGAATTTGAAGCAACTACAGATCCGCAGGAAGCGTTCACAGATATCGATTTCATCATGGCACATATCCGTGTCGGCAAATATGCAATGCGTGAACTCGATGAAAAGATTCCGCTTAAGTACAATGTACTTGGTCAGGAAACCTGCGGTCCTGGAGGAATTTCCTATGGCATGCGTTCTATCGGCGGTATCATTGAAATTATTGATTATATGGAAAAATATTCGCCGAATGCATGGATGCTTAACTACTCCAACCCAGCAGCGATTGTAGCCGAAGCAACCCGTAAACTCAGACCAAATGCTAAGATTCTGAATATCTGTGATATGCCGATTGGCATTGAACGCCGCATGGCAGCCATTGCTGGACTCAAATCCCGCAAGGAAATGGAAATCAGATATTATGGACTGAATCATTTCGGCTGGTGGACTAGTATTATGGATCACCATGGCAACGATCTTATGCCGAAAATCCGTGAATATGTTGGCAAAAAAGGCTACAATCTTGATATACCAGAATTCAAAGCAGATACAAGCTGGACGGTTACTTACGACACGGTCAAAGAATTTTATCAACTTGATCCTAGTACATTGCCTAACACATACCTCAAATATTATCTCTGCCAGGACGAAGTTGTGGAACATTCCAATCGCGAATATACAAGAGCCAACGAAGTCATGGATGGCCGTGAAAAGACCGTATTCGGCGAATGTCGCCGCATTGCAGCAGCAGGCACAGCCAAGGAATGTGGCTTTGAAGTGGATGAACATGCTTATTACATCGTAGACCTTGCAAGAGCTATTGCCTATAACACAAAGGAAAGAATGCTCCTGATTGTTGAAAACAACGGTGCTATTCCTAACTTTGACCCGACAGCTATGGTGGAAATCCCTTGTATCGTAGGCTGCAAAGGACCGGAACCTCTGACAGTCGGCAAGATTCCGCAGTTTCAGAAAGGTCTTATGGAGCAGCAGGTATCAGTAGAAAAGCTTGTTGTTGAAGCGTGGGCAGAAGGCTCATACCTAAAACTCTGGCAGGCACTGACAATGTCCAAGACAGTACCAAGTGCCAAGGTTGCAAAGCTTATTCTTGATGATCTCATTGAAGCCAACAAAGACTACTGGCCGGAGCTCAAATAAAATAGAAAAAAATATACGAAGGGTGTACCTCGCAAATGGGGTACATCTTTCATGTATTTGTAGGCGACATGACTAATTCATAGTATGGAAAGATGAGTATTCTTCAAAGCCGAGACTCTTTGCTAATTTGTACGATCCATTTTTACTGCAATTATTTGGAGGATAAATATGGAAAATAGCGAATTGATATGAAAATAGTGAAACCTAACTTCAAACCGTAACCGGAGGATGATTCATGAATATTATGCTGCCTAAAAAAACTGCATTGATCATAATTGACGTGCAAAATGCTATAGATCACCCAGAATGGTCTAAGTATGGAAGTAGAAATAATCTTAAAGCTGAAGAAAATATGTCATTACTACTAAGCAAATGGCGACAATCAGGGCGTAAAATTATTCACGTAAAGCATGAATCAACGGAACCTAATTCAACGTATCGTTCTGGTGATATTGGATGCGAGTTCAAAGAGTGTGTTTCTCCCATAGAGGGTGAATTAATTATTATTAAACATGTTAATAGTGCTTTTATAGGAACGGATCTTGAGGCGATTCTCCGCGAGTCAAATATTTCACATCTAGTTGTATTTGGAGTCATTACAAATAATTCAGTGGAGACTACCGTAAGAATGGCAGGCAACCTAGGATTTAATACTCATTTGGTGGAAGATGCAACATTTACTTTTGCTAAGCCTGATTATACAGGGAAAATCAGAACTGCTGATGAAGTTCATACTATGTCACTGGCAAATTTAGAGAATGAGTATTGCAAAGTTGTCTGTACTGATCAAGTAGTAAATGCTTTGTAGGATAATGAATTACAATTGAGTAATCAAGGACAGTATTAGTAGCACAATTGAAATTTAAAATCAGCATGTTAGTATTATCTGGGGTGTGTACAGGTTTGTTTTTAGGAAAGTTTTTTGGTTATATGAGCCATTATAAGGATGATACAGAGTGCGATCTTGCTTGATATACTGATATCTAGATTTCTCATATAACGAGGTCAGAGGTAGTAGTCGATCTAGAATGGTATGAAAAATAGACGTTAGTCAAAAATTATCGGCTAATGTCTATTTGGAGATTGATTATGAAGTTTGTCATGTCATGGAGGGTCGGGTTGGAGACGGTATGGCCCTTCCATGGTGTGGCACGTCCATAAAAGGAATATTTTATAAAATCAGCTTTAGAAATGCTGATTTTTACTATTTACAGAAAAAAGGTGGATTAGCGTAGGAGTAGTGCTTTGAGATTTCTTTGAAGAGTAGTGAGCCCATATTCAGTTAGATTCAATTTTTCAAGAGTGTCCCAGGTAGTCTTTGGAAGTTCAGTAATTTTATTCTCGCTTAATAGGAGATCAATCTCAGATTCAGTCAAAATATTTTCGGAATTTGTTGTTAGAATGTAATTTCGATTTTGTGGGCAGGCTAGCTGGCAGCGCATACATCCTACTAAAGAGTTATGCCAGGTACAGTCAATCCAATCAGGGAATGTTTCAGAGGATTCATTGAAATATGTAAGACACTTTGATGCATGAATAATAGTTCTATTTATGTCAATACACTTTGTAGGGCAACTAGTTAAACAAGCCCAGCAATTGTTACAATCTGGCATTCTTTGTATGTCTCGCCAGGTATCTGAATCGCTCGGCATATCCGATACTAGAGCGATCAGTCGATAGAAGCTTCCCATACCGCAAATATAGGAAATATTGTTTCTGCCGTACTGACTGAGTCCACTTCTAACTGCAAGGAGTTTCAGCGGAAGTTCCGCGCGGACTAAGGAAAAGTTTCCTTTTTTTAATTCGTCTTCGGCAATACGTGATACTAGCTTTTCCGCTTCCATATATACGTAAGTTGGTGGCACAATGATCTCTCGTTCTTTTCCTCGCCATATAAAGCGAATTTTTGTAATTGGCTGTGGTACTGCTGCGATAATGATTGATTGTGCATTTGGTAGTACTGTAGAGTAGTCGTATTGAAATCCATCTAAAAATTTGTATAAATCACTATTTAGAAGCCTGGATTGATATAATTCTACCATTTCCTGCTGTAGATCGTGAAGATGATGGATGGGTACGAGTGTTCCTTTGCAGCCATTCTGATCTAGCTTTGTAAGTAATGTCGTTATCAGTGTCTTCATGCTAATTCCTCCTAAATGCATTTTTGTAACCTTTAATTTGAATAATGACAGTTACAGTGATATACTAAGTATAGTGCTTAGCTGTGTAACTGTCAATAACGTGATAAACAGGAGTTAAAATGAGAGAATTAAGCTTGGATTTTTTAAATACGCGATGGTATCTTACTCATACACTTAATAAGGAGATATTGGCAGACCCTATATTGTTTAAGGAATTTCTAGAAGTACGGCAGTTGCAAGTAGAAATACCACTTTCATTTGGTACAATAGAAAGTTTATTAGAATTGCGCACGTTTCTGGCAAAAGTTCTAGAGGATTATACGAGAAAGAATTCAATATCGTTAGAGGCTATAAAGAGGATAAATCATTATCTAGCAATATCAACCTGTAGAAGGGTAGTGGAACAAGGTGAACATGGAGTCCGAATGACAATACAGCCGTTATCTATGGATTGGAATTGGATTATAGGTGAAATAACCGCTTCCTTTGTCGAATTAATCGAATATGGTGACAAAAATCGCATTAAAATTTGTGAAAATCCAGATTGTAAATGGTTTTTTTATGATGAAACGAAAAGTCGCACAAAGCGATGGTGCGATGATAAATGCGCGAGCTTGATGAAGGTAAGAAAGTTTCGGGCTCAAAAAAAGATAATTGCCAAAACTGCGGGGGCCATTGAGTAGGACCATCATTGCTACACATATGGAGGCGCTCGATCATACAACAATATCTCGTGACTGTTTAAGACAATATGCTGATGCAAAAGGAATTCGATCGGAACAATTGCTGATACCATCGGACGGAGAAATGTATTATCTTCCTAAGATTAGTGAGAGAGAAGCGTATTGTTGAAAATAGTCCAAAAAGCCCACAACCCTTGAAGAAATTGAGGGGTTGTGGCTTTTCACTTAAAAATCGGAAATGAAAAGAGTGTCTACCAAGATACATTAATTATTTTTTTCTGTGAAATAGTATAATAATGCCGCAACTGGCATACTTAGTCCTAAAATTGATGCAAACATCCAGCTGCCATAAGCGTAGGCCCAGCCGCCTAATGCCGATCCGATCGCTCCACCAATAAAGAAAACAGCCATGAATATTCCATTTACGCGCCCACGTATTTCACTTCCTAGTGAATAAATAGCACGCTGACTGAGAACGAGATTGCCGGATACAGCCATATCTAACGTAATAGCTGCAACGACTAGCATAGCTAAAGATATTGTTGAATGATCTTCAAATATATGAGTAAGTAAAAAAGATAAAGCCGCAATTACAATTGCCACACCCGTCAATATTTTTGTCCATCCCTTATCGGCCAATCTTCCCGCGATAGGAGCTGCTATAGCGCCGGCCACACCAGCAAGGGCGAATAAGGCAATCCCTTGCTGTGACAGATGGAAATCACTGGCTAACCATAACGGTATTACTGTCCAAAACAGACTAAAAGCGCCAAATAAACAAGCTTGATATAAGGAACGGCGGCGTAAAACAGCCTTTGTTTTAAAAAGTGACCACAAGGAGCTAAGCAATTCGCCATAATTCATGGTAGGTGAAGGTTTACGTTCAGGAAGAACTAAAGCCAACAGTACAGCCAATATTGCAGTAGTGGCGGCAGATAGAGTAAAGACTGCCCGCCATCCCCAAAGATCAGTAATAAAGCTGGCGATAGGCCGGGCAAGCATGATTCCAAGCAGTAGTCCACTCATTACATTACCTACTACTTGACCTCGCCGCTCTTCTGTTGCTAAATGGGCTGCATATGGTACCAATATTTGAGCTGCCACTGAACCTAGCCCGATAAACATTGCTGCCGCAAGAAAGAACAGCGCGTTATTTGCCAGGGGTGCTGCAACTAATGCACAAATAACGACTGCTAATGCTGACACAACTAATCGCCGATTTTCAATGAGATCGCTAAGTGGAACAATAAATAATAACCCAAAAACATAGCCAATTTGGGTCAGTGTTACGATTAACCCTGCTGACGCCAGAGGAAGATGGGTATCTGCACTGATAGGACCAACTAAAGGTTGTGCATAATAAAGATTTGCAACAATAACCCCACATGCAATTGCTAACAGGAATGTGATCCAGTTTGGAACTTTCTTAGTTTCTGTTCGTACGTTATTCATATGATAATCCCTTCCTTAGTTCATTTTTTTCTTTTACGTTTATATGGTATTATTTAATTAAATACAATACTAAACGTTCGGTTTCTATAAACGTATTATAAACTGAACGTTTAGTATTGTAAAGATATATTTTCTTTTCTTACGAGAAAATATTTAGTATAATGTACGTATAGTTTTAATGGGCACAAAATACACAGGGAGGTATTTCCTTGGAAAAGAAAAAAGGGCGTCCCCGTAACGTCGAAACGGAAAAAGCCATTCTTGCTGCTTCATATGATTTGTTGTTGGAGAATGGCTTTGGAGCTGTAACTGTCGAAAAAATTGCTGAACGAGCAAAGGTTAGTAAAGCGACAATTTATAAATGGTGGCCAAACAAAGCTGCGGTTGTTATGGACAGCTTTCTATCTGCTGCTACGTCTAGGCTTCCGGTGCCGGATACAGGTTCAGTTATCAATGATATAGTAATTCAAGTTACCAATTTAGCTAGATTTTTAACTAGCAGAGAAGGAAAAGTAATCAATGAGCTAATTGCAGAAGGACAATTTGATTTAAAGTTGGCAGAGGAATATCGATCAAGATATTTTAACCCTCGACGACTTGATTCAAGGCGTATCTTAGAGCGTGGAGTACATCGAGGAGAATTGAAGAAAGACTTGGATATTGAATTGAGCATTGACCTAATTTATGGTCCGCTTTTTTATCGATTATTAGTAACAGGTGAAAAATTAGATGAGCCTTTTATAGAGGTGTTAATAAACTATGCTTTTGAAGGCATTAAGTCAAAGAGATAATTTGTATGGCCAATTTGGTGGTCATAGATATATTTCTTATCGTGGTAAAGGAAATAGACATTAGTCAAATTATTGACTAATGTCTATTTTTTTGAAATATTAGTTTGAAAAAGAAACAGTTGCGAATTACAACTTATGTATGATAAGATCTTTATAGGAGGTGCATTATATGAGCTTTACTAATCCTAGCCAACGTCTCAGAGAAAGTACGAGGCTATTAACCCGGAAACTTGGATTCTTAGAAATAGACGAGGCAGTATGTTGTGGTGTAACATTAACTCAATGTCATGTAATTGTTGAAACGGGTAGGAAGCAAAAAATATCTGTTAATGAACTGGCTGAATTACTGAATCTAGATAAAAGTACAGTAAGTAGAACCGTGGATCAATTAGTTAACAATGGTAGTTTGATTCGGGAAGCAGACCCAGATGATCGTCGTTACGTCATGTTAAGATTAGATTTAAAAGGTGAAGAGTTATTTAAAAACATTGAGCAGCGAATGGATATATATTTTACTGAGACGCTGGAATCCATACCCGAAGAGAAAAGAAAACAGGTAATAGAGGGTCTAGAAATCTTCTCAGAGATGCTAAAAAACATAAAATGTATCTAAGGTTTTACCCATAAAGGGAGAATCGTTGTTAAATTCTTTAGTCATATTCTCTTATTAAATAAATCAATTGGAGGCTTATATATGGCACAAGATATTAGGGAAAGTGTAAGAAAGAAATATGCGCAGGCTATTATTAATAAGCGGAGTTGCTGCGGCAGTTCTACATATAATAACCCGGTAACAGGAAACTTATATAAAACTAATGATATCGAAGGATTACCAGAGGACATCATTAAGGCATCTTTTGGATGTGGTAATCCAACTGCTCTTGCACAATTATACGCAGGAGAAGTAGTTCTTGATCTAGGTAGTGGTGCTGGACTTGATGTACTTCTCTCGGCAAAGAGAGTTGGTCCCTATGGTAAAGCTTATGGATTGGATATGACAGATGAAATGTTAACAATAGCCAAAGAAAACCAAGAGCGTTCTGGAATTTTAAATGCTGAGTTTTTAAAAGGTCACATAGAATCCATACCATTATCAGATAATATAATAGACGTAATTATCTCTAACTGCGTCATTAATCTTTCCGCTGATAAAGATAGGGTTTTACAGGAAGCATATCGTGTGCTAAAGCCTGGTGGAAGATTTGCTATCTCGGATATTGTATTAACCCGGGAATTGCCAGTAACTATACAAAAAAATATAACTGCTTGGGCGGGATGCATCGCTGGAGCTTTGCTGGAACGAGAATATCAAGAAAAACTTATGGCAGCAGGCTTTACGGATATAGAAATCTTAAACACACGAAACTATGATTTTGATGATGAGCAGGCAGCAGCATTTTTGCCTGATCTAACAGAAGCTGAAAGGCAAGATTTAAATGGATCTTTAATAAGTGCTTTTGTCCGCGCTAAGAAGCCAATTGATGTGTTTGTCGAGGGCAAGGAATATGTTATTCGTACTGCATTAGAAGCTGATTTACCTATAATTGATATCCTTTTAATGGAAAATGGCTTAACAACTTCTGGTGTACGGGAAAATTTAGCGAATTTCTTAGTAGCTGATTACCAAGGTGTTATAGGAGTCATTGGGATTGAATTTGCTGGAAATGGAGCAATGTTAAGGTCCATGGCAATTTCTAAAGAATTACGCAAACGCGGTATTGCAACCTCCTTAATTGAGCGGTCTTTAGAAATAGCACGTCAATTAGGGGTAAAAGAAGTATATATTATGACAAATACGGCTGTCAGGTTTGCCTCTCGTTGGGGATTTTATAAGATACAGCGTTTGGAAATACCGGGGGATCTCATGTCAAGTTCCGCATTAAGTAACTTATGTCCAGCAACAAGTATTTGTATGAAATTAGACGTATAGAATTTTTTTATTAGTAGAAAAGCATATAAATTCTAGTAAAGCGATTAATTAACAACCTTCTTATTAAAGCGTACATGCGAATATTCATACATAAGGATATTTGCATGTACGCTTGCTTTCAGTTATAACCGAATTGAAGCGAAAAAATTAGTCGCTTCTTATGGTGGAAAGCTCTTATATCACGAGTAAAAATTTAGGCTTTTCCAAGACAAGACTTTACCCTCTCATGGATTGCATTACAATCAAATGAAAATAAAAAATCACAGCCTATATCAACTTTATATTTAAATCTTCCAATATCCTTAGTGTTTCACTATTAGGAAGTTCATCGATCACGATGCAATCAATGTCATCAAGAGTTGCGAACTTGTAATTACCATCAAAGTGGAATTTATTGTTTTCCATGACTAAATAACTTTTTTTGCTTGCTTCAATGATTGCCCTTTTTGTAATTCCGTCATCGATGTCAAAGGTTGTTATGCTCCTGTCAAAAACATTTACACCACAGCTGCCAATAAAGGATCGATCGAACTTATATTTAGATAGAAACTCAATCGTTGCAGACCCTGTAAAGCCTAGTAAATTCTTATTTAATACACCACCGGTAGCTACCACCGTAATATTATTTTGAAAAGACAGGATATTTAAAATTTCTAGTGTATTTGTCACAATGGTTGCTCTTTTGGAACTCTCGGCTAGAATTTTTGCTAATAAAATATTTGTTGTTGATAAGTCTAAAAAGACCGTTTCTCTGTCTAAAATTATATCAAAAGCTTTTTCAGCAATCGTTGTCTTAGACTGTACATTCACTTCTCTTCTGGCGCGTATATCGTAATTATTAGAGGATTCTCTAATTTGGATGGCACCACCATAGGTTCTCTTTAGAGCCCCTTGATTTTCTAGTGATTTAAGATCCTTTCGAATACAGTCCTCTGTAACATCAAATCTTGTACTAAGGTCTTTAACTTTAAGCTTTCCTTCAGAGTTAAGTATGGTAAGTATTTCAAGTAATCGTTCTTCAGCGAACAAGTCATTACCCCTTTCTACGCAAAATATAATAATTAAATAAAAATCTATCTATTTATGATAACTGAATTAGAAGATATTTTTAAGTTTTCTTATTTGAATCATCTGTTAGAATGCAAATAGATGATTGAAATAAAACTACTTATATTATACAATAAGAATTATTGATAATCAATAATATGAAACGATAAAGAATAATAATAGGACGTAAAAAGTTAACCGCTTCAAAGATAATAATAGAAAGAAGGGATACGATTATGGTCAGGTTTGCAGTAATAGGAACCAACCGAATTACCGACAATTTTATAGAAGCAGCAAAGTTATGTAAAGACTTTGAACTCGTGGCAGTGTATTCAAGAACAAGGGAAAAGGCAGTGCAATATGCTAGTAAGCATCAGATTGCATTAGTCTATGATAATCTAGAAGAACTGGCAGCAAGTAAAGAAGTGGACGCTGTGTATGTGGCTAGCCCTAATAGTTTACATGCTGATCATTCCATTATGATGTTAAATGGTAAAAAACATGTGTTATGTGAAAAGACGATCGCTTCCAATCAAAAAGAGCTAGCAGCTATGCTGAAAGCCGCTGAAGATAATGGTGTTATTCTGTTGGAAGCAATGCGTTCTGTATTTGATCCAGGATTTAAAGCTATCCAAGCCAATCTAGGTAAGCTTGGAATCATTCGGAGAGTTACATTCCAATATTGCCAATATTCTTCTCGATATGATAATTTCAAAAAAGGCATTATTGAAAATGCATTCAATCCTATTTTTTCAAATGGAGCATTGATGGATATTGGAGTGTATTGTATTCATCCATTGGTTAAGCTCTTTGGCATGCCGCAAAAAATATGGGGCAACGCTGTTATTTTAAACAATGGAGTAGATGGTGCTGGAACCATTATGGTTAAATATGAGGGCATGCAAGGTGAATTACTATATTCGAAAATTGCAAATTCTAACTTGCCAAGCCAAATTCAAGGGGAAAAGGGCTGCATGATGATCAAGGAGATACCAGATCCTAGAGAAATTACGATTATCTACAATGATGGACAAAAAGAGGATATACCAATTTATAAGTATGATAACAATATGTACTACGAAGTAGAAGAGTTGATTCGATTGATTCAAACAAAGTCAAGTGCTAAGGAACATAATGAGTGTTCTCTTATGGAGCTTAGTATTATGGATGAAGTAAGAAAACAGATAGGGATTACATTTCCGGCGGATGTATAAATGGAAGATTGAATGAGGAATTCAAAAGTTTAGACTACATGTTGATGTGAACCTAGCATCTGTAGTTAGATTAAAAGAACTGAACGAAAATGATTTAACAGAGGCTATTTCAAAAGTGAAATAGCCTCTGTTATCTATAAAAAATAATAGAAAGTTTATTGCGAAAGATTCATCAATAATATATAATAAGTTAAAACAATAATAAACAATAACAATAAAGATAAAATAATCGGAAAAACAATAGAGGAGGTGGCTTATTATGGAAACGTTAATTAAAACAAAACGAGTTGCTCTTTTGAAGGAAAAGATGATGGCTGAACCCAGATACGTATCCATTGAACAAGCATTAATTATTACAAAGACATATGAAGAAAATCAAGAGAAGCCAGTTATCATTAAAAGAGCACTGGCTTTAAAAAATGCATTGTTACAGATGGGGATTGCAGTAGAACCGGAGGAGAAGATTGTAGGGAATCGTACGATAGGGGTAAGGCACGGTGTTGTTTTCCCAGAGAGCGGAAGCTCTTGGATTGACCGAGAATTTGAAACTCTTCCAATAAGACCACAAGATAAATTCAATGTTAGAGAAGAAGATATTATCAATTTCAAGAAAATAATTGCACCTTATTTTAAAGAGAAATCCTTAGAAGATATAATCAGAACTCGATATGGGACAGAAATTGACGAGATTGCTAAGGTCGTCAAAATTAATCAAAAAGATCATGCCCAAGGACATATTTGTCCGGATTGTGAAAAATGGCTGACATATGGACCAGAAGGGTTAAAGCAAGAAGCCATTGCAAAACTTCAAAGTGGAACCAAGGATCAACAGGATTTTTATAAGAGCGTTATTTTAGTCATGGAAGGTACTCAAGCATTTATGATGCGATATCATGATCTGCTAGTGGAAAAAGCAGGGCAAGAAACAGACGCTGCGAATCAGGTTAATATGCGTGAAGTTGCAGTTATTTGTAAAAAATTATGCATGAACCCGCCAAATTCTTTCCATGAAGCGGTTCAATCGATTTGGTTTTTGTTTGTAATTCTTCATATGGAATCCAATGCATCTTCTTTTTCGCCGGGAAGGATGGACGATTTCTTATATCCTTTTTACAAGAAAGATATGAAGAGTGGCAGCATTGACAAGCAAAAAGCCTTAGAAATCATCGAATGTATTTGGTTAAAGTTTAATCAAATTGTTTATTTAAGAAATTCACATAGCGCAAAGTTCTTTGCTGGGTTTCCCATTGGTTTTAATATTGCAATTGGAGGGCAAGATGAAAATGGTAATGATTTTTCGAATGAATTATCTTTTCTATTTTTAAAAGCACAGGAGCATTTAGGCTTACCACAACCCAACTTATCAGTCAGACTTCATAAAGGAACCAATGAACCTTTATTAAAAGAAGCAGTGAGAGTAGTAGCCAAAGGCAGTGGAATGCCACAATTTTTTAACGATGAAGCTATTATTTCTTCCATGATGAATTTCGGTGTGTCAGAAAAAGATGCAAGAGATTATGCCATTGTAGGTTGTGTTGAGCTTACTTCCCAAGGGAATAACCTTGGCTGGAGTGATGCTGCTATGTTTAATTTAAATAAGGTTTTAGAATTAACCTTAAACAATGGGAAATGCCTATTAACGGGAAATGCTATTGGACCTGATTTAGGAAATCTAATGGACTATAAAACTTTCGAAGAATTAGAAGATGCTTTTGCTAAGAATATCAGCTATTTTATCGATAAAATGATTTTGGCTTGTGAACAAGTAGAAAAAGCTCATATAGATATTTTACCTTCGCCATTTTTATCGGCTGTAATTGATAATTGTATACAAAAAGGAAAAGATGTTACTGTGGGGGGAGCCGTCTACAATTTTTCTGGAATTCAAATGATTCAAGTTGCTAATTTAGCCGATAGTCTGGCAGCCATTAAGCTTTTAGTATATGAAGAAAAAAGAATTTCAAAAGAAGAGCTATTAAAGGCCTTACAAAATAACTTCGAAGGTTATGAAATTATTCGTACCATGCTGCTTAAACGTGCACCCAAATATGGTAATGATGTTGCTTATGTTGATGAACTTGGTGCAAAATGGGCGAGATTTTTCAGTGAAAAATTAAGTCATTATACCAATTATCGTGGGGGAAGATATCATACGGGAATGTATACCGTTTCGGCTCATGTACCTATGGGTGAAAATGTGGGAGCCTCGTCAGATGGAAGATATGCCGCAACACCGTTAGCCGATGGTGGTATGTCTCCTGTATATGGAAGAGATATTGCCGGGCCAACAGCGGTATTAAAATCAGTTTCTTTATTAGATAATCATTTGACGACTAATGGAGGACTGCTAAATATGAAATTCTTACCTGAATTCTTTAAAACGGAAAACAATATTGATAAGTTTGCTAAGTTTTTAAGGACCTTTGTGGATTTGGAAATACCACATATCCAATTTAATGTACTAAGGAAAGAAGATTTACTTGCAGCACAAAAAGATCCTGAGAAGTATAGAAGTCTAACCGTTAGAGTGGCAGGATATACTGCTTACTTTACAGAACTTGCGGGTGAACTTCAAAATGAAATTATTGCTAGAACAAGTTATGGAGATCTATGACACAATGAATACACATGAAAAGCTAAGGGGGAAAGTATTCGATGTTCGAAGATTTTCCACACATGACGGTGGTGGAATTCGAACAACCATTTTTTTAAAAGGTTGTCCATTGCGTTGTGTTTGGTGTCAGAATCCAGAAGGACTTTCGCTAAAATCACAGCTTATATATTTGGAAAATCAGTGTATACATTGTGGAAGATGTACTACTGTGTGTAAAAACCATGCCATTACCTTGCAAGAAGGCAAGCTTTGTATTGATAAAGGCGCTGCGGATGATTGGGAAGAGGCAATCGATTCCTGCCCAGCGGCTTGCCTAACTATGGACTCTAAATCATATACAGTAGAGGAATTAGTAAAACTTACAGTAAGAGATGCAGCATTTTTTCGGCATGGTGGAGGGATTACCTTATCGGGAGGAGAACCTCTTTTTCAAAAGGATTTTGCAATCGCATTGTTAAAAGCGTTCAAAGAAGAAGGTATCCATACCGCTATAGAGACTTCATGTTATGTAGAGCAAAATGTAGTTAAGGATGCACTTCTATATTTGGATCTGATCTATGTAGATTTTAAAGTGTTCGATAAAAATAAGCATAAAGAATGGATTGGGTTTACTAACGATAAAATAAAAGAGAATATAAGGTTTATTTTAGAATCAAACAAAAAGGACCAAGTCATTATTAGAACACCGTTGATTCCAACCATGACAGCAGATAAAGAAAATATTTCTGCTATAGGGAAATTTATCACGAGTATTTATCCTGAGGTGAAGTACGAATTGCTGAATTATAACCCTCTGGCAAAAGCCAAATATAACTTAGTGGAAAGAGAATACTGTTTTGCAGAAAACCCAAGGATGTATACCGAAGATGAAATGAATGAGTTTAGACAAGCAGCAAGAAATGTCGGAGTCAAACACCTCATCATTGAGGTGTAAAAAAATTTTGCACCAGATGCAAGATACAAAGGAGAAAAAATATGAAATTTATAGTGGATTTTGCAAATTTAGACCAAATTAAGGAATTATATGCTTATTATCCAGTTGATGGTGTTACAACCAATCCATCGATCCTAGCAAAGGAAGGAAAAAATCCTTACGAAGTATTAAAAGGAATTAGAGAATTTATCGGAGTAAATGCTGAGCTTCACGTTCAAGTTATTTCATTAGATGCTGAAGGTATGATGCAAGAAGCTCATAGAATTCAAAAGGAATTAGGCGCTAATACTTACGTAAAAGTTCCCGTGACAAAAGAAGGTCTAAAGGCAATGAAAACTCTTGCGGCAGAAGGCGCTAACATTACGGCAACTGCTATTTACACACAAATGCAAGCTTATTTGGCAGGAAAAGCGGGAGCTCACTATGCCGCTCCCTATGTAAATAGAATTGATAACTTAGGTGCTGACGGGGTGAAAGTCGCAAAAGAGATTCATGATATCTTTAAAAAGAATGATTTAAAAACAGAAGTTCTTGCGGCAAGTTTTAAAAATTCACAACAAGTATTAGAATTGGCAAAGTATGGTGTTGGTGCTGCAACAATCTCTCCTGATGTAATTGAAGGATTAATCAAGTTGGATTCAGTTACCTGTGCAGTGGCAGCATTTACAAAAGATTTTGAAGGTTTATGTGGTAAAGGTAAATCCATGTTAGATTGCTAATCAAAGCAAATCTGCAGACAGATTCATTGTTAAAAGTATAGAATTCTTCCTTACTGCCCAGAATAGCAAATAACTATTCAAGCCAGTAAGGAAGAATTTTTAGTTCATCAGAACGTATAAGTTTTTTGGGGTAAAACCACTGAACCACAAAGACGCAATGCTGCGATGCAGCACACAAAGGAGTACGTGTACTTTGCGTCTTTGTGGTTCGATTGTTTTATATGTTTTAAAGGAAGCGAAGCATTTTCTTATGTCAGACCGGAACTTGCATCTGTATAAAAGATATTGCCATAAATTGAATAGATTGAAAATTCCACATTATTGTGGAAATAGAACTGAACAATGCATTATATCTATTTGCTTAACGCTCATGTTATTATTGAGACAATCCAAATAGATAAAATTGCAGTACAACATTGGGGATGATAGTAATTAATCATAAAGAAACAATTAAGAAAAAAATGCTCGTTGAGTTACTGAATCGAACCGTTCCCATTACAATAACAAACTTGGCCAATCTATTTAATAAGACTGGTAGAACAATGAGAAACTATTTGGACGAGATTCAAGATGAGTATAAGGAATTCCGTATAGAAATTGTTAGGAAGACAAATGTTGGTGTTTACATTACTATGGATGACAAAGATAAAGAAGAACTATTAAATTTGTTTGAAAAGGATAAGGTAGGTTCTTTTAACGCTGATAATTTTTCATCTAAATACCGGCAGATATATATCCTAAAGACTCTCTTTGAAGATAAGTTTTCCTATACTATTCAAATGTTTGCGGATGATTTATATTGCAGTAAAAGTACTATCGTGAATGAATTGGTTCATGTCCAAGCATGGGTTGAAAGATATAATCTTATCCTGCAAAGAAAACAAAACCAAGGTCTATGGATAGAAGGGGATGAAAAGGATTATAGAAGGGCTTTCAAGGATTTGATTGATGATATACAAGATAAGGAACATGAAGTTGATGATTTTATTGTCAGCGATGTAGGATTAGATTATAGAATTGACATAGTTGACTATGAAAAAATCAAAAGTATGTTTCCTAAAATAAACTTGTATACGATTCAACGAATTATTCAAGAAGCTGAAAAAGAATTAGGACTTTATTTTACCGATCAGGCTTTCCTTAATTTGATTACTCATATGGCTATAACCATTGAAAGATTAAAAAATCATAAGTCCGTATCAAGCACTGAAAATTATTTTGAAAGTTTAAAGAAGGAACGGGAATATACCGTTGCAAGATGGGTTGTAAATGAGCTGTCAAAAGAGTTTAAAGTGAGCTTTCCAGAGGAAGAGATTGGCTATATATCGATCCATATGATGGGGGCAAAAATTCAAGAACACTATGATGCTGAGGAATCCAGCGCTATTATTGAAAATTATGATGTTGATTTTACGGATATGGCTAAAAGCATAATTTCAATGTCTTCTGAAATATTGGATGTAGATTTAACAAAGGATGAGGGTCTTTTAACCAGATTAGTGCTCCACTTACGACCAACGGTTATGAGGTTAAAATATGGCCTCAGATTAACAAATCCCATCCTTAGTAGGATAAAAGAAGAATACACAAACATATTTGGCGTTGCTTGGGCTTGTAACAGTATCTTTGAAAACAAATTTGGAGTCACTATAAATGAAGATGAGGTTGGATATTTAGTTCTTCATTTAGCACTATCCGTTGATAAGATAAGGAGTAAGATAAAGACTGTAATTGTTTGCTCGAGTGGTATAGGTACCTCTCAGTTGGTTGCGTCTAAACTGGTTAAGAAATTTGACAACTTAGATATAACACATATACTGCCCTATAATCTATTAAGTCAAAAAATAATAGAAGAAGCTGATTTGATTATTACAACCATAAGAAATATCAAGAAGGATGAAAAGGTTATATATATATCAGCTCTTGTTAGTGAAAATGATTATATGAATATAACAAATACGATTAAAAGTCTAAAAAGAGATGGATTGGGTATTCCTCTTTCAAATTCCGAAGACGTAAAGGAATTGGATGATGATGAGTACCAAGAAAGTATCCTTGGAAAAGAATTATGCTTCTTGGATAGTGACATTACCGATTTTCCGCAAGCAATAATCTATTATGGTAAGTTGATGGAGAAAAAGGGCTATGCAAAAATTGGTTTTCATGAGGATATCTTGAAGAGGGAAAAAATAGGGTCAACATACATTGGAAAAGGTATAGCAATACCTCATGCAAAAGATATATTTGTAAATAAATCAAAGATATGTATAGTGAAGTTTATCAAGCCTATAACCTGGCAGGGCAACAAAGTGGATGTTATCTTTATATTGTGCTTAAAATTTAATGATGCTAATAACACAAAGAATTTTTTTAAAAAGTTTTATTCCTTATTAGAAAATGATGAAATGATAAGTAAAATCAAAAACGCTCAAAGTATAAATGATATAACGTATTTATTCGATTAGGGGGATAAAGAAATTGGAAAAAATAATCACGAGGGATTTAATTGTATTAGATTTAGAATCTTCTTCTAAAGAAGAAGTAATCAAAGATATGGCAAAACTGATAGAAGCACAGGAGCGGTTGCATGACTTGCAAGGCTATATGGAACAAGTGTATAAAAGAGAAGAAACCTTTCCTACAGCAATAGGATTTGAAGTTGCTATTCCACACGGAAAGACTGATACAGTCAAAAAACCTACTGTTGCTTTTGCAAGACTAAAAAGTGAAGTTAAGTGGAGTGATGAAGAAAATGCTAGATATATATTTTTAATCGCAGTGCCAGAAACAGAGGCAGGGGACATGCACCTACAAATTCTGGCACAACTTTCTCGAAAGATAATGAGAGAAGAATTTAGAGATCAATTAAAGAATTCATCAGAAATCGATGAACTTTTAAAAATATTGACAATGTGAACCTAATTGTAATGAAGATAGGATTCAATTAATTATGGGTTCTACTTATGCCAAGTTAAAATAGATTAGGAGGAAGAGAAAATGGATGATTTAAAAGGGTTATTTAAAAACACTAGACAGCATCTGATGTCAGGGGTATCATACATGATTCCCTTTGTTGTCGCAGGAGGTGTACTATTAGCACTTTCGGTACTATTGTATGGCTCAGCAGCAGTACCACCAGATGGTACAACACTAAATGACTTATTTAATATCGGTGCAGCTGGTTTAGGACTTATGGTACCAATTCTTGCGGGCTTCATAGCATTCTCAATGGCAGATCGGCCTGGGATTGCGCCGGGAGCTATCGGTGGCGCCTTGGCAAATAAAATTGGCGCAGGTTTCTTAGGTGGTATAGTGGCAGGTATACTTGCCGGTGTTGTTGTTTTTTATATAAAGAAGATAAAAGTTCCAGCAGTTATGCGTTCCGTTATGCCAATCTTTGTTATCCCATTAGTAGGTACATTCATCGTTGGCGGACTTATGATGTGGGTTTTAGGTGCTCCAATCGCAGCTGCGATGGTTGGATTAAAACTTTGGTTAGCGGGACTCGGGACTGGCAATATAATTGCATTAGGAATTATATTAGGTTTAATGATTGCCTTTGATATGGGGGGGCCTATAAATAAAGTTGCATACGGTTTTGGTACAGCTATGGTTGGTACCATTGATCAGGCTACTGGTATGGCAGCTCCAATGGCATTGAAAATAATGGCAGGTATCGGTGTGGCTATCTGTGTACCACCAATTGGAATGGGAGTTGCTACGTTCCTGGCACCAAAAAAGTATACTAGTGAAGAAAAGGAAGCTGGAAAAGCAGCTGTGTTAATGGGTCTTATTGGAATAACCGAAGGGGCGATTCCTTTTGCAGCATCAGATCCGTTAAAGGTTATACCTTCCATAATGGTAGGTGCTGCAGCAGGGGCCGCTACAGCCATGTTTTTAGGAGCGGGAAATCCAGCACCCTGGGGCGGATGGATCGTATTGCCAGTTTCTATCGGAGCAGGTTCCTATGTGATTGCTACTTTAGTGGGTGTAGCCGTAACAGCTCTTATGGTCAATACTTTAAAGCCAAAAGTGACAGAAACGGCTGCTAAGACAGCTGTAGGTAGTAGTGAAGAAGTGGAATTGACTTTTGAATAATACGTTTATTGTCAAATTGATGATTGTAATATCAGTTGGTTACAATGGAATGGATCGCATTCTATTTTTGCAAATTGCTGAATGAAAGAGCAAAAGATATAACAGGAGATGATTTAAAATGAAAATTTTAGCAGTAACAGCATGCCCTTCGGGAGTTGCACACACTTATATGGCTGCTGAGGCATTAGAAAGAGCGGCAAAGGCGAAAGGTATTGAAATTAAAGTGGAGACGCAAGGTTCTATCGGAATTGAAAACACAATTACGGGAAATGATCTCAAAGGTACGGATGCAGTAATTCTAACGAAAGATATGGGAATTAAGAACGCTGAACGATTTAACGGACTCCCCATTGTTAAAGTTGCAATTAGCGACGCTGTAAAAAAAGCAGATCAGATACTGGAAAAAGTTCAAGCTTATGTTAATAGTAAGAAGTAAGCACTTTAACAAATTATTATACTTGTAATGTCAGTGGTTATATACTATCCTTTCTTTAAGAAACAGAATGCTATCACTTACAAGCAGGAACAAGAAGCGAAATAGAATTAAAAAAGAGAAGAGAGCACCCTATGATTACTGTGGGGTGCTCTCTTCTCATAAACCTAGCAATATGATAGTGATAAGCTTTTGCTGAATTCCTCATCATTACCTAGTTAGAGTTCTTTTGAAATATAATTTTAAACGATGCTTAGATTTATATTACTGCTTTCTATCAGAGCTTTGGTATCAGCAGATATCGTGTTATTGGTAAATAAATAATCTACTTCTTTTAAAGGAAACAAAACAACCAAACCATGATTGTTAAACTTAGATGAATCAGTAAGTAATATCACTTTTTTGGCTGACTCTGCCATAGATTTTACTGCCTCGGCTCTCATTAGGTCACCACTCATGAATCCTGAATCTGCTGAAAATCCATCGATTCCTACAAAAAGCTTATCTACGTAAAATTCATTTGCGCAAATTTTTGTAATGGGCCCTACGTTGACTTGAGATTCCTTTTGATATTCGCCACCGAGTAAGATAATTTTGCAATTAGAATATTGTCTAATATAAGATGCAATAAAAGCTGAATTTGTGATAATCGTGACATCCTTTTTACTTTTTGCTAGCTCTTCTGCAAAAATAGCACAAATGGAGCCTGATTCTATCATTACTGTTTCTCCATTTAAGACCATCTGGGTCGCATGTTTTGCAATCTTTTGTTTTACATTGTAATTTAATGCAAGACGATTGTTAATGTCTTCGCTGTCATTCAAAACAGCGTAACCATGTTCTCTGCAAATGAGTCCCTTTTCAACCAAATTATCCAAATCTTTACGAACAGTCACTTGAGAAACTCCTAGGAGATCGGAAAGCTTTGATACTTCTATTTTTTTATTTTCATTTATTAAATTTAATATTTTTGTCATTCTAGCTGTCATATTTTCCTCCCCAGTAAGGATGTATTTTTAAAATTATAACATAATAGTTTTAACTATTACAATAAAGTCTATAAGAACAATGAATTTATCTCAAAACAAATTGCATGTAATTGTAACATTGTTTAGTTATGAATGGAATAAAAAAATATTAATACGAAATTGTTTTGTTTACAAAAATAATAGACCGAGTTATCATTGTTGTATTATTTAAAAAGGGGTGTGGCATATGAATCAGGAGAAAGCCTTACTATTTAATATACAAAAATTCAGTATACATGATGGTCCTGGGATTAGAACTACTGTGTTTTTTAAAGGGTGTCCTCTTCGATGTCATTGGTGTTCCAATCCTGAATCTCAAATTGGTAAAATTCAAGTTGCATGGAATTCTTTAAAATGTATAAGTTGCCAAAAATGTGTAAAAGGATGTCCTGAGGGCGCCATATCTGAAGCGAAGGGGAGTATTGTTATAGATGGTGAGAGATGCAAGGGTTGGCAAGAATGTCTTAAAGAGTGTCCTACAGATTCCTTTCAAATAGAAGGAGAATATAAAACGGTAGATAAAATTGTCTCTGAAGTACTAAAGGATATAGCTTTCTATGAAGAGTCAGGTGGAGGAGTTACCTTAACTGGTGGAGAGGTTCTACAACAAGCTGATGTTGCCATTGAAATTTTAAAGGAATTGAAAAAGCATAATATTCATAGAGCTGTTGAGACTACTGGATACGCAGCTCCTAAGGTATTTGAGAAATTTTTGGAGCATATAGATCTATTATTATTTGATTTGAAACACTATGATCCCGTCAAGCACAAAGAAGGAACTGGTGTAGACAATATGATAATCCTAGAAAATATGAAAGCAGCTGTGAAAAAAGGCAAGAAAATAGTCGCAAGGATTCCAGTAATCCCTAACTTTAATGATAGTTTACAGGATGCAGAAGGGTTTAGTAAATGCTTAAATGAGATTGGCATCAAAAATGTAGATCTGTTGCCATTTCATCAGTTTGGTCAGAAAAAATATGATTTGCTCTGTATGGAGTATAAGATGAAGGATGTAAAACAACTTCATCCAGAAGATTTAATGGATTATCAAGAAGTTTTTATTCGCAATGGATTGAATTGTAAATTTTAATTTAAATGACCCATTTCTGCTTAATACAGTAGAATGGGTTTGTTTTTTCGTAATGGTAATTTGAAGTTTGTTAAAAACGTAAAAAAATAATTACAAATGAAGATGAAATGTTTACTTTTGTAAGCGGCGATGATACCATTTGATTAATGATAAATGTGAATTCACATTTAATAAAATGAGTAGGAGGAATAGAAATGAGTGAATATTTTGGACTATTAACGAAAAGAATGAATCAATTTAGAGAAGAAGTGTTAACTGCAAAACCCAAGGTATGTGCAGAAAGAGCAGTCTATACCACTGAAAGCTATAAAGAACATTTTGATAAGCCAATAGTTTTAAGAAGGGCCTATATGCTTGAGAATATTCTTAAGAAAATGAGTATCTTTATAGAAGAAGATACACTTATTGTTGGAAATCAAGCCACAGAAAACCGTTCAGCGCCTATTTTTCCAGAGTATGCCATGGACTGGGTAGTAAAAGAACTTGATGAATTTGAAAAAAGAAATGGAGATATCTTCTATATTACAGAAGATACGAAACAGCAGTTGAGGGATATTGCACCCTTTTGGGAGCACAATACAACAAAGGAGCGAGGTCTTGCAGCAATACCACCAGCTAGCAAAGTTTTTTATGATTTAGGAATCATAAAAGCTGAAGGAAATATCACATCTGGAGATGCTCATATTGCAGTTGATTATGGAAAAGTGATGAAAGATGGGTTAAAAGATTATAAGAAAAGAACTCTTGCTGTGATGGATTCCTTAGATTTGACTGATTTTAAGAATCTTAAGAAACTATATTTTTATCAGTCAATCATCATTGTTATTGATGCAGTTACAGCATTTGCAAAGAGATATTCAGACTTAGCAACTTCAATGGCAGAAAAAGAAAAAAATCCTGTAAGAGCAGTGGAATTACGTGAAATTGCCAGCATATTGACTAAGGTTCCTTATGAACCAGCTGATTCTTTTTATGAAGCAATTCAATCTATGTGGTTGGTTCAGTTAGTCCTTCAAATCGAGTCTAATGGTCATTCTCTATCATATGGTAGAATGGACCAGTTCCTGTATCCTTATTATAAAAAAGATATTGATGCGGGTGTAATTACTGAGGAAAGCGCTGTAGAGCTGCTAACGAATTTATGGATTAAAACAATGACAATCAATAAAATTAGAAGTTGGGCTCATACTCAATTTAGTGCAGGTAGCCCCCTTTATCAAAATGTTACCATAGGAGGTCAAACTGTAGATAAGAAGAATGCAGTAAATCCACTTTCCTATCTGATTTTGAGGAGCGTTGCACAAACAAAGCTTCCTCAACCTAACTTGACAGTTCGTTATCATGCAGGACTAGATGACAGATTCATGAAAGAATGTGTCGAAGTTATCAAAGAAGGATTTGGCATGCCAGCTTTCAACAGCGATGAAATTATCATTCCATCCTTCATCGAAAAGGGTATCAAAGAAGAGGATGCGTACAATTACAGCGCCATCGGTTGCGTTGAAGTTGCGGTTCCTGGAAAATGGGGATATCGTTGTACTGGAATGAGCTTTTTGAACTTTCCTAAGTCCTTATTGATTACCATGAATGATGGAGTGGATCCCAAATCCGGTGTGAAAATAGCAGAAGGTGTTGGACACTTTAAAGATATGGAAAATTTTGAAGATCTTCAAAAGGCATGGGATGTGCTAATAAGAGACTTTACTAGGCACAGCGTAATTATAGAGAATGCATGTGACATGGTCTTAGAGGCAGATGTTCCTGATGTACTATGTTCCGCATTAAGTGAAGATTGTATTGGACGAGGAAAAACTCTGAAAGAAGGCGGAGCCATATATGATTTTATTAGTGGGCTACAAGTCGGGATTGCTAACTTAGCAGATTCTTTAGCGGCAATTAAAAAATGTGTATATGAAGAGAAGAGAATCAGTCGTGACGAGCTGTGGAATGCATTAATAAATAACTTTGAAGGTCAAGACGGAGAAAGAATTCAAAATATGCTCCTTGCTGCACCTAAATACGGAAATGACGACGATTATGTAGATTTACTTGTTACAGAAGCTTATAACAGCTATATTGACGAAGTAGTGAAATATCCTAATACACGCTTTGGAAGAGGACCAGTAGGTGGAACTCGGTATGCGGGAACATCATCGATTTCTGCTAACGTTGGTCAAGGTCTCGGAACTATGGCTACTCCAGATGGAAGGAAAGCATTCACACCACTTGCAGAAGGATGTTCCCCAACTCATGCTATGGATAAGAATGGTCCTACATCGGTATTTAAGACAGTTTCAAAGCTTCCAACTAAAGATATTACGGGTGGAGTGCTATTAAATCAAAAGGTAACGCCACAAGTGTTAGAAAACGATGATGCCAAGATGAAATTAATAGCAATGCTACGCACATTCTTTAACAAATTAAAAGGATTCCATGTTCAATACAATGTAGTTTCCAGAGATACTTTAATAGATGCTCAAAATCATCCAGAAAAACACAGAGATCTCATTGTACGTGTAGCAGGATACTCCGCATTCTTCAATGTATTGTCTAAAACGACACAAGACGATATTATCAAAAGAACAGAACATGTATTGTAGTCATAATTTGGTCGATAATCTGGAAGGATTATCACAAAAAGAAATTAAAGAAATACATGCTTCTATGTTGTTAATTCAGAAGAAATTGGATAGATTGGAGACGATATAAGATGATACGATTTGAAAGTGATTATACAGAAGGTGCTCATGAGCGAATTATGAAACGATTATTGGAAACCAATGAAGAGCAGACACCCGGTTATGGTATGGATGAACACTGTGAAAAAGCTAGAGCTTGTATTAGAAAAGCGTGTCATGCAGAGAATGCAGATGTACACTTTTTAGTTGGAGGAACACAGACGAATACTACTATTATCGCTTCCATTTTGCGCCCGCATCAAGGCGCAGTTGCTGCAATTACTGGACATATCACAGTACATGAAACTGGGGCGATTGAAGCTACTGGTCATAAAGTACTTACTTTGCCGAGTGATGATGGGAAAATCCAGGCAGAACAGGTAAAAGATTTATATGATGCTCACTGGAATGATGTCAATCATGAGCATATGGTACAGCCCGGATTGGTTTACATTTCTCACCCTACCGAGAATGGAACCACTTATAGTAGATCCGAATTGGAAGCTTTAAGTAAAGTTTGCCGGGAATGTGGTTTACCGCTGGTTATGGATGGCGCCAGATTAGGATATGGTCTGGCTGCCAAAGGCAGTGATTTATCTTTGGCAGATATTGCAAAGCTATGTGATGTATTTTATATAGGAGGAACGAAAGTTGGAGCAATGTTTGGTGAGGCAGTAGTAATTATAAATAATGCTTTGAAAAAAGATTTTCGGTATTTTATCAAGCAAAATGGAGGAATGCTGGCTAAGGGGAGATTATTGGGTGTTCAGTTTGAAACCTTATTTGAAGATGGCTTATATTATGAAATTTCTAAGCACGCCGTGGATATGGCGATTATGATTCGAGAGGCATTTGCTAAAAAAGGATTTTCTTTTCGATATGATTCTACAACAAATCAGCAGTTTCCAATTTTGCCGGATGATGTCTTAATGGAATTAAGCGAAAAGTATTCTTATTCCTTCTGGGAAAAGGTCGATGCTGCACACAGTGCTGTAAGGTTTTGTACCAGCTGGGCTACGAATAAGAAAAATGTTGAAATGCTGACAAAGGATATTGAGGCATTATAATGGGACATGGGCGCCTAAATCATAAGCCCCAAAAATGCTTAAACCAAAATCACGACATCCACAGTCAAAATACCAATAAACCAAGAAACCCGCGAATTTCGCGGGTTTCTTGATCTTGATTTTTATAATTAAGTAGGACACTACGCGTAGTGGAGAACATAACATTGCCTATACGTCACTATATAGTGTAAAATAAATGAATTATAGAGTTTGTTATAAGGGGAATTAGTTATGATTCAAACTGCGAATCGTCAAATGACAATTCGATCATTAAAGGGGAAGCTTTTAGCTGCTTATGAATATTTAGTAGAACACAATGATCAAGAAAATGCGGTCAAAGTTAAGCAATTAGCGGGTAAATTAGCAAATGAGGAATTTGCTATTGCATTTTGCGGACATTTCTCTGCAGGAAAATCAACGATAATTAATCGCTTGGTGGGGGAAAATTTACTGCCGTCAAGCCCTATTCCAACCAGTGCTAATCTTGTAAAAGTTAAAGCGGGAGAAGAGTATGTAAAGGTATTTTTTAAAAAGGACAAACCTCGTTTATATCTCGCTCCCTATGATTATGAAATGGTAAAAAACTATTGCAAGGATGGGGACCAAATCCAGGCAATTGAAATTAGCCATTCAGATTCCCAGCTGCCAAGTCAAACCGTTATTATGGATACGCCTGGTATTGATTCTGCAGATGACGCCCATCGTATTGCCACAGAATCCGCCATTCACCTTGCTGATTTGATCTTTTATGTAATGGATTATAATCATGTTCAATCCGAATTGAATTTTATGTTTACAAAAGAGCTAACAGAAGCCGGCAAAGAGGTTTATCTTGTTATTAATCAAGTTGATAAGCATTCCAATCAGGAACTTTCTTTTTCGGAATTTAAAACAAGTGTGGTTGAATCATTCTCATCATGGGGAGTAAAACCGGCTGCTATTTTTTATACCTCTTTAAAAAAAGATGACCATGAATATAATCAATTTTCTGAGTTACAGGCTTTTTTAGCGGAGCGGTTAAAGGAAAAAGATAGCTTACTCCTTCAATCTATTTCTCATTCACTGCAAAAAATCATCAAAGACCATTTGGATGTAACAAAGAAAAAGAATGAACTGGAGCTAGAGCCGTTCAAGGATATCTTAAATGAATTATCTGCTACGGAGCAGGAAGAGTTAGCAGATAACTACAACAGGCTGAGTGAAGAGAAAAACGCTTTAAGCGAGGGACCTGAAAAGGCAGAAAGGCAATTTGATGCCGGGGTCAATAAAATCATGGCAAATGCCTATTTGATGCCGTTTGAAACCAGGGCGCTTGCGCAAGGCTATCTTGAATCGTGTCAGAGCGAATTTAAGGTTGGATGGCTGTATACAAAACAAAAAACGTTAGCTGAAAGACAGGAAAGACTGGATCTCTTTTACCAGGGTATACTCGAAAAAACAAAATCACAGGTAGAGTGGCATCTTCGTGATTTTCTGTTACGATTTTTAAAGGAGAAACGGGTCGACAATAAAGAATTGCTTGCCAAAATCCAGAGCTTTACTGTTCATTTTTCAAGTGAATTATTAGCTGCCGCTGTAAAAACGGGGGCCCGTTTATCCGACACTTATGTTATAAATTACACGGATAATGTTGCAACCGAAATTAAACTTTTGGCTAAAAGCGTTTTAGCTGAGCTTAAGATCGAAATACTCAATGCCCTGCATGATAAAAATGCTGCCATCCAAGTACGATTAAGCCAAAAATCAGCAAGCTTGGAACGGTATATCACCGCACTTGAGCAGGTGAAAAAATATGAGTCAGCTGAGAATCTTGAGCGAAGGTCGCTGGAAACGCTGCTTATCGAGGCAAATGGCTTGGAGGATGACCGTTTTCAGTTGTTTGAGCTAGAAGAAGAGGAATTTGAGGTCGTCTATGGGGAAAACGGGCAAGCTCCGCAGGTACAGAAAAAATCGAGTCTCCCGATGAACAAGCCGATCCTAAAAGAAAAAACTCCATTACCCGACGCATCATCAGACCGGATGAAACAAACAGCTGAAAAATTAAAGAAGACGGCGCAGCTTGTTCAGGGTTTGCCGGGCTTTAAGAAGCTTGCAGGTGAACTCAAGGAAAAAGCGGAAAGATTAGATCATAAAGGTTTTACTGTTGCCTTATTCGGGGCATTTAGTGCTGGTAAATCTTCTTTTGCGAATGCGTTAATCGGAGAAAGAGTGTTACCTGTTTCACCAAATCCAATGACAGCGGCAATAAACAAAATTAAGCCGATCAATGAATCATATTCACATGGGACTGTTCTCATTAAGCTTAAAGAGGAAGGTGTGATGCTTGAAGAGGTAAATCATTCCTTGAAGCTATTTGATTTGCATGGGGAGAGCTTAGCCGATGCAAGGAGACAAGTAGAAAAGCTCAATGAGCATTTGGGGCAGCAGGGGGCAGCCGAGAAGACAAATTATGCTTTTTTGCAGGCATTTACCCGGGGGTATGCTGCTTTTAGCGAACAGCTAGGTACAGTACTCAAAAAAACGATAACGGAATTTAGTGATTATGTTGCAATAGAAGAAAAATCCTGCTTTGTTGAATGGATTGATCTTTATTATGATTGTCCGTTAACCCGCAAAGGGATTACTCTAGTCGATACCCCGGGGGCGGATTCCATTAATGCCCGTCACACGGGAGTGGCCTTTGACTTTATCAAAAATTCAGATGCTATATTGTTTGTAACCTACTATAATCATGCATTTTCAAAAGCAGATCGAGAGTTTTTAATTCAGCTGGGGCGTGTAAAAGATTCATTTCAATTAGATAAAATGTTTTTTATGATAAATGCCATTGATTTGGCTGATAACGAGGAAGAAAAGGAAACCGTTACTCTATATGTCCACGAGCAGCTAATAAAATATGGAGTCAGAAATCCTCACTTATATCCATTATCAAGCTTACAGGCACTGAAAGAAAAAGAGGAAAAGACAACCCTTCCCGTTTCAGGAATGTCGGCTTTTGAAGAGGCTTTTTATCATTTTATTACCAATGATTTGGCTAACTTGGCGGCTCGAGCATCTGAAAATGAAATGAACCGTGTTTCTCGTTTAGTAGCAAAGCTCATTGATAGTACCAGAGAAGATGCTGCAGTTAAAAAGCAAAAGCGGGAAAATATGGTCGCCGAGAAAGTGGCTATACACGAAATTCTTGTTAAGCAGACGTCACAAGATTTAAAAAATCGTCTGTATCAGGAAACAGAAGAATTAATTTATTATATCAAGCAGCGGGTATTTTTACGTTTTACTGATTTCTTTAAAGAAGCATTCAATCCTACAGTGTTACGCGATGATGGCCGTGACTTGAAAAAAGTATTGCAGAATGCACTGGACGAATTACTTGAACAAATTGGATTTGACTTTGCCCAGGAAATGAGAGCAACCACGGTAAGACTGGATCGCTTTGCTGAAAAAATAACAGCAGAGTATCAGATAGTGCTTGTCGAAAGGATTCTTGAGATGAATCAGGATTTATCCTTTTCCCATTTTGAATTTGAGAATAAAGCACAAATTGATTTTGAAGTCGCTTTCAAAGATATTCAGTATGGGTTGTTTTCGAAAGCAATGACTTATTTTAAAAATCCAAAATCATTTTTCGAAAAAAATGAAAGCAAATTAATGAGTGATGAGATGTATCGTGTGCTGAGCTCTGCAGCAGATGAGTATTTGCAGAATGAACAAAAACGGATACAGGCTCTATATGGACATGTCATGGAAGATGAGTTTGAACAATTAATCTCGCACATGACGGAACAAGCTGATGACTTTTATTTAAGTTTGCTCTCAGCCTTAGATGGCGGAGTTCCAGCCGAACAGCTAATAGAGATCCAGCAAAGCTTAACAGAACTTAATAAAGGATGATGTTGATTCATAAGAATAAATCAGTATCAGCGTAATGCTGATACTGATTTTTATACATACTAAATACGAACATGACATGTAAGAATATATAAGGAGAAAGTATGATTAAAGAATTTGAGAAATCTGAAATAGATGAAGTTATGAATATTTGGCTTGTAACTAATATTAATGCTCACAATTTTTTGCCAGAGAAATACTGGATAGATAACTATAATGTTGTTAAAGAGCAATACCTGCCGATATCGGAAACCTTTGTTTATAAAGAGGATAGTGTCATTAAGGGATTTATCAGTATTATTAACGACTCTTTTATTGGAGCGTTATTTGTTGCGAAAGAGTATCAGGGCCAAGGGATAGGCTTAAAGCTAATCAATCACTGTAAATCTTTATATCCCAAATTAGAATTAGCCGTTTATGTAGACAATATTGGTGCAGTTGACTTTTATAAGCGGTGTGGCTTTGAATTTCAAACAGAGCAGGTCAATGAAGATTCTGCATTTAGAGAGTATATAATGTTCTGGAATAGAATGAGTTAGGTGATAGTTCCATGCTCCATTTTGATAGGGGCTATCTTCTACACTATGTTGAAAATAGTATCCCTTGTTCTATCATGTTATCACTGCCGCTGGCTATTATTGGCGCCATTGTCGGTCTCGTGATTATGCACAGTGATTTGAATCTTATGAGGTATTAGTGTAATGCTGATACTTTTTTTTTGCGCAAACAAAGGAAGAAATTTATTTTCTAGATTTGTCTTTAATATGTAATACTAGTTTTTTCGATTTCGAATATATATAGATAGAAGTTGAAAATTGTAATGACAACATATTTTTATATCAAATTGCCGCGGTTACATAAAAATAATGAAGGAATTTGTGGAAAAATATAGAAAATGAGTAAAATAAGCCTTGTGAGAATATAATGCAATTTACTGCGAACCTCAACAAGGAACTTGTATGATAACGCAGTAATAGATTGGGGGAATTGCCCTTGAATTTTTTATAGGAAAGTGTGACCAATCCAAATGGATAAAAACTTATTAGATGAGGAGTATAGGTATGAAACAAGTAGATTTTATGAGTCATGAACTAAATGTTCCTGAGCTTACGCTTCGGGGAATATTGCTGGGAATGATAATTACGGTCATTTTTACGGCATCCAATGTTTATTTGGGCTTAAAAGTAGGACTCACGTTTTCGTCGTCTATTCCTGCAGCTGTTATTTCTATGGCAATTTTGAAAATGTTTAAAGATTCCAATATCTTGGAAAATAATATGGTTCAGACCCAGGCATCGGCAGCAGGCACTCTTTCAGCAGTTATATTTATTATTCCCGGCTTACTGATGCTCGGGTATTGGCAAGGATTTGCTTTCTGGCAAACTTTGATGATTTGTGCTTGCGGCGGCGGCCTTGGCGTGTTGTTCACAATCCCATTGCGCCGTGCTATGATTGTCAATAGTGATTTGCCTTATCCTGAGGGGCTCGCAGCTGCAGAAATTTTGAAAGTAGGCAGTGGTAATGCTGCGGGATCCAAAGATAATGGTATAAAAGATATTATGTTTGGTGGTATTTTCTCGGCGATTGTCAGTTTATGTGCAGAGGGTTTTCACGCTATTTCGTCGGGAGTGCACTATTGGTTCAGTTTCGGCAAGGTTACTTCGCAGCTGCCTCTCGGATTTTCTTCTGCTTTATTGGGAGCTGGCTATTTAATAGGTATTGCCAGTGGTATGGCAATGTTAGCAGGGACTATTTTATCATGGGGCGTATTTGTGCCCTATCTTACATCTGTCATGTCTCCGGCAGCTGGGCAGAGTGCCAGTGCGTTTGCATCTGCTATATGGGCACAAAAGGTGCGCCTTATCGGTGCTGGTGCGATAGGGATTGCTGCAATATGGACACTGATTACGCTTATAAAACCAATCATAGATGGTATGCGCATTTCGATACAAGCTATGAGTCGTTCTGAAACCGGAAAAAGTTTGCACCGCATGGATACGGATTTGTCTCCGAAAACGACAGCCATGGTTTTGAGTATTATTGTTATTGGGTTGCTGGGAACATTTTATTCCTTTATTGCAGATGCGAACCTGTCAGCAGGTACCACAGGAATTTTTGTTGTTACAGGTGTTGCTATCTCTATTTGCATGGGATTTTTTGTAGCTGCTGCATGTGGTTACATGGCCGGACTAATTGGAACATCAGCCAGCCCGATTTCGGGGATCGGCATCTTGGGAATTATTGTATCTTCTCTTGTGGTACTTGGAATAGGTACTGCAGTCAATCTTTTTGACACAGAAATAGGAAGTAAATTCGCCATTGCTTTAGCTATATTCATGACGAGCGTGATTGTCAGTATTGCTGCTATTTCGAACGATAATTTGCAAGATTTAAAAACTGGTTATCTTGTTGGCGCTACGCCATGGAAACAGCAAGTAGCTCTGTTGGTGGGCTGCGTCGTCGGAGCATTTGCCATTGCACCGGTATTGAATTTATTATATGAGGCGTATGGTTTTGTCGGGGCTATGCCACGCACTGGAATGGACGAAAGCCAAGTCCTATCTGCACCGCAGGCGACTTTGATGACTACGATCGCCCAAGGGATTTTCAGTCATAATTTGGATTGGAATTATATTCTTTTCGGCGTGGGAGTTGGGATTTCAATCATTATTGTAGATGTACTATTGAAAAAGAACTCGGCAAAATACTGTCTGCCGCCGTTAGCTGTAGGAATGGGTATTTATTTGCCGCCTACTTTGGAAGTGCCCCTTATCATAGGTGCTGTCATGGGTTATTTTGTGAATCGTTATCTACGTAATCGGGCGATTGAGCGGAGTCCGAAAAACATAGAAGAAGATGTGGAGAAGTGCAACCGCCATGGTGTATTGTTTGCGTCTGGGCTGATAGTTGGCGAAAGTATAATGGGAGTCATCATTGCCATTATTATTGTACTTTCAGTAACAGGCGGTGGCAGTGATTCGCCGCTGGCAATCGTAGGTAAGGATTTTGGCCCCACAGCCGATTGGCTCGGCTTACTCATATTTATTGCGATGATTGCTATATTTATTTATCGCATTGTTAGTGTAAAATTTGAAACTAATTAATGAATCAGGGAGCTGTATCATCTATAATAGTGAAAACTCCTGCAAAGTTCAGCTTTGCAGGAGTTTGTATTTTACTTCTGGCGGAATTTCTGCTGGAATAAATATGTCATTTCACATCATTAAGCGGCTATTGGGTGAAAATGTTGCGAGAATGACTGCAAAGCGTATGGAGTATGATATTATTATTGTAAAGTAATAATATCATGTACGAAATTTTTTGGATGTGAGGAATGTATGGAAGAAGAGAGACTTAATTTGAATTCAAGAGACCTATATTTATACTGTCTAACTAAACCCGGATCAATTGAGGATTATCCTTTCGGCGCCGATGTGATTGTTATTAAAGTAGCATCCAAGATATTTGCACTACTATCACGTAGGCACGGTCAGGATATTCTTTCGTTGAAATGTGATCCGGACTATTCTGAGCTATTAAGACAACAATGCCCAAGCATAACACCCGGATACCATTTGAATAAACGGCACTGGAATACGTTACTGCTCGACGGTAGTATTCCAGAAAGAGAAATAAGAGGCTTAATTGATCATTCTTATGAGCTGGTATATAAATCACTTCCCCGGAGAAAGAGGATGGGAGATCAGGAAGACTGGTGAATTTCATTAACGGTGAAAAATACGATGCTGAGAATCCTGGTCCGAGAGCTAATGGTTTTTAGAGTCATCGAGTGTTTGAATATAAATGAGACAGGGAGTTGAGATAAAATGTTCAATGCCTATCTAATGGCTGGTCTAGCGATGGTATTTTGGGGTATTGCTCCGATCTTTGGGAAATTGGGGCTAGGTGAAATGCAACCGATAGTCGCACTCACTATTCGTAGTCTGGTTATTAGCGTCATTCTTCTTATAACGATGACTGTGTCTGGGCAGTGGGGTAATATTGCCGAAGTAACAGCAAAAGATACTACATACATTGTGCTTGAAGGCATTTGCGCCGCTTTATTAGGGCAACTGGCTTATTATTATGCACTAAAATTCGGTGAAGTTGGTCGTGTATCACCGATTGTTGCAGCGTTTCCGCTAGTTGCCCTGCTTTTAGGTATCGTGTTTTTGGGAGAAAAGGTGACATTTTATAAAATTGTTGCGGCTTTTCTAATCACCTCAGGAATAGTTCTTTTAAAGTATTAGACATGTCTTAAAGAAAAATATGAGGTACATTATGCCAAAGAATAAACAAAACTATATCTGGCAGCTACAAGAGATCTTCTTAGTTTCACTTTATTTGGGTCTTACCTCTTTCGGGGGACCAATCGCACACCTTGGATATTTCCATACTGAGTACGTCAAGAACAGAAAATGGATTACGGAAGAAATATATAGTGATTTAGTCGCTTTATGCCAGTTCTTGCCTGGTCCTGCCAGTAGCCAGGTAGGTATAGCTATTGGAACTTACCAGGGCGGTATATTAGGCGGATTTTTAGCTTGGCTCGGTTTTACCGTACCGTCCGTCCTCATCCTGGTGTTTGCGTTCTATGGTTTACGAGAGATCGACCCAGCTAGATTGGTCTGGATACATGGTCTAAAAATTGTTGCGGTCGCAGTTGTTGCCCAAGCTGTATGGAGTATGAGTACTAAATTAACCCCTGATAAAGAGCGGGCTACTATTGCTCTCTTGGGAGCAGTGATTACTTTGCTATGGCCTAACGCATATATGCAAATATTGACCATCATGGTAGCGGGTTTGGCAGGTACGGTTTTCGGGAAACATAGAGTAACTAGTCAACACCCCAATATGGTCTTTCCCCTTAGGAAACGTACCGGTGCTATTGCGCTTTTCTTATTTATAGGGCTGCTTATTGGGTTACCGTTACTGCGTCAAATAACGACTAACGAATGGGTGGGTGCATTCGATAGCTTCTATAGGATTGGCTCCCTGGTATTCGGTGGGGGGCATGTTGTTTTGCCAATGCTTGAAAAAGAGGTTGTTCCTATTGGATGGGTAGAACGGAGCCAATTTTTAACAGGTTATGGGTTAACGCAAGCGGTGCCTGGTCCGTTATTCACTTTCGCTTCATATCTTGGGGCAGTCATGGGCGGGTGGCCTGGTGCTATAATCACAACCATTGCGATATTTTTGCCTTCTTTCCTGCTCGTTATTGGTGTAATACCTTTTTGGGATACCCTAAGAACAAAGTCTTGTCTACAATCTGCATTGTGGGCAATCAATGCGGCAGTAGTTGGTATATTGTTTGCAGCCCTATATGACCCGGTATGGACATCAGCAATCCGTAGCACAGCAGACTTTACAATTGCAATTATATGTTTTGGACTGCTTCAATTCTGGCGTGTGCCGCCCTGGTGTGTGGTAATTGTAGCGTGCCTGCTAGCCTTATAGACTCATAGCTTCCTCGGGTTAAAACGCCACGTCATTAAAACATAGCAATTCGCGAACGAGATAAAAAAATGCAGCCTACTACCTTAATGGGGTAGTAGGCTGCTACTATTTTTAAAGACTTTTTTTGGAAATGCCCCACGTCATGATACATGGATACTCAGTTTTATAAGTGGATAACAAGTATAGTTGCCATTTAAATTTATTGTAATTACTGTAAATTGCAAGTGTATAAATTTGCAATCAAAAAAGAAAAGTAGTAAAATATGCTTAACCTGGTTATGCATTTACGCGGTAATGTAATCTGTTTTAAGATAGCAGCTTTGAAAGGTGATTTTATGGATAAGAAAAATGATCAAGAATATATACATGTAATTGGAGCTAGAGAAAAAAATCTTAAAAATATTGATGTGAAAATCCCAAAGAAAAAAATAACTGTCTTTACCGGTGTTTCAGGCTCTGGAAAATCATCGCTAGTATTCGATACAATAGCAGCAGAATCACAACGACAGCTAAATGAAACGTATTCAAGTTTTATTCGCCATCGCTTGCCGCACTATGGGCAGCCCAATGTGGACGCTATTGAAAACTTATCTGTTGCAATTATCATCGATCAAAAACGAATTGGAGGAAATGTAAGGTCAACCGTTGGAACGATTACAGATATATATTCGTTGCTAAGATTATTGTTTTCGCGTATAGGGAAACCCTTTGTTGGTTTTTCTGATGTTTTCTCATTTAATAACATTTCAGGAATGTGCCCGAAATGTGAAGGATTAGGTAAAATTGATACGATAAGTATTGAACGGTTGCTGGATGGAAATAAGTCTCTCAATGAGGGAGCCATTTTATTTCCTACCTTTGAGCCGGGAGGATGGAGATTAAAAAGATATATCCATTCAGGATTTTTTGATAATGATAAGAAAATACAAGACTTTACTGAGGAAGAATTAGACTTGCTTTTATACAAATCAGATATTAAAGTAACTACCTTTGATCCAGAATGGCCGAAGACTTCACTTTATGAAGGCCTTATACCGAGAATTACAAGAAGCTTTCTGAAAAAAGAGGAAGGACAATCGACCAAATATAAAAAAGAAATAGCTAGGATTGTTGGTAAAGAAAAATGTCCTATTTGCGGTGGTGCTCGATTAAATCAAACCGTTTTTCAGTGCAAAATAAACAATAAAAATATAGCGGATTGCGTTGAAATGCAAATTACTGATTTGGTAGATTTCATTCGTACAATTAATATCCCAAAAGCAGTAACCATGGTCACGGCTATAGCTAATCGGCTAGAACATCTAGTTTCGATTGGCTTAGGCTATTTGAGTTTAAATCGCGAAACCTCAACTCTTTCGGGCGGCGAATCACAACGAATAAAAATGGTTCGACAGTTAGGAAGCAGTTTAACAGATATTACTTATATTTTTGATGAACCAAGCATTGGGTTACATCCTCACGATGTAAATAAAATTAATGCTCTATTAAAACTCTTATGTGATAAAGGGAATACCGTATTGATAGTCGAGCATGACCCGGACATTATTAAAATTGCAGACTATATTATTGATATGGGGCCTAGAGCTGGTACAAATGGTGGCAAAATTATATATCAAGGCGCTTTAAGCGGCTTGGCGCAATTAGACACACTTACAGGAGAATATTTATGCAATCAAACAAATTTGAAAAAGAAAATAAGAAACGCAGTTGAATGGTTATCACTAAAAAATGCGTATTTGCATAACCTTAAAAATATTGATGTGAATATTCCTAAAGGTGTTATGACGGTAGTAACTGGGGTTGCAGGCTCAGGAAAAAGCACATTAATCAATCAGGTGTTACCCCAATTTTACCCTGATACAATTTTTATCGATCAGAAGCCAATCAAAACCTCAAAGCGTTCTAATATCGCTACTTTTACAGAAATATTTGATATAATAAGAGAACTATTTTCAAAAGAAAATGGTGTAAAGCCTGCTTTATTCAGCTTCAATTCACAAGGAGCCTGCCCAAGCTGTAAGGGGTTGGGAGTAATATATACCGATTTGGCATTCATGGATACGGTGGTAAATGTATGTGAGGTTTGCCAAGGCAATAGATTTATAGATGAAGTATTAAGTTACAAATTACGTGGCAAAAGCATAAGCGATGTTTTAAACATGACAGTTGAAGAAGCCTTAGACTTTTTCTATGAAAAAGAAATAGCAGCAACCTTAAAAAGGCTGGCAGATGTAGGAATAAATTATATTAAACTCGGACAACCATTAAATACTTTATCTGGCGGAGAATTACAAAGAGTGAAGCTTGCTGTTGAACTGGAAAGCAAAGGGAATATCTATGTGCTGGACGAGCCGACAACTGGACTTCATATGTCAGACATATCAAAGCTTCTTAAGATTTTAGATCACCTTGTTGAAAAAGGCAGTACAGTAATTGTGATAGAACATAATTTAAATGTTATTAGTCAAGCGGATTGGGTTATTGATTTAGGACCTTTTGCAGGACAAAATGGTGGTAATGTAATTTTTGAAGGATCACCAAAGGATTTATTAAATTGTAATTACTCCATTACAGGACAATATTTAAAAAAATATATTAAGTAAGGAGACTATTTTGGCAAAAAAGGAATTAGAAGATTACTATATCCCTTTTCAATGTATGATTATCAGTAATATTAATCGCTTTAATATTCAGGGAGTGACGACAGCACAGTATAATGTATTGGACATTTTAGATAAGAAAGGCTCTAAAACCACTAAGAAGTTAGCAGAGATTCGTGGGATTTCTCAAGCTGGAATGTCTAAATTAATAAAAAGGCTTTTAGAGAAAAACTACATCATTCAAAAACAGCAGGAGACTGACCGGAGAGCTTATGACATCCTCATTACTCCCGATGGTAAAGATTTTCTTGTAAGATCAGAGAAGTTTAGAAATAAAATCATGAATTTAATTGAGAATACGTTGACAGAAAAAGAGCTGGATTGTTTTATACAGTTATGCAAAAAAATTACCGATTCGTATGTGGAGGACTAGTTGTATTATGATGGGGTTAACTTACTTTAATTTGGGACAATAGTAGGTCAGGCATTTAAAGAAGGCGCAGAATTTTAAAAGTCACAAAATGAATAAAAAAATTTAATATGAATCTTTCAACCATAAAAATATGCTCCTCCTTGCCAGAGACAGTTTTTTTATTTTAACTGTCTACCACAAGAGACCACAAGAGGAGCATATCACAATTAGGGAGTTGAGGTTTTGCTTTTGCGGCTTACTAGGCCGGATGGTGAGAATTCAACTCCTAGTTGAATTCTCTGGATATGTCTGCAACTACTGTTTGGTGGACTTTAACGGCAGGCGAAGATACAATGATATTATCAGTGCTGATATTATTGAAAAGGAAGAGAAATTATGCTTAACGATAACCAGATTGGGCGACGGATTGCCTTGTTGCGAAAGGAAAGAGGATATACTCAAGAACAAATCAGCTTCATTTTGAATGTTACCCCGCAAGCGGTTTCTAAATGGGAAAAAGGTAATGCTTTGCCAGATACCTCATTGCTGCCGCTCTTAGCGAAGACGCTCGGGATATCAATTGATCGTTTGCTGACAGGAGGTAGCATAATGGAAAAAACAAGCCCCTATGATGGGGAATATAAAAAAGAAGAATATTATTGGGGACTACAACATTCTTTACTTGCTGAGCGAATTGTAGAGATCATGCAAGATGATAAGGCCAACAAGCGTTTATTAGATATTGGTAGCGGGGAAGGGCGAGATGCCATCTATTTTGCCAAATGTGGCTTCCAGGTAGATGCGTTAGAAAATTCAACTCCTGGCATCGAAAAAATCAGGCAGTATAGTCAGTCGTCAGGCTATGATGTTAATGTTCTTCATAGTGATATGATCGGATATGAACTCAAGGCTTCTTATGACGTAATTTATTCTCATGGGTCACTTCAATTTTTGCCGCTGGATCAACGGAAAAATCATTTTGAAAAATATAAGCGTCATACATGCGTTGGTGGACTTAACGCACATTTGATCTTTGTTGAAAAGCCGTTTATCAAAATTGCACCTGACTGGCAAAAAGACGAGTTTTTCTATCTATCTGGTGATTTGGCTAGGTATTATCATGACTGGGAGATACTTCGGTGTGATGAGCAAATTATAGACTGCAACTCGGCAGGTATATCCCACCAGCATGCGGTGCATAGCATAATTGCTAGAAAAATAGAAGCATAAATAATGCAAATTGCCTCCGAGGTCTAACCTGATAAAGTAGCACTTCCGTAGCTGGGATGGATTCTTCTTTTGTGGAATAGAGTGGCGCATACCCGTTTTTCCAGAACGGGAGAGGGTTTTTTTATGGAATAAAATGAATTATCAGGTGTGAAATTAATAGCTTGATTATTTTTCCAATTATTACTATAATAGTATTGTTAACCTAATCGCATTTAAAGGTTAACAATACTGCATGAAGGAGTGTCTAGATGTCAGTTCTTTTCATTCATGGTTGGGCAACTAATAAAGCCATTTGGCCGCAAAGCTTTACAGGGGAGAAAAAGCATATCTATGATTGTGCAAACTACCCTGATTATCAACACTTGACAAAAACTTTTTTGGAGATATGCAAGCAGGAAGAGGAAAAAATTACACTGGTGGGATGGTCTTTAGGAGGAATGTTAGCGTTGCAATTAGCAGCTGAGTATACCGCGAAAATTGCGCGGCTGATTCTTCTGTCAACTACACCGCGATTTACTTTGTGCCAGAGTTATGAGGGGGGATTACCTGGAAGTGTAGTAAAAAACTTAAGCCGTAAGCTTGCTCGTAATTCGTGGGAGACGCAAATGGAATTTTATCATTTAATGTTTTCCCCAATGGAAAAAGAATGGCACCAAAAATTTATTACTTACATAGCGCCTCATTTTTCTAACATTAATGTTAGTAGTTTGCAAGCAGGGCTTACTTATTTAATGGAACAAGATTTACGGCAGGAACTGGCGAAAGTTAATCTTCCCTGTCTCATTATCCATGGTATGGAAGATAAGATTTGCCCCCCAAGTGCTGCTCAATACTTGTTGCAGCATTTACCGCAGGGCGAGCTAAGATTGCTGCATGGCACAGGGCATGTTCCCTTTATAACGCAAGAAAAGTATGTAAAAGATCTAGTAATGGAGGGGGTATCATGATTAGCAAAACCCAGGTAAGCTGTCATTTTGGCAGAAGGTCTCAAGCTTATGATGAATATGCAGTTGTACAAAAAAGCATGGGATATTCTTTATTGGAATTGGTTAAAGAAGCCGGGGTATTTCAGAATATCCTAGAAATTGGCTGCGGTACAGGATTTTTGACAACACTTCTAGCACAAAGGTATCCTATGGCGAAAATTACCGCGAGCGATATTTCGTCAGAAATGTTAACTGTGGCTACTAAAAACTTATCTCAATATGAGAATGTAAGTTTCGCGCTGGAAGATGGAGAAAATCTGAAGTTGTCTGAGAAGTTTGATTTGATTGTTTCTAATGCTGCGTTTCAGTGGTTTAATGATTATCAGCAGGCTTTTACGCAAATGGAGCGTCATTTATTACCTGGAGGGTGTCTTATCTATGCTACTTTTGGTGAACAAACTTTTTATGAATTAAATCAGTCCTTTCAAGCTGCGCATAGGTCTTTAGAAATTAAAAGGGTGCACCATGGCCCTGAGTTTATTTCTATGAGAAAATTAACTGATATTACTTGTGGTCTAGGGCTTTCAGTTCACCTTGAGGAGGAAAATATAACAGAAAAGTTCAAAGGTGTTCGGGAGTTTTTGACGTCAGTAAAAAAAATAGGAGCTAACAATTCTTCTAAAGGGGAGAATATATTAATTCATCGACGGCTTATGTTATCGATGATGGATTTTTATAAAAATACATTTGAGCAGTTTGGGCAAATACCTGCTACATATCATATTATTTATGGCAGCCATAAAAAAAAAAAGAGGACTTTTTGGGGGCAATACTTGCGTTATGATTTGGTAGACACCTTTAGCAAAAAGGTTATTCAGAAATAACCATTCAGTGGCATGTTATAGAAGAGAAATGAAAGAGTCTAAGGCAGATGGCTAGTGGACTCATGTATGATGCTGTTACCGGATGAATACTAATACTAAATAAGGAATAAGTATTGAACCTTTGTCAATCATTCGACGGAGGTTCTTTGGTGTAAAAAGATATAAGAGCCTTTACCTAGTACTAATTTAAGGAAATTTGAAGCAGTTATATTTTTACCTTCATCATTAAGAACTCACTTATTTCGGGTTTAAATAGATCTGGTATAATAGCCATTTCCTGATAACCGAGTTCGGTATATAGTTTTTGGGCGCGTGTATTAAAATCGCTAACTAATAGGAATAATTTAGAACTTTGCTTGAACCCTAGTTCTTCGAAATGAGATAGTAACTTCTTTCCGATGCCTTGACCACGATATTTTTTGCTTACAGCAATACTTCGTACATATGGAAAATTTGAAAAGACGCCATCTAAGTCAATCCAGATATAACCTAAGAACTGACCATTCATATCAGTAGCAATATAAATTTCCTCATCATTTATACCCTTAGTAAAAAGTATAGAAGATTGTTCATTATTTGTAGCATATCGATTTCCTAACTCTGAATCCATAATCGCGTTTTTACATTCATTTATATGACTTAGAGTGGCAGGAACTATTATGATCTTCATATCATCAATCCCTTCCTATAATGATATTTTAAAAATTAGTTTTAAAGAAGAAAAGTCTATTCATGAAATTTTATAGCTATTAAAGGTATATATTTTTGGTCTTCAACTAGATATTCAAAATTCAAATTAATGCCCCCATTTAAAAGTTATCTCTGACTAACATTATAACCTTATTTTGGGAAATAAGTGATACAACAAATAAATATATATAAATTCGCTAGAGCCCGTTTACGCAGGGTGAGCAAGAGGATACTATAAGCATAGCAACTAAGGGAGTAATCATACTTCTTTGATATGTTTCGTTACAGGAACATTCGTAACGATTCCGTGTTTAATCGCTTGTGGATTAACAATCTGGGTAATGGATAATGATTGTATGATGTTGCTGCTAGATGAATATTAAATAAGTAACAAGTATCAAACCTTTGTCAATGACTTTGACGAAGGTTATTTTCTGCATGAAAATACGCTAGAGCCGTTATCCATCATGGCTAAATATAAGGATTAGTTTTACAATGTTGACATTATATTACATCCATTATATACTTGGTGCATATTTTTAAATTGAGGGCGAATAATTATGCAATAAACTGTTTTTAAAATATAGTAAGTGAAAGCGTTATTCTTTCTTATATAAATTTATTTTTTTGCTGTACGATTTTTTATTTGTAAGGAGGGACATTATATGTTTCGAGATAAAACTCTCTTAGGATTAATATCGGCCGTCTTTTTAATGATGGTAGGAGTAGGTATGATTGTTGCATTATTGCCTCAAAGGATTGTTGATTTAGATGGAAATGGTCAGTCAGTAGGGTATTTAGCATCTGCCTTTGCAATTTCTTACATTGTACTGCAAGTACCCATAGGTACTTTATCGGATAAGTTAGGCTTTAAGCCTTTTCTTATACTAGGATATTTACTATGTTTTATCACTGGTCTCTCATTTTATTTCTCAAGTAGCTCAATTATGATTTTTTTATCAAGACTTCTTCAAGGGGCTGGAGAAGCACCAATATGGGCTTTAGCATGCTTTGTTATCATTAAAATTTCCTCTTGCAAAGGGAAAAGTAATGGGAATGTATAATGCAGTGATTCACCTTGGACTTACCGTAGGTCCTATATTAGGAGTATTATTAGCTAAAGTATGGAAGGCAAATGAAGTTTTTCTCGTTTATGCTATATTATGTTTATTAGGCGCAGTCATAATCTATTTATTTGTTGATAATTCCAATAAACGGGATATTAAATTAAATAATTCTGTTGATTTTAATAATATCTTTAAGCTTATAAGTGATAGGCAAGCATTACTAGCCTTAGTAGGAATCACTTTGTATGGAGCAGGATATGGTATTTTTCTTACGTCAATTCCTACGTTTTTATTACAGGATAAAGGTTTTAGTTCAGTATACATTGGAATATTCTTTTCATTATTTTATGTTGCTATAAGTATTTCGCAGGTTATTACAGGTTCTTTATCAGACAAATTTGGTCCTAATTTATTTATGATAATAGGGCTAATTTTAGCAGCTGTTGGAATATTTGCAGTTCCTCTACTAGGTTCATCATGGATATTGATTATGCTAACCTTTGCTAGTCTTGGCTTAGGTATTTTTTATCTTGCATCAATGGCATTTTTAAACGAAACTGTGGCGGAATCTTTAAAAGGGACAATTTCAGGAGCATACTATTTATTTTGGGGAATCGGTATGTTCTTTGGTCCTCCTGTCTTATCTATGATTGCTCAATATATTACTTTTAAATTAGCACTGGTTGCTTATGCTCTAATTTTAATTATTACTGCATCTGGAATGGCTATAATTTTGAATTCTAAAAGAGGTGTGCCTAATAGAGCAAATATCAAAAAATAGGAGATACTTTTAAATTACCAGGGTTAATATAAAAATATGTTGTATGAAGTCGATCATAGATATGCGGTGGTAGTTTGACAATTTTCAGCTAGTTGAATGTTATTTTTCTGAAAAGATAACATAATAAAATCCACCTAATTTACACTTGTAAAATTGGTGGATTTTAAATTTCAATATATAGGAAGAATAAATATATTGTCATGGAACAGACAATATATCCTCGCTGGGCTTGGTTTTACTGGCTTTTCAGAACTTGTAAACAGTGTTTTAATGACATTGGTGGCACGTTCTTAAAAGTAACATTTTGTTGTCAGTGTTGACTATAATTTATATTCTTCATACAGTATTCAGAACAAATGTTCTTACATGTATGTAAAGCCATGATAGAAGGAGGAAGCTTATGGATCTTAATTAAGAGCAGTTGGAACAAGAAATCTTGAATGTATTAGGGAGCAATAAGTACTGGGTATTGGCAACCTCAGCAGATAACCGGGTAACAGCGCGCTCTATGAGCACAGTGAATGATGGATTAAACATTTATTTTCAGACAGAAACGTTGTTGGATAAGTATAAACAGATTCTTATAAATCCCAATATAGCGATGTGTTTCCATAACGTACAAATTGAGGGTAAAGCTGAATCAAAAGGACAAGTGGCAAGCCGGGAAAATGAAAAAATTCGTAAAATTTACTGTGTACATCACAAACAATCATATGAACGTTGGCAGGGGTTAGAGGAACAAGTGTTTATTAAGGTGCAACCAGTAAAGATTACTATGTGGAAATATGTTGACTCCAAGCCGTGTCGGGATTATATATATGTAGATAAGCGTAGAGCAGTCAGAGAATATTATCATGGGGAGCAGTATGATAATTGATAATATGTACCTAATGAAACGAAAAAGTACAATAAGAGTGGAGTGGTCGTTATGGGCGGCAATGGCGTAAGTCAATTACGTTCCTGAAAAAAATCCTGCAAAGCTTTGGCTTTGCAGGATTATATTTTAATTAAGATAATGTATGATATCGGATTTTTAGTTTCCATGTTGTAACAACCTAAGTCTTACTGTAAGAGCTGATTTTCCACAGTACTTTTTGCTTGCAATCCCAAAGAAAAGTAATATATGAAATAGGCGGATTAACAAAGTAATCCGCCCCTTCCCGAACCGTACAAGCGATTTTCACCGCATACGGCTCTCCATATTCCAAATGAGTTATCATCGACTGAGTTGATTAAGATGAAACCTGTTGGTTTCGATATTGGCAAAACAGTGGTTGCATAAGGGTATCTGACGCCGGTTGATCGTCAGCATGACAGTGACAATCGGTGGATAGGGCTTAATGAGCTTTTTCTTTGTTTGCCTGTGATACATGCTGACATGAAGATGCGGATTACCGCAGATGTAGCAAGCACGGGTAAGCGGGTTTACCAAGCTGTAACTCGGCAGGTGAAATGATGTAATTGCCGATTTGACAGTAGCGAAGAAGCTCTTTTGCCTTGAAAAAGACTTGTACAGTGCCAAACTAATTGAGCGGGTGTAGCCTTTGGCGTTTTCATAATTGACCGAAAGAGACTTGCCGTAGCGTGCGAAAATTTTCTTTAAGCTTATGTCGAATTTGCGAGCTAGAGTTTTAGCTATGGAAAACTGCACGATGTATTGGATGTGTCCGCCCTTAAAGAAGTTGTAGCAGCCGCGTTGCTGAGTCAGTAGTCCACGGAGTACCTGGTTGCCATATCTGATGATTTCTTCCGGGGGTTCTCTAAGAAGACGAGCGATACCAACGGGATAGTCATTGGCTATACACATGCCGTTTTCACGCAGCTTTTTCAGGATACCCTCCACATTCATGTAAATGCGGAGGGTTGGGTCAAAAGGATCGCATTTAAATCTGTTGTGGTTGCCGTAGCCCTTGCGGATGATATATCCGAGAAAAACTACGTTTTTATCTGCGGCGTGTGTGATTTTAGTTTTCTCGTCACTTAACCTGAGGCAAAGATTGTTTTTCAGGAATTCCTTGATTCTCTGTTTCAAAACGACTGCATAGGCTTTGGGAGCAATCAGGCCAATCAGGAAGCAAGTAGACCTAGGGAACTTCCCCCTAAGTCTCTCTCAGAACTGTACGTGAACCTCTCAGCTCATACAGCTCCCATTATCCAGCCGTTGGCAGTATCCCAAATTTCCAGTGTGCAAACAGTTTTCTATCACGCTTTGCTATTTCTCCAAGCCAATGTTCAGCTCTTTGTCTTGATTTTCGATTCTTGTATTTCTTGCGAACCCAGTAAACAAGACGTCCATTAATATATCTTAATACTTCATATATCTCTGATTTATAAAAATGCGTGTAGTAATTAATCCATCCCTGTATTTGGCTATTGAACATATTTGCTATGTCCAATAAGTCCTTATCCGGTTTCAACTGCAACTTCCACTTTCTAACTACTTTTCTTATGGATTTCTTCGCCTTTTCTCCCATTGCTGGCAGAAAGTTAGTGAAGAACTTTCCACATTTATTCTTTGCATGTCTTGGTCTGAATGTATATCCCAGAAAATCAAAAGAGGTGTATTCATGATTTCCTATTCGGTCATCATCTTTACAATATACAATTCTTGTCTTATCCAAATTTAATTCTAATCCAAAACACTCAAATCGTTCCTGTAGTCTGCGTTGCAAATATTTCGCTTGTTTAAGAGACACACAGTGTGCAATTCCATCATCCGCATATCTTGCCCACGGTATTGCTGGAAACTCTTTCGTCATATAATCATCAAATACATAGTGTAAAAATAGATTGGCAAGTACAGGACTGATTACCCCACCTTGTGGCGTTCCTGAAGTTCTTAGAACAATCGTTCCATCCTCCATTTGAAACGGTGCTGTCAACCACCTTTGTACATACAGAAGAATCCATTCTTCTTTTGTTTGGTGTTTTACCATTTCTATTAAGTAATCATGTCTGATGTTATCAAATAGACCCTTTATATCAAACTCTAAAACCCAGTCTTTTCTCCAACACCTTCTCCTTGTTACTTCTATTGCCTGTATTGCTGATTTATTCGGCCTGTATCCATAGGAATCTTCGTAAAATATCGGTTCCACGCATGGCTCAAAGTATAACTTCGCTACCATCTGCGCTATCCTGTCCTCTACGGTTGGTATTCCTAAAATACGAGTTCCACCATTCTTCTTTGGAATTGCTACTGCCTTTACAGGTTTCGGGAAATAACTTCCTGACGACATTCTATTCCAAATCTTATAGAGATTATTATTTAGCTTTCTCTCAAAATCCTCAATAGATTGCTCATCCACTCCATAGGTTCCCTTATTTGCTTTCACTCTTTCATAAGCAGTAATTACTGCTCTTTTGGAAATACTGTATGGCTTTGTTTCTTGCATAAGTTCCTCCTCCTTTCAAAGTTGACTTATTCTTGAAACTGAATAATTCGGGTTCTTCGCTCCATTCCCATTACAGAAACTTCATCACTACTACAACCCAATCTGCCCCCATGACTGCATTGGTACTCTTATCTTGCGGTTCTTCCGCTTGATATACTCCCTTAACATCAGCCCGTGGGTTCCCACGTTCCGTACAGACGCCTGTATTAAGTTCATGCCACCTTTATGCCGCCCACCGTCTAGGCAGTAAACAGGTTTCCCCTAGACTTATCCCAGATTAACGACTACCCCCTGGTTTTGATGGAATCTCTACGCTATCGACATTTTCGTAAGTGGTTCATTTGTTCATTCATCTCCTTAATACGCACTTGACAGTTTTATCACTGCCTTTTCCTTAACGCTCAATACCATGGATTTTGGCCACAGCACCTTAAGGTAGTTTGAAACCTCCACCTGTATGGCGATTTCGGTGGACCTACCACCATCATCTGTACAGCATGGCTGCCTTCAAGTAGCTACGCTACTTGGACACTCCTTCGTGGCGCACAATCGTCAGCGTAGCGTACATACTTTACCCGGCGAAAGTTAGGGTCGTATCTGTCACCTGACGGGATGGTTTTCATTTTGTTGAAAAGGGACTTAATGCTCTGCGGGTCGCTGCCGTTGCTGACTGCCTTTTTGTATTGATATCTCGCTTTGGAATAGTCAGGGTTTTGTCTGCGGCAGTTGCCTTTCGTGTCTCGCTCTATAGTGCATTCCATAAATCTGTCCAGCTTATCGAGATAGATATTGCAGAGTATAGGGCTGCAGCAGGAGCCTTGTGCGTTCCCAGTTTTAGCTCTATGACAGTTGTGCTGCATGTCGAAGTAGCCGGCCTTAAGAATTTTATTGATGAGCCGGATAAAACGTTCATCGTTAATACGTTCCCGAAGTATTGTTTCAAGTATGCGATGATCAATTTCATCAAAGCAAGCGGAGATGTCCCCCTCGATAAACCAAATCGTACCTCCCCAAGTCTCCACTTCAGCGACGGCGCTTTGTGTAGAACGTTTTGGCCGGAAGCCGTGCGCGAGGTTGGAGAAGGTAGGTTCGTATATGCACTCCAAGATAATGCGGATTGCTTCCTGAACCAGTTTATCCTTTCCGTTTGGAAAACTGAGCTTGCGCATCTTACCATTGCTTTTAGGGATCATCGTTGTTCTGCTTGGCTGAGGCTGGTATGACTCAGCGCGCATGGATGTAATAAGTTCAGTAATCCACTCTTGGCAAAAGCCATGTAGGGAGGTGCCATCAGCACCGGAGGTCTCCGCCCCGTCGTTAGACTTTACGGAATTGTAGGCGATGATGTACAAGTCCCTATCGTAGAACAACCGATAGAGGTCACCGTTGACATAGCCATGGTCGGCGTTATTCCGACGACGATAACCTTCCAGTCTTTCCATGAGTTTTGATTGCTCCATCCAAAGCAACTCCTTTCAAGGTTGGAACTTGGAATACTGCCCCCCTTCACCATGTGCCTCCCATTACAGAAGGCCGTTAGGCTACTATTAGGGCTCTCTGCCATATACCGTCAGCCGGTACTTAGGCAGGTCACGTTTGGCAGCTCCATATAGTGTTTCCATACGTAGGTACCCGGTTGGTCGTTTCCCTACTTACCGCAGGTGCGTCAATAGGCCTGCTTATACCCAATCTAATTAATATTGGAGATACCCATTGATACCGGAGTTTACGTCCGGCAGCGCCTACACAGCCACAGACCCGGATTCAGCCCACAGGCTTTACCATATATGGCCTGACTCGCCAGGCTACTCGATAGCAGTTGCTGTCTAATCCTGACTTTACCGACATGCTATTGTCCCCCAGCGGCTTTCGCATAAGGTAAGTCGGTTGTCTTACATCGCAACGCAGGAGCGATGATTTCTGTGAAATATATATGAAGCGCACAACGTGCGCACAATTAGAAATAGGTGGAAATTAAAAAGTCGCCGTGTCCTAAGAGTGTTGGAGCACTCTCAGGCACGAGCAGGTGGGTAAGCACCTACACGTAACAGTTACCTGTCTACGACGACAATTTATTATACCGTGAACTTTCCCTGAAAACAAGGGATGGTATGTTCGGGATAGTAGGATTGTAGTTCTGGCAGAAGCTGAGCGTCTGCATGCAATCAAGATGAAGCAAAGCGCATGTGTAGGTTTAAAAAACCTCGCATGGGCTTTTTAATTTCTCCCATTAAGTAGCTGTGTGTTGGTTTCTTCTATTCCTATATGTAGCTAGAGGAATAGAAGAAGCTCCATGCAGTATGAATATGGGGGGATATAAATTGATATCAGTAATAGCGAAGCGAAAGAGGAAAAGCCGGCGCTGTCAAAGAAAATTGACAGATAGAATGAAGGAGATTCTGCCCCCAGATCAAAAGGGGCAAGAAGAAATCACTGTACCTATTAAAAGTATGCTTACCGGACGATGGATGGATAAAGGGGATGCCCTGCGTGATTGGCAGGAATTTATTCTGATGCGTCAGGATAAAGCAGAGGAGAAGTTGCAATTTGGTAACTTCTCAAGTGAATATACAAGCCTAATGGAGCAAGTTGATCTACTATTAGAAGGGCAGGCGGAGGAAGTGAGTGAAGCCGTTACTCTAATGATGGTAACGGCTACCTATATGCACTATAACAAGGGCTTCTTTGATGGCATGAAGATTGGCATGGTTATGGGGAACTTATAGGCAGATATGCCATTTAGGAACTATCCAATGAGAAAACTCCTGTAAGGATTCTAATAAGAATCCTGCAGGAGTTTTGTATATTGATGGTAAATATTACAAGAGAATATAGGATGTTAGATTTTGTAAATTTGGATTGACTCATCGGAACAGTCCCTATATTTAGTTTATCAATTAAATAGTTAATCTATAAGTAAATTGAAAATCGTTAAAAGGAGGATTCTGATTATAATGGAAGGTATACCTCTACTTTTAGAAGGGTGTAAACTAACATTAAAAGCTCCTGACATTGAATATGCGCCATTAATGCAGCAAGCAATTCAAGAATCTATTGATGATCTGAAAAAATGGCTAACTTGGGCTACACATATTCCAAGTGTGGAGGAGTGTAAAGAAAGAGCAACTACTGCTCTTGAGGCATTTAAAGAAAAGAGAGATTTACCATTCTATATTTTTACTAAAGATGAACAGAACTTTATTGGTAGAGCTGGATTACATCATATTGATTGGTCAGTTCCCAAATTTGAAATTGGTTACTGGATACGAACATCCTGTCAACACCAAGGTTATGCAACCGAGGCTGTGCAGTTGTTAACGAAATTTGCTTTTCATGAACTAAATGCGAATCGAGTAGAAATTCGCTGTGATGACAATAATCTAAGAAGTAGAGCAATACCTCAGAAACTAGCATTTCGACTCGAAGGTATTCTTTATAATGAAACACTTACACCTGATGGTCGACTTCGAAATACGATGGTTTTTGCAAAAACGAGAGATGATAAGTCTGCTACTGTATTTCATGATAAAATTTAATTTTTTTTGTTACGCTACAAGAAGGAAGGTCAATAATATGGTAACAAGTTATCTTGATGTAACCTATATTTACTTGCCATTGGTGCCATGTCCATAAAAGTAACACTTTGATAGTATTAAATTAGATCCATAAAAAGCAAATATAAGCAAGTATGAACCAGTATTATATATGCTGGTTTTTATTGTTGTCAGGGAAAATATGGTATATAATTCGAATTAATGAATCAGAGGTAACACGAAAAAAGGTTTGGGAAGAAGGAAATGATTTATGCAATTAGGAAAAAGCTTTAAAAATATTATAAATAGTTACAAGTGGAGTAATTTTTATAGCCTACTACATTGTATTTTTACAATTTTTCTCATTGCAGTCTCATATTATTTGTCTACTGAGTATTGGTATTTTACTTGGATTGCACTTTTACTTCTTTGTACATATGCATTGAAAGGATCATTAGTTTCCACATTTCTGACGGGATTTTTTTCATACTTATTTGGATCATCCAATCCTCATGCGGTGCTTCCCCTTACTGTTTACTGGCCTTTGCTTGTTATTAATGCAACTGCATTTGCAAGTGTACTTGCTATTTTCCGTCATATTGCTGTCAGATGGAGAGGTGGGTATGCAAGCTTTGTTTTTGCGAGCGGTTTAACTGCTTACGAATTCATTGCTTCATTATATTCTCCTCATGGAGCTGTGAATAGCATTGCTTATACACAAGTATCTAACTTATCTTTTATTCAAATTGCATCAATCACAGGTATCTGGGGAATTACTTTTTTGATGGCTCTTTTCCCTTCAAGTATTGCTTTAACTTATCATTATCCTCAAAATCGAAGATTAAGCACAAAAGCGAATCTAATTTCATTAAGTCTACTTTTATTTGTGATTCTATTTGGATTTTACCGCTTGCATACGCCTGTTGAGGGGGCCAATATAAAAATCGGTATTGCTTCTATCTCTACTAATTTAGAACAATACTTAGTCGTGGCAACAAACAGGGATAAACAACAAGTTGCAGACACTATTCAACGATATATTCAAAAGATTGATTTTCTTGCACAGTCAGGGGCCGAAGTTGTCTTGCTGCCAGAAAAGATTATTACTATAGAGACTCATGACGATAATTTTCAGCGCCTGAGTAATGCAGCACAAAAGAATAAAGTAAATTTAATTGTAGGAGTAACTAGAAAAGATAAAATGAAACTTTACAATTCCTCCTATGTCTTTTCGCCGTTAGGAGAAGTGCTTTTAGAATATGATAAAAAACATCTGCTATCTGCATTTGAAAGTAGGTATACCCCAGGAACTGATCTTGGAATCATAGATAAATGGGGCATTGAAATTTGTAAAGATATGGATTTTACACAACCTTCACTGGATTACAGTAGGCAAGGAGTAAATATTGTCTTTGTTCCTGCACTGGATTTCCATGATGATGGTTGGAGCCATGCGCGTGTTGCAATTATGCGGGGAGTTGAAGGAAATTACGCAGTAGCACGAGCTGGGCAGTGGGGATTATTAACCTTAAGTGATAGTAGAGGTCGTATTATCGAAATGGTATCTAGTGATGTAGAGGATGGTGGATCTGTTTTAGTAGGTGAAGTAAGGCTTGGTAAAGGAAACTCAATATATAGCAAATTGGGTGATAGTTTTGCATGGATATGTCTAGGGACTTTTATTATACTATGTATTTTTCTGTCGCTTAGAAAACCTAATGAACTGCTGACTAAACCTTAGCAGTATGAATGTGGCATGTCACGGAAGGAAAGAAAATTAGTGTAAAGTCAGATAACTTATGGACTCAAAGCCTTATCCAATCAAGATGATTATCATTCCATAACATGTAATAGAAGTGAATTGATATAATGCAAAGGTAGATAAATTAAAGGTTGAAGGTGGACTAGATGTTAGTACGGAGAAATTTGAATTCGAAAATAGGTTTAGGATTAGTCAGTATTGGTGTAGGATTTGTCATGATCGGAATGGTGTTGGCATTTAACGTTTTTGGTATCACTTTTGGTACATTTTCTTTAATAACAAGCGGTTTGTTTTTAGTTCTCTATGGTATGACATTTGGAACATCCGTAAATAAAAATTTAAATTATAAATTACTGCTATTAAATCGAATATTGTCTTTGTTGCTAGTAATCGGCTTGGTTAGTTTTATATGGATAGAGACTCTTGTTTTCCAATCCTTAAAATCCAATGATAATGTAAGAGTCAATTATGTAGTTGTGTTAGGGGCTGGTATTCAGGGAGAAGAGCCATCAATTACGCTTAAGAGAAGGCTTGATAAAAGCATTGAATACCTTAATGCAAATCCTAATGCTACGATAATAGCTTCTGGTGGTTTCGGAAAGCAAGTAATAATAACAGAAGCTGAAGTAATGAAAAGATACTTAATTGTCCACGGAATAAGTGAATCCAGGGTATTAAAAGAAGAAAATTCTACGACTAGTGATGAGAATCTAAGATATACAAGGCTGCTTTTGACCCAACTGTATGGGGCAGAAGTGCCAACAATATTAATTATTACTAGCGACTATCATATGTTTAGAGCAAAGCATATAGCTTATAGGTACTATCCTGTAGTTTATGGGATATCCTCAGAAACACCGCGCGCAATTATGATTAACTATGCTATCCGAGAATATTTGGCTGTGCTAAAAATGTTAGCTTTCGAAGTGTCAAGAATTGTATATTGGTAGATAAATCAAAGAAATGAAAGTGATACAAAATGAAGTATACCTATCCGTGTTGCGGCGATAGGACTCTTATATGAAGGGAAAATTTTTTTGTCCTGTATGTCAGCGAGAACTTACACAAGAATGTGGGACAATGCAATGAGAACAGCTTGGGGCGAGAGATTTTTGAATCTTAGAGTGCAAACAATTTGCTGTAGATCATTGGACTCAATAAACGATCTGGAGTATGAATGTAAAGTAGGATTTGCAAAATTTATAATTGAATTAAGGAATCTTCGACAATCATTAAGCAATTCACAAATAATTTATCTAGAAGAATCGGCTAATGGACATGTCTAGTCCAAAATCATGATCCAAGTTGAAGTTTTGTTGTATAAGTGGCATATTTTCAGCTGCATGCACAATTGTAACCATATTGAATCCCTTGCGATTATTTCCGTTCTTAGCAGATAAAACCGCTTTTTATTTTATATTTAATGTTTTTTCGAGGAGTTTATCCAATTAGATTTTCCCCATCCTTAAATGCTCTTAAAGTTAACTCCTCAGATATTGCAAAATTAGAATCACTAGTTCCACAGCAATGAATGCTATCCTTTAAATCCCAACCATAAAGTGCAAAAACATTATTAACAAAGTTAATGCCCTCTGCACCTATTTTAGGATCTGGGTTTGCTTGAGCAAATATCGTTATTACCTTTTTATCTGGATGTCTCGGTACAAAATTATCTCCAATCATATCTCCAATCATTGGGAATGTGCGATCTAACCAAACTTTTGCTTGACCTGTAAATTGGTAATAATAGATTCACAAAATGGAGTTATTCGATTTAATGACCTACAGAAGAAAGTTGACGGCATCTCCAGTCTGATGCTCTCAAAAAATTTAAAAGAGCTCGTAGAAGATTGCCTTGTTATTCGTCATCAATACAATGAAATTCCACCAAGAGTAGAATATAAATTATCAGAATTTGGTCAAAAACTCACCGTTGTTTTGGAATCTCTTGATAAATGGGGATGTGAAGTTTATAAATATAAAAAATCATCTTTCTAACTTGCCCAAAAACCTGCCATTGCATACAAATGGCAGGTTTTTTCGATTGTTTTTGCATCATATCATTTTCGATAAAAATTTGATTGGGTGTTTTCCCGGTTAATTACTCTTGAACAGCTTTAACTTTAAAATCGGTATGATAGGAAATAGTACGGTCAGATACTCTAGCCACATTCGAATTTCTCAGTAATATATTTTGCTCATTATCTATCCTCCGAACGTTGTATTACTCTTGATTATAAACGCAAAAATACCCCTTGTATTGGACTTTTTCTTAAATGTCCAATACAAGGGGTTCAGTTCAAAACATGGTTTTGTAAGGGCTTTGTAATGCTCTCCTGCTACATCTTCGTAATTGTATAAATTATAGATGTGCTATAAATATATTGAAATTAACCAGCATTTGTGTATGCTGGATTTTTATTTAAAAGGGAAATATGGTCAAGAGATCCTTATCATGCTAGTGAGAAAACACAACGTAAAGCTAAAATGCTTTATAGACGATTTTTACCACCCCAAGTACACATCATATCTAAGATAGGTATGAGTGATTTTCCACGTTCTGATAAACTATATTCGACTTTTGGTGGGATTTGAGGGTATTCTTCGCGTATTATTAGTTGATCATCTTCCATTTCTTTAAGTGTTTTACTTAAAGTTTTGAAGGAAATTGTGCCAATAGAACGTTGGAGTTCATTGAACCTCATAACTGGCTTATATTCAGCAAGCCAATACATGATAATCATTTTATATTTACCGTTTATAAGTGATAACGTATATCCAAAACCAGTATTGTTTATATTTACACCAGTTAGACTGCAATTTTCAATTGACACTTTTACACTTCCCTTTAGGTTAGTACATAACCTCAATGTACGTACTTTACTAATATCATATTATAAATTATACTTTGGGTAGTGTCAACGATATAATTAAGAAAGGAAGAATGAGAACTATGAAGAAGAAGATTCTAGTATTAACTGGTAGTCCAAGAATTGGGGGAAATAGCGATTTATTGGCCGATGCGTTTATAAAAGGAGCGAACAAAGCAGGACACGAAGTAGTTAAATGTGAAGTTGGTAGAAAAAAAATTATGGGGTGTATGGCCTGTGATACTTGTTACAGTAAAGGGAAGCCTTGTTCATTTGATGACGATTTTAATAGCATTGCTCCTCTTATAGAAAAGGCAGATGCAATCATTTTTATAACACCACTTTATTGGTTTTCATTTCCGACTCAGCTTAAGGCAGTCATAGACAAAACTTATTCATTTATAATTGGAGAGAAGAAGCTAAATATAAAGGAAAGTATGCTTCTGGTTTGCGGAGAAGAGGATGATGAATCTGTATTTAGCGGTATTATTAGCACATATAAACAGATTGCCTATTATCAAAAATGGTCAGATAGAGGTTATTTGGTTGTTCCAGGTGTTAACAGTAAAGGAGATATATTATCTACTAGAGCTCTTGTCCTTGCAGAAGAGATGGGCAATAATATTTAGTAGTTAAAGGAGGTAGTTATGACAGAGAAAGAAAAGGCACAAAAAGATTATTTGTATGATGTGTAAAAAAGATATCTGGAGTAAATCGCAGCGGGAAATTACTGAATTTACTGAATAAAAAGGCATTAAGACTTTTTATTTTAGCATATGAGTGCTAAAAAACTATTCTAAAAGGAATTGATTAAAATGAAACTTATAACTGTAAATGAAGAAAAATGTATTAAATGCGAACTTTGTATTAAAGAATGTCCAGTATATGTTCTAAAAATGGGAGAAAAGGGACCAGAAGAAATAGCAAACACCACTTGTATTGCCTGCGGACATTGTGTTGCTATATGCCCTAATGCCGCTATAGATAATAAAAAAACACCTTTAATACAACAAGTTGATACAAAAGATTTTCCTAAGTTAAATGCACAGCAGGCAGAGCATTTTTTAAGGTCGCGCCGTTCCATAAGAAATTATAAAGACGAGTCAGTATCTAGAGAGAAATTAACAAAATTAATTGATATTGCAAGGCTAGCTCCTACTGCAGAAAATAGTCAAGGTATATCCTTTGTGGTAGTTGAAAATAAACAATTAATTGAAAAAGCTACTGAAATTTCTATTCAGATGATGGAAAATTCCCCATTAAGGTATCTAGTAGAAGAAGATATTAGAAGTTACAGGGAAGATGGAGTTGATTCAATTTTCCGCGGTGCTCCTAACTTAATCATAACTATTGCAGATAAAGATCTTCGAAGTGCCAGAGATAACTCTGTTTCATATTTGACTTATCTAGAATTATATGCTCCTTCACTAGGACTTGGATCCTGTTGGGCTGGAATTTTTGAGTTTTGTGCATTTATTGAGAATTCACCGATGCTTAAATTATTCAATATTCCAGAAGGAAAAAAGATAACAGCTGCGGTTATGGTTGGATATCCTAAGTATAGTTATAAGCGATTAGTAGATAGAAATCCATTAGATGTTACATTTTTAAGTTAATGCATGTTTCGTTATCGACAGATTGCTAAAAAAATTGCTTACTACCGTATGAAACGAGGACTGTCTCAGGATGAACTAGCTGATAAGATTGCAATTAGCAAAAGTTATCTTAGTAAAATTGAAGCACCTAATTCTACTAAGGCGTACTCACTGATGTTCTTTTTGCTATTGCTGACGGTTTAGAGGTTGATGTAATTCAATTTTTTATGCCAGCTAAAGAACAGACTACAGAGCCTTATAGGGCTTGGTTTTACTAGCTTTTCCAAACTTGTAAACAGTGTTTTAAGTGACTTTGGTGCCATGTCCATAAAAGAAACATTTTTGTTTAAGATTAGCGTGGACCATATTCGTTTATTAGCAGGAAGGCATTATCGAAAAGCGGTTGAAGGATTTATTTTCTCGACCGCTTTTCCATATGGATTTTTTTGATAGCTATAATTTGAAAAAAACTTTTATACACCGTACCCGAGTAGTTATTGTCAGAATACAATTTAAGAATTAAGATAGGAACTAACGAGGAGCATGAAATAGATTAATAAAAATGATAGAAGGGGGTGATGGAGTGAACGATATAATGTTGAAGTTAGAGCAACTTGGTTTTTCGTCTTATGAAGCAAAAGCTTATTATGCCTTAATCCGAAAATATCCTTCTAATGGCTATGAAATTAGTAAGATAGGAAAAATTCCATCTGCAAAAATTTATGAGACATTAAACCGACTTAAGATTAAAGGTGCTATTATTGAGAGTGCTACAGAAACGGGAAAGTATTACCCGGTTCCGTCAGAAACTCTTTTAGCTAAATTGAAGCAAGAATTTACTTCCATGATACAAGATCTAGAAAAACAGCTGAAACAAACAGAACCTTTACCTGATATTGATATAACACTTAATTTTTCTGGATATGAAACCTTTGTCGAGAAAGCTATAAGTATCATTAATAATACGAACATATCCCTTTTGCTATCCATTTGGCCAGATGAGGATGTTCTATTACATGATGCTATAGCAAAAGCAAAAAAAAGAGGCGTTACAGTTATTGCAGGGGTATTTGGAAATTCAACAATGGAAAGTAGCTATTATATTAATTTGGATAGCTGTGGAATATCATCACAAGCGAGACTGGGGAAGAGGCTTACTATAGTAATTGGAGATTCCAAAGAAGTGGTGATTTGCGAGATTGGCGAAAATGGAGAAACGGATGGTGTTTGGACAACAACACCAAGTATTATTCTAGTAGCTAAGGAATATATTAAACATGATATTTGGGGAAATATTCTGATTGATACCATCGGTAAAGAAAAGTTCAATGCTATGTGTGATAGCAATGAGATGCTATCCTACCTTATTGAGAATAGTTAGGAGGCTATCAAAAAAGTGAAGATGATCCATTCATAAGAAGTAAATGGAGGAATGGAAATTGAGTAATCACGATTTGGATATTTTCAATACAATTAAGATTGGAATTATTGGATGTGGGCATTTGGGACAAGCTATTCTGGAATCTTTGATTAACCATGGATTTCATAAAGAGAATCTTTTTATTTCGTATAGAGGTAATCCATCCACATATGAAAAAATAAAAAAGATGGGTCTTACTATATGTATTTCAGAAAATGAGAGGATTTTTAATGAAGCAGATGTCATTTTTATTACCACAAAACCCCAGGATGTTATAAGTCTAAAAGAGATACCTATCTCCCAAAATAAACTTATCGTTTCATGTTTAGCCGGATTATCTGTTGAGATATTAAAAAATATATTTAAATCCGATATTTGCAGAATGATGCTAAGTGGGCCAGATACTATAGTTGCAGAAAAAGGAGTTGCAACTATATACCCTTATAATGAATTGGTAGGTTGTATTTTAAGCAAAATGAGCCTTCGTATTTTTGAGATGTCAAATGAGAGGGATATGGATATTTTTACAGCTGGCGTATGTTTACCCGCAGCATTATTGCAAGAAGATAATGAAGTAATAATAAAAGAAGCAATAAATGAAATAGAAAAAGAATGGGCTACGTTTTTAGATCTTTATGAGTGGGCAAAAATGATTCTACCATCGTTTACTACAGAAGATGAAAAAGTCGAATATATTGCAAGAATGATAACAAAAGGAGGTGTTACTGAAGCAATCATAGATAGCTTAAAGTCTGGTGAATTATTTGTAACTGCATTGAGAAAAGGGATCACTCGTAGTAAGGATATTTCACTACAAATTAGCAATTCTATTCTCAATTAACTGAAATCGTGAGCTGAATCACGAGTGATTTGGAATCGATCTTTCATGATGTGAAGAGATATGAATCATTATTAAATAATAAGAATTTGAAAGAAGGGTTTAAAATGAATCAATTCGAGAATGTTTCTATAATAAAAAAGGCTAATGTATATTTTGAAGGTCAAGTGACAAGTCGTACCGTTTTACTTACAGGCGGGGAAAGAAAGACATTGGGAATTATGATGCCGGGGAAATATGAATTTGAAACAGTAGATAAGGAACATATGGAACTTTTGGCTGGAAAATTAGAAGTATTGCTTCCTAATTGTGAAGAATGGATTACAATTGATGCAGGGCGAACTTTTGAAATTCCAGCACATTCAAAATTCAAAATTGTAGCACAAGAATTATCGGATTATTGCTGCTCATATATAAAAGAGTAAAGGTAAGTGGTATCGCATTATATGGCAATAGCATTGTTGTTTAATCAGTAATAGAAGCTATACAGTAAATTATGGGTTTGATTCTAGGAATATAAAGCACGCATAATACAAAACTTCCTAAGTTAGATGTTATTTTTTGTCCTTATTTTTGCATAAACATTGGCCTAAAAAGTCGCTACTAACCTTGTTAAACGTTAGTAGCGACTTTGCTTTTCCAGCCATTTATAAGAATTAGTCGGTTAACGCCAAGTTACTGTCAACGGAGACCGATCTACCAGTCGTTTATAGCTGTATTTAGGATAACCAACCATAATCCCGCCGGTGACCATTAACTCTTCCGGAATATCCAATACTTTAAGCAACGGCTGATAGCCAGACCTGGCGCACGCCTCGACAAGGCCTGCCCAGCACGTTCCTAATGCAAGACTTGGTGCAAACAATTCGGCATATGCAAGAGAAAAATGAGTGTTATCACGCCCACGCGTAAAACTTTTCTCGGTAAGTGCCAGGATAAAGCACGGTGCATTCCGCAAAATAACATCTCGCCCGGTTTTATGATAGTATTCCACCAAATCGGTAAAATAAGCTGCCAATGGTTCTCCTTGGGTGATTGCTTCATCCATCCAGGCTACCGTGGCTTGGGTAATAGTCTGTAGCGTATCTTTATTATCTATAACCAAATACTGCACACCTTGGGTATTATTTCCAGTAGGGGCTAACCTGGCAATATCTAGCATCTTTAGAATTTTGCTTTTGGGAACTGCCTCTTCTTTATACACCCGTATAGATCGTCTGGCCCGAAGAAAACTTTCCGCCGTCTCAGCGTTCAAAACCGGAGTCTTATCTAACAAAACTTGACCTTTAAGTGGCGCGTGTGCATGATCCAATGCCGCTTGGGGACAGATAGCGACACAGTGACCGCAGGTGATACAGGCAAGCCCGGCATCGGCCGGAATCCCTTCCTTAGTAATTTCGATATAATTCTTCGGGCAAACCTCGGCACAAATTCCGCAGCCAATACATTTTTCTCGATCCACAGTAAGCAAACTCATTCTAATTCTTCCTTTCCATTTCAAACTAATAGTATTACAAAAATAAATTTTCCCCTTGTCCTATATAGCGCACTTCATTTTACAATCTTTCGTTTAATAAAGCGCTGGTTCTACTTGATAATGTTGTTCAGGCCATATCATTTAACTATTCATCTCTTAACCGTCGTGTGTTTCTGTAAAGTTGAAGACTTCTTTTGACCAGACCCATGACCACTTTCCCAATGGACGCAACAATTCCAGGAGCTCTTTTCCCCGTTGGGTCAATTGGTAACCATCATTAGTACGCTCTATAATGTCGACTTCTCTAAGCTCCTTGATACGCTTGTTTAATATTGTAGGAGAGATCGACTCGCACCGTGCCTGAAGTTCTCTGAAGGTAGAAGAGCCTTTCTGTAAATTCCAGATGATACCCATTGCCCAGCTTCTGCCCAAAAGATCAAAAAGAGCCATGATTGGAACTCCCGATTTGGAACCTCTAACCGGTTTGCCTGCACATGGAACTGACATATTAACTCCTCCTTGATAACTATCTCGAAATATAAATTATAAATTTTGTGAAACGCCCCTCGTTCGTGATAGAAGAGCGAGGGGCTTAGGTATCTTTATCTTACTTGTTGGATAGTTTTTCAATCAATGTCTGCCCGCCGATACCAATACTATCAGGCTCATACTCCTCAATAAAAACAGTAAAAGCGTTTGCTGGAGCATTGGTAACCTCAACTGCTGCAGAAGTTAATTTTTCAATCAACTCCTTTTTCTTTTCTGCCTGAGTTTTTTTCATTTTTATCGTAATTACTGGCATAACTGCACCTCCTTCACATATGTATATTTCAGCATGCATGCTACTAACATTGTAGCATGCTACCTTTTTTGTAGCAACACTTTTTTGAATTTTATTAAGTGGGCACTCACGAAAAGGCTTAAAGCATGCTAACAAAAAGTGTTATGCCAGATTATTCCTATTGCCCATGTTGCTTCAGGTGCCTAGGGGTTCTGGGTGATTCTGCTTCCCGTCTAAACCTTCAAGCATAGTTATACACCAAACCTTAGTCAAAATGCTGACTAAGGTTTATTCGTTTTAACGCATTGATCATCTGAACGTGTCATGTCATGGAAGTAGTTTTAGTAGTGACTCAAAGCCATATAAGTCAAAGCCTGTAGTATTGTTTCATTGTTGGCTGTGGTTATAAACTCTTTGATTTATTGGGCATCTATGCTTTGGGGATTTTCAAACGGCTGGGGGATAATTATTGCAACTATAGCTAGTGCTGCCGTGGGTGCAAGCTTTTATTCAGAAGGGAAGGAGCAAGTATGAATTTAACTTATTTGGTTTTGGCGATGGCTGTCGTTACTTTTATACCAAGTATGTTACCGTTGGTTTTATTGCAAAATGCCTGCTTGCCAAGATATATAAAGAGTTTTATGGGATTTATCCCATATGCGGCATTGGGGGCGCTTGTTTTTCCAGGAGCACTTAATTCAACTGGCGCTGGAAATTTGGAATCTGCGATTGTGGGATGTATCGTGTCAATCCTGCTGGCCTGGTGGGAAATGAATCTTATATTCGTGGTAGTTGGAGGCATAGCAGGAGTTTTTATTGTAAATATACTTTTTAAATTATAAAAAACAGTAATTATTTTGGAGGCGTATGAAAAATGGACACAACTAGACAAAAAGCTTGGAGTATATTAACTGATCATGTGAAAGATAAAGGTCTTCTAAATCATTGTCAGGCTGTGGAAGCAGCTATGGGTGCATATGCTGAAAAATTCGAAGAAAATGCAGAATATTGGAGTGCTGTTGGCTTGTTGCATGATGTAGATTTTGAAAAATATCCTGATGAACATCCCAGTAATGCAGGAAACTTGTTAAGACCACATGGCTATACAGATCAGTTAATTGTGGATATTGAATCTCATGCAAGAGATTGGGTCATGGAGAGAAGTCTTTTGCAAAAAACTTTATTTTCGGCATGTGCTTTAGTTCGCCCAGATAAAAATATTGCTAACGTAGAAGTTAAATCTGTAATGAAGAAATTGAAAGAAATCCTTTGCCAGAGCCGTTAATCGTGAAACAATAGTGGAAGGGGCAAGTCTGTTAGGTGTTGATTTAAAAGAGCATATCCAATTTGTGATTGAGGCTTTAGCAAAAAAATAGGATAATTATGCCTTCAGGTGGTACCCTTCAAATAGGATTGGCAACTGATAAAAGTTGCTGCCATTGAAGAGAATTGGAAGAAGCTCTAAGGTAGATGACTCATCGTTTAAAAGAATCTTGTTTTTACAATGGCATGTAATAGAATAAGAAATGACATGTTATGAACAGAAGAAATGAAACAAATAAATACTTATGCATCGGGTTATCATTCTCATTCACATATGAGATACTCATATTAAAAATTTTATAAATCCAGAGGGATATTTGTAAGTTTGCATAAGAGTTTGTATATATACAAGACATTTTTATGTGGTTTTATTGCGTATATCTTCATAATAATGGACAATCTAACCATATAAATTATCGGGAGGCGTCTTTCATGGAAAATAAAACCTACTACGACCCCAAAACAAAAAACCACGATATCAACAGCCAAAACACCAATAAACCTAACCGCCTAATTCACGAGAAATCCCCATATTTACTACAACATGCCAATAATCCAGTAGAATGGTATCCATGGGGATCAGAAGCGTTTCAGAAAGCACAGCGTGAGAATCGGCCTGTATTTTTGTCCGTAGGCTATTCTTAGCTGTGCTTAAAATAAATGATAGGATGTTACTTTAATTTACATGCCATTGGTGTCATGTCATGGAAAGAGAGTGTTTTGAAGATCAGGAAGTGGCGGATTTACTGAATCAGCATTTTATTGCCATTAAGGTTGATCGGGAAGAAAGACCGGATGTGGATGGAATCTATATGTCTGTATGCCAGGCTCTCACAGGGCAAGGTGGCTGGCCGTTGACGATTATTATGGCTCCTGATAAAAAGCCCTTTTTTGCTGGAACTTATTTTCCTAAACATAGAAAGATGGGTAGGATGGGGCTATTAGAGCTTTTAACAACACTACATCAGCATTGGGAAAAGAATCGGAGTGAAATCCTAAAGGCTGGTAATGAAATTGTCAATATCCTGCAGCGACCAAAGCCGCCAAGTGGAGAAGGTCAAATCGGAGAGGATTTGTTAAAGCAAGCATACTTGGAATTAGAAAATAGCTATGATCCCCAGTATGGCGGTTTTGGCTCTGCGCCTAAATTCCCTACGCCTCATAAGATAACTTTTTTACTAAGGTATTGGCAGCATTTTAAAGAACCAAAGGCACTTGCCATGGTAGAGAAAACTCTTATGTCTATGTGGCAAGGAGGGATTTATGATCACTTAGGGTATGGCTTTGCTAGATATTCTACCGATCAGAAGTGGCTAGTGCCTCACTTTGAAAAGATGTTATATGATAATGCTTTATTGTGTACTAGTTATCTGGAAGCCTATCAGTGTACTGGTAATCAGGAATTTGCTAGAATCGCTGAAGACATTTTAACCTATGTGATGCGAGATATGATGGACAAAAATGGTGGATTTTATTCGGCGGAAGATGCGGATTCCGAAGGGGTGGAAGGCAAATTCTATGTTTTTACCAGAAAGCAGGTAGTAGAGATCCTTGGAGAAGAAGAAGGAGCGCTTTTTGCTGACTTTTATCATATATCTTCTCATGGTAATTTTGAACATGGGACCAGTATTTTACATCTTATTGGACGCAATCTAGAAGAGTATGCTAGAGTTGTCAATAAAACGGTAGAGAATTTGTCTGAGGTGCTAAAAAAAGGGCGAGAAAAACTGTATCAGGTGCGAGAAGCACGCATACATCCCTATAAAGATGATAAGATCCTTACAGCTTGGAATGGGTTGATGATTGCTGCATTTGCTAAAGCAGCACGGGTGCTGAAACAAAGTAAGTATGCTAAAGTGGCGGAACAAGGGATAGCGTTTATTTATGAAAAACTCATGGGGTCAAACGGGCGTCTGTTAGCACGCTATCGAGAAGGAGAAGCAGCCCATCTGGCATATCTTGATGATTATGCATTCTTACTTATGGCTCTTATTGAAGTATATGAGACAACCTGCAATGATTACTACTTGCAGCAGGCTGCTATATTAGCGAAGGATATGGGAGAATTATTTGGGGATCGTACTGAGGGCGGATTTTATTTTTATGGCAATGATGGTGAAGAGTTGATTGCGCGTCCTAAAGAGATCTATGATGGTGCAATTCCTTCTGGTAACTCTGTTGCGGCCTTCGCATTGCAAAAATTAGCTGATATGACAGAGGATAGGAGTTTCAGCGATACAGCAGAGCGATTGTTAGGACATTTTGCTGGAGAAGTCAGCCGATATGCAGCGGGTTATACTTACTTTATGATGGCTGTAGATTACTACTTAGCTGATAACACCAAGATTGTAATTGTTGGAGATAAAGAGGCTGCTGATACGAAGTCTATGTTCGATGTAATTAATAATTGTTTCTTGCCTTCTGCAGCAATGCGATTTTATGATAGACACTCCCGGGAAAATGTGGAATACAAAGAAATAGATCATAAGGCTACTGCTTATATCTGTAAGAATTTTGCCTGTCAGCCACCAATTACTAATGTTGAAAAATTGCGCAATCTACTCATGAAAGATGATAATAAGATTAACTAATAATGATTATCAATAAATAAAAAAAGTTATTGATAAGAGTTGAGAAATATGTTAAAATTAACCTCATAAAAGATGTAACTGTTTTGAAATGAAAGGGGAATATACGATGATTAGTACAAAACTTCAAAATGCATTTAATAATCAAATTCAAGCTGAAATGAACTCGGCACATATTTACTTGGCAATGTCTGTAGAAAGTGAGGCTAAAAATCTTAGTGGTTTTGCTACCTGGCTTAGAGCTCAATATCAAGAAGAAAACAGCCATGCTTTCAAATTAATGGATTATTTATTAGAGCGGGGCGGCAGTGTTAAGCTGCAAGCTATTGAAGCTCCAGCTGCTGAATATGGAACGCCAGTAGAATTATTCGAAAAAGTATTGGCTCATGAAATACATATTAGCAATTTAATTAACAAATTGTATGAAGTGGCCTTAGAAGAAAAAGATTATGCTGCACAAATCTTCTTGCAATGGTTTATTGCTGAACAAGTAGAAGAAGAAGCAAGTGCTTCTGCTGTTTTAGAAAGATTGAAATTTGTTGGTGATAAAGGCGGTTCCCTTCTTTATATTGATAAAGAGCTTGGCAAACGCGCGTAAATAGAATGAAAGAATCCATCCCGCAATATGGGATGGATTCTTTTTTATTTTGATCAATGATAAATATTTCTTTCGTAGTGGTTAGTAATACAGGTTACTTCAAAACTTTGGATATTTATTGTGATATAAGTATTGACAAAAAATAGAAATAGATGATATCTTAATAAAGATAATACTTTTTATAAGTATTATAAAAAGTATTGAGGGGTGTAGTATGATTCCAATAATCAACAATACGATGAGAGTTAAACAGGTCAATGTTGAGCTTGTCAAAACTGCTTTGAAGGCTTTGACATTTGGAACGAAATTAACAATAGCAAATGCGACCGGGTTAAGTGTAGCAACTTGTGGCAACATTCTAAATGAACTACTAGAACGTGGAGAGGTTATAGAAGCTGATTTAGAGCAGCCCAATGGTGGAAGACCAGCACGCCGCTTTATGTATAATGCCAATTACTCTTATATTGCTTGTATTTATGTGAGTAATGAAGGCGGAATCTATAAAGTAATTCATGCAATTACAAATTTAACAGGTGAGATTATTGAGGAAAATTTGGTGGAAGTAGAAGTTATTAACTATGAAGTCATCGATAATTTGATTGAAAAACTGATTTGCAATTACGAGAATATCAAGGCTATTGGCATTGGTGTACCAGGGATTATACATAGAGGTGTAATTGGTCCCGGTGATATTAAAGAACTGGTAGATATTCCATTAGCCAGCCGGTTAAAGGCTAAATATAATCTGGAAATTACAGTTGAGAATGATATGAATCTCATCTCATATGGCTTCTATAAAAGGCAGAATTATGATGAAGATAAAACGATTGCGGTTGTAATTTTCCCCCAGGATAATTGTTCTGGGGCAGGTATAATTGTCGATGGACATATTATTAGGGGCAATACGAACTTTGCAGGTGAAGTGTCCTATCTGCCTTTTGATCATTCACGTGAAGAGCAAATCATGCAGATTAATCATGTGGATATTGTTTTTCCTTTAATAGTGAAAACAATTGCATCTATCATCGCAGTGATTAATCCTGAAACAATTGTAGTGACAGGAGGATTAATCAGGGCTGATATGATGGACGATATTTCTAATGCTTGCGAAGCATTGATACCTCATGAACATATGCCACAGATTATTATACAAGAGAATATGCAGAGTGATTATATTCATGGCTTGGTTTCCATTACTTTAGAAAGTCTGACTTGTGATATTTAGAAAAAAGAATGTAAGGAATTTTAACGTGATGAAGCTTAGGTATTTTAATTCATATGATAGGTGGTAATTAAATGGATAAAATGAATGAGAGCTTTATAGTTCAGCGTGCCCTGACTAAAAATGAGTCCAAAGGGCAGTCAGGTGACTGCTCATTTTCTAAGTATCCTGTACCAGGTCCGTTGCAGCAGATTTCCACACGGGTAGCATTTTTTATTGCTGGATTCGGGATCGCAGCATGGGCACCTCTTATTCCCTATGCTAAGGAGCGTCTTGGTATTGATGAGGGTGTTCTGGGACTTCTTTTGCTGTGTTTAGGAGCAGGATCTATTATTACTATGCCCATTGCTGGTGCACTTGCTGCGCGTTTTGGTTGTCGGTTAATGATTGGGGCTGCTACTGTACTTATATGTGCTTCTTTACCATTTCTTGCGATAGCCGCAAGCGTTCCAGCACTCGTGATTGTACTGCTGATCTTCGGTGCTGCTATTGGTGCTGTCGATGTGGTAGTCAATATCCAGGCTGTGATTGTCGAGAAAGCCAGTGGTAAAGCAATGATGTCTGGATTTCATGGGCTGTGGAGTGTTGGTGGTTTTGTTGGAGCAGGTGGTGTTAGTGGTCTTCTTTGGATGGGTGTATCACCACTAGTAGCGGTATTATGTGTCATAGTGGTGATTGTAGGACTCTTATTAACGTTCGGAAGGCACTTGCTGCCATATGGAACGGAAGAGAAGGATGGACCGCTGTTTGTTCTTCCTAAAGGAATTGTCCTTTTCATAGGATTTTTATGCTTCATTGTTTTTCTTGCAGAAGGATCAATGTTGGATTGGAGTGCCGTATTTTTGACTTCTCTGAGAGGGGTTGATTTTTCTCAAGCGGGACTTGGTTACTCCTTGTTTTCAGTCACGATGATGATAGGCAGGTTAAGTGGTGATCGTATTGTTCAAAAATTTGGAGGAAAACAGATACTTATATTCGGGGGAATCTGCGCAGCTTCAGGAATTGCCATTGCTATATTCATTCCAACTTGGATCGCCTCTCTTATTGGTTTTGGGCTAGTCGGGTTAGGGGCCTCCAATATTGTGCCAGTATTGTATTCCGTACTAGGCCGACAGAAAGTTATGCCGGCAAACTTGGCAGTATCAGCTGTTACTACTCTTGGTTATTCAGGTATTCTGGTGGGGCCGGCACTCATTGGTGCTATTGCTCATATAACGAGTCTTTCCTTCGCTTTTTTGATTGTCGCCGCAATGCTGCTAATTGTGGCAGCCAGTTCGCGTGTTGTCGCTAAATCATAACGCGGCTGTAACATTTTGTAAATTCACTCTGTTCAGGTAGGAAAAGAGTATCAAAATATGATTATAACCTTTTATCTAAAACCAGTGGGTTATCTTGAGTCTAACGGTAAGATATATTTGGAAAAAGGAGTGGGTTTTGATGAATAAAATTGATTTGCATATTCATTCCAATCATAGTGCCGATGGTGAATTGGAAGTCCAAGAAATTTTGGACATTAGTAAAAGACAGGGGTTGAACACGATTGCCATAACGGATCATAATAGTGTGAAAGGCATAGAAGCTGCAATTCATTATGGGAATCAGTTGAATATAGACGTAATTCCCGGTATTGAAATTGATTGCTCGTATCATTCCGTTAATCTTCATTTATTAGGCTATTTTATTGACTGGAAGAGAAAAGAATTTATCGATCTGGAAGAAAACTTATATAATCAGGAGATGGCGGCCTTTCCTAAAATGATTCGTAAATTAAGAGCTGCTGGAATTGTTGCTGATGAAGATGAAATATTGAAGGAAGCTGCTGGTAAAGTACCGTGTGGCGAATTGATTGGCGAAGTCCTGCTTCACAAAGAAAATGCTAAGAAAAACCCTATGTTGAGACCATATTTAGAAGGTGGCGAAAGGAGTGATATGCCCTATCTAAATTTTTATCGGGATTTTTTCGCTCAAGGCAAAATTGCGCATGTTCCGTTGCAGTATTTGCAGCTGAAAGAGGCAATAGAGCTAGTGAAAAATAGTAATGGTATTCCTATTATTGCGCATCCTGGTGATAACTTAAAAGACAAGATGGATATGCTTGATGACATCATTCAAGAAGGGGTTATGGGTATAGAGGTTTTTAGCAATTACCACACTCCCGGTCAGATCGAATTTTTTTATAAAAAAGCAACAGAAGAAAGCCTTTTCATTACCTGCGGAAGTGATTTTCATGGTAAAAACAAGCCTGGAATTACTATTGGTGCTTGTAATTGCCAGTTTGAGATAGAGCCTCTGAGAAGGCCGAAAGACAAGTTAGAGAATAGATAATAACAGCAGCAGTAGCATAACACCTCATTAGTGTGAAGTAACTGAATAACCTTTTTTAAAATGAATAGCTTTCAATATATCGGCAAATAATATATATAGGCTTCCAAAAATCATTACTGGAGGTGGCGTAATGGGAAAAGTTATGTCAGAAGAATCGAAATATAAATTAGCTCATGATCTTGGTTTTGGGGAAAAAGTTGAAGACCACGATTGGAGCGATGTTACTACCGGTGAAGTCGGATCTATGGTACGTGAGGCTATAAAACGCGGTGAGCAAGTGATGGCGGAAGAAGCTAAGGCTAATGGAGAAATACATCAAAACGCTAAATAATTTAAAAAGATAATCCGAAGCTCTACAAGGACTTCGGATTATCTTTTTTGCGCTATTGGTGCCATAACAGTAAAAATAGGATGGAAGTTATTTGATTACTATACTTGACAATCGTTAGATATCTAATTAAAATAAAATTATGAAACACAAAAACGTAATTGCTCTTGCGAGCCGAATCACAGAAAAAGCGCACAGGCTTATTATCCGAGAACTTGAAGCTCATGGGATTGATGGTATCGTTCCTTCTCATGGGGATATTTTGGTGAATCTCCTCAATGGTGAGAAGTATACTATGAAGGATTTAGCCGAAAAAATACATAGAACAAAACCAACAGTGACTGTATTAATTGATAAGCTTGTAGATTTTGGTTATGTAACCAAAATAAAAAGTAATGAGGATAGTCGAGTTACATTTGTTGAATTAACAGAGAAGGGATTAGGATTGAAACCTAGTTTTATGGAGATTTCCGAAAAGATGAATGCTATTGTGTATAAAGATTTATCAGACAAAGAAGCTGAATTTATTGAAGCAGTATTAGGAAAAATAAATCGAAATCTAGATGAATAATCTTTAAATGAGTATTTATTAGCCATATAGTTAGATGTCTAATAATAAAGGAGAGAAAAAGAATGAAATGTAGTGTGAAAGATGTAGCAGTAAATTATGAAGTATATGGTGATGGTAAACCAGTAATTATGTTGCATGGTTACTCTCCAGATCACAGATTAATGACGGGATGTATGGAACCTGTTTTTGAAAAAAGGGTTGGGTACAAAAGGATATACATCGACTTGCCAGGTATGGGAAAAACAAAGGGTAAAGACTGGGTGAACAGTTCGGATGTTGTTCTGGATATTCTTTTGGATTTTATAGACATGACCATTCCTGGTGAAAATTTTTTACTTGCAGGTGAATCCTATGGTGGATATTTATCCAGAGGAATCGTTTATAAGCTGGCTCATCGGATTGATGGACTGTTTTTATTATGTCCGAAGATTTTGGATGGGAAGGAAAACAGAGATGTTCCGTCACATGTTGTTTTAAAAAGAGATGACGATTTGCTGGCAAAGCTGGACCCACTGGATGCCAAAGCATTTGATGCGATGCATGTTGTGCAAAATGTGGACATTTGGCGGAGATATCGGGATGAAATTTTATCTGGTATAAACTTGGCGGATTTTGGCTTTCTACGAAAGCTTAAGGCAAAGTTTTCTTTTGAAGATACACTGAACGAGACCTTTACCAAACCTACCCTATTTCTCTTAGGGCGGCAAGATGCCAGTGTTGGCTATAAAGATACATGGAGCATATTGGATAACTATCCAAGGGCAACTTTTGCTGTATTAGATAAAGCAGGACATAATTTGCAGTTGGAACAAGTAGAAGTATTTAACTGTTTAGTTGATGAATGGATAACGAGGGTTGAAGAAGAGTAATTTAAGAAAAGAGTTATTCAGATACATCTCGTTGGAGCGATGTAACGACAGGGAAGTTGGCTCCATGGTTAGAGAAGCGATTAAACGTGGCAAACAGGCGATAACGGAAGAAACTAAGGCTAATGGAGAAATGCATTAAAACGCTAAAAATTTTTAAAAAAGATAATCCGAAGTCTATCAGGACTTCGGATTATCTTTTTATGTGGGATTGAAATCTAGTTTTTGGAGATTTCCTTTATGATGTTTTGTAAATTTGCTTCGTAATTTCAACGAAACCTTTTATTTCATTCCTTTCATTGTTCTTATGCCATGCAATTCCATAAGAAATTAAATTTCTTACATCCAGGGGAATGATGGATAGTTGAGAATCTTCTGGACATACAAAGTTTGGCATCACCGCTATGCCCAGTCTTCCTTTAATCATGGTATAAGCGATGAGGGCACTGTCACCAAAATAAACAGTGGCATTAGGGCATTTTATCTGGATATCCTTTTGTACACGTGCCATTTCAGAGGGACATTTTAAAGGATCTAGTAGAATAAGGGACTGATCCTGTAATTCAGCCATTTTAATAATAGTTTTGCAAGATAATGGATGGTCTTTAGGTACCACACAGACAAATCTTCCAATAAAAAGTTCTGCGTAACCAACCTCTGATAAATCTTCAATACTTTCTTTGACAGTAAAAATCAAATCGAAATTATAATTTGTAAATAGATTTCTTTTTTCTTTATAATCAGCTATTTTTAAATAAAAATGTACGTGAGGATATCTTTCCCTGCAGGTATCTAATATATTTGGAAGGTATTTTACCTCGATATTTCCGTCATAACAAACTGATAAATTAGATTCAAATGCCTTAGAGTAGTTTTTTGCTTTTGCTATTGCTATGTTTGTTCTTGTTAGAATATCTTTTATATCATTATAGAAGGAAATCCCTGCTGGGGTAAGTTCTACTTTTCTCTTTGTTCTAATAAATAATTTTAATTTAAGTTCATCTTCCAGAGTATTAATCTGATGGGTAACAGTAGGTTGAGTGATATATAAAGATTCTGCAGTTCTGGAAAAATTAAGAGTTTCAGCTAGATGAACAAAACATCCGAGTTGTTTAATATGCATGTTGACTGTCCTCCTGTACTTATAGAAATTGTTTATTAATAATAACATATTTCAATTTCCGTTCCAAACAGAAAAGCGTTAAGATTAGTAATAAATAAAGGGAGAGTTATTATACTATAATGGTTTAAGCTCAATTAGTAACTTATTGCATTATTTGTTTAATATCTTTAATAAAAAATAGGCAGGAGGGAAAAATATGCGCTATATTGTTACAGGAGCAGATGGGCAATTAGGTGGAAGAGTAGCAGCTAACATACTGAATGAGGTATCAGGAGAACAATTAATCTTTACATGTCCCCTTTTAAATCGGTTATCAAAAGAGAAGGCAGAGGCTTGGGAAAAACAAGGTGTTGCATTGAGAGAAGCAAACTATGATAACAAGGAGCAAATGACAGAAGCCTTTAAAGGCGGAGATCGTATTTATATTGTATCTGGTGTAATTATTGGACCAGAACGTGTACAGCAACATAAAAATGTAATTGATGCTGCTATTGCAGCTGGGGTAAGCCATATTACATACACATCATTCTTAGGTGCTAATCGTGAAGGGTACACTCAATATGTATTGCCAGATCATACAGAAACAGAAAAATATTTACGAGAGACTGGCGTAGATTATAATATTATGAGAAATAACCTTTATATGGAAAACTACTTAACGAATTCTGTTATGCTAGCTAACATAAGCGACAACAAGTGGATAACTACAGCAAGTGATGGAAAAGCAACATTTATTGCAAAAGATGATAGTGCTCGTGTTGCTGCTGCATTATTATTAGGTAAAGGAGAGCATAATAAGGACTATGATGTAACGGGTGGAGAATTGATCAGCCAGCGTGAAATCTGTAAGATGATTAATGAAGCATCAGGTATTGATTATGAATATGTGATAGTTAATAATGATGAATTTTATAAATATTTGGATTTAATATATATTCCTCGTGATTCACATGGAGATTATTCAAAATCACCTGTTCCATGGTGCAGTAATGACATGGTAACTAACGAATCAAGTATTAGAGATGGTTTAATGGCAATTATAACAGATACAGTTGAAAAATTGACAGGTAGAAGACCATTGCGTGCTTGTGACCTAGTAGATAAATACAGCTATGTATGGAAAGAAAAAGTAAGTAGCTATTGGGGATTAAGATAAATCACAACACGCGTGAAGCAAAAGCTTATGGTGCACATCAAAATTTTGAATAGGTAAAGAAGATAACCCAAAGTCCTTATAAGACTTTGGGTTATCTTTGAGTAACAAATCCTCCTAGTTACCGTGAACTGCCAATTTTATTTGGTTTACCGCCTAGGCGAGCTATATCTTGCTGAATGTAAATGTTTGTTAGAATTATGCTCATTTATAGGTGTATATCTACTCTTATCAGGTAAAACTACATGAGTAAATATAACTACAGGAGGTCTTGCTGTGAATAATCAGATATTAATGTGGTCTATGCTATTTCTGCCATGGCTTACTTTGTTTTTTATGAAGAAAGAAGAGATAAAGCGTTTTATGCCTGTCGCTCTATTTTCTGCACTTACTAGTGTATTCGCTGTAGAGATGGGGGAAAGTCTAGGGTGGTTTATTTATGGAGAAACAACTTATCCTTTAAGGACACCTTCTTATCATATCTTCGGATTAAATTGCGTCACTACTATCTGGCTTTTTCACTTTGTTTATGGTAACTTTCGGAAATACATAATAATAGATGTAGTGCTAAACTTTGGATTTATATATTTTTTTCATGTCTATTTCCTTGGCAGTAGAGGAATTTTTCATGAGGTAGGTATAACTCCTTTTATAAATGTATTAATTACTACTACCGTTGGTGCTTTAGTATATGCTTATCAAATGTGGCAAGAAGGTATTTTCGTTCGTTATGAAAGAACTGAGAGAACAAAGAATTTGCAAATCTTACAGTCAGAAGTAGCCAAACCACTAGACCATGAAAGACAAGAGGATAATGAGCAATGATTGAGGTCCTACTTGGTGTATGCTCTTGATTCTTGCGCCGCCAATGCCCCCCGGATTATGGCCTCCTCCAACACTACCGCGGCGGCTGTGCCCAACAGTGTGACGAGTTCGTCGCTCGTCAGGTTGCTGGTGTATGAACCCAGGGCGAGGCAGAAGATGGTGTCACCGTCCCACTGCGTATGATCGGGTGAAATGGCCCGGGCCATTCCGTCTTCGGCGAGTTCTGCCACCCGGTTGGCCTCTGCCTTAGTCAACCGCGCGGTGGTAGCCACTAGCGCGATTGTAGTGTTCCTGGTTTGGCTTGACTTCGGTGCCGGTATACCGGCCAGCATCGCCCGGGTCTGATTGACAAAGGTTCCATCGGGATTTAGCGCCCCGACGACGATACGATCTCCACACCATACATCTCCGACGGGATTGACCACCGCTAGGGCTGCTACCACAGGGCCGCCGGGAATGCAAAGAGAGGCGGTGCCCAGTCCTGATTTCATCGGCCTCCCGTAGATTTTCCCCGCCGTCGCTCCCGCCCCGGCGCCCACATTTCCTTCCGGCACAGGACCCGCATTTGCCGCCTGGCAGGCGGCGTAGGCGAGGGCTGCATCAGGCGGGGGTGAGCCTTCGGCAAAGGAAAGGTCGTAGATGACCGCCGCAGGAACAATAGGTACATCGTCGATCCCTTGTTCTACAAGCCAGTGCATCACCCCGCCTGACGCCGGTAGCCCGAACACACTGCCGCCGGTGAGGAGAACGCCATATACAGGATTTTCTGCGGTGCCAGGACGGATGACATCGGTATTCTGGGTGCTGGGGTCACCTCCACTTACGGATACGCCGGGAACTGCCCCAGCCGGACAGAGAATGACCGTGCATCCAGTACGGCCACTCTTGTCTTCAGCGTTTCCTACTAGAATGCCGGGAACAGCAGTAAGTCCCGCTCCTTTCCTTTTTCGGTATTTTCCCATGTTCATTTTATTTCACCCTTATCGATAAAGAATTGATATAATAAGGCTAATCCCTAATCAATTGGTATTCACTATCATAATATGTAAAACAAGATAAAAAGGCGTCTTTGTTTTGTAAATAAAAATCCCCACCCTTTAGCATAATTCTCTCCTCCATAGAGAGAATTTCTGCCGAAGCGGGGAATTTTCATATGCCGTTAATGACATTGTTCCATATTTGCAAAATTGGAACAGAAAAATCATTCTAATGTTGCTCTAATTACGCCTTTGAAGGATTTTCCTTTCTTAAAATGTAATTATATTTAAATTACAGATATAAAAAATATAGTGGAGTTGTTTTATGAAAAAAAGTATATTTATTGACTTTAAACCTATGCTCCTCGCTATGTTTACTAAGGATAGAAGGTTATATTCTGAGTACCAGCCTTGCAAGGAGCTTCGCCAGATTATAAATTGTTATTGGGTGTCCCCGACGCTGTATAGCCTTGAGCAACGTATAGATAGTGTAAAACAAGAAATAATTGTTCCCGATGGTTGCCTAGATATTATTTTTGAAGTAGACAAACAAACTAATGACTATAATTGTTTCATTGTTGGTATGATGTCCAAGCCAATTATTACTTCACCGGACTTTTCCAAAAAACAAATTTATGCCATTCGATTTAATCCTGGAGGAGCATATTCTTTTTTTAGGAATGATTTGGATGATTTCACAGATTTAAAGGTTGACTTCAAAAATGTATCCAAGAATCTCGAAAAGGGATTGGCTGCGATTTTTCTTTCTAAGAACAGCCTTTACGAAAAAATTAAGTATTTAGATGCATTTTTTCTTAGGAGCTTTGTTGAGTGGGGACAAAATACAGTTATTATGAATTCTTTAGCAAATATTTTTAGCGCTAAAGGAAATATGGAAATAAAAAAAATGGCTCAAGGCCAGTATGTAAGTGAGCGGCAGTTGAATCGGCTGTTCAAGCAGTGGATTGGCTTATCCCCAAAGGAGTTTACTAGAATTATTAGATTTCAAAATGCCTTGCGAAATATAATTTTAGCTGATAATGTAAATTGGAGTTCTCTGGCAGTGGAGAGTGGATATCACGATCAAGCTCATTTTATTAGCGAATTTAAAGCTTTTACTGGTATTACACCGACTCAAGTAGCTAAATAATGGTTTATGTCCGATTTTTACAATACAGCTACTAAGAAATATTATAAAATGCGATTAAATAAGTTTAGGAATCGGCTTAAGGCTGATGAAGTTTTATGCCTACAAAACGGTTATTAATAGGTGGAAAGGAATGATTCGATTGAAACAATTAACTCCCAATTTGATGGTTGATAATGTGAACGAAACAGTGAACTTCTATCAGGAGATTTTAGGATTTGAGCTAGTTATGTCAGTTCCCCAAGAAGGCGTATTTAATTGGGCTATGGTACAACACGGCGATGTTAGTTTTATGTTTCAGGAAAGGGAAAATATAATTGGGGAATATCCAGTGTTAAAAGATGTACCGATGGGTGGCGGGCTCACTTTCTATATAAAAGTCAGAGATGTCAAAGGCTTGTATAACAAAGTACAGAAGCGGGTAAACATTGTGCTTGATTTACACAGGACATTTTATGGCGCTGAAGAGTTTGCCATTCAAGATATCAATGGTTTTTTATTAACCTTTGCAGATGCTGCCAGTACTGAAGAATGAGGAGAGAGTGTCAATATGACTATAAAGTTCTGTTCATCTGTATTATTAGTACATAATATAAAAGATTCACGTGAATTTTATGTGGCCCGAAGTTCTTTGTGGCTTCGGGTTAGTAGTATGTTTATAGGTTAAAAAAATAATATTGACAATAAGCTTTCACCTGTAATATATTTATTACAGGTGAAAGCTTATTTCGGATTGCGCCTGCATGATTTATTTTTAAAAAAAGTAGAGGATTCTTTAGATGGGGAACTGGAGGGGAAGAAAATAAAAAAAAAATTACAGTCAATATCACCTTCTAGAGAGGATTTAATTAAAATGTTAGAGGCACTGGCAAATCCGCATCGCTTGCAAATCATAGCATTGTTGTGCGACAGGCGTATTCATGTGAGTCAACTTGCTCGTGAGGTTAGGATAAGTAGACCATTGCTATATTTGCATTTGAAGCGTTTGGAGCAGGCTGGCTTGGTAACAAGTAAACTAGAATTATCGGCGGATGGAAAAGCAATGAACTATTATGAAGTAACACCATTTGTACTTTGCTTAAGCCCGGAGAGTATTGCGGAAGCGATGAAAGCAATCAATGTAAAAGAATTCGGCGAGGTTACTATTGATGTTGTTGAGGAAGAGGGGGAGAACGAATGAAAAGCTTTGATATTTATGGATTTACTTTCTTAGTTGCCGGAATGATACTGATGTTAATGTTGGCGTGGCAATGGTTTAAGATGCGTCAAATTCGAATTACGAGTACGGCTGAAATAGCAAGAGACGAGGCGTATCGCAAGTTGACGGAGGAAGCAATCTTAACACAACAGAAAATAAATGAAAATCAACAAAAAATGCTTGAAGAACTTTTCGAACTGCGGATACGTATCACTAGTATAGAAAAAATGCTGCGGGAAGTTGAGTGAACAACAAAATGGAATATGGGAGGGAAATGATTAAGTCTATATCTGTAATCATAAAGAACACCAACCGAAAGTATTTAATCACTGTGATAGCGGTCATGATATCAATTGTTTTAATTGTTTCAGGAAGTTTTGTCTATAAAAATTTAACATTGATTCCAGAAATGTTTGAATTAAATAGTGAGCTTCGTGCCGAAGGGTATTATATGGGGGAATTTGAATTTAAGATGGTCGGAATCGTCTACTATATTGACAAAGGTCAATATATAACAGCATTTAGCCGGCTCAATCAATTTCATAAGCAATTAAAAAACAGAGAGGGCCTAATTAAGGTTCCAAAGTTTGCCGATAAAAAAGAGGAATTAGAATTTTATTTAGGATTGCAAAACCCCAGGACAGGTGCATTTATGGACGATTCGTATCCTCTTTGTACATATGTTGGTTCTACGCTTAATATGGTGAACCACCTTGAACTTTTGACAAAGGATTTAGGTCAGCCACTTCATCTAAGATATCAGCTAAGCTTCTTAGATCAAATGAATACAGGAGAAAAATTAAAGACTTACTTAGATGATCTGTCCACAGCAGGCTGGATTGCATCCAAATTACCTAAGACTCCATATATATTGGCTTTTGAAATAGTCTATTTTTCCGACTTGGAACGTGTTAATTTATACGATTTCTCTCCTGAGTGGAAACATGCACTTTTACAATGGTTTTATGAAAAACAGGACAGCAAAACTGGATTTTGGGGTCCCAGATTAAGGAGTTCTGGACAACTATTAGATTCAGGAGATTTAGTAGCTACTTCTCATATTGTGAGACTGTTTGTAGATGATCAAGGCAACAACCGCCATTCCGAGTTTCCTCTGCGATATAAAGAGGCGATGTTTGCTAATACATTGCAGAAGCTTTCCATGCCTATGCCTAAAAATTTAGCTGAACAGCACGACTGGTCATTAGCTACCTTCCGTGCATTAAGAATTCTAACGAATTTTTTATGGAGCGATGCTTCGACTGAAAATAAAGATAGTGCTAGGAAAATCATGGAAAATATTATGCGGAATAAATTTGAGAAGTTCTATATTCCGGATCAGGGTGCTTTCAGTTATTATTCCGGAGCATTGGAGGCCGATTTAGATGGTACGGGAGAAATTTTAGATATGCTGCGAAATATCGGGGTACTATCAAGAGCGCGACAAGAGCGGCTATGGGGTAAGAATGATCAGACCATTACAGATTTGGGAGTATATAACGTTTCGGAAATAAAAGAAGATGACTTTGAATTATTGAAAAACTTTTCTGACATCAACTCCATACGTTTATACCGGATAGATCCCGTTCATGACAGTTATACATCCAATGTTGTTAGCGTTATCTACCCCAAAGAGACGTCAGTCTTGGATAGTATGGAGTTATTACCGAAAATGAGTAGGTGGCTGAACGAAACACCGCAAAACATGGGAAACTGGATATCTAAAGAATGGCTTATACAAGAATTGGCGGCTATACAAAATCAACCAGTTCCAGTTTCCAAAGGAGGCATTCCTCTGGAACTTGCGAATACGGTGTTACAGAATAACCGGGAACTAATCGTAGTCGGTTTTGATATATTACAAGTACCTAAATACAAAATGACAATTCGCATTAAATATAAATAGGTTATATCTATCCTACAGGAATTCGCACTTTTATTTTAAATTTTGCATCCTGCATTGGGAAAAACGATGTTCGCCTAGTTACCGTGAACCGTCAATCTTATTTACTTTACCGCCTAGGCGACCTATATCTTGCTGAATGTAAATGTTTGTTAGAATTATGCTCATTCATAGGTGTATATCTACTCTTATCAGGTAAAACTACATGAGTAAATATAAACTCAGGAGGTCTTACTGTGAATAATCAGATATTAATGTGGTCTATGCTATTTCTGCCATGGCTTACTTTGTTTTTTATGAATAAAGAAGAGATAAAGCGTTTTATGCCTGTCGCTCTGTTCTCTGCGCTTACTAGTGTATTAGTTGTAGAGACGGGGGAAAGTCTAGGGTGGTTTATTTATGGAGAAACAACTTATCCTTTAAGGACATCTTCTTATCATATTTTCGGATTAAATTGCGTCACTACTATCTGGCTTTTTCATTTTTTATATGGTAATTTTCGGAAATACATAATAATAGATATAGTGCTAAACTTTGGATTTATATATTTATTTCATGTCTATTTCCTTGGCGGTAGAGGGATTTTTCATGAGGTAGGTATCACTCCTTTTATAAATGCATTAATTGCTACTACCGATGGTGTTTTAATATATGCTTATCAAATGTGGCAAGAAGGTATTTTCGTACGTTATGAGAGAAAAAAGAATTTGCGAGTCTTACAGTCGGAAGCAGCCAAACCATTAGACCATGAAAAACAAGAGGATAATGAGCATTAAAGTGGTGTCAGGGGAAGGGGGTGATCTTAGCCAGACTTGACTTGCTGGAAATTCATTTTTATGTGACGCTAATAGCAATAGCTTATTAAAGAACTAGTTGAAAAGATTGATTTTATTTAGAGAAAACGCTAGGAAGTGAGTATTAAAAATGAAGCTGCTTTTGCATTCGCTGCCCATACGCATTTTTCACTGGGTTATGTTTTTGGCAGTAATCATATTGCTGTTTACGGGATTGTACATGAATGCTCCTTGGAGTTGGCTGCATCTGCCTATGGAAGTGGTGCGCAAAACCCATACGCTTTTTAGTTCTATCATTATTGTTAATTTAGTAGCCCATATTTATTATTATCTTTATACGAATAAAATCACTGAAATTTTATTTTTACCTCGGGATTGGGTGAATGTGCCTAGCTTTATACGTTATGTTTTTTTTATTACTGAAAGTCATCCTAATTTTGGACGTTATAACCCAGGACAAAAGCTAGTATTTTCCTCATGGTTTTTAGCAGTACTCATTGCTGCAATTACTGGAATCATATTGTTCTTTCCCACAAATTCTCAGTGGCTGCAGTGGAAGTTGGGGGGATTGAACGTCATTCGAATTCTTCATTTTGGCGTTGCGATTTTTTTTGCTGCGTCTATTCCTTTACATTTATATCTGGTATTTACGGAAAGCCCAGCCAATTTACAGGCTATGTTTACGGGATATATTAATAAAGAAGTAAAGCTTGAAACTACAAAGAATGAGCATAAAGACTTGCTGCCTTAATAGTAATGAATGATGAAATAGTAAGATTTACTAGTGTAAATGTGGAATGGACTAGTAAACCAATTCTAAATTATCATAGTAGGGATTTCAGGTGCATCTATCATATGGACGGCGCAGGTAAAACAGGGATCAAAGGAGCGAATTACTCGCCCAACTTCAACTAAATCCTCTGTATTCGCTACTGGTGTACCAAGGAGAGCTTCTTCTACTGGACCGCGTTGTCCTTGATTATCACGAGGGGAAAAGGTCCAAGTCGTAGGTGTGACAATTTGATAATGATCAATTTTACCATCTTTTATTCGCAGCCAATGACCTAAGCCGCCGCGCATGGCATCGGTTAATCCGACACCTTCGCCCTGCATTACCGATGTATATGGGGTATGGGTTGGCCCACCTGGAGAAAGTTGTGCCAGCCATTCTTCTGCCAACTGGCATATTTTTAATGTTTCCTGAGCGCGTGTTATAATTCGGTCCATTACGCCCGTACCTCGCTGGTACTTGCCGCTTAGCCAGGCTCTTGCTAGTGGACCGCCTTCAAAGGCTTGTCCTGCATAACGAGGGGCTTTTACCCATGAGTAAGCATCTGCTTTATTTCGGTCTGGTATTGTTGTTCCTTCCTGTGGTCTTTGCATTGTATCGCCTTGATACCAACTGTATTTAATATCTTCGCTGATTTTATTGATATCAAGGGCCTGAACTTCTCCTTTGGCAAGCATGACGCCCGATGCATATTCCCTTCTGCCAGTTATGGGCTGGGGAAACATGCCGTAGGATATCATATTGCCTTTTGAACTTCCGATGGTATAGTAATCTTTATAATAATCGGCCAGTACAGCCACATCATATAGATGAACTTTTTCCACCCATTCCATGAGTTCATGTAAAATACTTGCATAAGCACTGATGCGATCAGCAGTTGCTTGTTCGGTAACACCTGTAACAAGAATAGTCTGCTGCATCGGAATCTTAGCGCCAAATATTGCTAGCATTTCGTGGGCACGCATTGCCTTTAGCATTCCTTCCTTAGTATGGGTTATTAATTCCTCATTTAGTTTTTGGGGCAAACGATAATCTCCTTCTGGGCGTGGAGAGTAGGGAGGCATATTTGGGCCTTTGACGTAATCATAAATAACCAGTAGATAAAAATGGCGAATATGATTTTGTATAATATCACCAGCAAAAATCATATTTATAAGATGCTGTCCGTTTGGTGTAGGTAGCACACCGAAAGCTTGCTGAAGGGCAAGGGCAGCCGAGATCGCATGGGCAGTTGAACAAATTCCGCATATGCGCTGTGTGAATAGTGCAGCATCACGCGGATCGCGTCCGATCATCATATTTTCAAAGCCACGGAACAAGGTAGCGCCTACTGTTGCTTCCACGACCTGACCATTTTGTATTTCTACGTCCACGCGAAGGGGCTCATGTACCCTTGAAACTGGAAATATTGTTTTTTTTGTCATATCTCTCCTTATTCTCCACCTTTGTCTTTAGGATAAAAAAAATCAGCTAATTTACGTCGCCACCATTTGCGATGGCGCAAGGCTTGCTTGACATCTGATTTTGTAGTGATGGAAAGCAAGGCATTTTTTTGCTTTGTTAATTCATTCAATTCCTGCTTAGCTTGTTCTAGTGTTTCAGGTGGCAGCGTTTCAAGGGGCTTTGTCCCCTTTATATAGTGTTTATGAATACGTTTTTTTAGTACTGCCGCGGCAAAGTGGGTGCCAACTCCTCCAATACCGAATGCTACCAGCCCAGCGCTGATCTTTTTGATGTTTAAAGTAGCAAACGAAGTCGGAATATCTGGTAAATGATTGTAGAATGGCATCATGCCATCGGGGAAATGAGGACTGGCGCAACCAATACAGGGAGCGCCAGCTTTGACTGGCCAGTTGACACCATGGTTCCATTGTCGCAAAGGGCAATCAGCATGAGTAACTGGACCTTTACAGCCGACTTTATACAAACATCCTGGACCACCAGGAAAGTCGGCAAAGATCCCATCTTCAAACTGTTGACGACGCTCGCATAGATCATGAATGGTTTTACTAAAGAAGAGGAGCGGACGATTATAACTATCAAGTTCTGGCACCCCATAGAGCAAAAGATGGGTAAAGGTGCCACTCATCCAGTCTGGGTGGGCAGGGCAGCCGGGAATATTGATGACCTGCCTTTTCACTACTTCCCATACTCCTTTGGCACCACCAGGATTGGGAAAGGCTGCTGAAGGTCCACCGAAAGCGGCACAATCCCCCACCGAAATTACATATTTTGCTTTGGCAGCAATCTCCATCACCGCTTCCATACCTGTCACCATTTTGTCGTTCCTCATGAAAATTTCATTATAACGACCGTTGTCTGCTGTCATCACTGACCCTTCTACAATGAGCCAAAAATTTCCGGCCTCTTTTTCCACTGTATCTTCTAGTGCTTTCGTGAGATCATCTCCCTGGGCAACGTTCAGCAGCCAATGATAGCGTACATCCAATATTTCCGACAGTAGTTGTTCCATGGATGGGTTTATGGCGTTTTCCAAGGATACGGAGTTTCCAGTACAGGAACCAAGTTCCAGCCAGATTACTGGTGCCTTGGTGGTTTTACTTTGCGCAAATGTGCTGCGCATGACGGGAATTAAGTATTCTGTAAGACTCATACCAACCGTTGCTGACATACACAGTTGAATAAATTCACGTCTTGAAAGCATAACGAGTTATTCCTCCTGGTGTATTATTCTGTCTAGCTTTGCCAATTTTGCAATAGTTTATGTAATGGTGGGAGAATAATCCATATCTACCGGCGGAATAGTATCGCTAAGGACGCGAAATACTATGGTAAGGGTGAATTTGTATGCTAAAACATTGGTATCAGGCTAAAAAACCGCGAAAAATTGGAAAATATAACAATGCTCATTATGATACCAGCAACAGGGGAAAATATGATGCCATTGTAGTAGGAGCAGGGCCAGCTGGAGCTAGTGCTGCCTACTTTATGGCTAAACAAGGTCTTACTGTTCTGCTTCTCGAACGCGGACCATTTCCAGGTGCTAAAGTTTGCGGCGGTACCTCATTAATTTCTGAGCATACTCATAAACTATTTCCAAATTTCTGGGATGAATGTCCCTGCGAACGTATTGTAACGCAGCAGGCCTATTGGCTTATGACGGAAGATTCGCTATTATCAACTTCCTTTCAAAGCACGAATTTGGCAGCTGCCCCTTATAATCATATTACTGTAAAACGTAAATTGTTTTACCAATGGCTTGTGGACAAAGGGATGGCTGTAGGCGTAGACATTCACTTTAATCATCATGTTACAGAAGTTTTATTTGAGAATAATCAAGCTGTTGGGGTTCAAGTATCACCGCCGCAAAATTGTCAGTTTTTTGCGAATATCATTATTTTAGCTGATGGTGCCAATGCAATGGTTGGCCAACGTTCTGGTCTTGTACCTAGAGTATCGCCCCAAGATTTAGCTCTCTACGTCAAAGAAACCATTGCTCTACCTGCAAAAGTGATTGAGGAACGGTTTAATTTGCTGCCTGGTTATGGCAGTTTAATCGGAGTATTGGGTTATCCCACAGCTGGCTTCAATGGGACCAGTTCCATACATACGTTTAAAGATTGTATTAATCTTAATGTAGGTATGGCAATTTCTGATTTTGCAATTTCAGGAATTCGGCCTTATGACCTCTTGGATCGTATAAAAAAGCACCCTTTGATCAAACCACTGTTGCTTGGCGGAACCGTATTGGAATATGGTGCAGCAGTCATCCCCGAAGGCGGCTATCACGCAGTTCCCGAACTTGTCCATCCTGGTCTGATGATACTGGGTGATGCTGGATCATTAGTGAATGGCACTCATGGCATAAATTTAGCTATGTGGTCAGGATTTTTCGCTGCCCAAGCCGCTAATGAAAGTAAGAAAAGCAGAGATTTCTCCATAGAGAAATTATCCTTATATCGCACATTGCTTGATGAAAGTTTTATTATGCAAGATCTTAAAGCAAATGCAAAAATCGCTAGCTTACAACGAGATCTTCCTTATCTGTTTGATTTATATAGTAAAATAGTAAATCAAACAGCCTTTCATGTTGCCAAAGTGTATACTATGCCGAAAAAAGCTAAGCGTATATTTATCTTCAAAAAAATAACCAGTATCCAACCTTTACTTAAAATGGCCAGCGATATTTGGAAAGTACTAAAGGTGGTCAAGGGATGAATAACGATCTTCAGGAACGACTGTCATTACTTCATTACCAACCAGATGAGAAGTGGCAGCATGTTACCATTTTAGACCAAACAATCTGCCGAGATTGCAAAAATAAACAATGCTTAACTTTCTGCCCTTCTGGTGTATTTAGGGAGAATTCACAAAAAAAACAATCACTTCTCATACTGTATAAACAGTGTGTCGAATGCGGCGGTTGTCGTTTAATTTGTGATAATATTGATTTTTCTTATCCGAAAGGCGGGTATGGGGTTACTTTTTTAGAAGGGTGAAGAGCAAAATAAGGTAGTCCATGAGTCTTATATACAAGACTCATGGACTACCTTATTTTAGTGAGTATGCGACTAGATAGAATAAATAGTTATAGAAAAATAACCTGTCCGTTGGAAAAAGAGGCGATGCGGGCTAAGGATTCCACTCGGTAGCCCGCATCCATTAATTTTTTTGCACCAGGCTGGAAGGATTTTTCAATAACAATACCGATTCCAGTAACCTTTGCATTGGCTTGATGGACAATCTCAGCCAAACCGGCAGCAGCCTCTCCATTAGCCAAAAAGTCATCAATAATTAACACATGATCGTCCTTTTGCAGGAATTGCTTTGAAACAATAATGTCATTACTCTCTTGTTTCGTAAAGGAATAAACTTTTGTATAATATATATCTTCAGTGATCGTAACCGATTTTTTCTTTCTTGCAAAAACCACTGGTATCTTAAGCACTAAACCTGCCATCACAGATACTGCAATTCCAGAGGATTCAATCGTCAAAATTTTAGTAATTTGCTCTCCTTGGAAGCGATGAGCAAACTCTTCACCTATTTTCAGCATAAGATCAGGATCAATTTGTTGGTTTAGGAAAGAATCGACTTTGAGTAATGAATCATTTAGGACCAGTCCGTCAGATTGAATCCGTTTTTTTAATAATTCCATATAACCTCCTAATTATAAAAAAATCCTTAGTGTCCTTTGCGTCTTTGTGGTTCGATTATTTTATAGATTTTAAAGACGCGTAGCGCCTTTTTATGTTATATCAATGTGTGCATTTATTCTAGCAGTCTAAAATATTATTGTCAATTAAGTTAAAGACAAATCAAAGATTTCTTTACATTTTATTTCCTGGAAAATATAATGAGTCTATCCATTTTTGGTGGTCTAACAATCGATAGACGATTTTTTTTTGTATTACGTAGGCAATAGAAGCGTATTTTTAATTTTTTTGTTGAATAAAATCGTATTTTTATCGAATCTATATCTTTAGATAGAGGCATTTATTAGTAGAATATTCTATAGTTAGTAGTAATTGGTTCATACATCAGCAATTTATATAAAATTAAATAGCATTATGTCGAATGAATATCTACTTATTATAATGAAAAAGGGATTGCCAGGGGAAATGAAGAAATAAATGCTAACTTCACAGTAAGGAGGATAGAAGCGTGGCAAAAATAGTAGATATAATCAATAAGGCTGAGACCACTCATTCTTTAACGAAAGAAGAGATTGTGGATTTGCTGAGATGTGATGAATATGATCAACAATTGTTTCTAGCCGCTGATAGAGTGCGTAGCCAATATGTGGGAGATCAAGTGCACTTGCGTGGTTTAATCGAATTCTCAAACATTTGTCAACAGAATTGCTTTTATTGTGGGTTAAGAAAAGAAAATACTAAGGTGAAGCGGTATAAATTGACCCCAGATACGATTATTGATCTTGCCGATAAGGCCAAAAGCTATAATTATAAGACGGTTGTACTACAATCTGGTGAAAGTCAGTCTTATACTGTGGCTGATATGCAATACATCATTAGGAGCATAAAGGCTTTAGGATTAGCCATTACTCTAAGCCTTGGCGAAAAAAGCAGAGAAGAATATCAAATCTATAAAGAAGCTGGCGCAGATCGATATTTACTTAGAATCGAAACAACGAATTCAAGGATCTATAAAGAATTGCATCCAGGCATGAGTTTTGAAAATCGATTACGATGTTTACAAGATTTAAAAGATCTTGGATATGAGCTGGGGACAGGTTGTTTAGTGGGACTTCCGAATCAAACAATGGAATGTTTAGCGGATGATATTTTGTTTTTTAAATCATTAGATGCTGATATGATTGGGTTAGGACCTTTTATTCCCAACGCTGATACTCCGCTGGCACAAGAGAGAGGGGGTACTTTTAACACAAGTATAAAAGTGATGGCAATTACTAGGCTTTTATTGCCTGATGCTAATATTCCAGCTACTACGGCTATGGAAACATTAAACAAAAATGGACGTATTATTGCTCTCCAAAGCGGTGCTAATGTAGTGATGCCCAATGTTACCGAAGGTGAATATCGAAAAATGTATATGTTGTATCCAGGTAAAATTTGTGTTAATGACACTCCAAAACACTGCGTAGGCTGTATTACGGGGAAAATTCAAGGAATTGGCAGACATATCTCTACCGAATTTGGCTTTCGTCAAAGCAAAAAATTAACAAATAATTTGCAGGAATATGCAGAAAAAGAAAGAAATATGTAAGAGGCAGATTGTGGCTTTATTTTTACAAGTATATATGCTAACTAGAAGTAACTATACTGATCGTTAGGTTTAGGGGGATCTGAATTGTGGAATTATCAACAATAATTGGTATTGGACTCGGATTTGTGGCTGTTGGCGTAGGGATGGTGCTTAAAGGTGCAAGTTTAGTAGTGTTAATAAATCCAGCGGCATTTTTGATTATTATTGCTGGTACGGCAGCTTGCTTGTTGAATGCATTTCCTATGGAAGTTCTTAAAAATTTTCCGACGCTTGTTAAAATGTTATTTAAACAACCTGAATTTATGTCAAAAAGTGACATGTTAAAGATGTTTGTGGAATTATCACAAACAGCTAGACGGGAAGGTATTCTAGCTCTGGAAAGTCGTGTGGAGGAAGTGCCGGATGTTTTTCTCAAAACTGGTTTGAGCATGGTAATTGATGGACTTGACCCAGATTTCGTGGGTGATGTGTTAGAAGCTGAGATTCAAGGAATGGAAGAACGTCATCGTGTCGGCGCGTTGATCTTTTCTCAGGCTGGTTCCTATGCTCCGACACTGGGGGTACTTGGTGCAGTAGTTGGTTTGATTGCTGCATTAGGAAATCTCAATGATATTGATGCTCTGGGACATTCCATTGCAGCTGCGTTTGTAGCTACCTTGCTCGGGATCTTTACGGGATATGTAATCTGGAATCCTTTTGCAAACAAGTTAAAGATCATGTCCAAAAAAGAAGTTGATGTAAGAAAAATGATGGTTGAAGGAATATTGTCCTTGCAGGCAGGAGATTCTCCTACTGCAATTGAAGCCAAGCTGAAGGTGTTTATTTCCCAAACAGAAAGGGAGCAGATGAAGGCTAAAACGGAGGAAGCATAATGTCTAGAAGGAAGAAACATCATGAAGCTCATCATGAAGAACATATGGATGAATCTTGGCTCATTCCTTATGCTGATATATTGACTTTGTTGTTAGCGTTATTTATTGTATTGTTTGCTACAGCTCAAGTAGATCAAAAGAAATTTGATCAGATGGCCTATGCTTTTAATACTGCTTTCAGTGGAAGTCCTTCGATTTTCGATAATAATCAAGCAATCACTCCTGAATTGAATTCAGCAATACCTAACCAGCAGTCCGCCGAAGGTACTATGGGCCAGGAGCAGCTGCAAGAGACCGTTCAACTTTCTGAATTAAAAAAGCAGATTGACCATTATATTCAAGAGAATAAATTAACTGGTGATTTAAATACAACACTTACAGAAGATGGGCTAATGATTCGTATTAAAGATTCTGCCTTATTTACATCAGGACATGCGGATTTGCGTCCTGAATCCTTGCGTGTTGGTGAGGAAATAGCCAAAGTATTGGTTCCTTTAACTCAGAAAATTGTTATCTCAGGGCATACTGATAGTATACCGATTAATACTTCGGAGTTTCCGTCTAATTGGGAGCTTAGCTCCAAGCGGGCGATTAACTTTATGAAATTTATCTTATCTAGTGAAAAAAGTTTACAGCCTGAGCGCTTTAGTGCTATTGGATATGGGCAATATCGTCCACTTGAGGCGAATGATACAATTGATGGGCGAGCTAAGAACCGACGAGTCGAAGTACTCATTATGAGAAACTTTAGGAAATGAATATAGAAAAGAAAGACTTAGCCTAGGCTAAGTCTTTCTTTTCTATATTCATTTCTTGTATTTTGCCCGTATCTATTGGCAAAAGACAGTTAATGCTGGTACAATGAATGATAGTAAAAGGTAATATGGAGTGAAATCTGTGATTATTGGTACTGGAATTGACATTATTGAAATCAATCGTATAAAAGATGCTATTATGCGCCAATCTTTTATAGACAAAGTATTCACCCTGCAGGAACAGCAATATTGTGAAAGTCGAGGTATACAAAAAGCGTCTTCTTATGCAGCACGATTTGCTGGTAAGGAAGCAGTCATGAAAGCCTTTGGCACAGGAATGGCAGGTGGAAGGCTTAAGGATATTGAAATTATTCTTGATGATAAAGGTTGCCCGCATGTGAATTTAAGTGGACAATTTGGCGCTTTAGCTAAAAGTATAGGGGTTAGTATGACATATATATCATTGACACATGCACGAGAATATGCCGCTGCCCAGGTCATTTTATGGGGAGGAAAATAGTATGAAAGTAGTAACCGTTGCTGAAATGAAAGATATAGAAAGGGCAGCAATCGAAGAATATGGTATTCCTGGTATTGTTCTCATGGAGAATGCTGGCGTAGAAGTAGCTGGGCAAATTGAGAGTATACTAGGAAATTTACATAATAAAAAGATTTCTGTATTTGCTGGTACTGGAAATAATGGCGGTGATGGCTATGTAGTTGCTAGGCATCTTCATAACCAAGGGGCGAAAGTCAAAGTTTTTTTAATCGGCAGTAAAACGGCTGTAGTTGGTGATGCGTTAACGAATTTACAAATCATTACCAATATGGGAATTGATATTTTAGAAGTGATAAATCAGCACGACTGGGATAAAGTAAAAATTGCTATGACCTTTACGGACTGCCTGGTAGATGCGCTGCTAGGTACAGGCTTTACTGGTAAACTTAGGGATCATATGGTCCAGGTTGTAGAATGTATGAATAAAATGAATAAGGTTATTATTGCCGTAGATGTACCAACAGGTGTTGATGGCGATACAGGTCAGATTCAGAGTGTAGCGGTAAAAGCAAATTATACCATTACGTTTGCTCTGCCTAAGCAGGGACTTTTGTTATACCCTGGTGCTCTTTATGTTGGTGAACTGTACGTGGCTGATATTGGTGTACCTAGATTACTGGTACAAAATATTGCAATTCAGCAGAATCTTATTACCAGCGGCGATGTGACAAACATGCTTGGCAAAAGACAGCCTGATGCCCATAAAGGGAGTTGCGGCAAAGTATTCGTAGTGGCAGGTTCTAGAGGATTAACAGGTGCTGCTGCCCTGTCAGCAAGTGCCGCTATGCGCTCTGGTGCAGGTACGGTAAATTTAGGTATTGCTGAAAGCTTGCATGATATCATGGAAATGAAAGTAACGGAAGTCATGACCAGTCCTTTAGCTGAGGTGAGTCCTGGTGCTTTAGGAGAAGAGTCTTTTTCTGAACTTCAAAGACTTTCCTTGCACAGTGATGTAGTGGTGATTGGTCCTGGATTGGGCCGCCATGAAGAAACCATGTCACTTGTGCGCCGTGTGATTACGACAATCGAAAGGCCTTTAGTGATTGATGCAGATGCCTTATATGCACTGATTGACCATACTTCTTTATTAACCGAGGCTAAGTCTGTACCGATACTAACGCCGCACCCTGGAGAGATGGCGCGGCTTGTCGATTTAACTGCCGAAGAGGTCAATCAAGATCGCATATATATTGCTCGTCAGGCGGCGATTGAGTGGGGAAGTATTATTATTTTAAAAGGAGCACGTACAGTAGTCGCATTTCCAGATGGTGAGGTATATATTAATAGTAGTGGTAATGCTGGTATGGCAACTGGCGGTGCTGGTGATGTGCTAACTGGAATCATTGCAGGATTTGTCGGCCAAGGCTTGTCAAGTCATGAAGCAGCATTGGCTGGTGTGTATATTCACGGTTTAGCTGGAGATATTGTCGCCAGAAATGGAATGATTGGTATGATCGCAAGTGATATCATTAAGGCATTGCCAGCAGCAATATTTGGTATTCAAGAAAATGATTAGGCATAAATTCCTCTTGTTTCATGCATACTTATGATAGTGGGGTTATTCAATGACAAGTCGCTCAAGACTCCCATTTTCGATAAGCAGCAGGTAGAGCGGCTAATTTCGGTGGATAAGTGTGACTACGATCCAAATGCGAGTTAATACTCCATTTGAGTCAAGTCTTTGGTTATTTAAATATGTGCGCAGCCGGTCATCATTCGCCAAATGATAAAATCGTGTATAAAAAAATTGACATTTGTATATAAAGAAACTATAATCTATCTATATGAATGTTGTGTTAACTGGCGGGGGTGAAGGCGTGGCAGAATTGAGGCGTATTATGATTAGTATCCCGAATAGCTTGCTTCAAGAAGTAGATGGTATTATTGCAATTGAAAAATTAAGCCGTAGTCAATTTGTGCGTGATGCCATGCGACTGTGTATTGAAGAGCGTAGACGTAAGGAAATATATGATAAAATGCGTAAGGGATATCAGGAGATGGCTGGGATTAATCTGACATTAGCAGAGGAAGGCTTGCTAGCTGATGCAGATCTATTTGAAATGCCTACCCTACTGGCGGAGCGTGAATAAAAGATGGTCGTAAAACGTGGAGATATTTATTATGCCAATTTAAGTCCGGTAGTGGGTTCGGAACAAGGAGGGCATCGTCCCGTTTTGGTCATCCAAAATGATGTTGGTAATAAATATAGTCCGACCATTATCGTAGTAGCCATTACTTCGCAAATTTCGAAGGCTAAGCTGCCGACTCATGTGGAAATCAACTCGAAACAATCGAATTTGGAAAAAGATTCTGTGATTCTTTTAGAACAACTGCGCACCATTGATAAGCGTCGTTTAAAAGAAAAAGTTTCTCATTTGAGTGAAGATATTATGTCTATGGTTGATGAATCAATTAAAGTGAGTTTAGGGTTGGTTGAGGTATAATTTTTGTATCATATAAGGATATAGTTCTTTTAAAATTTCGGCATGCAGCTAAGGCTTGGTGTAAACCAAGTCTTTTTAGTTATGAGAGATAGCCGTTCTCATGTTTGCAAGGAAGGAGTGGTATTATTTTAGGAGGTAAAATGATGGGACGTAAGTGGTTTGGGGTACTTCTGATAACCCTTGCTATGCTGGTAGCAGCAGGATGTGTTAAAGACAGAGAGGCAAATGTCAGTCAAGGACAGACAAATTCTCCTCTTACTGTGAAGGTGTTGGATATTGGGCAAGGAGATGCTATTTTAATTCGAGCGGCAGGACAAACTGTATTGGTTGATACAGGAGATACTGGCACGAAAGACAAATTAGCAGCGTACATAAAAAAAGAAGGAATTACAACGATCGATAAAGTGATTATTACTCATCCTCATGCCGATCACTTAGGGGGAATGTCGAGTATTCTAGAGAATTTTAAAGTAAATCAAATTTATGACAGCGGACAAACGACGACTACAGCATTGTACCGTAAATATTTATCCTTAGTACAAAGTAAGAAGATACCGTTTTCAGTTCTTACTGCTGGTACGGAAATTGTTATCGCAAATGATATAAAACTAAAAATTTTGGCACCGGAGAAACCTTTTATAAAAGACTCAGAACTAAACAACAATTCCATTGTAGCAAAATTGATATATCATGATTTTTCGATGCTGCTAACAGGCGATGCAGAGAAGGAATCAGAAGAGCGTATGTTGAAAAAGTATAAAACAGAACTGAAAAGTACGATTTTAAAAGCTGGCCACCACGGCAGTAATACATCTTCTTCAGTTTCTTTCTTAAAAGCCGTAGCTCCTGAAGCTGCTATTATCTCGTTAGGTGCGAATAATGATTATCATCATCCTCATCCTTCTACATTAAAAAAATATGGTGAGGCTAAAGCAAAAGTATATCGTACTGATACCGATGGTACGGTGACAATCAATAGTGATGGTAAAACCTATACCATAACAAAGGAGAAATAACAGTATGAAGGTTTTAGCTGTAATTGATCGTTTTGAAGGGGATAAAGCAGTATTATTATTGGACGATGAAGAAGTGCAAGTCGTATGGCCTCGAGAGAGTTTGCCAAGTGAAGCCCAAGAAGGGGATGTCATAACCATGGAGCTGCAAGTCGATCATGAGGCAACGATAGCAGCCAAAGCAGAAGCAGAGCGATTACTAAAAGAAATAATGGAAAGAAATCAGGAAGGCTAAAAGCTTTCCTGATTTCTTTTCAGCATCAAAATGTATAAATATTATTAGTTTGCCAGGACAATAGTTGCATAAATCTAAATATTCTATAAATTTTTGAAAAATAAGCAGGAATTTTATTGTTTCAGGTAGAAAGGTTAAGTAAACGTTTACAAGGATAACTGGTTAGGAGTATATGATGGCATATGATAAAGAAAACTTTAGAAATGTAACAATTAAAGATGTCGCGAAAAGGGCTGAAGTTTCCATTGCAACAGTGTCGCGAATCTTGAATGGAAAAGACCGAGTCTCACCATTGTTAGCAGAGCGTGTTTTGCTAGCGACCAAAGAATTGCAATATCAGCCAAATGATGTGGCAAGAGCGTTAAAGATAAAAGAATCTCGTAGCATTGGTCTTATTATTCCGGATATCGAAAATCCTTTTTTTCCTGCGTTGGTGAGGGGGGTTCAAGATGCGGCTAAAATACATAATTATGCTGTTATCTTGTGTAATACCGATGGAAAAACAGAAGAAGAGAAAAAATACATCCAGTTTTTGTATAGTAAACGTGTGGATGGCATAGCATTTACTGAAAGTGTTGACAACAAAAAAAATATTGCGTTGTTAGATTCATTAGGTATCCCTGTTGTTTTGCTGGATCGGAGAGTAGAGGGAATGAAGGCCAGTGGTGTTAGTACGGATAATCGCTTAGGGGCCTTCATGGCCACCAAGCATTTAATTGAAAGAGGTAAGCGGCGGATTGCCTTTATTAGCGGATTGCCAAAACTTTCTTCAGGAGCTGAGCGGGCAAGTGGTTACCAAGATGCTCTTCTTAGCTATAACATTCAGTATGACAAGAAGTTGGCGTTTATTGGTGCTTTTACCTATGAGAGCGGTTATGCTGCAGTGGAGAATCTGTTATTGAGTCGCTACCAATTCGATGCTATTTTTGCATCTAACGATATCATGGCCATCGGTGCAATTGAATGCTTGAACCAATATGGCATTCGGGTACCAGAGGATGTAGCCGTTGTTGGTTTTGATGATATACGGTTGGCGACATGGTATAAGCCGTTATTAACTACGATTCGGCAACCTGTATATGAGATGGGACAATATGCGATAAAGCTATTGGTAGAGCATATTACAGGTGAACGAAGCAGTCCGCATGAAAAGATATTTGTACCTGAACTGATGATTCGTCAATCTTCAGGTGGCTTGGAGGAATCAAAATGAGCACATTGACAAAACCAATACTGGTTGTGGGCAGCCTAAATATGGATTTAGTGGTAACCGTTGCTGAGCTGCCCCAAAAGGGTGAAACTATTTTCGGGAAAACGTTTACAACCTTTCCAGGCGGCAAGGGTGGGAACCAAGCGGTGACCGCAGCTAAATTGGGATCGAAGGTAACAATGGTAGGAGCTGTCGGGCGGGATGAATTTGGTGAAAGGTTGCGGTGCAGTCTTTCGCAAAGCGGGGTAGGTACTTCCTATATATCTTTAGCTGAAACTTCTACTGGTACAGCATTAATTACAGTGGATCAAAGGGGAGCCAATTCCATCGTGGTAGTGCCTGGAGCTAATTACGCATGTTGTCAGCAAGACATAGATTCAGCATTGGAAGCGGCAGAAGTGCCTGGAATTCTTCTTGTACAGAATGAAATACCAGAAACAATCGTGGAATATACAATTAGGGCCGCCAAGGGGAAAGGGTGGACTACAATTTTGAATCCTGCACCAGCGCGCCTGATTTCAGAGGGACTCTTATCGATGATCGATATTCTGATTCCCAATGAGACAGAAGCATCGGTGCTTACGGGCGGTAAAGCTGGCGCAGAAGATGAAGCGGCACAAGTTCTATTAGATAGGGGCGCAGCAGCCGTCATTATTACATTAGGCAGTAAAGGGGCTTTATGCTGTACTGTAGAGCAGAAGCAGCAGATACTCCCCTATAAGGTAGACGCAGTAGATACGACTGCTGCTGGAGATGCGTATGTTGGCGCACTAGCCACTGCCTTAGCGGAGGGGAAAACAGTGCTGGAAAGTGCAAAATTTGCAGCAGCTGTAGCGGCTATAGCAGTGACGAGACCTGGAGCCCAGCCATCATTGCCTTGGCGAGACGAAGTAGACGAATTTATTCGTAAACAGGAGGGGCAGCAATGAAGAAAATTGGAGTATTAAATCAAGGGATCAGTGAAGTCATTGCTGGTATGGGACACAAAGATCAGCTAGTCATTGGAGACTGTGGTTTGCCAATACCGCAAGGAATACGGCGGATTGATATAGCCTTGACTCCTGGTGTTCCAGGATTTTTAGAAACGCTCTGTGTAATATTGCAAGAACTAGAGGTGGAGAGTGCGGTGATAGCCAATGAGATGGAAACCGTCAGCCCAAAGATGTATGAGGGTGTGAAGGAACTGTTAGGAGCTGTGCCTATTCATCGATGTAGTCACGAAGAGTTTAAGGAAATGAATCAGAAGGCAGTTGCTGTGATTCGCACTGGTGAGTGTACTCCTTACGCCAACATTATACTAAATTCAGGTGTCAACTTTTAACTGGGGGTGATTACGGTATGGACCATGAAGTTATTCTACGCATGCAGGATATCAATAAGGCTTTTCCTGGAGTGCAGGCTTTAGATCATATTAACTTTGAACTCCGTAAAGGAGAAGTTCATTGCTTATTAGGAGAAAATGGCGCAGGTAAATCGACCTTGATTAAGATTATGAGTGGCGCCCATCAAAAAGACAGCGGTACAGTTCTATTGTACGGTAAAGAAGTAGACATTAAAAATGCTCACATTTCTCGTGATCTTGGCATTAGCACCATTTATCAGGAAATGAGTTTAATCCCAGGAATGAGCGTGGCAGAAAATATTTTTTTGGGAGAAGAAATTGTTAAATCTCCCTTCTATATAGTTGATAAAGAAAAAATGGAAAAGCAGGCAGAAGAAATCTTTCGTGAAATGAATATCGATATCAATCCCAAAAGACTGGTTAAGGAAATGAGTACAGCCCAGCAGCAGATGGTAGAAATTGCCCGGTCATTAGTGAAAAAACGTCAAATTATTATCATGGATGAGCCAACTTCCTCGATTAGTGATAAGGATACCCATGAATTGTTTCGGATCATTCACAAGCTGAAAAGTCAAGGCGTGGCGATTATTTACATTTCTCATCGACTGCAGGAACTTAGTGAAATTGTAGATCGCATCACTGTCATGCGAGATGGTCAAGATATAGGAACTGTTAATATGAAAGATGTGACAATCGATCAATTGATTACGATGATGGTGGGACGGACATTAGAAAAAATGGATAAACCAGTCAGGGATCATATTGGAGAGGTCTTGCTGGAAGTGAAAAATATTAGCTGGGGTAATGTTGTACAAAACGCCAGCTTTATTTTAAGAAAAGGTGAAATTTTGGGATTTGCAGGTTTGGTTGGTGCTGGCAGGAGTGAGCTGATGAGGCTGCTCTTTGGTGCAGAAAAAATGGATGCGGGCAGGATATTGCTTCAGGGAGCCCAGGTGGAAATTCACTCTCCAATACAGGCGATTGGTCATGGTATTGGCTATCTCAGTGAAGATCGGAAGAGAGATGGGTTAGTACTTAGCATGGGGATTGATCAAAATATTACCATGGCAAATTTGCCCAGAGTGTGCAATGGCTTTTTCCTTAGTCGCAAGAAAGAACAGTTGGAGGCTAAGAATAGCGTACAAGCTTTAAATGTAGCTACCAATTCTATTCATAAGTTGGTGAAGTTTTTAAGCGGGGGAAATCAGCAAAAGGTGATTATCGGAAAGTGGCTTTTGACGGATTGTCAAATATTGATTTTTGATGAGCCGACTCGGGGGATCGATGTAGGAGCAAGGGCTGAAATTTATAAATTGATGAATGGATTAGCTCAGTTAGGCAAGAGCATTATTATGGTGTCTTCTGATTTACCTGAAATTATTAGAGTCAGTAATCGGGTTATCGTAATGAATCAGGGAAGGATTTCTGGTGAATTTGAAAATGATGGTACGATTACCCAGGAGGGAATTATGCCATTGATGTTGGGGGGCGTTGGAAATGTTTCATAAAATTGCAGATCGATTCGGAATCGGAATTGCAATTGTCGCATTGTTTATATTTTTGTCAGTTAGCAGTCCTCATTTCCTGGATATTGCCAATCTACTCAATATTTTGCTGCAAGTTTCGATTTCAACGATTATTGCCGTCGGCATGACCTTTGTTATTCTCACCTCTGGTATTGATTTATCCGTAGGCCCGCTGACGGCATTTTCCAGTGTAATAATCGGCTTAACGTTACATTTAGATATTGGTATTGGCATACCGATACTGAGTGGAATTCTAGTCGGTGCTTTATTAGGCTTTATGAATGGAATATTAATTGCCAAACTTAAAATTCCAGCATTCATTGCAACCCTTGGTATGATGAGTGTGGCAAGAGGAGCCGCCTTATTTATTACAAACGGGCAGACTATACATATGTTTCCTAGTGAATTTCGTTTTATAAGCGCAGGAAACCTGATGAGTATTCCGATTCCTGTCATTTATGCTTTTGTTGTTGTAATGATTGCGATCTTTATTTTAAATTATACTAAATTTGGTCGTCACATTTACGCTATTGGAGGAAATAAAGAAGCTGCTCGTTTATCGGGAATTAATGTGAAGTCTGTAGAAACATGGGCCTATATCATTTGTGGCATAACATGCGGTATTGGTGCCGTTATTTTGACAGGTCGTTTAAATGCTGCCCAGCCTATTGCAGGAATCGGCTATGAGCTAGATGCCATTGCTGCCGTTATCATTGGTGGTACCAGTTTAAATGGCGGTGAGGGATCTATTGGCGGTACGCTTATGGGAGCGATTCTGATTGGGATGCTGCGCAATGGCTTAAATCTTCTGAATGTTTCGCCTTTCTTGCAGCAAATTGTAATTGGTGCCGTTATTGTTAGTGCTGTGTTTTTTGATCAATACAGAAGATCAAAAAAAGACAGCAGTGCAGCCAAGGGACTGAATCGACCAAGCCAAGCAGTGGGGGCGACAAAGCCATATCAATGACAACATATAAGCTTAATTTGTGTAGACCTTGTTGGTAAACAATCTTATTGTATTTCTTTCGTAAGGTTGTTATATACACCAAAGGCCAGGACTAGAATGATGCTTGGCGTCATTTTAGCCTAGTCGAGCTTGAATCATCAGACTAAGGCGCCCTCAGCCTTTCTTATGAAGGTGAGAATATTTATAGCGAATTCGTCTTGAAGATTCAAAAGAATCGTAAGCGGCAAAAGAGTCCTTTACTGCTTGCAAGAACAGTAGCACAGCGAGTTTAAAAAGAGGGGGAGAATCAACTTATGTACAAAAAAACAGTAGCGATTCTGGTGGGAGTAGGTTTACTGGCATCTTTAGTAACTGGATGCGGCAGTTCTGGCAGCGACAAACCTGCTGCGAAGGCGGACAAAAAGGAATTAAAAATTGGCTTTGTTATGAAAACGTTAAGTAATCCGTTTTTTATCAGTATGGAGAAAGGCGCTCAAAAAGCTGGGAAAGAATTAGGTGTGAAATTGGAAGTCCAGGTAGGGCAAGAAGAAACTTCAATTGAACAGCAAATTGCCATTGTAGAAAATATGATTGCGACAAAAGTGGATGCAATATGTATTGCTCCAGGCGGTTCAAAAGAAATCGTACCTGTTTTGAAAAAGGCGCAGGATGCGGGAATTCCAATTATTAATATTGATAATCGTATTGATGGCGATGCAGCGAAAGCGGCTGGACTTAAACCCATTCCGTATGTTGGTGCCAGTAATATTGATGGTGGTTATCTTGCAGGTAAATATTTGGCTGAGCAGCTGAAAGGGAAAGGGAAAGTGGCCATCATAGAAGGTATTCAGGGAGTCGATAATGCAGAGGGAAGAAAGAATGGAGCTGAAAAAGCATTTGCTGAGTACAAAGATATCCAAATCGTCGCTTCTCAATCTGCAAATTGGAAGACTGAAGAAGGTCTCAACGTAATGACAAACATTCTGCAGGCAAATCCAGATCTCAATGGGGTATTTTGTGCTAATGATATGATGGCTTTCGGTGCCATTCAAGCCATTGATGGTGTTGGTAAATCCGGGAAAATAATAGTAACAGCGTATGATGCTTTAGACCAAGCGAAAGTATACATTAAAGAAGGAAAAATGGCATCAACTGTGGATCAAAAACCTGATGATCAAGGTTACTATGGTGTAAAATATGCCGTTGACTTGATCAATAAGAAAGAGGTGCCTATGGAGTATATGGTTAAATTGGAAAATATCACGAAATAAAAATAGAATATGCCTGTGTCACAAAGAGGGCTGTAGCTGTGGTTTATTGCAGCTGCGGCCCTCTTTAAAATCAACAAAGTAGATTTTTTTGATTTTTTTATCCTTATACCCGAAAGTCCTGCAGGATTTTTGTTAGTAGGCACGAATTGTAAAACAATATATCATACTATGCATTTTTTTGAAACATTATGTATGATATATGTGTATTGAGAGTGATTTGCCTATAAAAATAATAAACTTGTGGTGACAAACGGAGGTGTTATAAATTGCGTCGATTTCGTTCTGCTTTCTTAAGTCTGCTATTCTTGATGCTATTTTTGGTGCCTCAGGTTGGTATGGCGGCGTTAAATGATAATAGACCAGGGGCTAAACCAGCGGCAGCTATAACTTCACTGAAAGCAACAGCGCTATCGCAGACAAAACTTTCTGGTAACAATCAGTTAATCAATGTTCGGTGGCTAGTACATAAAGATGCTGTGGAAGGGACCAGTAAATTACGCTTAGTAATTGATACCAAGGATGCCGTGAGAGTCAGCAGCAAGCTGGATGGGACAAAAGGCTCTCAGTTAGTTATTGATATTAATGGTGCAGCAGTGGGAAATGTTAATAATTTAGTAGATTTAGATGGCAAAATTGCGGACAAGGTTCGATTTATTAAAAAAGATAATACCAACAGTCAAGTTATAGTGGACTTATCTACTATGATTGAGGATAGTGACTACAAAGTATTTACTTTGAAAAGTGACGCAATTAATAATAAGACCTTTCGTGTGGTAATTGATGTGAATCAAGTCGTACCTAAGGTTGAGTATAACTTTACTGCTGGTTTAAGGAATAAAGTGATTGCTATTGACCCTGGGCATGGTGGCAGTGATCCAGGCGCCATTGGTCCCAACAAATTGCAGGAAAAGACTGTGACTTTGGCAGTAGCACAAAAGGTACAGGCTTTACTAGAAAAGGCAGGCGCTAAAGTATTAATGACCAGAAAGACAGATGTAGATGTCTTTGGACCGAATGCTAGTGCCGTTGATGAATTAAATGCTAGAACTTTGGGGGCAAACAACAATAAGGCAGACGTATTTGTCAGCCTGCATATTAATGCCTTCACCAGTCCCAGCGTAGGCGGTACAGCTACTTATTATTATCAGAAGAGTAATTATGATATCTTGTTGGCAAATTGTATTCAAGATAACTTGGTTAAAACCGGGGGACTGCAAGATCGTGGAATTAATGCCGCAGGATTTTATGTAATCAAAAAAACCAAAATGCCTTCTGTTTTGGCTGAGTTAGGTTTTATTTCTAATCCTGATGAAGAAAAATTGTTGAGTACTCCACAATTCCAGCAGAAACTGGCGCAAGGGATTGTGCAGGGATTGGATGACTTTTTTGCTCAAGCCGCTAAAAAGGGAGGTGGCTTATAATGTTTGGTAAAAGAATCGCTTTAGTAAGCATGTTGCTCATGCTGTCCATAATGCTGGGTGGCTGCGATACGGCTGCTCCTCAGTCGCCAACAGTGCCGAATGTGCAAAATGAAAATTCCCAAACAGGAATAGAGCCAGGCAAAACGGTCAATCCAGGACAAGATACGATGACCATGATAGTATATTTCGCAACAAAAGATGCGGCGAATTTGATAGGTGAGAAATATGTGGTTCCGAAGAATAGCCATCCAGCGCAAACTGCCATGGAGTTATTAATAGCAGGAACCAAGAACCCTGATTTAGTCGCTGTATTTCCGGCAGGAACTAAGTTGCGGAATATTTTGGTCAAGGATCATATTGCCTATGTTGATTTTAATGATAGTTTAGTGAAGAATAATAAGGGTGGTTCTGCCTTAGAAATATTGCTGGTAGGTGCCATTGTCAATACGTTAACCGAGTTTCATGATATACAAAAAGTGCAAATTCTGGTAGAGGGTAAAAAGATTGATACGATATCAGGTCATATGGATATTGGAGAACCTTTAAGCCGATCTGAGAACATAATTAAAAAAAGTAAATAATACTTCTAAAAGCAGCAATCTAAAGTTAGATTGCTGCTTTTATGTATTTTAGCAGATCGATACGGTGAATAATAAGGCAAATGGTAATAAAAAATATTTTTTATAAGATTGTTGCACATGCAGGATTTCAAACTTGTAAAACAGAATTTTAATACATTTATACTGTTTGGCGATTAGGTAGGTGTAAGATGGAAATTAAAAAATTGGGAGAGTTTGCTTTAATTGATCTGATAAAGGTCAATACGATTCATAACAAGGAAAATGTAGTAATTGGAATTGGGGATGATGCAGCAGCTCTGATACCAGCTCCTCATCAATTGCAATTGGTTACTACGGATATGCTGGTAGAGATGGTCCACTTTGATCTATCTACTACCAGTGCCTGGCAGTTAGGGTATAAATCGATTGCAGTAAACCTAAGTGATATTGCAGCAATGGGAGGACAGCCAACCCATGTTGTTATATCTATCGCTTTGCCTAGCTATTTGTCTGTAGACTTTGTTGTATCCTTATATGAGGGTATGAAAGAAATTTGCCATGAGTTTGGTGTTAATATAGTCGGTGGGGATACTGTATCGAGTCCCAATGGATTGGTGATTAATGTAACGGCAATGGGTGAAGTAGATCCAAAGAAGCTCCAGCGGCGTTCGGGAGCTGGTGTAGGAGATTTAGTGGTTGTAACGGGTGCATTAGGTGACTCGGGATGTGGATTAGAGCTCTTACAGCAGGGAAAATGGACGGAGCATGGATTCTTTCAGCCTTTAGTGACAAGACATGTAACACCAAGACCGCAAGTTACAGCAGGAGCGATGCTTGCGTCTTCTGGTTCAACAAGTATGAATGATATTAGTGATGGTTTGGCAAGTGAAGCCAATGAGATTGCCAGGGCGAGTAATGTAGGGATGCGAATCTATGCTGAGATGATTCCCTTGTCGGCAGAAGTATATGCTGCAGCCCGTGCTTTGGGGAAAGATGGTCTAGAGTACGCATTATATGGTGGTGAAGATTATCAATTGGTCTTTACGATTCCACCGCAGCAATTTTCACTGTTATCCCAAGCTGATCTTGGTACTAAGCTGACGGTTATTGGTGAAGTGATTGAGGAAAGACATGGTGTGCTATTGGTGGATAAAGATGGAGCAGAGTCACTGCTAGAACCTAAAGGATATAATCATTTTCGCCAGTAGGCTAGGTAATTAGGAGGAATTTTTTCGTATGCTGGAATTTAAAACAACTTCCCCTGAGGAAACATCTGCGTTTGGCAAATGTTTAGCTAAGGTGCTATCTGCAGGGAAGGTAGTATGTTTGGTTGGAGATCTAGGGGCTGGAAAAACCTTATTGGTACAGGGGTTAGCAGAAGGATTGGGCATAGCAGAAAGCGTACATAGTCCCACTTTCACCATTTTAAATGTATATGAAGGGCGTTTTCCTGTATATCATTTTGATTTATACCGATTAGAAAATGCTGGGGAATTATTTGATATTGGTTTTTATGAATATACGGAAGCGGATGGGCTTTCGATCATTGAGTGGGCAGACAAGTTCCCTGAGGAGCTGCCTGATGAATATTTATGGATTGAGATACGTTCGAACTTTGAGAAAAATGAAGGTAGCGTAGAGGACAGAGTCTTACAGGTACGGGCACTTGGAGCTACTTATGAACAACTTTGTGAGGAGCTGAAACAGACATGCCAATTCTTGCGATAGATACAGCTACATTGGTGTCCAGTGTTGCTTTAGCAACTGTGGACAACGTATTGGCTGAGATTACATTACAAACAAAAAAAACACATTCTGAATTATTAATGCCTCATATTGCTAAACTACTGGATATGGCTCAGGTGGCTAAAGCGGATCTTAAGGGGGTAGCTGTCAGTATTGGACCTGGCTCGTTTACAGGTCTTAGAATTGGTTTATCTACGGCTAAAACCTTAGCCTATGCTTTACAGATTCCTGTGGTTGGCGTACCCACTCTGGCAGCCATGGCTTACGGCTGTCCGGTTCCCGGAGTGATTCTGGCTCCTATGCTGGATGCACAAAAGGGAAATGTCTATCAGGCCTTATTTGAATGGCATCAGGGAGAATTAAAAGAGATACAGCCAGCGATTGTGACAGAGGTTACCGCTGCTTTAGAGAGTTTGAGCCAGCAGGAAAGACCTGTAGTAGTAATGGGAGAATCTGCGGTCATGTATCGTGACAAAATAGAACAGATTGGAAAAAATCTAATACTTGCTGCACCTCATGTGGTTATCCAGCGAGCCAGTAGTGTTGCCGGTTTAGGATACAAACTGATCAAACAAGGAGTGCGACATGATGTAATGGGTTTAGAACCTTTATATATTAGACGTTCAGAAGCTGAGGTTTTGTGGGAGTGTCGTCATGGAGTCGGCAAATGACCGTAATGATGGTACGGCGTATGAATACGCTTGATATTGATGGTGTTCTTGCAGTAGAGCAGCAATCCTTTACGACTCCCTGGTCTCGCGAGGGATTTGTCAATGAAATGAACAATGAATTGTCCTACTATCTGGTGATGGTAGAGGCTGGTAAAATCATTGGCTATGCAGGTATGTGGCTCATTGTAGATGAAGCACATGTTACGAATGTAGCGATTTTACCTACATATAGAGGGAAAAGACTAGGCGAAAGATTAATGTCCGCTCTTCTTGAACATGCGAAGAATAGGGGAGCGGTTAGAATGACCTTGGAGGTGCGAGCTTCTAATACGGTTGCTCAAGGTCTATATAGTAAATTTGGTTTTACTTCCCAAGGAAGACGGCGTAATTATTATACGGATACCAAAGAAGATGCACTCATTATGTGGTGCGAGAAGTTATAAGGAAATTTCGATAAAAAAAGAGCCACTTTCGTGGCTTATAGGGTGATTGATGATACTTACAATATGTCATAGTGGGTAAGAATGTGACTATTATTGTATTGATTGGAATGATAGAAAGATGGAGGCCTTTGTTTTGGAAAATACGCAGCAAGAAACCAGAAAACCCTGTTTAACACTGGCTCTAGAAACCAGTTGTGATGAAACATCTGCAGCAGTAGTGGCTGATGGACGCATTGTTTTATCGAATATTATTTCTTCCCAGATTCCAGTACACCAAAAATATGGTGGAGTTGTGCCTGAGATTGCTTCTCGTAAACATATTGAAAATGTACTCCCAGTGATCGATCAAGCACTAAAAGAGGCTGGGATAGCATTAACTGATATTTCAGCGATTGGAGTTACCTATGGACCAGGTCTGGTGGGAGCATTACTAGTTGGTGTATCAGTAGCAAAAGCCTTATCTTTTGCTGCAGGGATACCTCTCGTTGGCGTGAATCATTTAGAGGGACATATTTTTGCCAATTTTTTGGCTCACCCGAAATTAGAGCCGCCGTTCATGGCTTTAGTAGTATCGGGGGGGCATACTTCCTTAGTACATGTGAAGGGGTATAATGAATTTACATTATTAGGCCAGACGCGGGATGACGCGGCAGGGGAAGCTTTTGATAAAGTCGCAAGGGTGATGAAACTGCCTTACCCTGGAGGTCCTTATATTGATGCTTTGGCTGCTAAAGGTAATCCGGAAGCCATTGCTTTTCCTCGTGCGCTATCAGGAAAAAATAGCTTTGAATTTAGCTTTAGCGGGTTAAAATCGGCAGTGTTAAACTATTTAAATAGTGCAGCGCAAAAACAAGAAGAAATAAATACAGCAGATGTAGCGGCTAGTTTTCAGGCAGCTGTAATTGATGTGCTGGTTAGTAAAAGTCTTCAAGCTGCGGCTGTCTGTGGTGTAGGGCAGATTGTTCTTGCTGGAGGTGTAGCTGCCAATAGTGGTCTTAAAGCTAAAGTAGGGTATGAATGCCAACAGGCAGGGATATCCTTCTACTATCCAGATCCTATATTGTGTACTGACAATGCTGCCATGATTGCTTGCAGAGCCTATTATCAGCATCAAATAGGCGATTATGCCGATTTGCATTTGAATGCAAAACCTTCTTTGAAATTAGGCGCAAGGGAAATAGTGACTTAACATATGGAGTAAAATGTAAAATAAAAGTTTGAAAATTCCACGACAAGGAATTTTTATATAATAAGTGGAATAAGTATAAACAAAGTAATAGAGCAGGTATTCGCAATTATTTTTAAGTAATAGTTGGAGGTACAAATGGGAGTGGCTGGAGATATTTGTCGAAAAGTAACTACATTAGCCCCAGCGCAAATTGCAGTGCTAGATACAATTTGCACCGTATTGGGATTAGCAAGTGACTTGGCGCACGCCCAAGTTACCTTATATACGAAAGCGCGTATGGAGAACTTTTTGGTTATTGCAGCGCAAATAAAACCCAATACCAGCTATGTGCAGCATAAGCCCAGCTTATTGGGGACAACTGTCTATGCCTTAGAGGAGCCGCTTATATGGCGAAGTATCTCCATGGGAGAAGCGATTCATGGGCAACGGGAATGGGCTCTGGGTATGTGGATGGAAATGCAGGTCTACCCGGTGCGAGATGCTAGCGGTAATGTAATTGCTGCTGTCAGTTTTGAATCTAGCATGGAAGAAGCTCACGTACATGGGCATCAACTCTTGGTTGAAACCGCACAACTTCTTTTATCGACGGTGAAAATACCAAGCAGCAGCAAGCAATATCGTTCCTTGTCTGCCAGTGATGGTATTCTCATTGTAAATGAGCATGGTAAAATCATTTTTGCTAATTCAACTGCTGATAGTATATATAAGGTATTAGCTGTAGGTAATATTGTCGGTCGGCGCATTTATGAGCGCCAGGCCAATATGGGGTTAGCCCAAAAGGCTATGACCATTCAAGAGCCTTGTGAGGCAGAATTGTCAGCAGGCAATATGGTATTGGTACAAAGGGCAATTCCCATAGTTGTAAATCAAGTTACAGCCTGTACGGTTGTAATTTTAACAGATGTTACCGAGGTAAAAAAGAAAGAAAAAGAACTATTAATAAAATCAGCAGTCATTCAAGAAATACACCATCGGGTGAAAAATAATTTACAGACCATTGCCAGTTTACTGCGGCTGCAGTCAAGGCGTACGAAATCCCAGGAAGTAAAAGCTGCTCTACGGGAGAGTGTGAATCGAATTTCTAGTATTTCTGTTGTTCATGAATTTTTATCACAACAGGATGCAGAATTTATCGATGTAGCAGAAGTGGCTAGAAATATTCTCGACCTAGTTATTCAAAATATGCTGGAACCAGACTTTAATTTACAAACTATTTTTAATGGTGAGACAGTGGTATTTCCCTCGGAGCAGGCTAGTAGTTTAGCTCTGGTTATTAATGAGCTGATCCAAAACTCCATCGAACATGGTTTTGTAGGTCGGCATGAAGGCATCATTGGGGTTGACATTAGTACCCTGGAAGATGAATATAAAATCGAAATCTATGATAATGGCATTGGCATGCCACCGAGCTTTAATCCCCAATTATCCAACAGTTTGGGATTGCAAATTGTACGAACACTGATTGAGAGCGATGTTGGCGGTAGTTTTGCATTATACACGGATAATGGTACTCATGCTTGTATTACCATTCCCCGTAAGGCGAAAGGAGGAGTTTAGAATGGAATCATTGCGGATTGTTATAGCTGATAATGAATCAATTATTCGGATGGATTTAAAAGAGCTTTTGGAAGAGGCAGGACATACGGTCGTGGCAGAAGCCTCTGACGGATCGAGGGCTGTTGATTTAGTTCGTCAATATCGGCCTGATTTGGTTATTATGGATATTAAGATGCCTGAGATGGATGGTATTACAGCAGCAAAGATAATTTCCAATGAGAAGCTTGCTCCTGTTTTATTGTTAACAGCATTTAGTCAAAAGGATATTGTGGAGAAAGCGAAGGATTCAGGTGTACTGGCTTATTTAGTGAAGCCTGTAAAAGAAGTGAATTTATTTCCTGCTATCGAGATCGCTTTGTCTCGTTTTCAAGAGTTTGCTGAGTTAGAACAAGAACTCGAGAATGTGAAACAATCCTTAGAGACACGAAAAATTCTTGACCGTGCGAAAGGAATTTTGATGGATGCTTACAATCTTAGCGAAACAGAAGCCTATCGTCGCATTCAACAATATAGTATGAGTAAACGCAAATCGATTAAAGATGTTGCTGAATCCATTGTAGAAGCAGCAACGAAAAGAACATAACCTGCCTAAAGTGCCTAATTAGGCACTTTTCTACTTATAAGCAGCAAAAAGGACCATTTATTTTTTGCGTGTAATATACGCAATGAGAAGTGAGTCTAAAGATTTTTTGAAAAAAATATGGATTTTTCCTATTAAACACTTGCTTTTTCTTGCTGAATTTTATATCATAAATTATGTGATTAGCACTCGCTAACAATGAGTGCTAACAAAATTAATATCATTACATATCGTGGAGGAGGAAATTTCAATGATTAAGCCATTGGGTGACAGAGTCGTCATTAAGGTTTTAGAAGGCGAGATGAAAACAAAAAGTGGTATCGTACTACCTGATACTGCTAAGGAAAAGCCACAAGAAGGTGAAATTATCGAGGTCGGTACCGGCAAAGTATTGGAAAATGGTCAACGCGTAGCTCTTGATGTAAAAGTTGGCGATAAAATTATATTCTCCAAGTATGCAGGTACTGAAGTGAAATATGAAGGGCAAGAATATCTGATTGTAAGTGAAAGAGATATTTTAGCAGTTGTACAATAATAAAAATATTTGGGAGGTTTACATATAATGGCAAAGCAAATTTTATTTGATGAAGACGCACGTCGCGCATTAGAAAGAGGCGTAAATGCACTTGCAAATGCAGTAAAAGTAACACTTGGACCTAAGGGTCGTAATGTTGTTCTGGATAAAAAATTCGGTGCTCCTACTGTTACAAATGATGGTGTAACGATTGCTCGTGACATTGATCTGGAAGATCCGTTTGAAAATATGGGTGCTCAGCTTGTTAAAGAAGTTGCTACCAAAACCAATGATGTGGCTGGTGATGGTACTACTACTGCAACTTTACTTGCACAAGCTATGATTCGTGAAGGTATGCGCAATGTAGCAGCAGGCGCAAACCCTATGATCATTAAAAAAGGTATCGAAAAAGCAGTGAAAACTTTAGTAGAAGAAATTAAAAAATCTGCTAAGAAAGTGGAAACAAAAGATGCGATTGCACAAGTTGCTTCGATTTCCGCAGCTGACGAAGAAATCGGTAATTTGATTGCTGAGGCTATGGAAAAAGTGGGTAAAGACGGTGTTATCACCGTTGAAGAATCCAAAGGTATGGGAACTAGTCTTGATGTAGTAGAAGGTATGCAATTTGACCGTGGCTACATTTCCCCATACATGGTAACGGATACTGACAAAATGGAAGCGATTTTAAACGATCCTTACATTTTGATCACTGACCGTAAAATTGGTGCCATTGCAGATTTACTTCCTACATTGGAAAAAGTGGTGCAACAAGGTCGTGAACTTTTGATCCTTGCTGAAGATATCGAAGGCGAAGCATTAGCAACTTTGGTTGTGAATAAATTACGCGGTACTTTTAAAGCTGTAGCTGTAAAAGCTCCTGGTTTTGGTGATCGTCGTAAAGCAATGCTAGAAGACATTGCTGCTTTAACTGGCGGTACTGTTGTTACAGAAGAAATTGGTCGCAAACTTGACACTGTAGAACTTGTTGATCTTGGACGTGCTCGTCAAGTACGTGTTTCCAAAGAAGAAACTACTATTATTGATGGCGCTGGTGATGTAACTCTAATCAAAGCTCGCGTTAGCCAAATCAAAACACAAATCGAAGATAGCACTTCTGATTTTGATAAAGAAAAACTTCAAGAACGTCTTGCTAAATTATCTGGCGGTGTGGCTGTAATTCAAGTAGGTGCTGCAACAGAAGTAGAACTGAAAGAAAAGAAATATCGTATTGAAGATGCTTTGAATGCAACTCGTGCTGCTGTTGAAGAAGGTATTGTCGCAGGTGGTGGTACTACTTTCATCGATATCTTATCAGCTCTTGATGCCATTGAAACAATTGGTGACGAAAAGACAGGTGTTGAAATTGTAAAACGTGCAATTGAAGAGCCTGTACGCCAGATTGCTAACAATGCAGGCCTTGAAGGTTCCATCGTTGTTGCAGGCGTGAAAAAAGCCGGTAAAGGCATGGGCTTCAATGCATTAACTGAAGAGTATGTTGACATGATTGCTGCAGGTATTGTTGATCCAGCAAAAGTTACTCGTTCTGCATTGCAAAATGCTGCTAGTATCGCCGCAATGGTATTGACTACTGAAACATTAGTAGCTGATAAACCAGAAAAAGACGGTGGTGCTGGTGCTGCTGCTATGGGCGGCATGGGCGGTATGGGTGGCATGGGCGGTATGGGCGGCATGATGTAATATCAGCCTCAAACCCCTTTGCAGGAACGGGTTTGAACGCTACCTACCCCTAAATGGTAACATTTTGGTAACATAAAAAAGAATTTTTTAGAGGTCTCGCGAGAGTTGAGTAAACTTTTGTGCGACCTCTTTTTTCATGTCCCTTGTGATTATTACCTTTTCTAGAGCCTTTATAACAATAGGATCAACTTCAATAATTGTATCGATGCCTCTGTTTTTGGTGTAATTCATACGTTGTAATGGAATTCCTCAGATTGTAATAGGTCTTTGTAGCAATAATTGCATTTAGCTTAGTATCTTGGTCTGTCTTCTTTAAGGCGCATAATTCACCTGCCCTAAGACCAGTATAAGCAAGTGTTAAAAAAAACTCGTAATCGTCCTCTATGCCTTTCTCACGAGCAGTCTTAAGAAATAGGGCAAGCTCTTCTTTTTCCAGATACTTAGGCACTACATTTTTTTGCTCAATATCTTCTACTATTTTGACGCTTTCTTGATAGAGGTCAAGCCACTCTTGAGCGAAGTCCTCAAATACGATATTGCTTTCGTCAACATATGTATCGTCAGATAATTCTTTTTGAAACTCAGCTGCTGCTAGCTGAGCTTCTTTTTTTGTTTTGAATCCTCCTTTTCTTTTTTATATCCTTCAATCTTGCTAACTCATGTGGAATGTCACACATTTTAGCAAGGGTAGAGAGCGTTGTTTCCTTATGCTGCTGTATACCTGCTCTTCACATTGATGGTGATACGAAGGATATTGTTTGCAAGGCAGCTAGATAGACAAAAAGAAAAAGCCCGATAGCTTTTTCTCTGAAACCTTGCAACAATGGAAGTTAACGGCGTGGAAAACAGGGGAAAGTAGGAGAGCATTGTCTAGGGGAACAAAACTGTCTAGGGAAGCAAAACTGTCTAGGGAAGCAAAACTGCCTAGGGAAACAAAACTGTCTAGGGAAGCAAAACTGCCTAGGGAAACAAAACTGCCTAGGGAAACAAAACTGCCTAGGGAAGCAGAAGCGACGAGGAGAGCAGACAAAGCCAACACCAACTCCAACAAATTGTCGATCATCTTCTTCCCTGTAATCGTCTTCCCAATCTTCAATTTCGGGGTCTTCCCAATTATGATCCATTTTGTAGTATCACCTCCTAATTTACCTATCGAAATATCTTCTATACATAATATGATCTACGGTAAATAAAGGTGATTAAGCGGTTAATCAATTGTTATTAGAGCATGAGGGGGAAAAATAAAAAAACCAGAGCTCTGTTTTTTAACAGTCACTCTAGTTGGTGGAATGTGCACTTCCAGAAATATAATGCCCACAATTTAAGTTATTTATACCATTATTAATAGAGAGTGAGGTAAGTGGATGATCCATAGAAACTATTTACTAAATATGCCATTAACAACATTGCCAATAAGATAAATATAGCGGATTTTGCGCAGTGACAATGGATTAGGTGTCTCATTAGAACCGCTCCTTTTGATATTCTTACAAAAATATTTTTGCCTACGATAAATACAATTATGCAGAGAAAATTGCAATTTGTATGAGGTTTACGCATTACGTTTCAGTTGTTTGAATTCCAGTTTGCGCTAGAGCTTTCAGCTGTTCATCGGAAGAACTTATTGAACTAGTTTTTATGAGAATAAAAAAGCTCTGGAATGAGCTGGCATTTTTCATTTTTCTCTTCATAATTTTCAGTTTGTATGCATACATACTATTGTATGGGGTGGGAGGGGGAAAATTATGGTTCTCAATTTGCGGCGATTATTTCATCATCGGCATTTATTTTATGGCATGGTGGGGCTCTTTGCCATTGGTGCTGTTTATGTACAAGTGGCAGAATTGATTTCTGGTGGACCAATAGCAATTGCTGGTACGCGAACAGAACGAAAGGTTGTAGCGTTAACCTTTGATCATTCTTGGGGTAATAAATTTACACCGTCCATATTGGATACCTTAAAGCAGCATAATCAGAAGGCGACCTTCTTCATCATGGGGCCATGGGCTCAAAAATATCCAGATGTGGCAAAGCGTATGGTAACGGATGGGCATGAGATTGCCAGCCATGGGTATCGTCATGAGAATTATGGGGATCGGACGAGAGAATGGGTAACAGAGGATATTGAAAAGTCACATAAATTAATTAAAGAAGTGACAGGGGTGGATGCTACCCTGATTCGACCTCCAAACGGTCATTATAATCAGCAGTCACTAAAGGCTACAGATGATCTGGGCTACAAAACCATTATTTGGAATATAGACTCGTTGGATTGGAAAAACCCTGGTAGAGATGTTATTATAGAAAGGGTAATGAAACGTTTAAAACCCGGAGGAATTATTCTTATGCATGCATCTGACACTCCGGTACAGACTGCAGATGCTCTACCTATCTTATTAGACAAAATAAAAGCAGAAGGTTATGAAATTGTTACTGTGGGTCAGCTATTAAATGAGCATGCCGAAAATGGAATACTACGTCATTGATAGATTGCTTATGAGCAATCTTATTTTTTTTGCATTCTGGGGCAGGGAAAAGGTTATAATATCGCGAAGATATATAAGTTTCATAAACCAATGAAGTGGATTGTATGGTTACGTCTTCTTTATGCGATAAATGAGGTGACAGGAAAAAATGAATATCATCGAGATCGCCTCGAGAAAAATAGATAACGGTGAGCGCTTGAATTTTACAGAGGCATTGGCACTATATCAGCACAATGATATCCTAAAGATGGCTGGCTTAGCGCGCATCGTTAAAGAGCGTAAGTCCGGTCAACATGTGTATTATAATGTGAATCGGCATATTAACTTAACCAATATATGTGTATCAGGTTGTCCGTTATGTGCTTTTGGCTGTAAAGCAGAGGATCAGAAAGCCTATGTAATGCAAAAATCGGAAGTAATTGAAATTGTAAGCCGGACAATGAGAGAAACACCTGATCTTAGTGAAATACACATGGTAAGTGCATTACATCCCGATAAACCATTTTCTTATTATTTGGATATTGTTGCGGCAGTGAAAAGGGCAGCACCGAAAGTGCATTTAAAAGCCTTTACCCCTGTGGAAATTGTTCATTTTGCTAACATCTCGCAACTGGGTATATCGGCAGTATTAGAACAACTAAAAGCAGCAGGCTTAGATTCCCTGCCAGGTGGCGGCGCGGAAATTCTAGATGATAGCGTGCGTAAGATTATCTGTCCCAATAAAGCTACGACGGCTGAATGGATTGATGTAATTACAACGGCTCATTCTCTAGGATTGCCTACCAATGCTACGATGCTCTATGGTCATGTCGAAACAATCGAACAGCGGATACAGCATTTAATTACATTGCGGGATATTCAGGATCGAACAGGCAGATTTCAAGCCTTCATTGCATTTCCTTTTCATCCTGCCAATACTGGATTCACTAACTTACAGCGAGTAAGTTCATGGGAAGATTTGAAGATGATTTCTTTAGCACGATTGGTGTTAGATAATTTTGATCATATAAAGGCATTCTGGATGATGCTGACACTGCCGATTGCCCAGCTGGCGTTAACTTTTGGTGCAGATGACCTAGATGGAACGGTTGTGGAAGAAAAGATCATTCATGCGGCTGGCGCTACTACAAAAAAAGGAATTACGAAAAAAGAGATTATCAGTTTTGTTGAAGAGACAGGTTACCTTGCAGTAGAAAGAGATACTTTTTACCGCCCACTGAAAATCTCAAGTGGAGTGAAATCATATGGATAATCAAAGCTTAGGAAATATCAAATTTATTAACTGTTTGCCACTGCACTATGGGTTATCTCACGGCGGCTTTGGAGAAAAACTTTCGATCTATTCAGCAACTCCGGCCCAGCTTAATCAACTAATAGTTACGGAACAATTAAATATTAGTCCTGTATCTTCTATTATATATGCACAAAACAGTGAGAAATTAGTGGTGCTTCCCAATGTGTCCATCAGTGCAGAGAAAGCATTAGAAAGTATTATCTTAGTATCAAAACATCCCATTGAGCAGTTAAAGCAGGCTCGTATTGCACTGACATCCAAATCAGCGACTTCTCATGGATTGTTAAAAATCATTATGCATCATGCATATCAAGCTTCCCCGGAATATTTTGTCAGCCCCTTGTCTCTTGACGAAGGGGTATTAGATGATGCAGAGGCAGTATTATTTATTGGTGATGATGCTCTTATGGCTTATCATCATCAATTGAATGGCTACTATTATTATGATCTGGGAGGGGAGTGGAAAAACCTCACCGGACTTCCTATGGTATATGCGGTATGGGTAGTCAATCGTAAGTTTGCTGATCTAAATAAGGACTATGTACAAATGGTATATGAGAAAGTGACTGGAGGATTTCAATATGGTCTAACTCATATAGCGGATGCTGCTCATACCTTGCAAGATACGTTCTCTTTAACAGCGGCACAAATTGTTCATTATATTGGCTTGCTCAACTATCAATTTAGCCCTGCTCATGAACAGGCTTTATTGACATATTATAGAATGGCTCATGATTTAGGGTTAAGTCCTAACATAACAGAGATTGAGTTTGCAAAGGTGGTAAAATGAGTAGGATACTAGCAACGAATCAAGCTGTAGAGATGTTATCTACTGGAGATATTTTAGAACTGGGACAGGCAGCAAATGAAATGCGGCAGAGGATGCATCCGGGAAATGTAGTTACCTTTATTATTGATCGTAACATCAACTATACAAATATCTGTACAAGTGAATGCCGATTTTGCGCTTTTTATCGCAGGCAAGGACATCCCGATGGCTATACCCTATCTCAAGCTACTATCTTTGATAAGTTGAAAGAAACCATTGAAGCAGGTGGTACGCAGGTCATGCTCCAAGGTGGTCTAAATCCAGCCTTGGGCTTGGATTATTATGTTGAATTACTTACCTATATCAAAAAGAATTTTAATATTGCCATTCACTCTTTTTCCCCTGCAGAAATTGTTCATATTGCAAAAAAAGAAGGGCGATCGGTAATTGAAATATTAGAAGCGCTAAAAGCGGCGGGTTTAGACTCGTTGCCAGGCGGCGGTGCTGAGATCTTGGTGGATGAGGTGCGGCAAAGAGTCAGTCCTAAAAAAATTAGCGCTGGAGATTGGTTGGCGGTTATGGAAGCTGCCCACAAGGTAGGGCTTGAAACAACAGCGACGATGGTGATTGGTATGGGAGAATCCTATGCCCAGCGTATGGAACACATGGAAAAGATAAGGAATCTGCAGGAGAAAACAGGAGGCTTTCGCGCTTTTATTATTTGGTCCTATCAACCTGGCAATACAGAGCTGGGTGGGGAAAAAGTATCTACTTGGGACTATTTAAAGACACTGTCTGTAGCTAGATTGTATTTCCACAATATCAAACACATTCAAGGTTCCTGGGTAACCCAAGGGCAGAATATTGGGCAATTGACATTAGCTTTTGGTGCTAATGATTTGGGCAGTATTATGCTGGAAGAAAATGTGGTCAAGGCTGCCGGAACATCTTTTCAAATGTCAATTGAAAAGATGGTAGCTCTCATTGGCGAAACTGGCAAACAACCAGCGCAGCGTGATACACAGTATAATATAATACGAACCTTTGAGTAAGAGTATTTTAACGTAATAATAAAAATTGATATGTATTGATAATTTTTTAAAAGGTCAATACATAGTAAGGATGGTTAGTGTGGATATACAGGCAGACTATGCGGTAATTGGCGGCTCAGGAACCTTATCGAGTAATTTTCCTTTAGGAAGCAGTGATCCGGGTGTAGTAATGATTGATGATCATGTACAGTTTGCTACACCCTATGGACTTAGCCCTATCTTTTCCTTGTTTAGCGTGGATGATTGCCAAGTGCTTACGTGCAAAATGCACGGTTGGCGCAGCGGGGTGAGTCGGGCGGATGCTTCAAGGCAAATCTTTTGGGTCTTTCGTAAGGTGGGTGTAAAGCGTATCATCAGCGAAGGTGGTGTAGGTACTGCAAATCACCTATTAGATCCTCGTGATTTTGTAATACCAGATGATTATCTTGATCTATCCGTACGTAAAGATGTGGAGCTGGATGGTAAATATCTACTCATTATGAGAGAAGCATTGTGTGCTGAAGTGCGCAGCACGTTAGTGAAAGCTACTCGCAAACATTATGACGGTCGTATTTTTACTCGGGGTATTTATGCAAATACTGATGGTCGTCACTTTGAAAGTCCGGCAGAGGTTGCGATGATGAAAGGGCATGCTGATATTATTGGTCAGAGTATCTGCCCAGAGGTGTATTTAGCAAGGGAAATTGGGGCATGTTATGCAGGACTTTACTTTGTAGTCAATTATGGTGAAGGATTGGTCAAAGAATGGTCGCATCAGGATTTAAAGGATATTTTTTATGATGATGCTCCGATGATTAGTAGGATCATTTTAGATACAATTCGGAATTTGTCGGTAACAGGAAAATGTGCCTGCGGCGATTTACGGAAGGAAACTTTGCTAAAGGGCATTTACAATAAGTAGCATTGTATGCTATATTTTGATTTAATATCTACATGTAGGAGGAATCTTTTTTACTATGCAAAATAAGCAAAATCAATTAATTCTAATTATGGACTTCGGTGGTCAGTATAGTCAGCTGATTGCCAGACGGATTCGTGAGTGCGGCGTGTACTGTGAAATTGTGTCATTTAAGACATCAATTGAAAAAATAAAATCTATGAGTCCCATTGGTATTGTTTTTTCTGGTGGTCCTTCCAGTGTGTATGGAGATAAAGCACCGAAATGTGATCCGCAAATCTTTGATTTGAACATTCCTATTTTGGGGATTTGTTATGGAATGCAATTAACAGCTTACACCTTAGGTGGCAAAGTTGCACATTGTGAATCGCGTGAATATGGCAATACACGTTTATTAATTGATAAAAATACAGATATCTTTTCGGAGTTAGGATCAGAAACACAAGTATTGATGAGCCATGGTGATTATATTGAAACGCCTCCAGCTAATTTTGTGGTTACAGCACATACGGCTAATACTCCAGTGGCAGCAATGGCGAATGCACTGCGTAACATCTATGGCGTACAATTCCATCCAGAAGTAGTACATACGCCAGAAGGAATGAAAATAATCCGGAACTTCTTATTTGATATCTGTCAATGCCGTGGCGATTGGAATATGGGTTCTTTTGTGGATCAGGCGATTGCAGCCATCCGCAAACAAGTGGGCAATAAACGTGTGCTTTGTGCCTTAAGTGGCGGTATTGATTCCTCGGTAGCTGCTGTATTAGTGCATCGGGCTGTTGGTGATCAATTAACTTGTGTATATGTTAACCACGGTTTTATGCGTAAGAATGAATCGGAGCAGGTGGTTAAAACCTTCCGTGATGGATTTAATATGAATCTGGTATATGCCAATGTTCCTGAGCGCTTTATGAATCGTATTGCCGGAGTCACAGAGCCGGAAGCAAAACGTAAAATTATTGGTGACGAATTTATTCGCGTATTTGAAACGGAAGCCAATAAATTAGGAGACATAGACTTTTTGGTGCAGGGTACTTTGTATCCTGATGTCATTGAAAGCGGCACGGATACGGCTGCTGTCATTAAAAGTCACCATAATGTAGGCGGCTTACCGGAAGATATGAAGTTTGCATTGGTGGAACCATTACGTGATTTATTTAAAGATGAGGTTAGGGCACTGGCTAGAGAACTGAATTTGCCAGAAGAAATTGTATGGCGTCAACCTTTTCCTGGTCCTGGTCTTGCGATTCGGATTATCGGAGAAATTACAGAAGAACGTTTGGAAATCTTGCGTGAAGCGGATGCAATTGTTCAAGAGGAAATTAAAAAAGCGGATATGTATCGCAAAGTATGGCAATCCTTTGCTATCTTGCCTGCCATGAAGAGTGTTGGTGTTATGGGGGATGAGCGTACCTATGCTTATACAGTCGGATTGCGTATCGTGTCCAGTGAAGATGGTATGACAGCTGATTGGGTAAGAATGCCATATGAAGTACTAGATCAGATTTCTCGTCGTATTGTAAATGAAGTAAAAGGTGTAAATCGCATTGTGTATGATGTTACATCAAAACCGCCTTCTACAATTGAGTGGGAATAAACAATAAAATGCCTTGCAACCTTTATGATATAAGGGGGTTGCAAGGCATTTTTTTATGAAGCGTACTATAATTAAGATCAAGCTGCATCTGGTAAAAGGTGAAGATGTTTGTATAAGATATACTTGTAAGGTCATGGATAGCAGGTTTATTTATATGATGATGAAGGAAAAGGGGTTATTGAATATAAATAGGAAAATAAAGTTTATCTGAGAACTGTACTTCGACAAATTTTGTATTAATGTATACATTATAATGATTAATGTATAAAAAATAGAAAGGAAATTGTCATGAAAAATTTATGGTATATGATAGATCGCTTACGCGAAGAGATGCACGTAATGGCACTCAAAAAGGGAATATCACATCCAGACGTTTTAGTGGTTAGTCAGAGGCTGGATGAAGCAATAAATGAATTTTATAATGTTGACTTAACTCGAAAAGCTGGATAAGAATGAATTAAATATTTGCCTAGCGTGATGGTTGGGCAAACACTTATTAAGGCGCCTAGAAACCTTATTAAGGGCTTGTAGGCGCTTTAATATGAAGCATACTAAAAAAATACTGTTTTTATAGATTGAGCTTTTGCTGTTTCGTTATGAAGATTCTTTCTAAGATAGGTTGATTTGTAATAAAACTGATATATATGTTATAGTTAAGAGAAGGCTGCAACAAAAGATGGAATGAAATATGTGAAGATGAGTAAGAATTTTTAACGTCACAACAGATGTGACGTTTTTATTCATAGCTAAGATAGAAAAGGCGTAAAAATTGTTATATAATGTGAAGCGTGGCTAAAATCTGAAGGAACGTAATGGTGTTTGAGAATTTTACTATGCTGATCCTTGCTGATAAGGGGAGATAATTATGGTTAGTGATAATAAGAGAATGACTCCATTACAGTGGGGGACGCTCTGGAAAGATTGTATTTTTATTTTTTTCATATTTTTTATTGGTTTGGTATCGGTGTTATATATATATGCTAAATCCTTATTAATACTTTTATTTGTTACTGCATTATTGTTTATCTTGCTCGATCCGATAGTGCTTCGGCTTTCTCGTTCAATTTCCCGTGGAGTGGCAGTACTCTTGGCTTTATTCGGTTTTTTTGGTGTGCTGGTAGTGCTGATGAGTGTGATTTTTCGCACCATATTACCTGATTTAGCAGGTTTTATCCGCGAGTTTCCAGGCTTTATTATTCATTTTGATTCTTCTGTTGTGGTTAATATGCTACCCGCTGAATTTGCAGAGTATGGCAATCAGGTGTTGCGTGATACGGTTGTTTTTGCCGTGAATATGGTGAAAGAATCGGTGATACCTTTAATTCGTACTTTTTCAGGAGTTGCAGAAATGATTGCAGTACCTTTCTTAACTTTTTATTTATTAAAAGATGGGCGAAAGATTGCCTCTTCTATAGCAGAATTTTTACCACCTTTACAGGTTAAGCGCTTTACTGCTTTTTTTGGTGATATTAATATTGTGCTGGGCGGTTATATCAGAGGACAGATGTTAATTTCTATTTTTTCAGGTTTTGTTGTGTTCCTGGGAAGTTATATTTTTGGTCTGCCTTATGCTCATGTTTTGGCATTAGTATCTGCTTTATCGGAGTTTGTACCTGTTATTGGTTCTATAATAGCCACGGTTCCAGGTACTTTGCTTGCCTTGTCCTATTCTCCCTTGTTAGCTTTTAAAGTACTGCTATTTTATATTGTTTTATTAAAGGTAAATCATAATATTATATATCCCAAAGTAGTCGGCAAGGCGATTAAGGTTCACCCTGTATTTATCATGGTTACCATTTTACTTTTTGGTCATCTTTTTGGCATTACAGGAATGTTATTTGCCGTACCGACGGTTGCAGTAGGTCGAGTATGGTTAATTCATTTGCTGGATAAATCCAATACTCTTCATGAGTGATCTCTATGCTATCTGCTCTTAAAATGAAAAATGAGACTTATAACCTAATACTTAGGCTATAAGTCTCATTTTTTAGCAATAAGGAAATGAAGCTCTTCCAAAATCCAATTAAGATCTGATCTCATTGTAAAAAACGATTATTTTAGCCACGGGCAGATTGGCTGGATATGAAGATTTTCCTATGAATAGGAAGGTTCTGGATGAAAAATGGCGAAAGTTGTATAAAGAATTGAGACGTTTGATACGCAGGAGGAAATAACTGTGAAATATGCAGTTTCTTTTACGTTGCTAACGGTGCTGATTATTACATTTTTATTAGGTGGAACTTTCATTTTGCTTATTAAGCAAGAAATAGCAGGAGAAATCATTCCTTGGTCAAGATATAAGGATGGGAGTATTGCCATTTCAGAGGCTAATGACAATGATCGATTATACCATAAAGACAGAAAAAAAATTTTGGTACTTCATTCCTATCATTCGGAAATGCCTTGGGTAAAATTAGAAGAACAGGGCATTAAGTCGGTCTTTCAACAAGATAAGCAGGCAGTACTGTATTTTGATTATATGGATACGAAACAGAATATTACTTCTGATTATTTAGACAGTTTATACAAGCTCTATGAGCAAAAATACAAAGGAAAGAAATTTGATGCAGTCATTGTTACGGATAATGCGGCTTATGATTTTGCATTAGCACATCAGCAAACACTTTTTCCTTCTACCCCGATCATTTTTTGTGGTGTAAATTATTTTGATGAGGCTGATATACAAGATAAAGCATGGGTAACTGGTATCATTGAGGACGTTGATATAAAGGGTACGATTGAAGCGGCCTTATCGTTACAGCCACAGTTGACAAAAATTGTTGTTATCAATGATGAGACGACAGTTGGTAAAGCCAACAAGCAATTACTCGAAAAAATCATGCCTAACTTTGATAGCAAAATACAGTTTGTTTTTCTAGAGAAAATGGCGATGTCTGAAGTATTAGAGAAGATAGCTGCTCTTTCTGATGATACAGCAGTCTTGCTGATGACTTTCAATGTGGATAAAGATGAAACTATTTTTAGCTATGAAGAAGCAGGGGAACTAATTGGAGCAAATAGTAAGGTGCCTGTATACTGCTTTTGGGATTTTTATTTAAAGTCTGGTATGTTGGGCGGTAAGGTAACCAGTGGGTTTAATCAAGGGAAAATAGCTGGTGAATTAGCTCGGAAAGTTGTCTTCGAAAGAATTCCTCCAGTTGATCTACCTGTGATAAAGGAAAGTATTCAGCAGTATATGTTTGATTACCATGCATTGCGTAAGGCTGGAATTAAAGAAGAAACCTTGCCTGTCGGCAGTGTTGTTGTAAATAGTCCTGTTACCTTCTATGAGACATATAAATATTTAGTGTGGTTCTTAACAGTGGTATTTATGATATTGCTATTGCTGGTTGCCATATTGGCGATTAATATAAACAGTCGCAGAAAAGTTGAGGAAGAAATTCGTTATTTGAATAGGGAACTAGAGAATCAAGTGTCCGAGCGAACAAGGGCATTACAGAATACGAATTCTGCTCTGCGGCATACCTTAGAAGATTTGCAGCAAACTCGCAGTCATTTAGTGGAAGTAGAAAAGATGGCTTTATTAGGGGAGTTAGTAGCAGGTGTAGCACATGAAATTAATACGCCAGTAGGGAATAGCATTACGGCAATTTCCCATATGTCAGAGAAAACAAGTGAATTGGATCGGAAATTTTCAGATGGTCAGATGAAAAAAACGGATTTACAAATATATTTAGAGTCTTCGAATCATGTAAGTAAGATTATTTTTACGAATCTGGAACGGGCTGCTGAATTAATCCGCAGTTTCAAAAAAGTGGCAGTTGATCAATTGGTGGAAGAACGACGCAGTTTTCAATTGGAAGAATACATACAAGATGTATTGGTAAGTTTGAGACCGCAATTAAAAAAGACCCATCACAAGGTAAATGTGAATTGTCCAGAGGCAATTAAAGTCTATTGGTATCCCGGGGCTTTTTGGCAAATCATTTCGAATATGTTAAATAACTCTATCATGCATGCTTACGAGCCAGATGATGCTGGCACGATTTCCATTGGAATTTCTTACTCAGATGGGATCATCACCTTAACCTATGCAGATGATGGAAAAGGGATGGCACCGGAGGTGCAGAAGAAGATATTTGATCCTTTTTTTACCACTCGTCGAGGTACTGGCGGTACTGGTCTTGGTATGCATATCGTATACAACTTGGTTGTTTTTAAAATGGAGGGTACAATTGAATGTGCCAGTCAGTTAGGGGTTGGTACTGTGTTTACAGTAAAACTTCCTGAACGTATCCAAGGAAAAGGAGAAACGAATCATGTATGATGAATTATTATTTGCAGATGAAACCGATGTAGTAGAACCAAAGATAGTTGATAAGATAAAGGTTTTAATTGTTGATGATGAAGAAGAAGTGCATATTGTTACGAAGCTCGTATTAAACGATTTTGTTTTTGAAGGAAAAATGATTGAGCTGCTCAGCGTTTACTCTGCCAGTGAGGCGAAGGAAGTATTGCTTAAGCATGAAGATATTGCCCTTATTTTATTAGATGTAGTTATGGAAAGGGCGGATGCTGGTCTGCAGCTGGTGAAGTATATTCGGGAAGTGATGGGCAATAACCTAGTTCGGATTGTATTACGTACAGGGCAGCCAGGGGAAGCCCCGGAGGCAAGAGTCATTGTAGAATATGATATTAATGATTATAAAGAAAAGACAGAGCTGACAGCGCAAAAGCTGCTGACAACTTTGATTTCTGCTTTGCGTTCCCATCGAGATTTATTGACAATTGCCATGAATAAAAAAGGTTTAGAAAAGATTATTGAGTCTTCACCGGAAATTTTCCGCATGCAATCGATGCAGAATTTTGCAACTGGCGTATTAATGCAGTTGATTGCTATGTTAAGGCTAAACAAAAATAGTTTGTATTTGAAAGTATCCAGCTTTGCTGCTACCTGTAAAAAAGATGGTGAAATTAAAGTATTGGCAGCAACTGGTGATTTTCACATACAAAATTATGAGAAGCTTTCTCAAGAGATACATGACAAGCTGGACTATGTCCTGGCGGCAAAACAAAGTATATTCTTAGAAGATTATTTTATCTTATATTGGCAAAGTGTTGATGAACATGTATATTTGATTTACATGGAAGGCGATCAAAGACTTAGCGATCTGGACCGACGCCTATTAGATGTTTTTTGTCTGAATGTTTCATCTGCTTTTGAAAATTTGAAACTGCATTTAGAGATGTATGATACGCAGCGGGAAGTTTTCTTTCGTCTGGCGGAGGTGGCAGAAACAAGATCCAAAGAAACGGGCAATCATGTACGGCGTGTAGCAGAATATGCTCGTCTTTTAGCAATGAAATACGGGTTGTCAGAAAAAGATGTAAATACCCTTCACTTAGCTGCTCCCATGCATGATATCGGCAAATTGGGTATACCTGATGAAATCTTAAATAAACCAGGGAAATTAACGCCAAAAGAGTTTGAAATTATTAAGCTTCATGCTAATATTGGATATGATATGTTAAAGGGGTCCCATTTGCATATGTTGCAGGCAGCGGCTATTATTGCAAAAGAACATCATGAGCGATATGATGGAACAGGATATTCTTCTGGATTACAAGGTAATGAGATTCATATTTTTGCTAGAATAACAGCCGTAGCGGATGTGTTTGATGCGCTGAGCTGTAACCGGGTATATAAGAAAGCTTGGCCATTGGAAGATGTATTATCTTATTTCCAGGAAGCTAAAGGAGGGCAGTTTGATCCTGAATTGGTAGAGTTGCTTTTTAGCAATTTAGATGAATTCTTGCAGGTGCAGGAAAAATTTGCAGATGATTTTCATCATACAAGTGTTTAAAAATAGGCAGAATAATGCTTAATTAAATGGAGGTTGAAATACAACATGAGTCTACATATTAATGCAAAAAAAGGTGAAATTGCCAATACGGTGCTAATGCCTGGTGATCCTCTAAGGGCTAAATTTATTGCTGAGAACTTTTTAGAAGATGCAGTTTGCTATAATGAGGTTCGGGGCATGTATGGATACACTGGATTTTATAATGGGAAAAAAGTTTCAGTGCAAGGTTCTGGAATGGGAATTCCTTCCATATCGATTTATGCTAGTGAACTAATGACAAGTTATGATGTGAAAAATATTATTCGTATTGGTACTTGTGGTTCGCTGCAAGAGCACGTAAAGATCAAAGATGTTGTTTTGGCTATGGCAGCATCTCACGATTCCAATATTAATCTTCAACGTTTTGCAGGTATGACCTATGCACCGACTGCCAGCTTTCAGCTATTAAAAAAAGCATACGATGTTGCTGCGAGTTTAGGGATTGAAGCAAAAGTGGGGAATGTGTTAACAACCGATACGTTTTATCATGATGACCCTGAAGATTGGAAACGCTGGATGAAATTCGGTGTTTTGGCAGTAGAAATGGAGACGGCAGGGTTATATACCTTAGCTGCCAAACATGGTGTAAGTGCTTTGACCATTGTTACAGTGAGCGATAGCTTAGTAACAGGTGAGGCTACATCGGCAGCAGAACGTCAAACCACTTTTACGCAAATGATGAAAATTGCTCTTTCGATGGCAGAATAAAAACATTGCATATTAGAGGTACCTGTATTATACTTTAGTCAATCGAATAATAATGCTAGGGGAGCCGTTTGGCAGAGCGGGAAGAAATTCCTGACCCTTTGAACCTGATGTGGTTAGTACCAACGTAGGGAAGCTGCTTTATATTTATAGCAATTGATATAAGCTTATCCTTTTTGGGGGTAAGCTTTTTTATTTAGAAATAAATCAGTATAATACGATTCGAAAACAATTGAATAATTGGCTGGGGGAGCCGTTTGGCAGAGCGGGAATAAAAATTCCTGACCCTTTGAACCTGATGTGGTTAGTACCAACGTAGGGAAGCTGTTTTTATATATTTTATATAAATATTGATAAAAGCTTATCCTCTTTGGATAGGCTTTTTTATTATATTGAGGAGGTGAATGGGGTGGAGGTAGTGTTAAATGGAACAGTTGCGAATGTAGATAAGGAGATGAATTTGTGGGAGTTTTTGCTTTCTAAGGAACTGGATCTTGAAACAATTATTGTAGAATATAATGAGGTAATTGTAAAAAAGCAAGAATGGAATATGATTATTCTGCAAGATAAAGATCGTTTAGAAGTATTGAAATTTGTTGGCGGAGGTTGATTAAAATAATGGATCAATTAGTAATTGGCGGTAGAAGCCTGCAAAGTCGTTTATTTATTGGTACAGGTAAGTATTCAGCAGATACGCTGATTCCTGAGGTTGTTAAAAAATCTGGCTCAGAGGTTATAACAGTGGCGTTACGCAGGATTGATTTTAATTCTCCTACGGGGAATGTGATGGATCATATTCCTTCCGGCATGCAGCTATTACCTAATACTTCTGGGGCCAGAAATGCCCAAGAAGCAATACGGATCGCTCGCTTAGCAAAAGCGGCGGGGTGTGGTAATTGGATTAAAATAGAAGTCATTTCGGATAATAAATATTTGCTGCCCGATGGTTACGAAACCATTAAGGCCACAGAAGTTCTAGCAGGAGAAGGGTTCGTTGTATTACCTTATATCAGTCCGGATTTAATGGTGGCTAAGCAACTAGTTGAAGTTGGTGCAGCGGCAGTTATGCCCCTGGGTGCGCCGATTGGCAGTAATCGAGGATTAAAAACCAAGGAACTTCTGAGAATTCTGATAGAGGAAATTGCTTTGCCTGTAATTGTTGATGCAGGTATTGGTAAGCCTTCGGATGCCTGTGAGGCTATGGAAATGGGAGCAGCAGCTTGTTTGTTAAATACTGCTATTGCCAGTGCCAACCAGCCAGAATTAATGGCGGAGGCATTTGGCATGGCTGTAGCTGCTGGACGAAAAGCGTATTTGGCAGGACTGGGACGTTCTGAGAAGTATGCTAGTTCATCATCACCTCTTACAGGATTTTTACATAATTAAGGGGGAGAATATGAGTTTTTATGATGAGTATTTACAGTATTCAAACGCTGATATGGAAGAAGTCTTTCAGCATACAACTTCTGCAGACATTGAAAGGATTATTGGAAAAGACAGATTGACCCCAAGGGATTTTCTAGCCTTACTGTCACCTAAAGCAGAAGATTATTTGGAATGGATGGCACAAAAAGCGAATCAATTGACGGTACAGAACTTTGGACGTGTCATTTTACTTTATACGCCAATGTATTTGTCAGATTACTGCACGAATAAATGTACGTATTGTGGCTTTAACGTAACCAATGCCTTTACTCGTAAACAATTGACCATGGAAGAAGTGGAAAAAGAAGCGCAAACGGTTGCAGCTTCAGGGATTCAGCACATTCTAATTCTTACAGGTGATGCTCCTGCCATTGCGGGTGTTCCTTACATGAAAGAGTGTGTGGCAATCTTAAAGCGCTATTTTTCATCCATTGCGATCGAAGTCTATGCGATGGAAGAAGAAGAATACGCTCAATTAATGGAAGCAGGGGTAGAAAGCATGACGATGTACCAGGAAACATATAATCCGATTCTGTATGATCGTCTTCATGTAAAAGGTCCTAAGAAGGACTATCGTTACCGTTTAGATGCACCGGAGCGAGCTTGTAAGGCTGGCATGCGAGCGGTTAATATTGGTGCTTTATTAGGTCTTGATGATTGGCGGAGGGATGGTTTTTTTACAGGACTGCATGCTAATTATTTGCAAAATAAATATCCGGGTGTCGAAGTGAGTATTTCCTTGCCTCGCATACGTCCTACTATGGGGAACTGCGAGACGGGAAATAGTGTAAATGATAAAAGCATCGTGCAATTTATGACGGCTTTTCGCTTGTTTATGCCAAGGGCGGGTATGCCTCTTTCTACCAGAGAAAATGCAGAATTCCGCAATCACGCGATTAAATTAGGTATTACCAAAATGTCTGCCGGTGTACAGACGGCCGTAGGGGGGCATATTGATAGCCAGGAAAACTCTGGTCAGTTTGCTGTCTCTGACACTCGCAATGTAAAAGAAATGTCAGATGCGATCCTGCAATTAGGATATCAGCCTGTGTTTAAAGATTGGCAAGCTATATGACGAAGAAACAAAAGGGGGGGAGTGAGTGGTATGAACCGGAAGAATCCTTTACCTACTGATTTATATTGTATTACAGCAGAAGACTATTCTTTAGGGCGCAGCAATGTTGAGATCGTAAAACAATGGATTGCTGCGGGCATCAAGGTAATTCAATATCGTGAAAAAGACAAGGATATGAAAAAAAAGTATGAAGAATGCAAGATCATACGGGAACTAACCAAAGAGGCTGGCGTTATGTTCATTGTAAATGATGATATTGATTTGGCTATGATGGTACAGGCTGATGGAGTACACATTGGCCAAGATGATTTTCCCTTAGAAGCTGTACGACAGCTGGTTGGCGATCAAATGATCATTGGTATTTCTACTCATTCGCCGGAGCAAGCACAAGGCGCAGTCAAATCCGGGGCTGATTACATAGGGGTAGGACCCATTTTTAAAACCTCCACCAAGAAAAACGTGTGCGATCCAGTTGGTTTAGAATATTTGAAATATGTAGTTGATAATATATCCATTCCTTCTGTGGCGATTGGAGGAATCAAAGAAAGTAATGTGATCGAGGTTGTTCATTGTGGTGCAAAATGTATTGCCATGGTAACAGAAATCACTCAGGCTCAAGATATTGGCAAAAAGATTAATGGGATCAGAAAAATAATAAAAGACATGGAGGAGAAAAAATAATGGCTTATACCACACAAATGGATGCAGCGAAACAAGGCATTGTAACGAAAGAGATGACCGCGGTGGCTCTTAAGGAGAACGTAGACGTCGCTGTATTGCTGCAATTAGTGGCTCAAGGAAAGATTGCCATACCTGCGAATAAGAATCATACTTCACTTGATCCAGCAGGCGTTGGACAAGGACTAAGTACAAAAATCAATGTTAATTTAGGTGTGTCAGAAGATTGCTGCGATATTGAGCAGGAAATCTGTAAAGTAAAAAAGGCGATTGAATTAAAAGCAGACGCGATTATGGATTTAAGCTGTTTTGGCAAAACCCGGGAATTTCGCCGCAGGTTAATTGAATTTTCACCAGCGATGATTGGTACGGTTCCCATGTATGATGCTGTTGGTTTTTTGGATAAGGAACTGAAACATATTACTGCGGAAGAATTTTTATCTGTGGTTAAGAGGCATGCAGAAGATGGCGTGGACTTTATGACCATTCATGCTGGACTAAATCGTGAAACAGCAAAGAAAGTTAAGCAGGAAAAAAGGCTCACAAATATTGTATCCAGGGGTGGTTCGTTACTATTTGCCTGGATGGAATTAAACAATCAGGAAAATCCTTTTTATGAGTACTACGATAAAGTATTAGATATTTGTGCTGAACATGATGTTACGATTAGTCTGGGAGATGCCTGCAGGCCTGGATGTACTCAAGATGCAACAGATGCGTCTCAAATCCACGAATTAATTGTATTAGGGGAATTAACCAAACGAGCTTGGGCAAAAAATGTACAAGTCATTGTAGAAGGACCTGGTCATATGCCTTTGAATCAAATTACAGGTAACGTGATGCTGCAGAAAAAATTATGTCATGGTGCGCCATTTTATGTACTGGGACCTTTGGTTACGGATGTGGCACCCGGATATGATCATATTACCAGTGCCATTGGGGGAGCGATTGCTGCTGCTGCTGGTGCCGATTTCTTATGTTATGTAACCCCTGCGGAACATTTGCGGCTGCCAACTATGGAGGATATGAAAGAAGGTATTATCGCCTCGCGAATTGCTGCTCACGCTGCTGATATTGCCAAGGGAGTGCCAGGAGCACAAGAGTGGGATAATCAGATGAGTCAGGCTCGGGCTGATATTGATTTTGATAAAATGGTTGAGTTGTCCATCGACCCTGAAAAGTCAGGAAGGTACCGCAAAGAATCCTTACCGGAACACGAAGACACTTGCACCATGTGCGGTAAAATGTGCGCCATGAAAACAATGAAAAAAATCCTAAATGGCGAAGAAGTAGACATTTAAACAAAGTAAGATAAAGAAGGCAGCTTGCAGAATGAATTCTGTGAGCTGTCTTCTTTTTTGTAGAAGTTATAAGCTTTTGTAAGGGAAAAAGATGTGATCTATGAACCACAAAGGCACAATGCCGCTGCGAATCCTTTGTGTCCTTTGCGCCTTTGTGGTTCATTTTATATCTTTTGACACCCAATATTTTTCTTACCTAATCCAAAATCACTTTCAAATGTTCTTCCAGATCTTCGCGGCTTATTGCGCCACGTACTGTTTTTTTTATGGTGCCAGCTTTGTAAAAGTGCAGCGTCGGTATGGTCATTATGTTGAACTGTTGAGTTAGGCTGCGATTTTCCGAAGTATTTATTTTGCAGAACTTCACTTTCCCTGCATAATCCGCTGCTAATTCTTCGAAGATAGGCATGAGTCTTTTACAAGGGATACACCTGGGACCCCAAAAATCAAGTAATACTGGTAATTTGCTTTTAAGGACTTCTTCTTTAAAGTTCTCTTTGGTGATTACAATAATTTCATCCATCATTTCTTTCCTCCCTAAATTTATAATTAAAAATGTTCTTCTATATATTTTTCTCCATGATAGGCAGCAATGGCCCCATCGCTGACCGCAGTAACGACTTGGCGCAACAGCTTTTGCCTTACATCACCCACTGCGTAAATTCCTGGGATATTGGTACGCATGAATTCGTCTGTTTGGATATATCCTTCTTCCGTAAGTTCTATAAGGCTCTTAACAAAAGAGGTATTTGGTTCATTGCCGACATAAATAAAGATACCATTGACTGGCATTTCAGTAAGCTGCTTAGTTAGTAAATTTCTAAGGATGACGTTTTGGACCATCTCGTCTCCCCTAATTTCATGAATTACAGTATTCCAGATGAATTCTAATTTGGGGTTTGTCAGTGCTCTGTCTTGGATGATTTTTGTAGCTCGCAGCGCATCTCTACGATGTACTAGGCTAACTTTGTTAGCAAATCTAGTAAGATAGCAGGCTTCTTCAACGGCAGAATTTCCCCCGCCTACGACGACGATATTAGATGCTTCATAAAAAGGGCCATCACAAGTGGCACAGTAGGAGACGCCGCGAGTGCGATAGGTAAGTTCACCTGGGCAGTTTAACGGTTTTGGTGCAGCACCTGAAGCGATGATGATAATTTTGCCGATGAAATCACCTTTTGTGGTTTTAACAATACGGTATGGATCTGCAAGCTCTAAACCTAGTACTTTGGTAAGTAAAGGCTTTGCACCAAATCGCAGTGCTTGCTCTTCCATCTGCAGGGATAAATCAAAACCACTGATGCCACGAGAAAATCCTGGATAATTCTCTATTTCATCCGTGGCAGCTACTTGACCGCCTGCTCCTAGAGTTTCCAGGTATAACGTACTCAGTTTGCTCCTGGCACTATATAAGGCTGAGGTTAAACCAGCAGGTCCTGCACCAATGATAATGACGTCATAAGATTGCATGAGAAATCTCCTTTACAGTACTAAAATATATTAATTCCAATACCTTACAATGTTTCCTGCACCGCACAGTTCTAGCGTAGTGCAGAGGCTTTAAAATCTACATGGGAATAAATAATAAGGGAATACTAATAAATAACAAAAGGAATTTCTTACATTATATTCGGGTTACAAAGCAAAGAAAACTTGTCCTCCTATAAATTAAAAATTTACATAAAAAGGCGGTCGGCGGGATGGAATATGGATTGCAATTGTTTAGTATTGTACTCATTAATCTTTTGCTCAGCGGCGATAACGCCCTGGTCATTGCGCTTGCTAGCCGCAATTTACCTCTTCAACAGCAGAAAAAGGCTATGTTGTATGGTTGTATTGGTGCCATTGTTCTTAGGGTTGCCTTAACCTTCGTTGCTATTTTTTTACTGAAAATACCTTATTTGCAAATGATAGCGGGCATCTTGTTATTATGGATTGCCATTAAGCTAATGGCAGACCAAAAGGGCTGTGAGCAGCGTTTGGCCGGAAAGAAAAGTGTGAGCGGAGTGATTAAGACCATTATCACTGCTGATTTTGTTATGAGCCTTGATAATGTAATAGCCATTATTGGCATAGCAAAGGACAATATAGGCCTAGTAGTCCTCGGACTGGCTATTAGCATACCCATCATTATCTGGGGAAGCAAATTCGTCTGTGCGTTAATGCAAAAATGGCCAATTATCATTAGCTTTGGTTCCTTCTTCTTAGGGTGGACAGCTGCTCAGATGATCCTATCAGATCACTATATAGTTCTCTTAATGGGTTCTTATTTTTGGGCGAATGATCTTATTTCTGGGATTAGTGGCTTATTTGTTGTCGCTATTGGTAAAATTTTAGGGAAAAAATAGAAGTGCATAGTAAGTACTATTATAAAAACCGAACAATATATAATGAAAAAATAAAAATGTTCATAGTTTATTGACAGGTGTTTTGATATGCTATAAAATAAGACAGTAAACAGAATATAACTCGTATATTTTTGAGAATAAGGCTCAAGCGTTTCTACCAGATAACCGTAAATTGTCTGACTACGAGTGAAAGTGTACCTAGGGTTCCGCATGACAAAAACAGAGAATCTCTGTTTTCTTATGGTCTGTGACCAAGTGGTACAGGCACTATGACAGTGTTACACCGATGGGATAAAAACCCGGGCGGGGAGGTTTCGCTCATGACCTGAAGCGATTCTCCCTGCCCGGGTTATTTTTTGCGTTGGAGGTGATACTAGTAATACAAAAGAAAAATAAAAAAATGATGAAAATTTTCATATAGCGTTGATTGATATAAAAAAGGGATTGAAGGAGAGTCATATATGTTAGAACGATTATTTAAGTTAAGTGAGCGAAATACCAATGTACAAACGGAGGTAATGGCTGGTATTACTACATTTATGACAATGGCATACATATTATTTGTCAATCCCAGCATTTTAGGATCTGCTGGAATGGATAAAAATGCAGTATTGCTTGCAACTGCGATTGGTTCTGCCGTCGTTACGATGATGATGGGGATATTTGTGAATTACCCTATCGCTTTAGCACCTGGTATGGGGCTCAATGCCTTTTATGCCTTTACAGTGGTTATTGGTATGGGGATTTCTTGGCAAGTGGCTTTGGGAGCTGTATTTATTTCAGGTATTATTTTCTTAATTCTAACATTAACCCAAGTCCGCCAATTGTTAATTGAAGGCATGCCGAACTCTTTAAAACATGCGATTACCGTAGGGATTGGACTTTTTATTACAATTATTGGTTTAAAGCTGTCTGGTATTATGAATATTCGTTTATCCTTAATTCCACCAACTTTAGAAAAAATTGTTGCTGCTAAGGGGAATGGATCACCCCTATCTTTTGAGACGATTATAGAACTGGGTAAATTGGCTGATCACCATGTTTTACTAGCTGTTTTTGGTCTTATTTTCATTAGTATTTTAATGGCACGTAAGGTAAAAGGGGCTATGTTATTTGGTATTCTCATTAGTACCCTTGTTGGTATTTCAATGGGAGTCGTCAATGTTCCGACAGGATTTGTTCCTGTAGCAATTCCTGACTTTAGTAACAATGCCTTTTTTGCGCTGGATATTCCTGGTGCTATTAGTATGGGGTTAACAACGATTATCTTCACATTTACCTTTGTTGAATTATTTGATACCATGGGTACCTTGGTAGGTACTACCAGTAAAGCTGGCTTAATGAAAAAAGATGGTAAGATTCCTGGCATCGGTAAAGCCATGTTGGTAGATGCTACAGGCGTAAGTCTTGGAGCTGTTTTAGGGACAAGTACCATTACTGCCTTTGTGGAAAGTGCTGCTGGTGTAGGAGCAGGTGGTCGTACTGGCTTGACCGCTGTCGTCTGTGGGGTTTTGTTTCTTTTAGCATTGTTCTTTACTCCGGTTGTTGCCTTAATTCCTGATGCTGCGACTGCTCCTGCTCTTATTATTGTAGGTTCATTAATGATGGAAAGTGTAAAACACATCGATTTCGGTGATTTTACAGAAGCTATGCCAGCTTTCATGACTATTATTATGATGCCCTTTACCTATAGCATAGCCAATGGTATTTCTTTTGGTCTAGTGTTATATCCACTATTAAAATTAATTACTGGCCGCGGCCGGGAAGTACATTGGATTGTATATATATTAGCTGTTTTGGTTGTTGTGCGCTTATTCTTTCTTGCGTAGATAAAGTAATAAACCCAGATACTAACATAAAAAAGTATCTGGGTTTACCATTCGGTGTATAAAACGTATGTTCCATTCTCTAATCATATGAAAGTATGTAGGGATGATATAAATTTTGATAAGGATCAAAAAAAGGAGGAGCTTTTAGTGAAAGTAGCTATTATTATGGGAAGTGATTCTGATTGGTCCATTGTGCAGCCAGCAGTTGACGTATTAAAAGACTTTGGCATAGCCACAGAAGTGGTTGTAGCTTCAGCTCATCGCACACCTGACAAAGTTCATCGATTTGCAGCAGGGGCCCGAGAACGGGGCGTTGAGGTGATTATTGCCGCTGCTGGAGCAGCAGCTCATTTGCCGGGAGTGATTGCAGCATATACAACGTTGCCGGTAATTGGAATGCCTATTAATAGTACGTGCTTAAATGGTCTTGATGCATTACTTAGCATTGTACAAATGCCTGCTGGTATTCCAGTAGCTACAATGGCAGTGAATGGAGCCAAAAATGCAGCTATATTTGCGGTACAAATTATGGCTGGAAAACATGTAAAGTTGGCTGAAAAATTAGCAGAAAATCGTAGAACGATGGCTGATGAAGTAGAAGAAAAAGCAGCCAGACTTTCTACTAAATTGTTAGGATAAAAATATTAGGAGAGTGTTAATTATGGAAAAACAACCATTATATGAAGGCAAAGCAAAGAGAATCTACAGTACAGATGTGGCTGATGAATTGTTAGTGTATTATAAAGATGATGCGACAGCTTTTAATGGATTAAAAAAAGGTACGATTGATAGCAAAGGGGTACTCAATAATAAGATTACAACATTTTTCTTTGATTTATTAGGCAAAAACGGCATTCCTCACCACTTTATCAAAAGAGTAAGCGAACGGGAGCAGCTTGTTAAGTCCTTGACAATTCTCCCTGTAGAAGTAGTAGTACGTAATATTGCAGCAGGTAGTTTGGCAAAACGTATTGGCTGGGAAGAAGGTAGAAAACTTCCTGCACCAATCGTTGAAATGTATTATAAAAATGATGAGTTGGGTGATCCTTTAATTAACCAGCATCACATTAAAATATTAGAATTGGCTACGGAAGAGCAAGTGAAAACATTAGAAGAGTATGCTTTTAAAATTAATGAAATTTTGACCAATTATTTACGGGAAAAGAAAATCGAACTGATTGATTTTAAATTGGAATTCGGTGTTCATAATGGCCAAGTATTATTAGGCGATGAGATTTCACCAGATACTTGTCGTTTTTGGGACAGTGAAACAGGCGAAAAACTTGATAAGGATCGCTTCCGTCGTGATCTTGGCAATGTGGAAGATGCTTACAAAGAAATATTGTTCCGTTTAACAGGTGAAAAAGCATGATCAACCAGCTCGTGGAAGTTGATAAAATGGAGGAAGAATGCGGAGTCTTTGGCATATATTCCCGGGAAAATAATGTTGCATTAAATACCTATTGGGGATTATATGCCTTGCAGCACCGCGGGCAAGAAAGCGCAGGTATTGCAGTAACAAATGGCTCTTGGATGGATGTATCAAGAGGAATGGGGCTGGTAAGTGAAGTGTTTCGCCACCAGCTTCCGGATTTACCGGACCAGCATATTGGCATAGGGCATGTTCGCTATTCAACCACTGGCTCTAGTTCCCTCATGAACACACAACCTTTAAAAGTCAAGTATTCAGGTGGGCACATTAGTTTAGCTCATAATGGGAATCTGACCAATGCACGAGTACTGCGTGAGGAAATGGAAGAGCAAGGCAGTATCTTTCAGACAACCATTGATAGTGAAGTCATTGTAAATTTGATAGCCAGGTCTCGTAAAGCTACATTAGAAGAGAAAATTGTAGAGAGTTTATCTCAAATTGAAGGTGCATACTGTCTAGTGATTATGACAGAGGAAAAACTAATTGGTGTGCGTGATCCTCATGGTCTTCGCCCATTATGCATTGGTAAAGTGAAGGATGGTTTTGTCCTTTCTTCCGAATCCTGTGCTTTGGATACGGTTGATGCAGAATTTGTAAGAGATGTAGAACCAGGTGAAATGGTTATTATTGATCATACAGGAATAACTGCAGAACGTTTTGGCGATAAAGCCAATCAAGCACTGTGTGTATTTGAATATATTTATTTTGCTCGTCCAGACAGCATTATTGATGGACAAAGTGTGTATCAAGCCCGATTTGAAATGGGACGAACCTTGGCGCGCCAAAGTGGTCTTAAAGCAGATCTTGTTATCTCTGTACCTGACTCTGGAACAACTGCCGCATTGGGGTTTAGTTACGAATCAGGAGTCCCATTTGCGGAAGGCTTAATCAAGAATCGTTATATTGGTCGTACTTTTATTCAGCCTGATCAAAAGGACAGAGATCGAAGCGTAAAAATTAAACTCAATGCGATTAAGTCTGTAGTAAAAGGTAAATCTGTTATTATGGTGGATGATTCTATTGTGCGCGGCACAACCAGTGGTAAGATTGTGCGGATGATTCGTGAAGCTGGAGCTACTGCCGTTCATATGTGTGTCAGTTCACCTCCAATTATCTACCCTTGTTACTATGGAATTGATACGTCAGTACGTAAAGAGCTCATTGCTGCGACAAAGAGTGTAGAAGAAATACGAGACTTTATTGGTGCTGATTCGCTGCATTATCTTACGATAGAAGGATTGGCCACGTCTCTTAAAACAGTGCAAGACAAAAAAATGTGTTATGCCTGTTTTAATTCAGAATATCCAGGCAGCACGCCTTGTGAGCAGCATTGTGGTGGTAATAAGTATGTCTTTGAACAGGAGGGCCCTTTATGAGCCAATTAACATATCGTGATGCTGGTGTTGACATTGATGCTGGTAATAAAGCTGTAGATTTAATGAAAAAACATGTTCGTTCTACCTATCGTCCGGAAGTTTTGGGGGATATTGGCGGCTTTGGCGGTCTATTTGCCCTTGATGTTGCTAAATATCGTCAGCCGGTATTGGTTTCTGGTACGGATGGTGTTGGTACGAAATTATGTATTGCCTTTATGGCTGACAAACATGACACTATTGGTCAGGATGCAGTGGCAATGTGTGTAAATGATATTTTGGTGCAAGGCGCTGAACCCTTATTTTTCTTGGATTATTTGGCAGTGGGCAAATTGTCGCCAGAACAAGTAGCGGCTATTGTCAGCGGTATCGCTGGAGCTTGCCTGGAATCGGGATGTTCTCTGATTGGCGGAGAAACGGCAGAAATGGCAAGTTTCTATAAAAATGGAGAATATGATATTGGTGGTTTTGCCGTAGGTGTTGCAGAACGCTCTAAATTAATTACAGGGCAAACCATACAGCCTGGAGACGTGCTGATTGGTCTGCCTTCCAGCGGGTTGCATTCCAATGGCTATTCGTTAGTGCGAAAGATCTGTTTTGACATAAAGCAAATGGATATTAATCAAATTGTTCCTGAATTAGAAAAGACTTTAGGAGAAGAATTATTAATTCCAACTAAGCTATATCCGAAGGCTTGTTTACCTTTAATTGAAAAATTTGCAATAAAAGGTATGGTGCATATTACTGGTGGTGGTTTTTACGAAAACATTCCTCGCGTATTGCCGGAAGGCTGCGGCGCTATGGTGGATACAGAAAGCTGGCCTAAGCCACCTGTATTTGCTCTATTGCAGCAGTGGGGGAATGTAGCTTGGACGGAAATGTATCGAACCTTCAATATGGGGATTGGTATGATACTGGTTGTTTCTCCATCTGACGTCAAGCAGATTCAAGATGATCTTTCTGCAAGAGGCGAAGCATCTTTTGTCATTGGTCAAGTGACGCAAGGAGCCAAGGAGACGGTACTGAAAGGTGGCATCTTTGGTGAGTAAAACCATACTAGGTATATTGGCTTCCGGGCGAGGAAGCAATATGCAGGCCATTTGTAATAGCATTGATGCTGGACTCCTTCATGCTAAAGTTGGTCTAGTGATTAGTGATAAGGCAAATGCCAAAGTGCTGGAACATGCAGCGGCTAAGGGAATTCCGGCAATATGCATTGAACGTAAAGATTTTCCGTCAAAACAAGAGTTTGAAGCAGCCATCGCCCAGCAGCTTACTTTATATCATGTAGATTTAGTGGTATTAGCAGGATTCATGCGTATTTTAAGTGCATATTTCGTTAATCTTTTCTCAGGCAGTATTATGAATATTCATCCATCATTATTGCCTGCCTTTCCTGGGCTGGATGCTCACGAACAAGCGATTGCCTATGGGGCAAAAGTTTCTGGCTGCACCATACATTTTGTGGACGAAGGTATGGATACGGGACCGATTATCATGCAGCAGGCTGTATCCATACTTGCTGATGATACGGTAGAGACCTTAAGTGAACGCATTTTGGCAGTAGAGCATAAATTATACCCTCAAGCAATTCGTCTGTATTGTGAACAGCGCCTTTGTATCGAAGGTCGTAATGTAAAAATTATATAGCTATAAGTGAGGAATAAAAATGAACATCAAGCGTGCCCTTATTAGCGTTTCAGATAAAACAGGTATTGTTGAATTTGCCCAGCAATTACATCAGTATGGTGTGGAAATTATTTCTACTGGTGGTACGATGAAAACATTGCGGGAAGCAGGAATTCCTGTCAAATATGTGAGTGATATTACTGGCTTTCCGGAAATTATGGATGGTCGCGTAAAAACATTAAACCCTTATATTCATGGTGGAATCTTAGCCGTTCGCGATAATAAGGCTCATGTAGAAGCCATGGAGAAACATCACATTTCAGCTATCGATATGGTAGTTGTCAATTTATATCCCTTTCGCCAAACTATAGAGCGTCCAAATGTGTCACTGGAGGATGCTGTAGAAAATATTGATATTGGCGGACCTGCTATGATTCGTGCAGCATCTAAAAATTTCCAATATGTAACAGTGGTAGTGAATCCAGCACGTTATGGTGATATTTTAAAGCAGTTGGCTCAAGAAAATGATATTTTGCCTGCTTATCGCATGGCATTAGCAAAAGAGGCTTTTCATCATACTGCTGAATATGATGCTTGCATTGCAACTTACTTGGCAGGGCAACTGGGAGAGGGAGCTTTTCCGGATACAGTGCATGTAGTCTATGAAAAAGTGCAGCCGTTACGTTACGGAGAAAATCCTCAGCAACAGGCAGCCTTTTATCGGGAGAAACATGTTGCTGCTGTAGGGGTCGCAAATGCCCAGCAATTACATGGCAAAGAATTGTCTTTTAACAATATTGTGGATATAGAATCTGCTTACAATATTGTCGCTGAATTTGAAAAACCGGCAGCTACGATTATAAAACACACCAATCCATGTGGTACGGGTGTGGGTATTGATTTGGCAGAAGCCTATGCAAAAGCCTATCAGGCTGACCCTGTATCTGCCTATGGTGGAATTATTGGTTTAAACCGGGATGTAGATGTGGCAACAGCTGTACAAATCAGTAAATTGTTTGCTGAAGCAGTTGTTGCTCCAGGCTATACAAAAGATGCATTAGATTTGTTAACAAAAAAACAGAATCTTCGTCTTCTCGTGGCTGAAAAGCTGCAAACGGGCAGTAAACAGGTGGATATAAAAACAGTTTCAGGTGGCATGTTAGTGCAAGATAAAGACACTGTGGTTGAAAGTTGCCATGATATGAAAGTTGTCACGAAAACTCAGCCAACCACAAAAGAGTGGGAAGAGCTGCTCCTTGCTTGGAAAGTGGTTAAACATGTGAAATCCAATGCCATTGTGATTGCTAATGATAATCAGACCTTAGGTGTTGGCGCAGGACAAATGAATCGTGTAGGAGCTGCTGCTATTGCCTTAGAACAAGCTGGTGCTAAAGCTTTCGGTGCAGTAATGGCTTCCGATGCGTTTTTACCTTTCCGTGATACAGTGGATACTGCAGCAAAAGCAGGAATCAAAGTCATTATTCAGCCTGGTGGTTCTGTGCGTGATCAAGAATCTATTGAAGCTGCTGATGAACATGGGATTGCTATGGTATTTACAGGAACAAGACATTTTAAACATTAAGTATATAAATTTGTGGGGCAGTTGCCGAAACAGCCCATTGGAAGGGAGATTAGCCATGAATCTATTGGTCATTGGTGGCGGCGGACGTGAGCATGCATTAGTGTCTAAATTAAAAGAAAATAGAGATGTAGAAAAGATATTCTGTATCCCTGGCAATCCAGGTATTGCAAAAATCGCCGAGTGTGTAGAACTTGATATCATGGATAATGCTGCTCTTGTGGCATTTGCTAAAGAGCAGAAGGTTACGCTCACCGTAGTAGGTCCTGAAATTCCTTTATCAAATGGTATCGTAGATGTTTTTCAGGCAAATGGTCTTGCCTGTTTTGGACCTACCCAGGCTGCCGCTCAGATTGAAAGCTCAAAAACTTTTGCTAAAAATTTAATGGAAAAATATAATATCCCTACTGCTAAATATGCTGTATTTACTCAGGCTGATATGGCAAAGGCATACATAAACTCCCAGGGAGCGCCTGTAGTCGTAAAGGCTGATGGATTGGCAGCTGGTAAAGGCGTTGTGGTTGCAATGACCATTGATGAAGCTCTAGCAGCGGTTGATATGATGATGTGTGACGGAGCTTTTGGTCAAGCAGGCAGTCAGGTCGTCATAGAGGAATTCTTAGTGGGTGAGGAAGCTTCTATATTAGCTTTTACTGATGGGAAGACGATCATCCCTATGGTAGCAGCTCAAGATCATAAGCGAGTCTTTGATCATGATCAGGGACCTAATACAGGAGGGATGGGAGCCTATGCACCTGCTCCGATTATTACCCCAGCGATCAGTGCCCAGGTCCTGAAAGAGATTTTTCAGCCTACAATTGCTGCCATGGAAAGTGAAGGATGTTCTTATTGTGGATGCTTGTATTTAGGGTTGATTATGACTGTAGATGGTCCTAAGGTCATTGAATTTAATGCTCGTTTTGGTGATCCTGAAACTCAAGTCGTACTACCTTTGCTAGATAGCGATTTAGTAACGATTATGAAAGCTTGCATAGAGGGTACATTGGCAGGTACTTCTGTTAATTGGAAGGATGAGGCTGCTGTATGTGTAGTGTTAGCGGCGGGAGGATATCCTGAAGAATATGCTAAGGGCGATATCATTAGTGGTATCGACAAAGCGGAAGAGCAAGGCGCCTATGTATTTCATGCTGGCACTGCTGGCTGCGAAGGACAGGTGTTAACGAATGGTGGACGTGTACTTGGTGTAACAGCTACAGACTCTGCTATTAAGCAAGCAGTGGACAAGGCATATCAGGCAATTGGATCTATAAAATTTAAAGGAATGCATTATCGAAAAGATATTGCATTCCGGGCGATAAAGAAAAACGCTGACGCGTCTTTTAAAAACATATAAAATAGAAAAAGGGACCACAGAGAAAAGAGAGATAGGATAAAAAATAAAGCATTTTGAACCACGAAGATGCGAAGACTATGAAGAATATATATAGTAAAAAAGTAGGCAGGGATTTCCTTGTCTACTTTTTTACTATATCATCATTTGCAAATCACTACCGTATAATCCTGCTATCGGTAAAGATATCGGTTTTGTCTGTAGAATGAGTGGAAAATTCTGAAATGACAGCACCTAACCTGCCGGCTTGGAACCAATGCAGGGTATCAGGGTAGATTGTATATTGTTCTCCAGGAGTAAGAATAATCTCTTTCCAAACGGTATAGTATTGCTCTGAGCCGCAAGGTGGATTACAGTGAGGACGTTCTATTTTTTCTCCTTCCACATATAGATATACTGTGCCATATCTGCATCTAAAAGTTTCTTCTTTTCCCGCTAGTTCCTTTCTTGTAGGATGCTTATGTTCAGGACAAGTCTGATAAGGCATAAGTACCATTTCTTTAGCGCAAACTCTGTCAGTATTTACATAGGTTATTAATTGTAATCCTGTATTATAAATATCATTCAGACCAAAGTCTGCGATCTCAATACGAATTTTTTCTTCATTGGTTATGGCAATACCGACCCTTTCATAGTAAATAAGGACTTTTTGAGCTATAGACTCATACTCTGATTTATTTATCATGATAATTACTCCTATTTTCCATAAATATGATGATTTCTTCTTTGCTTTTAATGCCGCTAGATGCTCCCAGTGCTGTTACGCAATGGGCACCGACTGCATTGGCAAATTCAGCACAGCGTTTCAAATCCCACTTATTGGCGAGCCCTGCTATAAAGCCTGCGACAAATGAATCCCCAGCACCATTGGTATCAATCGCATTGACTCCAAATGCTGGCAAGTAATGCTTTTCCGTGCTGTTTTCCATGTAGCATCCTTTGGCGCCACACTTAATAACGACATTTTGAGTGCCAGCCGTTAAAAAGACTTTAGCCATATCTTCTACGTTGTCCTTGCCACTCAGCATTTGCGCTTCTTCGATACTTGGCATGAATAAGTCGAGGTATGGAAGACAAGGACCGATGGCTGACATCCATTTTTCTGATGCATCCCATGCCGTATCTAGTATTGTATATTTGCCAAATTTCTGAGCTCTTTTTAATAATCTGGCAGTTGGTTCGCCGTCTAAGGTCGGCATTAATAAAGAGCCCGCAATAAATAAAATTTCACACCTTTCAATTACCGAGAAATCAATATCCTCTTCTGCGAGGATACCATTCGCCCCGGGATAATAAAGGAAGCTTCTTTCACCATCTGGATCTGAAAATACCATTGAGGTAGAGGTACCGATCTGTGTTGTATGTTTTACACCCGTAATATCCACATTTTCTGCCTTTAGTCGATTGAGGATAAAGGAGCCGAAGGCATCATTGCCGATAAGACCGATAACACCTACATCTTCACCAAGTTTCGCTAAATCAATTGCCGTATTCGTTGCGCATCCCCCAGTGTGAAGCTCCATTGTATCCACATTCGTGAGCTTACCCTTTGATGGAAATTGGGCTACAGGCTTTGCAATGAGATCGGCAACCAGTATTCCCAAACAGACAACCTTACTCATGATTCACCTCCACGATTAAAATGTAGTTAGTAGTTATGCTTTATCATTGCTCATAAAGATTTGCAGATGTTCTGTTACAGCTTCATATGTACCTTCTATTGCCAAATCCATCTTTATTGCTTTAGCATCTTCCAGAAGTGGCTCTAAAGTTGTTAATGACATGTTTTTATCCCCCTCATTTTAATCGGTCATCAATTACAGAAAATATGCATGTAAGACTTCTGGAGAATATTACAATATGTATTATAGAATTTGGTTAAATAGAAAACATCTGTATTCTGTCATAAGTAGCCAGTTACATTTGTCATTTTATTATTATCAGAAAATTTAGATTAAAGGTAGTGCTATTGACAAACGTCTGCTGCATCTTTCCTCAATCGTTCTACAAAGGTTGGATAGGGGATAGAAATATGAATCATAAAAATGTAAATGTAATCAGAATGATGATGTTTTTTGTAAATTTTATCGTGATATTATTTATGTCAATTATTATTTATGAGACTACGGAACTTATTTGTGATCATTCTATGGCAAGAGATTTTTTGGAAAATATAAAATTTATTCCGACGACTCCCTGGAAGGTCCCTGTGTTTTCTCTTGTTCTTCTTGCCACGCTGATTTTAGGTGTTGGTATACGAGAAAAATTTGGGGAATATGTAAGACCGGTACTCTATTTATTTTCCATTATAGACATCATGCTTTGTATTGCTATCATGTATTATTTAAATATGAGCTATAAGGGAGTGATGCTGCTACCCATTGCTAATATTGTAGTTTATATAGAAGGAAATAAGAAAAAATACATGTTTTTAGTTGTATCGATACTGGTTTATATACTGTTTGATTACGATATCTTTTCTATAAAATTCAATCTGTTTTCGATCAATGACTATATACAGCACTATACTTTTACACAGCGCCTTTATATTTTTGGTATTCGCAATGTTTTGTTCTCTTTAAATGATGTTCTTTTCATTTTTTTTATGATGATTGTGATTCAAAATCAGGTAGATGAGAGGGTAAGATTGAAAGATTTATATGATACTCTCTATCAAGCAGCCGAAGAGTCGAAAATTTCTACGATACAGTTGCAGGAATATAGCAGAAAATCAGAGGACATGGTTAAAACCAAGGAGCGAAACCGTCTTGCCAGGGAGATTCATGACACCATAGGACATACTCTCACTGGTATTGCTACGGGGCTTGAAGCTTGTATTGAAATGATTGATTGGGACAATAAAAAAACAAAAAGCCAGATGATCAAAATCGCCGAACTGTCCAAAGAGGGTTTGCTGGAAGTCAGAAGGTCTGTAAGTGCATTAAGGCCTGATGCGATGGAGCGGCTATCCCTCATTCCTGCCATACAGAAGCTGGCTGACAATATTACAGACTGTACCAGAACGAAGGTTCAATTGCATATCGAAGGAACAATAAAAAAACTGTGGATTGAGGAAGAAGAAACGGTCTACCGATTTATTCAGGAAGGAATTACAAATGCTGTGCGTCATGGGAAAGCAAAGGTGATTACTATCCATTTTCAGTTTGACCATAGTACCATAAAAATTGAAGTCATAGATGATGGGATTGGCTGCCCAGCGATTGAAGAGGGATTCGGACTTACACATATTAGGGAAATGGTCGGTTTATTAAATGGAAAAGCAGAGTTCTTTAGTCAAAATGGTGCAGGTTTTACGATGTACGCTGTATTGCCTATAAGGTGGAGGTGACATCATGATTAAAGTTTTAATTGTAGAGGATCAAGAGATTATTAGGCAAAGTCTTGAGATCATGCTGCATAACAAAGCCGGGATCCAAATTGTTGGTACTGCAGAAAATGGTAAGCAAGTAGCCAGATTAGTCAAGAAACTGTTACCAGATGTTATTTTGATGGATATTCGCATGCCGGAAATGGATGGAGTACGATGCATTGAGATTATTAAGGAGGCCTTTCCTAAAATAAAGATTATTGTACTTACTACTTTCGATGATGATGAGTATGTATTTAATGCCTTAAAAAACGGGGCAAGCGGCTATCTTTTGAAAGGAATTTCAGTAAAAGAGCTAGTAGAAGCCATTAAGATCGTATATGGTGGTGGGGCACTCATCAACCCTAATATTGCTGTAAAGGTGTTCAAATTTTTTTCTCAAATGGCAAATGCAGATTATCTTGTGAATGTAACCCAAGATGTTATTGAGGATTTAAGCAAAAATGAGTTAAGAATTATACAGTTTGTTGGTATGGGGATGTCCAATAAAGAAATAACGGAAAAGTTAAAATTCAGCGAAGGGACCATACGGAATTATATAAGCAGTATCTTGAGTAAGCTCAGTTTAAGGGACAGAACCCAGATTGCGATCTATGCTGTGCAGTCAGGTTTAACCATGAAAGAAGTTAGTCATTAACATGAGCAATCTATTGAGGCAAAATGTAAGCAAAAAAATCATAATAGTAGTGTCAATAGGAGTCCTAATTCTTGCAATGATCATATTTCAAGGCTATCAAATGATAAAGCAGCCCATTATTCTTGAAATTGGAGTCTTCGCTGGAAGCTATTGGGATGTGCCAATACAAGACAGTAATAAGTTCTTTGACGAAGCAATATCGGAATTTGAAAAGATGAATCCAGGAATAAAAGTTACTTACAGAAGTGGGACCTTGAAACGTAATTATTCAGAATGGCTATCACAAAAAATTATCAGAGGAAAGGAGCCAGATATTTTTTGCATTCTGCCAAAGGATTTTAATACGTTAGTGTCAATTGGAATTTTAAAGGATCTGGATGAACTTATGAATCATGATTCTCAATTTGACGCGAGTAAAATGTATGTAAATGCGATTCAATCAGGTCAATTTCAGAAACGGCAATATGCACTTCCCAGTGAAATCGCTCCTGTGTTAATGTTTGTTAATAAAACACTACTTGCTAGAGAGGGGATACCAATCCCCAAAGGAAATTGGACTTGGAATGATTTTTATGACATCTGCAAAAAAGTGACAAGGGATACGGATGGAGACGGTCAAGTTGATCAGTTTGGAACTTTTGGCTTTAGCTGGCAGGAGGCGGTCTATACTAACGGGCAAAGGCTTTTTGAACCTGATGGTAGTGCGGCTTATTTTGACAGCCCTGGGGTTGTGGAAGCAGTAGAGTTTTTAATGAAATTGAATGCCTTGCATTTGAATGCTAAGGTCACATCTAACGATTTTGATGCTGGGAAAGTTGCTTTCAGACCCTTTCTTTTTTCCACGTATAAGGCATATAAACCCTATCCTTACCGAGTAAAGAAATATGGTCAATTTGAGTGGGAGTGTATAAAGTTGCCTCGAGGTCCTAAGGGAAATAATGTTGCAGAATTACATAGCTTGCTCATGGGAATTAGTTCCCGGACAAAGTATGAAAAGGAAGCGTGGGAGTTTTTAAAATTTTTAGTGTATAAAGAAAATACGCAGACAAATGTTCTAAAGTACTCCTATGGGATACCTGTTTTACGCTATATTACAGAATCTGAATTTGGTGAAAGAGTGTTTTCAGCGGTTAGTCCTGAAGAAACATTCATTAATAAATCGCTGCTGAGTGAGGTCATTGAACAGTCGATTGTTACTCCTAAGTTTCAAAAATATGAAGATGCGTTGACAATGGCCGATAAAGAAATTTTTCAGGCTGTAAGCATGGAAAAGGATGCAGGGAAATCGATGGGAGATCTCAATAAAGAGATTAATGAGTTTTTAAAAAATAAATAAAGAGTATAAAAAAACAGATAATTCAGTTATATTTGTCATTCTTGAGTGACAAATATAACTGAATCCTTATGACAGATGGCATATGATTTTAATTTTGTATCATTTTATAATGAGTTCGTGGTTTATACGTTCTTTGATCTTGAACCGATATCTTATTTAGACTGGAGGTGGAGAGGTTTTTAATACATTCTCATGAATATCAGATGGCAGCGATTTTTAGGAGAAAGAGATGGAGGGATAGTATGAAAAAAATAATGCCGATGTTATTAGCCACGTTTTTCTGTATAAGCTTACTGGCAGGATGCGCTAAGTCAGTTGACCAGCCGAAGGCAAATGATACTGTGAAAAAGTATAAATTCGGCTATACCTGTATGACAATGAATAACCCTTTCTTTATTACTCTTGAGAAATCTATCCGAGAAGATGTTGAAAAAAATGGCGGTACGCTTATCACTCTTGATCCTCAGCTTGATACTCAAAAACAGATTGCCCAAGTTGAAGATATGATTGCTCAAAAGGTGGATCTCATTTTCTTAAATCCTGTTGATTGGAAGGGGATAAAACCGGCACTGGATGCTGCCAAGAAAGCCAATATTCCTATTGTTAATTTTGACGCCCAGGTATTTGATAAAGAATTGGTAAATTCTATTGTTGTATCGGATAATTTTAACGCTGGTAAAGTTTGTGGAGAAGATCTTGTAAAACAAATGCCAAACGGTGGAAAGATAGCTGTGATTGATTCTCCTACTATGAAATCTGTTATTGATAGAATTGATGGTTTTTTTGCAGGTCTTGGGGATAAGAAGAGCAAGTTTGAGATTGTAGCGCAGCAGGATGGGAAAGGTCAGCTTGAAATTTCAATGCCTATCGCTGAGGCTATACTTCAGGCTAATCCTGATGTTAAGGCCTTTATGGGCGGCAATGATCCAACAGCACTTGGCATAATTGCAGCTTTGAAAACTGCGAATAAGAAAGGGATTTTGGTGTATGGCGTTGATGGTGCTCCTGAATCCAAGGCAGCAATCAAAGATGGTGATATGACGGGGACCGGTGCGCAATCCCCTATTAACATTGGTAAGGAATCTTACAAAATTGCAATTCAAATTTTAAAAGGTGAGCAATATGAGAAAAATCTGCCTGTCAAAACCGAACTCATTGATAAGGGTAATGTAGACAAATTCGGCATAAAAAACTGGCAATAGCATAAAAACATACTGCTATTTTCAAGGAAGCAATCGGTTCGTATTACTGCGCGCGGTAGGCAAAGGGTCAGAGGGTTTTATCTGGTATAACCAAATAAAACTCTCTGACATTATTATTATTATTATTATTATTATGTTTGTGCCTAAGTTATTAATGTAAAAGTAGGTGAAATTGTGAGCAATGTTATTCTAGAAATGAAAAACATTCACAAGCACTTTCCGGGTGTTTATGCGTTGAAGGATGTAAATTTTGAGCTAAAGGCGGGAGAGGTACACGGTGTGCTGGGGGAAAATGGAGCGGGCAAATCCACACTTATGAAAGTGCTTGGTGGTATTTATAGAGTCGATGAGGGTGAGATTTATATAGAGGGTCAGAAGATGGCAATTCACGATGTTAAGGACTCACAAAATGCTGGTGTAAGTATAATCCATCAAGAACTTGTTCTAGTGCCCCATATGTCTGTAGCAGAGAACATTTTTTCAGGGCGGGAACCTACGGGGAAGCTGGGATTCATCAAGACGGAGGAAATGTTGGGAAAGGCCCAGCATTTGCTGGATTTCTTTCACCTTGGTATAAACGCTTCTCAGTTAGTATGTAAGTTAAATATAGCAGAGCAGCAAATGGTTGAAGTCGCCAGAGCGATTTCATTTAACTCTAAGATACTGGTAATGGATGAACCGACATCATCCCTGACAGAAAAAGAAGTGAATTTTCTCTTTACGACCATAGAAAATTTGAAATCACAAGGCGTAGGAATTATCTATATTTCTCATAGAATGTCAGAACTGTTCAGAATAACTGATCGGATCACAGTCATGCGTGATGGTCAATACATCAGTACTAAGGTGACAAAAGAAACCAATGTAAATGACCTTATCTCATTAATGGTAGGTCGTGAGCTTACAAGCTATTATCATAAAATACCCCATGAGCTGGGAGCGAACGCCCTCGAAGTAAAAAATCTAACAAGAAAAGGCGTATTTAGCAATATTAATTTTAATCTTAGACAAGGGGAAATCTTAGGCTTTTCTGGGTTGGTGGGTGCAGGACGATCCGAAATTATGAAATCCATATTCGGACTTGATCGCCTTGATTCTGGTGAAATCTTTATACATGGGAAAAAAGTAACTATAAAATCACCTAATGATGCAATGAATTTTGGAATTGCTCTTGTTCCTGAAAATAGGAAAGATGAAGGTCTTATTATGAAGGGGCAGGTTGGATACAATATGACACTTCGTATATTGGATCAATTTATAACGTTTATGAATGTCGATGCAATAAAGGAAAATGAAATTATAAATACCTATGTAGAAAAACTTGCGATTAAAACATCGAGTACATTTCAGCTAATCAGTAATCTTAGCGGCGGTAATCAACAGAAGGTGGTCATTGCCAAATGGTTGGCAGCAAAACCGCAAATATTAATCCTCGATGAGCCAACCAGAGGTGTTGATGTGAATGCGAAGGCAGAAATTTATGAAATTATAAATCGCCTTGCCCAAGAAGGGGTATCTATCATTATGATTTCCTCGGAGTTGCCTGAAATTATTAATATGAGTGATCGAGTTATAGTAGTCCGCAATGGCAGTATAGCGGGGATGTTGAAACGAGAAGAATTTTCACAAGAGAGAATCATGCATATGGCAACAGGAGGTATATAATGATGTTGAAAGTCGCAACGAATCATAAATCAAATTTTTTTAAAAAAATAGGTTTAGATATGTTAGAATTCGTTAAAGAAAATGTTGGTATATTAATCGGTTTTGCAGTATTGTGCGTGGCTTTGTCCATCATATCACCAGCTTTTTTAACAGAAGCAAATATTCTTAATATATTAAGGCAAGTATCTACCAATGCGAACCTTGCTTTAGGCATGACACTTGTCATTATCATTTGCGGTATTGATCTTTCGGTAGGTTCGATCGTAGCACTATCGGGAACTGTTACAGGCGGACTCATCGCATTTAGCAATGTTCCTATACCTGCAGCTGTATTTGCCGGTATTTTAGTAGGAACTCTTGCAGGAGTATTTAATGGTGTGATGGTGGCATACACTGGTATACCATCTTTTATCGTAACCCTTGCCATGTTAAATATAGCCCGTGGTGCCGCCTATGTATATACTGGTGGTCAGCCAATACGTGTCATGAATGAAGATTTCAATGTAATTGGTGCTGGCTATTTAGGGGCGATCCCTCTGCCCGTCATTTATTCTTTTGTCTTTTTGCTGCTTACAGCGATTATTTTAAATAAGACAAAACTTGGTCGACATATTTATGCAGTCGGCGGAAACAAAGAAGCTGCCAGATTTACAGGTATTAAGATTAAGAGGATAGAAATATTTGTATACACTTTCTCGGGTTTCTTAGCAGCTTTTTCTGGCGTTGTACTAGCGGCTCGTATGTTTTCCGGACAGCCTACAGTAGGAAATGGCTTTGAACTGGATGCCATTGCGGCAGTTGTACTTGGCGGTACGAGCATGACAGGGGGAATCGGGAAAATTGGCGGTACCTTAATTGGGGTGCTTGTTATTGGTGTTCTTAACAACGGACTGAATCTGCTGAATATTAATTCCTTCTGGCAGTTGATTATTAAAGGTATCGTGATTTTGGCAGCCGTCTACGTTGATATGATGAAAAAGAGAAAAGAAGCACAGGTATAAATACATTGACGCCAGAGAAGTTAAAAAATATATTGCTAACTGTACTATTTCGTGATATATTTATTAATAATTTAATACGATAAACTCTTATCAAGAGTGGTCGAGGGACTGGCCCGATGACACCCGGCAACCGGCAGCAATGCAGAGGTGCTAATTCCAGCAGGATTTATCCTGACAGATGAGAGAGGACTAAAATGTTATTTAAGTCCCCTTTCAGATGAAATGGGAGATTTAAATAACATTTTTTGCATATTAAGGGAGGAAATCAAATGGTGCAGAGTAATCGTCTTGCAGTTGCTGCAATTGAAGATAGAAAAGAGATAGTAATACCACCAAGGAAAATAAGAGCAGTCCCCCAGGGAAATGAAGAAATTGTTATTACTATAAGAAATGGTGTTGTAGTTGAATTTGTACCGAATATTTACTATCCTTCCTTGGTAGGTGTCGATGGGGATGGAATATAAGGTGTCAAATTTTATTGGCAGGAAGGAAAGTGCCATGGTATATTAGAAGTAATTAAGGGCATATGAAATATCATATAAACTGGAGTACAAAGGAGAATCACCGTGGGAAATAGTACTGAAAAAATGGAGAAACTGAATCATTTATTAACTGGACTGGGGAGTATTGTCGTAGCTTTTTCAGGAGGGGTGGATAGTAGCTTTTTAGCAGCAGCAGCAGTAAGAGCTGTTGGAGACAAGGCCATAGCCATCACTGCTTTTTCTGAGACATTGCCGGAGAGTGAAAAAAAAGAAGCAATTGAAATTGCAAAGGAAATTGGTATTAAACACATACTTTTAAATATTAGCGAATTAAATAGTCCGGATTTTGTAGAGAATAATAATCAACGCTGTTATTACTGTAAACAAGAACGATTTTCAGTATTAGTCGATTGGGCAAAAGAAAATAATTATAATTGGGTATTAGATGGATCGAATGTAGATGATTTATCCGATTATCGCCCTGGGATTAAAGCAGTGGAAGAACTAGAACATGTAAGGAGCCCTTTGGTTGAAGCTGGTTTAACGAAAAAGGATATTCGAGAAATATCTAAGAAATGGAACTTGCAGACTTGGAATAAATTAAGTGCTGCTTGCCTTTCTTCAAGGGTGGTTTATGGACTTTCGATTACAGCGGAGAGACTTAACCAAATCGAAAAAGCCGAAGCATTAGTAAAAGAGTTTTGTCCAGGACAAGTTCGAGTACGCCACCATGGAGATATTGCCCGCATTGAAGTGGCGCCAGAAAATATTGGACGAATCACGGTTCCAGAGATAGCAAAGCAAATTGAGCAAGGACTTAAAAAAATTGGCTTTACATATGTCGCTGTTGATTTGTCGGGGTATCGAAGTGGCAGTATGAATGAAGTTTTAGTTTAATAGTAAGGTACATGATTGTATTATCTTGATAATAGGCAGGAGAAAATTTCCTGCCTATTTTTTATTACTTTTTAAAAACAGATTTAAACAGTAACACTATGAGTTCCTTACTCATACAGTATAGTAAGAATTAAATTTTAAATAGTATTACCGCATAGGAGGTATATAGTGTATGAGCATTTTTACAGAATTACGGAATCCAGCACTCGTTAGAGAGCTAGAACGGGAATTAAATACGGATGTAGTCTTATTTGGTTTTGATGGATTCGCATATTTCGGTAATCTGCAGGCAATAGAAGATTGTCGTATTGCCATTCTTTCTCCGGCGATAGAAGCCAAGTGCCACGCTGTAGAAATTCTAAGTCCGGGGGGAGAAATCTTACATGTGGATTTCACACGCGTTGATTTATGGAACATAGTTGCCAAAGGAACAGCTATAGTAAGAGATCCTTTTGAAAACTTAGACGCTTCTTTAGAATCAGCTAGAACTGATTTCGAAGAAGCAACAGAACGGACGGAAAGTCGTCATTTAGTTAGAGTATTATGCCGCATGGTTGGTGATTCTGTTGTATTAACAACTCTTGGTGGCTTCTCCATCGAAGGAACTCTTATTGCTATTGACGATTGCTTAGCAATTCTCTCAAATACAGATATCTTTGTTCCTGGTAGCAGTACTCCGATCTCAGATAGAAGGATTAGATCAGCTGTGGTAAATCTAGAAGCTTTAACTTCCGTTTCTGGAGTTTGTTGTTGTTGAAATTTTTTATTTAACTATGAAAAGACTCGGCAGAGGTTCTTACCGAGTCTTTTTTAGTTAGCATTATTTTGAGAGAAGGTAGATGGTATGCTCATTGCTATGAAACATTTTGGGAATGTCGGAGTGGGAGTTACTTCACCTCAATTATTTCGTGCTAATGACAGAAATTTTTATGTAGTCAAATTGCAAAATAATCGACTAGGTTCTAAGGTATTGGTAAATGAATTTTTAGCAGCAAAGTTGGGTGAAATCATGGGATTATGTTTTCCTGTAAGTTCGAGTATTAAAATTGGGGAAGAAACCATACAGCAAAGTCCGCAGCTACAAGCATCAGGAATAGTTGCGGGGTGGCATTTTGCCTCAAAGTATCTAAATCATACAGAATATGTGGGAAAAAATAATTTGTTTAAGGCTGATAATATCACTGATATGGCTGGAATTTTATTATTTGATTATATGTTTCATAATGCTGATCGTACAAATAATAAAAAAAATCTCTTGTTGCGTAAGGACGAAGCTGGATGCAGAATATATGCGATTGATAATTCTCATTTATTTAGAACTGCCAGATGGACGATTGCCCATCTGAATAGTATTAGTAGAATCATTAAACCATATTATCGTTATTCCTATGGATTATTGCTTAGAGACTGGCTTTCTCCTCCTCATTTTCTTCCCTACGTGAAAAAAGTAAAAGAGATGAGTTGTGAATCCATTCATGAGCTAGTTGCAGAAATTCCAGAAGAATGGTTGTCGGATGATGCTGAACGTCAAGCATTGATAGATTATATTATTTTACGTAGAGATATGGTAGAGGATATTGGAGAAGTATTGTACAAACATATCCCAATGTCAAGGGGCGGATATCAATGGTGGTATAGTACTACAAAATCTCTTATATAAGAAAAAATAAGTGAGGTTCAAGGGGTTTTTTAGCTCTTAGTATCACTTGGGCGAGGATTTTTCTTGTGAATTTAAATTTTCCTTAATGAGTAGTGCATTTTGGGTCATTTTTTCGAGAAGCATATATGTCATTTGTATTTCTTCTGGTGTAAAACCTTGGGTAAGAGACGTAGTCCATTGTGTAAGTGTGGATTCAAGAATCGGCTGAAATGATCGACCTTTTTCGGTTAGATATACTTGGTTGGCACGTCGATCGAGTCTATCAACATGCCGTTCAATATATCCTAGTGATTCTAATTTCATAATCGCGCGAGCAATGGTTGTTTTATCAATTGCTACATGCTTGCTGATTGTATCTTGAGTAATGCCTTCTTGCTGATAAAGAAAAGTGAGGCAAGCGTAGTATCCATTACCGCTTCCTAGACTGTAGGTTCCTAAATGATGATCAAAAAAAGATTGTCCAATTCTATATAAACCAGAGATCCATTTTCCAATGTAGGGTATTTTCTGCATGCTGGTCCTCCTTAAAAGACAGTTATATTATATATAATAGCGACATTAGGAATGAGAGAGCAACTATAATTTGAAATTTCTTTGTAAAGATGATGCATAAAAACAAATTTGGATATTGATTGTTAGTCTGTCAGTAATGGAATATGCTATTTCTTTTAAAAGATCAGTAAAGAGGAATATGTGATTTCCTGTGGAAAAATTAACTATGAAATTTTTAAAAAATAGATTGAAGATTAAGTTTATTTGTAATATAATAAACTTAAATCAAGAAAGGAGGATAAAAAAGTAAAAAGTACGAAGGAAGAAAAATGAGATTGGAATGGGGTGGTTCGATTACAGCAGTTAATGAAGGGTGAACCACAATTATATATATAGTCAGTTACGATAATACGAAAGAGTACAACTAACGTTGTACTGGGAACAGAGCAGCGCTACATTGCTCTTCCCATTACGATAGTAAATGTAACGACGATAAAAAGAGGAAGCTTTGCGCTTCCTCTTTTTCATTTATGCTTGATGGCTGTCTTGTTCTTTCTTAATAATAGTATCCAGAGCTGCGGCGGCTTTTGTAATCACATATTTGCATTTGATGTCTTCCCTGCGATAGTGATCTTTTAAAGGAGTGCAGTCAATATCACCCATTTGTTTCTGATAGGTGTCAAATAATTCTTGTGTTAAGATTTTAATTTTGTCACTTTCGTGGGCCCTGTCTTTAACAAACAAGATACCTAATACCATAATAGCTGCTGTCAGAGCTCCGCATACACTGCCAATGGTCATCCCTCCGCCAAAGCCTGATGAAATTCGCAAAGCTTGGGGAGTCAAACCTAATTGATACACTTCATTAGCACCATATAGTATTTTTTCAGCACAGTTAAGATCTTCTGGTTCTCCATAACCTTGTTCAATCAAAGTACTCAACATAATCCATTTCCCTCCAGTGATGTGGTTTTAAATAAGATTGAGTGATTCAGGATGGAGTACTCCATCCCAATCATGTTCTTAGATGGGCTAAGATACTCTTTTAATATAGTAAAAGATACTTATATTATAAAGAGTATCTTTCCAAAGAGCCAAGACATTTCTTTTTTATGTTGGCAGCTTTATGTAAAACAGTAGATGTAAGTGGATATAACAGCAGGTTCCTTTTTTCTACTCGCTATTCCTTCTATTTATGTTATAATAATCAAATGATTATAAAGCATTATAAGACGATGTGATTCGATATATATCTTGGAAAAAAACAATCAGCCTCGTGCAGAAGAATCATGGATATTATTTCTTAATGAAGGGGAAGCTTACCCCAAAATGTATTGGAGGAAGAAGAAATGGATACAACAAGAGAAAAGGCGTGGAGTATTTTAACGCAGTATGTGCAAGAAAAACCGCTATTAAATCATTGTTTAGCAGTAGAAGCTGCTATGCGTGCTTATGCTGCAAAATATGGTGAAGATGTAGAGTACTGGGGAGCTGTAGGATTGCTCCATGATGTTGATTTTGAGAAATATCCTGAAGAGCATCCAGGCAATGCTAAAAATATGCTAAAGCCTCACGGCTATACAGATCAATTTATCATTGATATAGAATCTCATGCTAGGGACTGGGCACCAGAAAGAAGCTTATTGCAAAAGGTGTTGCTTGGAGTCGATGAACTTACTGGTTTTATTATTGCATGTGCTTTGGTACGTCCCGATAAAAGTATCGCAAATTTGCAAGTAAAATCCGTTATGAAAAAAATGAAGGATAAAGCATTTGCCAGGGCAGTTAACCGTGAAACCATTATACAAGGTGCTCAAATGTTAGAAATCGAGCTGCAGGAGCATATTGAGTTTGTTGCAGCAGCATTAGCAAAAGATTTTTCCATGTCATAGTAGTAAAAGGTTTACCTCTTTAATAAGGGAAGAGGCAAACCTTTTATTACTATATGCAATGTATTAAAAACTTGCGTATTGATTATTGGTCTGCCAGGAATGGAATAGTGATTCATATATAATGAACTAAGTCTTTAAAGTTTTGATAATAACGGAAAGTCGATACAGTCCCTCTTTCAATTCAGATAATGAGGCATAGGAATAGGATAGGCGAAGATGGCGGTTTGATAAATAGTCATATATACTTCCAGGATGGATTAAAAGACCTTCATTCAAGGCAAGGTTAAAAAGCTTTTGCATGGAAAGGGGATGGGTCAAGCTAAGCCAAATATAAAAGCCACCTGTCGGAACTTGCCAAGTTGCAATATCTGCAAAATGGGTTTGCAAACTTTTGCAAGCTGCTTCGCGACGAATACGCAGTGCCTTTCGTACTTCTTCTAGATGTTGTTGGTACAGTCCGCTGGCAAACCATTCAGCAGCAGTCCATTGGGATAAGGAGCTTGATCCATAATCATTTTGCATTTTTACATCTGCTAACCGTTCAATAACTGGCTCAGGTCCAACAATCCAACCAATTCGTAGTCCTGGGCTGAGTGATTTTGAAAGACTGCCAATGTAGAGCACAAGTCCTTCTCTTTCAAGAGCCTTTAAAGGCATAGGTGGAGGTGAATCGAGCCAAAGTTCCCGATATACGTCGTCTTCAATAACGGGTAATTGTTCTTGTTGGCACAAATGAATAAGGTCTCTGCGTCTTTGCTTTGACATTACGATACTTGTAGGGTTGTGAAAACAAGGAATGGTATATAGTAAATTTGCATTTTTATGTTGTTTTTGAAATGCAATGGGAGTCAGTTCAATCCCTTCTTTATCAAGAGGAATACCAGAAAATTGCATATTCATGGATTGGAACAATTTGAGGGAAAAAAGATAGGAGGGCTTTTCAAGCAAAATAGTAGAGTCTTTTGGCAGTAAGCTTGAGCATATGAGTTGCAAAGCTTGCAATGCGCCTGATACGATCATAATGGATGATACAGAGGTATCAATTCCTAAAGAGCGTAAGTAAATACGGATTTGTTGCCGGAGAAAAAGCAATCCTTTGGGTTCTTCATAACCTAAAGAATTAATACGTTCTGGTAGATTTCGTAATATCGAGCTCATCATGTCCCGAGGAAAAAATTCTGGAGAGAGCTCCCCAGTGCCTAAACGGATCATATTAGGTTTGAACTCTGCCTGATTGATTTCTTGAATGATTTGAAGGTTAGGAAGGTAGAGACCCTTATCTAGGTAAGAATTCCAATTCACAGTTGGAGTAGATGCTAACACTGACCAGGTATTGTTGGCTACCCAAGTGCCGCTTCCTGCTCTCGTTTCCAATAGTCCGTCGGCGATTAATTCATCCAGTGCAATGGTCAGGGTACTGCGATTTACTTGAAGAATGTGAGCGAGTCTGCGTTGAGGAGGTAATTTACTATGGATTGGCCATTCGCCAAGAGTGATTTTGTTTTTTATATACTCTGTGATTTGTCGATATAAGGGCATGGAATCTTTATGATTAGGTGCCCAGTCAATCGTTAACATAATTTTCTCCTTACTGGCTGTTTTTTTGATTATAACAAATTGGTTGGGATAAAAACAAGCCAATTGGCTGAAGACATTTCAGTTTGATTTCACTATACTGAAGAAAAACGTATAGGAGCGAGATTAATGCAAGCTTTTTTTCATGGAATGATTCTAGCTATGGGACTCATATTGCCTTTAGGAGTTCAAAACTTATTTGTCTTTACACAAGGAGCAAGCCAGCCAACCTTTTTACGAGCATTGCCTGTGGTCATTACAGCCTCCCTATGTGATACTTTATTGATTGTATTAGCAGTTCAGGGAGTTTCATTGTTTATTGCGAGTTTTGCCTGGATTAAGATCCTTTTCCTGATGATTGGAGTTGGTTTTTTGGCATATATGGGCTGGTTGACATGGAATAGCACGTGGGCAGGAAATGATACTGGTGCAGGAAAGGGGCTTGGCGTCAAACAGCAGATTGTTTTTGCTGTTACAGTGTCTTTGTTCAATCCTCATGCTGTACTTGATACAATTGGTGTTATTGGAACAAGTGCGATTCATTATACAGGAAATGAAAAAATAGTATTTACTATGGCTTGTATTCTTGTATCTTGGTGCTGGTTTTTTCTTCTAGCTGTTGTTGGATGGAATGTGGGAAAGAAAAAGAGCTTTACCCAGCTATTTGGATATATCAATAAGGTATCCGCGATTTTTATGTGGTTATCTGCTGTGTATATGATGTACAATAGTGTTTTGTAAAAAGGATAATCGAAAAGAAGAAGAGAAATAAAAAGAAATAGTAAAATAAGCGATCATCCCAATATATAGAAAGGTGACAGTACATATGAGATTAATTGCAACAGATTTAGATGGAACTTTATTAAATGAGGAACATGAAGTAAGTAAAGAAAATATAAAAGCGATCCAGCGTGCGCAAGAGCAGGGGATTGAAGTAATTGTTGCAACAGGCAGGACCTATTTTGATGCTGTTTCTATTTGTAAGAAATTTGGATTGAATACCTATTTGATATCCTATAATGGTGCAGCGATTCATGATAAAATCGGTCAAGAAATTTCATCCTTAACAATGGGGCGGGATGACGTGAGATATATGGTAAACTGGTTGGAGGAAAGAGATTATTATTATGAAGTTTCCACCAATAAGAAAATTTACATTTCTTCTCATGCGAAAGAAATATTGCAGAGGGAGGCGCAGCGGTTAAAAGGCACAGCCTTTGAAGTGGATTCCATATATTTTGAAGAAATAGTAGAGCAGATCTTCAGTCAAAGCGGTATGACTCCTGTGAAAAACTATGAGGAGGCTATGGATGCTGAGGAAGCGCTTTATAAGGTTTTTTGCTTTTCTTTTGATGATAAAAAAAGGAAAATTGCGATTGATAACTTTGCTGGAATGAAGCAGTTTTTAATGACATCATCCATGACTAATAATTTTGAGTTGGGGAATAAGGATGCCTCTAAAGGCAATGCATTAAAAATAGTGGCAGATCGTTTAGGAATTTCCCTGGATAAGGCGATGGCAATTGGGGATAACTACAATGATGTTTCTATGATGGAGATTGTTGGATTTAGTGTAGCTATGGGAACGGCAAAAGAGGATATCAAAAAATTATGCAGTTTTGTGACCTATGGCAATGATAAACACGGTGTTGCCCATGCAATCGAAAAATTTATGTCCATATAAGGTGAAATAGTGTTTTTAGGACGGCAAAGGATGAACATAACTAACAATTCAATGTTTTACCGAACCTACTCTTATAGTTATGCCCATCCTTTGCCTGCTTGTGTTGTGTATGGTTGTTTTTGAGAGTACACTTTTAATCATAGGAGGTCGGCTAAATATGAAAAAATCTCCCGTATTATTTTTAGGTCACGGTTCACCCATGAATATCATCCTTGAGAATGAGTATACAGCTAGTTTAGCACAGTTGGGACAGTCTCTTCCTAGACCAAAAGCTATTTTAGTCGTATCAGCTCATTGGCTTACAAAAGGTACCTATATTACAACCAATAAACAGCCCGAAATAATTTATGATTTTTATGGTTTTCCTCAGGAATTGTACGATATTCATTATGCATGTCCAGGGGCTACGAAAAAGTTAGAAGAGGTAGCATCTATCTTTGAGAACGCCTCTGTTCAATATGACGAGCAACGTGGATTAGATCATGCGGCATGGTCTGTTTTAAAGCATATGTATCCTAAAGCGGATATACCTGTAATGGCAATGAGTCTCGACCATCAAAAGACACCCCAGGAGCATTATGAATTAGCCAAAAAACTGGCTCCTTTACGGGAACATGACATCCTTATAATTGGTAGCGGCAATATCGTACACAATTTGCGTTTGATAGATTGGGATATGGAGACCAAAGCTTTTGACTGGGCTGTACATTTTGATAATATAGTCAAAGAACATTTAGTAGCTGGCAATCATCAGCCGTTGATCGAATATGAAAAACTGGGTAAAGAAGCCTTATTGTCCGTACCTACCAATGATCATTATTTGCCTTTCTTATATGCTGCAGCGTTACAGGATACGAATGACGAGCTTGCTTTTACTTATGAAGGTTTTCAGAATGCATCCATGTCTATGCGCTGCCTTTCTTTTGGGGTGTAATCAGAATTACATTGACCAGTTTCATGTTTGAACGGCTTTTCGACACACTGGCAATGGACGTGGTACTTGTTATTATGCTAGGAGGATTTTCTCCCATATATTTGCTTGTATTTACCTTTCTGATCTAACCGGTTTTAAAGGCTCCGTTATAAATCTGTTATATTTGGTTGATGAAGTCGATGATGTTGATTGGCCAATTTTTCTTGTTCTAAGAACAGTTTGTAGTGCTTTTTCGGTGAGAGCCCAAAGGATTTTTTAAAAGACCTTACAAAGTTTGAATAATCACCAAACCCGCATTCAATACACGTTGTGGTAATCGACTTGCCTCTTTTAATTAGAGCATTTGCCGCGATTAACCTTTTTTGTAAAATATAATTATGGACAGTATAACCTGTTTGTTGTTTAAATTTACGCATTAAATAGTATTTACTCAGATAAAAAATAGAAGCTAGATTGTCCATGGATAAATCTTCTTTAAGATTAGTATTGATATACTCTAATATGCGCCCTATGGTTTCATCGTATTCAATGTCTGGATACTCAGTGTCAATGTCAATGCCCAAATACAGTCTGTTTAGCTGAACAATATATTGCAAAAATAATGAGTTCTTTAGCACTTTACTACCAAATTCGTGGCTTTTGCAAGAGTCCTCCAATTGAGATAGAATCCCTTTTATCCCAATGAGTAAATCAGGTGCTAACCGTAGTAAATTTAATTTTTTTTCAGCAGCTAATTCAAAGCATTTTTGCAAATTGCATTCACTATCACTATGTTGTAATAGAAAAGCTGAATTCACCCAAATCACAATGCGCTCGTAGGTTTCACCTTGATCAATCATCGGCTTATGAATCTCATTGTTGTTTACTAAGAGAATATCCCAAGGCTTTAATTTGTATGTCTTACCTTCAATTAAGTAGGTTACTTTGCCAGATATAAAAATAATAATTTTGTTGAAATCATGGTAATGAAATTCGAACTGGATATTCTTGTTATCTTTCAAATGGAAAAATTGAAAATCTTTATCCAAATAACCCCTTTTATAATGTATCTCCTTACTTTCTATTTCCATGAAGAGCATCCTTCCTTCTGTATAGCGCTTGTGATACTATTGTACAGCATTTTTTACAATAATATGAGCATTTTTAGCAATCATTATAGTGAAAAATATTACTATACTAAGGAGAAAGAATAGTTAGGAGCTGAAAAAATGATGAAAATCAATGTGGCGTTACTGTTTGGGGGCAATTCAACAGAACATGAAGTTTCTTTGCAGTCGGCCAAAAATATTATACATGCAATTAATAAGGAAAAATACGAACTTACTTTAATCGGAATTGATAAAAGAGGGCAATGGTTCTTATGTGATCAAGAAGATTTCTTGATCAATGAGGATAGCCCTAAAGACATTATGTTAAAGCACAAAGGCGTGGCTGTTGCTTTTCAGATGGGCAAGGACTCAGAACAGCTTATCTGTTTTGCAGAAAAAACATTTACGAAAAGTATTGACGTAGTCTTTCCCATTCTCCATGGGACATATGGAGAGGATGGTACCGTGCAAGGATTGCTAACCCTAGCCAATATACCTTTTGTGGGACCAAGTCCTTTAGGATCAGGAATTGGGATGGATAAAGATGTTGCCAAACGTCTTCTTAGAGATGCTGGTATTCCAGTGGCGAAGAGTTTGACATATCAGCAGTGGGAACAGCCTGGGATAAACTTTGAAGCTGTGGTGGAGCAGCTAGGACTGCCAGTTTTCGTAAAACCCGCTAGTCTTGGTTCATCAGTGGGGATTAGTAAAGTGAAACAGCAAGACGAACTTTTTGCGGCGATAAAAGAAGCCTTTGCCTTTGACCACAAAATTATAATAGAAGAGTGTATTGAAGGGCAAGAAATTGAATGTGCCATATTGGGCAATGAAATTCCAATTGCTTCTGCAGTGGGCGCGATTATTCCCCAGCAAGAGTTTTATTCTTATGCTGCAAAATATATTGACGATCAAGGAGCTGCGATTCAAATTCCTGCAGATATTCCAAAAGAAATAGCTGCATTGGTACAAGAGTTAGCAATCAAATCCTTTCAGGTATTGTGTTGTGAAGGGATGGCTCGTGTTGATTTTTTCTTAACGAAAGAACATAACGTCTTGATCAATGAGATTAATACGATTCCAGGTTTTACAAAAATAAGTATGTATCCTAAGTTATGGGGAATTAGCGGTATTTCTTATACTGATCTGATCGATCGGTTAATTCAATTGGCTTTGGACAGAAATATAAAAGATAAAAGCATCAGAAAATCCTATTAATTAATTTTTTGTCATATATAATAAGCAGTCAGGATACATAAATCATCCTGACTGCTTTTATTACAAATAGTATATTATTTGATGATCATTACTGGGACAGGAGAAGATTGCGATACATTATTACTAATACTTCCTAGAAAGAATTCGCTAATGCCACTCAAGCCTCTGGAGCCAATTACAATTAAATCATAGGCATTATTTGATGCCAAAGATATTATGCGTTCCGCTGGATGACCAAACTCTAAGTTTGTTTCGAATGTAGGGTAGTCACCAATCCGCTCTTTTGCTAATTCAATGATTTTGTAACCTGTTGCTTCTACCTCTTGAATATTAAGTGAAATAAAAGGAATTTCTCCATTGATTCCAACTGTTGGTAGTGTATAATGAGCTTGAACAACATGAACAATAGTGATGGTACTATGAAACTTTTCTCCTAAGGCAGTGGCGTATTCCAAGGCACGCCAAGCGGCTTCAGAGCCATCAACAGGAACTAAAATTTTATTAAACATCACTACACCCCCATTTATTGTTAAGATAAGAGTGATTCTTAGCTTATATATAGTGTAACATAAAGAAGGGGAAAGTGATATGAAAAAGTCCGATAATTTAGTTAAAAGGTAAAATAGAAGATAAGAGGGAATATTATAAATTACAACATTGAACGAAAGGGTGTGGCCTGTGGAATATACAGGGCTGATCATTAGTATACTATGTGTTCTCTTCATCTTAGCCGGAGTTGTCATGACCATAATGGGGTTGCCTGGAAATACCTTGATTTTATTGACGGGGCTGGCATATGGCTATTATGATCATTTTGATAGGATGGATTATGCTGTTTTGGTGATTGTATTTGGTATTTTTATTATTGGAGAGATTATTGAATTTGTGGCAGGGTTAATTGGTGCAAAAAAAGAAAAAGCATCGAAAAGAGCAATGCTCGCTCCCTTTCTCGGCACGATTGTGGGAGGGATAGGGGGAACGGCCTTATTGCCGATTATCGGTTCTTTGTTAGGCGCTTTATTAGGGGCATTTATTGTTACTGTGCTAGCAGAGTATAGTAAAACCAAAGATTTAACACAAGCTAAAAAAGTGGCTATAAGTGTGGTAAAAGGACAAATTTTTGGTATTATTATTAAGTCTGCTACTGCAGTCGGCATGGCGATTCTATTAATCTATCAGCTAAAATGGCAGTAATCGAAATGAGTTTTCAGTTAATCTTGATGGCTGCCTTTGGCGCTTATAAATAATTGTCCTTTTGAATCCATGACTCCGTACATGACATGAGAGGCACTTTTAATATTTCGAGCTGACAATTGTTCTTCTAGCCAGGTGTGAGTAAGATTTTGTTTCTTTAAATTTTCTTCGATAATCTCACCGTCCATAATCAATTCTACAGGAAGTATAGGATCAGGGAGATGGATATTCATATCACTCTTAGTTAACGGCTGGAAACCTGATTTTTTAATAATACTCATTTCTCCTGTTGTTTCAAGAATTGCATACTGTACCTCACTTATATCGACAACATCTTTGCTTCGTAGTAAGGCATTCAGCTCGTCTAGATCAAAACGGAGAGATTTCATATTTTCTTTAATGATACGACCGTTTTCGATTAAAATGCTGGGTGAACCTTCAATCAGTGTTCGAAATGGTCGGCTTTTTAAAGCACAGAGGGAAATGATGTAAGTAAGTACTACAAATAGGATTAGATCATAATAATTACTCCATATTTTATCGGGATCGGATGCAGCAATGGTAGCGGCAAGTGATCCTATAGTAATACCACTGACATATTCGTAAAAGGTTAGCTGTCCCACTTGGGTTTTGTCTAGTAGGCGGGTAAGAATCAATAAAGTAACAAAAATTAGAGTTGTTTGCCAAGTATCTCGTAAAAAATCATTCCAGTTCATTTGTTATCTCCCTCTTATTCACCAAATTTCTAGTACTTCATCTGTACTAAAGTAACAGAGCTTTTAGTGCAGATGAAGTGCTAGATATCTATCCGTGAACAAACTATTTTAGGCGTTTATCTTTGCAATAGTAGTAAGATCTCACGAAAGTTAAAATTTCACCAGAATTAGGTCTTTATTATAGAGTAGACCAATTGTGAAAAATATATTAATATTTTTTAGGAGTGATCATATTGTTTTCCATTGTTTCCAAGCTTCCTAAAGCCTTGTGGATTGTTGCTATTGCTCATGGTGTTACCGATTTGTCTGCAGGTGCTTTATTAGTAGCGTTACCCTTTTTAAAAGCAAAGTTTGCTTTAACCTATGCCCAAGTAAGTGCGATTGCCCTTATGCAGAATTTAACATCCTCTGCTAGTCAGCCTTTATTTGGATATTTCAGTGATCGAAGCCCCCGGCCTTGGCTTATGCCTGCCGGCTGTTTGCTTTCAGGAGTGGCGATGTTGGCTTCATTGTGGGCTCCTCACTATTATCTTACATTGTTATTTACGGCGATTGCAGGGCTTGGTATGGCAGCATTTCATCCAGAGGCGGCTAAGACTGCCAGCCAATTAAGTGGCAAAGCGAAAGGCAAAGGAGTCAGTTTATTTGCTGTAGGAGGCAATGCGGGTTTTGCCGTAGGTTCATTGCTATTAGCGACACTATTGTACGGCGGATTCAGTATGAAAGTGCTTCTTTATATTTTGCCTTATGTATTACTGGGAATTCCTTTGATACAAATGACGCGGAATTTAGTTAGACCAGAAGCCAAACAGCCTGGGAGCCTGAAAAGCTTTAGGGCGTCTATCAATTGGCCTTTGCTATCACTTTTAGGGATGGTACTGTCAAGATCAACAGTTGCTGCGGGTATTAGTACCTTTGTACCTCTATATTATGTATCATATTTACATGGCAGTGAGATATATGCGAGTTCTTTGCTAACCGTGTATTTAGCGACGAGTGCTTTTGGGACGCTGATGGGCGGTGCGATGAGTGATCGTTACGGCAGTAAACGTGTAATGATCTATTCGATTTTACCCATTTCTCTTCTATTGTATTTATTCCCTATTGCTGGTGATATTGGAGCCTTTGTTGTGCTGTCTCTTGCTAGTATATTATTATCTGCAACCTTTACCAGCAGCTTGATCTTAGCCCAAAGAATGATGCCCAATAATGTAGGGATGGCTTCGGGATTAACGATTGGTTTAAGTGTAGGATTAGGTGCAATGGGAGTACTGGCATTGGGAAAAGTGGCTGATGTTTGGGGAATGCCTCTAATTTTTACGGTATTAGCCTGTTTGCCAGTTATTGGATTTATATTAACTTTATTTGTGAAAGAACCAGAGGAGGCAGCAGTAGGATTAGTCGTTCAAGTTAGTAAATAAATGAACATAATAAATACGAAAGGGGGAGAATGAAATGCCGCAATTTCTTATTAAAGGTATGAAAGTAAAAGAGATACAAAATATCAGTACACAACTGGTAAATGAGCTGGAAGAGATTATTGGTTGTCCCCGTGATTATTTTAGAATTGAATGTGTGGATTCCACCTTGATTAAAGATGGAGATATAATTGCAGAATGTCCTATGGTGCAGGTGAATTGGTTTGATAGAGGACAAGACATTCAAGATAAAGTGGCTGCTAGTTTAACGGAAAATATCAAACGAGCTGGTTACGAGCAAGTAGAAATATTTTTTATTGTCCTAGAACGAAATAAATATTATGAGAATGGAAGGCATCTCTAATTTCACGTTGTCATAATGAGAAACAGGTCTGCATTATTGTTAACAGTAATGCAGACCTGTTTCTTTAGTTTAAATAAAGAGTAGTCTCAAGCTTCTGGCGACTCAATTAATTCATAGACTGCTATATTGCCAATTTCCCTAATTAGCAGCAAGAATTACATCAGGTGTTGGTTTTGTTAAGTAGGGCTATATTGCTAGGAACGACTTTATTATCGATGGTGAAATGTTTAATTTTCTTACTTGTATCGTCAATAAAATCAATCTTGCATATTAATGCCTCATTTGTTAGTATTAAACTATTCAGACAATTAAACGGATATAAAATGGCGTTTAACCAGTTAAAAAGGAACTAAAATAGTTGCTAAAATCAATCCAGGATAGTATACAATTCAGCAATTGAGGAGGATGTAGCATGTATGATATATGTATTATTGGTGCTGGGGTTGTAGGGACGAATATCGCGCGGGAATTAGCAAAATATCAGGTACGTGTATGTCTTGTAGAAAAAGAAGAAGACGTGAGCTGTGGTGCATCGAAAGCAAATAGCGGGATTGTCCATGGTGGCTACTCGGATGAACCAGGTACTCTAAAAGCAGAGTTATGTGTAAAAGGGAATCGAATGTACGAACAGTTAAATAAAGAATTGAATTTCGGCTATCGAGAAACAGGTTCCGTAGTATTGGCTTTTCGCGATGAGGATATGAAAACATTAGAAAAACTATATCAATATGGTATAAAAAATGGTGTTGGTGGGCTTGCCATTATTGATGGAGAAAAAGTAAGAGAGCTAGAACCTTATGTGAGTAAGGAGGTAAAGGCTGCTCTTTATTGCAGGAATGCAGGTGTAACTTCTCCTTATGAGTTTGTTATTGCCTTGGCGGAAAATGCGATAACAAATGGGGTTGAATTAAAATTAAATACTGCCGTGGTTGGAATTGAAAAGGTAGATGATTATTTTAAAGTAGCTACGAATAAGGGAGAAATACAAACCCAATATGTTATCAATGCCGCTGGCATATATTGTGATAAAATTTCCAGTTTGATCGGTATTGATGATTTTCATATTATTCCTCGCAGGGGTCAATATGTTTTATTAGATAAAGAACAAAATTATCTGGCTAATTCTGTAATCTTTCAAGTGCCTACTGAACTGGGAAAAGGAATCTTGGTAACGACTACATATCACGGCAATCTGATGGTAGGCCCGAATGCGGAAGAGATCAATGATAAAGATGACGTAGGTACAACGGAGGACGTATTGGAAAACATAGTGAAAACAGCTAGAATGTCCGTGCCTGATTTTGATATGAAACAAGCAATTACATCCTTTGCTGGGAATCGTCCTAATTCCAGTAAAAAAGATTGGATTATTGAAGAGAGCCGCGTAGCCGGATTTATTAATTTGATAGGTATTGACTCTCCAGGGCTTACAGCTTCCCCAGCCATTGCTTTAAAAGTCGTTGGGCTACTAAAGCTGGCAGGTTTGGAACTGAAAAATAAGAAGGATTTTATGGCGTATCGTAAGCCTATCATTCAAGTAAAAGATGAAAACTTCAAAGGCGATATAAATTCGACAAATCCTGATGAGCATATTATTTGTAGATGTGAGCAGGTAACTGAAACTGAGATTATTGATGCTCTGCACCGTAACATCGCGATCAAATCCATCGATGCGATTAAGAGGCGTACAAGAGCAGGTATGGGCAAATGCCAAAGTGGATTTTGTCTCTCGCGGGTAAAGGAAATCATTGCTCGTGAACTTCATATTCCAGTAGAGGAAGTAACACAGCGAGGGAAGGATTCACCTGGACTGCCGGAAAGAGCAAAACGAGGAAAGTATATAAAATTGTAAACTCTGAGAGTAAATAGCCTTAACTTATTAAGAGTTAGGCTATTTATTTTTTTAGGACCGTTTCCCTGCGTATAAGGTTTTTGCTTATAGCAGGATTTTTAGATAAAGATAGCTAAATAGATTATGTATTTTTTAAAAAAAGGGAGAAAATATGAAGATTAATATCACTAAAAAAGAGTATCAGTTGTTTTTGGATATGGTGTACCTAAGTGACTGGGTACTACATGCTCATTCAGAAGAAAGAACGGAGAAAGAAAAGCCTATAAAGAATTGGAACAAAAGATACTGGCTTTAGCAAATGAATTTGGGATGGAAGAGATGGTGGAAAGAAACGAAAAAACAGGAGAGCATTTTCTTAATAAAGAATTTACAACACATAGTCAAATCGTAAAACATATTGAGAATTTTGAAAACGCTACTTTTTGGGAGGAGTTAATTGAAAGACTTGCCAGAAGGGATTTTATCAAAAAATATGGTGAGGAAGCCATTTTACAAATGTCTATTAGCGAACGATTTGAAAAAGAGATGTCTTTTCATCAAGAATACCATAAAGAGTTTGGTGAAAATGGTCTAGATAATTTGCAAATTCACAATTTGTAGAAAGAATAAGTGAATAATAGAACTTATAATTTATCAGAAAATTTAGCAAATGTCAATAAAGTTTGCAAAAAAAAAAATATTTTTTTTGTAGTTATATAGGAATTTTGATTTCAATGTCGAATGATAACTGAGTAGAAAATTGTGGTGAAGTAATTTTGTATGGATTCATGAAGAAAATTTATGAATATTGTATACAATATTGCTTGTCGCATTTAGTAACATAAAGAGAAAGAAGGAGATACTTATGAGAAAAATGAAGACAATGGACGGGAACACTGCTGCAGCTTATATTTCTTATGCCTTTACAGATGTGGCGGCAATTTTTCCAATTACCCCATCTTCACCTATGGCAGAAGCTGTTGATGAATGGTCGGCTCAAGGAAAGAAAAACCTTTTTGGACAAACCGTAAAAGTTATGGAAATGCAGTCAGAGGCTGGTGCTGCTGGTGCAGTGCACGGTTCTTTACAAGCAGGTGCTTTGACTACGACTTACACTGCATCTCAAGGTCTCTTGCTTATGATTCCTAACATGTATAAAGTTGCTGGGGAATTACTTCCAGCTGTTTTCCATGTTAGTGCTAGAGCATTGGCTACCAATGCGCTTAATATATTTGGCGATCATCAGGATGTTATGGCCGCTAGACAAACTGGCTGTGCATTGCTTGCTGAAAGCAGCGTGCAAGAAGTTATGGATTTGAGTGCTGTTGCACATTTAGCAGCATTAAAAGGGAAAGTTCCTTTTATCAATTTCTTTGATGGTTTTAGAACCTCTCATGAAATACAAAAAATTGAAACCATCGAATATGATGAACTAGCTAAATTGTTAGATGTAAATGATGTAGATACTTTCAGAAGAAATGCATTGAATCCTGATCATCCAGTACTTCGTGGTACTGCACAAAATCCTGATATTTATTTCCAAGAAAGAGAAGTTTCTAATAAATATTATGATGCGTTACCTGAAATCGTAGAAAATTACATGGCTGAGATTAATAAGATTACCGGTAGAGATTACCATCTCTTTAATTATTATGGTGCACCAGATGCGGATAGAATGATTATTGCTATGGGTTCAGCCTGTGAAGCGATTGAAGAAACGGTAGATTATTTGAATGCAAATGGTGAAAAAGTTGGTTTATTGAATGTTCATTTGTATAGACCATTCTCCATTGAACACTTCTTTAAGTATATCCCTGAAACAGTAAAAAAGATTGCTGTTCTTGACAGAACAAAAGAGCCTGGTTCTTTGGCTGAACCTTTATATCTTGATGTAAAAACAGCCTTCTATAATCGTGGAACTCACCCTGTGATTGTAGGCGGAAGATATGGACTTGGCTCTAAAGATGTAGTACCTGCTCATATTGTTGCCGTTTATGAAAATTTAAAAGTCGAAGCACCTAAAGATGGATTTACCATTGGTATTGTTGATGACGTAACCTTCAAATCTTTGCCAACTGCTGCAGATGTTGATACGACTCCTGAAGGAACAAAAGCTTGTAAGTTCTGGGGTCTTGGTTCAGATGGCACGGTTGGTGCGAATAAGAGCGCAATCAAAATTATCGGCGATAAAACGGATATGTACGCACAAGCTTATTTCGCTTATGATTCTAAAAAATCTGGCGGTATTACAGTTTCCCATCTTAGATTTGGTAAAAAACCAATCAAATCTCCATATTTAATTAACAAAGCTGATTTTGTAGCTTGCCATAATCAATCCTATGTAGATAAATATGATGTATTAGTTGGATTAAAACCAAATGGCAGCTTCTTGCTCAATTGCATTTGGGACCAAGAAGAATTAGAAACAAAATTGCCAGGCTTTATGAAACGTTATATTGCACAAAACAATATTAACTTCTACACACTGAATGCTGTCAAAATTGCGCAAGAAATTGGATTGGGCGGCAGAATCAACATGATCATGCAGTCTGCGTTCTTTAAAATTGCTCATATTATTCCAGTTGAAGATGCGGTTAACTACTTAAAAGATGCAGTTGTTGGTTCTTATGGTAATAAAGGTCAAAAAGTGATTGACATGAATAATGCTGCTATTGATAAAGGCGTGGAATCCATTGTCAAAGTTACCATTCCAGAAAGCTGGAAAACTGCTAGTGACAGCATAAAAGATGAAGCTCATTTTGCTTGTGCTTGCAGCAATGCGAATCAAAAGCAAGTACCTGAATTTATTGAAAAAATCCTTGTACCAATGAATAGACAAGAAGGCGATTCATTACCAGTGAGTGCTTTTATTGGCAGCATGGAAGATGGTACTTTCCCTCTTGGAACATCTGCCTTTGAAAAACGTGGTATTGCAATTAATGTTCCTGAATGGCAAATGGACAAATGTATCCAATGTAATCAGTGCGCGTTCGTATGCCCTCATGCTGTAATCAGACCTGTCTTAGTGAATGAAGAAGAGATGAAAAATGTACCTGAAGGCTTTACTGCAAAAGCAGCTGTTGGTGTAAAAGACTTGCATTTCAGACTTGCTATTTCTCCTCTTGATTGTACTGGCTGCGGCAACTGCGCACAGGTATGTCCTGCAAAAGAAAAAGCATTGATTATGAAACCGTTGGATACACAATTACATGAAGTGAAATTATGGGATTATCTTGCTAATATTTCACCTAAAGAAAATCCTCTGAAAAAGAATACTGTAAAAGGCAGCCAATTTGAACAGCCATTGTTAGAATTCTCTGGTGCTTGCGCAGGCTGCGGCGAAACTCCTTATGTTAAACTTGTTACCCAATTGTTTGGTGATCGCATGATGGTTGCTAATGCTACTGGTTGTACATCCATCTGGGGTGGTAGTGCTCCATCGATACCATACACAACAAATCATGAAGGACATGGTCCAGCATGGGCGAATTCCTTATTCGAAGATAATGCTGAATTTGGTCTTGGTATGCATTTAGGTGTAAAAGCACTGAGAGATAAATTAGCGGTTACGGTTAAAGAAGCTATTGAACTTAATATTAGTGCGGAACTAAAAGCTGCTTTGGCAGATTGGTTGGAGCATAAAGATAGCGGTGAAGCAAGTCGTTCCAGAGCAAACCTTGTGGCTAGTCTTGTAGCTGCAGAAAAAGGCGACAATGCTTTATTGAATGAAATTGATAAAAATAAAGATTTCTTGGTGAAAAGATCACAATGGATCTTTGGTGGCGATGGCTGGGCTTATGATATCGGCTACGGCGGTTTGGATCATGTATTGGCATCTGGTGAAGATGTGAATGTTTTGGTACTTGATACTGAAATCTATTCGAATACTGGCGGACAGGCTTCCAAGTCCACTCCAGCTGCTGCAATTGCGCAATTTGCTGCTAGCGGTAAAACCACGAAGAAGAAAGATCTTGGTATGATGGCTATGAGCTATGGTTATGTGTATGTTGCACAAATTGCTATGGGCGCTGATAAAAATCAGACTTTAAAAGCAATTGCTGAAGCAGAAGCATATCCAGGTCCATCTCTTGTCATTGCATATGCTCCTTGCATAAGCCATGGTTTGAGAAAAGGTATGGGCTTTAGTCAGCTTGAAATTAAAAATGCCGTAGAATGCGGATATTGGGGAATGTATCGCTATAACCCAACATTAAAAGAAGAAGATAAGAATCCATTCATTCTGGATTCCAAAGAGCCAACAGCTAACTTCCAAGAATTCTTGATGGGTGAAGTGCGTTTTGCATCCCTTAAGAAACAATATCCAGATTTAGCTGATGCCTTATTTGCGAAAACAGAAAAAGATGCTAAGGAAAGATTAGCAACTTATAAAAGACTTGCACAATCATAAGTAGTAATTTCTATTAAAAGAGGCATTTGGCAGCTCGCTAGCGAGCTGCCAAATGCCTCTTTCTTGTATTATCAAAATATTGTATAATGATATCCAATATAATAATGGATATTGGGCTTCTTTATGAATTCTTATAGAAGTATGATACTATTCTAGATTGGAGAGATATGTGATTATGGAAGAAATATTATATCGCACAGGAAAGCTGGAAGATAGTTTAAAAATTGCTGAAGGAATTGATCGTGCCTCAGGTGGAATTATGGAATTTCTCTTTCACGATTTATTAGGTCCACATACAAGAACCGAAGTGATGGGAAAGTCGATAGAAGAGAAACAAGGTACTGATTCTTATGAAAATGCAACGGTTGCAGAGTATCAAGGTGATATCATAGGAATTGTTTATTCCTATTCATCTAAATTCCATGGCATTACTGATAGTACCAGAAGTTTTTTCCCTAGTGATCGACTAGAAGTTTTAAAAGAGTTTTATAATTCAAAGGTAGATAATAGCTGGTTCTTAGATTCTATCTATGTAGATGAAGAATTCCGCGGTACGGGTATCGGCAGTAAGCTGATTACATTAACAAAACAAAGAGCGCGAGAGAATGGATACAGCCAATTGAGTTTAATGGTTATGGCTGATAATACTGTTGCTAGAAGAACCTATGAACGCAATGGTTTTAGAATCGTAAAACATATTGATATACAAGAGCATCCTCTAATTCCTCATAAAGGTGGAGTCTATTTATTAGTTAGTGATGTAAAAGAAGAGTTACCATCGGATCGTTGATCTTACTCTGCTCTTCCGTCTCGCCTTTATAAAGGAAAGTTAGATAAATAAAATTTTTGGGGTGATAAGCATAATGGATATGCGAAGAAAGGATCGAAAAATGGAACAGGGAGAAGCCTATGATCTCCTATCTCAAAGCAGTTATGGTATTTTAGCGACTGTTGATCGTGATGGACAGCCTTATGCGATACCGCTAAACTATGTAGTTAGTAACAATTATATCTATTTTCATTGTGCTTTGGACGGTCATAAATTAGAAAATATTGCTTTGAATTCTAAAATATGTTTTACTGTGGTGGGAAGAACGAATGTTGTGCCAGAACAGTTTTCTACTGATTATGAAAGTGTGGTCGTATTTGGGACGGTCAGTAGAGTAGAAGAAAAGGACGAAAAGGGAAAAATCCTGAAAGGTTTTATACAGAAATATAGTATTAACTTTGTGCCCGAAGGTGATGTTTATATTGAAAAAGCAAAAGATCAAACAGTTGTGTACAAAATAACAATGGACCATTATACCGGCAAAAAAAGAGGTTATAAAGTGTAATGTCTTGGAAGACACCTATGGCAAAAGGCAACAGAGTTCCTAGCCAAATCGCTGTTAAATGAAAAAGTAAATTCCGCACCATGTTTATGTGGTACGGAATTTACTTTGAGGGTTTGTCTTACTTAATATAGCGGCGTGATCCGATATAATGTTCAGTGTAATAAGCCTCATCTAAAGAGCTGATCGTTACTTGTTTCGCTGCCGAACTTGCGTGAATAAATTGTTGATCACCCATATAAAACCCTACATGAGATGCTCCAGGTTTATAGGTGGTGAAAAATACTAAGTCACCAATTTGTAAATCCTCTTTATCTACAGCAGTACCTTGATTGTATTGTTCGGCTGCTGTCCGAGGAAGGGTAATTCCATTTTTCTTCATAACAAGTTGTGTAAAGCTAGAACAGTCAAGTCCTGAAGTGGGAGATTCTCCGCCAAAAACATAAGGAACTCCCATATAGGTTTTCGCGGTAGCAATAATTGCATCTCCTTTTGAGGAACTAGTTGTTGAATTGCTATCCGTTCCTTGAAATGGCACTGGCTTAATGTTAACGTTAGGATTTTCAGATGTATTGTTCTTTCCTAATAAATTTCCTAATAACATGCCAATTAGAACATTAAGAAGATTAAAGGAAGAACTGCTGTTCTTTGAATTTGAAGAGGATGTTTGCGTGACTGTATTCAAAGGCGAAGCCGCCATAGCAAGCGTTGTAGGCATGATCAGTGTAAAAGAAAAGGTGAAAAGGATAAGAAGTATGATAGGCATACAATATTTCTTCATATAATGACCTCCTAGTCCAATGTACGATTTGTCAGAAACGGCTTCAGGAGCTAATAATCTCTAAATTATTAATCAACTGGTAACGTTACTGACTAGAATAATGATACTAGAGAATATGTATTATGTAAACAGGAAATATCTACAATTGGATTAGGATGAGAGGGATTTGGAGGATTTTACAGATGATTATGATTGCTGGGTTAGGTCGTTCGAAAATTTAGTTATCGGATAATTGTTGTAGACTTTCTACTGAAGAATGAATTACAATAATAAGGTATGTATTCTATTATACATAGTAGTGATTGGGGCAAGGAGGAGGAATCATATTGCGAAAATTTATCCTTGTATATAATCCAATATCAGGTGATGCTAGTTTTAAATTTAAATTGGACAATGTAATTGAGGCTTTTCAAAAAGAAGATTGTATCATAATTCCCCTCAGGGTTAGCAATGAGCAAGAGAGTGATGCTTTTATCATGCTGGTAAAAGAAATTGCTGTAGATGGTATTATCGTATCCGGTGGGGATGGTACCATCCATAGTGTAATAAATAATATGCTCAGACAGGAAATAGACCTGCCTCTAGGTATTATACCAAGTGGTACATCTAACGATTTTGCAGCGTATTTGCAGTTAGATAAAAATATTGATACTTGTGTAGAGACAATTACAAAGGGACAGCGTAAGAGGATTGATGTAGGTAAAGTCAATGATGAATACTTTTTCAATGTTGCTAGTGCTGGATTGATGACATCAGTAGCTCATAATGCAGATAGTATGCTGAAAAACACGTTGGGGAAAATTGCATATTATTTAAAGGGACTTGGAGAATTACCTAATTTTAAAGCATTAAAAATGCGAATTATTACAGAACAGCAAATCATTGAGGAAGATATTTTTTTATTTTTAATAATGAATAGTGGTACTGTTGGCGGATTTCCTAATTTGGTACCTCATGCTAAAATTGATGATGGAAAATTGGACGTACTTATTGTGAAAAAGTGTAATCTGCCTGAGTTGATGAGTTTGTTTATTAGCTTTTTAAAAGGTATTCACTGTAATAGTAAATATGTTACTTGTCTACAGGCGGAAACTATTTATATAGAATGTGCTGAAGAAGTAGAAAGCGACTTAGATGGAGAACTGGGTCCCAAGTTGCCTCTTAGCGTTACGATACTACCCAGAAAGATTGAAGTTTTCTGTTCCTAGTCAAAGTATATAGACCCCTTTGTGTCCTTTGCGTCTTTGTGGTTCAATTCGTTTTATATGTTTTATTCGCTGAGTTGATTAACAAAATTAAAACTAAAATCGCTAAAAGGCATTAAAAGTGTAAATGGAATATTGACCACATAGAATACCATATGGTATAATCTTAAAAATGAATAAGCTCTTATCGAGAGTGGTCGAGGGACTGGCCCGATGACACCCAGCAACCGGCAGTAATGCAGTGGTGCTAATTCCAGCAGGATGAGAATCCTGACAGATAAGAGGAAGATGGTTGCTTTAAATAAACCTCTTTCCTCGGAAAGGGGTTTATTTAATTTTAAAAAATAAAGATTCAGGAGGTATTTATGAAACTAGATTCAAAAATTGTGCATATTGGGGTCTGTACAGATGAAAAAACGGGAGCAATAAGCACTCCTGTATATCAATCAGCAACATTTCGTCATCCCGCTCTTGGTGAGAGCACGGGGTTTGATTATACTCGTAGCCAGAACCCAACAAGAAAAGTATTAGAAGAAGGGATTGCTACACTGGAAAATGGTGCAGTCGGTTTGGCATTTGCTTCGGGGATGGCTGCGATTACGGCTATATTAATGTTATATAAAACCGGAGATCACTTGGTGGTTGTAGAAGACTGCTATGGTGGTACATATCGGGTCATTGATAAAATATTTAGTAATTTTGGCTTAACAGTAAGTTTTGTAGATGGCAGTAACATAGAAGAAGTTGCACAGAGTATTACACCTGCTACTAAAGCAATATTGGTAGAAACACCTACCAATCCGTTAATGAAGATTGTCGATATTCGTGCTATTGTAAAATTAGTCAAAGGAAACAATATTCATATTATCGTTGATAATACGTTCTTAACACCATATTTTCAACGTCCCTTAGATTTGGGAGCTGATGTGGTAATTCACAGTGGCAGTAAGTATTTAGCGGGTCATAACGACTTGGTCTGCGGATTAGTTGTTGCTCGGGATGCCGATTTAGGTGCCTCGATACGTTACATCCAAAATTCAACAGGGGGAATTTTGGGACCTAATGATAGTTGGCTATTGATTCGCAGTATGAAAACATTGGCATTGCGGATGGAAAAGCATAATGAAAACTCGCAAACTATTGCGCAGTGGCTGACTCGTCATCCCAAAGTTGTTAAGGTGTACTACCCAGGATTAGCTGATCATCAAGGCAAAGATATACATGATAGTCAATCATCTGGTTATGGCGGTATGCTGTCTTTTGTAGTAGATCATCCGGAAAGGGTTAAGCAAGTACTGCGTAAAGTACAAATGATTCGCTTTGCAGAAAGCCTTGGTGGAGTAGAATCTCTGATCACTTTACCGGCTGTTCAAACTCATGCTGACGTGCCGATTGAGGTTCGTGAACGTTTGGGAATATCGGATTGTTTATTACGCTTATCAATCGGAATTGAAGATGCCAATGATATCATTAATGACTTAGAACAAGCATTAGCAGATTAAAACCCATCGTTATAGAAAAAAAGTACCAGTCATAGAATCTTTAAGAGGTGAATAAGGTGAAAGAGAAAGATTTTGCTACAAAATTATTGCATGTCGGAGTGGAAATAGATGCCCATACGGGAGCGGTAAGTACACCGATCTATCAGGTTTCCACTTTTCATCAGAATATTGATCAGCCACAAGAATATGAATATTCTCGGTCGGGAAATCCCACACGTAAGGCGCTGGAAACAACTATCGCTGAATTAGAAGAGGGAATTGCCGGTTTTGCATTTGCCTCTGGTATTGCTGCTGTTTCAACTGCACTATTATTATTTCAGCAGGGAGATCATATCTTGGCACCGAAGGATGTGTATGGCGGTACCTATCGCTTGTTAAGCAAGGTGTGTGGTAAATGGGGAATTGATCATACGTTTGTTGATACTACCGATTTAAAAGAAATTGAAAAAGCTGTAAAAAGCAATACAAAGGCGATCGTATTGGAAAGTCCATCAAATCCTTTGCTGAAAGTAAGTGATTTGCCGCAAATTTGTGCTTGGGCAAAGAGCAAAGGTATTATTACCATTGTAGATAATACTTTTATGACACCTTATTTACAAAGACCATTAACCTTTGGTGCCGATATTGTAGTGCATAGTGCCACTAAGTTTTTAGCTGGGCATAGTGATGTAGTAGCTGGATTGATTGCAACCAATAGTAAAAAACTTGCCGATGAATTGTATTTTTTGCAAAATGCATTAGGTGCCGTTTTGGGACCTCAAGATTGTTGGTTAACAATGAGGGGAATCAAAACATTGAAAGTGAGAATGGATCATTCACAACAGGCAGCATTAAAAATTGCTAAAGCACTAGCTGAACATCCAAATGTAAAAGCTGTTCACTACCCGGGCTTATCAGAAGATCCCGGATATGAATTATTAAAAGGGCAAGCTGCAGGATTTGGTGCTGTATTATCATTTGAAGTGGAATCCGCTGCGCTAGCAAAGCGAATTATGCGGAATGTGAAGCTGTCAGCAGTTGCTGTTAGTCTTGGCAGTGTGGAATCTATTTTGTCTTATCCTGTATCCATGTCTCATGCAGCCATTGAACCTCATGTTCGCCAGGCACTAGGTATCAGTGATGGTTTATTGCGATTATCTGTAGGTTTAGAAGATGCAAATGATCTTTTGGCAGATTTAACATCGGCAATGGAGGAGTAAGAGTATGCAAGAAAAAATCTCATTTCCTGCAAAAGCATTAGCAGTAATTGATCAGAGTATACAAAATATTAGTTTTGGTGAGATTGTTCTAATTGTTCAAGACGGACATATTATTCAAATTGAACGTACAGAAAAAATTATTATTTCTAGTCAGAAGAACTTTCAGCAAGGGAAAAAGAATACAGAAGAAATTAACCTTCTTCGTAAAAAAATTTTAGGGGAATTATCGCATTTACAATATGGTCAACTAGTTGTAAAAATCAAGGATGGTAAGGCAGTGCAGATTGAAAAAACAGAAAAACGGCGTTTTCCAGAGGTAGAAGGTATTTATGGTGATGGTATATAAAAGCAAGTGACATAGGTGAAATTTCACAGGTCAAGACTCGTATTTCAACGCAATTTTACTTTTTAAAATAAAATATTAAGTTGACAAAGTGGAGTATTTATGATTTAATATACTTATAATATTATTAGTTAGCCGATCAGAAAACTGAAGGCTAAGGAATTGTTCTTTTGTAGGACTTCCTTAGCCTTTTTCTTTTCTGTCAAAAAAATAAATATAAAAATAAAAAATGGAGGTCGTGTAACATGGCTAAGATTGCAAAACAGTTGACTGATCTTATTGGCAATACGCCGCTGCTGGAACTTACTAAATATAATGGTGAAAAGGGCTTGGCTGCAAAAGTAATTGCTAAATTAGAGTACTTCAATCCGCTCAGCAGTGTAAAAGATCGTATTGGTTACGCTATGATTGCGGATGCAGAAAAGCAGGGATTAATTAATAAAGATACAATAATAATTGAACCTACTAGCGGTAACACTGGTATTGCTTTAGCCTTTGTAGCTGCAGCACGAGGCTATAAATTAGTATTGTGTATGCCAGATACAATGAGTATCGAAAGACGGAATCTTTTAAAAGCTTTAGGCGCTGAACTGGTATTAACTCCTGGGGCAGAAGGGATGAAAGGAGCTATCGGTAAGGCAGAGCAATTGGCTGCAGAAAATAGCAACTCCATTATCCTACAACAATTTAAGAACCCATCCAATCCGGAAATACATAGGCAGACTACTGCTGAAGAAATCTGGAGAGACACGGATGGAGAAGTAGATATCTTTATTTCTGGTGTAGGTACTGGCGGCACGGTCACAGGTGTGGCTGAAGTACTAAAGAAAAAGAAACCAAGTGTTAAGATTATTGCTGTTGAACCTTTTGATTCACCTGTTTTATCAGGCGGCAAGCCAGGTCCTCATAAAATTCAAGGCATTGGTGCTGGATTTGTCCCTGCTGTAATTAACCTTGATGTTGTAGATGAAATTTTTGGTGTTCATAATGAAGATGCTTTTGCGACTTCCAGGGAACTTGCTAAAACAGAAGGCTTGCTGGTGGGGATTTCAAGCGGTGCAGCAGTTTATGCAGCTGTTCAGATCGCAGCACGTCCTGAGAATAAAGGGAAAAATATTGTTGTCTTATTGCCTGATTCAGGAGAGCGCTATTTATCTACAGCACTTTTTCAACAAGAGTCTTAAGATATAGCTTTGATATAGACATTTAGCTCGCAGCTTATTTATAAAGAAGACTTGATTCAGATGGAGTTTTAACTCCACCTGAATCTTTTGTCGCACTTATACAGGGACCTAGTCGCTCTTAAGTCCCGCTTGGAGAAGATGGGAGTCTTAGAGCGACTTGGTCATCGGATAAAAGAGAACGAATGCCACAGTTTATTTCAAGTATCCCAATTTCCTTGTACGCCTGTTGGGATACTTTGTTATGAATTGTGGCATTTTGTGTTGCACGGAAATTAGAATTCCAAGGGAAGGAAACGTGAAATGAGAGAATTTTCAGCGAATATGCATAAATATAATTCCTCGTCATTGTCAGGTACCATTTGGAATGGTATAATGAATTGAATTAAAAGTAGCTCTGCCTTGTGTACAGCAGAGCTTTGTTTAAGTTTGTGCTTGACCATCATTTCCGTATATGTAGGACGGTGAATGTAATATGAAAATTATTGATTTACATTGTGATACAATACTGCACTTAATGGATCAACCGCATTTGAATTTATATCATAATAATCTAAGTGTAGATATAGAAAAATTACAAGCTGGTAATGCTTTGGCACAATTTTTTGCATTGTATATTGATTTAGCAAAGCAAGAAAATCCATTACAGTATTGTTTAAGTATGGTTGATGTTTTTCATCGAGAGATGAAGATTCAGCAGCCATATATTGCCCTAGCACAGAATTATCAGGATCTGCTTTTTAATCAGCAAGCTGGAAAAATATCTGCCTTTCTTACGATTGAAGAAGGGGGAGCTTTACAAGGGCGCTTGGAGAATCTGCGAAATTTTTATCGGTTGGGTGTGCGGCTACTGACATTGACTTGGAATTACCCTAATGAGATTGGTTATCCCAATGTTGAAGAACGGTATGGGGTGCAGGGCTTAACGGATTTTGGTAAAGAAGTAGTTGCCCAAATGAATCATTTAGGTATGATTATTGATGTTTCTCATCTTTCTGATCAAGGATTTTATGATGTTGCTGCCTTGTCAAACAAGCCTTTTGTTGCTTCCCATTCTAATGCCCGTGCAATCAGAGGACATCGGCGTAATCTAACTGATGATATGATTACTCTGCTGGCGCAAAAAGATGGAATCATGGGGATCAATTTTTCAGGAAACTTTTTGGCTGGATCAAATTGGAGCAAAGTGGATGATATGGTACGCCATATTAAACATGTAGTGAAGATCGGCGGTATTGATGTGGTGGCTTTAGGAACAGATTTCGATGGTATTGAATACCAGTTGGAAATCTCTCATCTTGGTAATATTGATAAATTGATAAATGCACTTGTTTGCAATGGGTTTACCACAGGCGATATCGAAAAAATTTGTTATAAGAATGCAATAAGAATTATAAAAGAATGTTTATGAAATTCGTACTTTGGAGGCAGAAATGAAGCATATTCGCGAAAATATTGGTTTCCATGATTCACAAAATAAACGACAGCAGATACTTGAGGCAGCTTATGCTGTATTTTCCAGCAAAGGTTACCATCGAGCTACAGTAGATGAAATTATTGCTTTAGCCGATACTGGCAAAGGTACAGTATACAATTATTTTGTCAATAAAGAACAGCTTTTTTATACCTTGATTAAGGAATGTAGTATGCCTTTTCAAGTCATTATTGAAGGTATTGTTAATTCTTCTGATCCTCCTTTAGAAAAGGTAGAAACAATAATTAAAGCATTTCTGGAGTTTTATGCAAAGCATGCTAACTTATGGCGTGTTATGATGCATGAAGTACGTGGATTTGGTGCTGCCGGATCATCGAATTTTACCCAAGAGCAGTTAGATAAATATCAAGCCTGTTTTTGTGAGACGATTGGTATGATTGAAAAAGTACTATTAGAAGCCCAAAGCAAAGGATTTATTCGTGAAAGCTGTGATGCTACAAGGGCTGCTCATGGTTTGTTTAGTGTTATCGTTACCTTTGTATTTCGCGATTTTGTGGATAAAAATATTGGTGAAACAGCACACACTATTACTGAACTTTTTTTGTATGGTGCAGCTGATCGGTAAAAAATTTTGGAAATAATTGACTCGGCAGTCAAGGGCCTAAGGCAGTTATGATAGAATGAAAATAAGGACTTGACCCTGTGGGTCAAGTCCTTATTTTTATATGATTTTTGCTACGGAGCTTTAGCTTTAATTAAGTTGTTTGGTTATGAAAAACACGACCGCTAATAAAGGAAAAATAACCAGCAGCAACGGATTTCCGCTTTGGAATAAGAGAAATAATAAGCTAGTAGCTAATAAAGGAATAACTACCCAAATACAGAAGGCGGAAAAGAGATCGCTGATCCTTTCTCTGGCCATAGTGAAACCCCCCCTGCTGTGGTATTATCCGTACAATGTTCATTGAACTATTCAATGTGACAAACACATTGGTTGATGTTATACATATGAAAATATGGATTCCACTATCTTGTACATTGGCAGATCTTCTTCATTGTTCAATGGAATCACCCCCTATGCTAATATCATACAATTTCTTTAAAAAGGATTGTATTTATTAAGCTTGTCTTTAGTATAATACAAAGAAAAACATTCTTCAAGAGCTTTGAATGTATACATGAAGAATATTTTAATAGTATATAAAAATACAATAGAATACAATATGAATTGGTTTTTTGAAAATTTATAGATATATAGTAAATTAGGCCGTAAGCAGGATTTTCTTTCATTTTTGTATAAAATAAGAGATGGGATAAAATTGATGTGAAAATCCGGGAGGTAAAAAATGTTATTTGATAGCCATATGCACACCTGTTTTTCTACAGATTCAAAAATGGAAATGACTGATGCTGTAGCAAGGGCAGAGAAATTAAATATAGGAATTATTGTTACGGAACATATGGATATTGCATATCCTGAACCGATGGCTTTTATTTTTGATGTAGAAAAATATTTTTCCCAGTATGCTGCGTATCGTAATGAAAAAGTTCTGCTAGGTATAGAAATAGGTATGCGTTCGGATTGTTTAGAAGAAAATTGTCGATTGGTAGAGAGGTATCCTTTTGACTATGTCATTGGATCAGTACATGTAATTGATAATATTGATCTATATACTCCAGACTTTTATCAAGGAAGAAGTAAACAAGAAGTGTATGAACATTATTTTAATGCTATGAAACAATGTGTGACCTGTTATGATGGTATCCATAGTTTAGGGCATATTGATTATATTGCCAGATATGCACGTTTTGCAGACCCAGAAATCTACTATAATGAATTTAGTGATAGTATTGATGAGATTTTAACGGTTTTAGCCCAGAAAGAAAAAGCCCTGGAGATTAATACTAGGCGCTTGGGGAATAAAGCAGCAGTAGAGACGATATTGCCGGTCTATAAGCGCTTTTATGAACTGGGAGGACGTATCGTAACAATTGGGTCCGATGCTCACCATGTTAAAGATGTTGGCAGAGATCTACAGGTAGGGTTAGAGATTGCGGAACGCTCCAATCTGAATGTTGTATACTTCAAAGAAGGGAAGGCTCAGTTTCAGAAATAAAGGAATGGTAGCTCCCTCGAATCGCCAGATGGTAAAAATATCCCCTCCATATATTCTCATGGAGGGGATATTTTTACCAAGCTGTTATTACGGTACCTTGAAAATGTTCATCCACAAAGGTTTTAATCTCTTGTGATTGATAGGCTGTAACGATTTTTTCCAGGTCCTTATGATTGATATTTTTAGCACCAGCGACTAAAAGATTTACATATGGTGAATATATATCTTCCAATGCTAGTGCATCTTTGGTTGGCAGCAAGTCAATTTTTGCAGCATAATTGGCATTGATAAGGACAATATCTACCTTATCGATCATCGAAGTGATCTGTGTGGCATCCATTTGTATAAAACTAAGATTCTTAGGATTCTCAACAATATCATCAAGGGTTCTTAGAGAATCTGTTGTTTTTCTGCAGACAATAAGACCGGCTTTTTCCAATAACAGCAGGGCCCGGCTGCCATTCCATAAATCCTGAGGAATAGCAGCTTTACTGCCTGTTGGCAATGCGCTAAGAGTATGTATTTTTTTAGCATAGATCCCCATTGGTAATAGAAACGTTTTAGCAATCGGAACAATTGCATAGTTGTGATCATCGAGTACTCTATCAAGATAAGGTTGATTCTGAAAACTATTAAGACTTATTTCTCCGCGGTGTAAAGACTCATTAAGCTTGCTGTAATCAGTAAATACAACAATTTGCAGATCAATACCATCTTTTGCGACGATCGTTTTAACTAGGTTCATAATTGCAAAATGGGGACCGGCCGAAACCCCTACTTTTATTGGTCTATATACACGAATCATATGCAATGAACTATGCCATGACAGCAATGCCGCGATACTTGCCAGTATAAAGAAAGTAGTGGCGATTTGTAACCGCTTCCCCATAAAGGTTCCCTCCAGAATGATTAGAATGCTGGTATTACAGCACCTTGATATTTTTCGTTAATGAATTTTTTAACTTCGTCAGATGTCAGAGCTTTTGTTAATTTCTGAATTTCAGGGCGATTTTCGTCACCTTTACGTATGGTCAAGATATTAGCATAAGGAGAATCTTTTGGTTCGAGGAATAGAGCATCCTTAGTTGGTACTAATTTAGCTTCCAGAGCATAGTTGGTATTGATAACAGCAATGGTTACATCTTCAAGTACGCGAGGAAGTTGAGGAGCCTCTAATTCACTAATTTGAATGTTTTTAGAATTGGTTACAATATCACTTACAGTAGCGCTAACGCCTACGCCGTCTTTTAATTTAATAAGTCCTGCCTTTTCTAAGATAGCTAGAGCACGACCGCCATTTGTAGGATCGTTAGGAATAGCTACTTTAGCGCCAGTTGCCAATTCATCCAAATTTTTAATTTTCTTTGAATAAATTCCCATTGGTTCAATGTGAATGGCAGCAGTGTAGGTTAATGCCAAATTACGTTCTGTTGAGAATTTATTTAAGTAAGGAATATGCTGGAAGAAGTTTGCATCCAATTCTTTTTCGGCTACTGCAATATTCGGTTTTACATAATCCGTAAACTCAACAATCTGTAAGTCGATTCCCTCTTTAGCTAAAATTGGTTTTACTACATTTAAAATTTCCGCATGAGGAACAGGAGTAGCACCAACTTTTAATACAGTAGTTTTAGCAGCAGGAGAAGCAGGAGCTTCTTTTTGACCGCAACCGCTTACTAATAGTCCTAGACTAAGAATTCCAATAAGAACAAGAAATAGCTTTTTCATAATAATAACCCTCCTAAGTGTATTTGGTGTTTTTTATAGAAAGCCTAAATCAGTAAATTAGGCTGCTTCTATTTCTTGTTTAGACGGTTCGATATATAGTCACCAGTGGATTGAACAATTTGTACTTGAGCAATTAAAATAACCACTGTAATTAACATGATATCGGCGCGAAAGCGCTGGTAACCATAACGAATTGCTAAATCACCTAAACCACCACCGCCAATTGCTCCTGCCATTGCTGAGTAGCCAATTAGACTAATGATAGTGAGGGTGAGTCCTAGAACAATCGCGGGTAAGGACTCAGGAATGAGAACCTTTGTAATGATTTCTCTTGGGGATGCTCCCATAGCTTGGGCAGCTTCGATTACGCCGTAGTCCACTTCTTTAAGGGCTGATTCTACGATACGAGCCACAAAAGGAATGGCAGCAATACTTAATGGTACAATGGCAGCATTCGTTCCAATGGATGTACCTACTAGTAACCTGGTTACCGGTATAATTGCCACCATTAGAATAATAAATGGTGTAGAGCGGGTTGCGTTTACAATAGCACCTAAGATTCGATTGAGAGGCGTATTCTCTAAAATATGTCCCTTGTTAGTAGTAACTAGTATAATTCCTAGGGGTATGCCTAACAGCGCAGAAATAAAACTAGATACAGCAACCATATACGTGGTTTCCCATAAAGACTTAGCCAACAGCACGAGCATTTCTTGCGACATAACCAATCACCTCAATTCCTAATTCACGTGTTTTTAAATAACTAAGGGCTTGCTGCAAAGAGGCTTGCTCACCCGATAATTCTACAATTAATGTACCGAAAGGTATTGTTTGAATATGATCAATATTTCCGTACAAAATACTAGCATCAATAGTAAAGCGGCGAATCATGCTGGAAATAACCGGCTCTTCTGTAGAATGTCCAATAAAAGACAAGCGCAATATTAAATTACTATCAGCAGATGGTTCCGATGCCAGAGTAATCTCTTTGAAAAAGTCAGGCAGGTTATGATTAATAATAGAGCTAATAAATTCCTTTGTGGTATTGGATTGCGGTTGGGTAAAAATATCAATTACCTTACCTTGCTCAATGATCTTACCGCCCTCAATTACAGCGACTTGGTTACAAATTTCTTTAATAACCTGCATTTCGTGGGTAATGAGGACGATGGTAAGTTGGAACTTACGATTGATATCCTTTAAGAGCTCTAAAATCGATTTTGTGGTTTGAGGGTCGAGAGCTGAAGTCGCTTCATCGCATAATAATACTTTAGGATGGTTAGCCAAAGCTCTTGCAATGCCCACTCGTTGTTTTTGTCCGCCACTTAATTGTGCTGGATATTGATCCTTTTTATCACTTAACCCTACCAATTCTAATAGATGCAATACCTCTTTATTAATATCTTCTTTACTGCGTTTCGCCAATTCCAAGGGGAAGGCTATGTTTTGGTATACAGTACGTGAAGATAATAGATTGAAATGTTGAAAGATCATGCCAATCTTTTTACGCTGTTCTCGGAGTTCTTGCTCGTTTAATGAAGTTAATTCTTGACCATCTACTGTAACAATACCTTTAGTAGGGCTTTCTAGCATATTAATGCAGCGGACTAATGTGCTTTTCCCCGCACCGCTAGTTCCAATAATGCCGAAAATTTCTCCTTGTTTCACTGATAAGTTAACGCCTCGTAAGGCATGAATTGTACCGTTGTCACTTTGATAGACCTTTTCTATATCTTGTAGTTTAATCAATGGAATAGCTCCCTTCCTATTATTTCTGAAATAACAAAAAAACCGCTCCATAAATGAAGCGTGTTATCAAACTGAATTGCGCTTCATCTATCAGGAATCAATCCTGTGGATTTGGCACCGTTTCACAAGTGAATGGTTGCCGCAGCTTCATTGGGCCATTCCCTCAACTGCTCTTGATGAAAGATATTAACTTACTAATAAACATATTAGCAGTTCTATAAAATAGTGTCAAGAAAAAAATGACTTTGCAAATGGGAAATCATAATGTTATAATTTCACTAAGTAAAGCTTAAAAGTAATAAAGGATTTAATAGAATGGGGGAAAGAAAAATGCCTGCAAATCCCAAATTGAAAGATGACTTAACGGATCAGTTATTTCGTTCTATTTTATTGTTAGAAAATCAAGAAGAATGTTATCAATTTTTTGAAGATATTTGTACCGTAAGTGAATTAAAATCTCTCGCCCAACGCATGGAAGTAGCTCGTATGTTAAGAGCTGGCCATACGTATGATGACATTGTAGACAAAACAGGAGCTAGTACTGCAACAATTAGTCGGGTAAAGCGTTGTTTACACTATGGTGCTGATGGGTATAAGTTTATGTTAGAAAGACTCGAAGGCCAAAAAGATCATAAGTAAACAGCATGCAAAGTATTATCTAAGAGAACATTAAATTACTGGGATAGGGGTGTTTCTATTTATGAAGCAACATGAATTTGTTCCTCAAGTTCCATATGGAACAAGAGATTTCTTACCGAGAGAGGCTAGTCAGAAACGTGCCGTGGAAGGGGCTTTGGCTCAGTTATTTGCAAATTGGGGATATGATGAAGTTGTTACTCCCACAATTGAATATTTGGAAACGATGACTGTTGGAGTAGGGAACGACTTAGATCAGCATATGTTTAAATTCTTTGATAAAAATAATCGTATATTGGCACTTCGCCCAGACATGACAACTCCTATGGCCCGTGTGGCGGCTACCCGATTTAAAGGTAGTCCAAGCCCAATGAAACTGTTTTATATAACGAATGTCTTTCGCTATGAACAAGCTCAAGCAGGCAGGCAATGTGAATTTTATCAGGCCGGAGTGGAAATTATGGGTGCATCAGAGCCGGCAGCTGATGCCGAGGTCATTGCACTAGCAGTGGAATCCATGTTGAAGTCTGGTTTGCAGAAATTTCAAATTGGTTTAGGGCAAGTTGATTTTATTAATGGAATTATGGAGCAGAGTGAACTTTCTCTCGTGCAAAGGCAGCAGATTAAACATGCAATGGTAACGCGTGATTTAGTGGGATTAGGTGAAATACTTGTTAAGAGTGGTCTTAGCCAAAGTGATCAGACTTTACTGAAACATATTCCATTACTTCATGGCAGAGAAGATATGCTCAAACAGGCCTATAGTATGGTAACAAATGATAAAAGTCGTAGAGCCTTAGATAACTTAGCCAATATTTATCACCTATTAGAAAACTATGGTGTTTCCCAATATGTTGACTTTGATTTAGGAATCATTCGTGATTTTGAATATTATACAGGAATGGTATTTGAAGGTTATACGCCAGGACTTGGATTTCCAATCTGTGGTGGTGGGCGGTACGATACTATGTTAAATTCATTTGGGATGAATTGTGGGGCTACTGGCTTTGCCTTAGGTATTGAACGGGTACTATTAGCATTAGAGCGCCAGGGGATTGACGGTACTCAAAATTGTAAAGGTATTTACATTGGATGGAATAAAGAAAACCTGGTGAAAGCAATAAAACAGGCTGATACTTTGCGTGATTCAGGTTGCAGCGTAGAATTAGCCGTTATTCCAGAATCTTGTGCACAAGCAAAAGAGAGTCAGAAAAGTAAAGGGTATGAAAAGCTGGTGTATGTAGAATAATGGGTGGTTCAATAGATGTTACATAGAATAAAACAGGTATTTGCTGCACTTACCGCTTCGATTACACCAAAAGATAGAGAATTTATTGAACAGCATTTAAGCTCAGAAGCGCAAAAGTTGTTTTGGGGGATGAATGTGCCAGATCAGCGGCACGTTCTGAATGTGGCATATACAGCACTGCATTTGGCAGATAATCATTCAAATGTAAATAGTAAACTATTGGTGAAATGTGCTTTGCTTCATGATGTGGGAAAAGTGAAAGGCGATGTTAGTACAGTTGATAAAATCATAACTGTTATAGGGGATTATTTTTTCCCTAATCAATTAAGAAAATGGGGAAAGCAGGGGCGAGGAAGTAAGGTCGCAAATCTTCGCCATGCTTTTTATATTTATTTTCATCATGCTGCTATTAGTGCTAGTATGTTGAGGGAGATTGGTGAGAGTTCTGAGATGATTGAAATAATCGCTAAACATCATAAAACTCCAGCAGAAAATGATCCACTGGAGTTAACGCTGCTTAGAGAGTCTGACAGTATGCATTGAAAAAAGTTAATAACCCTTTACCTTATCAATGATATTTAACATTTCTTTGTTTTGCTGAAATCTGGACAGGTTATCGGCGAAGAGCTTGACAGCTCTGTCCAGGTAGCTTGGTGATAGGGCTGCTACATGGGGGGTAATGATTACGTTTTGCATATCCCATAGAGGGGAAGAATCAGAAAGAGGCTCTTCATCAAACACATCTAGACATGCACCTTTTATCAAGCCTTGCTCTAAAGCGGTTATCAAATCGTCTTGTTTAATGATACCGCCTCGGGCAATGTTGATGAAATAAGCAGATGGTTTCATAACGGAAAACTCGTTTATCGTAAATAAATGTTTCGTTTCTTTTAATAAAGGCAGGGCTGTGACTACAAAATCGGAAAATGAAAGTAGTTCATGGAGTTTTTCAGGAGGATAGAGCTCATCAACAAATAGCTCTTTTGTCATGGTTTGTTTGCTGGCGACAACTTTCATTCCCAGACCTTTGGCCTTTTTAGCAATTTCTCGTCCGATACTGCCAAGACCTACGATACCGATGGTTTTGTCATGAATTTCGTCAACCATTGTCCGCTTCCATTGGTGCTTTGCTTGTTGCCGAATAAATACATCCAATCCTCTCGTAAAAACGAGCATCATAGCAAAAACATGTTCTGAAACTGGAATGCCATGAATACCTCTTGAATTGGTTATTATCGTGTTGGCATTTTGAATTTCAGGAAAGATCAAACCTTCAACTCCTGCGCTTAGGCTATGTATCCATGTTAATTTAGGGGCAGCAAGATAGAGGGGACGAACATCCATGGACCCCCAAGGAACTAAAATATCAATGTCTCGAATGTGCTCTGCAGCTTTTTCATAATCACATGTTATGATATTGCTGTTAGGAGCACTACTTTGAATTATTTTCATATGACGGTCTGCTAAGTTGTTGATTACAAGAATATTTAAGTTGGGCATAATATGACACCCCTTTATGTATATTTTAAAACTGAATCATAGGGTCTATAATTTACTGGTCCAAAATAAAGTTTTAACATTCTTATGAAAGATGATTCTACATATGTATCTAAAAATCCTACATTTATATTGACGAATATTTTAACAAATGATAATATAGCACTATGTTAATGCTTTAAATAACTAAAGTAATTTAGGAGGATCTTCATGACATCAAGTGACATGGATTATCTTACGATCGCTTTGCCAAAGGGGAAACTATTTGCACCTTCGGCAGAAATGTTAGCAAAAGTAGGATGTACAGCAGAAGACCTGAGTGAAAACTCACGTAAATTAGTAATCACCAATGAAAAGGAAAAGTTGCATTTTATCATCACGAAAACAGCAGATTTGCCAACATATATTGAATATGGTGCAGCCGATATTGGAATTATCGGCAAGGATGTATTATTGGAAGAAGAGAAAGATCTTTATGAATTATTAGATTTGAGATTTGGTTTGTGCCGAATGATGGTGGCGGTGCCAGAAGCTTTAAAACGAGAAAAATTAAGTGATTATGCGCATATGCGAGTAGCTACTAAATATCCTCGTATAGCAGAAAGCTATTTTCATAGTATGGGCATTCAGATGGAATTTATTAAATTAAATGGTTCTATCGAATTGGCACCTATGGTCGGTTTAGCAGAAATTATTGTAGATTTGGTAGAGACAGGACGTACATTAAAGGCGAATAATTTATTGGAAGTCGCGACCATTCAGCCCGTTACGGCTCGCTTTATTGCTAATCGGGTAAGTTTTAAACTGAAGTTTGATCGTATTAATAGAATTACTGAAGAGTTAAGAACCCTGCTGGAAGGTGTGGTGACCCTATGAAAATTGTATATGCAGAAGATAGCACGCTAGAGGAATTAAGCGAACTATTAATAAAGCCGCCTTTTGATCAAGTGATACTAGGAGAAGGCGCGAAGAGTCATATTAAGAAGGTATTCGGCAGTGAATTAACAGCTTCTCAGGTAGTGGATAAAATTATTCAAGATGTACGCCTGCAAGGGGATGAAGCAGTACTTCAATATACCCAGGTAATTGATGGTGTAAATTTAAGTGAAGATACATTAGAAGTTACAGAATCGGAATTTCAAGAAGCTTTGGCAAAGGTCGATGAGCAGATATTGGCTGCTATACGACAGGCCATTAGCAATGTTAAATCTTTCCATATGGAGCAGTTGCCTAAAACCTGGCTTACCTATCGAGAGCATGGAGCGATGCTGGGACAAAGTTGTATCCCTTTAGAAAGAGTGGGAATGTACGTGCCTGGGGGCACTGCTATTTATCCATCCTCTGTTATTATGAACGCAGTTCCTGCCGCTGTTGCTGGTGTAAAAGAAATTATTATGGTGGTGCCTCCTAGTAAGGATGGCAGCGTTAATCCCAGTATTTTAGCAGCAGCCCGGGAATCGGGTGTGACCAGAGTGTTTAAAGCAGGAGGAGCGCAGGCTATTGCTGCCCTAGCCTTTGGTACCAAGCTGATTCCTAAGGTTGATAAAATCACAGGACCTGGTAATATCTTTGTCACTTTGGCTAAAAAGGCGGTGTATGGACATTGTGATATTGATATGTTAGCGGGACCAAGTGAGATTTTAATTGTTGCGGATGAAACCGCAGACCCTTCGTATATTGCTGCAGATATGCTAAGTCAGGCTGAGCATGATGTATTAGCATCCAGCATTTTAATTACGGATAGCAGTAACCTTGTGAGTAAAGTGGAAATAGAACTTGAGCGCCAGTTGGCTAAGCTGCCTCGCAGGGAAATTGCTGAAGCATCGCTGCAGAAAAATGGATTGATGATTATAACGAAAAACAGTATGCAGGCGATCGAATTGGCCAATATATCAGCACCGGAACATTTAGAGATCATAACAGAGCAACCTTTTGCCTTGTTGCCTTTTGTAAAAAATGCAGGCGCTGTATTTTTGGGACCTTATTCGCCAGAACCGTTGGGGGATTACTTAGCAGGACCCAATCATGTATTGCCAACTGGGGGAACGGCTCGTTTTTATTCCGTGTTAAATGTAGAAACCTTTATGAAAAGAACCAGTATTATCGCATATAGCCAAAAAGCGCTGCAGGCAGTAGCGAATCAAGTAATTACATTAGCAGAGGCAGAAGGACTACAGGCTCATGCCAATGCGATCAGAGTGAGGGAAAAGAATGATGTTTGATTATCGACCAGGATTAGAAAATATAAAATCCTACTCAGTAGAAGAAAAGGAATGGGATAGCAAGCTTGATGCTAATGAAAGTCCTAATAATTTGCCCCCTTTAGTGCATGAAAGAGTCATGAATCAGATAGAATATATGGCATTTAATCGTTACCCTGATATCGGAATGTTAGATTTACGAGCATTGATTGCAGAAGCTTTTGCGACCACGATTCAAAATATCGTAATTGGTAATGGATCAAGTGAGATCTTGTTGGCCCTATTTCAAACTTTTGGTGGACCAGGAAGGAGCATTATTTTTCCGACGCCCTCATTTTCCATGTATGGTATTTATGCTCAATTAACGGACAGCCAAGCGGTTCCAGTAAAATTAAATGAAGATTTTTCCCTATCACCAGAAAAAGTTGTGGAAGCGGCAGAGCAGTCCAAGGCTAAGTTGATTATTCTATGCAATCCCAATAACCCTACAGGTACAATTATTCCACAAGAAGATATCGAATATATTCTAAGTAAAGCACGATGTCCTGTTGTCGTTGACGAAGCTTATTATGAATTCTATGGTCAATCTGCTGTCAGTCTTATGAAAAAGTACGACCACTTAATTGTAGCAAGAACATTATCCAAAGCCTATGGCTTAGCAGCGATTCGTGTAGGTTATATGCTGTCTAATGCTGAAATTGTATCTATGGTAAATAAAGTTATGATGCCTTACCATATCAATGCCTTGTCTTTGATTACTGCGCAAGTGGTATATCAAATGCGAGATGAGTTTATGCCAATCATTGGGCAGATTATTGGGGAGCGCAAGCGTTTAGCTGATTCGCTGACTGCAATAGCAGGTATTACGGTCTATCCTTCAGAGACTAATTTTATTTTAATAAAAACAGAGAAAGCACAAAAGCTGAGTGCTTACTTATCTGAGAAAAATATTGGCATAAGAGATTTTAGTACAGCACCTCTTCTTACCAATTGCATTAGAATTACAGTTGGAACGCCTTTAGAGAATGATAATGTATACAAGGCTATTAAAACGTTTATGAATGAGTAATATAAGCTATTTATAAATAATAGGAAAGAAGGTTCCAAATGATGCGTACTGCGACAATGAAGCGGCTAACCGCTGAAACAAATATCTCAACCACACTAAATATTGATGGAACTGGTAAAAGTGAAATAGCAACAGGGATTGGTTTTTTTGACCATATGTTATTGTTGCTAACCAAACATGGCTTTATGGATTTGCAGCTCATTGCGCAAGGAGATTTGCAGGTAGATGGACATCATACTGTAGAAGATACAGGTATTGTCTTAGGTCAGGCTTTGGCAAAAGCATTAGGTGATAAAAGTGGTATTAAACGATATGGTACTGCTTTTGTACCAATGGACGAAGCCTTAGCAATGGTGTCCTTAGATATTAGCGGTCGTCCCTTCCTCGTTTTTGATGTTGCGATACCGTCGGAAAGAATCGGTGATTTTGACAGTGAACTGACAGAAGAATTTTTACGTGCTTTATCTGTACATGCAGGGTTAACTTTACATGTGCGCCTATTATCCGGTAAAAATTCTCACCATATTGTTGAAGCGATATTTAAGGCGTTAGGCAGGGCTCTTGATGAAGCTTCATCTATCGATGAGAGAATTGTTGGAGTGATGTCGAGTAAAGGGATGCTATAGGAGGGGTGACTATGATTGCTATTATTGATTATGGCATGGGTAATTTATATAGTGTGGAAAAGGCTTTTGTTAAGTTAGGGGCAGAGGTTGTAGTTACCAGTGAGCCTAAGATCGTCGCAGCAGCTGATAAAGTAGTACTGCCAGGCGTCGGTGCCTTTGGTGATTGTATGGAGAATCTTAAAGCCTATCACATGATTGATGCCATCCATGAGGTAGTTGCGAAAGGAACACCTTTTCTTTCCATTTGTCTGGGCTTGCAAGTTTTGTTTGAAGGCAGTGAAGAAGATCCGGAAACGAAAGGGCTGGGACTTTTTCCTGGTATGGTACGTAAAATACAGGCTCCTGCTTTAAAAATTCCTCATATGGGGTGGAATAGCCTATCTTTTGCTGCTAAGAGTCCTTTGTTTGAGAATATACCTCAGGAATCCTATGTCTATTTTGTTCACAGTTTCCATGCTGTGCCTGAAGATGCTAGTTTGATTACGGCAGTGGCAGATTATGGCGGCGCTGTAACGGCCGCTGTTGGTCGGGGAAATATACAGGCTGTGCAATTCCATCCTGAAAAATCAGGTAGTATTGGTTTAGCGATGCTGGCTAACTTTAAGGAGTTGAAATCATGATTCTTTTTCCAGCAATTGATATTCGGAATGGAAAATGTGTTCGGTTGACAGAAGGACGTTTCGATAAAGAAACTATATTCGCTGATAATCCTTTGGATATGGCAATTCGTTGGGTAAATGAAGGTGCTGAATATCTACATTTGGTAGATTTGGATGGTGCCTTAGCAGGTAAGCCTGTAAATTTAAGTGTGATTGCTGATATAACAAAAAGTGTAAGGATTCCTGTGCAATTAGGTGGTGGTATACGGAATTTAGACACGATTGCACAATTTTTGGAAGTTGGGGTAGCGCGAGTTATTTTAGGGTCAGTTGCTGTTAAGCAACCAGAATTAGTCGCAGCAGCATGTGAGAAATATGGTGATCGTATCGTGGTGGGAATTGACGCTCGCGCCGGTGTCGTTGCTGTAGATGGTTGGGGAATTGCAGGTGGTATTGGGGCGGAAGAATTGGCTGAGAAAATGGCCGGGGTTGGTGTAGCACGAATTATTTATACGGATATTTCTCGTGATGGTACCTTGTCAGGGGTGAATATTTCTGCTACGGCAGCCGTGGCTAAAGCCTCTGGGATTCCAGTCATTGCTTCAGGAGGAGTTCGTGATTTATCTGATATTGAAGCTATAAAAAAGGCAGCGAGTGATGGTATTGAAGGCGTGATTGTCGGCAAGGCCATTTATACAGGTAGTCTGAACCTTGCTGATGCCTTATGTCTGTTGCGGGGAGAGTGAAATCATGTATACAAAAAGGATTATTCCCTGTCTGGATGTGAAGGATGGGAGAGTCGTTAAGGGTACTAATTTTGTAGGACTTAGAGATGCTGGTAACCCGGTGGAATTGGCATCTATCTACGATAAAGAACTTGCCGATGAGTTAATATTTTTAGATATTACAGCTTCTTGTGAACAGAGAGATACCATGGTACAGATGGTAGAGCAAACTGCATCTCAGGTATTTATTCCTTTTACTGTAGGAGGCGGAATTCGAACAGTTGAAGACATTCGCAAAATGTTAAAAGCCGGTGCAGATAAGGTATCCCTCAATACAGCAGCCATCAAAAGCCCGGAGTTAATTGCCGAAGGAGCAAAGCGCTTTGGTCGTCAGTGTATTGTTTTGGCTGTTGATGCCAGACAAAGAGGTGAAGACGAGTGGGAAGTGTATATTAACGGAGGACGCACTCCCACGGGGCTGGACGTGTTAGATTGGGTGAAGCAGGCTACAGCGCTGGGAGCAGGAGAAATTCTCTTGACCAGTATGGATAAAGATGGAACGAAAGATGGTTATGATATTAAACTGACCAGGGCTGTTTCGGAAGCTGTAGGCGTACCTGTCATTGCATCCGGGGGCGCAGGGGAACTGGTGCACTTTTATGATGTGCTTACTGAAGGTAAGGCTGATGCCGTATTAGCAGCTTCTGTTTTTCACTTTGGACAATTTACTGTTGGTCAGGTAAAACAATATCTAAAATCAAAAGGTGTGGAGGTACGGCTATGATCAATATAGACGATATTAAATTTGATGATAATGGCTTAATTCCAGCAATTATCCAACAGGAACAAACCGGAATTGTTCTTATGCTAGCCTATATGAATAGGGAATCATTACGAAAGACTATAGAAACAGGAGTTACCTGGTTTTTCAGTCGTAGTCGCCAAAGTTTATGGCAAAAAGGCGAAACTTCTGGACATGTGCAAAAGGTGCAGCAGATATATTATGATTGCGATGGGGATACTCTTTTGATCAAAGTAGAGCAAGTTGGGGTTGCATGTCATGAAGGAACATTGTCTTGTTTCAGGCGCACACTAGACCAGCAGAAAATGGAAGGCAAAACAGCGGTAACTATACCTTCTGTTTATGGACAATCGGTGTCCACTATCTTACAAGAACTGTATCATGTAGTGAATGACCGCAAGCGCAATCCTCAAGCTGGTTCTTATACCACCTATCTCTTTGATAAAGGTCAGGATAAAATACTTAAAAAAGTTGGGGAAGAGGCAGCGGAAACAATTATCGCCTCTAAGAATAATAGTAAAGAAGAATTACTATATGAAATGGCAGATCTTTGGTATCATTGTTTAGTGCTTTTAGCGTATCATAATGTAAGTATCAGTGAACTTTTGGAAGAGCTGCAAAAAAGAAGGAAATAGTAAAGCGGTTAGTTACCTGTAAAAATAAGACTGTCAATCCTCAATGAGGGTGTTGGCAGTTTTATTTATTTTACTAAAATGGAAGTAGGGAGGATTTTTTAAAGAGGTGGTGAAAGAATAATGATAGTGTATTTAAAATAATCTATTCATATAAAAGTTAGAGGTGTGATCATGCTAAAATCCATTGGACATGAATTTATGGTGCAAACTCGCTATGAGAATATGGAACAGAAAGACCCTGAGAGTATAGTAGCTCAGCCATCTTTGGAAACGGCTTATGATGAAAAAAACAATATCATTGATTTGCCAATGCCAGAAGAAATTCCACCAATTACAATTGATTTTATGGCCCTGGTTGAACTTAGATCCAGTGTACGTGATTATCAGAATGTGCCAATCAGTTTATTGGAACTATCTTATTTATTATGGTGTACTCAGGGCGTTAAACAAATATTAGGAAATCAGGCTACTCTGCGAACCGTTCCATCAGCAGGTGCGCGGCATGCCTTTGAGACATACTTACTCATTCATAATGTTGAAGGAATCAAACCGGGTTTATATCGTTTTTTAGCCCTTGAGCATAAATTAATGGAAGTAAATTTGGCAGAACATATTTCCACGGAAATAACAAAGGCATGTTTGGGGCAGAAATTTATTACTAAGAGTGCAGTAACCTTTCTTTGGGCGGCACAAGCCAGTCGTATGAAATGGCGCTATGGGGAAAGAGGATATCGTTACTTGCATCTGGATGCAGGACATGTTTGTCAGAATTTATATTTATCGGCACAAGTTGTTGGCTGCGGAGCATGTGCTGTTGCTGCTTTTGATGATGAGCATCTAAACGCTGTAATAGGACTTGATGGTGAGGAAGAATTTATTATATATGTAGCTGCTTTGGGGAAAAGATAGTCGGCAGAGCTTATTTGGGGCAAAATAATTAGTAGCAAAAGTGTCCAGTGAGAAACGATGTTTTCTCGCTGGATATTTTTATAAAAATCACTTTGTTGTTCTTGTTTTTTGTACGTTAGATTTCTATAATAGAGATAGCTTGTAGAGAAAAGTAAGGTGGTGTATTTTTGTTATTTAATAGAAGCTTAAAGCTGCAAACTAAGATTATGCTATTAACATTTGCGGTAGTAGCTGCAGCCTTGTTGATTACCAATATATTAATATCCCAGAATATTGAATTTGATGCACAAAAGGGGACTGCCAGGAAAGCTGCGAGTGTGGCTCATCTTATTGTGAAATCTCCTCTTGTAATTGAAGGGTTAGCACAAGATAAAAATATAGATGCTATGCAGACATATGCTAATGAGAGTGGAGTTGCAGCTGAGGTTGAATACATTGTGATTTTAGATATGCAGGGGATTCGCAAATCACATCCTAATTTTGAAAAGATTGGCCAACAATTTGTTGGTGGGGATGAAGAGGACGCGCTAGCAGGCAAAGAATATGTTTCAGTGGCTAAGGGAACGTTAGGGGATGCATTACGGGCATTTGTACCTGTTTTTACTCCAGAGGGAAAGCAGGTAGGGGTAGTAGTGGTTGGTGTCTTAATGGATAATATTAAAATACTGGAGAAAGAGACGCAAAAGGCATTATTTTTGGCAATTATAATTGGTATGATGATTGGTATTATCGGTGCTTATTTACTATCAAAAAATGTAAAAAATATTTTATTTGGTCTTGAGCCAGAGGCGATTGCTAATCGACTGGAGGAACGAAATGCTATGCTGCAGTCGGTATATGAGGGAATTCTTGCTGTCGACAGTCAAGGAGTAATTACCTTGGTAAACGCTGAAACTATTCGCATATTAGGCTTGACAGGCATAGATGATAGTCCGGTAGGTAAATCCATTACAAACTATGTACCAAATACGAATTTACTAGAAGTAATTGAATCTGGTGTGGCGCAAGTAGATCAAGAACAAGATTTCCATGGCTCGCCCGTTATTGCAAACTGCCTCCCTATGATTGTAAATGGAAAAGTTGTGGGGGCTATATCTACTTTTCGGGATAAGACAGAAGTGAAAGATCTTGCAGAGCAGCTTACAGGTGTTCAGGATTATGTAGATGCTCTTAGGGCGCGGGCCCACGAATTTATGAATCAGTTGCATGTTATATTGGGTTTAGTCAAATTGAAAAGTTACTCGCAATTAGCAAATTACATTAATAAAATTACTTCTGAGCATGAAGAGGAAATTAGTTTTGTAACCAAACGTATCAGGGAACCTCTTCTTGCAGGGTTTATTCTAAGTAAGTTAAGCTTATCAAGGGAAAACAATGTGATTATGCATTTAGCAGAAGAAACCTATGTTCCTAAGCCTTGGAATAATGAAGTTATTCATGAAATGGTAACGATTATTGGTAATTTAGTAGAGAATGCTTTTGACGCAGTAAACAACAGTCCTTATAAGGAGATAGAACTGCATATGTATTATGATAAAGGGATATTATCGATTCACGTAAGTGACACAGGTGAGGGAATTTTACCAGAAGTAAGCAGTACTTTATTTAAGAAAGGTATATCCAGCAAGGAGGGGAACCGAGGGTTTGGTCTTCATCTAGTGCAGTGCAGTTTAGAACGCCTTGGAGGGACTATTGATTTTGAAAGTAGACCAGGGGAAGGTACAATATTCATGGTAAATATTCCTTATGAAATAAAGAAGGAAAACGAATAGATTCTAAAAAATAAGTCGTTGTTATAGAAGGCGATACTTATTTAAGTTAGTTATTATTTATTAAATATTTATAATTATTTTTTTCATTACATTACAATACAGTTATTGATTTTGAGAAAAATTAATGTTTATATATATAAGTGCATACAAATTAAAATAGTGGAGGTGTATAAATATGCAAAATGAAGCGGTGGTAAAGAAGCCGCATGTTGTAATTATTGGTGCTGGTTTCGGAGGAATTCGCACAGCAAGGGCATTAGCAAAACAAGATGTTAAAATTACCCTTATTGATAAGTATAACTATCATTTATTTCAACCCTTATTATATCAAGTGGCAACGGCGGGCTTGTCGGTGGATGACATAGCCTATCCTGTCCGAGCCATCTTTAGAGAGCAAAAGAATGTGGACTTTCGCTTAGCGGAGGTATCGGATGTGGATTTTGATAATAAAGTCGTGAGTATGAATACAGGCAACATTGCTTATGATTATCTGATAGTAGCAGTAGGTGGAATGACAAACTATTTTGGAATGAAATCTATGGAGACCAATGGCTTTGGCATGAAAACCTTAGATGAATCGGTTACTATTCGTAATCATATACTACGTATGTTTGAATTGGCTGCTCATGAAAAAGATGCTGATAAGCGTCGAGCCTTACTGACCTTTGTGATTGTAGGCGGCGGTCCTACAGGGGTAGAATCAGCTGGTGCTTTATCTGAACTTATTTATCATGTAATGATTCGAGAATATCATCATTTGAACTTTAAAGAAGTACGTATTATGTTGGTTGAAGCTTCTGACAAATTGTTAGCTACTATGCCAGAAGAGCTGCGGGAGGTTACTGTAGAAACCCTAATCCGCAAGCATGTAGAAGTGCGTATGTGTGTTCAGGTTACCGATTATGATGGAGAAAAAATGAGTCTAAAAGGTGGCGAAGTCATTCCAACCAATACTGTCGTTTGGGCAGCAGGAGTAAAAGCCAGTGCTTTGATGGATACGTTAGATGTTGAACAGGCCAGTATGCGGCGAGCTATTGTGAATGATTTCTTACAGCTGCCGAATCGCCCTGAAGTGTTTGTGATTGGTGATGCAGCTCATTATGTACAAGGGGAACGACCCTTGCCCATGATAGCGCCTGTGGCGATACAACAAGCTGATATTACAGCAAAAAATATACGAAACTTAATTCGTGGCAAAGAACTTAAGAAGTTCGTGTACAAAGATGTAGGAAATATGGCAACGATTGGTCGTAATGCAGCTGTGGTGCATATGGGGGCATTCAAAACCCATGGTTTTATTGCTTGGTCGATATGGTCTTTAGTGCATATTTTGCGTCTAATTGATTTCCGTAATCGGGCAGTTGTCTTTGTAAAATGGATGTGGGATTATCTCGTTTATGAAAGAGTAGTGCGTATCATCACTCGGCAATAATAAGCATTCAGAAAATTGCAAGTATACAAATAGAATAGAGTGTATTATAATTAATACATTGTAAGTTATAAGACTTGAACTTTTGCTTAGGGATTGAGGTAAGCATAGGACAAGTCTTTCTGTTTCGAGTGCACAAAAAAATAAATAACCCTTTTGTGTCCTTTGCGTTTTTGTGGTTTCTTTTTATTCGCTTTATCGGTTTTTTAAATGACGCGTAGCATTTTTCTTATAAGATTATAAATATAATAGGTGTTCTTTAAAAATTGTGATTATGATAGTTGCATTCATGAGAAAATATATGTACTGAGGTAAAAGTGAGCGTTGTAAAGGAGAATCAGAATGATAAAAGTCTTAATTGTAGAAGACGATCCTATGGTTGCGGAATTGAATCGGCGTTATGTTGAACGGGTAGAAGGTTTTTTGTTTTATGGTATCGTAAAAAATGGTGAGGAAGCCTTAGCGACTTTGCGGGCAAAGAATATTGACTTGGTGTTATTAGATATTTTTATGCCGAATATGAATGGATTAGAGCTATTATCTGCTATTCGTCAGCAAGAGTATAGTGTAGATGTTATTGTAGTCTCTGCCGCACGAGATAATCAAAGTATTCAAATGGCTCTTAGAAATGGGGCAGTTGATTATTTAATTAAACCTTTTGAATTTGAACGGATGCAAACGGCATTGATCAATTTTAAAAAACGTCTACAGTTAATACGAGAGGCTTCTAATTTGTCACAAAATCTTTTAGATCAGCAGATCTTTGCAAGACATTCTCAAATTGAAGGGGAGCTGCCTAAAGGATTAGATCGTAATACCATTAAGCGAGTGTGGGAACATATCCTAGAACAGAAAGATGAATTTACGGCTGAGGAAATGGCGAATTATGTAGGATTATCACCTGTTTCGATTCGAAAATATCTTAAGTATTTTCAAAGCGTGGATTTGTTACATGTGGAAATTAGCTATGGTGCTGTAGGAAGACCTGTATATCGATATCGCTGTAATCGTAACCGATAATTGAAAATGATGCATTTGAGAAGGGAGACTATATATGGCAAAAGTAAATTATAAAAGAAGTATTTGGCTAGTGATCATTATCGCGTTAGTGATGACAACTTTATATATAAAGTTCTTCCAAGATTCCAATGAGCATATTCCTCCCAAACACAATCTTGAAAAGACTGGTGCTGGAGCTGTAATCGATTTTACAGATGCGACTAAAAAAATACATATTGCTGTTGACTCGGTTTTAGCGAAGAATGGATTCTCCGTAGGAGAAACGAAGGAGATCACAAAAGAAGTTCCACGAAAAAATATTGAAGGAACCATTCGTTGGCATACAAGGCAATTGTTAATAACAGTCCCGGCAGAGGCATCAGCTGAATCGATAAAAGAGATTTTTAAATCCGCAGTACATAATGCGGATGGTCAAGTCTTTTCTTCTCAGCCGGATACTTATCAAGGAGTAGCTGTGGTTCGAATTGATATTGGTTTAAAAGATCAATTAGCAAAAGAAGATGTTACGATCATCAGTGATCGAGTATATCTGACCCAAGGGAAGCCAATTAGTCCAAAGACTACAAATAAAATAGACGCCAAAGATGATGGAAGCATCAAAGGGAAAATGGCGATCATCATAGATGACTTTGGCTATAATAAAGAATCAATTGCTGCTTTTGCTGCGTTGAATCGTCCGATTACTTTTGCTGTAATACCCTATCGTCCATTTAGTAATGAGGCTGCAGCGAAAGGTTTAAGTTCGGGGAACCAAGTTATTTTGCATTTGCCGATGGAACCATTATCACAAAGTGCACAATCGGAAGAGTTGACGGTTGCTGTCAATATGAGTGATGAAGAAATCCAAAACATGGTGAAACAAGCAATTCAATCGGTACCTGGAATCATTGGGGTTAATAATCACCAAGGATCGAGAGCTACAGCAGATCGACGGGTGATGCAGGATGTACTTGCCGTTTTGAAGGAAAATCATTTATTTTTTGTTGATAGTCGTACCAATAGTCAATCAATAGCAGCTGAGACCGCGAGGCAAATGGGAATAAAGACAGGAGAAAATGAATTATTTCTTGACAATATAGACGAGGTAGGTGCTGTTAAAGCCAAATTACGAACGGCTCAAGAGATGGCAATCAAACATGGTACAGTAACCGTTATCGGACATGCCCGGATGAATACTGCTATAGCAGTGAAGGAAATGATTCCGGAATTTGAATCTCAAGGGATACATTTGGTTTTTGTTTCTCAATTTTTGCAATGAGGAAATTCATACGAACTTTATAAGATCTGTTATAAATAACCAAAAGAAAAAAGCTTGCTAATTTAGAATGACCATGTTATTATTTAGTCAAGCACCATCCTTACAAGTGACTTAGGTAATGCAAAGAGTATCGGAATCCAGATTCCCAGTCTTAGCAGTTAGTTAGTCGGTTTGAGGTAGAGTGTTTTTTGTTTTGAAATTTCCAAGTATGTAAGGTAAGAGTTGATTTCTATATGGTAAGGTTAATAAATGAGTAGTTCGTCCTGAAAGGTTGATGTTGAGGTTTGTCTTTAAGTGAAATAGAATGTAAGGATGGTTGCTTTTTGAGAGAAGGTTAAAAACCTTCTCTCTTTATTTTTTTAGAGATATTTTTGGGTTGTGATAGAGTTAAATGAAAACGCTTATCAAAGAGGATTCTCGCTGGTAGGCGGTTTTCTTATAAACTTGGAAGAAGTTAATATTAACCACAATTTTCATGAAATTATTGGCACAAATACAATATGAATGCTTGACAGTTATACCTGATTTCAGGTAATATATATGCAAGCACGATAATGATAATTGGTATCATTTCTTGGAAAGGAGAGAACAATATGAGCAAGGTTCTGAGTGAGTTTTTGCCAGGAGAAAAGGGGACCGTTAAAAAAGTAACAGGCAATAGTATGATCAAAAGACGTATTATTGATATGGGTGTTGTAGCAGGTGCTGTAATCGAAGTGCAGAAATATGCACCTTTGGGAGATCCTATGGAAGTCAAAGTAAAAGGCTTTAATCTTTCCTTACGAAAGAAAGAGGCTGAAATGATAGAAATGGAAACGGCTTAAGTAAAGGGAGAGATTTCAACATGCCATTGGTATTTGCTAGAGTAGGTCAAAAATGTATAATTAGAAAATTTTCCTGTTCTTGTGACATACGTATGCGCATGGTGAACATGGGGCTTTTCCCCGGATGTCCCATAGAAATATTGAATTCGATGAATGGAACCCTGCTGCTGAAAGTAGGTAGTGCTAGGGTGATGTTAGAAAAATGTTTAGCTCATCAAATTCATGTGAGCTAATATATACATCTTATAGGTGATAATGAGAATTAATTCCTAATAGTTTAGTGTTGATTGAAAGGGGCATGAGGATGACAAGAAAAAAAATAACAGCTGCGTTAGTTGGTAATCCAAATTCTGGTAAAACGACGATTTTTAATAATGTGACTGGAGGACGCCAGCATGTAGGTAATTATCCTGGCGTTACGGTTGAGAAAAAAGAAGGCTATAAAAACTTAGGCGATAAAGAATTTGCAATTATAGATTTACCAGGAACTTATAGCTTAACTGCATATTCACAAGAAGAGGTTGTAACGCGTAATTTTATTGTAAATGATAAGCCCGATGTGGTAATTGATATTCTGGATGCATCTAATTTGGAAAGGAATTTGTATTTAACCATACAACTTTTAGAACTGGAACATCCTTTATTATTAGCATTAAACATGGTGGATGTAGCTGAAGATTTAGGTGTAAAAATTAATGATTCTAAACTTTCCCAGTGTTTGAATGGTGCCCCTGTTGTACGTACGATAGGTGTGCGCAATGAAGGAACCGATACAATGCTGCTGGCTGCTGCAGAAGCCAGTGACAACAAACAAAGTAATGGTTTTAAGCTTGACTATGGAAGTGATGTTGAAGAGGCGATTAAAAAGTTAGAACCTTTATTGGCAGCCTTACATAATGAAATCAAATTTCCTGTACGTTGGTTAGCTTTAAAACTGTTAGAAAATGATGCGAATATAAAACAATCTCTTGCTAAGTTATCGAACTCTGATTCTGTTATTAATGAATGTGATAAAATCAGGGTTGAATTAAGTCATAAAATAGGTGAAGATGTTGAATTGTTTGTTGCTGGTCAACGTTATCAATTTGTAGGAAAGGTATACCAACAGATTGCAGATGTCAGAGATGCACATGCGATAACAACTTCAGATAAAATCGACAAAGTTCTAACAAACCGATTGTTTGGATTGCCAATCTTTTTTGGTTTGATGTGGGTTGTTTTTAATTTAGTATTTACCATTGGTGATATCCCTTCCGGGTGGATTGAAGACGCATTTGGCAAGCTTGGCGAATTTATCGGAAATGCTATGTCAGATGGTTCTTTAAAATCCTTGGTTGTTGATGGTATCATCGGAGGTGTAGGCGGAGTTCTTACCTTCGTACCAGGCATTATACTACTGTTTTTAGCGATCTCCATATTGGAAGATACAGGATATATGGCTAGAGCAGCTTTCATTATGGATAGAATGATGCGCAAGTTCGGTTTACATGGTAAGTCCTTTATTCCTTTATTGTTAGGATTTGGTTGTAGTGTACCAGCAATTATGGGTTCTAGGATGTTAGAGAATCCTAGAGATCGAATGATTACCATATTGGTTTCCCCTCTTATGAGCTGCAGTGCAAAGTTACCGGTATATACCGTTTTAATAGCTGCTTTTTTTGATCCAAGTGTTGCTGGTAATGTATTATTTTCAATTTACATTTTAGGAATTATACTATTGATGATTATGGCGAGTATTTTTCGTAAAACCTTATTCAAAGGCGAAAGTGAACCTTTCGTTATGGAATTACCTCCATACCGTGTACCTACGCTTAAAAGTATAGTCCTTCATATGTGGGAACGCAGCTCTTTGTATTTGAAAAAAGCAGGAACGATAATTTTAGCAGCTTCTATCTTAATGTGGTTCTTGACTAATTATCCTAGTGAGGTAGAATATAGTAAAGACTATGAAGCTTTAACAGTGCAAGCTGAAGAAACATACACTCGACAAGTTAGCGAAGATGTATTAGCGCCGCTAAATATTGAAGATGTTGAACAAAATGAACAACTTACAGCTTTAGTTGGTGAAATTCAGGATGTTAATACGGAATTTGACGAGGCTACAGCAGAATTAGAAGAAGATAGTGCAGAGTATACAGAGCTTGAAACTGCAAAAACAGAAAAAATGCAACAAATTGAAACCGATAACCCAGAACTATATGCCAGTGCTGCAAAATATGTTGAGCTTACTGCTTCTTTGGAAGAAGAAAAGACTCATTTGGAAAATGAACAAACGGGTGAAAAGCTTGAAAGAAGTTATTCGGGGCAATTGGGTAAATTTGTAGAACCTGTCATACAGCCTCTTGGTTTTGACTGGCGAGTTGGTGTTAGTCTTGTTGCCGGTGTCACAGCTAAGGAAGTAGTGCTGAGTACGATGGGAACAATTTATAGCTTGGGAGAGACAGATGAAAATTCTAAATCTCTAAAACATGCACTAGCACAAGATCCTAATTTAAATCCGCTAGTCGCTTACAGTCTAATGGTATTTGTACTAATCTACTCTCCATGTTTAGCTGCTCTTGCAGTAATGAAGAGAGAAACCAATTCATGGAAATGGCCAGCATTTAGCTTGCTTTATGGGACAGCTTTGGCTTGGGTTGTGACATTTATCGTATACCAAGGTGGTAAATTATTAGGCTTTGGTAGTTAGTTTAACAATTAGTATTGGTTTGTTGGTTTGCACTAGTTCGCTTAGTGCAAACCCAAACCTTATCAATATAATCTTAGTTTAGGTGATGCTAAAAAGGAGGAATTTGAGATGGAAAACATGATACTATACAGCATTGGTGCAGTGGCATTAGGTTATTTTGCTCTAACTGTGTGGAAAAAAGTAACTGGAAAAGGAGGATCATGTTGTAGTTCAGAGAGTTGTAATGACTGCGGATGTACAGATAAGAAAGATGATAAATAGGCTAAGTGGATGAAGATAGCTTTTAGGCTAACTTTATTTTTTAAACAATTAATGAGAATGATAATCAATAACAGGTAGTCGATAATAAATAAAATGAAGAGGGGATATTAATATGTCTATTGTTGTAATTGGAGCCGATTATTTAGGAATTATTGAAAAGAATCTGTATTCGTTAGGGGTAACTAAATTGACGCATATTGATGGAAGGCGAGTCTCAAATCAAAATAAAATCAGCATCCCTAAAAAAACCCAGTTTGTATTAGTATTAACTGATTATGTGAATCATAATACTGCTAAGATGGTAAAAGCCGTTGCTAAAGCGCAGGATGTACCGTTGGTATTTGCCAAACGTTCTTGGGGGTCTGTTGAAGAAAAGTTAGTTTCTGCAGGTGTAATGAATTAATCAGCATTATTATTATTTTACAAGGTGGAATGGATATGTGTTGGAAAGAATTTTTGCAAGTTCAAGGTAGTAAGAATGATGCTGACTTTTTCTTTAAGTGGCTGGCTGTGGAATTAGCCCCTACAATTTATGGTGAAAAACCAGGTACATTGCTTAATCTAATGGATTCCTCCAAAATTTTTATGAAGACAATGTGGCTTCAATATGGTGAAGCGTTATTAGCAAATGGTAATGTGGAGTGGCTGGTACTTAAAAATGAGCCCCATAGCATGAAAATACTTTTTTATCGTGTTGATTTATTAAACAGTTATGTTAATGATGAAGAAAATCGACGCTTTTTAGAAGGATTCGGTTATCATACAAGCATGAGTTTAGAAGATCTTTTGTTATATTTTAAAGGGCGTTTTCAATCCATGTGCCCTCACGAAATGGGAATTCTATTGGGAATACCTTTAAAAGATGTTATGGGATTTATGGGCAGGGGTAAAGACGGTCATACCTGTCAGGGGATGTGGAAAGTATATGGTGATCCTGAAACCTCACTAAGTATCATGCAGCGGATGGAAGAGATGAAAAGTCAAGTTGCTGATTGGATGATGCAAGGTTACAAAGTGACTGATGTGTTGTGCGGTCCTTGTTCGCAAACTGCTTAAATCTCTTTCTCATTCCCCAGCTTAATGAAAGATATATAATAAAAGGAGTTTTTGACATAAAAAATATTTTTATCTTTACATTATAGTAAGAATAAAGTTATAATCTGTAAGTCGATATTAGGGCTTTATTCTTACTATAAATTGAGGTTTGTATTTAATAATGATGATGCTATGTGAAAAGAAATCAGCGATAAAAGCTGGTTTTTTATTGGTTTTAGTCTTTTTAGGTTTATTATTTGTACATGTTGTAGGAGTCAGTCGCCTGACGCCTGAATCGATTCGTAATGTAGTAGTATCTTTTGGTTGGTGGGGACCTGTAATGTACGTTTTTATGTATAGTATCAGACCCTTGCTTTTATTTCCTGCCATTGTCCTCACGTTGGCTGGCGGCTTGGCTTTTGGCCCTTGGTGGGGTACTTTTTATGTTGTAATTGGTGGAGTAATAGGTGCATGTTTGTGCTTTGTAATAGCTCGCTTATTAGGGCGTAAAAAAATGCAAAAATACCTAAGTAAATTTTCGCACTTACAGCTATTTGAGAGCAAGATGGCGGCTAATGGCTTTCGTACCATGCTATTTATGCGAATCGTACCTATTTTCCCTTATGATCCAGTCAGTTACTTAGCTGGATTATCTAAAATTCGCTTTCGTGACTATGTCTCGGCCACTACCCTTGGGATGATTCCTGGTGCCTTTGCCTATAATGTTTTAGGATATTCTCTTTTGGATATATTTTCTTCCACCTTTTTATTTGGAATTGCCTTGGTAGCTCTTGTTTTTTTTACTCCGTTGGCCTATCATTTACTTAATAAAAATAGAAGGGTTTGACTTTTGGGCAAGCCCTTCTATTTTTATTAATAACTTGCTATTCAATTATCAATAAATAAGGTAAAATATAAAGTGGAAAAATTGTAGCAGTATAAGAAATAGCACTGGAGGACTTATCATGACAGAACTTTCTAAACCGACTTATGTTGTCGGGCATCGCAATCCAGATACAGATTCCATATGCTCGGCAATTGGTTATGCTTATTTTCAGCAAGTTAGAGGGGTAAATGCTGTAGCGGCCAGAGTTGGAAAAATAAATAGCGAAACAAAGTTTGTTTTAGAAACGCTAGGGTTTACCCCGCCGGAACTGATTACGGATTTATATCCAAGGGTAAAGGATATTATGCAGTCAGAAGTAGTAACGGCGGGTCCTAAAGATACATTGCGGGACTTAGGACGCATTATGAGACAACATAAGGTGAAATCAGTGCCTGTTGTAGATGAAAAGCGTTTCATGACGGGCGTTGTAACCGTAGGTGATTTAGCGAATTTATATTTTGATGAATTGCAAATGCAGGATTTAAGCCAAGCAGGTGTAGATTTTGCTGGTGTGTTAAAGGCTTTAGAAGGTAAATTACTCTGTGGAGATAACTTAGAACGTAAAGTAGCAGGTAGAGTGCATATTGCAGCTGGAAGCCACAGTTTAATACAAAAATTTGTTAGTGCGAATGATATTGTATTGGTAGGGGACCGCAAGAATGCACAATTAACCTGTTTAGATTGTAGTATTTCCTGCCTGGTAGTTACAGGCAATGTTAAGGTGGATGAAGAAGTAATTCAAAAAGCAGCCGGATTAGGTATTTTGGTTATTGCATCGGCTCATGATACCTACACTTGTGCCCGTTTAATAAACCAAAGTATTCCGTTAGAAATGGTCATGCGCAAAGAAGTAATTACCTTTAAACCTACTGATTTAGTCACCGATATTAAAAAAATAGTTGCTGATACGAATTATCGAGTATATCCAGTTGTAGAAAATGGAAAATTAGTCGGAGCTATTCATCGTGATAAATTGATTGTGCAGGAGCGGACAAAAGTAATTCTTGTAGATCATAATGAAAGCGGGCAGGCTGTTGAAGGAATTGAAGAAGCCCAAATCATAGAGATCATTGACCATCACCGCTTAGGCGGCCTGCAAACGAGTGAACCGATCTTTATCCGACATGAGCCTGTTGGCTGCACGGCTACGATTGTTGCTAACATGTACTGGCATCGTAATATAACCATACCGCAAAATATTGCAGGACTATTATTAGCGGCTATTTTATCTGATACGGTTCTATTTAAATCACCAACCTGCACTGAGAAGGATCAAAGGACTGCTCGCCAACTAGCAGAACTTGCTCAATTAGATGTTTTTGAGTTTGGGATGAGTATATTAAAAGCAGGAGCTAGTATTAAGGGCATGTCAACGGCTGATATTATTGCCAATGACATTAAGGAATTTCAGATTGGCGATTATCGGATGACGATTGGACAAATATCTGTTATGGATGCTGATGAAGTTCTATCGATAAAAGAAGAATTGCAGCAGAGTATGGAAGCACTGCGTCAGAAGGAAAACTATGATATGGTTTTATTAATGGTTACAGATATTTTGAATGAAGGCACTCATTTAGTATACATTGGACAGCCTGTTAGTTTATTAAAGCAAGCCTTTGGCAGCGAGGGTAAGGATCGAGTTTTGTATCTCCCGGGTGTTATGTCGCGAAAGAAGCAGATTATTCCACCCATGTCAGAAGCCGCAAGAATATAGCTCAACGGTTTGGCTATAAATAGATTATAGAAGAGCTTAATATGCTCTATATAATCTATTTTTTTTATAATTAACAGGAACTATTGTAATTTTGCCGAATTAATTAAAGTTATTAAAAACTCAAAAGTTGTGTTACTACGGAGGAAATTATGCAAAATATTATCGCTGGCTTAAATCCCATGCAAAGGGAAGCAGTTTTACATACCAATGGACCGCTACTCATTATGGCGGGTGCAGGATCTGGTAAGACCAAGGTATTAACTTGTCGCATTGCCTATCTTTTGGAACAAGGTGTAGCACCTTATAATATTTTAGCCATCACTTTTACGAATAAAGCTGCTGCAGAAATGAAAGAGCGCGTGCATACTATGGTCGGTGCTCAATCCAAAGATATTTGGCTTAGTACGTTTCATGCTTTTTGTGCTAAATTTCTGCGTATGGAGATTAGCGGAATGGCTGGTTATAAAAGTAATTTTGTAATTTATGATACATCCGATACCCAGTCTCTCGTTAAGAGTTGTTTAAAACAATTAAATCTGGATGATAAGCAGTTTCAGCCAAGCAGTGTTCTGGCTACCATATCCAATGCCAAGAATGCCTTACAAGATGAACAGCAATTCACATCCTTATCCAGTAATTTTCATGAACAAAAAATAGCAGAGATTTACCAGTTATACCAACAGAAACTGCGTACTAACAATGCATTGGATTTTGATGATCTGCTCATGCTGTCGGTGAGACTCTTACAGAATAATGAAGAGGTTTTGGCAAAATACCAACGTAAATTCCACTATATTATGATTGATGAATACCAAGATACAAACAGGGCCCAATACTTGTTGGCAGGTATGCTGGCGGATAAGCATCGCAATCTTTGTGTTGTAGGTGATGCGGATCAGAGTATCTATGGCTGGCGGGGAGCGGATATTCGTAATATTTTAGATTTTGAAAAAGATTATCCAGAAGCCAAGATGATTACCTTAGAGCAAAATTATCGTTCGACTCAAGTGATTTTAGATGCTGCTAACGCTGTAATTGAGCACAATAGCTCCCGGAAGCCGAAGGAATTGTGGACGCAAAATCCTCAAGGTGAACTGATTACTCACTATTTAGCTCACCATGAGAAGGATGAAGCCCAGTTCATTGGGGATACTATTACTAAGCTAAATACAGTGTATCGTACGTCTTATGGTGACGTTGCAATATTATATCGCACCAATACCCAGTCTAGGGCTATTGAAGAAGCTTTCATGCAGGCTGGTATTCCTTATGTGATTGTAGGCGGGTTAAAATTTTATGATCGTAAAGAAATCAAAGATATCTTAGCTTATTTGCGGGTTATTTTTAATCCGGCAGATAGTGTCAGTCTTTTGCGAATTATCAACGTGCCCAGGAGGGGACTTGGAGATACTACGATTAGCCGCTTAACAGCTTATGCTGCAGAGAATAATATGACATTGTTTGATGTGGTGAGTAATCCTGAATTAGTACCAGGACTTACTGCAAGAGCAAAAGCTCCGTTAGAATTTTTGGCGGAACTGATTTTTAACTTAATGGCTCAAGTACATTCTTTGTCTGTTGTAGAATTAGTGAACAAAGTAATGCATGACTCTGGTTATGTAGAGGAGTTGCAAAAGAGTACGGATTTGCAAGATGAAAATAGGCTGGACAATTTAAAAGAGTTTCTAAGTGTTGCAAAGGAGTTTGCCAAGAGTGAAGGGGAAGAAACCTTAGAACGGTTCTTAGAGCAGGTTGCTTTGGTAGCTGACATTGATAATGCTGAAATATCAGAAGCCCGTGTTACACTTATGACGCTGCACTCTGCAAAAGGATTGGAATTTCCAGTTGTTTTTATGGCTGGTATGGAAGAAGGGCTTTTCCCTCATTCACGCACATTAATGAATGAAGAAGAAATTGAAGAAGAACGGCGAATTTGCTATGTAGGTATTACAAGAGCCCGCCGCAAATTATATATGACCAATGCCCGCATGCGCACCATTTATGGCAGGACGCAAATGTTTCCTTTATCCCGGTTCTTGAGCGAAATTCCGAGTGCCATGGTGGAAAAATATTCAGGCAGGCAAAATCATTATGGTTTTGCCAGTAATGGAAGTAAGGCGACCATCAATCCGCCTGCTTCGACCTCATCCGTTGTACAAAGTCCCCTGCGAGCTCCTATTATGAAAGCTCATCCTCAAAAAGGGCAAAGCAGTGGTGCTTGGAAAGTCGCTGATAAGGCTCAGCATACAAAGTGGGGAATTGGTACTGTAATTGAAGTGAAGGGGAGCGGAGACAGCCAGGAACTTAAAATTGCGTTTCCTGGCCTTGGCATCAAACTTGTCGTTGCGAATATGGCGCCGATTACCAAAGTGTAATAGAGAAGCAATAGTAAGCCTTAGGCTGCGTGTTAGAGCAGCTTGGTATAAAAAGATACTTTTATGACAATATAAGAAAGCTGCAGTCTATGCTGCAGCTTTCCTGATTCTAATTTGGGAGTGATCAAAGTCGTGGAAAAAAAGATAGATGATATACAGGAAATTCAAAACAAAATCATCCAGTTGCGTGAACAACTCCATTATCATAACTATCGTTACTATGTTCTTGATGATCCTGAAATTGGGGACCGAGAATTTGATCTGTTAATGCGTAGTTTAATCGAGCTGGAATCATCCTATCCCCAGTTGATCACGGCGGATTCTCCTACCCAGCGAGTGGGTGGTATGGTTGCAGGCGGTTTTAAGCGGGTAAATCATGCTACACCCATGCGTAGTTTAGGAAATTGCTTTTCTGCAGAGGAATTACTGGCTTTTCATAATCGAGTGCAAAGTGGTCTGGGAGAAGAGCAGGGTATTGAATATGTAGTGGAGCTAAAGATTGATGGCTTAGCAATTAATTTAACTTATGAAAATGGTCATCTAGTGAGTGGTGTTACCCGGGGCGATGGTACCCAGGGAGAAGATGTGACTACGAATATTCGAACCATTAAATCAATACCTTTAATGCTGCGTGGTGATCATGTTGGGATTCCTTCTTTTCTAGAGGTCCGTGGTGAAATATATATGCCCAGTAAGGAATTTGAGCGTTTAAATTATGAACGAGAAGAAGCAGGCGAAGCATTATTAGCAAATCCGCGTAATGCTGCTGCAGGGTCCTTGCGTCAGCTTGACCCTAAGGTGACAGCCAATCGAGCCTTAGATATCTTTGTCTACGGCGTTGGTACTTATACAGGTATTGAATTAACTACACATGGACAAGTGCTTGGATATCTCAATCAACTAGGACTAAAAATCAACCCTCATTATAAGATATTTAATCAGATCGAAGATGTGATTGCCTACTGTACGGGTTTTGCTGAAAAGCGTCATGAACTTCCTTACGAGATTGATGGGATGGTCATAAAGGTAAATGATTTAAGCAGTCAGCAAATCTTAGGTTATACAGCTAAAGATCCGAGATGGGCGATTGCTTATAAATTTCCAGCGGAGCAAGCGATTACTGTGGTAGAAGATATTTTTGTAGGGCTTGGACGGACGGGAGTATTGACGCCAACAGCAATTCTTCGCCCTGTAAGAGTAGCGGGTTCCACCATTAGCCGAGCGACCTTACATAACCAGGATTATATAGACGAAAAAGATATTCGTATTGGAGATACGGTAATTATTCATAAAGCAGGAGAAGTCATTCCGAAAGTTGTTTCAGTGGTAATGGAGAAACGTACTGGAGCACAGATCCCCTTTGTTATGCCAGAGGAATGTCCTGAATGCAAAGGCAAAGTAATAAGGCAAGAGGGGGAGTCTGCTCACAAGTGTACAAACCCCCACTGTCCTGCACTTTTTCGAGAAGGCTTGATTCACTTTGTATCTCGTGATGCTATGAATATTGATGGCTTGGGTCCAGCGGTATTAAATGCCTTAGTAGATACTGGTCTTGTTAAAGATGTGGCAGACTTGTATCAATTAGAAATGGAACAAGTCCTTACAGTACCCCGAATGGGTAAAAAGTCAGCAGAAAATCTGCTGACTGCTATTGAAAACAGCAAACAGGCAGGATTGTCCCGATTATTATTTGCTTTAGGCATTCGTCACGTTGGTGTAAAAGCTGCCGGAATCGTAGCACGGCGTTATGGTAATATGGAGGATATAAAGCAAGCTTCAGTAGAAGAACTGCTGGAGCTAGATGAAATAGGTACTAAAATTGCAGAAAGCATTGTTGCGTATTTTGCTGCTGAAGAAAATTTAGAGCTGGTTGCTAGACTTGAAACTGCTGGCTTAAACATGATAGAAGAAAAACAAACAATTACGGAAAATCAGCTTTTTTCAGGGAAAACGTTTGTATTAACAGGAACCTTAGAAAAAATGAGTCGCAATCAGGCATCTGACATCATTCAAAAATTAGGCGGTAAAGTATCCGGCTCAGTTAGTAAAAAAACGAATTATGTGGTTGCTGGCGCAGAAGCAGGCAGCAAGCTTGATAAGGCTCAGCAGTTAAGGGTAGAAGTGCTAGACGAAGAAGATTTTCTAAGAATGGTTGGGGATGGCAAATAAATTAAGAATAGTGAAAAGGAATATTAGGACTTATTGGAGAATTGCATTAGAATAAAAGTACGTAATTTGTTCCAATGATTTTTCAAGTGAAAAGGAGTCAAAGAATATGCCTATAAAAATCCCCAATAATTTGCCAGCTGTAAATATTCTTGAGAAAGAAAATATTTTTACAATGGATGAGGATCGTGCCTATGCGCAAGATATACGTCCACTTCGAATATTACTATTAAATTTGATGCCGACGAAAATTGTTACAGAGACACAATTACTCCGATTATTGGGGAATTCACCCCTACAGGTAGAATTTGATTTCATCTACACAGCAACCTATGAACCTAAAAATACACCTCATGAACATCTCGTTAAATTCTATGAAACTTTTGCTGACGTGAAAGATCGTAAGTATGATGGCATGATCATTACTGGCGCGCCAGTGGAAAAAATGCCTTATGAGGAAGTTGTCTACTGGAATGAGTTATGTGAAATTATGGATTGGAGTAGAAAGAATGTTTATTCTACCTTGCATATTTGCTGGGGAGCTCAAGCTGCTTTGTATCATTATTATGGTATTCCTAAACATGACTTACCTCAAAAATTATTTGGTGTGTTTCCTCACACCGTAAATATGAAAGAAAAAATGTTATTTCGGGGCTTTGATGAAGTTTTTTATGTTCCTCATTCCAGACATACAGATATAAAAAAAGAAGATGTGGAGAAGGTGCCCCAATTATCCATCCTGTCTGAGTCAGAAGAGGCGGGTGTTTATGCAGTCATTGACAAAACCTATCGGCATTTATTTATTACGGGTCATGCTGAATATGATGTATTAACTCTTAAAACAGAATATGATCGTGATGTGGCAGAAGGGTTGCCTATTAATATTCCAGTCAATTATTATCCTAATGATGATCCTCAAAAAACACCAATCGTGCGTTGGCGCAGTGCAGCCAATTTACTGTTTTCCAATTGGCTTAATTATTATGTATATCAAGGAACTCCTTTTGATTTGAATCGCTTAAGTGAAGATGAATTGCATGGTATTGATGGGGATGGGATTTAACTAAAATCCTTTCTACATATTTGTCCGCTGTGAACTAATGAGAAAAACTAGAGGCTATATTCTAATGGAATATAGCCTCTAGTTTTCAGTATGAGTCATTATGGTATGACTCATACTGTATTCTTATTTAATAATAGTTATTGTACCTTCTTTGCGCGGTGCAGGAGTTGGTATTTCGCCAGTATTGTAGCCAAATGCTCCGGAAGCAACGGGTGTGTTTTTTGTTGACCTTTTTTCAGGATCATTTAATGAAAATCAGTAGTTAAGAGGTAAAAGAACCCTTAGACTAAAAAATTCTATAGTAATAATGTTTGCAAGGAATTGCATATCTATAATATAGATTTCATCTATTCGAAAGCCTCTAAGAAATTGTTTCTAAATATCTTTTACTACTGTAGGATAGTCTCTCGGAAAGTGCCATTTAGGACGGAAAAGATGAGCGCATAACTAAGGCTTCAACCTGCTACTTAATCCACGCTTTATGCTCATTTGCTAGTTTACGGCTATATATGATTTTTCTCCGAGAGTACGCTTGTAAATTAAGGGGAGGGGCAATTTTATGAAAAGTTTTGACTTTGCAAGTCTTATACAACAAGACCGGGAAGCAAAGACGCATCGACAGTTTGATGGTGTGCTTCTTGATTATCTGGCAATCATTAAGGAAAATCCTAAGGTAGTCATGCTGGCGCATCAGCGCATGTATGATTTGCTGATTGCTGCTGGCGTAGAAACAGTAAAAACGGAAGAGCATCCACGTTTAAAACGAATCTATGGCAATGATCTATTAAAGCGCTATACATATTTTAAAAATGATTTTTATGGCATCGATAAGACACTCATGAAAATTATGCGTTATTTTCATTCTGCGGCGATGAAAGGAGAAGAATCTAGGCAAGTTCTCTATTTTGTTGGTCCTGTCGGTGCGGGCAAGTCTTCTATAATGGAGGCCTTGAAACGAATGCTGGAAATGAGCCATTCTATTTATATCATAAAAGATTGTCCAATGCGGGAAGAGCCGCTTCACTTGATTCCGAAACACCTTCGTCCCAAATTTGAAGAGCTGTTAGGTGTAAAAATTGAAGGTGATCTTTGCCCTGTCTGCCGCTATCGTTTAAAAAATGAATACCATGGTGAGTTTGAGCGCTTTCCTGTAGAAACTGCAGAATTTTCCATTCGGTCCCGTAAAGGGATAGGTACAGTACCTCCAGTTGACCCCAATAATCAAGATACTTCCGTGTTGATTGGGTCTGTTGATATTTCTAAAATGGATTTATATCCTGAAGATGATCCTAGAGTATTGTCATTGAACGGAGCTTTTAATGTAGGAAATCGGGGATTGGTTGAGTTTATTGAAGTCTTTAAGAATGATGTGGAATATTTGCATACGATGATTACCGCTACTCAAGAAAAGTCCATACCGTCGCCAGGTAAGGGCTCTATGATTTATTTTGATGGCATCATTTTAGCTCACTCGAATGAAGCGGAGTGGAATAAATTTAAATCCGATCATACGAATGAAGCGATTTTAGACAGAATTGTTAAAGTTGAAGTTCCTTATTGCCTGGAGCTGGATGAAGAAGTAAAGATTTATCAGAAAATTTTAAGAAGCAGCAGTTTTGATGCTCATATTGCACCTCATACGATTGAAATGGCATCCATGTTTGCCATTTTAACTCGATTGAGTCCGTCAGCCAAAGTAGACCCATTAACAAAATTGAAACTATATAATGGCGAGGAAATCGTGGAAAAAGGTTCTACGAAGAAAATCGATATTTTTGAACTCAGGGATGAAGCGCAGCGAGAAGGTATGACGGGGATTTCTACTCGCTTTATTATGAAGGCTGTAGATGTTGCTTTATCGGAATCAGAAAATAATTGTATTAATCCAATTAGTATTTTAGATACGTTAACTAAAGCTGTTAAAGAATTGGCCATTGCTGAAGATGATAAAAAACGGTATTTAGTTTTTTTACAAGATACCATTAAAAAAGAGTATCATAAGATTCTGGAGAAAGAAATTACACGAGCCTTTATACATGGATATAGTGAACAGGCGGAAAGCTTATTTAATAACTATTTGGATCATGCGGAGGCTTTCGCTAATTCAACTAAGATAAAAGATAAGAATACAGGCGAAGAGCTGGAACCTGATCTTAAGTTTCTTCAGTCGATCGAAGAACAGGTTGGTATTTATAGTACTGCGGCACCTGGTTTTCGTCAGGACGTGACTGCTTATATGTTCTCCGTCTTGCGTAATGGCGGTAAAATTGATTACCAGTGCTATGAACCCTTAAAGGAAGCCATTGAAAAGAAGTTAACGGTAGCCGTTAAAGAAATTTCACGTATCATTACGAAGGCGAGAGTACGGGATAAAGAACAAGATACCAAATATAATGTTATGGGTGAGGAATTAAAGGCGAATGGTTATTGTGACCATTGTTGTAATGTCATCTTGAAATATGCGGCCAATAATCTTTGGAAGGACTAAGGGGTTGGTAGGAGGGAGATGACAAGTAGTGGCTATCTTTAAGGATGGAAATACGAATAGTTCAGATCGTTCGGCATGGGACCGCAAAAGACATCGTCAACTAGTGGAAGAAAGCATAAAAAAGAATTTAGGTGATATTATTGCCGAGGAAAGTATTATTGGGCAAAGCAAGGATAAAAAAATAAAAATTCCCATCAGAGGAATTAAAGAATATCAATTCATTTACGGAAAGAATGCCGGTGGCACAGGTTCTGGGGAAGGGCAGGAAGCAAAGGGGCAGGTTATTGGCAAGGCGAATGGTCAGCCAGGGCAGCAACCAGGACAGGGGCAAGCTGGTAATAATCCCGGTGAAGACGTTTACGAGACAGAAATAACCATAGAGGAACTTACTAGTTATCTTTTCGATGATTTACAATTACCGGATATGGAAAGGAAAAAGTTCGCGCAAATCGAGTCAGAACGCAAATTTAAGCGTTCAAGCTTTCAGCGCAAAGGGATTCCACCCCATTTAAATAAGAAAAGAACGTTGGCAGAAAAAATTAAACGTCAAAAAATGGCGCAGCGGGATAAATATAATAATGAGGAAAACGAATCTCCGGAACGTATACCTTTTCATGAAAATGACTTGCGCTATTGCCGCATAAAAGAAGATACCCGCAGGCATTCCAATGCGGTAGTGATTTGTATCATGGATACATCTGGATCAATGGATCAAACCAAGAAATATTTAGCGCGCAGTTTTTATTTTTTGCTGTACCAATTTGTGCGCTGGAAGTATGAACATGTTGAGGTAGCATTTATCGCTCATACGACCACTGCTCAAGAAGTGAATGAACAAGAGTTTTTCCATCGAGGCGAGACTGGAGGAACCTATATCAGCAGTGGGTATGAAAAAGCGTTAGAAATTATTGAACAGCGTTATAATCCAGCCATTTGGAATATTTATATCTTTCACTGCTCAGATGGTGATAACTGGGGTGAAGATAATGCTAAAGCTGTTGCTTTAGTGAACCAGCTTTGTACGATCAGCAATTTATTTGGGTATGGAGAAATAACAACCAGTAGCATGTATGGGAGTGCCATTAGCAAAGAATATGAAAAACAAATACACTTGGATAATTTTATTATGGTTATGATGGGCGATAAAACAGATATTTGGCCGGCATTTAAGAAGATCTTAGATACAGAATCCGGAGGTAACAGCTGATGGCAGCCTATAGCTTAGACGAATTAGAATATTGGAATGATAAAATTGAAAAGTTAGTATGGGATGCAGGGTTAGATTGTTATGAACAGCATTTTGAAATATGCAGTTATGAAGATATGTTGTGCTATGAGGCATACGTAGGTATGCCTTCCCATTATCCTCACTGGAGCTTTGGTAAGGCCTATGAAAGGCAAAAAACGTTTTATAAATACAATCTTGTTGGATTACCCTATGAAATGGTGATTAACTCCGATCCTTGCATTGCTTATTTAATGCGGGATAATACCTTGCTCATTCATATTTTGACCATGGCCCACGTATACGGGCATAATGATTTTTTTAAGAATAATCGTCTATTTAAACGGGATACATGGGCCAATCTGGAGATGGAAATGTTTAAGGCTCATGCGAACCGTGTCAGGGAATATATACAAGATCCCAGCATCGGTCCGGATAAGGTAGAGCGTATTTTGGATGCGGCACACGGACTTAAATTTCAAACGTGCCGGCATGGCGAAAGAAAGAAAATTTCTGAGGAAGAGGAAGGAACCGTTCCAGAACGGCTAAAAGATGATCTATTAGCTTTTCTGGCAGAGAAAGGAAAGCTGGCTGAATGGGAACGTGATTTAATTCATATCGTACGGGAAGAGACTATGTACTTTATTCCCCAATTGGAAACTAAGATTATGAATGAAGGATGGGCCAGCTACTGGCACTATCAAATTTTAAATCAGCTTGAGCTGCCACAGGGACTTCACTTGGAATTTTTACAACGCCATCATCTGGTGATACGTCCTCATCAAGGGCAGATTAATCCTTATTTTCTGGGCTTTAAGATGTTTGAATACTTGGATCAGCAGCCTGGCGGGCGAGAGAAGATTATGGCCATACGGTCTGAGGATCGGGATCAGTCTTTTATACGCCGTTATTTAAACCAGGAGTTGTGTGAAAAGCTGCATTTGTTCTCCTATGGCATACAAGGTGAAGATATAGTTGTAACAGAAGTTTCGAATGAAGAAGGCTGGAAAACAGTACGAGACAATTTGGCTAATGCCGTTGGCTTAGGGAGTATACCTATTATTAGACCTGTGGGGGTGGAAAATGGTACCTTACTATTAGAGCATGTTTGTGATCAACGAGAATTAGAATTAAACTATGCCCAGGAAACCGTCAAATATGTTGTTGATCTTTGGGGCGGAAAAGTTGATTTGCGAGTCAAGATCGATAATAATCCTAAAATCATTAGTTGTAGTGAAGGTAAAATAGTGAATGTACATGATTGAGAAAGACAAAGATTGCTGCAGCGCCCGATCTGCGTTGCAGCAATCTTTGTCTGTAAGTGAAAGAATATAATCCTCGCATCTTCGCGGTTTGAAATGTTTTATTTTTGAATTTCTCTTAAACATGGTATAATATAGTTTATTATGAAATTTCTTAACAATACTAAGTTTGGATGGTGAGATTGTGAAGATTACATGTAAAGATGTAGCGAATGTTGCTTTATTGTCACGACTGGAATTTTCCGAGAGTGAGCTTGAAACATTTACTGGACAGATGGATGCTATTTTAGAATATGCAGATGTTTTAAATAAGCTAAATGTTGATAATGTACAGCCTACTGCCCATGTGTTGCCGCTAAGAAATGTAATGCGGGCAGATGAAGCAAAGCCATCGCTGTCTCGGGAATTAGCATTGTCAAATGCACCTGAACAGGAAGATGGTTATTTTAAAGTTCCTAAGATCATGGAAGGATAAGGAGGATAAGCATGGAGTTATTTAAACATACAGCGAGTCAATTGCATGAAAAATTAGTAGCAAAAGAAATATCAGCTGTAGAATTAACAAAGGCTGTGCTAGGGCGGGTTGATGCTGTCGATAAAAATGTACAAGCCTATATTACCCGAACGAGTGAGACTGCTTTGGCTCAGGCTCAGGCAGTGGATAGTAAAATTCAGCGTGGTGAGAAGGTTTCTGTGCTTGCTGGTATTCCAGGAGCTCTGAAAGATAATATATGCACCAAAGGAATAAAAACAACTTGTGCTTCAAAAATATTGGCAACTTTTGTACCTCCTTATGATGCAACCGTTGCTGAAAAATTAGCGGCAGTAGACGCTGTTATCCTTGGCAAAGCTAACATGGATGAGTTTGCTATGGGCGGTTCTACAGAAAACTCAGGATTTTTTCCTACTCACAATCCTTGGAATCTGGAAACGGTACCAGGTGGTTCTAGTGGCGGCTCTGCGGCCGCGGTTGCAGCGGGAGAAGCAATTTGGGCATTGGGGTCCGATACAGGTGGTTCGATCCGTCAACCAGCAGCCTATTGTGGTGTAGTTGGACTAAAACCCACTTATGGTCGTGTATCCCGTTACGGACTGGTGGCATATGCTTCTTCCCTTGACCAAATTGGACCGATTACCCGTGATGTTACGGACAGTGCACATGTGATGAATATCATTTCCGGATATGATGTCAAAGATTCGACCTCAATTAATACTGGTGTACCTGATTATACAAAATCATTGGTAAACAATATTAAAGGTTTAAAGATCGGTCTTCCAAAAGAGTATTTTGTTGCAGGGATGGATGTTGAAGTAGAAAGAGCCATTAACAAGGCCATTGAACAATTAGTAGCCTTAGGTGCTGAATATAAAGAAATATCTATGCCCCATACGGAATATGCTTTGTCAGCTTATTATATGATTGCTCCGGCAGAAGCCAGTTCTAATTTGGCCCGTTATGATGGAGTGAGCTTTGGTCATCGAGTAGAAGGCAATGATATTATTGATATGTATAAGAAGACTCGTAGTGAAGCCTTTGGTGCAGAAGTAAAGCGCCGCATTATGCTTGGTACATATGCTTTAAGTTCTGGTTATTATGATGCCTATTACTTAAAAGCTTTAAAAGTTCGCACTTTGGTGAAACAGGATTTTGATAAGGCGTTTGAGCAAGTAGATGTATTGATTACACCGACGGCACCTACTACTGCTTTTAAATTGGGTGAAAAGACGAATGATCCCCTTGCCATGTACTTGCAGGATGTATGTACGATTCCTGTAAACTTGTCAGGAGTACCGGCGATTTCCATTCCATGCGGTTTTGCGGCTGGTATGCCTATTGGTATGCAAATCATCGGTAAGCCTCTGGGAGAGGAAACAATCATTCGCGCTGCCTATACGTTTGAGCAGAATAATGACTACCACAAGGGCTTTGCACCGCTGAGGGAGGTTTAATCAATGGATTATGAAATAGTAATAGGGTTAGAGATTCATACAGAGCTAAAGACCAATTCGAAAATTTTCTGTGGATGCAGCACAAAATTTGGTTCAGAGCAAAACACCAATGTTTGTCCGGTATGTTTGGGACTCCCTGGAGTTTTGCCAGTCATTAATGAGAAAGTAGTGGAATTTGCTATAAAAGCAGGGGTGGCTCTCAATTGTGAAATCCTGCCGTTTAGTAAGTTCGACCGTAAAAATTATTATTATCCTGATTTGCCAAAGAATTTTCAAACCTCTCAATATGACTTACCCATTGCGGTAAATGGGCATTTAGATATTGAGGTAAATGGAGAAACCAAACGTATTAATATTACGCGCATACATATGGAAGAAGATGCTGGAAAGCTGGTGCATTCAGGTGCTACGATCAGCAGTTCGGACTCTGCCTTGGTAGATTATAATCGTACAGGAGTACCATTATTAGAGATCGTTTCTGAACCAGATATTCGCTCCGCGGAAGAAGCCAGGGCGTATTTGGAGAAAGTAAAAGCCATTTTGGAGTACTTAGATGTATCGGACTGCAAAATGGAAGAAGGCAGTTTGCGCTGCGATGCTAATATTTCCCTGCGGCCACATGGACAAGCTGCCCTTGGTACAAAAGCGGAAATTAAGAATTTAAATTCTTTTCGGTCTGTACAGCGTGGCATAGAATACGAAGTTATCCGTCAGGAAGAAATACTAGACGATGGAGGAAGAGTGATCCAAGAGACACGTACTTGGGATGAAAATAAAGGGATCACTGCTTCTATGCGTAGTAAAGAACAGGCCCACGATTATCGGTACCTGCCAGAGCCTGATTTGGTGCCAATTGTGGTTGACCCAGCCAGAGTGGCCGAAATTCGTGCTAATTTGCCAGAACTGCCTGATGCTCGCAGGCAGCGTCTAATGAATAATTACGGCTTATCAGAATATGATGCTGGCATTATTACATCTAGTAAAGCGGTAGCTGATTATTTTGATCAAAGTGTGCAAAATAATGGAGATGCAAAAGTAGTAGCTAATTGGTTGATGGGGGAAGTATCTAAACACTTAAATAGTGAAGGCATAACGATTTTGGACTGCCCTGTTTCACCTAAACAATTGACTGAACTGCTTACTCTAATTGAAAAGGGAACAATTTCTAATAAAATAGCCAAAACTGTATTTGAAGAAATGTGGACCAGCCGCAAAGATGCAGAAGTGATTGTCAAAGAAAAAGGGCTGGTGCAAATTTCCGATAGTAGCGAGATTGTTGCCATTGTAGAAAGTGTAATCGCAGCAAATCCTCGATCCGTAGCTGATTTTAAAGCAGGTAAAGACAAGGCCATAGGATTTTTAGTCGGACAAATTATGAAACAAACAAAGGGACGAGCGAATCCGGATATGGTAAATACCTTACTGCGTGAAAGATTATAATAAGATAGAGTGAAAATAGCTTTTCTGTCGATACCAAGGCAGGAAGGCTATTTTTTGTTTAAAAATTTCCAAGCATGAAAGATGATATGGACGTGCATAATGGTATTGATATGTCTTTCTAATTTAAGAGGTAGTATTATGCTAGAAAATAAAGTCCCTTGGAATCTCAAGGATGTTTTTTCGATTCATGTATTACGATTAATGGTAGGTTTATTCTTAGTGAGAGTTTTATATCCGATGGTTTTTGTGGCGACACCTTTTGTCATAGAAGTGACCGATCGATTGGTGGTATTAGCGCTGGTTTGTTTAGTAGTCCGAAGGCATAATGGCAACTTCAAAGCGCTAGGACTAACCTTTCAGAATTTTAACAGAAATTTATTCTATGGAATCGTTGTTGGTTTTATATTGCTAGGTGTGAGCATCTTTAGTGAAAGAATATATACGACAGTTCTTTTTCTCACACCTAGTCAGCATCCTTTAGTTGCCCAAGTTGAAAAAGCCATTTCATGGCGTGACCTAGCCTCCCCTTTATTCCTAGCTGGGGCATTAGCACCTTTGACAGAAGAAATACTATATCGATTGTTTACTTTTTTACCCATGAAAGAAAAATGGGGATTTTGGGGAGGAGCGATTGCTAGTTCCTTCGTTTTCGCACTTATGCATTTTAATTTGTATTGGCTTAGTGAAATGATTCTGGTTGGAGTGGGCTTATCCTATCTTTATTATAAGACAGGCTCACTCATTAGTTCGATTGCTGCCCATTCGGTGCTTAATATATCTAAAATTATTATGTTGTTTTTGGGGATATCATTTGTATAAAAGGAGATGAAAGTATGCCAAAATGTCAAAACTGTGGTAATATAAAAAGCTTCGGGGCTAGTCAGATTCCTCCCGCGGGTATGTATGCGAATGGTCCTTTATCAGGTATAATCGGAGAATTTAAAACAGATCGTGAACTGATGTGGGTTCATAGTTCAGGTGCCACCAAGTCCATGATTAATGCTGCATGCCATGAACCTCAAAAATTTTTTGACATATGTGTACAATGTGGTTATCAATCTGTTTTGTGGAGCGAAGAGGGCGAGTAACCTGCTCGGAGATGAAGGAAAGGAAAAGTTAAGAATGTAAAAGGGGTTTTTATGGAAATAGTAGAAGTATATCTTTAAAATGTGGAAAAAGGGAGCAGATATGATGACCAAATATCCTGAGCTGCCAGTAAATAAACTTCGTTTTACTTGTGATGAAAATTTATTTCATTTTGAAACTACAGCGAGTATATCTCCTCTTGATGTAATGATTGGACAAAAGCGTGCTGTTAAAGCGGTAGAATTTGGTTTGTTTGCAAAAAATCATGGATATAATATCTTTATCTCAGGTCTGGTAGGAACTGGTAAAATTACTTATGCGAAAGCGGCTGTTGCTAAAGTTGCCAAGGAACAGGAACGTCCAGGTGATTGGTGCTATGTGAATAATTTTAAAAATAGCAGCCAGCCGATCGCTTTATTATTGCCAGCAGGAATGGGTCATGTATTTTGCAAGGATATAGAAGGTTTAATTGAAGACATAAAAACAGAAGTTGGGAAAGTTTTTAGCAGCGATGATTATGAAAGTGCTAAAAATAATACCATAAAGTCATTTCAAGAAAGACGTACGTTGATTATTGACTCTTTTAACGAAAAAGCCAGTGAGAATGGAATATTGCCGCAATGGTCAACGACTGGTTTTGTCGGCATGCCGATGAAGGATGGAAAGACGCTGACTCCTGAAGAATTTCAAAGCCTAGAAAAAGAAGAAAGAGAAGCTACTGAGAAAAAAATATTGGCCGTTCATGAAAAAGCCATGGAAGTAGTAAGGCGCATGCAGGAATTGGAAAGAGAAATGCGGGAAGAAATCCGGAAATTGGATGGTAAGGTAGGTCTGTTTGCCGCTGGCAGCATGATTGATGAAGTACGGCAGAAATATCAAGATCATAGTGCTGTCGTAGAATATTTAGAGGCTGTAAAAGAAGATGTTGTAAAAAATATTAATGATTTTAAGAACAGCAGTGGTGATGATGACCACAGCAATCCTCTTGCCTTTTTGAAAAAGAATACTCAAGATTCTATTCGAGATAAATACAAGGTTAACTTATTGGTTGATAATCGTGAACTAAAAGGTGCCCCAGTCATTGTAGAAGCGAACCCTACTTATTATAATTTAGTAGGCCGGGTAGAATATGAAACACGTATGGGCATGGTAAGTACGGACTTTACTATGATTAAAGCCGGTGCACTGCATAAAGCAAATGGAGGATACCTCATTTTGAATGTGCGGGATGTTTTAACTAACATCGGCGCATGGGAAGCCTTAAAACGAATTTTGAAAACACAAAAATTATTTGTAGAAAATCTGAGTGAACAATATGGGATGATGGCTATGGCGTCATTGAAACCTCAGCCTGTGCCCATTAATGTGAAGGTAATCTTAATTGGTAATCCCTATTTATATTATTTAATGTATAATTATGATGAAGATTTTTGTAAACTGTTTAAAATTCACGCTGACTTTGATACGCAAATGGATAGTAATATGGATAATGTGCAAAAAATGGCTGAGTTTATTAGTTCCGCAATTGAGAATAAAAAGCTAAAACATTTTGATCGCTCTGCTGTAGCCAGAGTTGTGGAATATTCCTGTAGATTAGCGGGGAGTCAGAAAAAGTTGACCACTCGCTTTAGCGAAGTAGTAAAAATATTATGCGAAGCGGATATTTGGGCCACCATGAATCAAAATGATATTGTAACAGGAGAACATGTCAAACAAGCAATAGAAGAAAAAAAATATCGCAGCAATAAATACGAAGAACACTTGCAGGAAATGGTTGCTGATGGTAAACTCATGATTGATACGAATGATAAAAAGATTGGTCAAGTGAACGGCTTAGCTGTTATGGCAGTTGGAGAGCATATGTTTGGAAAACCTTCTCGTATCACTGCCAATACTTATATGGGAAAGAGCGGTATTGTTAACATCGAACGCGAAACTAAGATGAGCGGTACAAGTCATACCAAAGGTGTGTTGATTTTAAGTGGCTATATAGGACAAAAATATGCGCAGAAATATCCTTTGGCACTTACCGCAAGTTTAACCTTTGAACAACTCTACGGTGGTATTGATGGCGATAGTGCTTCTAGTACAGAACTATATGCTTTGCTGTCGAGTCTTGCAAGTGTTCCAATTAAACAATCGATTGCTGTTACAGGGTCGGTTAACCAAAAAGGTGAAGTCCAACCCATTGGAGGGGTTACAGAGAAGATTGAAGGGTTTTTTAGCATCTGCAAAATGAGAGGCTTGACAGGTGAACAGGGCGTTATGATCCCTCACCAGAATGTAGATGAATTAGTACTCAATGATGAAGTCATTGAAGCGGTGAAACAGGGACAATTTCACATATATGCGGTGAAAACAATTGATGAAGGCATTGAATTATTAACGGATGTACCGGCGGGTGAATGTCGTGTAGATGGAACCTATCCACCTGGCAGTATTCATTTTTTAGTAACCCAAAAGCTAAAAGAATATACGGATAGCTTTATTACATTAAGTAAAGCTGCAGCTGATGCAAAACATTAATAATGTCTTATTGATAGGGTGCCTTACTCGGCACTCTTTATTTCTGAATAAAATGCTGGATTTTAAAAAAACTCCTGATTGAATGGAAAGGTGATAATAAGATGGTAAAAGAAGAAAAACCAATTGTAAAAAATAATACATATACCCTGGATATTGTTAGTTTAGGACATAGTGGGGAAGGAGTCGGAAAATATGAAGGATTTACTGTTTTTGTACCTCATGGACTACCAGGGGAACAGGTAGAAGTTACAATTACCGAAGTGAAAAAAAGTTATGCAAAAGGCAAGTTAAAAACAATTCTAAAACCGATTGCTGCACGCTGCCAGCCACGATGCTCCATTTATTATGATTGTGGCGGCTGTCAATTGCAGCATGTTGCTTATAATGAGCAGCTTATTTTGAAAAGGCAAACGGTGATCGATGCTGTGACTCGCATTGGGAAGATAAATGATGTGATAATTCATCCTACGATAGGCGCTGAAGATTCCTGGTATTATCGAAATAAAATGCAATTCCCTATTGGTACAGTCAATGGGAAGGTCGCAATAGGTTGCTTTGCCCAAGGCACTCATAACATAATTAATACGGAGCATTGTTATATTCAGCATGAGGCTAATAATCTAGTTGCCCAAGCCTTGCAAGAGATCGTCACAGAGCTTGGTATTAGTACCTATGATGAGCGTACAGGTCGGGGGATTATGCGTCATGTATTAGGACGAGTAGGTACAGCTACCGATGAAGTTATGGTAGTCTTAGTAACCGCAACTCCTGAACTGCCTCACAGAGAACGTATTATTGCTCACTTGCGTCAAAGAGTACCCAATCTAGTGAGTGTTATACAAAATATAAACAGCAATAAAACGAATGTAATATTAGGAAATCGAACGAGAACCTTGTGGGGAGAAAATTATATTACGGATACATTAGGCGAATTTACTTTTCATATCTCAGCTCGATCCTTCTTTCAAGTCAACACAAAGCAAGCAGAAGTGCTATACAATAAAGCCGTAGAATATGCAGGACTGTCTGGAGAAGAAACAGTGATTGATGCCTACTGCGGCACTGGTACCATTACTTTATTTTTAGCTCGTCATGCAAAAAAAGTATATGGAATCGAAATTGTTGCACCTGCTATTCGTGACGCTCAGCATAACGCGCAGATGAATCAAATTTCCAATGTAGAATTTATTGTTGGCGATGCGATAGATAGTATGCCCAAAATGTTCAAAGAAGGTATCCGCCCGCAAGTCATTGTCGTTGATCCTCCCAGAGCAGGATGCGATAAACTAGTATTGGAAACCTTTGCAGCTATGCAGGCTAAGCGTATCGTGTATGTATCCTGTAATCCATCCTCTTTAGCCAGAGACTTGGCCTTACTAGAAGAACTGGGGTATAAAACACAAGAAATTCAGCCAATTGATATGTTTTCACATACATATCATGTGGAGACTATAGTCCTGTTGCAAAAGAAAAATTGTTAATGCTATTAGTTTACAAAAGACATAAAGTATCGTCTTGAATGAAATTTTTATATTTATACATCACTTAAATTCGAGACAATTTAAACGAGGAGATCATTATGAAATACACAGGATCATGTCTTTGTGGCGAAATCGCTTTCGAGATCGAAGGAGAGTTTGAGAGTTTCTTTCTTTGTCATTGTGAGCGCTGCCGTAAAGATACAGGCTCAGCTCATGCCGCTAATCTGTTTTCTTCTACAGCCAAGTTAAGATGGTTGTCGGGTAAAAATAAAGCAAAAACCTTTAACTTAAATTCAGATGGGCACGCGAAAAGCTTCTGCACCAATTGCGGATCAGCACTCCCTAATATTCAGTTGGATGGAAAGTTGTTGGTTGTTCCAGCAGGGTGTGTTGACAGTGATATACACATTAAGCCTCAAGGGCATATTTATTTTGCAAACAAGGCTAACTGGGATAACGACTTAGAGAAAGTACCAAAGTTCGAGCAACTCCCGAAGATTTAACTAACTGCGCACAATTCACTAAATAATTGGTGAAACATGAACTTATCCACCAAGGCTCCATCAGGTCCAACTGTCATCTTTTTTGTCTCCTCAGGCATGTGGAGTGCGTAACTCTACTAACTAGGAATATCAAGGGTTCAGGGGAATAAAAGATCAATCATGTTGGATTTGCCTACCATTTGCCAACGTATTTTTTACTTGGTAGGCAAAATATGAAGATGTAATAGTACGTATGAAACCGTCAAATAGGGCGGTTTCTTTTATGCAAAAAAAAGCAACCACGTCTTGGTGGAAACGTGGTTTGCAAGAGGAAACGGTTTGGCGGATTAGTATAGAAAAATTAACAACCAGAGGAACAATCGTTATTATCGCAACAGAAAAATAATAAGATAATAATTATAATAATAATACAGCCGGAACCGCCGAAGCCATTACGACCACCTCCAAAACCTAAACCCATAAGTATTCCTCCTTTATCGTCAATTAATATATTGTATGATAGCTAAGCAGAAGAGGTGAGTATCATGTGGTGGTATTTATTAACGGCCCCTTTTTTGAATGTGTCTACATTTTTTATTTCAGATAAATCTTCATTCGCTCTTTTCCTTTACGACATCATCTCCGGATACAAGAGCGTAGCATCAGTGCTCTGATTGAATGATGGTACTTTGACCGTATATTTTGCCGCATTGCACTAGCTTACCTGCTAAGTATTTATTTTAATATGGGAATGTTCGGTACATGGGTAGCTATGTTTATTGATTGGATTATCAAGGCAATCATTTTCGTATACCGGAATATAAGTGGAAAATGGACTACGTTTCATGCAATTTAAACGATAATCTGCTATGTAAGTTATTGGTATTTTGTATTGCCATTACCTGATCGAACGTATGAATAGTTCATAATTTATAGTGAACTCTAAGTGACGCGATATTATTAAAATTAAAAAAACTATTGACTTGGAGCAAACTCCAAGTGATAGAGTTTATATAGCAGGAAGAAAAAAATTATAGACAAGTAAAAACAAGTAAAAAAAGGGGGTTATTACTATGAAATACAGAAAACTAGGAAAAACAGACATTGAAGTATCAGCAGTTGGGCTAGGCTGCATGGGAATGAGCACTGCTTACGGGCAGAAAAATGATAAAGAAAGTATTGCCACTTTACAATATGCATTAGATCTTGGGATAAACTTCTGGGATACTGCTGATATTTATGGAAACGGCGCAAATGAAGAACTGATTTCTAAAGTGCTGGTTCCGAACCGCAATAAGATTTTTATTGCAACGAAATTTGCTTTCCGTGTAAGAGATACAAAAGGAGATGCATTTGTTGGCGGTGATACTTATCTTGACGCTTCCCCGAAGTGGATGAAGCAGGCCGTTGAGGGCAGTCTCAGACGTTTGAAAATCGATACCATTGATCTTTATTATGCACACCGTGTTGATCCTACTGTTCCTGTAGAAGAAACAGTAGGTGCCATGTCTGAACTGGTAAAGGAAGGAAAAGTGCGGTACTTAGGTTTAAGTGAGTGTACACCAGAGGATTTGAAAAAGGCGTATGCTGTCCACCCGATAACTGCGGTACAAAGTGAATACTCTTTGCTCACCCGTGAAGTGGAAAAAGAGATTCTTCCATTAACAAAAGAGTTAGGTATAACATTCGTTCCGTTTGCTCCGTTAAGTCGTGGATTGATTACAAACAATCTCAATGTGAGTACACTTGCATCAAATGATTTCCGCAAAAATCTGCCGCGCTATAATGGTGAATATTTGGATAATAATCAGAAATTAGCATCTGAATTTGCCGAATTTGCCGCAGGTAAAAATTGCACACCTGCACAGCTTGCCATAGCATGGGTAATGGTACAAAGTGATAACATCATTCCTATTCCTGGAACAAAACGCAGAAAATATCTAGAAGAAAATACAGGCGCGGCAGATGTAATTCTGACTGCTAAGGATCTGGAAGAGATAGAAAACTTATTAAAGAAGTATCCAAATATCGGGCCACGCTACAGTGCCCGTGAAAGCAAATTTCTAAAAAAGTAAAAATTAGATGCTTTGTAATAAGTGAATCGATGTGTAAACTTATCGGTAGCGAACCGGGTGCCTGAAATCAGGTAACTGGTTTGCTGCATTTGTAAAAAAAGAACAGGAGGAAATAAGAGATGGAACAGAAAAAATTAGGATTTGGCTTCATGCGATTACCGGTAGAGAGTCAGGAGGATCCGACAAGTATTGATATGGATACGTTAAATCAAATGGTGGATACTTTTTTGGAAAGAGGTTTTACCTATTTTGATACCGCTTATATGTATCATGCGGGTAAGAGTGAGATCGCGATTCGAGAGGCTGTGGTTAAGCGGCATAGCAGAGACAGCTTCACCGTAGCCACAAAATTACCAACCATGTTTTTGAAAACCAAGGAAGACCAGGAAAGAATCTTTAACGAACAGTTAGAAAACTGCGGTGTAGAGTACTTCGATTACTATCTTCTTCACAACCTGGGTGTAACGAATTATGAGACGGCTCAACGATTAGATAGTTTTGCATTTGTTCAAGAAAAGAAAAAAGCAGGGAAAATTAGACAGGTGGGATTTTCTTATCATGATCATGCGGAATTATTAGAAGAAATCCTGACAGCACATCCGGAAGTTGATTTTGTTCAGTTACAGATTAATTATCTGGATTGGGACAATGAAAGCATTCAGTCACGGAAATGCTACTCCGTTGCCAGAAAACATAATAAATCGATTATTGTTATGGAACCTGTCAAAGGTGGTAACCTTGCGAAGGTGCCTGAAAAAGCAGAGGAATTATTTAAAGAATATCATCCTGATATGTCCATACCATCATGGGCTATTCGTTATGCGGCAAGTCTGGAAGGCGTTATGATGGTATTAAGTGGGATGTCTGACAAGGAGCAATTACTGGATAATACAGGATATATGCAAGAGTTTAAGCCATTAGTGCAGGAAGAATATGATATTGTAAAACAGGCTGTAACGACTATTAATGAAGCCATTGCAATTCCCTGTACAGCCTGCCAATACTGTGTAGATGACTGTCCGAAAAACATAGCCATCCCGAAGTATTTTGCATTATACAATACAGAAAAGCAATCTTTAAAAACAGCGTTTTCGATACAACAGGTATATTATGATAATTATACAAAAAAACATGGTAAAGCCTCAGACTGTATCGAATGTAAACAGTGTGAAAGACATTGTCCGCAGCATATTGAGATTACCAAAGCTTTAAAGGATGTAGCGGATGTTTTTGAAGTATAACTTCCTTTTCGCAAATAGTTATGGGGGTGGTCAATATGGAATATCGAATGTTAGGAAGAACAGGGATTAAAGTAAGTGCCATAGGTATTGGCGGTGAAGGATTTGAAAATAAAAGTTATGAAGATTGCAAACCAATTATTGATTGTGCAAAATCTAAATGCTATGATATCGGATATCAGGAGGTGAAACCGCGTGACGATTACAGAAGTAAGTGAAAAATTTGATGTTTCACAGGATACACTCCGCTATTATGAACGCATCGGACTGCTTCCTCGTGTGAACCGCAATAAAAGCAGAATCAGGGATTATACTGAAGAAGACTGTAAGTGGGTCGAATTTATCAAATGTATGCGAAGTGCAGGTCTTCCGATTGAAGTCTTGATTGAGTATATTGGGCTGTTTCAACAGGGTGATGAAACCATTGAGGCAAGAAAAGAACTCTTTATAGAACAGCGCAAGTTACTTATAACAAAAATGGAAGATATGAGGAAAACGCTGGAACGCCTGGATTATAAAATTGCAAGCTATGAACAAGCAATAATTGAAAAAGAAAAAGCACTAAAAAGACCGGAGGATTAGTTTTGTGGTAAAAAGGTATTGAATTGAATAAGGACAAATCGACTTGAACTTTGATCAACTATACCTGTCAGAATATAGATTATGTTAAATGTGATAATCATCAGGCAGTATCGCAGGTATTATTAATCCAATGTGATAATCTGCAATTACTGCCTGTTCCGAAGCTCTTCTGCAAAATGAGGTAGAGGACGCTGTTGTTTTTTGCCGGGCAAATTGGGATAAAGCATACTGATGACTCGGTGAATTGAAATAAAAAATGGGATTTACGTATGTTACGCTGGATCTTTCGGGTTATCAGATGGGGAGTACGAATCAAATGCTCGGAAAATAAATGGGATATTAGGAGAGTTAACTACTGTAATGAGTTTGCTCTCTTTTTTATTGTAATACGCGGGTTAAAGTGAGTTGCTTTAACCCGTGTATTTCTTAATATAAGTACAAGCTATATTAACCTGGCCAGCAGACTTGATCCGGCCAACAGTCTCTTCTAGGTCGGCAACACCAAGGAGAGCAAGAATCACTAGGATAGCATCCTAGGCCGAATTCCCATAAATTTGATGCATACAGTTTTTTCCTAGAATTCGGGTCTTCTTTCCAATCTTCAATCTCAGGATATTCCCATTTGCGATAATCCATGAATAGTATCACCTCCTAAATACTGATAGAAGTATCGTTTATACATATAAAAAAAGAGCTCTCCTAAGGAGAGCCATAAAAAATGGGAGAGAAGAAGTGTTAAAAAACGACAAGAGAGGTCGTTAATAAGAGTATGTCCAGGTAAATCGTATTCTATACTTACCCATCCATTGGCTGGTTTCGATAACTTCTCTAATTTAAGAACCTTATGATACTGATAAAAATTTTGTAATTATCTGATGATTTTAATTTTAACAGGATAATATTACCTCTTATTGGATAAGATAGAAGTATATTCGGAATCATCAGACAATAAAGGGAGAGGGTTATCATAAGTAAGAGTACAGATTTTACTACTCCAATATTCAGTAACGACAAAACTTCAGCAATTGTTGTATCTAATGATGGATTTTTTTTCTTAAATTTTAAAACAAAACAAGGTAAAATTATTGGCAAGACCAAAAATGAAGCGATGGAACAACTAAGCAACATGGAAAAGGTTGAAGATTTTCCAGACTTCTAAATTTAAGACCAAATTTCTTTAGGATTTTTTGCTGATTGAACTGAGGAGAAAAAACGCCAGGACATGGTTTTGCTTTTGGTATAGGTAGAATTTATTATATCAATAATCATATTGTCTTAGGTGAGGCGTTTGTAGCCTATTATATTATACCGCCAAAAAAGGAAGCAACAATTGCGAGTAATATCCATACGTAAATCATTACAGCTAGGATCATCTTCCATGGTGTCTTAGAACGAAAACCTGGTAGTTGTCTCCAATTTGGTATTGGCTGCTCAACCTCTAGAGCTATTTTATAGCCGCAATTGGGACAATATAAGAAATTAAATTGTGTATTTGTACCGCACATTGGACATTTCATGTTAACACCCCCTTAGTAATGCTTTATAATTGTCTTTTCATTACTTTACATAGCGACTTTCTATTGGCACCGTTATTTCTTCATTACATAGTATAGTAGTAAACAGATTATTTGAGGTGGTTGGGCATGGCTTTGGAGGATTCGGTCATGGTATCAGCTATGATTGTAGTTTTAGTTTCAGGCATGGAGTTGATCATATCTTCGGACATACCTTTAAACACGTCAATTATGGTCTCGAGTATGGAATTGCTTAAGGTTTCAGGGATTATAGTTATTGCTAGATTTCTCGCAAAATAATAAGAGTAGTAAAAGTAGCCGTCTATCTTTGATTTTAAGGTAGGCGGCTATTATTTGCTTTCGTCACATTTTCGTCATAGTTTCTTTGTAATATAAAAGTAGGTGATCGACAGGTAGTGGCTCATAAAAATTTATACGTAATTCCATAACGATATTAATGATTTTCTAAGTAGGGAGGTGATATTATGATTTTAGGAGATTGGTTATTTAACATAGTTCATATTATATTGACTGCAGGCTTAGTATTATATTTATATAGTCTTAGCGAATTATCAGATAAATAGTCGTTAATTAAGAAGGATGGAACAAGGATATAGTCATAGAACAAGGTCTGGTTCTTCATTTGTTGTTAAATATATATAGTTTTGTGTTTAGATTGTAATAACTATCCTATATTATAAATATAAAAGTATATATATTAATTGTTGAAAAGATACGAAGAGGTGACTTATGGATCATAATAGAAAGGAATTTGAATGGCGCAACCATCCAATTGTAATTTTAGCAGGAGTGTTGGTGGTATATACTGCGGGCAGCTCAATTATTACATTGTTTAGTTAGTATAATTCAAAAACTGTTAGTGCATTTTTAATATCATGAGTCGTCTATCTTCAAGGTAGACGATTGCTTTTATTTTCGCCGTTTAAGAGGTAGAGTTGACAAAGAATGAATAGTGTTAGCATCAGTTGTTGTGATAGAAGGTGCTGAAAGTGTAACATTGAACTCCTTAAAAGAATTTACCTATCATTGAGAAAACATTTCTTTTGTAATATAAACTTTGTTGGAATAATTAGTGTAATAAGTGTTGACATAGAGTATTGGCTCGTGTTACTATAAACAAGCTGCTAAACACGACAGCAAAAAAAACAAAAAAAGTATTGACAAAGTTTTTTAAAAATGATATACTTTAAAAGTTGTCGTTAAAAACGATGGCGATGTTATGAAAGATATGTGTTCCTTGAAAACTAAACAATGTAAGTAAGGTTAAAATAAGCCAGATGTGCGGTACTCGTTTCGAGTGCAAAACAAAGTTGTTCTGCGAAAGCGAGAACAACACAAACAAGTTTTTTAAAGAGCCATCAAGGTTCTTCATAATATAACTTTTATGGAGAGTTTGATCCTGGCTCAGGACGAACGCTGGCGGCGTGCCTAACACATGCAAGTCGAACGGTCTGGTATTCAACACTGAATATTTAGCAGTGTAGCCAAGCGTCAAGCGCGAAAGAAGAGAGCGCTTCACGCATAAACAAGTGCCAACACAAAAGCTGAGGATTGAGTGTTGAATATCAGATAGTGGCGAACGGGTGAGTAACGCGTAGACAACCTACCTTCTAGCTGGGGACAACACTGCGAAAGTGGTGCTAATACCGAATGTTGTATTTTGAGTGCATACTTAAGATACTAAAGGTGGCCTCTATTTATAAGCTATCACTAGAAGATGGGTCTGCGTCTGATTAGCTAGTTGGTGAGGTAACGGCTCACCAAGGCGACGATCAGTAGCCGGTCTGAGAGGATGAACGGCCACACTGGGACTGAGACACGGCCCAGACTCCTACGGGAGGCAGCAGTGGGGAATCTTCCGCAATGGACGAAAGTCTGACGGAGCAACGCCGCGTGAGTGAAGAAGGTTTTCGGATCGTAAAACTCTGTTTTCAGGGACGAATGTGTGGATTGTAAATAATGATCCATAATGACGGTACCTGACAAGAAAGCCACGGCTAACTACGTGCCAGCAGCCGCGGTAATACGTAGGTGGCAAGCGTTGTCCGGAATTATTGGGCGTAAAGCGCGCGCAGGTGGGATAATCAGTCTGATGTTAAAGTTCGGGGCTTAACCCCGTGAAGCATTGGATACTGTTATTCTTGAGTGCAGGAGAGGAAAGTGGAATTCCTAGTGTAGCGGTGAAATGCGTAGATATTAGGAGGAACACCAGTGGCGAAGGCGACTTTCTGGACTGTGTCTGACACTGAGGCGCGAAAGCCAGGGTAGTGAACGGGATTAGATACCCCGGTAATCCTGGCCGTAAACGATGGGTACTAGGTGTTGGGGGTATCGACCCCTCCAGTGCCGGAGTTAACGCAATAAGTACCCCGCCTGGGGAGTACGGCCGCAAGGTTGAAACTCAAAGGAATTGACGGGGGCCCGCACAAGCGGTGGAGTATGTGGTTTAATTCGACGCAACGCGAAGAACCTTACCAAGGCTTGACATCGTCTGATGACTCTAGAGATAGAGAGTTCTTCTTCGGAAGACAGATAGACAGGTGGTGCATGGCTGTCGTCAGCTCGTGTCGTGAGATGTTGGGTTAAGTCCCGCAACGAGCGCAACCCTTATCCTATGTTGCCAGCACGTAAAGGTGGGAACTCATGGGAGACTGCCGTGGATAACACGGAGGAAGGTGGGGATGACGTCAAGTCATCATGCCCCTTATGTCTTGGGCTACACACGTACTACAATGGGCTTAAATAGAGGGTAGCGAAGCCGCGAGGTGAAGCCAAACCCAAAAACAAGCTCTCAGTTCGGATTGCAGGCTGCAACTCGCCTGCATGAAGTCGGAATCGCTAGTAATCGCAGATCAGCATGCTGCGGTGAATACGTTCCCGGGCCTTGTACACACCGCCCGTCACACCACGAAAGTTGAGAGCACCCGAAGCCGGTGAGGTAACCAGCAATGGAACCAGCCGTCGAAGGTGAGATCAGTGATTGGGGTGAAGTCGTAACAAGGTAGCCGTATCGGAAGGTGCGGCTGGATCACCTCCTTTCTATGGAGATTTGAAAAGCTGAAATATGTTTTTCTAATCCAAGGTCGACACATCTGGTTGTTCACAATACTTACATTGCTTAGTTTTGAGGGAATACATCCCATGTTATTACCAGTGATGGTAGTGATATGAATATGTAGTACCTTTGATGTTCTTTGAAAACTGCACAGAAGAAAGCAACGTAATAATTCTAATAGCAATATTAGGGTGATTACCGAGCATGTTAGGATTATTTGAAACATGTATATGTATATATTTCGGCGTCAAACCCGAATATACACAAACCACAGGTTGGCAAGAAGCTGTCAGTTGCTAGGAGCGACGAGGACATGAACGGAGTCGTACTTCTGTACGTCGCAGTGAGTGCCCGCAGGAGCGACAACGCAAATGATAGGTTATTGCAAACCGACGTAACAAGACATAAGTCAAGTTATGAAGGGCATACGGTGGATGCCTTGGCGCCAAGAGCCGAAGAAGGACGGGGTAAGCTCCGATAAGCTAGGGGGAATCGCAAGCAGGTATTGATCCCTAGATTTCCGAATGGGGAAACCCAACAATGGTAATGCATTGTTACCCATGCCTGAGAGCATGAGGAGGGCACCTGGGGAACTGAAACATCTAAGTACCCAGAGGAAAAGTAATCAAGTGAGATTCCCTAAGTAGCGGCGAGCGAACGGGGAAGAGCCCAAACCGAGTCAGTTTACTGATTCGGGGTTGAGGACCAGCATAATTCAAGTCAGGCTTAGTCGAACTACCTGGAAAGGTAGACCATAGGGGGTAACAGTCCCGTAGACGAAAAGCAGAGCGAGATGGCTGAGATCCAGAGTACCACGAGACACGTGAAACCTTGTGGGAAGCAGGGGGACCACCCTCCAAGGCAAAATACTCCTTGGCGACCGATAGCGTATAGTACCGTGAGGGAAAGGTGAAAAGCACCCCGGGAGGGGAGTGAAAAAGAACCTGAAACCGTATGTCTACAAGCAGTCGAAGACCCTTATGTGGTCGACGGCGTGCCTATTGAAGAATGAACCGGCGAGTTACAGTAACTAGCGAGGTTAAGCAGAAGATGTGGAGCCGTAGCGAAAGCGAGTCTTAATAGGGCGATTAGTTAGTTGTTGTAGACCCGAAACCGCAGTGATCTATCCATGGCCAGGTTGAAGCGCAGGTAAAATTGCGTGGAGGACCGAACCCGTGAACGTTGAAAAGTTTTGGGATGAGTTGTGGATAGGGGTGAAATGCCAATCGAACGCGGAGATAGCTGGTTCTCCCCGAAATAGCTTTAGGGCTAGCCTCAAGAAATAAGTACAGACGGTAGAGCTCTGATTGGGCTAGGGGCCTTATAGGTTACCGAACTCTGTCAAACTGCGAATGGCTGTACTCGGACCTTGGGAGTCAGACTGCGAATGATAAGATCCGTAGTCAAGAGGGAAACAGCCCAGACCATCAGCTAAGGTCCCAAATGCCGTACTAAGTGGCAAAGGATGTGGAACTTCAGAAACAACCAGGATGTTGGCTTAGAAGCAGCCACCATTTAAAGAGTGCGTAATAGCTCACTGGTCGAGAGGTTTTGCGCCGAAGATGTCCGGGGCTAAAGTACGGAACCGAAGCTATGGATTTGTATCTTAGGATACAAGTGGTAGGGGAGCGTTCTATACGCATCGAAGCAGTACCGTAAGGAGCTGTGGAGTATATAGAAGTGAGAATGCCGGTATGAGTAGCGAAAAGACAAGTGAGAATCTTGTCCACCGAAAGCCTAAGGTTTCCTGAGCAACGCTCGTCGTCTCAGGGTAAGTCGGGGCCTAAGCCGAGGCGTAAATGCGTAGGCGATGGACAACTGGCAAACATTCCAGTACCACCCTCATCCGTTTGAGTGATGGAGTGACACAGAAGGGTAAGTAATCGCATGAATGGAAGAAATGCGTCTAAGCTTGTAGGGTGTTTAGTAGGCAAATCCGCTAAACGAGAAGCCTGAGGAGTGACGGGGAGTTGACCGCAAGGTTGATGAACTTACTGATCCCATGCTGTCAAGAAAAGCTTCTAGCGAGGCTGTGGGTGCCCGTACCGCAAACCGACACAGGTAGGCGGGGAGAGAATCCTAAGGTGCGCGGGAAAACCCTCGTTAAGGAACTCGGCAAAATGTCCCCGTAACTTCGGGAGAAGGGGAGCCTCTTTAGGTGATTACCCTCGCGGTATGAGCTAAAGGAGGTCGCAGAAAAGAGGCCCAAGCGACTGTTTACCACAAACACAGGTGCCTGCTAAAGCGAAAGCTGACGTATAGGTGCTGACACCTGCCCGGTGCTGGAAGGTTAAGGGGAGTGCTTAGAAGCAATTCGAAGGTGTGAACTGAAGCCCCAGTAAACGGCGGCCGTAACTATAACGGTCCTAAGGTAGCGAAATTCCTTGTCGGGTAAGTTCCGACCCGCACGAAAGGTGTAACGACTTGGGCACTGTCTCAACGAGGGACCCGGTGAAATTGAAATACCTGTGAAGATGCAGGTTACCCGCGACTGGACAGAAAGACCCCATGGAGCTTTACTGTAGCCTGACATTGAATTTTGGTAAATGATGTACAGGATAGGTGGGAGACTGCGAGACATGTACGCTAGTATGTGTGGAGTCGTTGTTGGGATACCACCCTTTATTTACTGGAATTCTAACTTTAGTAGTAACGATACTGAGGACAGTGTCAGGTGGGCAGTTTGACTGGGGCGGTCGCCTCCGAAAATGTAACGGAGGCGCTCAAAGGTTCCCTCAGCGCGGTTGGAAATCGCGCGTAGAGTGCAAAGGCAGAAGGGAGCTTGACTGCGAGACGTACAGGTCGAGCAGGGACGAAAGTCGGACTTAGTGATCCGGTGGTACCGCGTGGAAGGGCCATCGCTCAACGGATAAAAGCTACCCTGGGGATAACAGGCTAATCTCTCCCAAGAGTCCATATCGACGGGGAGGTTTGGCACCTCGATGTCGGCTCATCACATCCTGGGGCTGTAGTAGGTCCCAAGGGTTGGGCTGTTCGCCCATTAAAGTGGTACGTGAGCTGGGTTCAGAACGTCGTGAGACAGTTCGGTCCCTATCCATCGCGGGCGTAAGAGATTTGAAGGGAACTGCTCCTAGTACGAGAGGACCGGAGTGGACGAACCAATGGTGTACCAGTTATTCCGCCAGGAGTACAGCTGGGTAGCTACGTTCGGAAAGGATAAACGCTGAAAGCATCTAAGCGTGAAACCAGCCTTAAGATGAGATCTCTCATAGCATAAGCTAGTAAGTCCCCTTGTAGATGACAAGGTTGATAGGCCAGGTGTGTAAGTCCAGCAATGGATTCAGCTGACTGGTACTAATAGGACGAGGGCTTGACTTAAATTTTGTTAGCAGCATGGCTGCTAACAACTAACATGCAGTCTTTCTTCTGTGAAGTTTTGAAGGAACATATTTATATGTACTTCTAAAAAACTTTAATCCAGTGGCGATAGCTGTGGGGTTCCACCTGTTCCCATACCGAACACAGTAGTTAAGCCCACATACGCCGAAAGTACTTGGATGGAAACGTCCTGGGAGGATAGGTAGTTGCTGGTTGAAGAAAAAGCACTCACTTTTGTGAGTGCTTTTTAATATCTTGCGTTTTGCGAGATTGGTGAGAATGCTTCAGATGCTAGGTACGACAATAAGCAGGGAACCAAATCTTTGTAAACGATAGTGAGCAAGAAGATTTGAGTGATTCGCTTAGTTAGAGTGAAACGATAACATCCTTTACCTAGTACATCAGTACGTAAAGTGAGTGCGCGCAGGAGTAACGATGTAGATGAGGTATTATCGCTAAGTCGAAGTACCGATTAAGTCCATACGTCGAAAGTACTTGGCTGGAAATGGTCTGGGAGGATAGATCAGTTTATTCAAAAAGACATTCACTTTTGTGGATGTCTTTTTATCGTTCTTCAAATCAATCCTTTTGTATTATTAGATGCTAGATTGGAGTAAATTTAAAATGATATATATGATGCCTTGATTTCAGACCGACCTTACCGAAGAGGTATATTGCCTCATGAGGCTTATGAAGTCTTATTGGAATTAACGAGAACGCAATTAGATTTGAACATATTGAAAGTATTCTTTAACTATGTTGCGATTTTTCCAGTCGGCAGCCTTGTGCAGATCAATACAGGGGAAATAGGAGTGGTAATTGAAGTAAGACAACAATTTCCACTTAAGCCACAAATTCGCATTATATTAGATGCGAAAGGATATGCGGTAGATAACGTTTATGAAATAAATTTAAAAGATACACCAACTCAATTTATTATAAAAGTTTTTAGAGAAGAAGAGAGAATTATTTTTCCTCCGGTCTAGAAAAGTGAATCCCTTATGAGCATCGAAAATTCATGTTCATAAGGGATTTTATTGTGCTCTATTAATAAATGATTTTCGATTAGGGGCGCCTAAAAAAGCTGAGACGTTATATCTCAGCTTTTTTAACTACAGACGGTTACTGCAGTTTAGTACATTTTTAATTTTATGTTTAACCATGTTCTTAATCGCTTCTCGAGCTGGTTTTAAGTATTGGCGAGGGTCAAAATCACTAGGATTATTGACAAAATGTTCACGAATAGAAGCTGTCATAGCCAATCGTAGATCGGTATCAATGTTAATCTTGCAGACCCCGAATTTTCCTGCGCGTAATAACATATCTTCAGGTACGCCTTGGGCGCCTGGGATGTGTCCACCGAATTGATTGCATTTTGCAACAAATTCAGGAAGTACAGTAGATGCACCGTGAAGTACTAATGGATAATTAGGTAATAGTTTGGAAATTTTTTCCAAACGAGCATAATCAAGACTTGGTTCACCTTTAAATTTATAAGCCCCATGGCTCGTGCCAATCGCAATGGCAAGTGAGTCACAGCCTGTACGTTCAACGAATTCTACCGCTTCATCAGGATCAGTATAAGTCGCATCTTTGGCAGATACTTTAACAGCATCTTCAACACCGGCAAGCTTACCTAATTCAGCTTCTACGACTACACCATGAGCGTGAGCATATTCTACTACTTTTTTAGTTAAAGCAATATTTTCTTCAAAAGAATACTTTGAGCCGTCAATCATAACTGAACTAAAGCCGCCATCAATACAAGATTTACAAATTTCGAAATCATCCCCATGATCCAGATGCAATGCAATAGGTAGACCTGAATCCTCTAGTGCCGCTTCTACTAATTTTGTAAGATAAATATGTTTTGCATATTTACGGGCTCCTGCAGACACTTGTAGAATAAGTGGAGCTTGCTCCTCTTTAGCAGCGTCAACAATACCTTGAATAATTTCCATATTGTTGACATTGAAAGCGCCAACCGCATATTGACCGTCATAAGCTTTTTTGAACATTTCTTTGGTTGTAACTAATGGCAAAGTAATTCCTCCTAAAAGTTTTTTACTATATTAATTATACCAGATTTTAGCAGGCTTGTGTACAAAAAGTATGTTAAAAGATGAATGTTTTTAGCGGTTATTTATATCGTATCTTTACTTTTATTTTGGATTTTTCGAAAAGTAGGCTAATTTTCACCATAGGAAAGCTTGTCAATGACGTTTGATATGTCATTTGGAAGCTGACTGGTTACATCAATGATTTTACCTGAAAGAGGATGCGCAAAATAAAGTCTTGCAGCATGTAAAGCTTGGCGAGAGATTAATTCTCTTGAACCTCCGTATAAATCATCTCCTATAATTGGATGACCAAGATGGGAGAGGTGGACTCGAATTTGGTGGGTGCGTCCAGTCAAGAGCGTTAATTGGACAATACTAGCATTTATCAATGGCCTGAGTACTTGATAACAAGTCGTGGCATGCTGTCCCTTAGGGTCAATGATACGTTGGATAATACTATCAGGATGCCTGGCAATGGGCGCGTCTATAGTGCCTTCTGCTGGTTTTATGATGCCTGTTGTAAGTGCGATATACTGTCTGTTAATATTTTTAGCACCATTAAAGGATAAGAGATGTTGAATATGAGGGTATTTTGCAATTAGCACTAAACCGGAGGTATTGCGATCTAAGCGATGGACGGGGTGAAAGGCATGAGAGCGTCCCTGGGTATGAAAATAGTGCATAATGGCATTTCCTAATGTGGCTGTATGTTCAGATGTTGTTGGATGGACTAACATTCCAGCTGGTTTATCAATAATGAGCAAGGTGTCATCTTCATAAGCTATATGTAAAGGAATATTTGTAGGTACGATATCACAAGGCTGTAGCCAATGAAGTGTAATGGCATCACCTGGAAAAATCATATGTGTTATAGTCGTTTCTTTTCCATTGACTATGATGGAACCTGTGTTTTTTATTTTTCGCCATATTGTAAGAGAAAGGCCGATATGAGAGCGCAAGTATTCTTTGATTGGCATAGGAGATAGGGTCTTCGGTACTATGAGATCTAACATGAGTACTCCTTAATGTGTAGTATTATGCTTAGTATTCTTTATTTTGCAATGTTTTATTTTCGCTAAATAGAGCAATAGTTCCTCTTAATGAATAAACACAAAGACAATATGCTGATCTACAGCATAACAAGGAACACAAATAATGTATAGAATTAATTTGTGTTCCTTGTGTCTTTGTGCTTTTTGAAGAGGAATATCACTGCAGGACGTTACATTAAATTTTGTGTCATTGTGATAAGGTGAGCAATATGTTCTCGTTCCATGTTTGAGGATTCTTGGAAATAGTCATTCATAGGATTACCACGTAAGCTAAAAATATGTTCCATTCGGTGGTGACGGCGCAATAAGGCAAGTAAGAGATAGATAACAAATCCACGCTGTAAGCTGAGTTGTCTTTCCTTTGTATTGTGGATTTCTCCTTCTCTCATACTATACTTTTTCATGGAAGCACTCATTGCCTCATCATGCATAGAAATGAGATGAATGATATAGTTCCAATGTAGGAAAACGCCTTAAACCTTTATGGTATATACGATGCTGCCGTTTTTGCGTTTTGCAAAAACCTTAATACCGTAAGCAATAAGCAGACGTCTTTTCTCTTCAAAAGATGTAGCCTTAAGAATATCTTTTGAGCGGATTGATTTGACGGAGGGGATTATAATAAGAGCGCTAAGAGCATTTTTAGTTGCTGCGACTTCTTTGCTAATGGATTGCAAATCTTTTTCTGCCACTTCTGTTTCTAATATTCCATCAGCAACCCATTTAACGATTGCGGATTGCCTCTTCTTCAATTTTGTCAGTTGTTTTTCAAGATCAATTTTAACCGCAGTCGTATCGGTAGTGTTATTTTGATAGATTGATAAACCGTGTTTGCTTTTAGCGACCTCCGTTAACTCTGCCCATACTGCATCATCCAGATCTTTTGATGAGATCGTTTTTCGATAATCACATTCATGACCATTTATATATGCAGTACAAACATAGTAACGGTAATCCTTATTGCCTCGATGGTAATTCACCCCTCGCATTGCATACCCGCATCCAGCGCAGCGTATGATGCTGGATAATAAGTAATCATGCTTGGAATTACGCTTTGCAACAACTTTGTTAATACGGCGACACTCTACAGCCCTTTCCCAGGTTTCACGATCAATAATGGCCGGTACGGTGATGGGTATCCATTCTGATTTATCTCGAATACTTCTTTCCCGTTTTTTCGGACCGACATTTTTCAAATACTGCTTAAAGCTCCACTTCGTACCTGCGTATGTTTCATTTGCAAGCATGTAGTCAATCGTAGCAAGACCAAAAGGCTTGCCTTTACGATTGACTACGCCCATAGATTTTAATTCTACATATAGGCTGTTAACGCCGTAATTTCTTGTCGTATAGAGCTGGAAGATTAGTTTTACGATTTCTGCCTCTTCAGGATTGATAATACACATAGAATTTTCTTTATCATAAGTATAGCCGTAAGCATCATCATTAAAAGTAAGTTTACCAGAAAGAGCCTTTGAACGCTTACCGCGTAAAGTGCGTTCACGGATCTTTGCTTTCTCAAACGCAGAGATGGCTCCGCGGATGGAAAAGAACAGCCTTCCCTCTGGCGAGGCATCATAATCATGAGTAATAAAAATAAGTTGCGCACTCGCTTTTTCAATTTCATCTGCCAAAAGTAACTGATTCGTCAAATTACGGCTCAGACGATCAGGATCATAGACGATAACATTATGTATCAACTTCGCTCGTAAATCATCTCTGAGGCGTTCTAAGGCGGGTCTCTCAAGGTATTCTCCAGAATAGCCATCATCTATGTATTCTACGATTTCTAATCCGTTTTTCTCAGCATGTTCACGACATGTACGAATTTGATCACTAATTGAATATCCTGTTTCCGCTTGTGCATCTGTTGATACACGGGCATATATGGCGTTCATTGGTAGCCCCCTAACAGTGGATTGGTATAATAGTACTTTATATATGTAGTAAGAAAACTCCTTCAAGTTCATTTTATCAGTTTACTGAAACAGATTCTTAGATTGCAAGAATCAGCTAAGATAAGGTTTGTTAGAATTTTTCGATCAAATGGATAAATCGTAATATATATATATTATGTATCACCAAATTACAGCTATTTACATATTATATATTACGATAAATTTTGTAACAAAAGGTGATGGTAGCTATGTTTTTTAGTGAAACTTCAAATTGGAAATTCTCAAATAAAATTATTCCTACATTTCCATTATCTTCACTTCCACCAAATCACTATCCTACTGAAAGTACTGAAGCAACTGAAGCTACTGAAGCTACAGTTGCAACAAGGGCTCAGGATCTACAGGGGACGCTGGATTTACGTCTGCAACAGGTGATTCAGGATGCACTGGAGCAACAAGTACAGCAAGTGCAGCGCTTGCTCAACGATTACTGGATCCACAGGTGAGGCAGGTACTTCTGGGAGCGATTAGAATTACAAGGACAGTAGGTGGTTCTGGATCTACTGGTTCAGGGCCGCCAACCGAGTGTAATATAGATATTAGCTGAAATTAGTTTTAATAATGTTAATGGAACAGAGTTTCTTGCTGTATAGTCATATTATTGATAGCGTGACTTGGAGTAAAACTATAACTTATCTTACACAGCTCATCCATGTTAGTAGTGGAATAGTGATGTGTCTTGCTGCAATTGCTTATCTATTTAGTTATAAAATTTCCATGACAGTATCAATAATTTTTTTAGCCTGCTCTGGCAGGTTTTTTATTTTGTCATCATAGTTATGCTCACTGTTATGGGGTCATTTGTTGAATAAATTCCATGGGAGAAATCTCTAAGGCAGAACATAATTTTTCACACACATAAGGAAGGGGGGGATTTAGCGATCTTATTAAGACGAACAATATTCCTATCGTTTTGGGTCACTTACTTACTACGTACATAAATCAGTCTGAATGGCATCAAGGCGCTCATCAAGAGTAAAAATCTTTACTTTCCCGATGCAGCAGCTTGATCATCATCTTTATTGAGATGTTTCTTATATTGAATGTATGTTTCAATTTTCTTGTTAATTTAGACGACATGTACAGTGCCCCCTCCTAATAGGTATTCAAAGTTAAGGATAACACAAAGGAAGGCATAACAGCGCTAAGTGATGCTCTATGAATCAAACAGAAGCAAAGTGATCACTTAAGAAAGTTAGAGTAATGTTGGATAAGCACTAATTCATACTTTATATGGGAGGGGATGTAGATGGCAGTTGAGTTTAAAGGCTACTGGTCAGGCACGTTTGAAGATTATCAAGCAGGAAAAGTTACTCTTCAGATGGATATGCCGGAAGAATTAGCTAAGAAATTTCATAGAATTCTTGCTCAAATTAAGGGCTATACAATAGTGGAAGAAACTGAGCCGGAAGATCCTCCGGCAGCGTAAAAATGGACAAGTAGGTGATTACCTTGGATAAGTTTAGATTTGCGACTTACGAGCAACTAAAAGCAGACAGGCAAGCAATATCTAATAGCAAAAAGCGCTGGGTAACACCAGCGCCTTTTATTACATTGAAAAGCCGCTTCATTGAAGAAGCGGCAAACGTATTAGCTTGGCATTTGATTATTACTGATTACGAAGCTCCCGTATTTGTTTTTAGCTTGTGTGTCCGTATTAATTTCAGTGTTTGTAGAATCTTGGTTTTCGGTAACTATTTCAGATTCAGAAATACTTGAATCCATTTCATTTACTTCCTTTTTCATAATAATCATCTCCTACTGGTAGTGTAACCAATATGTATTTTAATAATTTACTTCTCTATAAAAATTAATATATTTATGAGGGGGCGAAAGCCATGTGCCTATGTAAAGAAAAATGCGCTTACAGTGATATAGCGCCAATAAGCAGAAGCTGCTCAAAGGGTGTACAGTTTTGCACCTTTTCAGCTTGCAAGACCTGCCGTCTGGTAATGGCTAGATGCGGTTATGTAACAGAAACGCTGTACCGCTTTTAAAGCTAATAGTAAACACACAAGGCGATTGTGTGAGTTTTGTATCAATTTTAAAGGCAGCAAGTGCCTTGTTTTGAATATGGATGATGTAGAAAAACTCATGCAGCGGGGGCGTGGTAAGTAAAACTTAAAGTTAGGAGGTAATAATTGAAAAAGGCCAGTTACTGGACTGACCTCTTAGAGAATCACTTTACAGAATTATGTTCGAATACGTAGGATTCCGTAGTGCTTTTAGGACTAGTTTTATGAGACACTTCTTTTTCAACGTCTCCATTTTCTAGATCCTTTGCTAAACCTTTTTCAGTAGGCATTCTATAACGCGTATATGAGCCATCTATTACCGTTTTTTCATCCATAAAATCACCTCCTAATACTAGTTTTCCCCTAGTTTTTTATTACATGTAAAGTATGTTTAGCACATAAGAAAAAGCCCTCTAAAAGAGAGCTAAGAGAAAAAAATATGGAGAGATTTTGCGACTAGGGAGGTCGCTAACAATAGTATGCCCATAAGTAGGAGTTATATACATTAGGAGTAAGAAGGAGTGAGCATAAAAATACTGACTGCTAAAAGAAGCAATCAGTAAGACAAGTATTTAGGAGCGCCACGTAAGAGGTACCATTATAATACAGTATATGATTCACCCATGTAAAAAAACGCCCTCCAAAGGAGAGCTTTAGATGGGAGTGATTTTGTTTAAGGAGCTAACATAGTATGTCCGATAAGTAGGGGTTATATACAATTGAGCAGAGCAGAGCGTATTTTAGTCCTGTTATAACTGGTTCCTCGTCAACAGTCCATATAATTCCAGGAGCATGCCAATAGTAAATCCGATAAATATTCCTGTTGGTTTTGGCATATTTTCTCGATTTATTAGCCCATTTTTCTTGAGGTTCTCATTGATGTCAATTGATCGGTTAAATGCCTCCCACATACTGAAAGCATATATACCAGGATAAAAGAGTGCCCAACTTCGAGCAAATTGAGAAACATTTTCGGTATTAGGATTAAACCCTTTGACAACAGCATCATTGATATGTGATGCTGAGTTAATGAGTAGCTCTAAGGATATTAAGACAATGCCTAGTAAGAAATCTCGATTAAAAATTGCCCTAATCCAGGAATCATTTCTAACCACAATAGCGCAGCCCAGGGAGAACGATTTTGTGAGATGGTAGGATATTAAAAATGATTTATATACCAAAATGATAGGTATTTATTATTAGAGTGTAAAAGAGGGCGTGAGGAATAAAAGAAAAAGCCCGAAGGCTTTCTATATAGTAAATAATTATAAACACTAACGTGGACAACAACCTTGTCTAGGCCAACAAGCTTTCCAAGGCCAACAATTCCCTCTAGGCCAGCAGGACTGTCTGGGCCAACAGAAGTATCTGGGCCAACAACCATTATATTGATGGTGATGATGATGATGATGATCATTACAATGATCATTATACCAGTAGTCTTGTCTAGGCCAGCAGGACCAAGGTTGACGATAATCACTAGTATTATATACTAGTTCGAATTCATTTCTATCGTTTAGGGCTTCTCTCCACTCTTCAATTTCAGGGTCTTCCCAATTATAGTCCATCTCGTAGTATCACCTCCCCAATTTATCTATAGAAACATCTATTATACATAATATGATCTATGGTAAATAGAGGTGATTAAGCGGTTATCAATTTATCGCCCATACTACCAATTTAAAGCAATAGTAGATATTGGGTACGGGCGGGTGGTATAACATGCGTTAGATTAGTGCAAAGTCAAGTTGGAAATGGATACGGCGAAACACCGTATCCTAGCCTATATCATATATGAGGATGGTAAGAAAGAGGTTATTATGGATACGCTTAAAGACAGAATTGTCTAATGATTCCATTTGAGAAACTATCCGCCATCATTAAAGCCTGCTTTTCAATTTTATCAAAAATTGCGATATCTTCTTCGAAATCCTTATTAAGTCTGGCGACAGCTTCAGCTTTCGTTAATGCCAAATGCTCATACCACATTTCTCTCATGTGTTTGCTAGTCCAATAAGGATTTATGCAATTAAGAAAATGAACAATTTCATCTGCGTTTGTATACCATCTTTTTTCTGCCACGGCTGCTGCTTGACTATTTCCACTCTTTGCGGCATTTACAAGATCTGCGGCAATAACTAAATGATCTGTTAGTAATTGTTCAAATTTGGAAGCAACTCTGGAACCATAAAAATGATTAAATAACCTTGCAAAATCAGGTGCATTGCGGAGTAGTCGGTTGGTAGTAGCTTCCAAATCGGGTGAAGCGGCGGCAATGCTTATAATAACCATTCTAGTCCAGTAGACATGCTATTCCCAAAGTACACGGAAACAGTCCCTTAAATGTATTGCTTTTTTACTAAATATACATCCGCATTCATATTCTTCACAATAAGATCTAGGCACAATAACACCTCCTTATTATTGTTATATTACATAATATGTGGATCGTTAGGGATTAGTGATAAATTATAAACTAGTGTGTAATATTGGGGAGGGCGGGATAGATTATTTTGATAACTTATCTAATTGAAGGATCTTATGGTACTGGTGAAATATGCAAAATAATATCCAATCAGATATATATGAGTGCCAAAGCGTCCACCCATGGTAATGAGCCATGTGCCCAGTGATTACGTGAATATGTTCTATAGTAATTGCCAAGGCAGTCCAAGCGAACCAATAAGAGAACATACGAAAGAACGTCTGTTTTTGAGGCAACCACTGGATAAAAAGATAGGTAGCAATGGGATTAACCTCAAATTCATCTATGAGATTTATTACAATCTCAGGCTCACTTCCGTAATACTCCCAATAAGGTATATACGAATCGACAATTTGGTCTGCAATCAAACCTAAAGACGATGCCAAAACACAAACTGGGACTATTTCTTTCCAACGTGATTTATCTGCAAAAAGTAGCCAACAAGCCCAAATAATAAAAAAACGGGCGTAAAAAAAGCTCATATAATTTACTCCTTAAAGAAAGTGCTAAAAGATATTATGTGGATTAAGCCTTCTAATTATGCTAGGTAGAATGAATGAGGGGCGGGATAAAATGAAAGCAATAACCATTTTAAGCCGTGGGCGAGTCTAATCGCCAGCGGTGCAAAAAAGATAGAGACTAGATCGTGGTCAACTTGCTCTGGAATTGACGGATGGTATGAGGATGTATTATCGTTCTCCAAAGACAAAAGGGGAGTATGAACTTACAGGCAATGGAAAGAAGATGTGGGTATGGCAAAACAGAAAGTACTGGTCGGATCATTATGGAACTACTTTTACGGTGAATAATATTCCAACATGGGCGCATAAGCTTGTAATGTATAGCTATGATGGTTTAAAAGAAACAATTGTTTTGTCCGGTCAAGCGTCTCAGGTCTTTAACAATTTAACGGAAAGTCAAACCTATATGTTCGTTGCAAGTGTCGATTAAAGTTTAGCCGTCTTCGAGTGAGGCGGCTTTTTTATTTGGGAACATTTACAACTTGTTTTCTTCCTGTGAAAACTCTATAATTTAACCAAACATATGTTCTGTTTGCGGGTGGTGAAATTATCATGCGTCGTACGATCTTGCATGTCGATCTGAATAACTATTACGCAAGTGTGGAGTGCTTATACAATCCAGAGATCCGCGATAAGCCTGTTGTTGTTTGCGGTGATGCTGAAGCGCGCCACGGTATCATTCTAGCCAAAAATTATCTTGCAAAGGCTCTAGGAGTCAAAACAGGAGATGCAATTTGGGAGGCAAAACAAAAGTGCCCTGGCTTAGTGTTGGTACGAGCAGATTTTCAAAAGTATTTACGGTTTTCACGGCTAGCGCGAGAAATATATGCGGATTATAGTGATAAAATTGAGCCTTATGGAATTGATGAAGGCTGGATTGACGTCACTGGTACAGAACAAATATTTGGCACTGGCCAAGATATTGCGGATCAAATCAGGCAACGCTTGCGAGATGAGCTAGGCCTCACAGGATCAGTTGGTGTATCATGGAATAAGATATTTGCAAAGCTTGGTAGTGACATGAAGAAGCCAGATGCTACTACGGTTATAACGCCAGATAATTTTCATGAAAAAGTTTGGCCACTACCTGTTGGCGAGTTGTTGTATGTTGGTCGCTCTACTAGGCGCAAGCTCCAGAACCGTGCTATATACACAATTGGAGATCTTGCTAAACGTGATATAAGTGACCTGAAGCTATTATTAGGAGTATGGGGAGAAACGCTCTGGCACTTTGCAAATGGACTTGATTTGGCGACGGTGCGGCAGACTAGTGAGAGCAGTATCATTAAATCCGTTGGTAACAGTACTACAACTCCAAGGGATCTAGTCAATAATCAAGACGTCAAACTAATCATTTATGTGCTGGCAGAGAGTGTGGCAGCACGTCTACGTAAGCATGGTTTTAAATGTAAAACGGTATCTATCAGTGTAAGGGGTAATGACCTTATATCCTTTGAGATACAAGGCAAGTTGTCGGGGCCGACATTTTTATCTAATGATATTGCTAATAAGGCGATGGAATTATTTAAAGCAAATTACCGATGGGAGACTCCAATTCGTAGTCTTGGCGTGCGTGGTTCTGATCTAGTGACAGCTGATAGGCATGTGCAGCTTGATTTGTTTGATAATAGCAACTTGGATGCGGAAATATTGGCAGGTACGGTAGATACGTTACATAAACGTTTTGGTCATTATAGTGTTCAACGTTGTGCAATGCTGCTGGATCGGCATCTTACTGGATTTAATCCTGAGCAGGATCACGTTATACATCCAATTTCATATTTTAAATAGTAGGTGAAAGGTATGAATAGTAAAGTCTTTGTAGAAGTCACGGCCAAGCATGATATATATGGTAATGTTAGACCGCTGTCAATCAAATGGGAAGATGGCAGAGTCTTTGAAGTGGATCGTCTTCTAGATGTGCGCCAGGCTGCATCTTTAAAAATGAAATATGCCTTACACAAGGATGGATATTTTCCTATATTGATATTAAATTATCTGAATAATATCCATATAGGCATCCCAGTGATTTACAGAAATATCATCAAGACTATCACGAGTAGTATCTGTGGCTTGCTCAGCTGCTTCTAATGTAGTATACATTAAATCCAGTTGTTCAATCGCTTCTGTATGAAGCATACGCATATGCTCTAAGTCCATTGACATAGGTTTTCGACTCTGGGTTCTTTTCAACAGGGTAACCTCCTTAAAACAGCGACTTTTGCCACATAGTATGCGATAAGCGAATGGAAGGTGAGGGATTAGCTAGATTTTTTTATTAACGATGTGATTTAGGACCAATAAAACGGATCATTTTGATGGGTATCATCATAGAAAGTGGTCTTTTGCGCATACAAACATTTACAATAATGAAATCGCAGCCTACATAGCAGAGCGAGCCACAAAAAGAATCTTGGTGACAAAGGCGCGCGTCAACGGAGAATATTACATCATCACCTAACATACATAATAGGCGATCTTTAAACGAATTATCAGGATATGAGTATGGTTTAGCTGAGGTGCAACATTCTTGGGGCATCATCTTTTTGTCCATGTAGTCACAGCATGGGTCCATTTCTTCATGATACCAATGTGGATATTTGCCATCCATAACTTTGATAGCCTCCTTTATTGATATTTTCTTGGAGTATATGATACATCATATGAAGAACAGAGACATAATGATACTGCCGTAAACTTTTTTTCAAGAATTTATAAGACTTTTTTGCAAGATATACGAATTATTTTTTGATTCAAGGTATTATTTTGGTTATTGTGGGATATATTTCTATTTAAAATTTAAAATTTTGCGTAAAATAAATATTATTGTAAAATATGCAGGAAAAAAAACGTTCGTTTCGAATTTATAAGTGTTAAGTGCTTACTAATGAGGTGATTTTTTTGGAAATAATGAAGAATAGTAATATTATCATGTATGGTTTTCTTGTATGGTTATTTATTGCGCCTAGGAACAATAGTTCTCGATATGGTGAGTTTTTTTTGGCCTATATGGCGGCTTTATTATTTAGTTTAGTTGGTAGTTCCGAAATTCTTATGGTTAAGCCGGCAGCTTTTTTCTTCACGATAGGCGGTGTTTTTGCCTTCGTTTATGTTGTGATGCGTAAAACGATTCACATAGCAATTAAAAAATAAATATAAATATAAAAATGGAGGTCATACTATGGCTAAAGATTGTTCCTTCGATGTGGTTTCAGAGGTTGATATGCAAGAAGTCGATAATGCAGTGAATCAGACAACGAAAGAAATCAGCCAACGATTTGATTTTCGTGGCAGCAAGGCTTCTGTAACTTTAGAGGGTATTGATATCAAAGTGACTGCTGATGATGATTACAAGCTGAAGAATGTAGTAGAGATTTTACAAGCAAAAGTTATTAAGAGAGGAATCTCATTAAAAAACTTAGATTATGGAAAAGTGGAAGCCGCTTTTAGTGGCACAGCCCGTCAGATTATCAAAATAAAAAAAGGCATTGACAAAGAGAATGCGAAAGACGTGATTTCTTCCCTTAAAAATAGTAAAATAAAAGTACAAGCTCAGCTGATGGATGATCAAGTACGCGTATCAGGTAAAAATAAAGATGATCTGCAAAATGCAATTGCCTATCTGAAACAAGGTGATTTTAAGATTGCTCTTCAGTTTGTTAATTTTCGTTCATAAAAAAACTTCCGCTTTTGCGGAAGTTTTTTTATGAACGATTAACTTTCAAAGGAGAGTTTTCAAATTTTATCATTTGTTAATCCCAGAAGGTCTAGTGCTTTAAAGCTTAAACTAAGAAAGATGGAGACGATAGTGGCTAAGGCCATACCTTTCATGGTGACGGTGCCGATTGTAATACTGGCTCCGCTAATACCCAGAATTAATACGATAGAAGTTAAAATGAGATTTCGGGAACGACTGTAATCTACTTTTGATTCTACAAGTATACGTATTCCGGAAGCCGCAATGACACCGAACAATAATAGGGAGACTCCACCCATTACAGGTACGGGAATACTTTGAATGGCAGCAGCTAGCTTGCCAACGAAAGAAAGAACAATCGCGAGGATGGCAGCACCACCAATAACTTGTACACTATACACTTTAGTAATCGCCATTACACCAATATTTTCACCATAAGTAGTGTTGGGAGTGGAGCCGAAGAATCCTGAAACGATAGTGGATAAACCATTACCGAATAATGAACGGTGCAGTCCTGGATTCTGTGTTAAATCCCGACCTACGATATTTCCAGTGACTACGAGATGCCCAATATGCTCAGCGATTACGACTAATGCTGCAGGTAAAATAATCGCAATTGCATTAAAGTTGAACTCAGGAGAATATATGGTGGGAGCAGCAAACCAAGGAGCGGCAGCTATAATGCTTAAATCGACCAATCCAAGCAGGAAGGCTGCTATATAACCAGCAAGTACACCGATCAGAATTGGAATGATAGCTAAGAAACCGCGGAACATGATGGAACCTATGATTGTAACCGCTAACGTAAACAGTGAGACTGTAATGACATGAGGATCGAGTGTTTTGGCTGTAAGACCTGCCATATCAGCAGCAACAGGTGCTAGCTCTAATCCAATTACAGCAACAATAGCGCCCATAGCGGCAGGTGGGAAGACCGTATCAATCCATTTCGTACCAATGATGCCAATTAGAAATGATACGAGAGAAAATACGACGCCAGCAGCAATAAAGCCACCGAGAGCTGCATTATAACCATATTGGGGCAGGACAATAAAGACAGGTGAAATAAAAGCAAAACTAGAACCTAAATAGGCAGGAATTTTACCTTTGCAGATAAAAAGGTATAAGAGTGTACCAATACCATTAAACAGTAGAATGGTTGCAGGATTCACCTTAAATAAAATAGGAACTAGTACAGTAGCACCAAACATAGCAAATAAATGTTGTAGGCTGAGGGGAAATAATTGGAGCAGGGGCAATTTTTCTTCAACTTGAATGATACGTGTATTCATATAATCCTCCTTAATAGTACCTTAGCACACAATAAAAAAGACTCTTACCAGAGCAAGAGTCTTAAGGTCAATACAGGACAGGCCTATTTAAAGCCATATCATTGTGTACCTTATTAGCCTCTCGGACTAACTTAAAGGTTATTTTATTAAAATGTACCATAAAATATACTGCTTGTCTATTATTTTATAAAAATAACTGGGCAGATGTAGATCTTTAGTTTACAATAGAGGATAGGAAAAAATATCTATAATGTGAATGCTGTATGGGATTTAGCTGAGAGGTGTAAATAGAATGGCTAGAAAAAAAGATGACCAGGGCGTACGAATACAGCCTGGTGCAAGACAAGATAAGGGTAAAGTCTATGTTGATGAATTATATTTTCGTCATGTAGATCAGATGGAGCGTTGGCGTCAAGAATATGAGTATTCTCAATCGGTAGAAAATGCATTGATTGGAATTAGTAAGTTAGATTATGAAGAAGTTGATTATACCTCATTGAGGGTTAGAAATCCATGGAAAGAACGAACGGTGCCTGATTGTTCTGGTGTACTGGAGAAAGTAAGAGTTGAAGAAGAACGTAAATTTGTTATGCCTATTATCATGCATACAGGTTTATTATTAATTTTTTTATTTGTTTTGCTTGCCAGTAGTAATGTGATTGCATTATGGATATCTGGAATTGGTGTAGTTACGTTGCTGGTATTAGTAGTTATGTTGCTGCAAAAGCGTCATCAGGAGATTGAGCGTATTGTATTAGAAAAGCAAAAAGAAATTGATGATTGGATTGAAAATGAAGAACGATTAATTAAAGAAGAAAAAGAGAAACATGAACATGAGGAAGATGAGCGAATTAAAGCAATTGAACGTTTATTAGCAGGAGATATTGCTGCTATTTTTGCAAAAATTGATCAGGTGTTGACAGCAGCTCCCTTTCCTTTTCATGTAAGTGCAGATATTGCTATATATATGAATATTCCTTCGGTAAAGATCTGGCTGCCGCCAAAATCTATTATTCCTACGCAAATTTGCTCTTTGCAGTCATCAGGAAGACCTAGTTTTCAGGAAAAGGAAATACGTACAATTAATAAACAGTATTTTGAATTATGTGCAGCCATTTCCATGAGAGTAATGTCTTTAATTTATGCTCATATACCATCCTTTGGTATAGGATATATTTATGGTATGTCAAAGGACGGCAGAAATACAGAATGTTTATTTACCAGTAAATTGGATCGTTCGATAGTAGAAGCTGCTTGTAATGCTGCTAATGGCTTAGCTGCCCTGCAGATTCTTAAAGCTACGTTTGATTGTGATACTTCCCTTTCTTTAATACCCTTTGAGTTCGATGATCCAGTGGAATGGGACAATGTAGAAACGAAATTAGTGCGTAATGTTCATGTGGACTTGTTTTGACAATGCCACATGAACAAATTATAGTAAAGAAATATAAAATAAAAGGGATTTTTGATTTATTAGCAAATATATGTAATAGTAGTAAGACATACTAAAACTAAAAATAAAAGGAGGGTTTTTGATTTATGAAAATTTCTGATGTAATTCAAAGTGCTGATTGGAAAACTGAAAAACACGCTCCAGTTATTGAGGCTCCAGAGAAAGTAAAATCAGGTGAAAGTTTCGCTGTAGGGCTTTCGGTAGGGAAGGAAATTGCTCATCCAAATACTACTGAACATCATATTCGTTGGATTAAATTATATTTTAAACCTGATAATAGCAAATTTGTCTTTGAAGTTGCAGCTTCTGAATTTAATGTGCATGGTGAGTCTACGGACGGCGCAAATAAAGGACCAGTATATGCTGAGCCTACAACGAAAGCTATTATAAAGCTTAATGGTTCAGGTACGTTACTAGCGACTTCGTACTGTAATATTCATGGTTTGTGGGAAAGTTCTCAAGCCATTACTGTAGAATAAAAATAAGGGTTTACTGTTCCAGTTAGCTGGAACAGTTTTTTTTTACCTAATGAAAGAAGTATCTTGCATTACAAATCATTCTTAAAAAATTATTCTTGGTCGACTTGGCATTCGCTGGTATGATAAGAGGATAGGTTGTCACGTTCTTTGTAGGCATTTGTAGGATCGGATGGTTCTAATTGCTGGGAAGACGGAGTATGAAAATTGCTGAAGGGAGGCATATCATGCAAATCATCCATAGGTGTCATGGGATGTGTTGCAGGATAGACCGCAGTGCGGCAGGGGTTAATTTTTTCGGGTGTGCATAGTACAGTCAGATTTGGTTCGGAGCAGTGGCAATTGGAATTAATACAGGATTTACTAAGTTTGATTACACAAACTTTTATAACAATTAATTTATTAATGCACCTACCATTGATAAGTTGAAATTCTTGATGTTTAATAGAAGCCTTTAATTGGCAATCCATACCGGCTTTTGCGCAACAATGATTAATAAGAGCAATAAATGGAGTTTCAAAGGAGATGAAATGGACTGTTTGTGTGGAGTCAAAATTGGATGATACAAATTCTATGCAAATATTTACATGACCAGAAAAACTGATTTGCTTATCTAAGATAATTGTTTTTTTTATGACTGGAGTAGAAGTCACACGAAGTAAAAAGTCAATATCTGGTGTGTGGCTTGGAAGAGGTAATGAGCCATTTACTGCAATTTGTGTACTTTTTTTGCATACCATATGATACATTCCTCCTTGATTTAGATTTGCTATTCTTAGGGTAAGTGAAAATTGCGGTATACTAAAAATCTATAATGATTTTGGCTAGTCTTCAGATGCGAAAAATTCGACCTAAGTGATTTATAATATCATATCAATAAGGATGACATTTGGTTACCAAAAAGACAATAATTAAGTATAAAAAAAAGAGGTAGTTTTAAACTGATACCTATGTCAAGGACAATTTGAAAAAAGAGAACTAAGCACATAAGAGATGATTCCTGTATTGAACAGGAGTCATCTTTTTTAATCCCCACTGATATCTATAATTATTATAGTATGTAATATATTTGTCTATTTGGGCACTAAGATCATCATAACTCTTGCAACTGGCAAGAATTATAGAATCTTTTAAATGTCCAAAGAAGGATTCCTGAGGAGCGTTATCCCAACAATTCCCACGTCTAGACATGGATTGTCCTATTCCTTTTTGTTTAAGCAACTTTTGGTATTTGGGACTAGTGTAGTGAGAACCTTGATCTGAATGGATAAACACATCTTTAGTTAACTTGACTCTTCGTTGTTTTGTAAGCTTTCCTATTGTGTCAGTAGCTATGTCTAGCGTTATTCTTTTAGATATATGATGTACCAATATCTCTCCCGTTGAAGCATCTAGTATAGTAGATAAATAAGCCATATCTGTACCATTATGGGGCAAGTAAGTAATGTCCGTTAATAACACTTTACCAGGTTGCCCCTGCTTGAAGTTTCTTTCTAGTAAGTTTGGCACAATTCGATGTTCTTGCGTTGCTTTTGCTATTTGCCTATATGGGTTAGCCTGTCTGTGAGGACATATGATATTATACTTTTTCATAATCCTACGTATTCTTTTTAAACTATATACTATGCTCAATTCATTCTCTAAAATCATCTTAATAGAGCGTGATCCCTTCTTATATCCCCGACGATTAAATGCTTTTAAAATGACTTCTCTAACCTCTAGATCTGATTTTTCACGCCCAACTCTAGTACTTTCAGCGTTAATATAATGATAGTATCCAGAACGTGAAACACATGCAATTTCGCATAGATAACTCGTTAGATTTTTCAAGTTATACTTCCGGACTATCTCATTGATTAGTTGAAAAATATCAACGGATCTTATTTTTTTCTTTTTGATTATCAGCATCCTTTCTCTCACGTCTAATTTTTTTAATAGTTCTACCTGCGCTTCAAGTAATTTAATCTTAGCTTCCTGTTTCTCAATCATTTCTTTCGATGTAAGTTCTCTATTAAGCGAGCGACCGCTTGAAGTTTTTCGTGTATCTTGTAAACCTAAAACTCCATTCTTTTCATACGCTGCACGCCAACGACTAGAAGCACAATCAATTCTTTTATATCCGATTAAATCAATATCAAATCCAGCCTCTTCAAATATTTGCACAGGAAATTTACCCGTTAAATATTCATTGATAAAAAGTTCCTTAAATTCATCAGTATAAGTAATTGCTTTTTCACTTACTTTTAAAACATATATATTCTTCTTTAATTTCAAACTATCTTTTTCCGAAAATATTATTTTGCTCATTGATCTCACTTCCTTACTATTTAATTATACAAAAAAAATATAGACTAGACACTTTTTTTCAAGTGTCTAGTCTATAGGTATCAGTTTATTTCCAACCTCTTTTTTTTATTGTATATTTTGGAAACAATAATTTGTAGTGAGACTATCTGCCAAGTGCTTATCGATCATCGTGGAAGTTTTGATAGGTATGATAGGCTTCAGTAGGATGATTTTGGCATAGTGGGCAAGACGGATGGTGGTTTTGTTTTTCGTAAAGGTTAGATTTCTGATTAGAATAGAGAGGATCGATTTCGTTGCATCCACATTGCTTAGAATAAATGGGAATATCCGAGAAATCATGAGATGGTTTATTGCAATTACAATTTTTATCGTTTTCATGATGACAATTAGGGATACTAGGTTTAAAGACAGGACATGCGAAAATGACACTTGACACTAATAAAAATTGGTTTTTCAAACATTGAACAGAAACATCTTCCACTATGGTACATATTTTGGTAATGGCAGCATCGAATTCTTTTAATTTAATGAAAAGACAAAAAGGAATATCAAAACAAGCAGAGTGGGTACAATAGCAATGGTTATCGATAGCAGAAATCACTTTTATATGTTTAAAACCATGTACGACTACTTTTTTGCCAATTGGAGTATTAATAATTTTAAATGAGGAAATTGTAATTGTTACAATTACTTTGAGTATTTTTTGAATATCATGCTGACAAGCTAAAAAGAGTTTATCTATTTGACAAATTTGAGAGCAAGGATAATGTGGAGGACAAATTGGAAAATCAGATTGAGAAGTAATACCTAAAATTTCAATATTGCTCGTATTCATGGGAACTCCTCCTTTACTAAAATGTAAATATAGAGTATTTTTATTATTATTTTATGTTGCTTTACTACGGTATGTTCCATAACTAAGATTGAAAACTTGAATTTTATATAAGATTGATTGATGAAGGGTATGATTTGCATCTCAACCAAAAATTTCATTGTATGTATTTGATTCATTATAGGCAATATATAAACAGGCACTACAAATAAATTTATTGGAGGGTGTTGCGTAATGTCTAGGAGTAAAAAACCTGTGAACCCTGCCGCACAAAAGGCGCTTGATCAATTAAAGGAAGAAACAGCAGCTGAGATTGGTCTTAAAGACTATAAGAACACTTATAAAGGTGCATTATCTTCTGCTGATAATGGCCGTGTAGGTGGTCAAATGGTCCGCAAGATGATTCAGGCTCAAGAACAGCAATTCAGTGGTAAATAAGAGTCATTCATATGGCTGAAAAGATAAGCAGGTTTTTACCTGCTTATCTTTTCATATACTTTTTTACTTTATAGAAGGATTTTTTAAGCTTAATAGTAAATGTAATTATGATACCTAAACAGCGAATTGAATCACAAGGAGTGGAGATATTGAATACCGTATTGATAAAAAATCTGGGAAAACATTTAGACGAAGAAGTCACAATTCAAGGATGGTTATATAATCAGCGTGGTTCAGGAAAAGTAAAATTCTTGATTTTGCGTGACGGTAGCGGTCTTTTGCAATGTGTAATTGTAAAACAAAATATAGGAGAAGAACTGTTTGATAAAACCAAAGCATTAACACAGGAAACTTCGATAACAGTAACGGGAATTGTAAAAGAGGAACCTCGGGCTGCAGGTGGTTATGAAATGCAAGTTACAGGTTTTGAAGTGATTAATATTGCAGAAGAATATCCAATTACACATAAAGAACATGGGGTAGATTTCTTACTAGAGCGTCGTCATTTATGGATTCGCACTCCTAGACAAATGGCAATTCTCCGAATTCGATCAGAAATTGAACATGCTTTTAGAGATTTCTTTTACCAGCGTGATTTTGTTCTGGCAGATGCTCCGATTATTACACCGTCAGCATGTGAAGGAACCTCCACGTTGTTTGGCTTAGATTATCATGGTGAAAAAGCGTATTTGTCACAAAGTGGTCAATTATATAGCGAAGCAAATGCGATGGCATTAGGAAGAATCTATTGCTTTGGCCCCACTTTTCGTGCAGAAAAATCCAAAACTCGCCGCCATTTGATGGAGTTTTGGATGGTGGAAGCTGAAATGGCTTATTTTGACATGGATGACAATATTAAGCTGCAGGAAGAAATGGTCTACTATGTAATCACAAGGGTATTAGAACGCTGTAAGAGAGAACTGACCATTTTAGACCGAGATGTAGAAAAATTAAAAAACATACAATTGCCATTTCCACGTATATCTTATACTGAGGCAGTGGAAATACTGAAAGAAGCAGGAGAAGATTTTACTTGGGGAGAAGACTTTGGTGCACCTCATGAAACGATTATCTCAAATCATTTTGGTTCACCTGTTTTTGTACATCGCTATCCAACCTCAATTAAGGCCTTTTATATGAAGCCTGATCCGGAAGATCCCAACGTCGTACTCGGTGCGGACCTCCTGGCTCCGGAAGGATATGGCGAAATTATTGGCGGTGGACAGCGGATTGATGATCTTGAACTCTTAAAACAACGTATTGAAGAGCATCATTTACCGATAGAAGCTTTTGAGTGGTATCTGGACTTGCGAAAATATGGATCAGTGCCACATTCTGGGTTTGGTTTAGGTCTTGAGCGTACTGTTGCTTGGTTATGCGGTCTTGAACATATTCGCGAAACAATCCCATTTCCTCGGATGTTGCATAAAATGTATCCTTAAGATTAGTTGCGATGCAGCAGTTTCTAAAGAAAAAATATAAAAAAACTTTGTATACATAATTTTTAAAGCAGGAACTTTTAACTACTACGGAAAAGTAAACATATTAGGCCATAAAAAGAATTTATTTTATTTATTAGCCAAGTTGTTAGATAACAACTTGGCTAATAAAACAATCTCAAGGGGGAACAATAATGACTTATAGTGTTGCTGCATCTCATGCAAAGGGAAAGTGTGCTACAGACAAAATTTTCGGCGCCAATGCTGCTGCTGCCAAAGCGGCTGCTCAGTATGGCAAAAATAAGGTCGTCAATGCTACCATCGGTGCTTTTATGGATGAGCAAGAGAGGTTAGCTTGCATACCAACGGTTGAGAAAGTTTTTAAAAATTTTTCAATCAACCATATTATACCCTATGCTCCAATTGCTGGTTTGCCGGATTATCTAGCGGCGATGATAGAGTTAACCTTTGCGGACCATAAGCCAGAGGCTTATATTGATGCCGTAGCTACTGCTGGGGGCACTGGGGCTATCCATCATACCATTTGGAATTATTCAGAGATTGGCGATACGATTTTAACCTCTGATTGGTATTGGGGACCCTATAAAATACTGTGTCAAGATGCCTTGCGTACATTGGATACCTATACTTTATTTGATGATCAGCAAAAGTTTAATATTGGGGCATTTAGTGCTAAGGTAAGAGAGATAATCGCAAAGCAAAATAACTTGGTTATTATTATTAATACTCCTGCTCATAACCCAACTGGATTTAGTTTGAGTGACAGTGATTGGGATCAGGTATTAGATCTTTTTAAAGACTGTGTTAAAGATACTACAAAACATATTATTCCGTTAATTGATATTGCTTATATTGATTATGCAGGCGAAAAGAATGCTTGTCGTTCTTTTTTAAAGAAATTTGGCAATTTACCTGCTAATATATTGCCTATTTTGGCCTGCAGTATGTCAAAAGGATTTACGATGTATGGTCAAAGGACAGGTGTCATGATTGGCATTTCTTCCAATAAAGAAATAATTACAGAGTTTCAAAGCATTAATCAATTTACAAGTAGAGCTACATGGTCAAATATTAACTATAGTGCCATGAAACTATTGGCTGATATTTATCAAGATAAGAGTTTATTAGCACAGACAGAGCAAGAGCGCGGCGAATATTATGCCTTAATTCGCAAACGAGCTGATATTTTTATGCGTGAAGCGCAGGAAGTTAATTTACATATCCTTCCTTATATTGCGGGTTTCTTTATTACCGTCCCTGTTGAAAATCCTGAGGCGGTTTGTGAGAAACTGCATGATGATCATATATTTGCCGTACCTTTAGCAAAAGGAATTCGTATCGCAGTATGTGCGGTAACATCTGAGAAAATGACTGGGATGGCTGGTAAATTTGCTAAAGCGATCCAAGCAGTTTCGGTTCAATAAAAGCATCAATTACACTATTATCCATTTGTTTATTGTAGTATAGAAGGGAATACTACAATAAAGGAGGAGATGAATTTGGGGCGACAGCATAAAAATTTTATTGATGATACAGTCTTAGAGTTTCCTCGTTCTTTGTTTTGGATAATACATGTAATTGGACCGGTGATCATTTTTGTTTTAGGAATGAGATTTGCAATTCAACGTGCGCCTGTTTCTATGGTAGCTTATCGTTTATTACGTAGGCTGATGGAAAGGTAAATCCAGCAAAGATGGGTGAATTCTTGGTTCACCCTCTTTTCCTGTGTACTTGATTTCATCTTAATCGATAAAAAAAGAAATATTATAAAATTTGCATTATTTTTAAAAATCAAACTTATGGTTTACTATAACGTAGGTCATTGTTTTATTCCGTTATTGATGATATAGTATTTTTGGGCTAATTTTATTGGGTTCATTTTGTATACTAAATTTTTCTAATTTTGAAAAATGGGGGTTCAAAGATGTTTGGCTTAAAACCAAAAGAGGATGAATTTTTTAAGTTATTTGTAGAAAGTAGTATGGTGTTGCGGGAAGGGGCTTATGTGCTTCAAAGTGTAATGAATGAGTATACGCAGCTTGAGCAGAAAATGGCGCAAATTTCTGATATTGAGCATAAAGCTGATGATATTAATGATGCAATCATTGATAAGTTAAATCAGACATTTATTACACCTCTTGATCGCGAGGATATTTATTCTTTGGCAACGATGTTAGATGATGTTGTGGATTTTCTACAAGGTACAATGCAGCGTATGGTGCTCTATAAGGCTGGAAAACCTGCACCAGGAGCTGTCCAATTAGCCAATGTGCTAGTGGACTGTACCGAGGAAATGGTAGCGGTATTTACTTTGTTTAAGAACATTAAAGGAAATCAAGAAAAAATCCTTAGTCACACGCATAAAATTGCTGACTTAGAAACCCAAGGTGACAATATTTATCGACGAGAAGTAGCTCTTTTATTTGAAACCTGCTCTGATCCAATCGAAGTTATAAAATGGAAAGAAATATTGGAACATATGGAGGACGCCCTTGACCACTGTGAAGACATTGCAGACTTATTGCGGGGCGTGGTTATGAAATATGCCTGATACATTGATCATTTTTGTTGTTTTATTAGCATTAGCCTTTGACTATATTAATGGATTTCATGATACTGCTAATGCAATAGCCACATCGGTTTCTACACGAGCATTAACACCACGGGTTGCAGTATGGATGGCTGCTATGCTTAACTTTCTCGGTGCTATGTATAGTACAGGCGTTGCTAAGACAATTGGCAGCGATCTGGTAAAATCAGCGCAGATGGTGAATCAGCACATTATTATTGCGGCGATCATCGGTGCAATTTTCTGGAATTTGCTAACTTGGTGGAAAGGGATTCCTAGTAGTTCCTCTCATGCTTTAGTAGGCGGAGTCGTTGGTGCAGTATTAGTTTCTACAGGCTATGAGGCACTTAAAATAGAAGGCATTTTGAAAATTGTTGCTGCCTTAATCTGTTCTCCAGTCATTGCCATGATTACAGGATTTGCCGTTATGACAGTTCTGTTGTGGATATTTGGCAGAAAAGCTCCATCGCGTATTAATCCTAAATTTAAAAAGGCACAAATTTTGACAGCAGCCATGATGGCTTTTTCCCATGGATCAAATGATGCGCAAAAGGCTATGGGGATTATTACTTTGACCTTAGTGAGTACAGGCTATTTAACCAGCTTAGATGTTCCTATCTGGGTTAAGTTATCAGCAGCTACGGCTATGGGATTAGGTACGGCAGCAGGTGGTTGGAGAATTATTCGTACCATGGGTAGTAAGATTTTTAAATTGGAGCCGATTAGTGGCTTTGCCTCGGATTTGAATTCTTCATTGATTATTTTTGGCGCAACATTATTGCATTTGCCAGTAAGTACAACACATGTGGTTTCAGGGTCTATCATGGGGGTAGGAACTTCAAAACGCATTAGTGCAGTTCACTGGGGTGTAGCGCAGCAAATGCTCATGGCGTGGGTATTAACAATTCCTTGCACAGCTTTAGTAAGTGCCTTGGCTTATAAAGTCATGTCTTTCTTTTTTTAGTTGGCATAATAAATACATAAATAATTGCTGGCAAATAAGTATTTAATGCTTATTTGCCTTCTTTATCTTTAGGACTTAGATGCCTTACGAAGATGGGATTCTTAGAGCGGTTTAGTCATCGGATAAATAAAATTATCAATCTTTATGGATTAGGAAGAGTTATGATAAAATATAATTATATGTAAGAATAATCTAGTAGTCGATTTATACGTCAAAAAAGCTCATTAATATGAAAGAGTTAAGTTGATCCTTACTGTTCGTATATAATAAAGTAGAAACGGGAGGCAGATTGATGAAAAAAAAGCAAATTACCCTATCTTTTGCAAATGGTGAAATAGGCTTGTATAATTCTGGAACAAATTTGTTAGATATCAGTCAGGTTATACAGGAGCGATATGCTACGCCAATTGTAGCCGCCAGAGTAGACAATGAGATCAGAGATTTACAGTATAAAGTAGTCTCTGATTGTAGCGTTGAATTTTTAGACTTACATACGGATTCAGGTATTAAAGTTTATCAGCGTAGCTTGACCTTTGTAATGATTACTGCTGTATCTGAATTATTCCCATTAGGAGAAGTAACCGTAGAACACTCCTTAAGTAAGGGCTTATATTGCGAGCTGCATATTGGTGAGACGGTTACGATGAATCATCTAGAATTAATAACAAGGCGTATGCAAGAGATTATTAATGAAGATAGACCCATAACTATGAAGAGTATTCCTATTGCGGAAGCAATAGCCTTATTTGAGGTCACAGGACAATCTGAAAAAGTGAAGCATTTGCAGCAATTGAACCGTAAAAATGTTCGGGTTTACTATTGTGGCAATACATACGGTTATTTTTATGGCACGATGACACCTAGCACAGGACATTTGAAGATTTTTGAATTAAGACAGCATGCGGCTGGTTTTATCTTACGTTTCCCTGAAAAAGAAACGCCTGATCGATTGCCTGCTTTTGTACCTCAACATAAATTATCAGAAATATTCCTGGAGGCGGAACGTTGGGGCGCCATCTTAGAGTGTGGTTATGTAGCCACATTAAATGAATACGTGGAAAATGGTAAGATTAAGGATATCATCAGAGTTGCAGAAGCACTGCACGAGAAAAAAATAGCACATATTGCCGATTTTGTAGCTGAGCATAAAGAAGTGAGATTAATTTTAGTAGCAGGTCCGTCTTCATCAGGTAAAACGACCTTTGCTCAGCGTTTAACCGTTCAGCTTAGGGTAAATGCTATGCGGCCTGTAGCACTATCCCTAGATAATTATTTCGTTGATCGTGATAGAACCCCTAAGGATGAAAAGGGCGCCTATGATTTTGAAGCGATTGAAGCTATTGATTTAGAGCTTTTTAACGAGCATCTATGTAAAATATTAGATGGTGAGGCTGTCAGTGTGCCTTCTTTTAATTTTATAAATGGTCAACGGGAGTATCTGGGAAATATCATTCAAATTACAAAGGATCAACCTCTTATTATTGAGGGAATTCATGGACTCAATGAAAGGCTCACGGCAGCTGTTGCCAGAGAGCATAAAGTGAAAATCTATATTAGTGCGTTAACACAATTATCCATTGATAATCATAACCGTATTCCTACTACTGATGGACGGCTCATTAGAAGAATTGTTAGAGATAATCAATTTAGGTCTCATGATGCTTTAACGACTTTAAATATGTGGCACTCTGTTAGAAGAGGCGAGGAGCGAAATATTTTCCCATTTCAAGAAGATGCAGATATTATGTTTAATTCAGCACTAATTTATGAACTAGGGGTTCTAAAGAAATATGCAGAACCATTATTGAAAGAAATTACAGCAGATCAAGTAGCATATTCCGAGGCTACAAGATTGTTAAAATTCCTTACTTATTTTCAAAGTATTGACGATTGTGGAATTCCTATGAATTCCATTTTGCGAGAGTTTATTGGAGAATCATGCTTCCATGAGTAGAACTATAAAAAAACGCCCCCTAACTTAAAAGTTAGGGGGCGTTACTATGTCATTTCTTAACGATTTTTTTCGAAGAATTTTAATGCTACTTCAGGGAATAATGCATAGGATAAAACATCTTCGATCGATGCATTTGGATAGCCTTTTTCAGCAAGTTGCTTAGTAAGAAGATCCATTTGCGGCGCAATATCATCAGCAGGACGATAGTCAATAATAGGTTCGTTGCCAATGATTTTCTCACGAACTTCTTCAGAAACAGGCATAGGAGTTTTACCATATTTACCACGTGCCAAGTCTTTTACTTCACGTGGAACCATTTTATAACGTTCGCCAAGCATTACATTGAAGGTTGCCATGGAACCAACAATCTGGCTGGTAGGAGTAACAAGTGGAGGATAGCCAAGTTCTGCACGTACTCGTGGCATTTCTTCCAAAAGTTCTTGGTATTTGTGTTCAATACCCTGCTCTTTAAGCTGATTGAACAGGTTGGAAAGCATACCTCCAGGAATTTGGAAGTCAAGAACGTTAGCGTCGACATCGAAGGACGTTTTAAGACCAAAGTCAGCGCCCAAGCTTTTCTTAACATTTCCGAAATGAATAGCAACATCTTTTAAATTGCTACGTTTAAGACCAGTATCATATTCAGTACCTTCTAAAGCTGCAATCATAGATTCAGTACAAGGTTGTGAAGTACCAAGAGCAAATGGGGACAGTGCGCAGTCAACAACATCTACACCAGCTTCAATTGCTTTTAAGTAAGTCATAGAACCCATACCACTAGTATAGTGAGTATGCAGTTGAATTGGTACGCCTACTTTAGGATCAGCTTTCAGAGCTTTTACCAAGTCATATGCAACGTAAGGTCTTAGTAGACCAGACATGTCCTTAATACAGATAGAGTCAGCGCCACGTTCTACTAATTGTTGTGCTAATTTGATGTAACTTTCTACAGTGTGATAAGGGCTAATCGTATATACACATACACCTTGTACATGAGCGCCGGATTCTTTAGCAGCTTTCATGGCTACTTCTAAATTACGCACGTCGTTTAGCGCATCGAATACACGAATAACACCAACTCCGTTTTCTACCATTTTCTTAACGAAAGCAGTGACAACATCATCAGCATAGTGGTTATACCCAAGAATATTTTGCCCTCTAAGTAACATAGAGATCGGTGTTTTTTTCAAATGTGATTTTAGGACGCGTAAGCGTTCCCAAGGATCTTCGCCTAAGAAACGTAAGCAACTATCAAAAGTAGCGCCACCCCATGCTTCTAGTGCAAAATACCCCATGTTATCAAGTTGTTCTAAAGCTGGCAACATATCAGTGAGGCGCATGCGAGTAGCAGCAAGTGATTGATGACCATCGCGTAATACTGTTTCCATAATTTGTACAGGTTTTCTAGACATATTATCCCCCTTTTTTTGAATGTAGTAATTGTGGTAACTTTCCAAAATATAGAGTTATGTAAGAGAAAGTATATTGGAAATTTACTACAGAACTACTTAGTTAAATATGTAACAAGATTGATCAATTATAATTCTACATTATTTCACATGCTTTTGCTAGTCATTTGTTTTAAAATTTTTTTAAAATTTTTTAATTTTTTTTAGTATATTGTATGCAAAAAAGAATATTCAGTAAACAAGAGCATGATATCAGAAATTAACTAGTACATTGCGTCATTTAAAACAGTGGATAAGTTTGCGAGGATTTTTTCGACCAGCGAGGCGGAAAAGACTGCAAAATTAACATTGCTTTTAGGTGACGCATGTACTAGAATACATAATTTTAATCTTGTACCAATTTGCGCGACAATAATTCTGCCATAGGACTTTTCCCTGATAGACTAGGCATACCGCTTTCGTGGCCTAAACGGGCTAGAATTGCATAAACTTGTGGGTTTTCTACAGGTGTATTAGCCAGAGCAATCGCACCATATTTTTTAACATGCTCTCGTCCTTCTTCAGGGGGAAGTAAGCGACCCGGTCCGCCAACACAACCGCCTTTACAAGCCATACCTTCAATAAAATTAGCAGTAAATTGACCATTGCGAATCTGTTCCAATAGCTTTTGGCAGTCTGGAATACCGTCCACTTTAAGGGACACTAGCTTTTGGACTTTGTGAGGAATCAATTTCTCTAAAGTCGTAGCTACGGCAGCACTTACACCTCCTGTATAGGCATAGACTCGTCCTCCCCATGAGGCTATTGCTTTTTCATGATCCTCCTGATCCGCAGGATGAATGTTAATGGCTTCAAAAATAGTAGCCAGCTCCTGAAAGGTGAGCACATAGTCTATGGCTCCTTTTAAGTCAGGTAACAGAGCTTCTGATTTTTTGGCGATGCATGGACCGATAAAGACCACTTTTGCATCTGGTTCAAACTGTTTAATAACTCTAGCCGATGCGATCATTGGTGAGACGGAAGGGGAAATATGTTCCATAAGATCGGGAAATTTATTTTCAATTAATTTAATCCATACTGGACAACAACAACTGGTAAACATAAAGTCTTGGTCCGTTTTTACATGCTGATCAAATTCAAAGGCTTCTTTCATAGTAATTAAATCAGCATATAAAGCAGTTTCTAGAACATCGGTAAAACCCATTTTTAAAAGTGCAGAACGCAATTTACCTGGCGTAACTTCTGCACCAAACTGTCCTGCAAAAGCAGGAGCGATGGAAGCATATACAGGATGACTATGTTGTTTTAAAAGGTTAATAAGAGGGACAAATTGAGATTTTTCTGCTAAGGCACCAAAAGAACATGCCTGGATACAGTGACCTTCACCCAGGCATTTTTCCTGGTTTATAGAAACCTTACCAAAGTCATCACGAGTGATAGCCTGTAAAGGACAAGCTTTTTCACAATTTCGTTCCTCTGCAGGACAGGATTGGCAAGCATCCGGATTGGTAATGATAATGGATTCATTGCCCATGCCCATAAGAGCTTCTTCATCATAATCATTGAGAATTTGATCATCATTGTGAGGATTTAATCCCATGGCAATACGAATTTGGTTGGCTACTTGGCGGCGAGTATGTTTATCTTTAAATTCTTCTGATACCATAGTACAAATTTCTTCTCGACGATCAAATAAGGTTCCTTCCCAGGCGGCTTTTGCTACATGATAGAGAATGCGGGGCTTAATGTTTAAAGTAGCATGATCCATATTATACCTCCTAAATGCTATTACTACATATTATTAGCCCTTTTTATGCTAATTCCTATTGCAGTTGTGCAAAAAATTTGATATTCTGATGCTTAGTCTGAAATATTCGTAAGAAGGAGTAATCGTTGTGGCAGAAGGACAAAGTAATCTTCAGAAAAATTTAGGATTAATGCCAGCAATGGCATTAGTAATTGGCATGGTTATTGGCTCAGGGATTTTTATGAAATCCGGTAGTGTAATTTTAGCGGCTGGTGATTCTACAATGGCCCTTATGGCTTGGGTACTAGGTGGTGGTATAACACTTGCTGCAGGGCTGACAGTTTCCGAATTAGGGGTACAAATTCCTAAAACAGGAGGCTTATACACATACTTAAATGAAGTATATGGTAAGATGTGGGCATATTTGTATGGCTGGATGCAGACGGTAATTTACGGACCTGCAACAATTGGAGCCCTTGGATTATATTTTTCTTCGTTACTATTGCCCTTTTTTGGCATTAGTGAAGAATTTAGGTTGCCGATTGCAGTGGGTAGTGTATTTTTTATGACTGGTGTCAATTGTTTAGGTACTAAATATGGGGGTTTTATTCAAACCGTTGCTACCATTGGCAAATTAATTCCTATTGCACTTATTGTTATATTTGGTTTATGGAAGGGAAATGGACAAGTTCTTGGCATGACGAGTGGTGTTACTCCTCCTCTTGGCATGGGAGCAGCCGTTTTAGCTACGTTATGGGCATATGATGGTTGGGTTGGTGTAAGTTTCGTAGCGGGAGAAATGAAAAATCCAGCGAAACAATTGCCTAAAGCCATTGTTTTTGGGCTTGGAATCGTGATTATCGCATATCTTACTATGAATATCGCGATTATGCATGTATTGCCTGCTGCGGAAATTGCTGCATTAGGAAAAATGGCTGCCAGCACTACTGCTGGATTATTATTTGGTGAGATGGGGGGCAAAATTATCAGTATAGGTATTTTGGTATCTATTTTTGGTGCTCTCAATGGCTATATTCTTACCAATGGACGTGTTCCTTATGCGATGGCATTGAATGAACAATTGCCAGCTTCCTCTATATTGGCAAAAGTTCCAGCTTCAGTTGGAGCGCCAGTAAATGCAATGTTATTAGAAGCGAGTCTGGCAACTGCTTTAATGATTTTCTGGGATCCAGATAGCCTTACTGACATTGCGATGTTTGTAATGTGGACTTTTTATGTTTCTGCGTTTATCGCCGTATTTATTCTTCGAAAACGGTATCCCAATGCTAAACGTTCTTATAGCGTACCTGGTTATCCAATTATACCAATGATTGCTATTTTAGGTGCGTTCTATATTATTGCAAGTATGTTTATGAACAAGCCAATGGATGCAATGGTGGCTATTGGTATTACAGTGGTTGGTTTGCCAGTCTATTGGTTTGCGAAATAAGAAATGCCGACAAGAAATAATAAAAAATCAGCAGCAGGAATATTCCTGCTGCTAATTTTTTATTATGCCAGCTAGCTAAGGTTTTGTCACTTGATTCTATATTAAGAAATGATAATACTTGTAATTACACGGTTACGGCCTTCTTTTTTGGCTTGATAGAGTGCTTTATCGGCGAGCTCAATAATTTTTTCTCTGCTAGGAGGGATTGCAGAAACAGCAGGATCATAAGTGGCAATCCCTAAACTGGCAGTGATTTTTGCTGTAGTGGTTCCAACGTCATCAGGAAAGTTTTCACTTTCGATGATTTCACGTAATTTTTCGCCAAGAAATTTTGCTTCATTACTACTGCATTCAGGTAAAATAATGCTAAACTCTTCGCCTCCATAACGTGCTGGCAAATCAATATTGCGTACATTATATTGGAGAATTTGGCCAAGTTGACTTAATAATTTGTCACCTGTAAGATGCCCAAAAGAATCGTTATAGCGTTTAAACTTATCAAGATCCAACATAATTAAACTTAATGGACGTTTTAAGGAAGCTGCACGTTTTAGCTCAATGGTCAGAAACATATCAAAATTTCGTCGGTTTGCTAGACCTGTGAGGCTGTCAGAAAGAGCCATCAATTTTATTTGGTTATATAAATGAGCTTTTTCCAAACCAAGAGCGATTTGTTGGGACATTAAAAATGCAAAGGATATACGATTTAAACGCTCAGGGGCAATGAAATGCTGCCACCCTAAGAGTATTAACCCCAGAAGATTTTGTTCTACAGCTATTGGCAAAACCATCATATACCTAGATGCATTTTGGTCATACAGTTCAGCGAAGGGAGCAAAGGTATTTGCGGCTGTAATGCAGGGTCTAAAGGTTGCGAGTAAAGATGCCAATGCAGGATAAGAGTCGAGATTCATTTTTACCAGTTTGTAATTGAAATTAATTGAAGAGATAATAGTGAAGTTCTTTTTGTCAGCATCAATAAGCATACCGACGGCTACGTCAGCATTGAGTGCTTTCATTACATGAGAAGTACAATGCTCAATGATCGTATTGGTATCAATAGTAGTAGAAGTAGTCTGAGATATTTCTGATAAAAATTTTTCCTCTTCAAGATGGAGCTTCGTCTTTTCAAAAAGCATAGCGCTGGCGATGGCTGTGCCCGCATGACGACCCAAAGCTGTTAAAAATCGAAGATCGCTTTCATTAAAAGCATTAAGATCAGAAGAATAGGCTTCGATAATCCCAATGACTTCACCGTCATGAATTAAAGGTGCGCAAATCATGGATTGGATGCTGGAAAATATGAGCTGCGGTTTTTGTATATCAGGATGCTGGGATAGATCATTAATAGAAAGAGCTATATTCTGCACTATCACCTGCCCGCGTAAACAATGATTTAATGGAATAACAGCTGGCGGTGTATTGATTCCGTGGGTCGCGACTACCTGAATATGAGTTTGATTGGTACATAATAGACCGATTAAACTTTGCCGAGAGTGCATTAAATCAGTCACCATATCAGCGATTGCATCAAGAGTATCTTTTACATTAAGTTGTGAAGAAATAATAGTGCCGATTTTCGATAACGTATCTTCCAGTAAATTTCGCTGCTGCTCTGATTTTTTATATAATTCGGCATTATTAACAGCCAATTGTTCTAATTGTTCTTTAAATAGAAGCAATTGTTCATAAGGATGTTTGATAACAAATTTGAACACAGCTCGCAGAACGAAATAATAGGCAAAACATTTACAAAGGTGAGCGAATACATTAGTTTGAATAGAGACATCTGAAAGGTAGGCTAAATTAGACAGAATACTAAAAAATAAAGCGATTTGGATATAATCACCTGTTATATATTGGGAGAAGTTGCGGCGCAGAATAATAAGTGAAATACTATGAATACTAATAGCTATCAATAAGGTAGAAATAACTAATGGATGATTTGTATTGTCGATATGGAGAAATGATGGCAACGTATCAAATTTGTCAAAAGTAAAGCTAAAATTAGTAAGCAGCCCTGTAAGTAATCCTATTAGTAATAAACTTGCAGTGTAAAACAAGAACGTATCAGTAGGCTGAGGAGTTTTTAGTGTAAGACGTATGGTGTATAAGAGAGCGCAAGCCCACAAGATACAAGCAATCATCCAATACATAATCCAACTCGTATCAGCCGGATTATTTGCAGAATAAGAAAGCAGCTGCAATAAATCTAGGATGCTGGCGCATAATATGAAAAAACTGATTGCTTTTCCTTTTAAATAACTGTAATGATTTGCATTTTTGCTGATACCATGCCAAGCAATAAAGGAGATAATAACTCCAAGTATAATTGTGAAAATTCCTAGCATATTGTGAGCTATGACCAGCATTTTTGTCACCTCTTACGTAGAGTGATTTTGTTTTATCATATGCTCAAATCAGTTAAAAGTTTACAAATGTACTAGTAGAGCTTATTAACGAATGATACTACACAAAAAGTGAGTGAGGTCTTACAATGGATAAACTTTGTCCTGCTTGCAATGGCTTAGACATGATTAAAGATCAGTGTCCCATTTGCGGAGAAATTTTACTAGATGGTGGATCGCTGCAAAATTATGTAGGACCTTATAGCCCTTATATGGAAAGCGATATAGAAAATCAATGCGTCCATATCTTGTATTGCGCTGAATGTGGTTATGATGCAAGAATTGCTCTGCAATTGATTTATATTTAGTAATGCATTTTTTGAAAATGATTCCTACGGATAAAAAAATGAACATGGTAGGATACTAATACAGAAAATAAATAGGTAGATTGTCAGCTATGATGTTTTTGTAAAAATACTGGAATCAGAAAAAAATTGTACAAGAAGGAGTGATTTTATATGCCGAATCCCATAGTAAAGTGTACCGTGGATCAATGCAGTCATTATATGCCTGGTGATCAATGCATGGCAGCTAAAATTAGCATTTATAATGAAGAAGAAACTGGAAAGTCAGAACAAGTAAAAGACACGCAATGTAAGTCCTTTCATGATCGCAAGACGATGGGGGACATGATAGGAGCACTGCATAATGCCAATATTGGCGGGACTATATCTGCAGCCTTTCTGGATGGTACCCAAGTTACACCTGAGGTAGAGTGCTTTGTGAATACCTGTAGTTACTGGCAAGGTAACAATGTCTGCAATGCATCCCAAATTGATGTATTTGGAGCAAATGCTGCCAAAACAGATGATACAGATTGCAGAACTTTTAAAAAGAAGAACTAATAAAAAAATGCCGAAGGCTGATAGCAGCTTTCGGCATTTTTTTATTTGTCCTGTAAACTAGAAACTAGTGTTTATGGTCACAGCCGCAAGAACATCCGTGGGCATGGTTAGCGGCTTGCTGTGCATCACAATGGGTTTTTACATGACCCTTAATCGTATCGACATACAAACGTCGCAACTTGGCTTGTTCCGCTACCTCTTCTTCGGTTAATGTTCCTGCCTTTTGCTTTCGTCCTAGCTCATTAATTCTAGAAATATCTTCTGGTGTTATCATAATAATGAAGACCTCACTTCCTATTTATGTTATTATTTAGATAAGAGAATAATAATAACATTTTACAAAATTTTATTATTATATTTGCATTTTGTAAAGTGAAAAAACGTAAAGGATGAAAATATATGTATGATTTGATTATTATAGGCGGTGGACCCGCCGGACTGACTGCCGCAGTGTATGCAGCTCGCAAAAAAATGAATACGCTACTACTGACAAAAGAATTTGGCGGACAACTCATGTGGACAAAAGAAATAGAAAATTATATGGGTTATCAATTTATTAGTGGTCCAGAACTAATGGGAAAATTTGAAGAACAGGTGAAACGTTTTGCCGTTGCCATTCAATATGAAGAAGTAAATGGCTTAATAGTGAATCAAGATGGTACATTTTTGGTTAAGACAGAAGAGACGGAATATCAAAGTAAAACTGTGATCCTAGCCACAGGTAAAAGGCCTAGGGGGCTAGACATACCAGGAGAGAAAGAGTTCACTGGGCGGGGGGTTAGCTATTGTGCCACTTGTGATGGTCCTTTTTTTGACAATAAAGCGGTAGCTGTTATAGGGGGTGGCAACTCAGCAGTTCAAGCAGCTCTCGAACTTAGCAAAATTGCACATACCGTATACTTAGTGGTACGAAATGATCATTACATTGCTGATCCTATTATTCTTGAAAAAATGAAAGTTGCTACCAATATTATTGAAAAGATCGGTTATGAATCCGAAGGAATTTATGGTAATGAGGTAGTGGAAAAGATTACGATCCGTGAGATTACGACAGGGGAACTTCAAGATCTGGCCATCGATGGGGTTTTTGTAGAAATTGGCTTAGAACCCAATTCTGAGTATGTAGAAGATATCGTTAGGATGAATAAGAGAAAAGAACTGATGGTCGATTGCCGTTCTAGAACCAATATTCCAGGAGTGTATGCAGCTGGAGATATTACAGATGGTCCTGATAAACAAATCGTAATCGCCGCAGGAGATGGTGCTAAAGCTGCTTTGATGGCTTATGATTATTTGTTGCACAAGGAATAAAGAGTATGTGGCAAGTCCTTTTTAAGACTTGCCACATACTCTTTAAGTTGTCGGAAAATATAAATTTTAATGCAAGGTATTGGCTTTTGCTGTAAATGCCGTATAATAGAATAATATCTCTTAAAAAGATTACAAATGTATTTTCAAAGAAGACAAAACTAGGGGAAATCCAAATATTGTGCGTGGAGAGTGAAAAAATGAAAGCAGTAATTACAATTGTGGGACAGGATAGAGTAGGAATTGTAGCAATGGTTAGTGAAATTTTGGCGGTTAACAGTGTGAATATCTTAAATATTAATCAAAATATTTTAGATGGATTTTTTAATATGGTAATGATTGTGGATATGGCAAGCAGCAAAGTAAGTCTTAAAGATATGCAGCAGATTTTAAAGGGAAAAGGCGATGAACTTGGTTTGGATATAAAAGCGCAGCATGAAGATATTTTTCAAATCATGCACCGGATATAAAGTAAGGGGGAACGTTGATGTTAACAATTCAGGAAATATTAGAAACGAATCGGATGATTGAGCAAAACAATTTTGATGTTCGTACCATTACATTGGGTATTAGCTTACGAGATTGCTGTCATCCGGATATAAAAATATTCTGTCAAAACATTTATGAGAAGATTACACGGGCAGGAGAGCATTTGGTTCGTACAGGGGAAGATATTGAAGCAGAATACGGTATACCTATTATTAATAAACGTATTTCCGTAACGCCCATTGCCATAGTTGCTGAGAGTTGTCATGCTGATAGTTATGTTCCTGTGGCTCAGGCTCTAGATGCTGCAGCCAAAACCGTTGGTGTTAACTTTATTGGTGGTTTTTCGGCTTTAGTTGAAAAAGGATACACAAAAGGGGATCGGATTTTGATCCAATCGATTCCAGAAGCTTTGGCACAAACGGAAAGAGTCTGTTCTTCCATTAATCTGGCCTCTACCAAGGCGGGAATTAATATGGACTGTGTACGAGAAATGGGGCAAATTATTAAACGAACTGCTGAACTTACTAGTGACCGTGATGCTCTAGGGTGTGCAAAGTTAGTAGTTTTTGCAAACGTCCCTGAAGACAATCCTTTTATGGCTGGTGCTTTTCATGGTGTAGGAGAAGCGGAAAAGGTAATCAGTGTAGGAGTCAGTGGTCCTGGTGTGGTAAAACGCGCTTTGGAAGAGGTAAGAGGACAAGATTTTAGCGCTGTGGCAGAAACCATCAAGAAAACTGCCTTTAAAATTACGCGAGTAGGACAACTTGTTGCCCAAGAGGCTTCCAGGCGGATGGGTGTGCCTTTTGGTATTATTGATTTGTCATTGGCACCTACACCAGCGGTCGGTGATAGTGTTGCACATATTCTAGAAGAAATGGGTTTAGAAAGCTGCGGTGCACCTGGTACTACTGCAGCGTTAGCAATATTGAATGATGCAGTGAAAAAGGGCGGGTTAATGGCTTCATCTCATGTTGGCGGGTTAAGCGGAGCCTTTATTCCTGTAAGCGAAGATGCAGGAATGATTGCAGCAGTAGAACGCGGAAGCTTGACATTGGAAAAATTAGAAGCCATGACTTGTGTCTGTTCAGTAGGACTTGATATGATTGCTGTAGCGGGAGATACGTCTGCGGCTACTATTTCAGGTATTATTGCAGATGAAGCAGCAATTGGTATGATTAATAACAAGACGACAGCGGTACGTATTATTCCTGTTCCAGGTAAAAAAGTCGGTGACAGTGTAGAATTTGGCGGTCTTTTGGGGTATAGTCCGATTATCCCTGTGAACACTTTTAAATCCGATGACTTTATTGCTCGGGGTGGCAGAATTCCTGCGCCGATACGCAGTTTGACAAATTAGTCAGATTGTTTTACATTAAAGCTAACCCTTTCATTTAGTAAGAAAGGGTTAGCTTTTTGCTTTTTACAGATTACAAAGAGTAAACTATCCTGCACACATTAAAAAGTAATTATAGTGATATTTCGATAAGTTTACTTTTTTAGGAGGAACATATGCGTATTACCAAAGCTGTCAAACAAGAAATGCTATCTATATTAGAAGAACGCTATCAAGGTACTGCCACAGCCCTGGATTATTCTTCCCCATTTGAATTATTAATCGCTGTAGTTTTATCCGCTCAATGTACCGATGTACGGGTTAATATTATAACGAAACGTTTGTTTCCCGAATATAATACGCCCACAAAGATTAAAGAGATGGGTTTGGAAAAGCTAGAGGCATATATTCGAGATTGTGGATTATATCACAGTAAGGCTCGCAATATTATGGCGACTTGTGATATTTTATGCCGAGAATATGATGAAAAGGTTCCAGAAACCTTTGAGGAATTAATTACCCTGCCAGGTGTTGGCAGAAAGACGGCAAATGTCGTACTAAGTCAATTATTTAACATTCCGGCAATTGCTGTAGATACTCATGTATTTCGAGTATCCAATCGACTGGGATTAGCCAAAGGAGATACCCCTTTAACTGTAGAAGAAGGGCTGATGAAAGCGATACCTCGCAATAAATGGAGTGATGCGCATCATTGGCTTATTTGGCATGGACGAAGAATTTGTAAAGCGCGGAAACCAGAATGTAATACCTGTCCTTTAGCTGCATTATGCCCAAGTAAGATTCTCTAAAGTTTGTGATTTTCTGTAGTGATGATATAATGAGAAGGTAATTTAAACTTCGGGAGGAATATCATGTCAAAGAAGATTGTAAGTATGCTGCTTGTTTTATTTGTACAAGTATTTTTGATTGCCGGGTGCTCTGGTAATACTGGCAATACAGGTAGTCAGGCAGCTCCAGAGAGCACGCCGAAACAAACAACGATTGCAAAAAAGAATAGTATAGCCAAATTTGAGACTTCCAAAGGTGACTTTAAAATAGAATTATTTGAAGATAAAGCACCTGTTACCACTAAGAACTTTATTGACCTGGTAAACAAAAAGTTCTATGATGGATTGATCTTTCATCGGGTTATCGATGGATTTATGATTCAAGGCGGTGATCCTAAAGGAAATGGTACAGGGGGACCTGGGTATACGATTAAAGATGAATTTCACCCTGATTTAAAACATGACAGCGCCGGCGTCCTTTCTATGGCCAACGCGGGACCGAATACAGGTGGATCACAGTTTTTCATTACATTAGCGCCTACATCTTGGTTGGATAAAAAGCATGCAGTTTTTGGCAAAGTCACTACTGGTTTAGAGGTTGTTCAAGCAATTGGCAAGGTTAAAGTCGGGGCAAACGACAAACCTGCAGAAGATGTTGTAATTAAAAAAATTACCATTGAGCAGCCGTAGTAGAGTAATCATGCCATATACGTATATTGTTCAGTGTGCTGATGGCACGTTATATACTGGTTGGACAGTAGATTTGGAGAAACGGCTTGCTGCCCACAATGAGGGAATTGGTGCTAAATATACCAGCAGCCGTGTACCGGTAACCCTTGTGTATTGGGAATCCCAAGCAAATCAAAGTGCTGCACAAAAACGTGAAGCAAGAATAAAAAAAATGCCACGATGTAAAAAGTTGGATTTAATTCGTGAATTTGTCAATAGTTAGACGATGAGAAAACTATGAATGACAAGGACGCAAAGGTATGTAAACATTGCATGCCGTTGCGTTTTTGTGGTTGAAGGGATTATCGATTTTGACACAATAGGTTTTACAAGCTACAATAATAAAACATATCGAAAAAAGTTAAAGAAAAATTTAAACAATGCAGGTGAATAGATTGAGCGTATTAACAGTAGAAAATGTAACCCATGGCTTTGGCGGCAGACAAATACTAGAAAATGCATCCTTTCGTTTATTAAAAGGAGAACATGTTGGTTTAATTGGAGCAAATGGTGAAGGAAAATCTACCTTTTTAAATATTATTACAGGGCAATTAATGCCTGATGAAGGTAAGGTAGAATGGTCCAATCGAGTAACAGTCGGATATTTGGATCAGCACACAGTATTGAGTAAAGGAAAAACCATCCGGGAAGCACTGCGGGAAGCTTTTCAAGGCATGTTTGATCTGGAGGCTGAAATGCTGGCGATTTATGATACCATGGGGGATGCATCACCTGCAGAGCTAGATAAAATGATGGAAGATGTAGGCGAGATTCAGACCATTTTAGAGACAAACGGTTTTTATATGATTGATGCCAAAATCCTTGAAGTAGCAAATGGTTTAGGATTGGCTGAAATCGGTCTTGATCGAGATGTAGCCGATTTAAGCGGCGGGCAAAGAACAAAGGTATTATTAACTAAATTATTATTGCAGAATCCAACTATTTTACTTTTAGATGAGCCTACGAACTATTTGGATGTAGAGCATATTGAATGGTTAAAGCGATATTTAAAAGAATATGAGAATAGCTTTATCCTAGTCTCTCATGATATTCCCTTCTTAAACGAGGTTGTAAATGTCATTTATCATGTGGAAAATACGATATTGACACGCTATACAGGAGATTATGAGCAGTTTCAACAATTATACAATATACGTAAAGGGCAAGAGTCAAAAGCTTACGAACGGCAGCAGCAAGAAATTGATCGATTAGAAGACTTTATTTCCCGTAATAAAGCTCGTATCTCTACTACCGGACGGGCAAAAAGCCGGCAGAAGCAATTGGATAAAATGGAAGTATTGGAAAAGCCGCGGGAGAAACCAAAAGCAACCTTTCGTTTTAAAGAAGCAAGAACGCCAAGCCGCATGATTGTTGAGGCTGAGGATTTAGTATTGGGCTATGATGAACCGTTAACGAGACCTGTTACATTTCAATTAGAGCGGGGCCAGAAGGTAGCCATTCGTGGTGTCAATGGCTTAGGAAAAACTACGCTTTTAAAAACCATATTGGGGAAAATTCAGCCAGTCGCAGGCAAGGTGGAACTTGGTGATAATTTGCACTCAAGTTATTTTGAACAAGAATCCAATCGTCATAATAACAATACCGCTATGGAAGAAGTATGGCAGGAATACCCTGGACTAAGCCACTTTGAAGTACGTCAGGCATTAGCTCGCTGTGGATTGACGAATGATCATATCACCAGCCAGATGATGGTATTAAGCGGTGGTGAAAATGCGAAAGTACGATTATGTAAATTAATGCTGACAGAGGCAAACTGGCTCGTATTAGATGAACCTACCAATCACTTGGATGTAGATGCCAAAGCCGAGCTGAAAAAAGCTCTCGCTGAATTTAAAGGAACGGTTCTTTTGGTATCTCATGAACCAGACTTCTATGAAGACTGGGTAACACACATCTGGAACGTTGAAGATTGGACAACAAAAGTTATATAATGTGTAATAAAAATCGCTCCTCACAGTCAAGTGGGAGCGATTTTTATTACACATTGATGAACTACAAAAGCACAATGCCTCTGTCGCGGCACACCCTTGTTGTCCTTCGGGTCTTTGTGCTTGGATTGTTTTAAGTTTTAAAGCAAAGTGATTTCCTCACCTGGATTTATGATATGTACAGGAATATTAAAACGCTCTTCCACGTCTTTTTTGTAGGCTGATGGGTCCTGAGCAATAAGAGGCCAAGTGTTATAGTGCATAGGTATGACATTGCCAGGCTTTAATAAATTAGCAGCTTCGGCAGCATCTGATGGCCCCATGGTGTAATTGTCACCAATTGGCAGTAAGGCATAATCAATTTTTTCTAAACGCCCAAGCAATGCCATGTCACCAAAGATACCTGTATCACCAGCAAAATAGACTGTCTTACCGAAAAAGTTGACAATAAAACCACAGGCATGACCTCCTGGTATACCTGAGCCGTGGAAGGCAAGGGTGATTCGCACATAACCGAAATCGAAGGAATGTTTGCCGCCAATATGCATGGCATGAGTAGTACAGCCTTGTTCATTGCAAAACTTAGCTATCTCAGCCGTGGCAATGACAGTTGCACCTGTGCGTTGGGCAATAGCAACAGTATCACCTAAATGATCATCGTGACCGTGGGAAGTTAGAATATAGTTGCAGTTTATTTCTTCTGGCGATAGAGTTGCCTTTGGATTACCGGTAAAAAAGGGATCAAATACAATAGAAATCTGATTATAGGTTAGCTGAAAGCAAGCATGACCGTGAAATTTCAATGTAAGCATAGTAGCCTCCTGTTTATTTTCTCTTTATTGATAGTATACAAGGAACTTTCCAGGAAAATCAATAATGAAGGTTTAATATATGAAAAATTACTGAATAGGGATGCAATTGCAGGATTTTGGCAGTATTTAACGAAATATGTGAGTAATTGGAAAGAAACGGGGGAATACCTAAGTGGGAGTTATGGTAAGAGGATTATTATTAGGTCTTTTATTTTCTATAATGCCGTTATTCGTATATGCTGCTGACACTCAATTCAAAGAAGGCGACCAAGGGAGTGAAATTGCAGCAATACAAATGAAGCTGAAGGAAAAGGGCTATAAAATTACCAGGATTAATGGCAAATTTACAGCAGAGACAAGGAAGGCTGTTCGCAGTTTTCAAAAGCGGCAAAAGCTCAAATCCGACGGAATTGTTGAGAATAGAACCTATTATATATTAATGGGAAAAAATTTAAAAGTGGGTAATGAAAAGGTACAGGATAAGGCAAAACAAATAACAGATACAGCTAAAACCTATGCAGGCGTACCTTATAAGTTTGGCGGTACTAACCCCAAAGGGTTTGATTGTTCCGGTTTTGTTCAATATGTATTTGATCAAAGAAAAATAACCTTGCCGCGGGCTGCGGATGCTCAGTATAAGGTGGGGAAAGCAATAACGCAAAAAGAGCTTAAACCAGGGGATTTAGTCTTTTTTAGTACCTACGAAAAAGGTGCTTCCCATTGTGGTATTTACTTAGAACAGGGTAAATTTATTCATGCATCCAGCCATGGTGTCATGGTCAGTCACTTAGACGAAAGTTACTGGAAGACACGATATCTTGGTGCGAGGCGAATTATTTAATATACAAAAATAAAAATGTCCTTGAATGCTTGACAGTAGTGTAAAGTTTTGTTATATTATCATTAAATCAAATAAAGATTTGTAAATATGATGAATAGGATAAGTAAATTGGCAGCATTTTTCAGAGAGCCAGGGGGTGGTGTGACCTGGTAAATGTACTGATTGAAATACACCTAGGAGTAGCAGGTTGAAAGGTAACAAGTAGACCGTGCCGGAATGCCACCGTTATTAAAGGCTAGAGTATCAGGTTAACTGCCTCGTACTTGAAGAGTAATCGGCTTGCAATGCAAGCAGGGTGGTACAACGAGCAATAGCATCTCGTCCCTGTATAGGGATGAGGTGTTTTTTTATTTATATAAATGAGGAAGTGGTTAAGCTAATTTATATAAATGCAATCTCAATCTGCCGCTTATCAAAACTTGTGGTGTAAATTTAAATAAAAATGTAGAGGGGATACAGATTATGATTATCGTAATGGGACCAGAAGCAACACAAGAGCAAGTACATGTAATAATGAATAAGTTAACAGCCTTAGGTTTAAAGGTGCATTTGTCAGAAGGTGCGACTCGTACGATCATTGGAATCATTGGTAATAAACAGTTGATTGCTCAATTATCGATAGAGGCCATGGATGGTGTGGAAAAAACAGTATCTGTGACTGTCGATTATAAGTTAGTTAGTCGTGAATTTAAGCAGGACGATACGATTGTGGACGTTGGTGGTATTTTGATTGGAGGGAATCATTTGGCAGTTATGGCTGGACCCTGTGCAGTTGAAAGCCGGGAACAGCTATTGCAGTCGGCCTTTATTGTCAAAGAAGCAGGTGCACAATTTTTACGTGGAGGAGCGTACAAACCCCGAACCTCTCCTTATGCTTTTCAAGGGTTAGAGGAAAAGGGCCTAGAAATGTTGGCGGAAGCAAGAGAGAAAACGGGACTGAAAATAGTGACTGAAGTTGTGGATGTTGAGTCAGTGCCTGTGGTCAGTGCTTATGCTGACATGCTGCAAATCGGCTCACGCAATATGCAAAATTTCCAGTTGCTCAAAACAGTAGGAAAAACCAATAAGCCTGTATTATTAAAGCGTGGCTTATCGGCAACTATTAATGAATGGTTGAATGCTGCGGAATATATTATGAGTGAAGGAAATTACAATGTAGTATTATGCGAACGTGGTATTCGAACCTATGAAGAATATACGCGAAATACCTTGGATTTAAGTGCAGTGGCGGCAGTGAAAAACATTAGTCATCTCCCGATTATCGTAGATCCTAGTCATGGTACAGGTCGCTGGAAATTAGTGCGTCCTATGGCCAGAGCTGGTATTGCTGCTGGTGCCGATGGACTTATGATTGAGGTTCACCCAAATCCTGCAGAAGCTTTATCCGATGGCAAGCAATCTTTAACTCCGGAGAATTTTGAACTGACGATGCAAGAAGTCAAAACAATTGCTCAGGTCATGGGGAAGGTTATGGCATGAAAGTGAAGCGTATTACAATCATTGGCTTAGGGCTAATCGGTGGTTCCCTTGGCTTAGCATTGAAGAAGCAGTGTGGAGAAGAGCTAAGAGTAACAGGAGTTGATTATGAGCAAGAAACTTTAGAGCTCGCTGTACAGCGCGGTGCTGTAGATTACAGTACGAATGATTTGAAAAAGGGCGTAGAACAAGCTGATATTATCTTTTTATGTACTCCTGTACTTCAAATCATACCGATTGTAGAACAAATTTTGCCCTATGTAAAAGTCGGCGGGATTTTAACAGATGTAGGTAGTACTAAAGGGTTCTTAGCAGAAAAATTGCTATGCATGATGCCTTCTGGCGTTCATTATGTGAGTGGGCATCCTATGACAGGGATCGAGCGAAGTGGTATTATGGCAGCGGATCAAGGATTATTTAAAGATAAATGGTATATTCTAATCCCCGAAGCATCTACCTCTCCTGAGGCTGTTGAAATCATCTCTCAGACACTTACCTGGACAGGAGCTAGGATTACTACGATGGACTTGGCCGATCATGATCAATGTGCGGCAATCATTAGCCATATTCCACATGTAGTAGCTGCTGCTCTTGTGAACCTCTTAGGCAAATATCCAGCTTTGGAAGAAAGTTTTAAATTAGTAGGTGGCGGGTTTCGTGATACTACCCGTATTGCTTCCTCTAATGCCGATATGTGGGCAGACATCTGTTTGACCAATTCTCAGCCTATTACCCAAAGCTTATTGCAGGTGAAAGAGTTGCTGGATGAAATGATTCAAGCTGTAGAAAAAGCTGATCGGCCAGCCATACATCATTTTTTCAAGAGAGCGAAAGTTCGGAGGGATATTTTAATAGAAGAAACAGACTCCCATGTCGTCTAAAGGCATGGGAGCCTGTTTCTTTTTATCAGTAGTTTTCAAAATTATTGCGTTACTGAAGCCCAGTTGGCATTAATAATTTGTGCCATTAGTTTTTTGCCTTCGATATCTAGATGCAGCCCATCCGTAGCGTAGCGGAGGGGCAAGGTTTGATTTCCATCTGTAAAATAGGGTTCAAGATCAATATGGTATCGCTGCTGACGAATAAAATGGTTTACGACAGCAAATTCTTTTTGCCATTCAGGTATGGTTTCTTCATTAAATACCTGCTGAATGGCCTGAGGATTAATCGGCGGCAGTGTTAAAAAAATGGGTCGAATGCCATGAACTAAGCATTTATCGCGAATTGCACTCAGCTCTTTGATGACTTGGCTGCCGGGCACACCTCCCCGTAAACTATTGCTCCCGCCCATAATAATCAGAAACATAGGATGATACGGCAATACATCCGCATCAAATCGACTTAGCATAGAGGCAGAAGTATCGCCGCTTTTCCCTAAATTGATAGTGGGAAAGGATAAATACGTTTGAAAACTATATTCGACATCAGCAGGTGAATAGGAAATTGCACCGCCACCATGGGTGATACTATCACCCAAAGTAGCTGCATATTTGCCTGGGGAGCGGTCGACGACAAAGGATTCCGCATTCGAATAAACACCAACTGCCGTGCCATTTCCATCTAAGCCGCGAACACGCCAATAATAGGTACCAGGGGTGCCTAAAGGCGTTTCATCATAGTAATCTGAACCCATAGTAACAATTTGTTGTCTAAGGCGATGACGAGATGGTTGTACTCCATTTGGATTTTCGGGTGGTGCTGAGGTTAATTCAATTTCATAAGAGGTGGCCCCAGTAATGGGAATCCATGAAAATACAGGGTAGAGAGGTACTGGCATATTGGCAGTCTTATAGCCAGTGTTTGATAGGGGTTTTAGATTTGGAGGCAAGGTATGATCAATACGAACTTCGGCAGCATCGGAAAATACTCCGATCGGATCTCCGGTATAATCTAGAGCTCGAACTCGCCAATATAAGTGATCATTAGGATAGGTAGATAGGTTGATGCTATAGCCATTTGTAAATACTTCTCGTGAAGAAAATATCTGATAGCGGGAAGGGAATAAACCATTTGGATTTTCGGGAGGAGAACTTAAAAATTCGATCTCATAATAAACAGCCCCTGGAAGTGTGGTCCACATTAACATAGGAAAATTAGAGGCAGGAGTATGGGTGGGGTAATGGATCAAGGAAAGGGGTTTAGTTTGCATCGCATCTTGATTCATGCCGGTCTTTGTTATTGGGATAAAATCAGAATAAGAACCTAAAGGATGGTGAAATAAGCTATGGGCAGACACTCTAAGGTAAGCACTTTCTGGAAAGTTCTGGTTGATTGTAATAGAATTTTCAAAGGTACGATATTTGATAATCCGATGAAGAGGGAGTGCAATGGAGAAGTTTTGATCTTTTTCTGGAATTTGATTTAGTATTTCCACTTCGTAATAGGCGAAATACGATATTGGTGACCAAGTCAGCGTATATTTATCTCCTATATTTGTGATATCTACGAGTGGTTTATATTCCGTTAATCCGATTCTGTCGTTGCTTTCAATAAAAAATAATAGGGTCATCAGTATTACTATAAAAACTAAAAATCGCCTCATGTTAAACACCTGCTTATTTATCTATATACAATGCATTAAAAAACTTGTATATTGATTGTTAGTCTGCCAGGAATGGAATATAGGGATTCGATTCCTGACGACTGCCATGTAGAATAGTTATTCAATATATATAAGAATATCTAAATTGAAAGATTCTAAATGTCATGATGTCAATTCTACCATAAATGTTGATTCATGGCTAATTATGATGACTTTGGAAGGATTTGCAGAAAATTATGCGAATTGTATTGTAAATTAGAATGTCAAAAATAGATTTTGAGGTGAGATAGTTATAAGAAATAGCCTTAGTATACGATTTATGTTGAGTATAGCTGCTGTGGTAACAGTGTTGATGACAATAAATTTATTATGGAATATTCATCAATACAGCATACAAGCTGAGGAAGAAATGCGTGAGAAAGCAGCAGTGGTCGCCAGACAGCTTATTGCTACTCGTTCTGTTATTGCTCTCAGGCAAGATAACATCAATTCGGATTCACAGGGACATTATGAATTTAAACATCTAAACCCTGCGGCAGTGGGGAAGGAGGTTGGTGATTTTTTCAATCAATCTTCCGGTTATAAAATTAAACAAACTCGTTTTTCTGTACGTGCTCCAGAAAATACTCCTGATAGTTTTGAAATTGAAAAGATGAAAGTATTGGCCGCCAATTCTGATCTTCCAGCAGTGTGGGGATATGATGTGCATGGTGGGGAAAAAGTTTTTCGCTACTTTTCTCCTTTATATTATGATGAAAGCTGCATGCCTTGCCATGGTAAGCCAGCAGGTGGCAAGGATATATCAGGAAATCTGAAAGAGGGCTTTACGGCGGGTGATTTTGCTGGAGCTATTAGTATTATCGTTCCTATGACTACTTACGAAACAAATCAGAGAAGCTATATCATGAATCAATTATTGTTTATTGTGTTTATGGTTTTAGCCATCATTGGACTGATTTATATTTTAATGGAGCACATTGTGATTATGCCGATCCAAGAACTTACTGCGAAGGTGACATCTATAGGAGATGGACAATTGGAAACGAAATTGGTTGATATTCATACTTATGATGAAATGAAATCTTTTGTGGAAGCTTTTAATACCATGGCAGATAAAATCCAGCATTTTTATAGTGAATTAGAGCAAAAGGTTAACGAACGCACTCATCTGCTGCAAGAAGCGAATGTACAGCTGCTTGAACAAGGCGCTGCACTGCGGGCTATGAATGACAAGCTCAGTCAAGCGGATCAACTCAAGTCAGAATTTTTAGCGGTGATGAGCCATGAACTACGAACGCCTTTGACAGCCATTATTGCTTTTAGTGAAATATTATTATATGAAGAAAATTTGAGTAGTCAGCAACGGGACTATCTGGAGGATATCTTTGAAAGTTCACATCAACTGCTAAGTCAGATCAATGATATTTTGGATATGTCTAAAATTGAGGCTGGTTTAATCATGTTAGACATGCAGCCTATAGATATTAGAGAGATTGTTGATAATATTGCTCGCATTATCTCACCATTACTGCTTAAAAAGAATCTTCAGTTTCATAGCAATATTAGTTCCGCAGTACCGATGATCATGGCTGATTATGACAAAGTAAGTCATATTATCAAAAATCTGATTGGTAATGCCGTGAAGTTCACCCCTTCCAACGGCTCAATTAGCATTGAGGCGGAGGTCATTCATCAGAAGCAGGAGCCGTATCTAAAGATAGCTGTGAAGGATACGGGTATTGGTATCCGCGAGGAAGAACAAAGCTCTATTTTTGAAAAATTTAAACAGGCTGGCAGTCCTAGTGAAAGGGAATATATGGGGAGTGGATTGGGCCTTGCTTTAGCCCATAATTTTGTTCAGCTGCATGGGGGACAAATCAGAGTGGAGAGTAAAGTTGGTAAAGGGAGCGTTTTTACATTTACTTTGCCGATTGTTGGAACGGGAGGCTACATATGTTCAAGGAAAAAATTCTAATTGTGGATGATGACGATAAAATACTAAAAATTCTTAAGCATTGTTTTGAAAGGGAAGGCTACATGGTTGTGATTGCTATGGATGGTGAAGAGGCATTAGCCGTGGCGAAACGAGAACAACCTGATTTAGTAGTGCTTGATTTAATGCTGCCAAAGATTAATGGCTTGGATGTAAGTAGTATCTTGATTGCGGAGTATGATATGTCTATCGTTATTTTGTCTGCAAAAGGCGATGAATTAGATCGTATTGCAGGTTTTAGAATGGGTGTTGACGATTATATTGCAAAGCCTTTTAGCCCAACGGAGCTGGTATTGCGGGTACAAGCGGTACTGCGCCGGGCAAAAGGGAAAAAGCAAGAGAAGAATGAAAGCATCCTGTCTGGCAATTTACGAATTGATAGTAAGGCTAGGTCGGTAAACATTGATTCAGAAATCATAGAGTTAACTACGAAAGAATTTGAACTGCTATGGCTTTTAGCCAGTAACCCTAAGCAAGTTTTTACCAGAAAGCAATTGCTTAATAAAATCTGGCATAGCGATTACCATGGCGACGAGAATACCGTTACGGTTCATATGCGGCGCTTACGAGAAAAAATTGAGCCAGATCCATCTAAACCTCTTTATATTAAAACCGTATGGGGCGTAGGGTATAAATTTCAAATGTAATCTTTTCGTAATAGTTTTGTAAGCTGGATGTAAGTAACTTGTAGTATGATAAAAGCATAACTCCCTACACAACATTTTCGTGCATTTATTTTTAGTAGAAGATAGGAGGGGGGATAGCAATGTATCGAGATATCAGTGTGAAACTTGTGGATGTCAGCAAGAGTATCGGCACACGGGTTTTATTTACGGGAATTAATCTTGTAGTGAATGCAGGACAGTGCCTAGTCATTACAGGACCTAACGGTTCAGGCAAATCAACCTTGCTAAAAATAATTGCAGGTCTTAATCAGCCAACGACAGGTGCGATACAAATTATAAGTAACAATAAGCAATTCGATGCAGAAGAACGACGGGCGTGCTTGGGACTCATATCTCCTGAAATTATATTATATGCTGATTTGACAGGCCGTGAAAATATATTATTTTTTACTCGCTTGCGTAAAATACGATGCAATGAGCATCAGATAGAGGGATATTGCCAAAAAGTTGGTTTAGCAATCGATAAGGATCAATTAGTACGTACCTATTCTACAGGAATGCGGCAGCGTTTAAAATTGGCTCTTATGCTAGCGATGCAGCCGTTGTTGTGGTTATTAGATGAACCCTCTTCCAATTTAGATGCTGATGGAAAGAGGCTCATAGCCCAAATGATTAGCAATGGACTCGAACAGAATGCGGCAATCATTATTGCGACAAATGAACCATGGGAGGCGGAACATGCCGACTATAAGATTGAACTTGCTTAATTGCATTTGGGCAATCATGATGAAAGATGGATTATGTGAGTTTAGAACCCGTTATGCTGTGAGCGCATTGTTTATGTTTGCTTTAATATCCTTAGCCAGCATTAGTATGTCCATTGGTGCAGCAAGTTTACCTGCGGATCTTACAGCAGCTTTATTGTGGGTACTATTGTTTTTTTGTGCTATGGCTGGACTGTCTAGAGTTTTTGTTCAAGAAGAGGAGTCGGGCACTATCATAGCGCTGCAGCTTTATGGGTCAGGGCAAGCTGTACTATTTGGTAAGTTATTGTTTAATATTATTATGTTATTGGCTCTGACGATGTTAATCATTCCATTATTTATCCTTTTTCTGAATGTAGATATTTATCATTGGTCGATATTTATTGTGGTCTTGATTCTTGGCGATATAGGTATTGCAGCTGCCAGCACGATTACTGCCGCTATGGTAGCCAAGACCCAGGGGAAAAATGCATTATTTACGGTATTGACATTTCCCATATTATTGCCCCAATTTTTAAGTAGTATTAGTGCTACAGCTAAGATCTTGATGAATGTTAAGCCCGATATATCTGACATCCTGTTTATGGCAGCCTATAATGTGGTACTGATGATTGCATCATCCATAGTATTCGATTATCTTTGGTACGACTGATTTTGGGGGGATTGTAATTGAAGCTCATCTTGCTTTTATGGATTATGGGAGTGATATATGCGGTATTCTACATCGTGCCCCCGGCAGAAGGATTGGGTGAATTGGTGAGAATTGCTTTTTTCCATATACCAGTTGCCTGGGTATCGGTTTTAGCTTTTTTGTTGTCGGCTGGCTGGTCTGTACAATATCTGCGTACACGAGATATACAATATGACTGGAAAAGTTCAGCAGCCGCTAGTTTAGGATTACTATTTTGTCTATTGGCAACTATAAGCGGTGCCGTTTTTGCAAAACTCACTTGGGGTGCTTATTGGAATTGGGACCCGCGGCAAACATCTATTTTTATTTTGCTGCTCATTTATGGAGCTTATTTAGTATTACGATCCTCCATTCAAGAAGAGAAAGAGCGAGCCAGAATATCTGCTGTTTATGCTTTACTCTCTTTTTTAACGGTACCATTCTTAGTTTTTATCATTCCACGTTTTTATTTCTCATTGCATCCTGAACCGGTGATTAATAGTGCTGGTAAGTTAGAAATGGATACGATCATGATCTATGTACTTCTAGCGGCTGTTGGGGCGTGTACAGCACTATTTTGGCAGTGCTTTAACTATATGGTACTCAACAAACAAAAATCAGCGTAAGAGTGGATCGCATCATGGGGAGTCTCTCGGAATAGCTATCTCCAGAGACTCCTATGGGATAAGGAGGAAACCCATGAAAAAACGACATGGAATTGGTATCGGTATTATTGCTCTATTCATTATTTTTAGTGCTGTCAGTTTTAAAAGTTCCCTAACGCCATACGTTACTTTTGCTAAGGCCAAAACGATGAGCGGCAGTGTGCAGGTGCGTGGAGTATTAATTTCAGAACGTGTGATCATGACAGAGGACAAAAAAGCTATAACTTTTAAGCTGCAAGATGAGAACGGACAAGAAGCGTTGATTGTATATAAGGGGACTAAGCCGGATGGGATAGAAGAGGCGACTAGTATTGTGGCTATTGGGAAATATCAGAATGATCAGTTTATTGCTGAAAAATTATTAGTAAAATGCCCTTCTAAATATCAGTCTGTGCAAGGGAGTGTGAATAAGTAATGGTTGGCTATGTTTCTATCGTTTTCGCTTTGCTTGTTACCTGTATAGCAGCATTTTCCTATTTCAATGTGCATCTGTCGACTGTTACACGGCGCTCAGGAAAGGGGAGGGCTGCCAACGTTGGATTACAGTGTTACCGTTTGTCAGCAATATTAGCTGGGATTGCAGCAGGTTATTTACTATATCTAATCTTAGATAATCGCTTTGATTATGCTTATGTTTTTAGTTATTCGTCTCGCGAGTTGGCCTTTATGTATAAGCTGTCCGCATTTTGGGCGGGGCAGCAAGGTTCATTTATGCTGTGGTTGGTATTTCATGTGATATTTGGATTGCTACTATCTCGAAAGAACGACACACCTCCTGGTGTTATGGCCGTTTATAGCGTGCTGCAGGCTATATTGCTGATTGTTTTGTTGGCAAAAGGACCTTTTATGCTGCTGGCACAACCTCAACTGGACGGGGTGGGACTTAACCCTTTGTTACAAGATTTTTGGATGATTATTCATCCGCCAATTATCTTCTTGGGGTATGCTGGTTTGGCTGTGCCCTTTGCTTACGCTCTAGAAGGACTTTTTTCTAACAATCATAAAACCTGGATGACAGCAGTATTGCCTTGGGCTTTGTTTTCATGGTGTGCTTTGGGAGCCGGTGTTTTTATTGGGGGTTTTTGGGCGTATAAAGTATTAGGTTGGGGAGGGTATTGGGCCTGGGATCCCGTGGAGAATTCCTCTCTCGTGCCGTGGTTGGTAAATGGAGCCTTGGTACATAGCTTATTCTGGGCAAGATTAAAATCAGCGGCTATTCGATCTGCTTATTTTGCAAGTATTTTTAGCTTTGTAACCGTGCTATATGGAACATTTTTAACTCGCAGCGGAGTTTTAAGTGATTTTTCTACTCACTCTTTTGCAGATGAAGGGGTTGGGGGATTGCTGGCAGGGTTTGTGCTTCTTACTATATTTTTTGGCTTAACCTTGCTAATCATACGTTGGCCTGACTTGCCAGAAGGTGAATTATATACCAGGGTCAACAGCCGTGAATTTACATTGGGCTGCAGCGTACTGATTTTTAGTCTTATGGCGGTAATGGTTTTTATCGGGATGTCTACCCCCTTGGTTACGATGTTATTAGGAAATCCGTCAAATGTGAGTGAAAGTTTTTATAATAACACGTCGCTGCCATTAGCAGCAGCTTTGGTTATGCTCCTTACGATCTCTCCTATGTTTAATAAAAAACCTAATGAGGCTATTTCGTTAAAGAAGTACTGGTGGTTGGGAATTATCGGTTTGCTGTCATTGGTTTTGCCGCTTAAGCTGGGATTATACCAGCCTATGATAGTAATAACGACCATTTTTTCCATTACGGCTTTGATTGCGAATGTTATCATAGGTAGGGGAAATGAAAGCGCAGCATCATGGCCAGCAGCTATTACTCATGCTGGATTAGCCGTTATGGTAATCGGTATTGTCGCCTCTTCTGCTGCCAATGAGTCGACGGTGACAACCTTAAATCTACAACAACCTAAACAAATCCTGGGGAGTGAAATTACATATATAGGTAAAGAAGAGGCGAACGACGGTAGTGGATTTTATCAAAATTTTATTGTCGGCCACCAGAAGATAGAGCCTTCTTTGATACAGGCCTTTACTAAATACAATAAAGAAGGGCAGCCATCTGCTAGAGAGCCGGCTATTGACCGCAGATGGCTAGCGGATTTATATGTAGCCCCTGTCATGAAGCATGAAGACCATACGGCTACAGAAATTCGATTGGCAACAGGAGAGGAAAGTCAGCAAAATGACGTAATCATTAGGTTTATTTCCTGGAAAATGATTACAGGTACCACCGGACAGGAAATGAAAGTGCAAACCGTCTTTGAAGTGGTAAAAGAGGGAAGGACAGAAGCGATTCAGCCAGAGCTTGTGTATAAGAACGGAGTGGTTACTGGTGCTCCTGTAGTGGTTTTTGGTCAATATGAAATCGTCATTAATGGGGTTAATCCTAGGGATGGAAATATAAGCATTGGACTTTTGGATAACGTTTCTATCAGTAAATCAGATAGTGTTGAAGTTGAAATCAGTAATAAGCCTTTAATCAATTTAGTATGGTTAGGAGCAATTTTGATTACCTTCGGCTGTGGCTGGGGAGCAATCAATCGCTTTTGGTTTTTTAAAAGAAAATGGATGATAAGGAAAAGGGGTCAATGTCCATTTCTAGGACTACATAATTGACTAGTACCTTGTCAGCTTTAAAACGGTAGGAAAATAGACCGTCAGTATTCACTGATTTAGGGCTGATAAGGTGCTAGTAAAAAAAAGTAGGGAAGAAAAACTATAAAATAGGAGGTGAGGGGTTGGATACTGGTCAGTTTTTAAACCGCAATGCTTTAAAGATTGCGCTGGTGGTTCTGGTTGTGGTGATGATAGGAATGGCAGCTGGAGGTGCTGGTTATGCTTATTCAGATAGTCCAGGGTTTTGTGGAAGTTGTCATTCAATGGAGGCAGTCCATACAACATGGCAGGCATCGAATCACAAGCAGCTTAAGTGTACCGACTGTCATTTGCCGCAGCAGAATTTTGCAATTAAAATGATTACTAAAGCGCAGACCGGTATGAATGATACCTATCATGAAGTCTTGCGAGATTATCCCGCAACAATGAAGTTATCGCCTAAAGGCAAAGCTATCGTAGAAGACAATTGCATGCGCTGTCATCAATCTACAGTACAAAACACTGGTATGGGAGCCGGTGGAGAGGATTGTACGAAATGCCATCGCGGCTTAGTTCATGGCATGAACAAGAGCAAAGGGGGAATAAAAGTTGAGTAACATGCAAAAGACCTTAATTGCCTTGTTGGGTGTAGCAGTCATCTTTTTTGGTTTTGTTGCTGTACGTATTGGGGTTAAGCCGGCAGCAACAGTCAAAGCCTCACCCATCCCCGCAGGAGAATATGATGCAGCAGTATGGGGAAAAGTCTATCCCCTTCAATATGAAAGCTATCGAAAGATGGCCGAGGTATCTCCTTCTCCTACAGGTTATGGAGGCAGTGTGAATGTACAAAAATCAGATATGCAGCCAGAAATTTTCACAAACTTTAAAGGTATGCCTTTTAGTAAGGATTATACTGAGGATCGGGGTCATGTATATGCTGTAGAAGATTTACTTCATAGTAAACGGATTGGTCCCGCTAGTAAAGGTGCGTGCATTACCTGTAAAACTCCTTATGTGGAACAATTCTATAAAGAATCAGGCTGGGGGTATGCCAATAAACCTTTAGGGGAATTATTAGAAAGGAGTAAGCATCCTGTTACTTGCGCCCAATGTCATGACTCAGAAACGATGAACTTACGTGTCATTAATCCAGCATTTATTGAAGCACAAGAACGGCGGGGTATCGATTTGAGTAAGGCAACAAGAGAAGAAATGCGCACGTATGTATGTGCTCAATGCCATTCTGAATATTATTTTGAGCCTGGTACCATGCGGGTAGTTTTTCCTTGGGATAAAGGCTTTAAGCCGGAGGAAATGTATGCTTATTATGCTGAAAAACCTAATAACTTCCTTCAGGATTGGGAGCATCCAGATTCTAAAGCACCAATGCTAAAAGCGCAGCATCCTGATTATGAAACATTCGCGAATGGTACTCATGGTAAGGCTGGGGTATCATGTGCCGATTGTCATATGCCGTATATGCGTAAAGATGGGCAGAAATATACATCCCATTTTATTACAAGCCCATTAAAGACTCTTGATGCCTCTTGTTCTCCATGTCACAGTCAAGGAACAGAATGGTTATCCGAAAGAGTTAAGACAATCCAAGACCAAACTTTTTTACTGCAGCATACTGCAGGCTTAAATATAGCTAAAGCTCATGAAGCGATACGAAAAGCTGGTGATACGCCAAATGTCAATCAGGCTGAACTTGCCAAAGCTAGGGAATTGGTGCGTAAAGCCCAGTGGATGTGGGATATTGTGTCAGCTGAAAATAGTATGGGCTTTCATAATACCGATCAGACGATGACGACTCTTGGTCAAGCTAATGAATTAGCTCATCAGGCCATTGAATCGGCCAATTTAGCAGCAGGGATCAATGTGCTATAAATAAGAAAAAGGTTAGGGGAGACTCCGATTTGGTAGTCTCTCCTAACCTTTTTTGAAAATTGTCATGATCTAGAAGTATAAATCACGGGCACCATTTTCAATTTCTTTTAGACGTTTGATGGTTTTAGTGCGGACACTTTCCTGTGGTATCGAAGCAAGGTTTTTAGTAATCATAGTTTCGCCTACTTTTTTTAGCGCATCATCACCATAGTCAAGCAGATACTCTTTAAAAGTCAATAAAGCATTAGGCAAGCAAACATTTTGTATTTCACCACTTTTAGCAAGACTCATAAAGCGATCACCTGTGCGTCCCTGACGATAACAAGCTGTACAATAGCTGGGTATATAGTTTTTTTCGCATAGCATAGAGATAATTTCTTCTGGAGAACGATTGTCCCCTGTTTCAAACTGCATCGCTCCCTTTGCTGTGACAGAATCTTCTTGGGTTTCTTGATAACCGCCTACACCTGTACAGGAACCGGCACTAATTTGTGAAACACCATAAGTAAGAAGCTTGTCTCGTAACTCAGGATGCTCTCTGGTTGATAAAATAATTCCTGTATAAGGTACTGCTAAGCGAATTATAGCAATGATTTTTTTAAAGTCTTCATCATTCACAAGATGCGGAAAGGTTTCGAGGTTAATACTGTCAGCTGGTCTGAGGCGGGGTACTGAGATAGTATGAGGCCCGACACCAAAGGCTTTTTCTAAGTGCTCGGCATGTAAAAACATAGCAATCGTGTCATATTTATAATCATAGAGTCCATAAAGTACCCCGATACCAACGTCATCAATGCCTGCCTGCATGGCTCTATCCATGGCAGTGGTATGCCAGTTATAATCTTTTTTGGGTCCAGAAGGATGCAGCATCTCATAGGTTGGACGGTGGTAGGTTTCTTGAAATAAAATATAGGTGCCAATCTCGGCTTGTTGTAATTTTTTGTATTCGTCAATGGTGGTAGCGGCAACGTTAATATTAACACGGCGTATGCTGCCGTTTTTATTTTTCACATTATAAATTTCTTTAATGGTATCGACAACATAGTCGATGGAACAGTTGTCTTGATCTTCGCCAGCTTCCAACACTAAGCGCTTGTGACCTAAGGATTGAATGATCTCTACCTCTTGTTTTACTTCAGCCATGGATAGATGACGGCGTACTTGGCTTGGATTGCCGCTGCGGTAGCCGCAATACGAACAATCGTTGATACAGTGGCTGGAGATATAAAGTGGTGCAAATAATACAATACGTGTGCCATAAATTTTTTGTTTTATATCAGCAGCAACAGTGTACATGGATTCCAATACGTCTGGATCAGTCACTTCTAAAAGAATGGCTACTTCAGATGCTGATAAACCTTGGTATTGGTTGGCTTTCGCAATAATACTGTTAACGAGTTTTTTATCCTGAGATTTTGTTTTTGCTTCGCGGAGTAATTGAAGAATTACCTCGTCATTAATAAAATCATCGGGTGTTCGTTCTTTATTAGAAATCAATTAAATGGCCTCCTTGTAATACTTCTTACGATATAAATCAATCGTTATATTTGCAGATGACAAATTCTTACTTTGCTCATCGGCTTTACATCAATACATTTTTTTAATTTTGACTATCATTATATAATACTTTTCAGCAAGAATATATAGTTTTAAAGAAAAGTTATTGTTATTATATGAGAAAATCGCATCCCAATAATTATCCTTTGGATGCTTCACACTGCGAGAATCTAACGTATTGACAGATAGTTTTGATATGTGAAGCTCTTAAAGAGCACAAATAAAAATATTCCGCATATAATACTATGGAAATTATAGGAGGTGTGGGGAGAATGCTTAACGATGAAGAGCGAAAATATATGATGGACCATGAAGACAAATATATAACAGGCAACAATGAAGATAATATGGATAATGTCCATGTACATGTGTACACTACGGAAACAGATGTTTCAGATGATCATCAGCATATGTTTTTAGGTGTTACTGGACCTGCTAGGGTGGAAGGACGGTCTCATGTTCATCAAATTCGTACGAGAACATCTTTTGCGGCCGAGAATTCTAGAGGGCACTGGCATTGGGTAGATATTATGACAGACCGGGCAGTCGCCATGCCGGATGGCTCTCATACTCATTATTATGAAGGCCGTACAAGCATGAATGATGGTCACTGTCATAACTTTTCTGATGTTACTGGTCTAGGACCCAATATATGTGTGGATGAAGATGATGAGGATAAAAAACCCTGTAAATATAAGTACAAACGTCCTGATGATGAAGAATATAACTAAAAAAGAACGAGAGGGTGGCAATCAATTTCCACCCTCTCGTTTTTTGTTTACTACGATAAAGTTTTTAAAGCAGTTCAGTTATAATATAGGTCTTAAATATACATACTAAATATTGGAGGTGTTACGATGTTATTAAGCTGGATGATGATGAAACTCATAGATCCCTCAATGGATGAAGTAATGGCAAAGATGCTTACGGAGGATTATAAGGACAATCCCTTCTTGATGGTTACAGTAGCAGAAAAGTTATCACCGCGAGCCATGATGGAAGCTGCTATGCGTGCCGAGGCTGGCAAAGAATTGGCACGACCCTTAGGCAGTCCGGTGGTACTATCTCCATGGGATAAGCTGCTGCTGAACCCAAAGCAATTGTTTGAATTACCTACTTCTGATTATACCGAAATTACCATGAAAACGGTTATTGGACCAAAGGCTAAAAAGCCTCTGCAGCTTGAACTGCCTATCATGATTACAGGAATGTCTTATGGCGGGTCGCTAAGTTTGCCGATAAAAATTGCCTTGGCTAAGGGAGCAACGATAGTCGGAACCTCAACTAATACAGGAGAGTCTGCCGTTACTGAGGAAGAACGGGGAGCAGCTCGATTTTTAATTGGACAATACCATCGTGGAGGTCAATTGAGTAGTCAAGAGCAGCTAAAGCAGCTGGATGCGATTGAAATTCAATTAGGTCAGGGAGCTTGGGGCGGTGCGGTTGATTCTACAATGAAGGCTCAAGATATTGATGATCATCTGCGCAACGCATGGAAGCTAAAAAAAGGAGAAGATGCCACTGTATATGCGCGCATGCCTGGGAAAAATTCGACACAAGATTATATTGCGATGATCGATGATATGAAAGCGCAGTATGATGTTCCTATAGGGGTCAAAATAGCTGGTACTGACTATATTGAATATGAACTGGCGGTTATTGCCCAGACAAAAGCAGATTATATTGTCGTAGATGGTTCTGAGGGCGGGACAGCAGTTGCGAATCCAACCTTACAAGACAATGTGGGGCTGCCGACCTTTCATACCCTTGTACGAACGATCGATTGGCTCGTAAAAAATAATTTGCGTGATCGTTTTAGTGTGATTATTGCTGGTGGATTAACGACTCCAGGGCACTTTCTAAAAGCCCTGGCTCTAGGAGCGGATGCAGTTTATATTGGAACGATTGCTTTACTGGCTGCGCTACATACCCAAATGACAAAGGCACTGCCACAAGCGCCCCCTTCGCAAATGTTATTATATACAGGCAAGTTAACGGATAAACTTAACATCGATGCAGCTGCCAATCATCTGGCAAACTTTCTGTCTTCTTGTAAGAGTGAAATGCAGCTAGCCGTACAAGCTGTAGGTAAAGAAAGCATTAAGGAGCTAAATCGAAGTGATCTGGTAACTGTAGAAAAAGACCTAGCGGAATTTGCTGCGATTCGCTATGCAGCCAGCCATCGAGAAGAAAGAAAAAACACAGAAAAGTAAGCAGTAATTAACCCCTCTTAAATAAACAGAGGGGTTAATTTTATAATGTACATCAAATGATAATGCAATAAAAAATTTATATCGATTATCATGTATTAAATTAGTTTCGGCTTATAATTTCCCAAAATGGTATTTTTCAATACATTGCTTAATAGTGTAGTAGTATTAAAAATACCAATTGGTGGTGATTATAATATGGTGAAGCCTACAATACAGGCTATCGGTACAGCAGTACCTCATTATGCTTTAGAGCAAAAAGAGATAAAAGAATTTGTCGCGAGTATGTTTCGTTCCCACGTAGATCATATTGATAAGCTGCTTCCCATTTTTGAGAATAGCTGCGTTAAGGTAAGATACTTATCTCGGCCGCTGGAATGGTATGCGGCTCCTCATTCTTTTTCAGAAGCGAATCAAATATTTAAAGAAGTAGCCCTTGATCTTGCAGAAAAGGCAGCATTGCAGGCAATGACGAGAGGGAATATAAAGCCAATGGATATCGGTATGGTTATCTTTGTGACTTCTACTGGTATTGCGACTCCTACCTTAGATGCTAAGCTGATTGAGCGGCTGGGATTATCACCTCATACAAGGCGGCTGCCTATTTGGGGACTTGGCTGCGGGGGAGGTGCCGCTGGATTAGCACGAGCTAATGAACTTGCTTATAGTATGCCAGGCAAATCGATATTGTTGGTAGCTGTAGAACTTTGCAGTCTTACTTTTCAAAGGAATGATTTCTCTAAATCCAATATAGTCGGTACCAGCATTTTTGCTGATGGGGCGGCTGCGGTATTAATAACCATGGATGGTGAAGGACCCGCTATTTTAGGAAATCATAGTACCTTGTTTCCCAATTCAGAAGACATTATGGGATGGGAACTAGTTGAGACAGGTCTTAAGGTACGGTTTTCTCGAGATATTCCTAGCATTGTACGCCGCTATTTACCTGATTTATTACAAGAGGCTTGTGGCAAATGGGGAATCGAGCAAGAAAAAATAGCTCATTATGTTGTTCATCCTGGTGGTGCAAAGGTATTGGATGCATATTCGGGGAGTTTGAATATCAGTAAAGATCAGCTATCTCAAGCATATAAGATACTAATTGATTATGGCAATATGTCTAGTGCTTCCATTTTATTTGTATTAGAAAAATTTATGGCTGAAACACCAGCAAAAGATGAATATGGAATTATGTTAGCACTAGGACCTGGTTTTAGTGCGGAACAGGTACTATTCAAATGGTGAGCCTATGGGTTTTAATAATGGCATGTATTCTAATCAGTCAGCGCCTTTTAGAGCTATACATAGCTAAAAATAACTATAAGTGGTCAGTGGCAGCTGGAGCACAAGAGTTTGGCAAGGAGCATTACTCTTTATTTTTTATTTTACATGGCTGCTGGTTTATCGGTTGGATCGTAGAGAGCGGCATAGGTAACGTTGTCATAACTGAGTTATGGTATGTATGGCTAAGTTTATTTGTTATTGCTCAAGTAGTGAGGTATTGGTGTATTGCTAGTCTGGGGAAGGCTTGGAACACTCGGGTTTTAGTCATTCCTGGCCGAAAACTTATTTCTAAAGGACCATACCAATATATAAAACATCCCAATTATGTAGCTGTAGCCATAGAATTGCTAGTTGTGCCCTTACTATTTGGAGCTGCAATCACAGCAACCCTTGCGACTCTGTGTAACGCTTGGTTAATTCTAGGAATTCGTATTCCAGTGGAGGAAAAAGCATTAAGTGAGGGGATTATTGAAAAAAATAATTGCTAGAAAGAATGTATGCTAACGTCTACATAACAGATTAAATTTATAAATGATAAGGGGGCAGTCATTTACTACCCCCTTATCGTTTATTAGTCTGCTTGACTATTTAGTTGATTTTGCTCGGTGACGTTAAGGCGGCTATTGAGCTGGCTGATATGTTGATCCATATCCTGTGACATCTGTGTAAAAAGTTGTTTGGCTGTTTGATCGTCAGTTGATTGTGCGAAGGTTGCATAGGTTCCTTTTGCTGATTCTGCTGCAGCGACAGCTTTTTGCAAGTCCTTTTGTACAGTCATGAAATTTCCTCCTTATGATGAGATGTTACTTACATATATATTATTCTACTGTTATCTTGTTTTTATGATTTATTTTTAACATGAATTAGATATAAACAAATTCAATGTGATATGTATGATAAATCGCAAGTATTAATAAGATACAATGTTGATTTGTATGAAATAATATAGTATATTTAGTGCAGTTCATAATGCCTAAAGTTTTGATTGTCAAAGCTTTAGGTATTTGTTATTGAAAAGGAGAATGTAAACATGAACCCGTATTTAATAGCTATTATCGTATATGCATGTATTTTAGTTGCTGTAGGTTTTATTGCCACTAAGGGCGTTAAAGGTGCATCTGATTTTTTTGTCGCTGGCAGAAAGCTAGGACCTGCTCTTTTATTTACTACATTAATTGCACCTAACATTGGTGCTGGCTCCACCGTTGGCGTAGCTGGAGTTGGCTATAAATTTGGTATTTCTGCTTGGTGGTGGATTGCTTCTTCGGCTGTAGGTTCTGTCATATTAGCCTTTATTGTTGGTCCTGCGATTTGGCGAGTGGCAAAAGAATATAACTTATATACATTGGGAGACTATCTGGATTATCGTTATAATCGAAATTTTCGAGGATTCATATCATTGATGATGGCTATTGGCACCCTGGCTATTTTTGCGGGACAGTTAATGGGAATTGCCTGGATTTTGACCGCTGTAGCTGGTACTGGTAAAACAGTGGGAATTTTGGTTGGCTCTATTGTAGTTATCTTATATTTTGGTGCCGGAGGCCTACTCGCCGCGACATTTGTAAATAGCATTCAAATCGTAGTAAAGTTTGTTGGATTTTTATTAGCCGTTCCCTTTGCATTGCATTATATAGGCGGTTGGGAAGGGCTTACTGCACTAATCGGACAAAACATAGCGGATGCAAATAAGGCAGAAGCCTATATGAGTTTTGACGGCATTGGAATTACTATGATTATTGGTTATTTTTTAATGTTAACGCCGTCTTTTTTTATTTCTCCAGGTTTAATTGGGAAGGTATATGGAGCTCGTGATGTAGCTACAGTAAGAATTGGCACAGCTCTTAATGCTTTGGTGCAATTTGCTTTTGCCATTGTCCCTGTTATACTAGGAATGTGCGCTTTTGCAGCGTTTCCGAACTTGTCGCAGAGTGAATTGGCATTGCCGATTGTTATGAAAGAATTTATGCCATTTTGGGCTTCTGCCTTTGCTTTGGCAGCCATCTTCTCAGCCGAGGTTAGTGCTGCAGACGCAGTACTATATATGATAACAACATCTTTTACGAAAGATTTGTATAAAACCTTTATTAAACCTGAAACTTCAGATGAGGAATTACTGAAAATGAGCCGCATCGTTACGGTGGCAGCTGGAATTCTCGGTATTAGTATTGCTTTACTATTGCCTAATATCATTACAGCATTGTCTATTTTTTATTCGTTGATGTCCGTGTCATTAACAGCTCCTTTATTATTTGGTTTGTTTTCAAGGCGACCTTCTACTAAAGCTGCCTTTATATGCGCAATTGCTGGAGTTTTGACTACTGTAGTCCTGCAATTTGGTAATGGTGGAAAAGGAATTGGAATACTAAATGCTCAATCTACGGGGATTGTTTTAACAATTATCATAATGGTATTTATGATGGTTGTGTTTCCTGCAAAGAAAAAAAGTATAATAGACAAATGAATTTCTTTATTTAAAATTGTGAAAGTATATGTAATAATTAAGTATTTGGAAATGATATAAAAATGAGGTGTTATCATGCATATTGTATTAGTTGAACCTGAAATTCCTGGAAATACAGGTAATATAGCGCGATTGTGTGCAGCAACAAATACGGAGCTTCATTTAGTGAAACCTTTGGGATTCTCGATTGAAGATAAATATTTGAAAAGAGCTGGCCTGGATTATTGGAATTTAGTGAAAGTACATAGTCATGAAAATTTTGCTGAAGTGATAGAATTATATAAAGAGCATAATTTTTACTTTAACACAACAAAAGCTGATCAGCATTATAGTGATATTCAGTTTAAAGCAGATGATTTTTTAGTGTTTGGCAAGGAAACGGCTGGTTTGCCTGAACAGTTACTAATAGAACATAAAGATAGCTGCATTCGTATTCCTATGGTTAGTGATGCTAGATCTCTTAATCTATCAAATTCTGCTGCAATCGTGGTATATGAGGCTCTTCGACAGCAGCAATTTGTAGGTTTAAAATAAGAATCTATAAATATTGAAAAGATGGTGAAACATAATGCGCGCACAATTTGGACCAGGAGGCAATCCAGAGGCTTTCTATGCAGCTGGCTATAAAGCATCGGTGGAGATACCAGCATGGCTGGGTACGCTGAAACTGACGGCTTATGAATACCAATGTACTCGCGGCGTGAATATAAAAGAGGAAACAGCCATAAAAATTGGGCAGCAAGCAGCAAAGTATGGAGTGAAGCTGAGTATACATGCTCCCTATTATATTAGTTTGTCCACAGACGATGTAAAAATTATTGGAAATACACAAAATCATTTTTTAAAATCCCTAGAAGTCGCTCGCTGGATGGGAGCTGACCGTATTGTTTTCCATATGGGAGGGTTGGGTAAGCAAGATCGGAAAGTGGCGATGGAAAATGTGAAACGCGCCCTTTTTACCCTATTGGAATTAGTAGATAAGCGAGGACTAACGGGCATCTATTTTTGTCCAGAGACCATGGGAAAACAAAATCAATTGGGTTCATTAGAAGAAGTTCTTGCTGTATGTACTTTATCCGAATGGCTTATACCTACTATAGACTTTGGACATTTGCATGCAGTAACAGGTGGAAAATATACAACAGAAGAGGAATTTGAAGCTGTTTTTGATAAGGTGGGAGAAATTTTAGGAAAAGAAGTAGCGAAAAATCTGCATATTCACTTCAGTCCCATTGAGTTTACAAAAGGGGGCGAAAAACGCCATTGGACTTTTGCCGATGAATTTGGCCCTCCCTATGAGCCTTTTGTTGCTGTTTGCGCTAAACGTGGTTTTACACCTCGAGTGATTTGTGAGTCTGCTGGTACGCAGGCAGCAGATGCAAAAGCGATGCAAGATCTTTATGTATCCTTAATAGAGCAAAAATGAGGCATCAAATATTCAGATCTATACGATTATGGATAGAATATTGTATAATGTATTGGGTGTATTTAGTAGAGTGTAAATGAGGAGGAGTAATATGAATATTTACGATAAAACCCATGACTTAGTGCGAGCAATTAAAGAATCCCCAGAATATAGAGAATTTATGGAAGTTAAGAAAATCATTGATACAGATGAACAAGCGAAGAAAATGGTAAAAGATTTTATTGCCAAGCAGATGGAATTAGAATACGATATGATGGGCGGCAAGGGAGAAGACAAAGCAAAAACAGAGCAAATACAGCAAATGTATCAACTGATCGTTGGAAATAGTAAAGCTTCTGCATTTATGCAGTCATATATGAAATTTCAACGTCTAGTGGCGGATATTTATAAAATTTTGGGTGATTCTGTAGCTGAAGGAATGGATTTCTTTGAAAAGAAATAATCTGTCTGATGAACTTTTACTAAAGTTAAAGCAAGTGATTCCTGAGTGCCGCCTTTTGATCAATGAGCCCTTATCAAAGCATACGACTTTCAAAATTGGCGGTCCAGCCGATTACTTAGTCTTTCCTGCTTCCATGGATGAAATATCTGCCATCATGATTATTACTAAGCAGTATGGCATACCAGTTACTGTACTCGGCAATGGCTCAAATATTCTAGTACGTGATAAAGGTATTAAAGGTCTGGTCTTAAAATTTGGCAGTGAAATGTCATATATCCGGCACACTGGGGCTTTAGTTACTGCCGGTGCAGGGGCTATGCTGGCAGATGTCTCTTGTTATGCTGCTAAACATGGATTAAGTGGAATGGAGTTTGCGATTGGCATTCCTGGTAGCATTGGCGGTGCTGTATTTATGAACGCAGGTGCTTACTCAGGTGAAATGTGTCAAGTAGTTACGGCAGTGTCTGGCGTTTGCCGAAATGGTAATATTCAACGTTTTTTACCAGCACAAATTCAGTTCGGCTATCGTCATAGTATTTTCCAGGACAATGGCTGCATTGTTTGCGAAGTAGAATTAACGCTGCAAAAACAAGAAAAACCAGCAATTTCGCAAAAAATGGATGAGTATACGTTCAGGCGGGAAAGCAAGCAACCCTTAGAAATGCCTAGTGCTGGCAGTACCTTTAAACGTCCGCCAGGAAATTTTGCAGGGACGCTTATCGAGAAAGCTGGTTTAAAGGGACTCCAAGTAGGAGGGGCCCAAGTGTCAATGAAGCATGCCGGCTTTGTAATTAATGCTGGCGGGGCAACGGCAGAAGATGTATTATTACTGATTGAAGAAGTACAACGTCGTGTATATGAGGATTCAGGTATCATGCTGCATCCAGAAGTGCGGGTCATCGGTGAAGAATAGCAAGTAGAAAAGACTTAGCTTTGTCTAAGTCTTTTCTACTTGCTATAAAGGGAAGGATTTTTATATTAATTGTCGAAATATACAGATAGTAAGCAATGAGAGGAGAGGAGTCTTATGAAATTAACTTTCTTAGGTGCAGCAAAAATTGTAACTGGCTCGTCTTATTTATTAGAAGTGGATACACAAAAGATTTTAATCGATTGTGGAATGTTCCAAGGTTCAAAAACGATTACAGCCTTCAATCGACGTGATTTTCTATATGATCCAACAGCAATTGATTGCGTATTGCTAACTCATGCGCATATTGACCATAGCGGACTATTGCCTAAACTATGCAAATCTGGCTTTAAAGGTCCAATTTATGCCACCAGAGTAACACATGAGCTTTGTGGGATTATGCTGCCTGATAGTGCCCATATTCAAGGCTTTGATGCTGAAATTGCCAATCGGAAAGGGAAGCGTGCAGGCAGGAAACCTGTAGAGCCCTTATATACGATTGAGGACGCTTATGCTACTCTAGAGCATTTCTCGCCAGTAGATTATGACAAAGAAGTGACCTTGTCGCCAAATGTTGTTGTACGTTTTCGTGATGCAGGACATATCTTAGGTTCAGCTATGTTGGAGGTCATGGTGAATGAAGAAGGAAAAACAACTAAATTAGTTTTTTCTGGTGATTTAGGACAACCAAATCAGCCTATCATAAAAGATCCTACCTTCATTGATGAGGCCGATTATGTGATTGTCGAATCTACCTATGGTAATCGCTTGCATGAAGAGTATGACAAAGAAGAACATTTGGCAACCATTATTAATGCCAGTGTGGCTCGCGGAGGAAACATCATTATTCCTTCTTTTGCTGTAGGCCGTACTCAAACCATGCTGTATTATTTGCATAATCTTTTGAAAGCAGGAAAGATTCCTAATATACCAGTGATTATCGATAGTCCTCTAGCTATATCTGCTACTGATATCTTCATGCGTAATACTCAGGATTTTGATGCAGAAGCCAAAGGAATGCTAGAAAGTACCAAAAATAATCCTTTACAAATGCCTCAGCTGCGTTTCACAAAAACTGCTGATGAATCAAAAGCACTCAATAGCTTAAATGAACCTGTAATTATTATTTCTGCCAGTGGGATGGCTGATGCTGGTAGGATTCTTCATCACCTAAAACATAATTTGTGGCGTCCAGAATCGAGTATATTGTTCGTCGGTTATCAGGCGCAAGGCAGTCTAGGGCGCCGTTTGGTAGAAGGTGCAAGCAAGGTGAAAATCATGGGAGAAGAAATTAGTGTAAGAGCGACCATATATAGCCTGGATGGTTTCTCGGCACATGCTGATCAAGAACAGTTGTTAACATGGTTAACCTATTATAAAAGAAAACCTACCAACATTTTTTTAGTACATGGAGAGGTGGAAGCATCAGAACCCTTTGCGCAGCTAATCAAAGACAAGTTAGATGTTTCCACTTATATTCCAAATTTTGGCGATTCGGCGCTCTTAAATGGATTAGATTGGAACATAGAGCAGGCCGAAGTAATAGATCCGGCTATAAGACAGTTGCATGAGCATTTAGAACTATTGGACAAAGAGTATGGCGAATACCGGAGACATCTTGAACAATTAGGTAGCGCTGACAATCAGAAGATGGGAGATATTATGCGCAACTTAGAAAAAATGCAAGTCTACATTAATAAATTGAAAAAAGGTGTATAGGAAGGAAAAAATCATCCTATAATCTAAAATATATTGGTAATTTTTAATATTTATAATTGACAGCAAGACGACAGTATAATATAGTGGTTTGTATGCGAAAATAAAAGGGTGCAGTAAAACGCATCCTTTCTTTGTTGACTTTGTAGGAGGGCTTAATTTATGAAACGTACTGATTTACGCAACGTTGCCATTATTGCGCACGTTGACCATGGTAAAACGACTCTGGTAGACGCAATGCTAAGACAAAGCGGGGTATTCCGTGCCAATGAAACTGTGGCTGAACGGGTTATGGATTCTAACGATCTGGAACGTGAACGGGGTATTACCATCCTGTCAAAAAATACTGCTATTATGCATGATGGTGTAAAAATTAATATTGTGGATACTCCAGGACATGCGGACTTTGGCGGTGAGGTAGAGCGAGTACTCAATATGGTGGACGGAGTTCTATTACTAGTAGACTCTTTTGAAGGTCCTATGCCTCAGACTAAATATGTTTTGAAAAAAGCCTTAGAGCAAAAATTAAAACCGATTGTTGTTATCAACAAAATTGACCGTCCAGATCAGCGAGTAAAGGACGTTGCCGATGAAGTGTTTGAATTATTTATGGAACTAGATGCTACAGATGAACAATTAGAGTTTAAGATTGTTTATACGGCAGCCAGAGCTGGTATTGCTAAATTGAAGATGGAAGATGACAGTGATAACCTGCAGCCTTTATTTGAGTTATTGGTAGCTGAAATTCCTGCTCCTCAAGGAGAAATTGATGGACCACTGCAAATCATGGTTACCACCCTGGACTATGATGATTATGTAGGACGTATTGCTATCGGACGTGTTATTCGTGGTAAAGCTACGAATGGACAACAGGTTTTAGTGTTAAATGGTGAAATTCAGAAGAAGGCGAAACTGGGCCGCTTATATACCTATCAAGGTTTAAAACGTACTGAAGTCCAAGATGTAGCGTTAGGTGATATCGTTGCGATTACTGGACTGGATGATGTAAATATTGGTGAGACCATTGCCGATACGGAAAATCCAGAAGCATTACCAACTATTGATATTGATGAGCCAACATTGGCTATGACCTTTAGTGTTAACAATAGTCCTCTTGCTGGACGTGAAGGTCAATTCATCACTACGAGACATTTGCGTGATCGACTATTCCGCGAAGTAGAAACCAATGTAAGCTTAAAAGTTCGGGAAACAGAAAGTGCAGATACATTTGAAGTATCGGGTCGTGGTGAATTGCATTTGTCAATTTTAATTGAAACCATGCGCCGTGAAGGTTTTGAATTCCAGGTTGGTAAACCGGAAGTTATTTACAAAACCATTAATGGACAGCGGTGTGAGCCAATGGAGGCTTTAACCATTGATGTTCCTCAAGAATTTATGGGAGCTGTTATGGAAAAACTGGGTACTCGCAAAGCTGACTTAGTGAATATGACAGAGATCGCTGGCTATCTTCGTATGGAATTTGTGATTCCTGCTCGTGGATTGATTGGTTTCCGTTCTGAATTCTTAACTAGTACCAAAGGCAATGGCATTATGCATCACTTATTCCATGGCTATGCACCATATAAAGGCGATATACCAGGACGCAGTCGCGGTGCTTTAGTTGCTTTTGAAGCAGGTGAAACAACCGGTTATGGTATCTTTGGTGTGCAAGAAAGAGGAACCTTATTTATTGTACCAGGACAAACAGTATATGAGGGTAGTATCATTGGTGAAAACACTAGAGAAATGGATATGGATGTTAATCCATGCAAAAAGAAAAATGTTACCAATATGCGGACAAGTGCTTCTGATGAAGCGTTGCGTTTAACTGCACCTCGAATATTAAGTTTAGAACAAGCATTAGAATATATTAATAAAGATGAATTGGTAGAGGTGACTCCTAAGAGCATTCGTCTGCGTAAAGCAATTTTAAGCCGTACATTACGTGGCAGAGAACGTAAAAATGGCTAAGATATAAACATGGGCGCCCCTTGGGGCGTCTTTTTTCTAATCTTTACGCATAATCTTATAAAAAAATATAAAAAATATGATTGATATGCAGGGATTTATTAATAACGTGTCGAATGATTAAATTATAATGGAAATATTAGTTAAATTTATTTGGAAAATGTCTGGAGGGCAAGAATAATGGGGCTTAGTTTAATCGATAAGCTGACAAATTATTTGATGCCACTGGAGGAAGTGGCTGCTGGAGGGAGTATTGTATCGGAAATGGATGCAGCTCGTGCTCGAAAGTCGATGAATTTACAGGTTCATACCAGTGAATCGATGTCTTTAAAAGTAGTAGTGGCTTCACCAGTAACATATGATGATGTGTGCATATATGCAAATCATCTGAAGGAAAATGTGGCAGTAGTAATTAATTTTTCAGGTGTAGATCTGGATATGCAGCATGCTATTAAAGATTTCATGAATGGAGTATGCTATGTAGTATCTGGTAATGTACAACGAATTGCTGATTCTGTATTTATCTATGTTCCAGGACATGTAGATATAGAGAAAGAGCTATATGCGTATTCTGTTCCTGCCTATATAAAACCCAAGATATAAGTATAAGAATTCCTTTGAAGTTGTTGCTTTTTTCAAGCAGCAGCTTTAAAGGAATTTTCTGTATTCTACCTGAATTCCATGGAAAGAGAAAGGAGTTTTTATGTATGAAATCTAAAAAAATAGATCAATTAGCAATCAATACAATCCGCAACTTGTCGATTGATGCAGTGGAAAAAGCCAACTCTGGCCATCCGGGAATGCCTATGGGAGCAGCCTCTATGGCCTATCAACTTTGGACGAAACATATGCATCACAATCCCAAGAATCCAAAATGGTTTAACAGGGATCGTTTTGTACTGTCTGCAGGCCATGGTTCAATCTTGCTGTATAGCTTATTGCATTTATCAGGTTATGATCTTACAATCGAAGATTTGAAAAGATTTCGTCAATGGCAAAGCAGAACACCTGGACATCCTGAATATGGGCATACACCAGGGGTAGATGCTACTACAGGACCTTTAGGGCAGGGAATCGCTATGGCAGTTGGTATGGCGATGGCGGAACGGCATCTAGCAGCTCAATATAATAAAGCAGAATACGAAATAGTGGATCACTGCACCTATAGTATTTGTGGTGATGGTGACTTGATGGAAGGCGTTTCAGCAGAAGCAGCTTCTCTTGCAGGGCATCTTAAATTAGGACGTCTTATTGTTTTATATGATTCCAATAACATTTCATTAGATGGAAAACTAAATTTGTCTTTTTCTGAAGATGTACAAAAGCGCTTTAAAGCTTATGGCTGGCAAGTGCTTTATGTAGAAGATGGCAATGATTTAACCAATATTGATAAAGCATTAGTAAAAGCTAAAGCGGATACGCTTCGTCCTACGCTAATAGAGGTTAAGACAACAATTGGCTTTGGCTCACCCAATAAGGCGGGATCTTCTGCTTCTCATGGATCGCCTCTGGGGAAAGAAGAAGTACAATTAACCAAAGCAGCGTATAAATGGTCTTATGAAGAAGATTTTTATGTTCCTGATGAAGTGTATACACATTTTTCTGAGACGGTCATTAAAGAGGGAGCTCGTTTGGAAGAAAAATGGAATACTTTATTGGACAAATATCGCATTCAATATCCAGAGTTAGCAAAAAATCTTGAGAGTGCTATCAATGGGCTTTTGCCGGATCATTGGGATTGCAATTTGCCACAATATGAAGACGGCAAAAAAATTGCTTCCCGTTCTTCTTCTGGTGAAGTGATAAATGCATTTGCTAAAACAGTACCTGCACTTTTTGGTGGATCAGCCGATTTAGCCAGCTCTAACAAAACAACAATAAAAGATGCAAATCCTTTTTCTTCTACGGATTACAGTGGACGTAACATTTGGTTTGGTGTGCGGGAGTTTGCCATGGGAGCTGCTTTAAACGGCATGGCCTTACACGGCGGATTAAAAGTATATGGTGCAACGTTCTTTATTTTCTCGGACTATTTACGCCCGGCAATTCGTTTGGCGGCCTTAATGAAGCTGCCAGTTACTTACGTGTTTACTCATGACAGTATTGCAGTAGGAGAAGATGGGCCTACCCATGAACCGATTGAGCAACTGGCTTCGTTAAGAGCCTTGCCCAATCTCAATCTGATTCGCCCGGCAGATGGGAATGAAACAGTAGCAGCATGGAAAATAGCATTAGAATCTCTTGATAAACCTACAGCCTTAGTCTTATCAAGACAAGACCTTCTGACCATCCCTGGGACGAAGGAAATTGCAGATAAAGGTGTACGACAAGGTGCATATGTTATTTCAAAAGCAAGGGCAGAAACCCCAAGTGCTTTACTCTTGGCAACAGGATCTGAAGTTCAACTAGCCGTGCAGGCTCAGAGCCAGCTTGCAAGTGAAAATATTTTTGTATCCGTAGTCAGTTTCCCTTCATGGAACTTATTTGAACATCAGTCGAAGGAATATAAAGAAACTGTGCTTCCTTCTAATGTGAAAATTCGTCTAGCAATCGAAATGGGATCAACATTAGGTTGGGAACGTTATGTTGGCGATCAAGGATGTGTATTAGGAATTGATACATTTGGTGCCTCAGCGCCGGAATCAATCGTACTTAAAGAGTATGGATTTACTGTAGAGCATGTGGTTGCAAAAGTCAAAGAACTATTGAAACTTAATAAATAAAGAGAACTTAAACAATAGAATGAACAAATAGAATCCCCTGAATTCAAACTCTATGAATTCAGGGGATTTATTTGTAAGGAAGGGGCTAATTGAATGCCCTATTTCCACAAGGTGTAAGTGATAAAAAATGGCAGGATATTTTAAGTAACCTGCCATTTTTTATTATAATCAAGGCTAAAAAGTGCTTCTTTACTAGCTAGCTAAGAATCTAAAATACCATAGAGTTATCTTGAATTAAAAGTTGATACAGAATAACCGCTTTTCCTCAATATCGGTATAATACGAACGGCGGTAAGTGTGATTAGTACACTTAAGATTAAATCGGAAGAAATATAAGGGAGAAGACCCACTCCGATAGCAGCTTGTAGTGTCATTTGTTTATGTAAGTAAAAATTTACAATGAGATATAAATATCCTACGCCAAAAACATAAACAAAGAATAATCCTAAGAGGACTGCACTATAAACTTTTATAAAGGTTATAGTGGAAAAATGTTGAACCAGTCGGCCGATGGTATAAGAACAGGCTATAAAACCTAACAAATAACCAAAAGTAGGCTGCAGTACATAGGCAGGGCCGCCGCCACTGGCAAAAACAGGCATACCGATTAGACCAATTCCAACATATAATATCTGGGAATAGAATCCTTTCCTTCCTCCTAAAAATACACCTGAATAAGCGCAAAATAAAAATTGCAATGTGAAAGGTACAAGGGGAGTAGGAATTCTTATAAATGCACCTACTGCAGTTAATGCAGCAAAAATAGAAATTAAGATCATTTCTCTAAGTGTTAACTTCATAAACTATCCTCCTGCTGTGTGAAATCCATATGTATAGTTTATAATAATTTTACCATTATTGTAAACTATTTTTATTTAAAGGTTAACGATCTGGATGTAAGTGAAAGCAATATGCACGTTTAGTTTTTGTATGAATTATTTAAGTGTGGAAATGCTAAGTAGTGTTAAAATAAAGCAAATAAAGCAACGTAAATGGCAATGGTGGTAAAGTGCTGGGGAGGTATATATGAGTGAACTAATTAATAATCGAGAGTACAGGCAAAAGGCTTTAAAAGAAATAATCTTGGAACTTCATCAGGGAAAATCAGTTCAGGACGTCAAAGACAAATTTGATAAAATTGCAGTAGGTATGGATCCATCTGAACTTTCTTTGATTGAACAAGGACTGATTAATGAGGGGTTACCAGTGGAAGAAGTCCAACGACTCTGCGATGTTCATGCTGCGGTCTTCCGAGATGCATTAGAGAAAAATCCGGAATTGTCGGTAGAGCATGGACATCCAGCAGCAATTTTTATAGCAGAGAATCAAGCAGTGCAAAAGCTAATAGATCAGGAAATTAGGCCTATCCTCATCGAACTAAAGCAGGCGTCGAACCAGGCTGAAAAAACATTAGCTTTACAATTGACTGAAAAAATAAACTTGCTATGGGACGTTGATAAACATTATAGGCGAAAAGAGGATCTTATATTTCCTTTTTTGGAGAAGTATGAAATTACTGGGCCACCTAAAGTCATGTGGGGCGTCGACGATAAAATCAGAAACTTGTTAAAAGAAGCAAAAAGCTTGGCTGTTGCTTATCAATCACCTATAAAAGAGGAGTTAATTGCTAAAACGGAAGAAACATTAGTACAAGTTGAGGAAATGATTTTTAAAGAAGAAAAAATATTCCTGCCAATGGCGATGGAAACACTATCAGAAGATGAATGGTACCGTGCTCTACTCGACAGTGATGAAATTGGTTATTGCTTAGTGGAACCTCAGTATGGCTGGAAACCATATCGGGAGGATGTGAAGGAAGACGTTATAAATCCACTCAATGAAAATAATACAAGCGGCCATGTTAAGTTTGACACTGGTTTTTTATCACCCCAAGAAATTGAATTGATTTATCGGCATTTACCAGTTGATATCACTTTTGTTGATAAAAATGGAGTCGTTAAGTTTTTCTCTACGACCAAGGATCGAATTTTCCCACGCACCCGTACGATTATAGGTCGTAAGGTAGAAAACTGCCATCCTCCAGCGAGTGCCTACGTGGTAGAAAAAATAGTGGAGGACTTTAAAAGCGGGAAAAAGGACAATGAAGACTTTTGGATCAAGATGGGAGATAAATTCGTATATATTCGTTATTTTGCGGTAAGAGACAAGGACGAAAATTTCTCTGGCGTTTTAGAAGTTACCCAGGATATTAAGCCGATTCAAGCGATTACGGGAGAAAAGCGAATTACAGACTAAGTTAGGAGCAATAAACAATTAACAATAGGGAATTCCCTAGATTACTTTTAGCCATCTACCCTCATTATTGGTGGTAGATACATTCTAAACAATGTGTTACTTTTTTTGCCAATAATTAAAATGGTGTAATCTCTAGGAATAGAAATTTATTAAAATAAACAATGTAGGGAATTTCCTTTATCAATAGAGGGAATTCCCTACATTACTTTTTAGTAGTTAAATATTAAAATTAGCCTGATATCTATTCATTGCACAAAAGAACTATAGAATAATAAGGTTCTTATAAGAGGCAAGGGTAAAAGCAGGATTCATAAGAAAAAAACAAACGTAGGAAAGGAAAAAAATAATGGCATATAAAGTAACCGGGATAAGGTTTAACCAGTACTTAAAAGAACTAGAAAAGGAGTATCTAATTTTTGCTCCCGTAGCTCTCTTGGGGAAGGGGGCTTTTACTAATACGGATTCAGTTAGGTATCAAAAAATAACAAAGTTGGAAGAAGTCGAACTGACGATAAAAGCTAATTTTTCTGCTAAAGAAATTCTTCTACCCATTACTGAGACTTTATTTTATTTTAACGAGGATAATTGGACAGAACCCAAGGTTCATGATAAAAAAATACTGCTATTCTTGAGAAGTTGTGACATACATGGCATAAAAAGGCTTGATGATATCTATCTAAGAAATGGATGTGAAGATCCTTACTATAAGGTATTTCGTAAAAAAGTAAGATTTTGTCTCATCGAATGTTATGAAAGTTTTGCAAACTGTTTTTGCGCCAGTATGGGAACCAATATTACGGATGAATATGATATGTTTATACGTCCTGAGGGTGATTATGTATATGTCGGAATTAATAATAAAGAGATGGGTCGGCTGGATGAAAAGGTAGTAGACCTTTCTCCACGTTTCGTCATGCAAAATAAAACGAAGGTGTCTATACCGAAAGAGCTATCAAAAGGGCTGGCACAATCTGTTTTTTGGGAAGAATATTCATCTCGCTGCATCGGTTGTGGAAGATGTAGTTTTGTATGTCCAACTTGTAGTTGTTTCTCGATGCAAGATATCTTTTATAAAGAAAATAAAAACATGGGAGAGCGAAGACGAGTTTGGTCTTCCTGTATGGTTGATGGCTTCACGGATATGGCCGGAGGACATTCTTTCCGCAAAAAGCAAGGAGATCGTATGCGATTTAGAGTGATGCATAAGTTTCATGATTATAAAAAGCGCTTTGGCTACCATATGTGTGTCGGGTGTGGAAGATGTGATGATGCATGTCCAGAGTATATTTCGATTGCGCATTGTGCAAATAGACTTAAGAGCATAGTGGAGGAGAAATAATGAGCAATACGTATCTGCCTTTTAAATCCCGAATTATAAAAATAATTCCTCATACTGCTATTGATTATACTTTCTTAATGGAGTATAAGGGTGATGTAAAGCCTGGACAGTTTTTTGAAGTATCCATTCCTAAATTTGGCGAAGCACCCATATCTGTGAGTGAAATTGGTGAAGGGTATGTTGGATTGACAATTCGCAGAGTGGGGCTGGTTACCAATACGATTCATGAGCTACAGGAAGGTGGGGTGCTATTCCTAAGGGGGCCTTATGGTAATGGTTTTAACATTGACTTGTTTAAATCGAAGGAAGTTATTGTTGCTGCTGGTGGGACGGGGTTAGCACCAGTCAAAGGCGTTGTAGATTACTTTGCTGATAATGTTCATGAAGTGACAGTCTTTTCCTTGATTGCTGGATTCAAATCACCTAAAGATATACTTTATAAAGCTGACTTTGAGAAGTGGCAAAGGACAATAAATGTTATAGTAACAGTAGATGGTTCAGATGATGAAACGTATACAGGCAATACGGGTCTTATTACAAATTATATACAGGATATCTCCATAGAAAATCAATCAATGGCAAATGTGATTGTTGTAGGTCCGCCTGTAATGATTCGTTTTACTGTGGCAGAATTTTTAAAAAGAGGGATTAGGGAAGAAAATATATGGGTGTCTTATGAGAGAAAAATGTGCTGTGGCGTTGGCAAATGCGGACACTGTAAAATTGACGATACTTATATTTGTCTTGAGGGACCTGTGTTTAATTATGTGAAAGCTAAAAGTTTTATTGATTAATTAAGGAGGAGCAGTATGTATGGATATAAATACAAAAATACTAAAAAAGAATGCCTTTCGTATAACAAAGGAAAGATATAAGACTGCTATTAGGATTAGGGTTCCAGGGGGAGAAATGGCAGCAAAATATCTGGATACGGTTAAGTACGTGGCAGAAACATTTGGTAATGGTACCATTCATATAACAACGCGACAAGGTTTTGAGATTCCAGGTATTGATATTGAAAAAATGGCAGAGGTGAATGCCATAATTCAAAGTCTAATCGACGGACTTGAAGTTAACCAAACTGATTCTAATGCAGGATATTCTGCAGCAGGTACCAGAAATGTTGCGGCCTGTATTGGGAGTCGGGTATGCCAGTTTGCTAATTTTGATACAAGTGCTTTTGCTCAACGGATAGAGAAAGTGATTTTTCCTAATGATTATCATGTGAAAATTGCTCTTACTGGTTGTCCTAATGATTGTATTAAGGCAAGAATGAATGATTTTGGCATTATTGGCATGAACGAGCCACAGTATGATTCCTATCGGTGCATTGGATGTCAGGCATGTGTAAAAGCTTGTGAAAAAAAATCTGCTGGCGCCTTGAAATTTGAAAACTTTAAGGTAGTCAGGCATTCAGATAAATGCATTGGCTGCGGAGAATGTGTATTAAAGTGCCCAACAGGGGCTTGGACGAGAAGTTCCAATAAATTATATCAGCTTGTAATTATGGGAAGAACGGGAAGAAAGAACCCTAGAATTGCGCAGCCGTTTATCAAGTGGATTGATGAAGCTAGTGTTTTAGAGATCATTAAAAATACCTATGCCTATGTCCATAATTATATAGACAAAGATGCACCAGGAGGAAAGGAACATGTAGGATACATTGTTGATAGAACTGGTTATCAGGTATTCAAAAACTGGGTATTGAAAGATGTAATTTTGAATCCTAAGGCGCAAGTAGCGGAGTATATATATTGGTAAAGTTAACAATAATGACATAAATAATTTTTTATAGCCAATGTAGGGGATCCCCTTAATCGATATAGGGGATTCCCTACATTACTTTTCATCGACAAAATATTAAAATAAATCTGACAATATATATTACACACTTACTAAAGGGGGACCAGTCATTGTATAAATTGAAAATATGGAAACCGGAGGACCCTGTTTTTTGGGAGCAGGAGGGAAAAAAAATTGCGAACCGAAATTTATGGATTTCTGTTCCGGCTCTACTCGTATCTTTTTGCATTTGGGTGTTATGGTCGGTTGTAGCGGTTAATCTTAACAGTGCAGGGTTCACATTCAGTACGGAGGAGTTGTTTAATTTAGTTGCTTTGCCAGGATTATCAGGTGCAACGTTACGAATTTTTTATGCTTTTGTAATACCTGTTTTTGGTGGACGGAATTGGACGGTGATTAGCACAGCATCTCTTTTAATTCCAGCGATTGGTATTGGATATGCAGTACAGGATATCACTACAACCTATAGAACGATGATGATATGGGCTATTTTATGTGGCTTAGGTGGAGGAAACTTCGCATCGTCTATGGGTAACATTAGTTTCTTTTTCCCTAAGAAATTGAAGGGAACTGCATTAGGAATTAATGGGGGATTGGGTAATGTAGGCGTCAGTGTTGTACAGTTTGTGGTACCGTTTGTTATTACCTTTGGAATCTTTGGCAGTATCGGTGGTGAGCCTCAACTTTTAGTGAATGGTGGGAGTGCTAAAAGTGTTTGGCTGCAAAATGCTGCTTTTATATGGATCATTCCTATTGTAGTGATCACAGTAGCCGCGTTTTTTGGTATGAATAACCTGGAGACTGCTAAAGCATCCCTTCGTGAACAATTCAGCATCTTTAGCTGTAAACATATGTGGGTCATGAGTTTTATCTATACCATTGCTTTTGGTTCTTTTATTGGTTATTCCGCAGTGTTTCCTTTATTGATAAAGTTGCAATTTCCTGGCATTAACCCGTTGCAGTATGCTTTTTTGGGACCGCTCGTAGGTGCTCTCTCTCGTCCTATAGGAGGCTGGGCTGCTGATAAATACGGTGGGGCGCGAGTAAGCTTTGGGTCTATTTTTATTATGAGTGGTGCTACCTTAGGAGTTATCTTTTTTATGAACCAACATAATTTTGTCGTATTTTTTATCATGGCATTAATTTTATTTGTTACTACTGGGGCAGCCAGCGGTTCTACGTTTGGCATGTCTTCCAAAATATTTAACCCTAAAGAAGCAGCGCCAGCTATTGGCTTTATTTCAGCCGTTGCTGCTTATGGTGCGTTTTTTGTTCCCATAGCTTTTGGTTGGTCAACACGGACTACTGGATCGCCTGCCATGGCCTTATATGGTTTTATTGCCTTTTATATCATCAGTCTATTTGTAATTCATTATTATTACAGTCGAACAAATGCAGAGATAAAGTGCTAAGAAATATGGAGGTGAGAATAAATGGAGAAGCAAGAATTACCATTATGGAAAAAACTGAATTTCTTTAAAAGCAAAGAAACAGCACAGAATGGATGGAGTCAAGTGGTTGCAGATGATCGAAACGCTGAAACTATATACCGTAAGCGTTGGAATTATGACAAAGTGGTACGCACGACCCATGGTGTAAACTGTACAGGGTCCTGCAGCTGGAAGATATTTGTTAAGGACGGTATTATTACCTCAGAAAACCAGCAGACAGATTATCCTTCCACAGGACCGGATATGCCAGAGTTCGAGCCTAGAGGATGTCCAAGGGGAGCTAGCTTCTCCTGGTATGTATATAGTCCTCTTAGAATTAAGCACCCCTATATTCGCAGTCAATTATTGTCATTATGGCGTGAGGCATTAACAAAAAATAATGGTCATTTAGTAAAGGCTTGGGGCTCGATTGTAGAAGATCAAGACAAAGCAAAACAATATAAAGAGGTACGGGGGAAAGGCGGCTTTGTGAGGGCTGAGTGGCAAGAGGTTAATGAAATCATGTCAGCTATGCTGCTATATACCATTATCACTTACGGACCTGACCGCATTGCTGGTTTTACGCCTATACCTGCCATGTCCATGGTCAGCTATGCAGCGGGATCACGATTTTTATCACTCTTAGGTGCCCCTATGCTAAGCTTTTATGACTGGTATGCAGATTTGCCCCCTGCATCACCACAGATATGGGGTGAGCAGACGGATGTACCAGAAAGCAGCGACTGGTATAATGCGGGATATATCATTATGTGGGGTTCCAATATACCAATGACTCGAACACCGGATGCCCATTTTATGACGGAAGTCCGTTATAAAGGTACGAAGGTCGTAGCCGTCAGTCCCGACTATGCGGAAAATGTAAAATTTGCCGATAATTGGCTTCCAGTTAATCCGGGGTCAGACGCTGCTTTAGCTCAGGCAATGACCCATGTAATTTTGAAAGAATTTTATGTTGATAAACAAGAAAAATACTTCCTGGATTATGCAAAACAGTTTACGGATATGCCATTTTTAGTACTCATTGAAAAAGAGGATACTGTTTATACCCCGGGGCGTTTTGTGCGGGCTAGTGATCTTGGGTTGGCAGTAAATAAAGGCGAGTGGAAACCAGTATTATGGGATGCATTACAAGAAGGCCCGGCAATTCCTAAAGGGACCATTGGCCAGCGTTGGGACAGTACGGGACAATGGAATCTGAAAATGGAGAATGAATCGGGTGAGGCTCTTTCTCCGTTACTGACATTCCTTGGCCTGGAAGATGAGCAAATTTGCGTGGATCTTCCTGAATTTACGGAAGGTGGTACTGGAATTGTTAAACGAGGCATCCCCGTTAAATTCATTATGAAAAACGGTAAGTTACTAAGAGTCACAACTGTATTTGATCTGATGTTAGCTCAATATGGAGTGAAACGTAATCTGCCAGGGCAATATCCTATAGATTATTATGATGAACAAACATATACCCCGGCTTGGCAAAAGAAACATACGAATGTGGAAACGGAATTAGTAATTCAGATAGCTAGGGAGTTTGCCCAAAATGCTGCCGATACGTTGGGACGGTCCATGATTATCATGGGAGCAGGCATTAATCATTGGTTTAATGGAGACACCATTTATCGGGCTATATTAAATTTGGTAATCCTAACTGGCTGCCAGGGTGTAAATGGCGGTGGCTGGGCTCATTATGTAGGACAGGAGAAGTGCCGTCCTATCGAAGGCTGGGGTACAGTAGCATTTGCTCGTGACTGGTCAATGCCTCCCCGTCTGCAGAATGCGACCTCCTTTTTTTATTTTGCCACCAACCAGTGGCAGTATGAAACACATAGCATGGATGGACTAAAATCACCAACAGTCACTAAAAGCCGCTATAGCCATCCCGCAGACTATAATGTGTTAGCTGCCAGACTCGGATGGATGCCTTCCTATCCTCAGTTTAGTGAAAATCCTTTACAGCTAAGTACTAAAGCCGGTCAAGCAGGAGCTGAAACTTCCGAGCAAGTCATCAGTCATGTCGTTGAAAAACTCAAGGACAAATCCATGTCTTTTGCCGTAGAAGACCCTGACAACAGGAAGAATCACCCTCGTGGATTATTTGTCTGGCGTTCTAATTTGATTTCTAGTTCTGGTAAAGGGCATGAGTATTTTCTGAAATATTTACTGGGAGCATCTCATGGTCTCTTATCGGAACCGAATGAAGAGCTAAGGCCAGAAGAAGTTACGTGGAATAATGCACCGCCAGAAGGTAAGCTGGATTTATTGGTTACTATAGATTTTCGCATGGCTGGCACGGCGCTTTATTCTGATATTGTACTGCCTGCAGCTACTTGGTATGAAAAAACAGATTTAAGCAGTACGGATATGCATCCTTTTGTTCATCCTTTCAATCCAGCTATTAATCCACCTTGGGAAGCCAAATCAGATTGGGATATTTTCAAAAGTTTAGCAAAGGCCTTTTCTACTATAGCAAAAGAATATCTGCCTGAGGTGCAACAAGATATTGTGGCAGTGCCTCTTATGCATGATTCGCCAGGCGAGATTGCCCAGCCTTTTGGCAAGGTGCTGGATTGGCGCAAAGGGGAAGTAGAGGCGGTGCCTGGAAAGACGATGCCGAATCTGGTAATGGTGGAGCGGGATTATAAAGAAATTTATAATAAATTTACTTCCCTTGGTCCATTATTAGAAAAAAATCCAGTGGGTGCCCATGGTATTGCTTTTCCTGTTAAAGAACAGTACGAAGAGCTAAAAAAGAGTAATGGGCAGATTACTGTGCCAGGTGTGGCTTTCGGTCGTCCTGCCATCGAGACTGCTCGCCAAGTGGCAGAAGCAATCCTTACATTGTCAAGTGCTACCAATGGCAAATTAGCCAGGAAAGCTTGGGAAGATGCAGAAAAGAAAACGGGTATGGAACTTAAAGATATCAGCGCTGGCAGGGCGGGAGAAAAGTTTACTTTTAAGGACATTACGGTGCAGCCTAGGCAAGTTATTCCCACACCTGTGTTTACTGGTTCCAATCAAGGAAATAAGCGCTATTCACCCTTTACTACCAGTATCGATCATTTGATGCCTTTTCGCACATTGACAGGACGGCAGCATTTCTATATCGATCATGAAATCATGCTGGAGTTTGGTGAAGCCATGCCTGTATATAAACCGACTTTATCGCCGGTGCTGTTTGCTGGCAAAGAACATAACCCCCTAACGGCAGGTAAGGAGATTGTGTTGCGATATCTTACCCCTCATGGCAAATGGAATATACACAGTACCTATCAAGATAACCTGCATATGCTGACCTTATTCCGCGGTGGGCCTCATGTGTGGGTGAATCACCGGGACGCCTTGCAGGCAGATCTTAAAGATAATGACTGGGTAGAAGTATATAACCGTAATGGCGTAGTTGCTGCCAGAGTAGTAGTAAGTCACCGTATGCCTCGGGGTACTCTTTATATGTATCACGCCCAAGATAAGCATATCAATGTCCCAGGCTCATCCATCACTGGTCAGCGAGGCGGTACACACAATAGTCCTACACGGGTTCATGTGAAGCCCACCCAATGTATTGGCGGATATGCCCAGCTTAGCTATGGGTTTAACTATTACGGGCCAATTGGCAATCAAAGAGATATCTATGTTGCAGTTCGCAAGTTGAAGGAGGTAGCTTGGCTTGAAGATTAAAGCTCAATTGGCTATGGTAATTAATTTGGATAAATGCATTGGCTGCCATACTTGCAGTGTGACCTGTAAGAATACTTGGACCAATCGTGAGGGTGCGGAGTATATGTGGTTTAACAATGTAGAAACCAAACCTGGCATTGGTTATCCTGTGGAATGGGAAAATCAAGAAAAATATAAAGGTGGTTGGGAATTACAAGATGGTAAAATCAGGCTAAAAGGCGGCAGTCGTTTGGCAAAATTATTATTTAAGTTGTTTCATAACCCTGATATGCCGACTCTTGATGATTACTACGAACCTTGGACATATGATTATGAAAAACTACTGAACAGTCCCACCAAACGCTATCAGCCCGTTGCCCGTCCTAAATCAGTGATCACTGGTAAGAATATGGAGTTAAAGTGGGGGCCAAACTGGGAAGATGATTTAGCAGGTGCCCATCAAACTGGTATTAAGGATCCGAATATAGTAAAGATGCAGGAAAAAGTGAAATTTGAGTTTGAACAGACCTTCATGGCCTATCTACCAAGAATTTGTGAACACTGCCTAAATCCTGGCTGTGTGGCAGCATGTCCCTCAGGTGCTATTTATAAGCGGGAAGAAGATGGCATTGTATTAGTCGATCAGGACGCTTGCCGAGGCTGGCGTCTGTGCATGACGGGCTGTCCGTATAAAAAAGTTTATTTTAATTGGCAAACCCATAAAGCAGAAAAATGTATTTTTTGCTTTCCCCGGGTGGAATCTGGTCAGCCTACTATTTGTTCAGAAACTTGTTCTGGTCGTGTGCGGTATATGGGCGTTGTATTGTATGATGCAGATAGAGTAAAAGAAGCGGCATCCACTGTCAATGAACAGAAATTATATGAGGCTCAGCTTAGTGTATTCTTAGACCCAGCTGATCCTGAAGTGATTGCAAAGGCTCGCCTTGATGGCATATGTGAAGATTGGTTAGAAGATGCGAAGCGTTCCCCCATTTATGATTTAGCTGTACGGTATGGGGTGGCACTGCCGCTGCATCCGGAATTTCGCACCATGCCAATGGTATGGTATATACCACCTCTTAGTCCCATTGTTAGTGCGGCAAAAGAACAAGGGGTGAATCCAAATCTATTTCCATTACTCGATGATATGCGTATTCCCATCGAGTACTTGGCCAATATCTTGACGGCTGGTAATATAGAAGCTGTAAAAATTGCTTTAGGTAAACTGCTCGCGATGCGAACCTATATGCGATCAATCAATACGAACAAAACAGTTGATGTGGATAAGCTAAGGACGGCTGGTCTTGATGAAACTGCTGCCGAGCGTATGTATCGTCTGCTGGCCATTGCCAAATATGAGGATCGCTTTGTTATTCCCACATCACATCAAGAAAAATATGTGAATGTATATAAACAGCAAGGTAGTTGTGGTTATTCTCTGCCCCAGGGTAACTCTTTCTATAGCACTGGAGGTGAAGAGGGTGATAGATAAAGAAATGTTGCAATTCCTCTCCATATTGCTGCAATATCCTAAGAGCAGGTGGCTAGAAATCAATCAATTACGTATACTGGCAAATAAATTGGAACATTTGCCTCAAAAAGAAAATGTAGATACTTTTCTGGATTATTTGGACCATAGAAGTTGTGAAGAATTAGCAGCAGAATATGTAGACACTTTTGATTTTAGCGAACACTGTAATTTGTATATTACCTCCTTGCTCTGCCCGGATGATCGAAAGCGTGGTCAGGTGCTGGCAGACTTGAAAGCAATCTACTTACAAGCTGGACTTGAGGTAGATACAGAGGAATTACCTGACTACCTTCCCCTGTTGCTTGAATTCTTAGCGATTGCTAATCAGGAATCATGTAAGCAGGTTCTAGAAATTGTAGGTCCTGGTATGGATAAATTATGGCAGCAACTTAAGGGAAAACATAGTCCCTATGCTGCATTGCTTGAGGTTTGCGTCGAATCTACAGTACCAGTGGCATGTGTAGAATCTGTCCATATAGGGGGAGATCTATCATGAAATTCACAGAACAATTTCTATGGGTGATCTATCCTTATATAGCGTTAACTATTTTTGTTGTTGGGCATATTTATCGTTATAATACGGATCAATTAGGGTGGACAGCTAAATCAAGTGAATTATTAGAAAAACGTAGTTTATGGTGGGGTAGTATGTTGTTTCACGCTGGTATTTTAGCCGTCGTTGGAGGGCACATTTCTGGTCTGTTGATCCCTAAGGCCTTTTTTGAATCCATTGGAGTAAATGAACAGATGTATCATATGGCTGCTGTTTATGGTGGAGGACCAGCTGGCCTGGTCACATTAGCAGGTATTCTTATTCTTACGCTGCGCCGCTTTGGCAATGATCGTGTATTTGCAGTTAGTAGTGCAGCTGATTTAATTGTTGTGATATTGGTGCTGATTGAAGTTTCGTTAGGGTTGGCAAGTACAATTACAAATGTACTGAGCACAGGTAGTTTTGATTATCGGGAAACCATTGGTCCTTGGTTTAGAGGTTTATTATTTTTGCAGCCTGCTGCTTCCTTTATGGCTGCTGTACCTTTGGTGTTCAAACTTCATGTTGTAGTGGGTTTTGGAATATTTGCAATGTGGCCTTTTACAAGATTAGTACATGTATGGAGTATGCCTATTGAATATATCAACAGAGCATATATTCAATATTTTAGTAAGGACTTAAAAGTAAAATCATTTCATTGAGTTGTAAGGGCAATCAAAGTTATTTTTTAGATTGCCCTTATTTCATAACCTTCTTTGTCTTTGCTTTTAAATAGAAACTGTGCTAAATTGTAAGTAAAATTAATATTTCGGGAGAATTTCTTAATGGATACACTAGCAGGAGTAATTAATAAATATTTGGAGGAGTTACGACAACGGACTGATGCTGACTTCTCGGCTTTTGCCTGTCAAGAGCCAGGAGAAGCTGTTATTCGTTGGAAATATGCAGTAGGTAATAAAAATGAACGGTTTAGGCGGATTGTATTACGTTCTGGTAAAGGAATTGCAGGAAAAGTATTGATGGCAGGTAGGCCAATGATATTAGAGAATTATGAGCATAGGCAACATGATGACCCTCAAGAATATCCCATTCTTTATGCTGAAGAACTGCGATCCGCTTTGGGAGTTCCAGTCTTGATAGCGGGAAGAGTAAAAGGTGTGTTATTAATTGGTTATCGTAATCCATGTAGAATAGAAGAAGTGATAGTTGGATTAGTCAAACAAGTTGCTAAAGAAATGGAAAATATAATAGGTATCTGAGAGAAAAGCATGCATTTACTATAATGGAGGCTATTGGCGTGAGGCAGAAAACTTCGGAGCCATTATTTAAAGACATTTTTCAGTATGGAAGCGATGCAATTGTCATTTTAGATGATAAGGGTATTATTATTGATGCGAATCCGTCAATCGAAATGCTGACGGGCTATTGTACTGAAGAGCTGATTCATAAAATGAGTTTATGTGATATTTGTCATGGGATGGAAAGGTGTGCAGATTTTACAGTTTGTATAAATTGTTTTACTACCTTAGAAAGTATGTCTTCCTTTAAAATTCGTTTATTGCACAGAAAGGGACATATTTTCTCGGTATCAGCTAGTACAACTCGTTTGCCGCAGAATGCTGGTGGTTTTTTGATCGTCGTACTTCGCGATATGTCCGAATACAATAAGCAAGACCAAAAATATGTTCAAAAAAAAATGGCGAATTATATGATTCAGGCGCAAGAAGGAGAACGTAAACGTGTGTCTCGTGAGCTGCATGATGGAGTGGGGCAAACCATTTATAGCATGATTGTAGGGCTTAATATAATTGAACAGATGGAACTAGAAAACGACTTAAAAAGTCATTTTCAATTAGTGAGAGATATGGCGGTTCAAGCTTTAAGTGAAGTCCGACATATCTCTGTAGATCTAAGACCTTCCTCACTTGATGATTGGGGATTTGTACCAGCCTTGCGTTCTTTCATTAAACAGTTTGAGCGAACCTATGGAATTGTAACAAGGTTATCCGTTGTAGGACAAGAGCGTCGTTATGGAGCATCGATAGAAACAGCACTTTATCGTATTTGTCAAGAAGCTATGATAAATGCGGCTAAATATGCGAATATTGATACATTAGAGATACATTTTGAAGAACAGGATCAACTATTGTATTTGGCAGTTATAGATTTGGGACGGGGTTTTAATCTAGAGAAAATAGAAGTGATGGGAACAGGATTAGGGCTTTATGGTATGCGAGAAAGAGCGAAATTGATTGGCGGTACTCTTAAAATTACTTCCGGATGTGATCATGGTACTACGATTCGTGTATATGTTCCCTTGGGCAAAGAGGAGGAAATAATCCATGACCATTAGTGTTCTAATAGCTGATGATCACGCTGTTGTCCGTTCGGGATTAGCTATGTTAATTAATTCCCAGCAAGATATGCAAGTGGTAGGGGTGGCTGCTGATGGAAGAGAAGCGGTAGAATTAGGGGTAAAACTTCTTCCTCAGGTGGTACTTATGGATTTGAGCATGCCTCCAGGTGAGAATGGTCTGATTGCTACTGCTAGATTAAAGGAATTACTACCAGAGATTCGAGTGCTGATTCTAACCATGCACGATGATGAAGAATATCTATTTCAGTCTTTAAAGGCAGGGGCAGTGGGATATATTGTAAAAACTGCTCCTGACTTTGATTTACTCAAAGCCATTCGCACAGTTCACCAAGGGGAATCTTATTTATATCCATCTGCTGCTAAAACTTTAATTGAAAGATTTTTACGTCAGGGAAATAAAAGCGAAGAATTTGAGTCATTGCAATTACTAACAGAACGAGAGAAACAAACATTGCGCTTGGTGGCTATGGGGTATGCTAATAAAGACATTGCTGAGCAACTTTGTCTTTCTGTTAAGACTGTTGAAGCTTACAAGGCTAGAATTATGGAAAAACTTGATTTAAAAACTAGACCGGAAATGGTTAGATATGCAATGAAAAAAGGATTATTAGATTTGGAAGGCTAATACTATCAACAGTATGAGAGTAATCTTCATTTAGAATTGTTGCAAAAAGACTTGATTTAGATGGAGTTAACACCAAATGACCGATTTGTTGTACTTATCCTCCGGAATTAATCGCACACGAACTATCTTTTGGAAGAGGGGGAGTCTTATAGCGAATTGGTCATCGGATAAATACCATAGTATTTTGTAATAAAAATAAGACAGGAGGTTGCAGGATGAATGGTTTATATGACAGTGTGGGAAGGCACATTCATTACCTGCGAGTAGCAGTAACAGATAGGTGCAATTTTCGATGCCAATACTGTATGCCTTCAGAAGGTGTAAAATGGATGGAGCATAATGATATTTTACAGTATGAAGAAATCTTGCGCATTATTACTGCCTTTGCCAGCTTAGGGGTTGATAAAGTACGTATTACTGGTGGTGAGCCTTTGGTACGTAAAGGGATTGTTGGCTTTTTACATAAGGTAACAGCTATTCCTGGGATCAAAGAAGTGGCTGTAACAACGAATGGTAGTATGCTGGAAGAATATGCTTCTCTTTTAAAGGAAGCTGGGGTGAAACGTATCAATGTGAGTCTTGATACATTAGATCCTGAGCGATTTAAACAGATAACAGGACATGATGCATTGTATCGGGTATTAGCAGGAATAAAAACGGCGCAAGAAATCGGTCTAACACCGATTAAGTTAAATATGGTAGTTATGAACGGCATAAATTCAGATGAAATTGCTGATTTTGCGAACTTGGCTATAAATAATCCCTATCAGGTTCGATTTATTGAATATATGCCCTTTGCCTTGGAACGAAAATATTTATTTGCAGCAGATAAAATGAAGCAGCAACTTTTAAAAGCTGGCTTTGGTAAACTGATTCCTGAAATGAGTAATCACTCACCGGCTCAAATATATCGCTTCCCTCAGGCACAGGGCTCAATTGGTTTTATTACTCCTATTTCTCAACATTTCTGCAGTTCTTGCAATCGAATTCGTCTTACTCCTGATGGCAATCTTAAACCTTGTCTGTTATCGAACCAGGAATATTCCTTGCGTGAAAGACTGCGTGCAGGAATTTCTGATCAGAAGCTCTTGGATACGATAAAACAAGTGATCTGGAATAAACCCAAGGAATGTAACTTGAGGAATGGGGGAAAAAGTGAAAGAGGTATGCATCGTATTGGTGGCTAATTTAAAGTAATAGTGGAAAGAAGGAAAGCGACTATGATACCCCTTGTCTCCTTTGTAGGTTATTCCAATAGCGGTAAAACGACGCTTTTGACAAAGGTTATTCGTGAGTTGAAAAATCGTGGTTATCGTATTGCAGTGATTAAACATGATGGTCATGATTTTGAAATAGATCATGCTGGGACGGATACATGGAAGCACCGCCAAGCTGGTGCTGATGTTGTATGCATTGCCTCTGCGCATCAAGTCGCAATCGTGCAGACCCTTACCCAGCCACTTGCGCTGGATGATATCATTCAAGGGATTAACAATGTGGATTTAATTTTGACAGAGGGTTTTAAACAAGAAGAAAAACCACAAATTGAGGTACATCGGCAGGGAAAAGAATATATTGGCCTAAAAAAGAATCGAATCGCCTTAGTTGCAGATCAGCAAATTTATACTGGTGTCCCTTATTTTAAGCTGGAAGAGGTTAAAGAGGTTGCTGATTTTTTAGAAAATAGAATTCGGTTATCAAAAGTATAGCTGGCAAATTGCTAGAAGAGAGACGCTGCGGTGTCGCAGCTGTGAAGGTGAGTTTAATATCTTCATCATTCATTTATAAAGGGAGGATTTGTGCAAAATTATGGCAGAATTTACTCATTTTAACGCCCAGGGCGAAAGCCACATGGTAGATGTCAGTGGTAAACATATAACGCAAAGACAAGCAGTAGCTCGTGGACAAATTTTTATGGAAAAAGAAACACTAGAGAAAATATATGACAGTCAAATTGCCAAAGGCAATGTGTTAGAAGTAGCACGTTTGGCAGGTATCATGGCTGCAAAGCAGACACAGCATCTCATACCTCTTTGCCATCCTCTATTAATTAGTTCAGTTGAGATCCATTTTACCAGGGAGCAGCGATCAATCATGATAGAAGCTGCTGTCAGGGTAAGCGGGCAAACAGGCGTAGAGATGGAGGCCATGACCGCCGTTAGCGTTGCAGCTCTGACAGTATATGATATGTGTAAGGCAATTGATCGTTCTATGGTAATAGCAAACATTTGCTTAATGAAAAAAGAAGGCGGTAAGAGCGGCCTGTTTGAAAGGAAGGATGATTCATGCCTGCAAAAATAGCTGCTGTTTGTATCAGCAGGGAAAAAGGGGTTCGCAAAGAAAATATAGGTGAGGCTAAGTTGAGAGCAAATTGGGGGATGGAAGGCGATGCTCACGCAGGAAAATGGCATCGCCAGATCAGCTTGCTTAGTGTAGATAGTATTGAAAAAATGAAGGAAATCGGCAGAAAAAAAGGTTTGGAACTCGTTCCGGGAGACTTTGCTGAAAATCTCACGACGGAAGGGTTAGAGCTTTTCAAACTACCTGTTGGAACCTATTTGAAGGCAGGAGAAACCTTACTGGAAGTAACTCAAATCGGCAAGAGTTGTCATCATCATTGCGAAATTTTCAAGCAGGTTGGTCAGTGCGTTATGCCGAAAGAAGGCATTTTTACCCGAGTACTAGTTGGCGGAAGGGTTAAAGCAGAGGATGGGATTGAAGTTTGGCACGGTATACCAGTAGGCATTATTACGGCCAGTGACAAGGGGGCAATTGGAGAAAGAGAAGATACCAGTGCCAAAGAAATTGAGAAACTTGTGCCGAATATAAAAGGGCAGGTGATTGACTATCGTATACTGCCTGATGACCAGGATGTATTAGTAGAGGCCATGACAGAAATGGTAGATCAACTTGGTGTGGGGCTTTTGCTTACCACAGGAGGGACTGGATTTTCACCAAGGGACGTAACCCCTGAAGCTACATTGCGTGTTATTGAAAGGGCTGTTCCTGGTTTACCAGAAGCCATGAGGCGAGAGAGCGCTGCGATATCTCCAAGAGCGATGTTAAGCCGAGCAGTAGCAGGTATTCGCGGCAAATGTTTGATTGTAAATTTGCCGGGTAGTCCTAAAGCAGTGCGGGAATGCTTGGAAATTATTTTACCTGTACTGCCTCATGCTCTTGAGATTCTCCGCGGTACGGGTGGTGAGTGTGGAGCAGAAAAAGGCTGTAAGTAAGGAGAAATGGATGATTAAAAGTTCAATAGGAGGTTACGTGGTGAATCCTAAAATCGAAGTAAAGCGATCGGTTTGTCCCTATGATTGTCCTGATACCTGCGGACTTATGGTGGAAACTGTGGAGGGGAAAGCCGTAAGAGTTACAGGAGATCCAGAACATCCTCATACGAGAGGAACTTTATGTTCTAAAATGAATCATTATGAGAAAACAGTGCATTCCCCAGAGCGGTTAACGAAACCTTTATTACGGACTGGACCAAAAGGTGCAGGAGAATTTAAAGAGATTTCCTGGGAGGAGGCAATCTTTCATATTAAAGAACGCTGGCAAGGGATTATTGCTGAGTATGGCGCACAGGCGATATTGCCTTACTCCTATGCGGGAACAATGGGCATGGTGCAGCGTAATATTGGTGAGGCTTTTTTTCATCGTTTAGGGGCAGCTCGTTTAGAACGGACAATTTGTTCTTCAGCTAAGGGATATGGTTGGTCGGCAGTTATGGGTTCGAGTTTAGCGCCTCATCCTCAAGAAGTGTCAGCAAGTGATTTAATTATTCTTTGGGGGACGAATATTCTAGCGACGAATATTCATTTGCTGTATCAGATACGGGAGGCTAAAAAGGCAGGAGCAGTGGTTTGGCTGATTGAGACCTATCAATCATCAGCGGCTCAATTTGCTGATAAGGTAATAATGGTACGACCTGGCAGTGATGGTGCCTTGGCTTTGGGTATGATGAGTGTCTTAGTTGACAAAAAGTTAATAGATGAAGAGTTTGTTGCCAGGCATGTACAAGGATTTGAAGCCTTCGAAAAAGAATCTTTACCTGAATATTCATTAGATGTAGTAAGTAAAATTACCGGAATTGATGCTGCTAGTATTGAGGAGATTGCGATCCTATATGGAGAGGCACGGGCTCCTTTTATAGTTATGGGCAGTGGCTTATCGCGATATGGTAATGGCGCAATGACAGTCCGTGCCATCACATGTCTCCCGGCTCTTGTGGGAGCTTGGGCAAAAGTGGGGGGCGGGCTATTAGCAAGTATTGGTACAGGAAGTGCTTTTGCTATGGATTCGATAACCCGGGAGGACTTTATGCAAGAACCCACCCGAATTGTAAATATGAATCAACTAGGTCATGCTTTGCAGCAGATAGAAAATCCTCCTATTATGAGTATGTATGTATATCATTCAAATCCTGCTATTGTTGCACCAGATCAGAATGCTGTAGTGAAAGGGCTTTTGCGGGAAGATCTGTTTACAATTGTTCATGAACGTTTCATGACCGATACAGCTCGTTATGCGGATCTGGTGCTGCCAGCTACCAGTTCTTTAGAGCACTCCGATATCTATCGCTCTTATGGGCATTATTGTGTTCAACGAGCCTATCCGGTGATTCCACCAGTAGGAGAAGCAAAAGCCAATTGGGATGTTTTCAGGTTATTAGCAAGTGCTATGGGATTTGAGGAACCTTTTTTTGAGCAAACAACTGATGAAATCATTCAGCAGTTGCTAGACGCCCCTAAACCATGGCTGGCACAAATTGATATAAATAAGGTGCAGGAGGGGATGGCAGCAGAATTGCCGCTGCCGCCTGATTACAAAATATCATTTAAAACTCCATCGGGAAAAATTGAAATTTTTAATCCGCGGGAAATAGATCCCCTCCCTACGTATAATCCATCTCATGGTGATAATGCACCTTTTTGGCTCATGAATGCTCCAGGTTTATATTCACTTAACTCCTCCTTTAATGAACGGTCTGATCTTTTGGAAAAAAGAAAAGCGATGTATTTAATGATGAATCCCGATGATGCTAAAAAGAAGGGATTTAAAAATGGGCAGGAGGTTATTGCTTTTAATGAACGAGGCGAAGTTGTATTTATTCTAAAAATAGCCTCTGAAGTTCCGGGTGAAGTTGTTGTGACAGAAGGGATCTTCTGGATCAAAAATACCCCTGGACAAAGTTCAGTGAATGCATTAACATCCCAGCGGCTTACAGATCGTGGAGCAGCGAGTACCTTTTACGATACAAAGGTTGATGTTCGTTCAAAATAATTAAAAAATTAATCTTTTTCACTAGCTACATTGTGGCAGGATTGAATTTGGTTATATATTTTGTACATAAAATCTGAGATTTTGGTAATAGTTAATGGTAAGTTAGAATAAATTAAACTAGCACACTTATTTACAGGCAAATTGAACTAAGTAAGGAGTGACTGTTATGAGAACTTTGTTTAAAGAAAAGATAGGTAAATTTGGATCTTTAATAAGCATTTTAGCGTTAATGACAATGTTGACGCTATTTTCCCTCTTTATACCTGAACTGATGGCATCAGCAGCGGGGCGGGTCTTTGTCGGCTTGTGGGCAATGATAGCAATCGTAGCGTTTATTGCTCATGCAAGAACAATAAAAGCAGTTAAACGACGCCCGTCACAATTACAAGTTATGCTAAAAAAAGAAGAGCATACCCATAAACGGATACGCCCGGAACGCTTAATGCGTGGATTATAGTTATATCTTTATAGAAGATAGTACATCATCTAAGTTATTTAGCAACCGATGAAGATCTTCATCGGTAATTACCAGCGGTGGCTGAAATGCCAGGACATTACGGTTAGGGCCATTCTTACCGACTAAAATACCACGATCTTTCATTTCTTCCAAAATTAAATCAGTTTCTTTAATTGCAGGTGTTTTATCGCTATATACTAATTCCACGCCAATCATAAGTCCCAAACCGCGTATGTCTCCGATAATAGGATGTTTTTGCTGTAGGACAGTAAGACCGTCCTTTAGTATCTTGCCTAGTACAGCGGCTTTGCCAGGGAGATCATGCTTGGTAAGATAATGCAGCGTCGCTAGACTTGCAGCAGCTGTTACAGGATTTCCACCTAAAGTAGATGCTCCAGGACGAGTATAGACATCTGCAATTTCGGCTCTGGCAGTGAAGGCTCCAACAGGTGTGCCATTGGCAAGTGCCTTTGCCATTGTCATGATATCCGCTTCTACGTCATAATGTTCCATGGCAAATAATGTACCTGTACGGCCAAAACCAGTTTGGACTTCATCAACGATTAATAAAATACCATAGGCATCCAGAATTGATTTGACGCGTTTAAAATAATCTAATGGTGGAGTAATCATACCACCATTGCCTTGAATCGGTTCGACAAACATGGCAGCCACTTTTCCGGAAGTGGCTGTTTTTATTATCGTTTCAATCTCATTTGCACAGGCTAGATCGCATTCAGGATATTTTTTATCTAAGGGACAGCGGTAGCAGTAAGCATTAGGGGCGAAGTTAATGCCGCCAACAGGAGTATTGTCAGTGCGCCACATACTAAGACCAGTGAGGCTCATTCCTAATTTAGTACGCCCATGCAGCCCTTGCCGTAAACTGATGAATTCAGAACTCCCTGTGTATAAAGACGCTAACAAAGCAGCGCCTTCATTGGCTTCACTGCCGCTAGAACAAAAAAATGTTTTCTGTAACCTTCCAGGTGTGAGCTGGGCTAATTGTTCCGCTAGATTTACAATGTTTTCTGTTAAGTAAATCGTACAAGTATGCTGCAATGTGTTTACTTGATCACAGATTGCTTTGGTAATTTCGGGATTGCAGTGACCGCAGTTAACAACGGATACACCAGCGAAACAGTCCAGATATTCTTTACCGGTGGAGTCATATAAATATTGCATTTCACCCCGGACTAATTGCATAGGTTGATTATAAAAGTGATATGCGCAGGGAATCAAATATTCCCGCTTTTTACGTAAAATTTCTTCAGGGCCAATATAGTGATTCAAAACAATCTCACCTTTCGATTTTTTATAGGACGAGGAATTTTTAAATTACTTGGATAAGCGGTAACGGAAAGTGCCGATACCTAATTCTCTGGGACTTGCTGCTGCAATTTTTTCTAGCTGGCTTCTATCGAAGTGATAGGTTGATTGCTCGGCGGCGATTTTATCAAGTTCTTCACGATAAATTTTTGTAACCAGTCCAACAAGTTCCGGAGTATAATATTGACCTTCAATGCGATAATTCTGTACAGTCCTTAAGGAGTGCAAATGGGGTAATAAACACAAGTCTTTAGCAAAGAGAAGGTTGCTGCGTCCATATTGATCTACCATAATAGGATGCTGCTGGCCTGCTGTATCCAGCAAAGCGTATCGAGTTGTATCCAGTGTCGGATCATAGTCGCTTTGATACTGGTTAGTAAGTACAGCTTCTGGTATGGAATGATCGGTAATCATTGCTGGCAATGAACCATGAACAATGAATTCTAAAGGAAGGGGACTATTCTCAACCAATTGCATGATTTGTTCATAAGTAGCTTCGAGAGAAATCGTGGCTTTTTTCACATTGTTATTTTTTAGCAACTGTGCTGTCACATGGTTGAAGACATTAAAAGAGAATTCAGCTTGTAGTGGAAGAGTAGAATGTTGCTGAGCCAAAGTCAAGGCACCTAAATTTCCGACCATTAAGCCATAGGGATTTATTTTTGCAAGGGAACTGAAAAATTGTTCTAATTCACCACATTCTCGTTCCATCGTAATGCGAGGTGTCGTAATAATAACTTTTGCATCATATTTATCAGCTTCTTCTACTGCTTGTACCATTGTCTGGAGCGTCCATGGAATACCAGGTTTTGCGACTTCGCCACCGATATAGATCGTATTAGCACCATTTTGGCAAGCGGCAATCAGGGAAGCTAGATCAGCAACGTGAACACTTAATGCAGGATCAAAGGGCTTGTTTGTTGGATTTGGAAGTGATCGTTTGGCAAGGGTTGCCATATCCGCTTCTCGTACGGCCTGACTGAAGAAACGTGGTTCACGTTTACCACTATAACCAATAGCTGTTGCTCCAGGATTGCCTAAGGCATAGCACGTGGAAAAGTCTCGGGAGCGAGTGTTCTGTAAGTTTTCCCAATCTTGTAAATCAGGTGTGTATCCCATTGGATCTGCAATATAACAATCAATGGCTTTACGGTATGTTTTAACAATGCCACTCACAAAATCCGCAGTACGCATGCGCCCTTCAATTTTGAAAGAGGATACACCTGCTTGGATCAGTTCAGGCAGTTTCATATACAAGCACATATCTTTCATGGCTAATTTGTAAGGACCAGGGGCCTGATCGTCGATGGGAATACCTGTTGCTGCATCTACTAATTGGTACGGCCAACGGCACGGTTTTAGACAGCGGCCCCGATTGGAACTTTGTCCAAAAACAACTCCTGATTGTACACATTGACCACTATGGGAAATGCACATATCACCATGAATAAAATACTCTACTTCAATACCAGTACGTTCTTTTAGTAAGCTAAGCTGGGATAAGGACATTTCGCGGTTTACGACTACGCGGCTGATTCCATAGCCTTGTAATGCACGTACAGCATGTTCGTTATGAGTATTCATCATAATTGAAGCATGTAAGGGAACGTTCAGATTCATTTCACGAGCCAATTGTAAAATGGATAAATCTTGTACAATGAGTGCATCTGGCTTTAATTCATCAAGGAGTTTAAGGTAGGAGCGCATATTATCAAGCTCACGGTCACTAATTAGGTTGTTGACAGTGACATGTAAGGCGACATTGTGACGGTGGGCATATTCAATCGCTTTGCCAAGGGTAGCATCATCAAAATTGGCAGTTGTTTTAAACATACGCATATTAAAGCGTTTACCGCCTAAATAAACCGCATTTGCTCCGGCTTCAATCGCGGCTTCTAATACATCCCATGTGCCAACGGGAGCGAGTAATTCTACAGAATCTCGTGTTAATAACATTTTTTCATCTCCAGCAATTTAATTAGATAATTAGTTTTATTCAAAAACTTCTGTGGCTTCTTCTTTTAAATCTTCGGAAAAAGATATCCCTAAATTTTCCGCCGTAAACTGATTCAGCCAAATTTCTGGTGATTTTACAGTATCGACAGGGATTTGGCTAGGGCTAGCACCCTTTAGAATTTGCTTCGCTTTCACGGCACATTCTTTACCTAACTGATAGTGGTTAGCGACTAAACCAGCCAAGGCACCGTCAGGTATATTGGGTGCATGAGAAGCAATGATGGGAATTTCAAGGGTATCTGTATAGTAAACGATAGTGGCGAAATTATCTTCAATGACTTTTCCAATTGGCAAAAATAAAGCATCTAAATCATTAGGTAATATATCCGGTAAATTGGATAAATCCTCCGCCTCTTTTATAGGAATTTCTATAAATTGCACCTTAGGATTGTTTAATTTACGAAAGTTTGCTACTTCTACAATCGCATTAGAGTCCTCAGTATGATAAAGCATACCGATTTTTTGGATGGCAGGTAAGAGACGGTTTATAAAGTTTAATTTATCTTCTGCTTTGACCATGCCTGCAACTCCAGTTGCTTTACCGCCAGGCTCTGCCATGCTAAGTACCAAGTTAGCACCGATAGGATCAAATACAGGTGTAAACACTACTGGAATATCTTGTGTAAGTTTTACAGCAGCCGCAGCCGCTGGTGTCGAGCAAGCAAAGATGAGATCCACTTCTTTTTCGGCTAATTGATTCGCTAATTTAGCAAGCTGATCTATATTGCCATCGGCATTTAAATAATGAAACTCGGCATGAATACCGCGTTCTGTAAGTTCTGCTTTAAAACCATGGACGGCATCATCTAAATTTTGCGTCAATTGCAGAATGCCTATAGTATACAATTCACAACACCTCTTTAAACATTTATAACCTCTATATATTCAACTTATTTATAAAAATACCTGCGAAACATAACAAAAAATATACTGGTCTTACCCACAAAGACATCTGGTATTGGCCAGTCAGAAAGAATGAATTACATAGTAGTTCCGTTATTTCTTACTATAAAGTATAATAAAAAAGAACTTTTCTATAGGAATAAGAATTGTGTCATCTAAAAGGATGTGAAATAGATGGAAAAACAACCGCAGCATTCTAATGCTAGGTCATTTGTACATTTGCATGTACATACAGAATATAGCTTACTTGATGGCGCCAGCCGTATTGGAAGTTTGGTAAAACGAGCAAAGGAACTCAATATGCCAGCAATCGCGATTACCGATCACGGCACAATGTATGGTATCGTTGATTTTTATAAGCAAGCAAAAAAGCAAGGTATTAAACCCATCATTGGCTGTGAGGTCTATGTGGCTCCTCGTTCCCGGCGGGAAAGAAATATGGTGGAAGGGGAAGCCTATTATCATTTGGTATTATTGGCTGAAACCGATGAAGGATATCGTAATTTGATTGAGTTGGTATCGAGAGGAAATACCGAAGGTTTTTATTATAAACCGAGAGTTGATAAAGAATTGCTTAGCCAATATAGTAAGGGACTCATTTGCCTAAGTGCCTGCATTGCAGGGGAAATCCCTTCCTGGCTATTAAAAGATAATATCACTGTTGCTGAGGCGTTAATTCAAGAATATATTGACATATTTGGAAAAGATAATTTTTTTCTTGAAATCCAAGATCATGGGATACCAGAACAAAAAAAGGTAAATAAGCTTTTGATCGAAATGTCTCGTAAATTTGACGTTGGTTTAGTCGCGACCAATGACTTGCATTATATTAACAAGCAAGATGCAGAATGTCATGATGTGTTGTTATGCATTCAAATGGGGAAAACCGTAGATGATACTGCTAGAATGAAATTCTTCAGTGATGAATTTTATTTGAAAGATTTTGATGAAATGGCACAGTTATTTGGGGCGTATCCAGAAGCCCTTGCCAATACTTGCCGCATTGCAGAGCGTTGTAATGTGACCTTAGATTTTGGCAATTTATATTTGCCTGAATTTCCTGTACCAGGAGGTCTTACAGCAAATGACTATCTTGAAAAGCTGTGCCGGGATCATTTGAAAGAGCGCTACAGTGAAGTCACCCCAGAGATTAATGATCGTTTGGTCTTTGAGCTAGGCGTTATTATGAAGATGGATTATTCGGGGTACTTTTTAATTGTTTGGGATTTTATTAATTATGCCAGACAACAAGAAATCCCCGTAGGACCAGGCCGTGGATCGGCTGCGGGTAGTATTGTTGCATACTTATTGGGGATTACTAATATTGATCCGATTGCTTACGGCTTGTTGTTTGAACGATTTTTGAATCCTGAGCGGGTTACTATGCCCGATATTGATATTGATTTTTGTTATGTGAATCGCGGCAAGATCATTGAGTATGTATCGGATCGTTATGGTGCGGATCGGGTAGCCCAGATTATTACCTTTGGAACGATGGCTGCTAAAGGAGCTATTCGAGATGTAGGGCGAGCTTTAAATATGCCATATGGTGAAGTCGATCGAATCGCTAAAATGGTACCGAATGAATTGGGGATTACTCTGCGGCGGGCTTTGGAAATCAGTTCGGATTTTCGTGCTGCTTATGAAAATGAACCAGCGGTAGGAAAATTGTTAGATTTAGCTATGGCAGTTGAAGGATTGCCACGGCACGCTTCTACCCATGCTGCAGGGCTAGTGATTTCTAAAGAACCTTTGACCCATTATGTGCCGCTGCAAAATTCTGCCGAAGGTTTTTTAACGACGCAATATGATAAGGATAAAGTAGAAGAACTGGGCTTATTAAAGATGGACTTGTTAGGGCTTCGAACACTAACCGTTATTGGTGATACGATTAAGCTTGTACAGAAAAGTCGGGGCATTAAGATTGATATTGATCATATCCCCTTAGATGATCCTAAAGTAAGTGCTATGCTGACCAATGGTGATACAGCAGGTGTCTTTCAGTTAGAGTCAAGTGGTATCACTACTTTAGTGAAGGATCTAAGACCTGAATGTTTTGCCGATTTAATACCCTTAGTGGCGCTATATCGACCAGGTCCTTTAGGAAGTGGCATGGTAGAAGACTTTATCAATGGTCGGCATGGTAAAAAAACAGTTACGTATGTACATCCCTTATTAGAACCCATTTTATGTGATACCTTCGGCGTTATTTTGTATCAGGAACAAGTTATGCAGATTGCCTCGGTGATGGCTGGTTTTTCCTTGGGACAAGCGGATTTGCTAAGACGAGCCATGGGGAAAAAGAAACACGATGTACTAGATGCCCAACGGGAGAATTTCTTGCAGGGGGCTAGTGAGCGGGGCATTGAACGAAAGATGGCAGGGGAAATTTTTGATTTGATGGCACATTTTGCCGATTATGGTTTTAATAAGTCCCATAGTGCGGCTTATGCTTTGGTTGCCTATCAAACTGCTTATTTAAAGGCGAATTATCCTCAAGAATTTATGGCAGCTTTATTGTCAAGCGTCATGGGAACCAATGAGAAAATTGGCTCTTATATTGAGACTTGCCGTCAAATGGGTATTGATGTACTGCCGCCTGATATCAATGCCAGTCAAAGTAGTTTTAGTGTAGATGGGAATGGCATACGTTTCGGTTTGGCCGCAGTAAAAAACGTTGGCGAGAATGCCATCCAAAATATGGTGATTACTCGTGATGCCAATGGGAAATTTGAGTCGCTGGTAGATTTATGTACTAAAGTGGATATGCGCTTAATTAATAAACGGGTAATTGAAAGTTTAATTAAATGTGGTGCATTTGATTCATTGGGAGCAAAGCGTTCACAGTTGTTAGCAGTACTAGAACGAGCAATCGACATGGCTGCAGTGCGTCAGCGGGATAAGGTCAGTGGGCAGATCGGCTTGTTTTGTGAAGAAACTTTAAATGATGCAGATGAGATTAGTCTGCCGGATATTCCTGAGATCCCAAAAGAACAGATGCTGGTCTTGGAAAAAGAAATCACTGGCTTTTATGTAACGGGACATCCCTTAGATGCGTATAGAGAGAAGATGAACAGCTTCACTCCGCTAATTGAGTTGGTTACTGGTGAATATGGTGATGGCAAGAATATTAAAGTAGCGGGACTCATTATTAGTGCAAAGCGCATTACTACAAGGAATGGTGGAATGATGTGTTTTATTGCTCTGGAGGATTTTACAGAGCAGATAGAAGTCGTGATTTTCCCGAAAACCTTTGATAAATTTAATAAAATTTTATTACCAGATACGCCTGTTCGGGTATCTGGCAGATTGAGCATGAGTGAGGACAAGGCGAAAGTAATTGCAGATGATATTCAATTACTTGGTGATCCGCAAAATCTGGAAGTGCGGCTTAAAATTAGTAAAGTGCAAGAGAGTGGAGATATTTTTGAAAAATTAAAACAAACCTTCAGCAAATTTCCTGGCTCTAGCGTTGTCTTTTTGCATCTGATTGATAGTCGACGCGTGATAAAAACAGAACAGCAATTTTGGATTAGGCCCACTCCCGAGGCGATAGAAGCATTAGAAACTATCATTGGCAAAGGGCAGGTAACAGTTGCATAAATAAGAAAACACTTGGTCGTAAAACCAAGTGTTTTCTTATTTTCCTGTGAGAAACAGTATAGCGATAGCTGCTCCTTCTCGTACATATTGCTTTGTTGTGAGATAAGGGCTGCTAGCCATTGGTGCAGGACTGCCAGTAGCCTGTATTCCAAGGTTTTGGGCTAATAGCAAAGAACGGCGTATGTGTGAGGCATTCGAGACGATAACAGCGGTTCTTAAATTATTTACCTGCATAATTTTATGGGAATTAGCTAAATTTTGATAGGTATTAAAGGATTGATCTTCGAGTAAGATGCGTTCTGCTGGGATTCCGTGATTAAGAAGATATGCTTTCATACTGGCAGCTTCACTGATACTTTCATCTGGACCTTGCGCCCCACTGACAATAATGGTAGGGGCATAGCCAGCTTCATATAGCTTTATAGCTTCATCAAGACGTAAACGTAACATGAGACTCGGATCTTGACCAAGTATTTTAGTACCAAGGACAATAATGGTGTCACTCTTTACTGGCTGGGTGAGGTAGCCAACAACAATAATGGGGATTTCTATAACCAAAATCAATAGGAGAACAATATAAAGCATGTAGTTGCGTAGTTTTTTAAAAAAGTTCATTACGATCTCCTTTACGATATACAATCGTCCATATTATTATAATATGGTAGACAAGATATCACAAAGCTTCCTTAAATAATAAACGTTAGCTCCAAAGTAGATGAAGAAATTATATTTTTGGTCACGCCTAAGAAAAATTAGCAGGAATACGCTCTAATATGGAGAAAGCAATGTATAGATTTCATTTTGAAATAAGAATGCTTCATAGATTTATAGACAATTGTTAAAAAATGAAAGAAGTAGCAGGAGGAAATATGTGGACTGTAATATATATCGCAAAGAATAAAGCGCAAGCTGACAAGTTAAAGAATTTACTCTGTACAGAAGGAATCTTGGCAAATACTAGACAAGCTGGAGTTGCGTCTGTTGTCGGTGATGGCTTGTATGAAATATTAGTATTAGAATCAGAAGCAGATGAAGCTCATGCTATTCTTTGCCAACATGCAATAAAGTAATGATTCATAGATAATGGCAATGGTAAAACGAGGGGTGTACAACATGATAAAAAAGACGAAAATTATCTGTACATTAGGGCCAAGTACTGATAAGCCAGGTATTTTGGAAAGTTTATTAGAAGCTGGCATGAATATTAGTCGATTTAATTTCTCTCATGGATCTCATGAAGAGCAGGGAAAGCGTATCGGAATGTTGCGTACAGCCAGTAAACAATTGAATAAGAACATTGCCTTATTGCTAGATACCAAAGGACCAGAAATAAGGCTTGGTAAATTTGTCAACGGGAAAATTCAGTTAAAAATAGGACAAGCATTCACTTTGACATCAAAGGAGATCTTAGGAACTGTAAAGATGGCGTCTGTAAATTACAAGTCATTGCCACAAGAAGTAGCTGCTGGTAATACAATTTTATTATCAGACGGATTAGTCAGTCTTCATGTGGATGATGTAATCGGAGATGAGATTATTACCACTGTACAAAACAGTGGCGAAATTAGTGATCGTAAAAGAGTAGCGGTGCCTGGTGTGAGTCTTAATTTGCCTTTTTTGTCAGAAGAGGATAAGGCAGACATTTTATTTGGCGTTAACCAGGATATGGATTTTATTGCTGCGTCCTTTGTCCAGCGTGCAGCGGATATAATAGAGATTCGTAAATTATTAGAAGATGCGAATGGACAAATGGAGATTATTGCTAAGATCGAAAATGCTGAAGGCGTGAAAAATATTGATGAAATACTAAAAGTCGCTGATGGAATTATGGTAGCTAGAGGAGATTTAGGTGTAGAAATTCCTGCAGAAGAAGTTCCTATTGTGCAAAAAATCTTAATTGAAAAATGTAATAAGGCGGGGAAACCTGTTATTACCGCGACGCAAATGTTAGAATCAATGATGACTAATCCTCGCCCGACAAGGGCAGAAGCCAGTGATATTGCCAATGCTATTTTAGATGGAACCGATTGTATCATGCTCAGTGGTGAAACCGCGTCAGGATGCTATCCTGTTGAGACTCTGCAAACAATGGTGAGGATTGCCATGCGCACAGAAGAGTCTTTGAAATATAACACGCTTTTACTCTCGAAAGGTATGACATTGCAAAATACAACTACGGACGCGATTAGCCATGCTACGGTACAGATCGCTTATGAATTAAATGCTGCTGCAGTTATTACGGCGACAGAACATGGACATACAGCTCGCATGGTTTCGAAATATCGTCCTCAGGCCAACATCATTGCAGTTACGCCCCATGAGAAGACCCTACGTCGTATGATGCTGTTTTGGGGTGTTCAACCTGTTTTAGGCGTAACTACAAAAAATTCAGATGAAATGGTACAGAATGCTACCGCTAAATCCGTGGAACAAGGTTTAGTTATTGAAGGCGATTTAGTTGTTGTCACCGCGGGTGTACCTGCAGGAATGTCTGGTACAACCAATATGATTCGTGTTCATGTTGTAGGAAGCATCTTATTGCGAGGAGTTGGAATTGGTCAGCGATCGGTGTCTGGAAAGATTTGCATTGCTCACTCCATTAAAGAAGTTAAAAGCAAGTTTCGGCCGGGAGATATTTTAGTCGTAACAGGCATCGATGAAGAAACCGCTGTTTATGCATCTCAGGCAGCTGCCATTATTGCCGAGGAAGGCGGATTGACTTCTAATGCTGCTATCGTTGGTATTAGCGCTGGAATACCCACTATAATCGGGGTAGACGGTGCAGTGAAACGTTTGCAGGATGGAATGCTGGTTACTGTTGATGGGGCAAGAGGGCTCATCTATCAGGGAGAAATTAACGCTAGATAGAAAGCGGTATGATTCTTTTAAATTTTGTCACTGTTATAACTCATAAGGCTTCCGCTTAGGGCGGAGCCTTATGGTGCTTTAAAGAATCTAAGATGAGCGGAGGGTGTTGCTATTGTTCTGGGTGGCATCGATAAGCAGTGTTTTAACGATACTATTAATTCGTTATTACTATCGAAAATGTAATTGGAAATTTAAAATATTGACATTTCGTTTGAATACATTGATTCGCAGCTCCCGTAGGGATAAGAAAGTAGCGCAACGATTATTAAAACAAGTGTATGTACTTTTACATAAAAGTATCGCTAGTAATGATACTGCTATGGCTTATCAAGCGATTGATTTACTTAAGTTGGCTTTCGGCTATGGAATAATGCGTCAGGACGAGACAGTACGGTTAATGGCTATTAGTGTAGCAGCATTGAATGAGAAGCAACCTGATATGGTCAGCTTCATCTTGGATGCGTTTAGACCATTGATTCGTCAGCTATCACCTGAATGTATTCCTGGCGCAGCAGAGCAATTAACATTAATCGGTGTTATAGCGTTAAAGCAAAGACAAAATTTTTTAGTTGCGAAAATAACAGAATGCATTTTTTTAATTATGGACAGGGGAGATGCAGTTAAAGATGAAAAAATCATAACTGCAGCACTTACGTCTTTTAAGGCCATGGGTGTTTTAAGCTTGAGACGCCGTGATATTGCTTTATTTAGAGAAATGAGTACACGCTTATCCGCTTGGTTTACTGCAAACCAGCCTAACGAAGAGGTTGCGAAAGAGCTAGTAAGTATGTTAACAGCTTGGCTTCATCGTATTGTTGGAATCAATAACATGGCATTATTTGCGATGATAGAGGAGTTTACAGATGCTTTAATTCAATCAAAGGTACTCGATAGCCAGTTGGAATTATTATATGAAGAATGGGGCAATCTTGCAGCATCTGCTTGCCTAAATCCGAATAATTCGTTAGCCGGAAATATCCTGAAATTTTTGTTTTCCATCGCTATCTTGAGGCAGGATTACTGCCAGTGGGTAAAGGTAGTAGAGGTTGCGGGAAGAGTAATAAAGTTAACTGTTTCTCGTCATGGGATTTTAGGAGCTTTCACAGTATTCCATCCTATGCTGGAAGTGGGAAGGTCGTTATTATGGTCTGAACTGAGATTTGTTCAGTGCATTGATGAATACAAGCATAAGATGTTATTTGCAGTGGTTAAAGAATCCCTGATTATTATCTCTTTTGCTGCCAAACAAGAGCTAGTTGGTTCTTCGGGACAAACCATTGTAGACATTTTTAAGTGCTGGGTAGAGAACCCTGCTATGGCAGCAAATCATAAATCGATAAAAAAATATTGTCAAATGTTATTACTTTTTTGGTTAAAGGATAAACGAAAAGTAAAAAAGAATTTGCCTTATACGAATGTGCTTACTGAGCCTATATTATTTACAGATAGTGAGAGACTGCGATTTAAAATGTAATGAGCAAAAAAAAATCCGGGTATAAATTATACACCGGATTTTGGTTTTGATAATTTGCTGCCTGTTAGTAAAATGCTGATAATTGGCAGAAATGTACTTGCTCGTTTTACAATAAGGGAAAAGGCCAGGCTGAGAAGGGTTGCTGCTAGATAAAATGCAATGGTAACAAGAGCGGTCATCATTAGGTTTTGTCCAGCGATATAATTGGTGAGATAATACATGACCAAAGGATGGACAAGGTAAACTACATAGGAATGTTCACCAAACCTGGAAAGGATACTTTTGATTCCAAGGGGGAGCTTTTCCTTGCTGAATATCATGAACAAAAATAATGTGGTGGATAAGGTGTAGAGTACTCCAACAGGGCTAAGCTGATGGGCGGTATTGACAGCGGCTTCTGGTGTGTAGTGCAGCCTATATAGCAAATAATAATAGTAAGATAAGATTCCTGCCAGAGTTAGATAAAAAAAGTTTGCGATAGCGGTTTGATGATTTTTGATCAATTCTTTGAAGTGCTCATATTTTACAGCACATACAGCTCCTAATAAGAAGATAAATAGATAGTGGAAAATCCAGTAACTCAGACGATGATAGATTAATTTATTTATATAATGGTTACTGAAATCAGCATGTAGTATATAGCTGGAATAATAGTTAAAGAGTATCTGCAATAGTAAGATGACGCTCAGATTGCGGACAGGATGCTGGATGATATAGGATACGAGGATTCGCCATAGAGGCATGAGGGCATAAAACCATAATAGAATAATCAGAAAGTAAAGCTGATAGGAAGCCAGTCCAAAGAAAGCAAACTCATAGAGAAGGGGAGGGTGCCATATGGTACTATCGCCACTTACGAAGGTATAATGAATCATATATATAATGGACCATACGAGATAAGGGACTAAAACAGTACGTAATCGTCTGACGAGAAAGTCTATGTAGTTGAATTTAGCTGTAAGGTTTTGTGTGAAGAATAAGCCAAAGGCTGAAGCAAAGAAAAAGATCGGAACGCTAAAGCGTGTGAGAATCTCCAATAAAGCAAACAAATGGATGTTTACTTTGGGATTACTTAAGGAGTAGGCTCCAGTATGGATGCCAATCACTCCAAGCATGGATATACCCCGAATATATTCAATTGCTATTATCTTTTTCTGAGACATGGTAAATTTCCTTTCTGTTTAGATTTATGTAAAATTATCTTATTCGTAATGCAGCTATCATATTCCTGCTTGCCTGCTATGAAGCAAATGGGAATAAGGGAGTTTTAAGCATATAAAAATTTTTAGGGGGATTTAGTAATGAGAGAACTAGGATTAATAAACGGTAGATTGGTCGATATGAATGAGAATGTCGTTACGATGGAAGATCGAGGACATCAATTTGGTGATGGAGTATATGAAGTTACCAAAGTATATAATGGTAAATGCTTTGCTTTAAGACCGCATTTAGATCGGCTGTACCAGTCTTTGCGGGCCATTCGTATTCCTGCAACGTATACCTTTGAAGAGTTAGTTCAATTTCATGAGGCTTTGATAAAAGAAAGTGGTATTACAGAAGGATCCATTTACTTGCAGATCACGCGAGGTGCTGCACCTCGAGTCCATCCTTTTCCTGAGCAAGTAGTGCCATGCTTGACTATGTCTATTCGACCTAGCGGACCGGTTAAGCAAGAATTGCGAGATAATGGTGTGAAAATCATATTGATACCTGATGAACGCTGGCTGCGCTGTGACATTAAATCCTTAAACTTATTAAGTAATGTACTAGGTAAGCAGCAGGCGAAAGAAGCTGGCTGTTATGAAGCGGTAATGGTAAGAGATGGCTCTGTAACAGAAGGGACGAGCAGCAACTTTTTTGTAGTGAAGGATGGAGTGATTTGGACGCATCCAGCGACAAATTTAATTTTAAAAGGTGTAACTCGTACGATTTTATTAGAAAGACTAGCGAAAGAGTTAGATTTGACCATTTTGGAAAAAGCATTTGATGTATCTTTTGTAAAAGGCGCATCGGAAGCATTTTTGTCAGGGACTAGTACCGAAATTATGCCCGTTATTTCTATTGATGGAAAACTGGTGAATGATGGAGTGGTCGGTCCGATTACGCGTAAATTGCAAGCCGCATATACGCAGCTAATTGATGAAGAATGTGGACGGAATTAAACAGTTTCCTATGAATCAAATGTGATATACAAAAAATAGCAGGGGATGGACCTTGCTATTTTTGTATATAGTATTAATGAGAATTTGCGTTCAATTTTTATGGAGGCTAAACGATGCAAGATAAGTTGAAGAATTTACCCTATTATCGCTGGCTGATTTTTATTGTTACTGTAATGGGGACATTTATGGCAGTTTTGGATTCTAGCATTGTAAATGTCGCTCTACCGTTAATTGCTGCTAGTTTTGGCGTAGAATTAACAGATGTGCAGTGGGTGGTAACGGCATATTTATTGGTTATTTCAAGTTTGCTGCCCTTGTTTGGTAAGATTGGTGATATGTATGGTCGGCGTAAGATTTATTTATTAGGATTTGCGATTTTCACAATTGGTTCACTATTGTGCAGCTTATCTAGTACGATTTGGTATTTAGTAGTTTCAAGAGTGCTGCAGGGTACTGGCGCATCCATGTTAATGTCCAATGCTCCTGCAATTATAAGTGTAACATTCCCTGGCAAAGAGCGAGGACGAGTCCTAGGAATGAATGGTACTGTAGTGGCGTTAGCTGCTATGACTGGACCGAGTTTAGGTGGGATTTTGGTAGGACTATTTAATTGGGAATGGATTTTTTACATTAATTTGCCCATTGGAATCCTTGCATACTTATTAGGATACTATATTTTACCTTTTGAAAAGAAATATGCAGCTGGAACTTTTGATTTTAAAGGAGCTATCTTATTTGCTTTGGGAATGACAGGTTTACTCGTGGTATTAAGTGAAGGACATGAATGGGGCTGGAATTCTTTCATAACAGGCAGTATTGGCATTTTAAGCCTGTTATTGCTGAGTACTTTTATCTGGTTTGAAGGCAGAATTAAAGAGCCGATGATTGATTTATCCTTATTTAAACGTTGGCCTTTTCTTGCAGGAAATGCATCAGGTTTATTATCTTTTATGGCCATGTTTTCTAATAATATGCTCATGCCATTTTATTTGCACTCTGTATTGCTGCTGACACCAACTCAGATTGGCTTGGCAATTACTCCTTTTCCCCTATTAATGGCAATTGCCGCTCCTCTTAGTGGTTATTTATCGGAACGAGTTAGCCCAGTACTATTAACCAGCAGCGGTTTAGGAATCTTGATGCTAGGTTTATTCTATTTAGCTACATTAGATGCATATTCTACTATCTGGCATGTTGCTATAGGCCAGGGGATTATGGGGATTGGTAATGGGATGTTTCAATCACCGAATAATAATAGCGTATTAAGTTCCGTGCCTGTTAGAAAAGTAGGTTTAGCAAGCGGAATTAGTGCCTTGATGCGCAATGTTGGGATGGTAAGTGGTACCGCAGTAGCCGTATCTGTCTTTGAAAGTAAGAGACAGCAGGAACTGGCAGGGGTTTTAATTCTAAATCAGGATGCATATATGAGTGCATTTTTGTCAGCATATCATCTTGCATTAATGATTGGTGCCTGTTTTGCTGGTATTGGACTCATTATCTCATTAAGCAGAAAAGGGCATGTACATTTAAGAGTTGTTAAGTGAAAGTTGCTTCTTGCCATTCTATTTTTGGTAAAAAGTTGACAAGAGTATTGTTTGTTATTTATAGTAAAAGTATATAGCAGTAGAAAAAGTGTAATGGCAAGGTGTATCATTAAAAGGAGGGCGAAAAAATGAATCAAATATGGTTGCGGATATTCATGGTAATGATTGGTGGCAGCGTTGCCAAATATATAGTTGTTAACCCTTTTATCTGGGTATGTATTGATTTGGCGATACTTGGGATTGCTTATCTGATTTTAAGACGATATCCTTTTATTGATTTAAAGTCGAGCATGTCATTTCTTGGTGGACTAACAGCTGTCTCTGTTTTAATTGATTTGGGAATTATTAGCGGTCTTGTTGGTAATATTCTTATTATAGCATTGTTGGCATGGATGATATTTGGTCGCTCTCGTGGCTCTAATAATCGACCAGTGAATCGTCATAAATGGCATAAGTAAAGAGGGGCTTTATCACGATGAGACCAAAGATTGCGATTCTAACTCGTACAGCGTTATTGTTGGCTCTTGCATTGCTATTTCAGTCAATACGCTTGTTAATTCCTATACCGCCTTTTCTGTCTACCTTTTTAATTGGCAGCCTGATGAATAGTTGTTTTTTGATTGCTGCTGACATGGTAGGAGCGGGACCTGCTATTGTGCTTGTATCCTTAGTGCCTATAGTGGCATATTTTCAGCAAGTGTTGCCTCTTCCTATTTTTATCATACCAGTTGCATTGGGAAATGCTATATTTATAGGAATATTTTTAATAGGAAAAAATCAGAAGTACTGGATGAAAATTCTTGCTGCTGCTGCAGGCAAAAGTATTTTTATGTATGTTGCGTTTAGTTGGTTGTTAACTTTCATTGCGATTCCCGCAAAAATTGCCGCAGGTCTACTCTTTATTATGAGTTGGCCACAATTTATAACTGGAATAATGGGTGGCATTCTTGCTGGTATGATAAAAAGACGTTTAACATTGTTGTAACTAACAATGTTAAACGTCTTTCGCAGCGCCGCTTGCCTTGATCGTACCAGGGGAAGCCTCCTTAAAATTAAAAAAAAGAGCTACGTACAGCTGAAGATGGCCATGGTTAGTGCTCCATTCGTGCGAAGCCATTCCCGGCATTGTTTGAAATGAGGCGAATAGTTTCCGACTTCTTGCCAAAAAGCTTGAGAATGATTCGGTATGCGCAAATGGCAAAGCTCATGAATTACCAAATAATCAATTACTTCCATCGGTGCCATGATGATTCGCCAATTATAATTGATATTGCCTTTAGAAGAGCAACTCCCCCAGCGGGTTTTTTGTTCTTTGATGGTAATTCGTTTTGGATTTACTTTTATGACCGATGCCCAAAAAGTTGTTCTTGTTACTAAGGTATTAGTAGCATAGTGGATGTACCATTGCTTAAGGATTTTTTCTGCTGTTGCATTTATATCCTTCGCAGTTAAAGGAAGAATATTCAGCGTAATTTGATTTTCTTCTAAGTGAACTGGAGGTTTATGAGTATCTTTGCTCATAAATTTAAGGATATGGGGCTGTCCTAAAAACAGTATTGCGGCATTATCACAAACTGATTTATTAATGGGGTTGGCTGCTGCAGCTGCCAATTTTGTTATTTGTTTTACAATCCACTTTCTTTTTTTAAGTACTATTTTTTCAATGCCTTCCTTGGGAAAGCGGGTAGGGGCAGTAATAGTCAAATGACTGGATGAGTTTAATTTTAATTGAACCGACTTTCGATTTTTCTGATATATGATAGTATATGTTAGTTGATGATTATCAATTTTAAGTGTATGCATAATATCCTTCATTAGACAGTATGGTGTAAAAATCCTGCAGAAATGAAAAAAAAGCCTCTAATTATCGAAAATTAGAGGCTGTAAAATACTGGTGCCGAAGGCCGGACTCGAACCGGCACGTGGAGTACACGTCTGATTTTGAGTCAGGTGCGTCTGCCAATTCCGCCACTTCGGCATAAATTATATTGAACGCTTAGCTCAACGAATATCATAATAACATAACAGACCGTTATTGTCAAGTTGCGGTAATGGAAAGTTGGGTAAAAAAGTTATAAATAGAACCAATAATGTTTTACTTTCCCATGAAAAAAAGACTTAGCATAAATGCAAAGTCTTATAAAATACTGGTGCCGAAGGCCGGACTCGAACCGGCACGTGGAGTACACGTCTGATTTTGAGTCAGGTGCGTCTGCCAATTCCGCCACTTCGGCACGTGCTAAATTGTTTGGTGTTAGGCTTTTGCTCACCAGACAATTGATATAATACCATGATAAGAATAAGCTTGTCAAGAATAATTTCTGTAGTTTGTATAATTATTTGTTTTTTGGAAACAATTGTATCATATATGGGTAGTCTCTCGGAAAACCTTTATGAAGGCAAAGAATGAGCATAATTGACCCCTCAACTTGTATTCCTACGCTTATCGTTAAACTCATCCGTTGACCGTTACTACATGGCTGTTTTCTGAGAGTACATCTATGGAGATGAGGAGGATGGTATTATGGCAACAAAAATGGGGCGTTTACCTGTAAAAAAAGTTTTATTGAACAGCAAGACAGTTAGCGATGAAGGTGAATATGAATTTATTATTGACTGTGATTCGATTTATTTTGATGTAGGGTATGATAATGAAGGTAATTTACAATTTGTTGATCAGTATTTTTATACGGATCGTAATCCTCAAGGCGATTTAAATTCTGCTGCTGAGCAAAGTCTTTTCTTAAGTGTTGATGATAATGATTTTCCTGTGAAAAGTTATCTATTAGCGAAGCAAGAACAAGGAAATGAATGGCTGCGGTTTCATGCGGTAGTGCCTAAAACAGTTGATCCTGGATATTTTCATCAAAAATACCTTGGGGAGTAAGTAGAATAATCTTTGAATCAATTTTATATCTATAAGGGATGGCGTCTTTGCTATCCCTATTTTTTTTTTTTTTGATAAAACAGCATCATACAACTATGTGTAAAAATATGGTAAAATACATTAAAAATGTAATAATATGGTAAAAAATATAATTCAATGTTAAAACGTCCATAGCAAATAAAAGTTATTGTGTCGAAATGAAGTAGGAAGGCGAATGGGGGCAAGCTTGTTAACACTAGGGTACTGGGGCTTTGCATAAGAATATTCGACAAAGCAGGCTGGTTTACTTAGAATTATGTCGCAATTTTACGAAAAGAACTTAGTCTAATTTAGCAGGACTTACAATTATTTACAAGAATATTAAGTATCACTTTAATAAATAGGAAGGTAAGGAGAGGGCAAAATATGTACTTAGCGGCAACTACGCAAAATAGATTAGTACATTTAGTAAAAGAAGATGAGTATAAAGAATATTTTGAATCGACGACAAATGGGATTATACATCTTGATCGAGAAATGCGCATAAAAAGTTTGAATCGGGAGGCGGAACGAATCGGAGGGGTGGATCATTCTGCTGTAATCGGAAAACGGGCGGAGATTATTTTTCGAAAATATGGTGAACAGTTCCTGAAAATCTTTGATGTTTCAGAATATGAGGATATTAAGACTGCTAATATTAGCTTGAAAATTAATGATCAAATTATTTATCTTCATATCGATGCATTGAGATTGGTCGATTCTTTGGGTGATTTCAATGGTATGATCGTTATATTACAAGATGTATCTGCTGTCAGAGCTGCCATAAAGCAAATACAGACTACACAAATGCTAGTATCATTGGGAGAATTAGCAGCTGGTGTGGCGCATCATGTACGAACCCCCTTAACTACGATTAGTGGGTATCTGCAAGTTATGTTAGGGCGTATTGATGATGATAAGTATACTGTACGCCGCGATGTATTAGAAACTTTACTGGGTGAAGTGTCTTATATCAATGATGTAGTAAAAGAATTAATTCTTTTTGCAAAACCACCAGTGCAAAAAGAGCCGGGTGTTGATTTGAATCGTTTGCTGGAGGAGGCATTATTGCTAAGTTTTAAAGAGTTAGGTGGAGAAAAGATCAATATAAATAAGGAATTAGCTAAGAATCTTCCTATTATTACTGCAGATAAAAATCTTATTAAGCAAGCGATAATGAATATTATGCAAAATGCTATAGAATCCATGGATGGGGAAGGGGTATTAAGCATAAAATCGTGGATGAACGCAGAACTTAGTATGTTGGTGCTTGCAATAAATGATACTGGGGCAGGAATAACACCGGAAATATTATCACGTATATTTGAACCTTTTTATACAACTAAATTGGATCGAGTTGGGCTGGGATTGCCTATTGCCAATCGTATTATTACAGAACATGGTGGTTTTGTTAATATTAGTGTAGGTGAAAAAGGCGGTACCAAGGTACATATTTATTTGCCGATTGTTGATGATTGTACCAATCGCCTAGCAGTAGTACATCAACAAATCTTAAACTTACAATAACGTAATCCTTGTTATTTTTAAAATATAGGAAAAATATATATCCTGTCATATGCACAGAACATCCTTCATATATGTTTAGTGTTCTTTAATTTTTGACAAAGAAGGGATGTCTGTGTTTTGTTTTTCAAGGATTGTAATCAGCATATTTGTTCTATTGATTTTTATCCTGTTGCCTATTAGTGCTGCGGCGCAGCAAAGTAATTCACCTCAGATTATTATTAATTTGCCTAGCCGCACTTTGCAATTGTATTATGGTAATACAATGAGCAAAGAATATTATGTAGCGATTGGTAAACCCTCTACACCAACTCCCATGGGTAATTTTTATATTGTCAGTAAGGAACGTGATCCCATATGGATTCCCCCAGGACGTAATTATGTTGTAATGTCAGGACCTGATAATCCCTTGGGGTATCGTTGGATGGAGTTTTTACCTTTATATGGAATACATGGAACCAATGCTCCTTGGACAATTGGCATGGCAGTATCGAATGGCTGCGTGCGAATGTTAGAGGAGGAAGCGGAAGAGCTGTTTGATATTGTTACGAATGGTACGCCAGTAACAATAACCTACGAGCGGATTAAAATTGATATTGGAAAGAGTGGGAAAGCATCAATTGGGATTTATCCGGATGTTTATGGCTATAATACGATTACTTTAGCTGATGTGAATGCAAAATTAGCTGAATATGGATATAAGGGATTTGTAAATGAAGAGTTTTTGTCAGCGATTCTAAGAGAAGAGAGTGGTAAACAAATAGAATTTGCCAAGGAGCAGAATATAAGAATAAATCATACTCGATTGGAGCAGAAAGGAATTTTGGTTGGCAATTCCGCTTATCTGCCAGTTTGGGCTGTTGCTGCAGCCTGTAAAAGTGGTTTTATATGGGATGCTAAGAAAGAGTTAATTTGGAAAGATAATATTGCATATAAAGGTCTGATAAAAAATGATATTATTTATAGTAAAATAGATAATATTGAAAAGTTATTTAGCTTACGGACTGGTTTTCAAGAACATGATGAATTAGAACTCAATAGTGATTAAAGGCAGCATTGCGTAGCGTTATTAGATAAAAAAATGCTATTTATTAGAGTACTGATAAAAGCAGCTTATTTAGCATAAAATAGAAAAAGGATGCCGGGATAGATTTCCTTCTATTCCAGCATCCTTTTTTAAATAAAAAAAATAGGAAATAAAAAGGGATTTTGCAACTGCTTAGCTAAGTATATAAAGTTGAAATTTATTAATTAAGGTGGTAAGCATATGCCTGAAAAGTTTATAATCATCGATGGAAGTAGCTTGGTACATAGGGCGTTTTACGCTTTGCCCCCATTAACTACAGGTAACGGACAATATACAAATGCAGTGTATGGCTTTACAACTATGTTGGTAAAATTACTCGGTGAGTTAAAACCAGATTATATGGTTGTAGCTTTTGATAAAGGGAAGATTACTTTTCGTAATGACGTATATGCTGAATATAAGGCACAGCGTAAGCCTACGCCTAGAGAGTTATCGGAACAATTTCCATTGACGAAAGAGGTGCTGGCAGCACTAGGAATTAGAGAGCTAGAAGAAGCAGGGTATGAGGGCGACGATATTATTGGTACTTTAGCGGCTAAAGCAGGACAAGCAGGGCACGATGTGATCATTGTTACCGGCGATCGTGACGCCTTGCAATTGATTAATCCTCATACCAAAGTAATGCTAACGAAAAAAGGTATATCCGACATGGACATTTTTGATAAAGATGCTTTTTTTGCTAAATATAACGTGACTCCACAGCAACAAATTGATCTCAAAGGCTTAATGGGAGATGCTTCGGATAACATTCCTGGCGTTCCAGGGGTCGGAGAAAAAACGGCTATAAAGCTAATTGTCGAATATGGTTCTATCGAAAATGTCTTGGAGAATATTGAAAATATTTCAGGGAAAAAGCTCCAGGAAAACTTACGTAATAATAAAGAAATCGCCTTGTTGTCAAAACAATTAGCGACCATTAAATGTGATATGTCCATCGACTTTGAAAAGTATGATTTTAGAATCCATCCTAATCTTGAAAAAATGAAAGAACTTTTTGCTAAATTTGAATTTAAAAGTCTTCTAGCGCGAGTACACAGTATATTCCCTGGACATGAGCAAGAGCAAGAAATAGAGGCAGAAGCGCTGCCTCAGATTGATGAAATAACCGATGCTGCTGAGGTGGCGGATTTAATTACACAGATAAGAAAAGCTGGAATCTTAGAATTTTATCCAATCATTACAGGGGCTTTACCTACTGTTCATGTAGGTGGTATATCAATTATCCTGGAAGGGAAAATTAAATATATTTCCAGTGAAACGGCAGGGTGGCAGGAATTTTTGACTTTGTTTCCAGATACAACGATCATGAAAGTTACTCATGATGCTAAGAAAATGTATCACGCATGCGCTAGTATGGGCACTTTCTTAGGAGGGCTTGTATTTGACACGATATTAGCGGCATATCTTTTGGAACCCACTGCAAATGACTATTCTCTTGCGATACTGAAAGAAAAATATCTTGGAAAATTCAGTACGATTCAATGGCAGAAAATGTATTATGAACCTGTTTTTGCTGTATGGGCTATTGAAGTCATACATGATATATACCCTATATTAAAACAAGGCCTAATCGACAATGAGCTGATTCATTTGTTTAACGAAATAGAACTTCCTTTAGTTGAAGTGTTATCAATAGTAGAGAATCACGGAATTAAAGTAGATCGTGAATATTTGCAAATTATGTCAGTGGAAATTGGGGCAAAGATTGAGTTATTATTAACTAAGATTTATCAATGTGCGGGTGAAACATTCAATGTGAACTCGCCAAAGCAGTTAGGAGTCATTCTGTTTGAAAAACTAAATCTGCCTGTTATGAAAAAAACAAAAACTGGATACTCTACTGACGCAGAGGTATTGGAAAAATTAGCAGGCCAACATGCTATTGTGGATACGATTTTAGAATATCGAATGTTAGCCAAACTTAAATCGACCTATTTGGATGGAATGGTTGATCTGATTTCTCCTGCAACAGGTCGTATACATACTACCTTCAATCAAATGGTGACGGCTACAGGTAGACTTAGCAGTTCGGAACCCAATTTGCAGAATATCCCGATACGTACTGAAATTGGTAAGAAAATTCGAGAGTTGTTTATACCTGGTGCAGGGTATGATTATCTGATGTCTGCTGATTATTCTCAAATTGAGCTGAGAGTTTTAGCTGATATGTCAGGTGATGCTAATCTCATTGAATCCTTTGCCAAAGAACAAGATGTGCATACTCGTACTGCAGCAGAAGTGTTTGAAGTTCCGATGGAAGAAGTTACTTCAGAATTGCGTTCAAGAGCAAAGGCTGTAAATTTTGGTATTGTCTATGGTATCAGTGATTATGGTTTATCACGTGATATAGGTGTCAGTCGTAAAGAGGCGAGCCAATATATTGAAAATTATTTTACTAAATATAATGGTGTGAAAGCCTTTATGGACAAAGCCGTTGGTGCGGCTCATCAACAGGGGTATGTTACTACTTTGCTGGGACGTCGTCGCTATTTGCCTGATATTAATAGCAAGAATTTTAATCAGCGCTCCTTTGCAGAGCGTACGGCCATGAATACTCCCATTCAGGGGACGGCTGCTGATATTATAAAAAAAGCGATGGTTGATGTATATCGTGCATTGCAAAAAGAAAAATTACAAAGTCGCATTCTATTGCAAGTACATGATGAATTGGTATTAGAAGTGCCTATTGGTGAAGTAGAGCAAGTCTCTAAAATAGTTAAAGAAGCAATGGAACAAAGTGTTATGTTAAAAGTTCCATTAGTGGTGGATGTAAAAATCGGAAAAAATTGGGCAGATGCGAAATAACATCGATGACATGAACTAGGAGGTCAAACATGCCAGAAATGCCAGAGGTGGAAATTATTCGACGCAGCCTCATCGATAAAATTTCAGGGCGTACAATTGTAGAAGTTGAGTTTTTATTGGCGCGATTGGTGAAATGGCCTTCATCTGCAGAGTTTCAAGCTGTATTAACAAACAGAAAAATTGAGACTGTAGCGAGAAGAGGTAAATATTTATTATTCCATTTAGACGATAAGCAAGTCTTAGTTATACATCTTCGCATGACAGGGCGGTTGCAATATATCACAAGGGATGGAGAAAAAGACAAGTTTACTCGCATTATATTTAAATTAGATAATGGTGATTTATTGGTATATGCGGATACTCGTACATTGGGAACCTTATACTTAATGCCCTTTGATGAATTGTGGAGAATTGCTGGTCTTTTTACTATGGGGCCAGAACCCCTAACCCCTGAATTTTCGCTAGTTTACTTAACGGAAATGCTGAAAAAACACCATGGAAAAATTAAAGCGATCCTATTGAATCAAAAATATATAGGCGGATTGGGTAATATCTATGTGGACGAATGCATGGCTATTGCTGGTATCCATCCAGAACGCATCGCTAGCAGTTTAAGTGAAAATGAAAATGAAAAATTGTATCATGCGATTAATAAAGTAATTGCAGATGGTATAGAGCATGGAGGAACGACCTTCCGTGATTACCGTGATGGTGATGGGAAAAGTGGCAGTCATCAATATCACCTTAACGTATATGGACGTAAAGATGAGCCGTGCCTTTCTTGCGGCACACCGATCCATCGTAAAGAGGTAGCGGGCCGTGGAACTCATTTTTGTCCAAAGTGTCAAAAATAAGCACCGTAATTGTGGGAGGAACGCTTCATGTATGTGATTGGTCTAACTGGTGGGATTGCAAGTGGTAAAAGTACGGTAAGTTCCATGTTGGCGAAACTGGGAGCTTACATTATTGATACAGATAAAATAGCTCGCGAAGTGGTTATGCCTAAGCAGCCTGCCTTGCTTGCGATTATGGCTCACTTTGGTGATGAAATTATGCTGCCGGATGGAAATGTGAATCGAAAAATGTTAGGAAATATCATATTTCAAAATCCGAAGGAACGCTCCTGCTTGGAGAAAATGATTCATCCCTATATTGAAGCACAAGTTGATAATTGCATTAAGAAGGCGGAACAGCTGGGGCATAGGACTGTTGTTATCGATATACCATTATTATTTGAAGCAGGTTGGCAAAGTAAGGTTGATGAAATTTGGGTGGTTTACGTTGATCCATCAGTACAGCTTTCGCGGTTAATCTCTCGCAATCAGTTAACCAACAAAGAGGCCATGGATCGACTTAATGCTCAACTCAATATAACTGAAAAAGCTAAGCGGTCACATTTGGTAATTGACAATACGTTAGATGTTGAGAACACTAAACAGCAGGTCATAACAGCATGGCTGAATGTACGTGAGAAAATGAATAATGTTATGGCGTGAATGATTAGTTGTTCTACTTTCTGCGTGTTTTGAGTAGAATTTTGTAGGATGATACCTACTAACATAGTAACGGAGTGATTTTTTTGGGGATTTTAACCTGGATGAAAATCCTGGTGAGGAATATAGTAATATTGGCCATTATTGGATATGGAGTATATAATACTGACTGGTTTCAAAAAAAATATATTTACCCTTTCCCTTACCAGGATATTGTGTATCAGTATGCTCTGGAGAGAGAGTTGGATCCCTTTCTAGTTGCTGGTGTGATACGAGCAGAAAGTAAATTCGATACAAAAGCCGTGTCTCCTAAGGGAGCTTTAGGATTGATGCAGATGATGCCTGAAACGGCAAAATGGGTAGCCGAACAGATGGAAAGGAATGACTTTACTACTGCGCAGCTAGAAAATCCTGAAATAAATATTAGTATGGGAACTTGGTATTTAGCATCTTTAAAAAAAGAATTTAAAGGTAATGAAGTATTAATGTTAGCTGCTTATAATGGTGGCAGGGGCAATGTAAAGCAGTGGATGGGGCAATATGCATGGGATATGTCATTTCATGACTCTAAAAAAATCCCCTTTGGAGAAACTAAAAAATATGTAGATCGAGTTTTATATAGTAAAAAGCGCTATCAGGAGTTATATGGTAGATAGGAGAGCGGTAGCTTTGCGATATGGAAGAATAGTGTCAGTAAGATACGAGATGATTAATCTGGCTCTTCTGAGGAGAATTGTAATGATGCTTAGTCGCAGATGTAGTATAATGCTGTGTATGCTAATTCTTGTTATGCTGGCAAGTGGTTGCAGTTCTAAAACCCTGCCAGATTCTCCAAAGAATGAGATCAAACCAGGTGGGCAATTAGTTTATGGTAGTTTGCAAGAACCAAACACATTAAACCCATTATTATCCGATCTTTTAGCAACTGCAGAGGTCAGTAGTTTGATTTTTAGCAGCTTGATAGTAAATGATGCAAGGGGAGAATGGCTGCCGGATCTTGCTCTTGAAGTTCCCACTTTGCAAAATGGCGGAGTAAGCCCTGATGGCTTAACGATAAAATATAAACTTCGTCATGGTGTAACTTGGCATGATGGTAAAGCCTTTACTGCAGAAGATGTTAAATTTACTTGGCAGATGATTATGAATTCAGGAGTTAATGTAATATCCAGAGAAGGATATGATAAAATTCTGGCTATTGATACTCCTGACAGCTATACGGTGATTATACACTATAGAGAATATTATCCATCTTATTTAACCTTGTTTAAGAGTATTTTGCCAAAGCATATATTAGAAAAAGAAGACATTAATAAGTCTTCTTTCAATCGAGCTCCTATTGGTACAGGCCCTTTTAGACTTAAGGAATGGCATATGTCCGAAGCTCTTTTATTAGAAGCCAATACAGCGTATTATCGCGGTAAGCCTAACCTTGATTCCATCCTTTATAAAATCATACCTGATACGAATGTTATGCTCAGTCAACTAAAAGTTGGCGCATTGGATATTGTGACCAATGTATCTTCATCTCAAATCGATCAAATAAAAGGTATCGAAGGTATTCAGGTGGTCAGTACTCCTAACATGATTTGGGAGCATGTTGACTTTAATTTAGACAATACCTTGTTTCAGGATGTGAAGGTACGGCAAGCGATTGCTTTAGGTATCGACAAGCAAGCTCTTATTGCCAATGTATTGAAAAATTCAGCAAGTACAGCTGTAAGCGATCAATCCCCTTTATCTTGGGGATATAACCCTGCAATAACGCCAGTTACACATGATGTCGCAGCAGCTCGCGAACTTTTATATCAAGCTGGCTGGCAGCAAGGAATGGATGGAATTTTTGCAAAAGATGGACGTAAGTTATCATTCTCTCTCAGTGTGCCAACGGGACATAAAACACGAGAACTTGTAGCGCAAGCTATATCCTATCAATTAAAAGAAGTTGGCATCCAAGTAGAAGTTAAGATGGTAGAGGGAAAAATTTTCTTTGATGATCTTTTAAAGAATCGTCGGTTTGAAACAGTTATGTATGCCTGGGTTGCTGGGGTTGATCCGAATAATTTTAATTTGTGGAACTCTAAAAAAATACCAAATAGAAACAATCAATACGATGGTCAGAATTACTCTGGTTGGAGAAATGCAGAAATTGATGCTTTGACAGATCAAGGTATCCGTACTGTCGATATTGAAAAACGTAAACAAATATCCTTTCGTATTCAGGATTTGATTTTACAAGAATGCCCAATCATACCCCTTTATTTTAGAAATAATATCGATGTGGTAAAAAAGACGGTTATGAATTATCAGGCCAATCCAACCCCCTCCGGTAATTTGTGGAATGCTTGGCAATGGGGTTTTGCAGCAAAGTAACAGGAAGAGAAAACCAATTTACAAGATTTACAAAGATAATTGAAAATCTTGTTGACATTTTGTTATGAAAAGGTATAATAGTATATGTCGGCAAACAAAACTCTATAAAGTTGTGCTGAAGTGGTTTACTATGCGGTCGTGGCGGAACGGCAGACGCGCTAGATTCAGGTTCTAGTGAGGGAAACTTCGTGGAGGTTCAAGTCCTCTCGACCGCACCAACTTTACAATGTTTATTTTGTTAAACAAATATGCTTGCATATTTCATGCGCGGTAGTGGCGGAACGGCAGACGCACCAGCTTGAGGGGCTGGCGGGGGCAACCTCGTGATGGTTCAAATCCATTCTACCGCACCAAACCTTAACTAATGGCTTATAGGCTTTTGCTTATAAGCTTTTTAATTTTATGTATACATCTTTTGCCGAGCGTGATTATGAATTTCCTAGAAGGATATAAGGTCAGCTGTTGCCATTTTCCCAAATCATATTTTAAAGGAGTATATTGTATTCATAAAAAAGAAAGTTATTGTTTTAACAAAATTAAAGATTCGGCCTGTGCAGAAGGAATAGTTCACATTCGTTATTTCGCCGAATCGCTCTTGAAAAGTCTTTAGAATTTTTTCTAAAGGCTTTTCTTCGTAAAGAACCAGCTGGCTGTGTGCTGGTGATAGGGGCGAAGATTGTGTTTTAAAGCTATTTAATTAACTTTTTATGTATGCTATAATAAAAAATGGTGATGAAATATGATAATATTTAAAAATGATTGGCAAGAATTGCTTGAAGACGAATTTAAAAAGGACTATTACTTAAACCTGCGGCAATTTCTAATACAAGAATACCGAACCAAGACTGTTTATCCAGATAAATATGATATTTTTAATGCTCTCCATTATACAGCTTATCAGAATGTAAAAGTGGTCATATTGGGGCAAGATCCATATCATGGACCGAATCAGGCTCATGGATTAAGCTTCTCGGTGAAACCGGGAATCCAGCCTCCGCCGTCTTTAATGAATATTTATAAAGAGTTAAAAGATGATGTAGATTGTTATATACCGAATCATGGCTATCTTAAGCAGTGGGCAGATCAGGGTGTGTTGCTTCTTAATACTGTTCTTACTGTTTTAGCAGGACAAGCGAATTCTCATAGGAATATGGGGTGGGAACAGGTGACAGATAAGATTATCAGCTTGTTAAACCAAAGAGAAGAACCCATTGTATTTATTTTATGGGGAAGTAATGCTCAGTCTAAGACAAGCTTAATTACGAATAAGAATCACCATATTATTAAATCGGTTCATCCTAGTCCATTATCTGCATGCAGAGGTTTCTTTAAAAGCAAGCCTTTTTCGAAAACAAATACAATTTTAGCATCAAGGGGAAAAAGTCCCATCCATTGGCAGATTAATAATCTATAATGGTTTGCAGATTTTTTTAAAAAAATATATATACAACGCAAAAGACCTTAGCTTTAGAGCTAAGGTCTTTTGCGTTATCTCTGGCTTAAAAGATGATTAATGAATTGTTGTCCTGTTCGTCCTGAACGTCCGTTATGCTGTCGTTCCCATCTTAGTGCTGCAGCCTGCAATTGTTCTAATGGCAGGCTAATTTTATTTTTTATTGCCAGTTGCTCTACAATAATAAGATATTCTACTTGATTTGGGGACAAATAGGTGAGAGTGATGCCGAAACGGTCTGACAAGGACATCTTTTCATTTACTGTATCAAAGCGATGTACATCATCTGAATTTCCTTTTCGATCATCCCAAGTTTCTTTGATTAAATGCATTCTGTTAGAAGTGGCGTAAATCAGAACGTTGGAGGGGGTTCTTTCCACGCCGCCATCAATAATGGATTTTAAATATTTATATTCAATTTCGAATTCTTCAAAAGATAAATCATCAAGAAAAATAATGAACTTCTGAGAATATTCCCTGAGAATCCCCATTAATTGATTTAAAGATTTTAGTTCTAATTTAGATACTTCTATAAGACGAAGATTTTTGATAATAGGTTCATTTAAGAGTGCCTTAACAGAAGATGATTTTCCTGTTCCTGGGGAACCAATCAGTAAAATATTATTTGCTGGTTTATCATTAAGAAAGGCAAGAGTATTTTGTAGCAATGTTTCTTTTTGGTGCTCATATCCTGTTATATCTTGCAGTTGGATGGTATCATAATTCTTTATTCCTGTAAGGCCTGTACTGCTGTTCCAGCGCAAGGCGGTATAGTCGGACATGATGCCGCAAGAATAGCAAGAATAATGATTCATTAGTTCTTGAACCAGAACATCAAGTGGGGTGGATTCTGTAGCAAAATGATTATAAAGGGGTGATATATTGCTTGTGGCTTCACTGTACATGGTTGGCACAAAATTATGAATTAAATCGATGCTATCTTTTCCCGTTATAGTAGGTAAATCTCGAATTAGAAAATTTTTTAAAACTTTGCAATCATGTAATGCTGCCTGATATAAACTGGAATTTGTATCTATTGTTCCATTGCTCTTTTCAGCAGTTTTACTAAAAAGATTTTCATCTTTAGAAACTAAATAAATAATGTAATTTTTTAGTAGATCTCCCTCTAAATGCAATTGTTCTGCCTTGATTAACACTTCACTATATAATTCATAGTATGTATAATGAGGGCAATTCCTTTCCCAGAGAAACTGTAATTTTTTTATAATGCTGTCGGAGAGAATGTTGCGATACAGTAATAAATTTTGTAGTACAAATTGTTTGTTATTCATGGTAGAATCCTTCTTTCTATAATTTAAAGCTTATTTTATCACGAAGAAATTAATAATAGTATTGAGCATAGCAAGTCATTGTCTATACTATTTGCCATTCGCATGAAAAAACCTTCTCCTTTTTTAGAATGAGGAGAAGGTTTTATCGAGTATGTTCATTAGATGTAAAATAATCTTCGGCGAACTGTAACCATAAACGCGCGGCGTGGGACATGAAACGCCCTTTTTTCCATATGATGGACATGCTGTGTATGATCTGAGGTCGTACTAATGGTACAGAGGCAATGCGATTTGAGTCTAATTCTTTGCACACTTCACTAGGCAAGAACGCAATTCCCAGATTAGCGGCTACGATTTGCGTCATAAGCTCACGCTGAGAAGTTTCAAAAATAACGTTAGGAGAAAAACCTGCCTTTTTGCACTGATTTATAATTTCATCATGCAGACTAAAATCTTCACTGTATAATACAAAGGATTCATTTGATAATGATGCTAGTTCAATTGACGATAATTGACCTATAGGATTCTGAGAGGAGACGATGACGAAAAGGGGGTCCTTGGTAAAAGAACGAGAGTCAAAGTGCTCATTATCTGGTACTATACAGATTACGCCAATATCTAAGGTTCCGTCTTGGATTGCGAGTGCTACTTTTTTTGATCCATATTCTGATAGGTTGATTTCGATTTGTGGATACTTCTTTTTAAATTCTCCCAGCAACTCAGCAAATATGGTAGAACTAGTGATTGGAGGCAGACCGATGAAAATTTTGCCTCTTTCCATTTTGATTTTATTTTCGAATTCAGTAGTAAGATTATGAAACATTACCACTACTTGCTGTGCCTGATCTAAGAAGACCATGCCTGCATCGGTTAACTGTACATATTTCGAAGTTCGATTAAACAAGGAAGTTCCTAATTCGGTTTCCAAATCTTTTATCATTTTACTAATCGCTGATTGGGATACGTGAGTTATATTAGCGGCTTTACTAAAACTTTTTTGACGAGCCACTTCAACAAAATATTCTAAATGTCGTATATCCATAGTAAACACCTCTGAATATAGTTTACTATCTATTTTAGTTATAGTAAAGATTACAATTATATATTTTACTTATAAAAAGATTAGATTTAAAATGAAGACAGAGAAAAAAGAGAGAGAGACTTTATATATATCGGAGGAGATGTTCTTATGATTAATCAACAGGCATATCGAAAAAGCTTTATAGGAGAGATGAATGCTATGAAAAAGGATAAAACCAGAGTAGAAAAGGAAAATGTTAATAAAAATGTAGATATTACACAAACTAAAGAATTTTGGTCTACATTAGCAGTAATCAGCTAATAATGAGAAGTTTTTTATACTTCTGAAAATGCTCAATAAATACACGTAAGAAGCATTTTATAAAGAAAAGCTCTGCATTCCACACGAAATGGAATGTAGAGCTTTTTGATTTTTATAGAGGGATATTGCCGTGCTTTTTTGAGGGTCTAGTTTCTGTTTTTGTTTTGAGCATGTTAAGAGCTTCGATGATGCGGATTCTCGTTTCTTTAGGTTCAATAATATAATCAACAAAGCCCCGTTCAGCAGCTTTGTAAGGCGTTGCAAAATCATTTACGTATTTTTGGGTTTTTTCTGCTACCTCTGCATCTCCTCGAAAAATAATATTGGCTGCTCCGGCAGGACCCATTACAGCAATTTCTGCTGTTGGCCAAGCGAATACCATATCGGCTCCCAGGTGTCTTGAGCACATGCCAATATATGCTCCGCCATAGGATTTGCGGGTAATAACAGTAACCTTAGGAACGGTTGCCTCAGAATAGGCGTATAAGACCTTGGCGCCATGGCGGATGATTCCGCCATATTCTTGACTAGTGCCCGGCAGGAAACCAGGGACATCTACTAAAGTCACTAAAGGAATATTAAAGGCATCGCAAAAGCGGATAAAGCGAGCGCACTTATCCGATGTATTAATATCCATACATCCAGCCATTACTTTAGGCTGACTTGCAATAATTCCTACACTTCGACCGTCCATGCGAGCAAAACAAGTGATGATATTTTGTGCGAAAAAAGGTTGAGCTTCATAAAAATCACCAGTATCAACAATCATTCTGATGATATTTTTCATATCATAGGGAATTGAAGGATCATCAGCGATTGCAGTATTTAAGGCTTCATCCATACGATTTGGTGCATCTGTAGTTTCGTATTTAGGTAAAGAATCAAGATTGTTACTTGGTAAAAAACTTAATAAATAACGAACCTGCTCTAGGCAATTTTCATCATTGGCAGCAATAAAGTGGGCAACTCCTGATGTAGAATTATGAGTCATTGCACCGCCTAATACCTCGGCAGAGACTTCTTCGCCAGTAACAGTCTTTATAACTTGTGGTCCTGTGATAAACATTTGACTCGTCCTATCCACCATAAAAACAAAATCAGTGAGTGCAGGAGAATAGACAGCTCCGCCAGCACATGGACCCATAATAACTGAGATTTGAGGAATCACTCCTGAAGCCATGGTATTATTGAAAAAGATATCACCGTATCCTGCTAATGCATCAACACCTTCTTGAATTCGTGCACCGCCCGAATCATTGATTCCAATAATAGGAGCTCCCACTTTTAAGGCCATTTCTTGGACCTTTACAATTTTAGCTGCATGCATTTCGCCTAGGGAACCACCAACGACAGTAAAGTCTTGTGCGAATACAAATACTAAGCGACCATTGACAGTGCCGTGACCAGTTATAACTCCTTCGCCAGGATTTTCCTGTTCTTCCATGCCGAAATTATTACAACGGTGTTTGATAAACTGATCAAATTCAATAAAAGTATTAGGATCAAGAAGTTTCGCTATGCGCTCACGAGCAGTAAGTTTACCGCTCGCATGCTGCTTTTCAATGCGCTTTTCTCCTCCACCTTGTTTAATCTTTTCTTGTTTTCTTTTTAACTCATTAATTTTTTCGAAAACAGTTGCCATGATTTTGCCTCCAATATTTTGCAAGGATAGAGTCTTTTATCTACCTTTGCAATGAATTTTAAAAAAGTAAAATTTGTATCAGGTAGTATAATCAGATAATAGTATCTGGTGCTAATGTTGTGATGATTTTTATTATAACAAAGAAATATCTCTTTATCAAGTTGAGTTGCTAAATAAAATGAGAGTAAGATGCAAGGACAATAAAAATTCTATCTAAAGTCTACATTTTTATGCTAATGGGTGGCTAAATCGATATTAAAATGGAATGCTTAATATGGTTGACAAATATACACTGGTTTGATATAGTATATTCAATAGAATACTGCCTTTAACGTAGTCCTGTGAGGCTGCAAAGGAGACATTTAATAGAGTAGTGTATATTTATGCCTTCTTGCGTTGCCACACGTGAGAAGGTTTTTTATGTTTTGTTAAAAGGATTGACAATCATTTCAGTAATTTGATAGTATATATATGAACAAAACATGCATAAATATAAATTGCTGTATTGTAATTAATATTGGTAGGGCGTATTCTATGGAAAAAATACAAATACTATCCTTTAAGCTAATCCAGAGAGTTTGGCAAGGATGTTTGTTTGGCACAAGCTTGTCTTGTTGTTCTTGAAACTCCTTGCGTATATAGTAAGGAGTTTTTTTATATAAGGAGGAGTCACGGTGAGTAAACGCCAGATATCATTACGCGGCAAAGATATTTTAGGTCTTGAAATGATGACAGTACCTGAAATAGAAGTAATTTTAGAGACAGCATGTCAAATGAAGGGGATTATTGATCGAGATATCAAAAAAGTACCTACATTAAGAGGGAAATCAATTGTAAACCTGTTTTTTGAGGCCAGTACTCGGACACGTACTTCTTTTGAATTAGCAGGTAAATACTTGGGAGCAGATGTGGTTAATATCACTGCTAGTGCCAGCAGCGTGACAAAAGGTGAAAGTCTTAGAGATACTTTATATACGGTTGAAGCTATGGGCGTCGATGTAATTGTTATGCGCCATGAAGCAGAAGGGGCAGCGCAATATGCAGCTAACGTAGCGTCGCCTGTAATCATTAATGCTGGAGACGGTGCTCACGAACACCCTACTCAAGGATTGCTGGACATGTTTACGATGAAAGAAGTCAAAGGAAAACTCGATGGATTAAAAGTAGCTATCGTTGGTGATATCTTTCATAGTCGAGTTGCTAGATCCAATATTTGGGGACTTTTAAAAATGGGAGCTGAAGTACATTTAGCAGGACCTAAAACATTAATGCCTTATTACATACAGGAAGTTGGAGTACATGTGCATAATAGGGTAGAAGAGGCTCTTGAGGGAGCTGATGTTGTAAATGTACTGCGCATTCAACGAGAACGGCAGCATAAAGGATTATTTCCTTCAGCACGAGAATATGCTCGCATTTTTGGTATTAATCAAGCACGCTTGGATTTAGCTAAACCAGATGCATTGATTATGCATCCTGGTCCTATGAATCGAGGATTAGAAATATCTCCTGATGTAGCATATGGTGATCAATCTGTTATTCAGGAGCAAGTAAAGAATGGATTGGCAATCAGGATGGCAGCTTTGTTTTTAGTGCTGACAGGAGGTAAGAACATTGAAACTACTGCTTAAGGGTGGAACCATTATTGATCCTACTCAGAATTATAATCAGGTAGCCGATTTACTTATTGAAAATGGTCTTGTTTCGAAAATCGGGGAGAATTTAAGTACAACAGGAGTAGAAGTTTTTGATGCCCAAGGATTGGTGATTGCTCCTGGATTTGTTGATATGCATGTACATTTGCGAGAGCCAGGCTTAGAGGCAAAAGAAGATATTGCATCAGGTACGAAAGCGGCCGCCGCGGGAGGCTTCACTACTATTGCTTGCATGCCCAATACTAAACCAGTAGTGGATCAGGCAATTATAGTCTCAGGAATATTGCATAGAGCCCAGTTGGAAGGAGTCGTCAATGTAAAGGTGATTGGTGCCTTAAGTAAAGGACAGCAAGGCAAAGAATTAGCTGAAATTGGTGATATGATATTGTCTGGTGCGGTGGCTATTTCTGATGATGGAAGTTCCTTAGATAACAATCGCCTTTTTAAAATAGGCCTGGAATATACAAGCATGTTTGGATGTCCTGTGATCTCTCATGCTGAAGATGAGTCTTTAGTAGATGAGGGAGTTATGCATGAAGGTGCTGTTTCGGCTATGTTAGGAATGAAGGGGCGCCCTTCGGTTGCAGAAGATATTGCTGTGGCTCGGGATATCATGCTTGCCCAGTACACAGATTCCCGCCTGCATATTGCTCACGTAAGTAGTAAAGGGGCAGTAGAATTAATTCGTCAAGCAAAAAAACGTGGTGTAAAAGTTACTGCTGAAGCAACGCCTCATCATTTGACACTAACGGATGAAGCGGTTAAAACGTTTAATACAGCAGCTAAAGTGAATCCGCCCCTGCGTTCTGCAGATCATGTTGCTGCCTTGTTAGAAGGGTTAAAAGATGGAACTTTGGATGCCATCGCGACAGATCATGCACCTCATGCTTTTGAAGAAAAAGATATTGAATTTAGACAGGCTCCACCTGGATTTGCAGGCCTTGAAACAGCATTAGGAGTCATTCTGACCGATCTTTACCATACTGGAAAATTTACATTGGTTGAGATTGTTGAAAAGATGTCAACTGCTCCAGCTTCAATATTGAATATTGAGGCAGGCAGTTTAAAAGCAGGTGCGCCAGCAGATATCGCTATTATTGATACTGAATTAGAATGGACTGTAGATAGTAGTGCTTTTTATACAAAAGGCAAGCATACTCCATTTGATAAAAAAATACTAAAGGGCAAAGCAGTTGCCACCATAGTAAGTGGTAAATTTGTGATGCGTAAGGGTAAGGTGTGTATATGAAAGGAAAACTTATATTAGAAGATGGGTCTGTGTTTTACGGGACATTAGTAGGAGACAGTACTGCTGTTGGTGAAGTGGTATTTAATACAGGGATGACAGGTTATCAAGAAATATTAACGGACCCTTCTTATTGTGGACAAATCGTAGCCTTGACGTACCCCTTGATTGGAAATTATGGTGTAGCAGAGTTGTTTCAGCAATCAAGAAAATCTTTTGTAAGAGGTTTTATTATTAGCGAGCTTTGTGAAGAGCCCAGCAATTATCAATGTGAAAATACGTTGATACAATATCTGACAGAGAATAAAATTCCTTGCATATATGGAGTGGATACTCGGGCCATTACCCGGCGTATTCGTTCGAATGGGACGATGAAAGGTGTTATTGTCCCAGAGGATGCTAGTGAAGAAATCGTAAAAAGATATTTCGACCTAGTACCCGTGATGAAAGAAGTACAGGAAGTAACAACTCCAGAGGTTTATGTGATGGAGAATAGTGGGCCTCACATTGTGGTAATGGATTTTGGCATAAAACGAAATATTTTAAATTCCCTTCATAATCTTGGCTGTAAATTAACGGTTTTACCAGCAGATGCAACTTCTGAGGAAATTTTAAAGCTGAATCCGGATGGTATATTTTTATCAAATGGGCCGGGAGATCCTAAAGATGTGCCTTACGCTATTGAAACGATAAAAGAATTAATTGGTAAGAAACCGATATTCGGTATTTGCTTAGGGCATCAGCTGATAGCCTTAGCCTTAGGTGCCGATACCTATAAAATGAAGTTTGGCCATCGGGGTTCCAATCAGCCTGTAAAAAACTTATTGACAGGCAGAGTGCATATTACGTCCCAAAACCATGGATATGCGGTAGAGGAATCTTCTTTGAAAAATATAGATGTATCGATCACTCATCGATCTGTAAATGATAATACTGTAGAAGGGATGCGTCACAAAGAATTACCAGTATTTTCGGTGCAGTATCATCCGGAAGCATCGCCAGGACCCGACGATAATACCTATTTGTTTGATGAATTTATGGCGCTGTTGCCGAAGGGAGTATAATTATGCCGAAAAAGAAATATCTTAAGAAAGTAATGGTAATTGGATCTGGTCCAATTGTAATTGGACAAGCGGCGGAGTTTGATTATGCAGGTACACAAGCTTGCCGTGCTCTAAAAGAAGAGGGATTGGAAGTCGTGTTGGTCAACAGTAATCCGGCTACGATTATGACAGATACCAATGTTGCAGACCGTGTATATATAGAGCCTTTAACTCCTGATTTTCTAGAAGCGATTATTGCGAAAGAACGCCCCGACGGTCTCTTGGCAACCTTAGGTGGTCAGGCAGGGCTTAATTTGGCTGTTAATTTGTATGAGAATGGTGTACTGGCCAATTTTAATGTAGAACTACTGGGGACTTCATTAGAAGCTATTAAAAAAGCTGAGGATCGTGAACTGTTTAAAGCAACGATGCAATCCATCGGCCAGCCTGTTCCAGAGAGTATCACCGTAGAAGATGTAGAAAGTGCTTGTGAATTTGCTCGGAAAATTGGTTATCCGATCATTGTGCGCCCTGCTTACACTATGGGAGGCGCCGGCGGTGGTATTGTGAATAATGAAAGTGAACTGATTGATGTCGTTATTCGCGGACTAAAGTATAGTATGATTGGTCAAGTACTCGTTGAACGCAGTGTCGCTGGCTGGAAAGAAATCGAATATGAAGTTATGCGGGATGCGGCAGATAATTGTATTGTAGTATGTAACATGGAAAACTTTGACCCTGTAGGCATTCATACGGGAGATAGTATTGTAGTAGCTCCATCACAAACCCTTAGTGACCATGAGTATCAGATGCTGCGAACTGCATCACTGAAAATTATTCGAGAATTGGGAATCGAAGGTGGCTGCAATGCACAATACGCTCTTGATCCTCATAGTAATCAATACTATGTTATTGAAGTAAATCCTCGGGTAAGCCGTTCAAGTGCCCTGGCTTCAAAAGCCACTGGTTATCCCATTGCGAAAGTGGCTAGTAAGATTGCGATTGGCTATCATCTTGATGAAATACAAAATGCAGTTACGAAAAAAACAATGGCCTGCTTTGAACCAACATTGGATTATTTAGTAGTTAAATTTCCCCGCTGGCCTTTTGACAAATTTATGTTTGCCGATCGAATCTTAGGTACGCAGATGAAAGCTACCGGGGAAGTGATGTCTATCGATCGCTCTTTTGAAGGTGCTCTGTTAAAAGCAGTACGTTCTTTGGAAATTGGAGTCAATCATTTGCAGATTCCCGAAATGGCTAACTTATCAACTGAAGATGTACGTGAAAAATTGAATATAGCCAATGATGAACGTATATTTATGATCGCAGAAGCATTGCGCAGAGCGATTTCAGTGGATGAAATTCATAAAATTACAAATGTAAATACTTTCTTTTTAAATAAGATCAAAGGCATTGTTGCTATGGAAGTACTACTGCAAACGAAAGAGATTACTTCGGAACGTATGCTAAAGGCCAAAAAGATGGGTTTTACAGACAAAACGATTGCAGCGTTGTCTGGTAGTTCCACTGAAGAAATCCGATCTTCCCGTAAAGCGCAAAATATAGTACCTTCTTATAAAATGGTAGATACTTGCGCAGCTGAGTTTGAAGCGGCTACGCCTTATTATTACTCAACTTATGCGCAAGAAGATGAAGTAACAGTATCTCATAAGCGCAAAGTAATGGTATTAGGTTCAGGACCCATTCGTATTGGTCAAGGGGTAGAGTTTGATTATTGTTCGGTGCATTCAGTCTGGGCACTTAGAGAAATGGGGCTAGAATCGATTATTGTAAATAATAATCCAGAAACGGTAAGTACTGACTTTGATACATCCGATCGCCTATACTTTGAACCTCTTACTCCAGAAGATGTAATGAATATTATTGATAAAGAAAAGCCTGAAGGCGTTATTGTGCAATTTGGCGGTCAGACGGCGATTAATTTAGCCGGTCCTTTAGCAAAAGCTGGTGTCAAGGTATTGGGCACCAGTGTAGACAGTATCGATCGTGCAGAAGATCGGGAGAGATTCGATGAGCTCCTTGAACAAAATAATATACCGCGGCCAAAAGGATCTACAGTGACAAATGGGATAGATGCAGTTATAGAAGCAAATAAAATTGGCTACCCAGTAGTGGTTAGACCTTCTTATGTATTAGGCGGGCGAGCTATGGAAATTGTCTATACAGAAGAAGAGTTAAAAGACTATATGACCAGAGCGGTAAAAGCATCGCCAGAGCATCCAGTGCTAGTGGACCGTTATATGCAAGGCACAGAGGTGGAGGTAGATGCCATCTCTGATGGTAAAGATGTCTTTATCCCGGGTATCATGGAACATGTGGAACGAGCCGGGGTTCATTCAGGGGATAGTATTGCTGTATACCCAACGAAAACCTTGTCTCAGGAAGTTATTGATACCATTGTGGATTATACTACTAGGCTGGCAGTGGGGCTTAATGTAAAGGGACTTATTAATATCCAATATGTAGTAGTCGAGGAGCAGGTATACGTAATTGAAGTAAATCCACGTTCCAGTCGTACCATACCTTTCTTAAGTAAAGTAACTGATGTGCCAATGGTAAATGTGGCCACTCGTATAGCGATGGGAGAAAGCCTTATCTCCCTTGGATATAAGTCTGGTTTGCTGCCAGCTAAACCTTATACAGCAGTAAAAGCGCCTGTATTCTCTTTTTCGAAGATGCAGCAAGTGGATATCTCCTTAGGGCCAGAAATGAAATCTACTGGTGAAGTCATGGGAATTGACTATCACTATGCCAGGGCGTTATACAAGGCAATCACTGGTGCAGGCATGAATGTACCGGAGTATGGTACTGTATTATTTACCGTAGCAGATAAAGATAAACAAGAAGGCGGAGAACTTGCTAAGTGCCTGGCCGATCTTGGATATCATCTGGTAGCTACTGGCGGAACAGCAAAACACCTGCAATCATTAGGCTTATCTGTCACTCTTGTAGATAAGGTGCATGAACATAAACCTGATATTATACAAATGATTAAAACGGGAAAAATTAACATGGTTATTAATACATTGACTCATGGTAAAGAACCAGAACGTGATGGATATAAGATCCGCAGAGCAACGGTAGAACATGCCATTCCTTGTTTTACTTCCATGGATACTGCTAAAGCGGTAGTAGAGGTTTTGACTTTTATGCGAGAACGTCGTTTATCTTATGTTTTAGCAATACAAGATTACGTTGGTGGAGGGGATAGTCTTGCCTAAGATGGTGGTTGAGGCCCGGATTGTGCGCAATACAGAGATTGGTGTTAACGTCAAAGAGTTAGTGCTATACGCACCTGAAATTGCAGCGCAAGCTGTACCAGGTCAATTTCTCCATGTTAGGGTAGCGGATTCCTATTATCCTTTATTGCGCCGTCCTCTTAGTATTTCAAGCGCAGATCGTATAGCTGGTACGGTAAGTACCATATATCGTGTAGTTGGTCAAGGTACTGCTTGCTTGGCGGCTTTGTCTAGCAAAGATTCTGTGGATTGTATGGGACCTTTAGGTAATGGCTTTGTCATACATGGTCAACGTCCACTATTGGTTGGAGGGGGAATGGGACTGGCGCCGCTACTATTTTTAGCTGGCGCCTTATGTCCGCGCCCTACAGAAATACTAATGGGCGGCCGTACCAAAGAAGAGATGTTCTGGGCGGATATGTTTCATAACAAGTGTGATGCGATCCACATTACTACAGATGATGGTACATTAGGCAGTTGTGGTGTAACTTTAGATCTTTTGCCAGAAGTATTAAAAAGTGGTGCATTTGATGTGATTTACACCTGTGGCCCCAGGATTATGATGGAGGGTGTAGCGAAAGTTGCTAAGACCTATAATATCCCTTGTCAAGTATCTTTAGAAGAATATATGGCTTGTGGTATTGGTGGTTGTTTATCCTGCACTTGTGCTGGGCAAGATGGATTGCGAAAAAAGGTTTGTACAGATGGTCCGGTTTTTTGGGCACAGGAGGTGATGTCATGAGCATCGGAGATAGTGATATGCTTGGCGTAACCATTGCAGGAATTAAAATGAAAACACCTGTTATGACTGCATCTGGAACTTTTGGTTTTGGGTTAGAATATAAAGATTTTGTAAACTTAAATAAAATTGGTGCAGTCGTTGTGAAAGGCACAACTCTATTGCCCAGGTCCGGCAATCAGGGACGGCGAATTGCCGAGACTCCTGCTGGTATGTTAAATTCTATCGGTTTGGAGAATCCGGGAGTAGATGAATTTTTATCCACGATATTGCCACGCTTAAAAGATTATGATGTACCAGTTATTGTCAACATTTCAGGCAATACAGTTGAAGAATATGGTGAATTGGCTGCTCGTCTCAATGTAGCTGATGTTGCTGGGGTAGAACTCAATATCTCCTGCCCTAACGTAAAAGAGGGAGGAATAGCTTTTGGTACTAACTGTAATAGTGCCTCAGCAGTAGTAAAACAAGTAAAAAGCAATACCGATTTACCGGTGATCGTAAAATTATCTCCGAATGTAACCGATATTGTCGCTATGGCCCAGTCTGTAGAAGATGCTGGAGCCGATGCAATATCCCTTATTAATACCTTATTAGGTATGTCGATTGACATTTATAAATGGCGTCCTGTACTAGGAAATGTAGTAGGAGGATTATCTGGACCAGCGGTGAAGCCGATCGCGGTACGCATGGTATGGCAAGTTGCTCGGGCAGTAAAGGTTCCGGTTATTGGTATGGGCGGTATTGTAACAGCAGAAGATGCTATTGAATTTATGCTGGCAGGTGCTAGTGCTGTGGCGGTGGGAACAGCAAACTTTATCAATCCTTGCGCTGCCCATTCTGTGGCAGATGGGATGAAGGACTATATAAAACAGCGTGGTTTATCTCATGTAAATGAACTGATAGGTAAAGTGAATCTATAAGTATTGGAAGTGAATGAATGAGTTGTGATCAGCGCTTAATAGTAGCCTTGGATGTACATAACATGGAGACCGTACAACAACTTGTGGAACAATTAGGGGATAGCGTGAGCTATTATAAAGTTGGTATGGAACTTTTTTATAGTGTAGGAAGCCAAGTAATTACCTATCTGCGTCAGCAGAATAAAGATATATTTTTAGATTTAAAGCTGCATGATATACCAAATACAGTAGGACAAGGATTGGCGACTCTAACGCAGTTAGGTGCAACTATGCTTAATGTTCATGCTTCAGGCGGATTTGCTATGATGCAAGCGGCAGCAAGAGCGGTAAAAAACAAAGCCGATGAGATGCAGGTGCAGCGTCCGAAATTGATTGCCGTGACAGTTTTAACGAGTATGAATGCGGATGAATGGTCAGCCCTTGGATATAATGCGAATTTGTCGCAGCAGGTGATTCATTTATCTCAATTAGCTCAAAAAGCAGGAATGGATGGAGTGGTGGCCTCTCCTCAGGAAGCTGCGCAAATTCAGGCTGTATGTGGTAATGAGTTTATCATTGTTACACCTGGCATAAGACCTAATGGTGCAGCGATTGATGATCAAAGCCGCATTGCTACGCCAGCAAGAGCTTTGAAAAATGGTGCGCATCATTTGGTGATCGGTAGGCCTATTACTGCTGCGGCAAATCCAAGGCAGGCTGTGAAAGACATTTTACAAGAAATGAGGGAACGAGCATGAAGGAAGAAGAAGTAAAGCAGTTATTTATCGATACGGGTGCCATCCTGGAAGGTCATTTCCTATTGACTTCTGGTTTACATAGCCCACAATATGTAGAAAAATTTCAAGTATTGCAATATCCAGAGCATACAGCTAAATTATGCAAGGCGTTGGCAGAAAGATTTGTTCAAGATCAGGTGGAATTAGTAATCGGTCCTGTTACTGGTGGAATTTTATTAGCTCATGAAGTAGGGAAGAACTTAGGAACTCGTGCGATTTTTACCGAGCGGGAAAATGGAAAAATGACTTTGCGGCGAGGATTTGTTATTCAGCCTGGTGAACGAGTATTAATTGTAGAAGATATTATTACAACAGGTGGTTCAGTACAAGAAGTTCTTGATGTTGTTAGAGAACATGGCGGGATTCCTGTAGGTGTAGGTATATTAGTAGATCGCAGCGGGGGTAAAGCGGATTTTGGTGTACCTCATCAAGCTTTGTTGCATCTGGATGTAAAAACCTATCAATCGGAAGACTGTCCTTCATGTGCTCAAAATCTGCCAATAACAAAACGTGGCAGCCGAAAATTATAAATAATTAGTACATTATAATCATAGAATCATAAAAAGAAATTAACATAATTCATTAAAAACTCTTGTATTTAAGATAAAGTTGTGTTATTATAATTAAGTCGGTGAATGACACGACAATGTGGCCCAGTAGTTTAGCGGTTAGAATGCCGCCCTGTCACGGCGGAGGTCGTCGGTTCAAATCCGATCTGGGTCGCCATTATTATGCGGGGATAGCTCAGCGGTAGAGCATCGCCTTGCCAAGGCGAGGGTCGCGAGTTCGAATCTCGTTTCCCGCTCCATAGGGGTATAGCTCAATTGGTAGAGTAGCGGTCTCCAAAACCGTTGGTTGAGGGTTCAAGTCCTTCTGCCCCTGCCAGAAATTTGCAAACGACACGATATTTTATCGTGTCGTTTTTAAGTTTATTCAAATTTTTCGTTACAAGTGAAAAGCAACTCACTAAATTTGTGGTTGCTTTTTTCTTTATGTGAAAGAATTATTTTTACTATTTGTTACTTCATCTCTTAGAATCAGCCAAATCGACTGGAATAATTGGTTGTATTGTAGTGAAGTGCGTATTTCAGATATCTTTCGAGGTCGGGGGAGATCGTTATTAACGATCGTTTTAATCATGCCTGGATTGGCACTCATTACCATGATTCGATCTCCTAAACATAAGGCTTCATCGATACTATGGGTGATGAAAACCGTCGTTTTCCTTGTTTCTTCCCAGATTCTTAATAATTCATGTTGTAGGAGGATGCGATTTTGTTCATCAAGTGCTCCAAAGGGTTCATCCATTAATAGGATTTCAGGATCGTTAGCAAAAGCGCGAGCTACGCTGACTCGCTGCTTCATACCACCAGATAGTTGGGAGGGATAGGCGTGAGTAAATTTACTGAGACCAATCATTTCTATATAATGCCTGGCTATTTCATACCGTTCCTTTTTGGGTATATTGCGCATGCGTAATCCGTATGAAACATTATCGAGCACTGTCATCCAGGGGAAAATCGATTGTTCTTGAAAAACCATAGAATTGATAGGACGATCTATATTGGTTGGCTTGATAGTGATAGTGCCGCCTGAAGAACTATCCAATCCTGCTAGTATGCGGAGTAGCGTTGTTTTACCACAACCGCTAGGTCCTACAATGCAGAAAAATTCTCCCTCGCCGATGGATAGTGAAATATCTTGTAAGGCTGTGATTTGACCAGAATTCGTATTAAAAATTTTACTGAGATTTGAGACTGAGATGCTTTCTTTCTCATAGGCCATTATATGCATCTCCTTTATTAGACTTGTTTTTTCCATGGAAGAACCCAATTTTCCAACATATCAAGGAGTAAAGAAAATACATAGCCAAGAAGGGATAGTGTGATAAGTGCTATAAACATTTGCTCGATGGCAAACATGTCATAGGCTCGCCATATCATCCAGCCGACCCCGGCTTTTGCAGCAGAAAGTTCGGCTGCTACAATTAGAATTAAAGCCATACCCATACCGAGTTTCAACCCTGCAAAGATCATCGGAAGAGCACCGGGAAGAGCAACGGTAAGATAAAAATTTTTACGGTTGGCGCCAAAATTTTGTGCTACATCTAAATAAATTTTATCGATACTTAATACCCCAGCCATAGTGTTAATTACAACTAAATAAAAAACACCAATTGCAATTGTGAAAATTTTAGAAGTTTCGCCCAGTCCAAACACTAATAGAATTAGAGGCATTAGAGCTAGTTTGGGAATCGGGTATGTGGCAGCAATCATCGGTTCAAAAGCTGAACGGATTAGAGGAGATAACCCCATACCAATACCCAATACTATGCCAGGGGCAGAACCAGCTAGAAAACCCCATATCACTCGTTGTACACTAACGGCAGTGTTATATAATAACTCACCAGACAACAAAAGCGGAATGAAAGCATGTAGTATTAGGCTGGGGCTGGATAATAAACGGGTATCAATAATATGAACACGAGCCATGACCTCCCAGAGAATGAGAATGCTCAATGGGGATAATATGGACAGTATTCGAATGAGTAACGAAGAATATTCTTGCTTTATCATGCTATCATCTCCAAGCGCTAAGGTTTATATTATTGATATGTTCCTAAGGTTTTTACTGCAAAATCGACATATTGATTATCTACGGCATCTTCATACTTTATATCTGATTTTAATAAGTTGTTTTCCTTATACCAATCTAAATCCAAGAGAATGCCTTTTGTACGAATATACCCATTCGGATTTAAGCCTGTGGGAAACATTTTTTCATATAAAGCAGGGTCTTTAATTACTGAGTACTTACAGAGAATATCAATGATCTCAGTTCTATTTTTATTTTTTACAAAACCATCATTGTAGTCTCTTAATGACTGTATGTAAGCGGTCATAAAACGGTTAGCTACAGTGGGGTTTTTTGTCATACTTGTTCCATAGACTAACAAGGCTGTTTGGGCATCGGGATCATAATCCACAGGGTCTTTCCATGGATCAGCCAAATCTTTGTTTATGCTAAGAGTGACAAAAGGTTCGATGATCATAGCTGCATCAATGCTCTTATTACCGAGGGATACCAGCATATCGGGAAAAGAGCGGATTACCTGAACATCAACGTCATTTATAGTTAATGCTCCTTTTTGTAGCACTCTAGATAATGCAATTTCATCAAGAGAGGCCGTACCAACAATGGCAATTTTTTTATTTCGCAGATCTTTATAATCTTTTATCGTATCTGTTAGATCCTTGCGGATTACAAGACGATAATAGCCTTGCCCGGGGAGGTTGATACCTTTATCAGCAACGATTTTTATAGGAATATCACGAGACATGGCGTTAAATAATCCTGAAGATGTAACGGTAGCGCCTACATCAAGTTGCCCGGCAGCTAATTGGTTGATCATTTCCTGTCCAGTGTTGAATTGTACCGGTTCGATTTTAATGCCCAGATCTTTGTAATAGTTCTTAGCCGTGCCAATCAGTATACCTGCATCGGATACAACTTGTTTCATACCCACTTTGACAACTGTTTCTTGAGGCAATGGTGATACTGCTGGTGCCCAAGCAGGACCGTTGTTTGCTGTATCGTGTGTTGTCGGATTTTGGCTGCAGGCAGTCATGAAGAGTACCAGTAATGCTATTGTTATGATTTTTATGCTGCGTTTCATAGATTTCCCTCCTAATCGATTTGATTGAGTTATCACATGATATTCATTTTTATTATATTTGGTGATAAAGCAGCAGGTTTTTAAGTATGAATACAGAATATGTAAGAGTAGTCCAGAGTGAAAGGTATTGTTATATATGGAAAAAATCATAGCAGAAGTAGACGAATGGGAATTATTAAAGAAATTACCGAAGGAGTTTGGAAAATTTACACTATTAATTGAGTTGGAGAAACGTGATACACAGTATTGTATATTTATGTATCAAAATAAAGGAGAACATAAAAGCTTTTCCGTATTATATGATCAAGCGACAAAAGAATATTTTGCTCGTGTAGTGATCGGTCTAATTGAATATTTTGATGTAAATTTTATTGTTGGAGATATACAACAACTAGAAAAATTATTAATTCAGCGACTAGAAGGCGTCTTATCCCAATTAAATTTTTTCACTAGAGAAAATGTAGAGAGTATCGTTCATGAAAAGAAAATAATGGATTGGTCGTACAAAGAAGACTTGCCTCAGACTTTACTCGGATTTGAGTTATTTATAAAACCAGATGAGCCTGTAAAAGTGATTAATGGCTCCTATATCATCGTTGATTATAGCGATTTTGACTTGGAAAGTAATCTAACTATTTATTACAACGTATTTAGAGATGAATTTTTTGGAGAGACGCGTATAAAGGGAACCCCAATCATATTAGCTATTTTTGATACAAAAGATTTAGCTGACTTACAAAAACTTGTTGCAAGTCATTTGGCAACGGAATTGGAAAAGATAAGAATACAATTAAATTAAGATGGAGTTATGTAAAGAAAAAACTAGATATGATAGTTGTTAATTGTAGGAGGTTTGAATTTAAGTGGCAAGAATATTAGTCTGTGATGATTCTGCTTTTATGCGCATGATGCTAAAAAAAGTATTGATTGATAATGGTCATGAGATAGTTGGTGAAGCTGGGGATGGCATGGAAGCGGTGCAACTTTATCGGCATCATAAACCTGATCTAATAACGATGGATATTACCATGCCTAAAATGGATGGAATAGAAGCAGTCAAACATATTTTTGAGGAAAATCCTTTGGTTAGAATTGTAATGGTCACTGCGCTTGGGCAAAGATCGATTATTACGGATGCGATTAATGCCGGTGCATCAGATTTCATTGTAAAGCCTTTTGATAATACTCAAGTCATTGAAACAATTAAGAAAGTTTTAGGGCAATAAGAAAATCTAATTTACGAAAGTACTTGACAATAAAAGGTTATGTGCTATAATAATATCTGTGGCTAAGGAATGTAGCTGGTAGAAAATGAAATCCATGTGGCATTCCAAAAAAAACAGTTGACACATCAGATGTAATATAGTACAATAGTCATTGTGACTATACAGTGGCCCAGTAGTTTAGCGGTTAGAATGCCGCCCTGTCACGGCGGAGGTCGTCGGTTCAAATCCGATCTGGGTCGCCATTCAATTTTAAATGCCTCGGTAGCTCAGTCGGTAGAGCAGAGGACTGAAAATCCTCGTGTCGACAGTTCGATTCTGTCCTGAGGCACCATTTAAATGCGGGAATAGCTCAGCGGTAGAGCATCGCCTTGCCAAGGCGAGGGTCGCGAGTTCGAATCTCGTTTCCCGCTCCATTAAAGGCGGCATAGCCAAGTGGTAAGGCAGAGGTCTGCAAAACCTTTATCCCCAGTTCAAATCTGGGTGCCGCCTCCAACTCAAAGTTTTATATACTGCCTTAAACAGTTTGGCATATTGATTTATGCCGGGGTGGCGGAACTGGCAGACGCAACGGACTTAAAATCCGTCGGAGAGAAATCTCCGTACCGGTTCGATTCCGGTCCTCGGCACCACGTAAATTAGAACTTCGTATTTATGCGAAGTTTTTTTTGTATTTCAACGATGTTAAAAGATTGTGATATTTAATATCGTTTTAAAGGGAAAAAATACGTAATATAAGAAGATACATAGAGGGTTTCTAAGAAAATTAGATATATTGCTCTAATGGAGTGTAGTATTAATCAAATAGAGGCTAGATCTATTTTAAATAATTTAAAAAATGTGGTATAATGTTACAATATATATAATAGAGGAGGTGTCCTATTTCCCCAATGGATGAGGGATAATAGGGATATTTATTGGACCCTGCGTCTATACTTTTTAATACAATTTTAGTTTTAGGTTTGGTTATGCTAAATGGATTCTTTGTTGCAGCAGAATTTGCTATGGTTAAGGTTCGAAGCACTCGGATAGAAACGTTGATCTCAGAGGGAAATGTTAGAGCGAAATTTGCACAGCGATTAACCAAAAATTTGGATGCTTATTTGTCAGCATGTCAGCTAGGGATTACTTTAGCTTCTCTTGGGTTAGGTTGGGTAGGTGAACCGGCAGTTGCCAGCATAATTGCCCCACTGCTTTTGGCATTTGGTTTATCGCAAGAAATCATTGCAACCATTTCTTTTGTGATTGCCTTTTCTGTGATTACTTCCCTGCATATTATTTTGGGAGAATTGGCACCGAAATCAATGGCAATTCAAAAGGCAGAGCAAGTTACCATGTGGGCAGCACCACCTTTAATTGCCTTTTATAAGATCATGTATCCTTTTATTTGGTTTATGAATGGAACGGCTAATCAGTTTCTAAAATTATTAGGTGTTGAACCTGCGACAGATAGTGAATCTGCCCATACAGAAGGAGAAATACGTATCCTTATGGAAGAGAGTCACAGGCAAGGTTTTATAAATCAGACGGAATTAACCCTAATGGATAAGATATTTGACTTTGCAGAAAGACATGCTCGTGAGGTAATGATTCCACGTACAGATATGATATGCTTGGATATCAAGAAGTCGTATGAGGATAACCTAGAAGTTGCTATACAGGAAGGGAAAACACGATATCCTGTATGTGATTCCAATAAAGATAATATTATTGGTTTTATTCATATTAAAGATCTTTTATCGCCACTTGCACTAGCTGCTAAGCCTGATTTGGAAAGTATTAAGAGAAATGTGCTCGCTGTACCTGAATCTATGCAGATTAGTTCTGTTTTAAAACTTCTGCAGAAAAATAAGGCACAGATAGCAATTGCTATAGATGAATATGGTGGAACTGCTGGACTCGTTACCGTAAAAGACATTCTGGAAGAAATCGTAGGGGAAATGCATGATGAGTTTGATGATGAGCGTCCCCTAATTGAAACTCATGAGAAAGATGCTCACTTAGTAGATGGACGTATTCTCATAGAGGAATTTAATGACTTTTTTGATTTACAGCTTCCAACAGAAGATGTAGATACTCTTGGTGGCTGGATTTGTGCAAGAACGGAGTTGCCCCTTGAGGTAAATCGAAAGATTTCTTATGAAGGATATGACTTTATTATTACGGAAGCTGATTTTATGCGCGTAAATAGAGTTTTGATTCAAAAAGTATCATGATGCTAAAAACCCTCGCAGATTATGCGAGGGTTTTAGTTTTATGGCTGAATATTTCAATTGCTAAGTTGAAAAAAGCAGAAAGGGCTGGTGATAGCCATTTGTCTTTATGATAGCCAACTTGTGCGTAAATATTGAAGTCAGGTCCAACCCAATTTAAGTTTACTAATTGACCAGATGTGATTTCTGTAGATACAGCAATCATTGGCAATAATGTAATTCCAAGACCACTGATAGCACATTGTTTCATAGCACTTACGCTACTAAATTCTAGTATAGAAGCTGGGTATGCACCGGCGGCAGCTAAGATGCTTTCTAATACTACCCGATAGCTACAGCCATTTTCACTTAAAATTAAAGTTTCGCCATGCAGGTCAGAAGGGGTTATTGTACCTTTTTGGATAAGAGGATGATCAGCGCTAGCGGCAATAACCATGGGGTCTCGAAAAAGAGTATGGGTGATTAGTTCAGGATGATGACTTTCTTGCTGCAAAAAGAAAGCAATATCAATGGTATGAGTCCGCAGCCAATAAGCAAAATCACTACAAGTACCGGTTTTAAGTGCTATTTTTACCTCCGGGTAGCGTTTGCGATATTCTTGTAATAATAAAGGTAAACGGTGAACACATAAAGATTCAGGTGCACCAATCGTAATAGAACCTTTTGGGGTAGCTGAACCGGTAACAGCCTCCTTAGCCACCATAGAAAGATGCAAAATTTGTTTTGCATACATTAAAAAACATGCTCCTTCGCTGGTCAAAACGATGGATTTTCCTAATCGTTCAAATAGTTTAGCATTCAGTTCTTGTTCTAACTGTTGTATTTGAGTAGTAATGCTAGACTGAGCATAGCCTAGTATATTAGCAGCACGGGTAAAACTTAAGGTATTAGCAACTGTACAGAAGGCTTGTAGCTGCCGAAATTCCATAATCGTAAATTCTCCTATCTGATTTCTTGATATACTGCATCTAAACTATCAATTGTACCAATGTGTATATACCATGATAAGATACTTTGTAGACAATGTCTACGAAATTGCGAAATTTTTTAATCGTAAAGATTAAATATATTAAATGATGGGAGGCATGATAGATATGAATGACCCAAAAGGAAGCTTTAAGGCGTCTATATCTTGGATGCAGGGTTCGGCACTTACCATTGGGGCAGTATTAGGATCAGGTGTATTGATTTTGCCTGTAGCGACGGCTCAGCTGGCTGGTCCGGCGGCAATGGTTAGTTGGGTTTTGATGGGGCTATTATCCATACCCTTAGCTATTACACTTGGCCGTTTGGCCTCGGAGCAGCCTGATGCGGGTGGTATTGCCGCATACGCTAGGAGAGCATTTGGAGATAAAGCCGGAGCGGTAACAGGGACATTATTTTTGGGGACAGTACCTATAGGAGGGCCTATCTGTGCTTTGATAGGAGCTAATTATATTAGTGCTCTATTTTCGCTAAATTCTTATCAAGTTGTGATTGTCGCGGCAGCCATGTTAATTATGGCGGTGATATTTAACTATCGAGGGATTCAATTATCCGGAAGGGTACAGATAGCAGTCATCGGCAGTGTGGCCGTAGTGCTGTTGGCGGCGGTATTTTCAGCCTTGCCTTATGTTGAAGAAAAAGCTTTTTTCCCCTTTGCGCCGAATGGTATAGCACCCATAGGTGTATCAATGGCAATGTTATTTTGGGCTTTCGTTGGTTGGGAGATGATTGTGCATTTGGCAGAGGAGTTTGAAGATCCCATCCGTGACATTCCTTTAAGCTTAATGATTTCCATTATTATTATTAATATCATGTATCTCTCTGTTGTGTTTGTTACGATAGGTACTGGGGCATATATAGGTCCAGACAACTCTATTGCTTTAGCGGGTATGATTGGTAGGGGATGGGGACATTGGGCTGGTGCTGTTACTGGTATATTAGGATTTTTGACCTGTTATGGCACGATTCATACTTATGTAGCTGGTTTCTCTCGCCTTGTATACGCGCAATCCCGCCAGGGAGATTTTCCTGAATACTTTAGCTCTTTGCATGAAGAGTTTCATACCCCGCATCGTGTATTACTCGTGTTATTACCAGTTTTTATGGTCGTATTATGGCTGAGTTTCTGGTTTAATATTAACATTGGAATCTTAATTCAATTTCCGGGTACTATATTCATATCCTTATATATTATCGGTATGGCAGCAGCAGTGAAATTATTACCATCCCAAGGATGGGGCCGGTATTTTGCAGCATTGTCTCTTATTATGTGTATGATCATCTATTGTTTTACTGGATGGATCGGGTTATATCCTTTTGCCTTAGGTGCTTTTGGGTGGTTTGTCCAATCCCTTCGCAAAAGATCCTTACGTGCAAGTGAGCTATAAAAGAAGGAAAGTTATAGGTTTATAGAGAATTTCTACAATAGGTATAGGATTGCGTATTGCCTGATAATTATATATGGTGGGATACAATTAGCGAAGATGCAATAGAAATTGGAGTAATGTTAGGAGCCAATAAATATGAAAAATACTACAGAGTGGTTAAAGGAGAACCTTGTTACCATTTATGATGAAAACCCGTATATCAAGTTATTGGATATTTCCATTATACATGTGGAAGAAGGTAAGGTAGAACTCTGTATGCCTATACTTGCTGGTAAACATACAAACCTGTATAATATCGCTCATGGTGGTGCCTTAGCTTCCTTGGCTGATTCAGCTATGGGAATCGCATGTGCGACTACCGGGAAAAAAGTGGTGACCCTTGAAATGAATATGAATTTTATTAAAGGAGCAGCAACTCAAGCCGCTATAAAAGCCATAGGAAAAGTCATTCATAATGGGAAAAATACAATGGTAGCAGAAAGTGAGATCGTAGATAACCAGAATCAACTGCTGGCAAAAACCCGAGGCACATTCTTCGTTACAGGAATGTTTGAAGAAAATAAAAAATAAATCATAAGCGCCTGGCCACGTTGTGGCAGGCGCTTTATAAATGACGATTATGTAGTTGGAAGATGGCGAATGCTGATGTTGCTGCCAAGAACATCCAAATCTTCTATCTTATCCATCGTGTTCCCTCCCAGTGGTTCGTCGAAAAAGTTTTGAAATTCTCTTTACAAGAACGAATGTTTGCTTTACTATAAAAATACAAACGAATGTTCGTAATTGTTTTTTTGAAAAATTACACGAAACGATACAGCATAAGTCATAGTACACAACGAAATAGGTGATTATTTTCAATTGGGCAATACATATTATTATAGGACTCTTTTTTAGTCTAGAATTTGCGGTACAACCAATGGATATTTTATTTATAGTGATTGGCAGTATACTGCCGGATATTGACCACCACCGATCGATGCTTGGCCGATTAAATATTTTTGTAGGTTTTATGAGTCATAGGGGGTTTTGTCATACATTGTTAGGATGTGCTGTCTTATCAATTCCTTTTTTATGTATAAAAGGGGCTGCGCCTTTTGTATTCTTAGGAGGAATTTCTCATTTGTTTGGAGATGCGCTGCAATCTATATTTGGTTCAAAAATATTTAAGATTAAAGGTTGGTAATTTAAATAAATTTTTATTGTGGAAATAGGATATTATAAATAAGTAGGATTCCGAGAGATAATCCAGAGAGAAGAAATAAACTTGCTTTTTTAGTTCGGGAAATTCTAAAATTATAGATTGCCACCCAAATGAGAGTAACAGATAGCAATAAGCCACCTAACATGGAAGAGTAATAAATTAAATTTTCCAATTTGAACATCCTTTCAAGCTCTAAAATATCATGGACATATAGTATATTTTCTCATTTTACTCTGCTAGCGTCAATCTTTTAATCCATTTAGCATATAGTATTGACGTGGAATCTTGAATCGTGCTCTAAAAAGCCCATATTGCAGGACGTTGTTCCTACAATAGCGAATATGGTATAAGAATGAAATTTTTTGAAAAGAGGTAATGGAATGGATTTAATAAAAGGCAGTTTATATCATGGGTTTCGTTTGGAAGAGGAAGAAAAAATTGATGAAATAAGTTCGCTTGCCAGGAGATTCTATCATGAAAAAAGCGGCGCGCGATTGTTATATTTACAAAATGATGATGATAACAAAGTTTTCTCCGTTACCTTTCGCACACCTCCGGAAGATAGTACAGGAGTTGCTCATATTGTTGAGCATTCTGTATTGTGCGGCTCTCGTAAATTCCCAATGAAGGAACCTTTTGTGGAATTAGTAAAAGGTTCTTTGAATACCTATCTAAATGCCATGACATTTCCTGATAAGACCATGTATCCCGTGGCAAGTCGTAATGTTAAGGATTTTCGTAATTTAATGGACGTATATTTGGATGCAGTTTTTTATCCGAATATATATAATTCTCTAGAGACGTTAATGCAGGAAGGCTGGCATTATGAATTGGAGAATCCAGTAGATGAAATCACTTATAAAGGCGTAGTTTACAATGAAATGAAGGGTGTCTTTTCTTCGCCTGATGCGATATTGGAAAAGAAAAATTTTGAATCTTTGTTTCCTGATACGGCCTATGGTGTAGAATCAGGTGGTGATCCTGAGTTTATTCCAGAGCTGACGCAAGAAAAATTTATAGATTTTCATAAGAAATATTACCATCCCTCCAATGGATATATCTTCTTATATGGAGATTTAGATATACTTGATAATTTGAAGTTTTTAGATGAAGCATATTTAAGTAATTTTGAAAAAATTGATGTGAATTCTCAAATTGCTTTGCAGCCTGCATTTAAAGAAAAAGTAGAAAATGTTTTTGAGTATTCGATCGCTCCTAGTGAAAATATAGAAGATAAAACGTTTTTAAGCAGAAATTTCGTATTGGGGAAAGCGACTAATTCTGAGATTTGTCTAGCTTTTCAAATCTTAGAGTATTTACTCCTGGAAACTCCAGCTGCACCTTTGCGAAATGCCTTAATCGAAGCGGAAATTGGTAAAGATGTAGTAGGGACTTTTGTGAAAAGCATACTACAGCCTACCTTCGGGATTGTTATTACGGGTGCCAATGAAAATGAAAAAGCAAAGTTTATTCAAGTTGTAGATGAAGAGCTGGAAAGACTGGTAAGAGAGGGGATTGATAAAGAATTAATTGAAGCATGCATTAACATTTTTGAATTTACGTTACGGGAAGCAAATTATGGTACTCGTCCTAAAGGACTTGTCTATAATATTAAATGTATGGATAGCTGGTTGTATGACGCAAGTCCTTTCATTCATTTAGGGTATGAAGATGATTTAGTAAAAATAAAAGCAGCACTAAAAACCAATTACTTTGAGCAGTTGATCGAGCAGCATTTGCTCAATAATAATCATCAAGCTTTGGTTATCTTAAAACCGAAGCATGGTCTAGCAGAAGAAAAAGATGAAGAACTACGCAAATACCTGGCTGAATATAAAGCATCTCTGTCTGATATTGAAATTAATGAGCTGGTAGAACAAACCCAGCGTTTAAAAACATTGCAAGAAACAGCGGATTCGCCAGAAGCCTTAGCGACCATTCCTCTACTCACTCGGCAAGATATAGAAGTAAAATCAGAAGAATTGATAGTAGTGGAGAAACAAGAATTAGGAGTACCTGTTTTGCTTCACCCACTTCGCACTAATGCCATTGCTTATGTGAATATGTATTTTGATACATGCTTGGTACCTCAACAATATTTACCGTATATGTACTTATTGTCAGAGATATTAGGAAAGGTTTCAACAAAACAATATGAATACTCCGCGCTATCCAATGAAATTAACAAGAATACAGGAGGTATTGTTTTTGATGTAGCAGTCTTCACAGAAAATGCTAATGATTCAAAATACTTACCGAAGTTTATAATCAAAGGCAAATCCTTGGTGGAGAAGCTGCCTCAATTATTAAGACTAACAGAGCAGATCATTGCCCATAGCCGCTTTGACAACAGTAAACGAATGAAGGAACTGATTCAAGAAATAAAATCCAATTGGGATATGAATTTGTTTCGCCGCGGGCAGCAGCTGGCGACGAATCGTGTATTATCCTATTTCTCTCCAATTGCACAGTATAATGAAGTAGGAATGTTAGCCTTTTATGATTTTGTAGCTGCCTTAGAAAAAGACTTTGCTTCAAAGTCAGAAGAAGTCTATAAGAATCTTGAAACAGTAGCTGGTTTTATTTTTAATAAAGAAAATTTGTTGGTAAGCGTAACTGTAGAAGAAGAGAATTATAGTGAATTTCAAAAAGCATTTTCCGAATTTCACTCTTGCTTAGCATCAACTACAGAAAAACCTGCTGTATATCATTTTGAAAATAGTCATTACAATGAAGGACTCATGACGTCTGGCAAAGTGCAGTATGTGGTTAAAGGAGCAAATTTCCGTAAGTTAGGGTATTCCTATCATGGAAGCTTAAAAGTGCTGGAAACCATTTTGCGTTATGATTACTTGTGGACGCGGGTACGTGTTCAAGGGGGAGCTTATGGCGGTTTTGCAAGATTAGAACGTAATGGAAATATGGTGCTTGGCTCGTATCGGGATCCAAATTTAAAAGAGACGTTAACTGTATATGATGAGACTGCAAATTATTTGCGTAATTTTTCTGTTGATCAAAGAGAGATGACCAAGTATGTGATTGGCACCATGAGCCAGTTGGATACGCCTTTGACTCCATCGCAAAAAGGGGAGAGAGCAACTAATAATTATATTCGGAATATTTCTCAGGCTATGATTCAGCAAGAAAGAGATGAAATCTTAGCAACGGGGCAAGAAGATATTTCTAAATTAGCTGATTTGATGGAGGATGCCATGAAACAAAATCACCTGTGTGTCTTAGGAAATGAGCAGAAAATCAAAGATAATAGTAATCTATTTCAGCATGTAACGAATATCTTAAAGTAAAGATAGTGATAGAAGTGCAGGAAGAGAAGTGGAGGGAAAGCCGTGCATAAAAAATAAGAGGGTGGTTTGACCACCCTCTTATTTTTACTTGTTTTTATTTTCCTTCTTATCCTTAGGGCAAATTTCTTTGGCAAATTCTGTAGAAACCTTTTGCGATTTGTTTTTATTTTCTTTGCATTCGTTTTGACGTTTTTCCATACTATCACCTCCCCGCCTATAGCTTACCCAAGAAGTTTATTTAGAAAACGGGTTCTTAAAATATTTTTCCCTGAATCGAATTTTATATGATGTTCTTAGTAAAATAATAAAATAGTTGGAGGATTTATTTTGTCAACAGTGATGATAGTATTAATATTTGGCCTTAATGGAATTATTATTTTTCTTCTAATTACAGTACTGCTTCGACTTGGAAAGAATCAGCAGCAGGAGCTTGCTGCTCATCTGATAGGCATAGAAAAGGCAATCGAAAGAGTAGAACGAATTGTAAATGATGAAATGGCTAAGAACCGAGGAGAAAATAATCTTGTCGCCAGAGCATTGCGAGAAGAAGTAGCGAATACACTTAGTAAGTTAAATGAATCAATTTTGAAACGGATGAATGAAAATACTACCGTGCAATTAACGCAATTAGAGACATTCTCTCAGCAATTACAGGGACTGACTCAAATGAATGAACAAAAGTTAGAGCGTATGCGTGAAACGGTAGAAAAACAATTGCGGGTGCTTCGTGAAGAGAATGGCAGCAAACTTGAAGAGATGAGAAAAACGGTGGATGAGAAATTAAATCAGACGTTAGAAAAGCGTTTGGGAGAGAGTTTTAAGTTGGTTAGCGAAAGGTTAGAAATGGTACATAGAGGGCTAGGTGAAATGCAGACTCTGGCCTCTGGCGTTGGTGATCTAAAAAGAGTATTATCCAATGTCAAAACTCGTGGTATATGGGGCGAAATTCAATTAGAGAATTTATTAGAGCAAATTCTAACCATTGAACAGTATGCTAAAAACGTTGCAACGAAGCCAGGAAGCAATGATAGAGTAGAATTTGCGATTAAACTTCCTGGTCGTGATACAGAGGAAAGCATTGTCTGGCTGCCAATTGATGCGAAATTTCCCCAAGAAGATTATCAACGATTATTAGAGGCTCAAGATCAAGCCAATGCTGTCTTAGCAGAAGAAGCAGCCAAGGCTTTAGAAAATCGAATTAAAAGCGAAGCGAAAGATATTGCACATAAATACGTCTGTGTTCCCCATACTACAGAGTTTGCAATTTTATTTTTGCCAATTGAAGGATTATATGCTGAAGTGTTGCGGCGTCCAGGGCTGTGTGATACTATTATGCGAAATTACAAGGTAATCATTGCAGGCCCTACGACCCTATCTGCGTTGCTTAATAGCTTGCAAATGGGTTTTAGAACGCTTGCAGTTGAAAAACGCAGTTCAGAAGTCTGGTCACTGCTTAGTGTTGTAAAAACCGAATTTGGTAAATTTGGCGATTTATTAGATAAAACCCATAAAAAACTGCAAGAGGCTAGTAACTCCATTGATGTAGCTGCCAGAAAGTCTCGCACTATAGAAAGGAAGCTTAAAAATGTACAAGAACTTCCTCAAGAGGAAGCAGTAAATATGTTAGATGCAGCAAATGTTGCAGAAATAGCAGCTGCTCAAGAAAAAGAATAAAAATATCTATGATAAGCGCCCAAAATTTGGCAGATTGATGCTGATTTTTGGGCGCTTGGTCTATGCGTATTTCTTACAAAACATTTAAAGTATGCCGAATTTTAGGCATTATTAATTCGTGTAAGAATAGATATAGAGGGAAATCGCGGGGTGAGCAACTGTCTTAGGTTGGAACGTAATTTGCATAGTAGTCTGTTAGAGAAACAATGCTTTGCATTAGTAATTTGATAGTTGGAGGTGAGTTCAATAATCCCTATCTAAAATTTAGCCTGTTTGAGCCTGCTGAGTTAAAAATATTAAAAGAGGATTATATTTCAAAAAATAGAATATATTGGAGGGTAATTAATATGACAAAAATAGGTTGTCCTTACGGTACTCATCGAGTAATAGAGCCTCAAGGTGTTTTGCCTCAGCCTGCATGGAAAATTGATAATACTATGGAAATCTATGATAATGAGCTGCTAATTGAAGTTGATACCTTAAATATTGATGCGGCAAGTTTTACGCAGATCAAAAAAGATGCCCAGAACGATATAGCTGTTATGGAGCGAATGATGCTTGATATTGTGGAAAAGCGGGGAAAACATCATAATCCTATTACTGGCTCTGGTGGAATGCTAATGGGAACGGTAAGTAAAATTGGGCCTGCATGGACAGGGAATGTACCTGTAAAGGTGGGAGATCGAATTGCTACGTTAGTTTCTTTATCATTAACTCCATTAAAAATTCGGAAAATTATAAAAATTCATACTGGAAAAGAGCAGGTTGAAGTTGATGCCCAGGCTATTTTATTCAGCAGCGGTATCTATGCAGTCTTACCTTTAGATATGTCCCCATCCTTAGCCTTGGCTATCTTGGATGTAGCAGGTGCACCAGCACAAACTGCTCATCTAGTACGACCAGGGCAAAATGTACTCATCATTGGCGGCGGTGGCAAATCGGGTATGCTTTGTTTGTATGAGGCGAAGAAGAGAGCAGGAGTAACTGGCAGGGTGATTGGCATAGGTTCAAGTAAAGGCAGTTGTGATAGAATGCGGCATCTAGGCTATGCCGATGAAGTATTGCAAGTAGATGCTACAGATCCGCTGCAAGTAATGAAAGCTGTGTCTGAGGTTACGAACGGTCAGATGGTAGATGTCACAATCAATTGCGTTAATATACCTAATACTGAAATGGCCTCTATTATGGCTACAAAAGATAGAGGAACTGTATATTTCTTTAGCATGGCGACCAGCTTTACAGGTGCTGCTCTCGGGGCTGAAGGCATAGGCAAAGACGTAACTATGTTAGTGGGTAATGGTTATTGCCGAAATCATGCAATTGTTGCCTTAGAAACAGTACGAGAAAGTCCCATTCTCTGGCAAGTATTTCATGAGCTTTATGCTTGAAGATGATGTTAAATTGGAATGAATTTTTAATAGAAACTCCTAAGGCTTTAACGATTATTGGTATGGCGAAAAATGTAGGCAAGACAGTAACTTTGAATTATATGCAAAAAGCTTTATATGCACAAGGCATAGCCTTAGGACTGACATCAATTGGGAGGGATGGAGAAAGCTTTGATGCTTTGACTCATTTAGCGAAACCTTCAATTGTTGTGCAGCCTCAAACAATAGTGGCTACTGCTGAAAAGGTTATTATAGACCCGAACCTATGGGATTATCTCCAGCAAACAGATATTTGCACGCCTCTTGGTAATGTGGTTATTTTGAAAGCAAAGTCTGTGAATCAGGTAGTTTTGGCGGGACCAAGCAAAAATGAAGATGTAAGGCAATTATTACAATGTTTAACTCGCTGGGGAACAAGGTGCACACTAATTGATGGGGCCTTTGACCGGCAAAGTTCTGCTGATCCTTTAGTTAGCAGCCAAGTTGTTTTAGCTACTGGAGCAACCTTAAGCCGTGATGTAGAGGAATTACTTCATATCACGACATGTCGCGTAGAGCAATTAACGATATCAAAATCCAACGATGATTATCTTAAACTATATCATCATTCAAAGGCTAAAGTGCTGGTGATTGGTCATAATCAATGTCAGGAATATTTTGTGAGTACCTCTCTCTTAAGTATTACGCAGTGGCTAACAATATTGGAGGACGATTGTTCTGTTCTTATTATTAAAGGAGCGATGGGAGATGGGTTAGCTCAGGCTTTGCTAAAGAAACAACGGATTCCTATCGTAGTGGTTCAGGATGGTAGTAAAATTTTCATTACAGTTGGTTTATGGCGGCAGCTAAGAGCTCGTAATATACAGGTTCAGGCTGTACAGCCGATTTCTTTATTAGGGGTAACGATAAATCCAACCTATCCAGGAGGCAAAGGAATTGACCCAGGTGTTTTGCTTCAGAAGATGGGCGCAGCATTAGCGCCTATACCTGTAATGGATGTGGTACAAGAGAGAAAATTCTAGTACTCGGTATTGGGGGGAGTAGATTGCTCAATGAATTAGACGGCAGCGATAGCTGTCTTGATTTAGTGTTAGATCGTCTTGATCAGGCAGTACATGTAATCAATTGTGAGGGAATAACAATTTATTACAACCAGACAGCGGCTGAAGTGGAAGGATTGCAGGCTACTGAAGTTATGGGAAAGCATGTTCTTCAGGTATATCCTTCATTGACCCTTGAAACAAGCAGTTTGATGGAGGTATTGGCTACTGGCAAGCCAGTATTGGATCAGCAGCAAACCATCGTAAGCAGGACAGGGCGAATTATTACGATTCATTACTCTACTTTTCCACTATATAGAGAGGGGATATTAGTGGGTGCTTGTGATTTGTCTCGAGATATAACGAAAATTAAAGAGATGTCAGATCGAGTGATGGATCTGCAGGCTGTACTATTAGATAAAAAGTCAACCAACTTCAAAAAAGCAAAGAAGACTGAAATTAGTTTTGCAAAATACACATTTAACGATATTATTGGCAGTCATGACCTAATGGTTAAGCTTAAAGTAGTCAGTCAAAGAGTGGCATCGACTTCTTCTCCTGTGTTGGTAATTGGTGAAACAGGCGCAGGAAAAGAACTGGTAGTACAGTCCATCCATAATGCATCTTCTCGCAAGGACGGACCCTTCGTGGCGCAAAACTGTGCAGCTTTTCCTGCAACGCTGTTAGAAAGTATTTTATTTGGAACGGTAAAAGGAAGTTTTACAGGAGCGGAAGATCGTCCAGGATTGTTTGAGCTCGCTGATAGAGGAACTCTATTTTTAGATGAAATCAATTCTATGCCGATGGAATTGCAAAGTAAACTGCTTAGAGTTCTGCAAGATGGAACCTTACGCCGCTTAGGTGATAATAAGGTAAGAGAGGTAGATACTAGGGTCATTGCCTGTACCAATGTAGATCCCCAAGAAGCAGTACGTAAAAAGGAATTGCGCATTGATTTATATTATCGATTGAATGTGGTAGCGTTACAAGTACCTTCTTTACGAGAACGCAAAAGTGACATTGCTGCCTTGGTAGAACATTTTATTATGGTGTATAATGCGAAAATTGGTCGTTCAGTGCAAAAAATAAGTGAAGAAGTAGATCAGGCATTTTTAAAATACTCTTGGCCAGGAAATGTTAGAGAATTGCAGCATGCCATTGAGCACGCTATGAATATCGTATCCGGTCATATCATTGAAATCGAACATATTCCAGAACATTTGCGCAACTATGATGATGATCATAGTCGTGAAATATATTGTCAATTGAACGGTAAGAGCCTGCCGGAAATATTGGGGACTGTTGAAAGGAGTGCTCTCCTTCACGCTTTAGAAAGAAGTGAAGGAAATATATCAAAAGCAGCATTATCTTTAGGTATTCCTCGTCAAACCATACAGTATAAACTGAAAATATATGGACTGCTTAGAAGGAATAAAAAAGATGACTCCTTGTTAGGAGGGGATTGTATTGAAAAAACTTAATTTGAGCCAGGAGGTTATTGATCGCGGTCGAAAATATGCAAAACAAATTGTAGATCAGGTACAAGAGCATATTGATGCTCACAGTACAGTGGCAGTAGAACGATCTGTTTTAAGATTACTAGGGATTGATGGAGTTGATCAGGCAGGAGTACCATTAGTAAATGGAATCGTTGAAGAATTGCATAATGCAGGTGTATTAGGTAAAGGAGTCATGTATTGGTTCGTGAATGGGATGATTCATACAAAATTATCATCTCAGCAGTTGGCAGAGTGTATAGTAAATAAAACGATTCATTTACTAGAATTACCCAGAACTCCAGAAGGCGAAATTGAAGATGCAGCCTTGCAATTGGCTATCCGTTCCTTAGCGAAAATTAAAGAGCGTCGTCAAGAAAGAGAAGCATGGATTGCAAGTTTAGGCAAGGGACAGGAACCTATGTTATATGTTATTGTGGCTACTGGTAATGTGCATGAGGATGCGATTCAAGCGCAGGCTGCTGCTCGGCAAGGAGCTGACATCATTGCCGTTATTCGCACTACAGGGCAAAGTTTACTAGACTATGTTCCCTATGGACCAACTACCACAGGCTTTGGTGGTACGTATGCGACCCAGGCTAATTTTCAGATTTTACGGCAGGCTTTAGACGAAGTAGGAAAAGAAGTCAATCGTTACATTTATTTGACTAATTATTGCTCAGGGCTTTGTATGCCCGAAATTGCAGTGATGGGGGCATTAGAACGTTTGGATGTGATGCTCAATGACTCCATGTATGGAATTATTTTTCGGGACATTAATATGAAGCGTACTTTTGTAGATCAGTACTTTTCTAGGTTAATCAATGGTTATGCTGGTATTATTATCAACACAGGGGAAGACAATTACTTAACTACAGCAGATGCCATTGAAAGTGGTCATACGGTTTTAGCCTCTGAATTAATAAATGAACAGTTTGCTTTTCGGTGTAATATGACCTCCGAGCAGCTCGGTCTTGGGCATGCTTTTGAAATCGATCCGCAAACCCCTAATGGTTTTATGTATGAATTGGCACAAGCACAATTAGTAAGAGAGGTTTTCCCAAAGAGCCCCATTAAATATATGCCACCGACTAAATATATGACAGGAAATATTTTTAAAGGACATGTGCAAGATACTCTGTTCAATGTTTGTTCCATCATGACAGGGCAGAGTTTGCATCTTTTAGGTATATTAACAGAAGCCATTCATACCCCTCTTATTCATGACCGATTTTTAAGTATTGAGTCTGCTAAATATGTTTTTAATAATTTGCGAGGAATCGCCGATGAAATTTATTTTCGTGAAGGAGGATTTATTCAGCAAAGAGCTCAGGAAGTATTGGAAAAGGCAGTTAACTTATTGGAAGATATTGCTGACATAGGACTGATGCAAGCACTGGCATTAGGCTATTTTGCTGACATCTCGCGAACTTCTGAAGGTGGCAGAGGGTTGCAGGGAGTCATTGTAAAGGAATGCAGTTATCTCAATCCTTTTATTCCTCTCATGTTAAAAGGAGGAAACAGCAATGGTTGATGTAAATCATGTTAAACCTTATGGTGATACCTTAAATGACGGCATGGTGCAGCTGTCCTTCACCCTGCCGATTCCTTTATCAAATGCAGCAAAAGAAGCAGCTAGGCAGTTGACTGCTAGTATGGGACTAGAAGAGGCAGCAGTTGCTCATGCTGAAGGGATTAGCGATACATTTAGTTTTTTCATTGTTTATGGGAAATGCAGTCATGGAGTAAATATTGTTGGGATTACGGTTCCAGAAGTTGCATTAGAGGTATTGTCCAAAAAAGAAATTGATGACTTTATTCGTACTCATCTAAACCGAAAACTCAATGTAGTGGGAGCTTGTATTGAAAGTGATGCTCACACTGTTGGGATTGATGCCATTATGAACATAAAAGGTTTTAATGGACATAAAGGTTTAGAAAGCTATCATGAAATTAATGCTGTAAATATGGGAGCACAAGTGGCTTGTGAGGAAGTTATTCATAAAGTCTATGAAATTCAAGCAGATGCTATTTTAATATCTCAGGTTGTAACGCAAAAAAATATTCATATTACAAATTTGACAAGACTCGTAGATATGCTGGAAGCGGAAGGTTTGCGGGATAAAGTAACTTTAGTAGTGGGGGGACCGCGAATTAGCCATGAATTAGCAAAAGAGTTAGGGTATGACGCTGGCTTTAGTTCCAATACCTATGCAGAGCATGTTGCGTCGTTTCTTGTCCAGGAAGTAAAACGCAAGAATGTGTGGGATAGCAGCAAGGAGACGGGTTGATTTTTAGCTAATAAGAGTCATAAGGAGAGGAGAGCATGGAAGACGTTTTAATACGGGTTCGAATGAGCGAGCATGACACTCATTATGCAGGAGGATTAGTAAATGGGTCCCGAATGTTAGATTTATTTGGTGATGTAGCAACTGAATTATTAATTCGCAGCGATGGTGATGAAGGACTATTTGTTGCATATGACAATGTGGAATTTACAGCCCCTGTTTATGCAGGAGATTTTATCGAGGCGCGGGGCAAGATTATAAAGATTGGTAATACATCACGACGAATGGAATTTATCGCCACAAAAGTTATTTCATTAGATCAGGCTGCTCAATATGAGTCAGCAGCCTCTGTATTAGCCGATCCCGTTGTAGTTTGTATCGCTAGCGGAACTTGTGTGGTTCCTAAAGAAAAGCAAAGGGGGGGATAATTTGGAGCCGCTTATTATTACCGTTGCCCCCGTAGGAGCAGAAGCAACTCGCCAAGACAATCCCAATCTGCCCCTTACCCCTAGAGAAATTGCCAATGAGGCGATACGGTGTGCTGAAAAGGGAGCTTCCATCATTCATCTGCATGTTAGAGATGAGGATGGAAAGGCTACCCAAGCGAAGGACATCTTTCAAGAAACCATTGCACTGATCAAAGAAAAGAGTGACGTAATTATTCAAACCTCCACAGGCGGAGCATCTTGGATGACAGCCGACGAACGATTGCAGCCTATAGAATTAAAGCCTGAGATGGCAACATTGACCACAGGTACAGTTAATTTTGGTGAAGAAATATTTTCTAACCCGATGCCTATGGTTGAACTGTTTGCAAAAGCAATGGTGGCCCAGGGAGTAAAACCTGAAATTGAAGTATTCGAAGTGGGGATGATTTATAATGCGCTGCGTTTAGTGCAAAAGAAAATCTTGCAGTTGCCTCTTCATTTTGATTTTGTAATGGGTGTTCCTGGAGGAATACCAGGGGAAGCAAAACATTTGCTGCATCTAATAGAGTCCATACCTGCAGGGTCTACCTGGACAGTCGCGGGGATTGGACGTAGTGAGTTGTCTCTTGGGACGATGGCGATTGTTATGGGCGGACATGTGCGGGTTGGCTTTGAAGATAATGTGTATTATACAAAAGGTGTATTATCTGATGGTAACTTTCAACTAGTGGAGCGTATAGCAAGGATTGCAAAAGAAATAGGTCGGTCAGTTGCTACTCCCGAACAAGCCAGAAGAATTTTAGGATTAGCCCAGTGAAGCTAATTAAATTAATATAAAGCTTTCATTAAATAAAAGATAGCAGAAGACATAAAAATTTAGTAGTTACAATACTGCTGAATTTTTGTGGCTTCTGCTCATTTTTCGGCGGTTTGCCGAAATTTCAGCAAATATAAAATAGGTTGTAAAGTGTAATAGTATCGCTCATCGTTGTCATTCTAGTGCCGAAGATTAGTCATATTAAGAAAAAACTTGGTATTCATCCATAATAGATAAGCGAATATTGTTGATACTGCTGCTGTTGGCATGGTTATTGCAATTCTTATAATAAAAATTAAAGTTCTGTCTGACTGGCACCACGGTCAAATAATTAATTAAAAATTCCAAATATTCATTAAAAAAGGAGTGAATTTCATGAATGCCGACCTGGAAACAGGGAAAATCCAAAGCCTTAGGGAGGAGACAGGTGTTGGAGGCAAAGAGGAATTAAAGCGAAGTTTAAAAGCCCGTCACATGAATATGATAGCACTTGGTGGTGCTATCGGCACGGGGTTATTCTTGGCAAGTGGTGCATCAGTCAGTACTGCAGGTCCGGGTGGCGCGCTGGTAGCTTATGGCGTCATTGGGATTATGGTTTATTTTCTAATGACTAGTTTAGGAGAAATGGCAACCTACTTACCCGTTCCAGGATCTTTCGGAACCTATGCAGCAAGGTTTGTTGATCCGGCTTTAGGTTTTGCAATCGGTTGGAACTATTGGTTAAACTGGGCAACCTGTATTGCAGTAGAATTAGTAGCAGGTGCCATCATAATGAAATTTTGGCTCCCTGATATTCCTGGATATTACTGGAGTGGACTCTTTTTGGTAATTTTATTTGCTCTTAATTACTTATCAACAAGAGCATATGGTGAAAGTGAATATTGGTTTGCAGGTGCTAAGGTAATAACCGTTATCATCTTTTTAGTGGTAGGCACATTGATGATTTTAGGGATTGGTGGAGGGGCTTCGCCAGGGTTCTCTAATTGGCAAATCCAAGAAGCACCTTTTGTTGGTGGATTTAGCGCAATATTGGCGATCTTCATGATTGCTGGTTTTTCTTTCCAAGGCACTGAACTGGTTGGCATTGCTGCTGGCGAAAGTGAAAATCCTGAAAGAGATGTACCAAAAGCAATTAATACGGTATTCTGGCGCATTCTCCTATTTTATATTGGTGCTTTAATTATTATTGGTTTTATCCTACCCTATACGGATGAAAATTTATTAAAAGGTGATGTGGAAAATGTTGCTGTCAGTCCCTTTACTCTAGTATTCAGCCGTGCTGGATTTGCGGCAGCAGCATCCCTAATGAATGCAATCATACTCACATCCGTGCTATCTTGTGCGAATTCAGGATTATATGCCTCAACTCGTATGCTGTATGCTATGGCAAAAGAAGGCAAAGCTCCTCGGATTTTTGGCAAAGTCAATAAACGCGGTGTTCCAACTAATTCTCTTTATGCTACTTCTGCTATTGGATTTTTAGCCTTTCTTTCCTCGTTAGTTGGGGAAGGTACTGCTTATACATGGCTGCTTAACATTACAGGAATGATTGGTTTCATTGCTTGGCTAGGTATTGCCATTAGCCACTATCGTTTCCGTCAAGCATTTATCCGGCAAGGACTTGATTTATCTCAACTTAAATATAAAGCAAAATGGTTCCCCTTTGGACCTCTATTTGCGATGGTACTTTGCGGCATCGTAATCATTGGACAAAATTATAATGCCTTTTTAGGCGGAGAAGTAGACTGGTATGGACTAGCCGTGTCCTATGTGGGTATTCCTATTTTCTTAGCAACGTATCTAGGGTATAAGTTTTCTAAAAAAACGAAAGTAATCGCTTTGGAAAAAGTAGACTTGAGCAAGAATCTAGTTTGATACAGATCTGATTCCATTAAGAGTGAGTTTATAGAAAAAGAATGGAGTCAATTGGCGAAGGGAGTTTATAAAATGCGTGATTATCATGATATTCCTTTGTGGACCAATGTAACAGAAGAAGAATGGCAAGATTGGCGATGGCAAGTAGCGAATCGCATTACTTCACTCTCCATGCTAAAGCAGGTTATTCCATTAGTTCAAAAAGAAGAAGAAGGAATTTTAAGTTGCCTGCAAAGTCTAAGAATGGCGATCACCCCCTATTATGCAACGCTAATTGATGTTGAAAATTTGAATTGTCCTGTGCGTAAACAAGCAATTCCAACAGCAACGGAACTACAGTTTGGGCAATTTGATATGGCTGACCCTTTGCACGAAGATCAGGATTCACCTGTTACAGGACTTACTCATCGATATCCTGACCGAGTACTGTTTTTAGTCACGGATCAATGTTCTATGTATTGCCGTCATTGCACCAGAAGGCGGATTGCCGGAGTTTGTGATCAAGCACGTACGAAACAACAAATTGACAACTGTATTCAATATATAAGAGAAACGCCAGTAGTCAGAGATGTTATTTTATCTGGCGGTGATGCTTTTCTAATTAGCGATGAACTAATTGAATACATTCTGAAAGAATTACGGCAAATAAAGCACGTAGAAATTATCCGTTTTGGCACTCGTACACCTGTAGTTTTGCCGCAAAGAATTACTCCTGCCTTATGCACAATTCTAAAAAAATACCATCCAATTTATGTGAATGTCCATTTTAATCATCCTAAAGAAATAACAGAGGCTGCCAGTATGGCTTGTGCTTCTTTAGCTGATGCTGGAATACCTCTTGGCAATCAAGCGGTTCTCTTAAAGGGGGTTAACGATTGCCCAGAATTAATAAAAAAACTGATGCAGCAATTATTAAAGATAAGAGTAAAACCTTATTATATTTATCAATGTGATATGTCACAAGGCATACAGCATTTTAGAACACCCATTAGTTCGGGAATTCAGGCGATTGAATATTTAAGAGGGCATACTTCAGGATTAGCCGTTCCTACTTACGTTGTTGATGCGCCAGGAGGTGGTGGCAAGATCCCGGTTATGCCTCAATATTTAGTTTCTCAAAATGCTAGTAAAACCGTATTGCGAAATTATGAAGGCGTGTTTACAACCTATACAGAGCCTAAGCATTATGTAGATCCGGAAGCACCTTGTGAAGTGTGCGGCGGTTATCATCATGATACAACAGTAGGCTTAGCAGGAATGTTAAGCGGTGATAAAGCATTATCATCGATTTCATCAGTAGGAAGAAAGAACGATGCAAAAGAGGCGAATTCTGCGTTATTGATTATGAAATGATGGATGGCTTATTGGAGGTGGAAGGTGATCTATGGTAAAGATTTGTACTGCAAACGAAGCTGTGAAGGATATTTCTGAAGGAATGTGTATTATGATTGGTGGGTTTTTAGGTGTTGGAACGCCTGATGGGTTAGTGCAGGCGTTGGTAGAGAAAGGCACGAAAAATTTAACGGTCATAACAAATGATAGTGCTTATCCAGGAGTCGGTGTAGGTAAACTGCAAGATAGTAAGCAAATGTCTACATTATATACATCGTATATTGGTGGGCATCCTGAGAGTGGCAGATGTATGGAAGAGGGGGCGTTGAAAATTGTCTTAACTCCTCAAGGAACTCTTGCGGAACAAATTCGTGCTGGCGGTTCCGGTCTAGGGGGAGTATTGACTCCTACAGGGGTTGGGACAGTAGTAGAAGAAGGAAAATCCAAAATCGTGGTAGCAGATAAAACCTATTTGCTGGAAGAGCCTTTAAAAGCAGATTTTGCCCTATTAAAAGCATATAAAGCTGATTGTCATGGAAATTTGATTTACCGTTTTTCGGCTAGAAATTTCAATCCCTTAATGGCTATGGCTGCTAAGAATGTCATTGTTGAAGTGGAAGAAGTCGTAGCGGCAGGAGCAATTGAACCTGATAACGTGATAACTCCAGGAATTTTTGTCGATCTTTTGGTCAAAGGGAGGTAGCTTTATGGCTCAAATGGATAAACGCGTTCGTATCGCTAAACGGGTGGCTGAAGAATTGCATGATGGCGATGTCGTTAATTTGGGTATTGGCATGCCTACTCTAGTAGCAAATTATCTATCTCACGGAGTTTCTATTGTTTTACACTCTGAAAACGGATTCTTGGGAATTGGACCGGAGCCACAATCGGAATTGGCAGATAAGGATCTCGTGAATGCTGGAGGAAAACCAGTGACGATTCAAGAGAATGGATGTTGTTTTGATAGTGCCATGTCATTTGCTATTATTCGAGGCGGTCATGTTGATACCACCGTACTAGGGGCTTTAGAAGTAGATGAACAAGGTAATTTAGCCAATTGGATGGTTCCGGGAAAAAGAATTTCAGGCATGGGTGGAGCCATGGACTTAGTTGTAGGTGCCAAAAAAATCATCATTGCCATGGAACATAATAATAAAGATGGAACTGCCAAAATTGTAAAGCAGTGTTCTTTACCTCTCACAGCTCAGGCTGAAGTTGATTTAATTATTACTGATATGGCGGTTATTGCCGTTCAGAAAGATGGATTACATTTAATTGAAATTGCCGAAGGCACTACATTAGAGGAAGTAGTTGCTGCAACAGGTGCCCAATTAATTTTTTCTGAAGACAATATTCGTATTTTTTAAAGATGACGATATTATAGCTAGACAAAAAACATTTTTGTGCTATAATATTAATATAAATGAAAATTATGAGTCAATGATGACTCCTACCACTGAACAAGTGGAGGGGTCTGTTTTTTTTGTAGCAATTGTGTTGCTGCATTAAAAAAAATATCCAATCTGTCATCTTTTTTAGCAAGTTTTATTTAGAATAAACAGTAATGCGATATGAAAAATTGAGAGGGGTTTTTGTAGATGAGCAACTTAGGTCAAATTTTCGGTTCAAACGTATTTAATGATGCAGTTATGAAGGAGTGTCTTCCTAAAGCCACATATAAAGCTTTAAGGAAGACAATTGAAGAGGGACTTCCTTTAGATCCAGTAGTGGCAGATGTAGTAGCTAATGCGATGAAAGACTGGGCTCTTGAAAAAGGTGCAACCCATTTCACTCATTGGTTCCAACCAATGACAGGTATTACTGCTGAAAAACATGATGCGTTTATATCGCCAACTTCTGATGGTAAAGCGATCATGGAGTTTTCGGGCAAAGAATTAATTAAGGGAGAACCAGATGCTTCTTCATTCCCATCCGGTGGTCTTAGAGCTACTTTTGAAGCCAGAGGATATACTGCATGGGATTGTACATCACCTGCATTTGTAAAAGACGATTCATTATGTATACCAACAGCCTTTTGCTCTTATACTGGAGAGGCTTTAGATAAAAAGACTCCGTTATTGCGTTCAATGGAAGCGTTAGGTAAGCAAGCATTACGTGTATTAAGAGCTCTTGGAAATACAACAACGAATAGAGTTATTACAACTGTTGGACCAGAGCAAGAATACTTTATTATTGATAAGAAAACATATGAACAAAGAAAAGACTTAATATTTACAGGAAGAACACTTTTTGGTGCGAAACCTCCAAAGGGACAAGAATTAGAGGATCATTATTTCGGTTCAATTAAAGAAAAGATATCTGCCTATATGAAGGAATTAGATGAAGAGCTTTGGAAACTTGGAATTGCAGCCAAGTCTAAACATAACGAAGTTGCTCCTGCGCAACATGAACTAGCTCCAATATTTACTACTACAAATATAGCAACAGATCACAATCAGCTTACTATGGATATAATGAAGAAGGTTGCTTTACGACATGATCTTGTATGTTTATTGCATGAAAAGCCATTTGCTGGCATTAATGGTTCTGGTAAACATAATAACTGGTCTATGGGAACCGATGATGGAGTGAATTTATTGGAGCCAGGTCGTACTCCTCATGATAATCAGCAATTTCTTGTATTCTTATGCTCTGTTATAAAGGCTGTTGATGTATATGCGGATTTATTAAGAGTATCAGCTGCAAATCCAGGAAATGATCATAGACTAGGTGCGAATGAAGCTCCTCCAGCTATCATATCAATATTCTTAGGAGAGCAATTACAAGATATTCTAGAACAGATTGAAAATGGTGGTGCCACAAGCTCTAAAAATGGTGGTAATATGGAAATTGGTGTTACTACGCTGCCGCCGTTACCGAAAGATGCAACAGACAGAAACAGAACTTCTCCGTTTGCGTTTACTGGCAATAAGTTTGAATTTAGAATGTGTCCATCTTCAGCTTCCATCGCTGAACCCAATATAACCTTAAATACGATTGTGGCGGAAGTGCTAAATGAAGTTGCGGATCGATTAGAAAATGCTACAGATGCAAAGGCCGAAGTAAAAACAATTATTACTGAATATGTTACCAATCATAAAAGAGTGGTATTTAACGGCAATGGATATTCAGATGAATGGGTTGTTGAAGCTGAAAAGAGAGGACTTTTAAACTTAAGAACTACAGTAGAATCCATTAAGGCTCTTATTTCTGAAAAGAACATAGCAGTCATGGAAAAACATGCTGTATTGAGTAAGGTAGAAATGGAGTCCCGTTATGAAATCGCTCTTGAAAATTATATCAAAACGATTAACGTTGAAGCTTTAACAATGATAGAAATGGCTAAGAGACAAATACTTCCTTCTGTTATCAAGTTCGCCACAAACCTTGCGGTTTCAATAAATACAATTAAAGCTACAGGTGTAGCAGCGGATTTAACAGCTCAAACTGAATTGCTAACAGAAGTATCTTCGTTGACAGCATCATTAAAGAAAAATATTGCTGTTCTTGAAGAAACTGTAGAGAAGGCTACTAATGCTCATGGAGACACTTATGATCAAGCTTCATTATTCCGATTTGATGTATTTGAAAAAATGGCAGTACTACGCGAAGTTGTTGATACACTTGAAACTCTGGTAGATAAAGATGTATGGCCAATGCCAACTTACGGTGATCTGTTATTCAATATATAATCTAATAAATTAAAAGCCTGGCTTACACTGCCAGGCTTTTTTTTGTGGCGTTCAGGATCTGGGCGTTTGCTTGTTAATGTAAATCTTATATAAAAAAATCATCAGTATAATCTTTGTAATTTTTACTATTAATAGTATAATAGATTAAATAAAGAAAAGTTTTCAATAAGGAGGATATAATTACTTTAGAAACTATCATGGGTATAACAAAGTACAATTATATTTATAATATTTAAGAGGTGATTGAAATGGTAAATGAATTGCTTTATGTAATTCCAGCTGGGAAATATGGTAAGAATGAGTTGATTGAATTATTAAAAGAACATTCCGAAATTAAATTTGTTTCCTTAGTAGGTATTGATCTTGCAGGTAACGATACTGATGAAAAGATTCCTATGGAATTATTCCTTAAAGATATGGATGATTTCTTCCAAGGCAGTGCAGTGCAAACAGATGGTTCATCAGTAGTACTTACAGGAATTGCTACGTTGAATAATGCTAAAGTAGATATGCCTGCTGATTCCAGTGTAAATTGGTTTGTTGATTATAATTATAATTACATTGATGAAGCAAAGGGGAAGCCAGTTGGTACCCTTCGTATTCCGGCGTTCCTTGTTCACAATGGTTTACGTGTTGATTCTCGTGCGATTTTGGCTGATAGTCTCAGTTACATAAAAAGCGAGCTGATTAGTTTATTCAAAAAATATCCTAAAGTAGCTGGTCTTGAGCATATCAATGGTGAAGAAATTGAGGATATTATTTTTACTTCCGGTACTGAACTTGAGTTCTGGGTAAAGACCCCTGTTGATAAAGCTGAGGTTGCTGAACTCTCCGCATCCCAAACCATGCAAGAACAATATTGGCAGCGTACCCGTGGTTCAGTGCGTACAGCGTTAGAGCAAACCATTGTAATGTTAGACAACTACGGTTTAAAAACCGAAATGGGTCATAAAGAAGTTGGTGGTATTAAAGCCACCATTGATGAAGCTGGTAATTTGACTCATGTTTGCGAGCAGTTGGAAATTGACTGGCGTTTTGCTGATGCCCTGCAAGCTGCGGACAATGAGCTGCAAGCTCGTATTGTAGTAAAAGAAGTATTTAGAGCCAATGGTCTTGAGGTTACTTTTAAAGCAAAACCAATTATTGGTGTTGCTGGTAATGGTGAACATACGCATGTAGGTTTTGCTGCGAAAATGAAATCAGGAAAACTCGTTAATCTTTTTGCTCCTACCAATATGAAAGAAGACTTTATGAGTGCTGTTGGTTATGGCTCTCTTATGGGATTATTAAAAAATTATGAAGCAATTAACCCGTTTATTACTGCTACTAATGATGCCTTGAATCGTTTAAAACCAGGTTTTGAAGCACCGGTTTGCATTGTAACTTCTCTTGGACATACTCCGGAGATACCATCCCGTAATCGGACAATTCTTGCTGGACTTGTGCGGGATGTTAACAATCCATTAGCGACTCGTTTTGAAGTTCGTGCAGCTAATCCATATACGAATACGTATGTTGCGTTATCAGCAATCTATTTGAGTATGCTTGATGGTGTTAAGGCTATTGTTTCATCTGGCAAGAATACAAAAGAAATATTAGCTGAATTATCGAAAGAAGCAGGAACTTCTGGTTTTTATCTTGAAACAGATCGCGCTTATCGCAGTGAGCATGATGTATTTGAAGATTATGAAGAAGATGAGCGGAATCGCTTATTTGGTAAACCTCCAGCAACTGTTTGGGAAAATATGGAGAACTTAAAGAAGTTTCCTGCGAAAACAGAAGTTATTAAAGCTGGAAATATTCTTCGTCAAGAAATTTTGGATGCTTTCGTAGCAGGTGCATTAATTCGCTGGTCAACGGAATTATTGAAGAGAATTATTCCTGAAAACCTTGCTATCGTAAAGGCAGCTAAGTCATTGCATGATGCTGACAGTGCTGTAGACTATGATCTATATTTATGGGATAAGGTAAATTCTTTGCGCGTGGAATTGGCTAAAGATACTGTTGCACAAAAATCCATTTTTACGCGAGTAAATGATGCTGTAGCAGCAGGTGATTATGATACTGTATCGGCTCTTCAGATTGAAATGTATGGTAAAGTAGAAGAGCTGAAAATTGCATATGCAAAATACAAACGCAATATCATCTAATCGTGTAATGTCTTTCTTTATATCAAAAATTCCCTTATCTTTTAGATAAGGGAATTTTTTGATGAGTTTGGATATTATAAGTATTGTTTTACAACAGCCATTACTTTATCATAATCGGGCTGGTCACCAATATTAGCAACATATTCTACGTGGCGTATAATGTCATCTTTATCAATCACAACAGTTCCACGAGATAAAAGGCGTAATTCTTCAATAACAAATCCATATTTTAGTCCAAAATCAAGCTCCCTATGGTCAGACAGAGTTTTAATGGTAGCAATACCTTGAGCTGCGCAATATTTCTTTAAGGCAAAAGGTAAGTCGACGCTGATGGATAACACTGTTAAGCCATCAATTTTCGCAGCCTCTTCATTGAACCAGCGAGTTTGTATATCGCAAACGGATGTATCAATGGAAGGTACAACACTAATAACTCGGACCTGACCTTTTGTATCCTTAAGTGATAGAGAGGATAAATCAGGATTTAGCACCGTAAAATCCGGAGCTTTATCACCAATTTTAATTTCTGTTCCTATTAGTGTGACTGGATTACCACCAAATTTTACAACATCATTACGTTTAGTCATTTGGGATGCCTCCTTGTAAATGTAAGTTATAATTATATGGTAACATGTGTCAGGTAAAATGTAAACGATAATTATTATTAAATAACTTTTAAATTTTTATAATTGTCATACGAGAAGAAGCTGGTATTTCTTGTAGTTTTGCAGGAATTTTTTTTATATTGTGGAAATAATGAACTTAGGATAAGCTGTATTTTTATTTAGGGGGGTAACGAAATGGACGTAAAATTATTTAGTGATCTAGAAGGATTACGAATTGCGATGGCAATAGAAGAAAGAGGGCGTGATTTCTACCAACAAGCGTTTGAAAGGGCAACAGAAGATGCTCATAAGGATTTATTCTGTCTATTGAAAAACGAAGAAATTATTCATTTTGAAACATTTACAAAAATTTTTGCTAAGGTAAACGAGAATAAAGAGGCGGCTTCTGATGAATATTTATTTGATGCAGAAACTTCCCGGTACCTGACTGTACTAGCAGATGGACATATCTTTCCAACCTCTGAAAATGCTGAAGTTAAAATTGCAGAAGTTACCACGATTCCAGAGATTTTGCAAATGGCTATTCAGGCAGAAAAAGATTCTATTTTATTTTATGATGAATTAGCGAGCAAATCCAAATTTGAGGATGCTAGAAAAATCTTTACAACATTAAAAGCTGAAGAGCAAACTCATGTTGTTAAATTACGCAAGATATTAGATTCATTAGCTTAATAGCAATACGAAAATAAAATCGCGGATTATAGTCCGCGATTTTTATTTTAGCAGGAAATAGTCTGAATATAGGGAATTATATTTATCATACGCTTAGGATTTAACAATTTTGCATGTTTCTTCATATTATGTAATAAAATATGAAGGAGGGCTTAGTATGTACAAAAAGCGAGAGTGCAAGGTGCAAAATGAGGTACAGATTATATGCCCCTATTGTGGATTGATGATTGAATTGCCAATGTGTAAAGCCGTAAATAGTGAAGAGATCACTTGTAAGCATTGTCAAAAAAAATTTAAATTCAAGATGTAAGTCAGAAATAAAATTATATAAGGGGGTTAAGTGATGGCTAAAGGAATGGGAAAGCGTGCTCATCATCGGCAGGATATGAGGAAACTAAATAAAACCGCCCTTACAATTGGTGGTATATTGGGGGCTGCAAGCTTGTTGGCTGTTATCATTTCTCTCTTATATAATTAAGTGAGGTGCGCTCAAGCACTTCATTTCAAAGGCGAAGTAGACATTTACCCATGGAAAATATCTTTATTAAGCAGGAAAATACCTTCGATATAGCTAATTTAGAAAGAGTCTAATACTTGTTTATTATGAACAAAAAGCTGAGAGACTTCAAAAAGGGGCGATGCTAATGGACAGAAATAAAGAATGGGTAATGAATGAAATAGAGAAGATTGCCCATTTTGGTAAAGGGCCACGGGGCATAACGCGCTTAGCCTTTACGGAAACCGCTGTAGAGGCACAGAAGTATGTAATCAGTTTGATGGAGCAGGTTGGTCTTAAGATCAGAATGGATCAGATTGGGAATATAATTGGACGACTAGAAGGTAGGGATGATTCACTGCCGGCTGTGATTACAGGATCACATTTAGATACCGTACCAGAGGGTGGAAAATACGACGGCGTAACTGGTGTGATTGGTGGTTTAGTAGCTATCAGTCGTTTAAAAGATAAAGGGGGACTAACCCATCCTCTAGAATTAGTTATATTTGCTTGTGAAGAATCAAGTCGTTTTGGCTTTGCTACAGTAGGCAGCAAAGCTATGGTTGGTTTAGCAAATGTTTCTGAATGGAGCAAAGCCAAAGATCAATCGGGATTAAGCTTTGCAGAGGCAATAGCGCAAAACCATCTCGATATAGAGCGTATTGGCGAGGCTTCAAGGCAGGCGGAGGAAATAAAAGCCTTTGTTGAACTTCATATTGAGCAAGGACGAGTTTTAGAAAAGGAACAAAAAACGATTGGTATTGTGGAAGCAATTGCTGCTCCAACACGACTTAAAATTAGAGTAGAAGGGTTGGCTGCTCATTCCGGTTCTACCCCTATGGAAGAAAGACGAGATGCATTAGTCAGCGCGTCTATGATTGTACTGGCAATACACGAAATTGGCGCAGAACAATCAAAATACGGTACAGTAGCTACCGTAGGGATGCTCAACGTACACCCTGGGTCTATTAATGTGATTCCTGGCGTGGTAGAAATGTGGGTAGATATTCGTGGTGTCAATCATGAAAGTATTATTGAATGTTTGCAGGATATTAAGGATGCCATTAGTACCATCGCAGAAGGGCAGGAAATAGGGGTTTCTATTATGTTGCTGTCTGCAGAAAAGCCAGTAAACATGAATAAAGATATTATAAGTCTTATTAAGAAAGTATGTTTGGAAAAGAAGGTGCCTCATCAAGTTATACATAGTCGAGCTGGGCATGATGCGATGAATCTATCGCACCTGGCACCTGCTGGAATGATTTTTGTTCCGTCGCAAAATGGCGTTAGCCACAATGGCGAAGAGCATACTGCAATCGATGAAATCATGTCCGGAATTGATGTGCTGACCGAAACCTTATTTCAACTAGCAAAGTAAAGGTATTAAAAGTAGAATAAAGTTAGAAAAGAAGCGGTTTATATGCCGCTTCTTTTTTATTAGGTAGTAATTACCGTTACTAATTATGTAAACTGTATGGTAAAATGACATATAGATAGGATTTACCCATGTATGCATTTTCGAAAGGGGATTACAAATGAAAAAAATAATTGCGAGTATTGCAGCAGTTGTGGTAGTTCAGTTTTTTTCTCCCATAGTGCCTGCCCATGCCGCATCATTAAATGACCAATTGGCGCAAATCGCAGCACAGCAGGCCAATGTCGATCGAATACAACAATTATTAGTATTGAAAAATCAATGGGAACAAGGCAATAAGCAACAGGTAATTGAGACGTTGGCGAAAACTGCTGTAAATCAGTCTAACCAAATCAACACTGGCAGTAATCTATTAGAACAAGTTAACGTAAATCAAACGGTTCAAAATGCATTGCGTGAGCAAATGGGGCAACGGATTATAAGCAAAGTAGCTCCTTATGAAAAAGAATTAACAGCGATTGCTACATTCTTTAATAATCAGATTATAGCTCCTAAAGCTGTTAGTGAAAGCGATTCGTTAACAGCGGCTCCGCAGGATTATAAAAAGGTTCTAAATATGACAGCAACAGCGTATGCACCAGGGACATTAGACAATGGTAAATGGGATACTAAGACTTATGTAGGAAGCAAGGTGCGCTCAGGAGTAGCAGCTGTAGATCCACGGGTAATTCCCATGGGAACGAAATTATGGATTGAAGGTTATGGTGAAGCTGTCGCAGAAGATCAAGGAAGTGCCATTAAAGGAAATCGTATCGATTTAGTCTTCAATGATCGTCAAGATGCTCTTGATTATGGTATTCAAAAAGTAAAAGTATATGTGCTAAATTAATAAAAAAACAGCTCTAGTTTGTGACCTGCGAAGGTTACACAAGCTAGAGCTGTTTTTTATAGAAGGTATAAGAGTTACAGCCCGTTTATCATTAGGCAGAGACGTTATCTTAGTAATGTTGGCAGTAAAATCTTTGGTATAAGCATTTTCGTGATATAGTTTTATCGTCGCTAAAAGTAAATGCCTCCATTTTGTTAAATTTAACAGTATATAAATCTATTATACTATTTTCCTCCTTAAAAACATATATTTTTAGAGAGTGTTCTATTAGGGAGGGAATGGTGTGACAATAGTAAAGATCAGGCGCCAACAGATATTTTACAGCGTTGCTATTCTATTGTTAATGAGTCTTATCTTTGGAATGGTAGGATTTGAATATATGGATGAGAAAGAATTAGCAGCGATTGAGAATCAAGCAATGACTGCGCCTTCAGGAACAGTAAGTGTAGTTATTAAAATATCCCAAAGGATATTAGAGGTGTATAGTGATGGAAATTTACATAAGAAATATCGAATTGCTGTAGGTAAGAATAAGACGCCTACACCTATTGGCGAGTGGAATGTAGTATGGAAAGATTATAACTGGGGCACAGGTTTTGGTACTCGCTGGATTGGACTTAATGTACCATGGGGGATATACGGGATACATGGAACAAACAAACCTTGGTCTATTGGACAGTTTGCTAGTCACGGCTGTATCCGCATGCGCAACAAAGATGTAGAAGAATTATTTGAATGGGTACCAATCGGCACTCCTGTGCGTATTGAAGGGCGTAAAATAAAAGTAGAACGTACTCTTAAACACCAAATAACAGGGTCAGATGTGGCCGTATTACAAATGAAGCTAAAAGAATTAGGTTATTTAAATAGCCGAGCTGATGGTATCTTTGGGACCGTTACGAAACAAGCCGTTGAAGCATATCAAGCAGAACATAATATGGAGATTACTGGTATTGTAACCAAACAAATGTCAGATTTGTTTGGAATTTGAACACCTAATTTTGACTATTTGCATAAAATATAGTATTATATCTATAATGCCGAATCCTTATAGGTACGGGGGAACCAATATAAAAACAGGGGATAATCCGTTAAAACGGAGGGGCGCGTTCTTCGATCTCTCTTTTCCCTATCCCGACAGCTAACCCCGGAGGCTGAACGTTAGGAGTTTTTTGTTATTGCGTTGTGCGTAATCAATAACCTCCGAAGCGTTAAAAAAGAGAGGTGAACAAATGAAAAAGGTTTATGTAGCAGTAGCATTAGCTTTTTGCATGCTGCTAAGTAGTGCTGTCGTTTTTGCCGCACCTGGGGACAAACTAATCAAGTTTGGCATGCGCGGTGAAGATGTGCAAATGGTTCAAAAATCACTTTTAGAAAAAGGTTTCTACTTTGATGAAGTTGATGGTGTTTTTGGGAAGGCAACATTAAAGGCAATTAAAGATTTTCAAATTAGCAACGGCTTACTGGCTGATGGAGTTGTTGGTAGAGAGACTTTACTGTGTTTAGGGCGTCCTGGCAGCGCTGACGGTAATCCGAGCAGGTATAGCAGGTCCTTAAATATGAGTGCATCTGCATATAGTGCTTATGATGATGGAAACTCCAATCATACATATGGTGGTAATTTAGTACGTAAGGGAATTGTAGCTGTTGATCCTAATGTAATTCCTCTTGGAACGAGGTTATTCATTCCTGGCTATGGTCATGCAATCGCAGATGATATCGGCGGTGCTATAAAGGGGAATAAGATTGATCTAGCCTTTGATAGCCATGGAGAGGCAATGCAATTTGGCAGAAAAAAAGTAATTGTATACATTTTAGATTAACAGGCGTAAAGCCTGTATTTTTTTTGAATTAAGTGTTTTTTCGTTTTTGATTTATTGGCTGGTATATAAAGATGAGTCAAATAAGATACTACTCTAAGACAGAAAAAATAGATTTAGTTTGAGGAGTGTATAGATTGGATATATCAGGGAATACATTAGCATTGTTATTGGCTTTCGTTTCTGGTGTGCTCATGGCAGTACAGGGAGCTTTAAATGCAGGATTGAGTAAAGTTATTGGTCTTCTTGAGACCACTTTTGTTGTGCATATTACAGGTACAATTCTGATCCTATTGCTATTATTCGGAATGAAAATGGGTAAGGGCGATTTATCCGCATTTGCCGAGGCACCTTGGTATGTTTATCTTGGAGGAGTAGTTGGCGTGGGAATTATTTATCTTGTAGCTGCCAGCATTCCAGAAGTAGGAGCGGCCAATGCAACAACAGCAATTATCGTAGGGCAGGTATTGACAGCTATACTGATTGATCATTTTGGTGCATTCGGTTTAGAGCAAAGCAGCTACGGATGGAATCAAATATTAGGTCTAGTATTATTGGCAATAGGAGGAAAGTTACTATTAAGCTAAATTATTAGTAAATAAAAGCGTTATGATTTTACTGATTGCACACCAAACTAAAAGACATTTTTAAAAGTTTAGAAGATTTTTCTTATTTAACAATTAAAGAAAGAGGAATAATATAGCTTGCAGTCGAACTATCATTAGTTATTTCGAACAATAATGACAGTAACGGAGGAATGCAAGTGAGCGATTTTGAAAATGACAAAATAAATTCGATTGTGGGACAAGGAAGAAAAAAATACTCTTTGACTTTTGGAGATGAAAAAACGAGCCATACGGGTCTTGATGATATTTATTTAGAAGTTGAAGAGCGTATAGTAGAGGCTATAAAATTTGGCGATCCATTTATATTTGAAGGATCAAATGAGCGAGGCAACCTTTTTTATACCATTGAGCGTACAGAAGAGGATTACATTCTTAGTGTTAAAGAAGTTACTGAGGAAACGGCTGATCTACTCAAAAGTACCTTGGAAAGTGTTAAACGGCTAGGAAAAGAAAAAATGGAAGAAATCATGGAAATTATGATCTTAGAAGAGATTGATATTGATATCAAAAAAACACGAGATCTGCCTCTCGAATCAAGTTATGAAGCTATTATTGCACTACTTCAGGAATTAAGAGAAGATGCAAATGAAGCTCTTATTGATAATTTAATTCGCCTTCAAGAGATCATCCGAGAATATGAGAGTGATTTTTGAGTAAGTGCTGTGATCATAATAAAACTACATAAAAACTACTTGCAAAGCAAGTTTGAATACTCTATAATGTAAAGAGTGCTCTACTGAATCGAATTTTTATACAGCACATGTGCAATATAAAGGGGTTATAGCTCAGTTGGTTAGAGCGCTTCGTTGACATCGAAGAGGTCTGCGGTTCGAGTCCGCCTAACCCCACCATCTAGAAATATAGACACTGCAAGGCTTGGTGAGCCCTGTAGTGTTTTTTGTTTTACTTAAAGATAGCTTAAATACAGTGAAATGTTGAATTATGTTGCTACCTTGCTTTTTACATTAGCAACCAAGTTAGCTTCTACCTCAGTTGAAGGGTTCTAACAATTGAAAGTGATTTCATAAAATAAAAGACTAGCGCTTACTGCAAGGATATTATCGTGCAATAGCGAATATAAACAGGGAAGCTAGCTTTTTTCGATAAGTGAATTCTTAAGCTAGGCAGAATAGGCAAAGGTAACTACCTTTTTTTGTATAACTCCTAATCCCTTACTCTCAACTAAGGTAAGAAGGAAATTGTTTATTGTTTTACATAGTGTTGCACTAAGATTTTAAGCTCGTCTAATAAATAAGAAGTAGAATGAAGGAGATACGACGGCAAGGAGGTTTTAAGTAGATGGGACAAGAGGGAATTTTAAAAAAAATGACCCAAGAGGATTTTAACCAAATCCTTGAGGAACAACAGGATGGATTGCAAATTAATTTTAAATATTGTGATCTAAGTGGACTTGACTTATCTGGCAGAAAATTTGAATGTGTTAAATTTGAGGATTGTAATTTAAGTGGTGTTAATTTTAGTGAGACAATAATTAAGCAAGGTGAGTTTAAAAATGGTCTTTTGATTGGTGGCAATTTTGAAAAGGCAGATTTGTCTACCGTGGATTTTACTGGCTGCGCAATGCAAAAAGTGAATTTGTCCCATGTTAGAATCGAAGGCGTAGGTATTAAAGAGAGCAACCTAGCAAATGCAAGTTTTAAGAGTGCGAATGTTGAATTTAGTGATTTAAATGTATTTAAAGATGTCAACTTAAGTGATGCTGATTTGAGTGGATCAAAAATTAGTTGGTTTTACGGAGAAAATGTTAATTTTAGGCACGCCAATTTTAATGAGGCTTCTATTATTGAGAGCCAAATGAAAGGTTGTAAATTTATGAATGCCTCTTTGGAAAATGCGGATTTGTACTCAGTGGCATTTAAGGATTGCGAAATGCAAGAATCTGTATTAGCTAAAGCAAAAATTACGAATGTTACTTTTGAAAAGAGCACTTTAGAGAATATGGATTTTAAACAATCTGAAATTGAGTATGGGCGTTTTGCTGACTGTAATTTAGACGGCGTTGACTTTAGAGCGGTTACTTTAAGCAGTCTTAATGAATTTAGAAACGTAAGTTTAATTAATGCTGATTTTTCTGAGGCAAAGTTTAGTGATGAATCTAAGCTCTATGATGTTAATGCAGCGGATGTAAAAGGATTAGACTTCTCTCCTTTGCAAAGCTCTGTTAAGGAGCAAGGTAATGTAGCAGTGGCATCGCAGCAAGATAAAGAGAGTCTAACAATGCAAGAATATCAATATCGTCTAAACCTTTTTGTTGCAAGAAATGTGGGAAGTGAAGTGAACGCCAAAGTTGATTGCGAAATAGCGCAGACGATGTTAGAGCAAGGGTATTCTAGTCAGTTAATAGAGTCAGTGATTGCTCTATATTCACCTAAAGCCTCGGAGGTAGGTAATAAAGCTAGGGTTTATGCCATGAATGTAGTTAAAAAAGCGGAGAAAGAGAATATGCGCAGGTAATAGTACGAATGTATACCGTAAGGAGTAATCCTTACGGCATTTTTGTTTTTAAGGCAGGAAGGCAATAGGATATTAAAAAAAATAAAATAAATATGATGGTGGGATGTTTTTCGTCCCGCAATATGGTATAATGTACAATGTATTCAAGATAATAAATAGGGAGGTACTTATGGAGAGAATAGGAGAAAATAACTACCTCGGTATTACAGAGGTAGCCAGTAAAGTATATTATAATCTGCCGCCGACGCAGTTGGTAGAAGAAGCCATTAGCCGTAATGAGGGACAGCTTACTTCTACAGGAGCGTTGCGGGTTACGACTGGCAAATATACTGGACGTTCGCCTAATGATAAATTTATTGTGGATTCACCTGCCGTGCATAATGATATTGCCTGGGGCAGCAATAAATCTTTTAGCGGTAAACAGTTTATCCAGCTCTACAATCGCATGATGGGATACTTACAAAATCGGGAGATATTTACATTTAGTGGATATGCAGGAGCTGATGAAGAGCATCAGGTAAAAGTACAGTTTATTAATGAATTTGCTTGGCAAAACCTTTTCGTTCATCAACTATTTATTCGTCCTGAGCCATTGCAGGAAACGGGAAAACCAGATTTCACGGTGATTTGCCTGCCTAACTTTAAAGCGACACCGGAAATCGACGGTACAAATTCCGAAGCTTTTATTGTCCTGAACCTTGAGCAGAGGATAATATTAATTGGGGGAACTCATTATGCTGGTGAAATGAAAAAAGCTATTTTTACGGTCATGAATTTTTTGCTGCCGAAACAAGGTATTCTTTCTATGCATTGCTCCGCTAATATGGGAGAAACAGGAGATACCGCACTGTTTTTTGGTCTGAGCGGAACTGGTAAGACTACGTTGTCGGCTGATCATAATCGTCGTCTGATCGGGGACGATGAACATGGCTGGAGTAACCAGGGTATTTTTAATATTGAGGGCGGATGTTATGCTAAGTGTATTAAACTGAGCCAGGAAAATGAACCACAGATTTGGGACGCCATTCGTTTTGGCACAGTGTTGGAGAATGTAGTAGTGAATGAAGAGAGTCGTGCGGCGAATTATGATAGTGTAGATTTCACTGAAAATACTCGTGCCGCCTACCCTGTTCACTATATTGATAATGTTGTGGTTCCAGGTGTGGGAGGGCATCCTAGCACCGTGATATTTCTAACGGCAGATGCCTTTGGAGTATTACCGCCGATTGCTAAGTTAAATAAGGAACAGGCTATGTACCATTTCTTATCAGGGTATACGAGTAAGCTTGCGGGAACAGAGAGAGGCATTACCAAACCAGAAGCCACTTTTTCTGCTTGTTTCGGTGCTCCTTTTCTTCCGTTATCTCCTTTGGTTTATGCAAAAATGCTGGGAGAAAAGTTAGAACAACAGAAAACCAATGTTTTCTTGATTAATACTGGGTGGTCAGGAGGACCATATGGCACCGGAAAAAGAATGAATTTAGCTTATACTAGAGCCATGGTGACAGCAGCTATTGAAGGGCACATGGATCATGTTTTCTATGATCTAGATCCGATTTTTAACATTTATGTACCCGATACATGCCCTGGAGTGCCCCAAAATATACTTAAGCCTCGCAAAACCTGGAGCGATGGGGTATCCTATGATCGCCAGGCTAGAGAGTTGGCAGCTTTATTCAATGAAAATTTTACTAGATTTTTGGAAGATATCCCTGAGGGAATTGCCCAGGCGGGTCCCAAAGGGTAATAATAATGGAAGAACTCTTGTAGCTTAATCGTATACTTTAGGGAGGAAGAACATGACAATAAAAGTAGGAATTAATGGTTTTGGACGCATTGGGAGAATGTGTTTAAGAGCGGCGTTAGAAAATGAGAATATAGAAGTTGTCGCCGTAAATAGCACGTCAGATAGCATCGCATCAGCGCGCCTTTTAGAATATGATTCAGTACATGGCAGACTTAATAAAGATATTAAAGCAACTGAAGATAAAATCATAATTGATGGACATCCTATAAAAATAATTTCCGACCGCAATCCTGCTAATCTTCCTTGGGGAAAACTTGGAGTCGATATTGTTATTGAATCTACAGGGAAATTTAATTCTAGTAAGGATTGTGAAGTTCACTTGAGAAATGGTGCTAAAAAAGTTATCATATCCGCGCCGGCTAATGACTCCACTCCTACAATTGTTCTGGGAGTTAACGAAAATATTTATCAGCCTAAAGTCCATCATGTGATATCTAACGCATCTTGTACGACAAACTGTTTAGCTCCTATTATCAAAATAATTAATGATAATTTTGGAATTACCAATGGTCTAATGTCAACCGTTCATGCATTTACCACTGATCAACGAAGCTTAGACAATAGTCATAAAGATCCGCGCCGATCAAGAAGTTGTATGCAATCGATAGTTCCAACATCGACAGGAGCTGCAAAAGCAATTGGCCTTGTAATACCTGAGCTAAAGGGAAAGTTAAACGGAGTTTCCCTACGTGTTCCAGTACCAAATGTATCCTTGGTGGATTTAGTTGTCGAGCTGGAGCAGGACGTTACCATTGAGAAAATCAATGACGCTTTGCGTACTGCTGCTGAAAGTTCTATGATGGGTATTATGGAATACTGTGATCAACCCCTCGTTTCCGTTGACTTTTTGGGCAACAAGCACTCGGCCATTGTAGATGCGCTATCGACAATGGTTATTGAAAAGCGAAAAGCAAAAATTCTTGCATGGTATGATAATGAATGGGGATACTCCTGTCGTGTTGTTGAACTGGCACAACACCTTGGTAAAATGCTGTATAAAGAAGAAGTCAGAAATGTCGAAACAAAAGCTGTAGGATACTAATAATAACGGGAGTTTTATCGATATATTAAAGGAGTGACCTTATTAAGGTCACTCCTTTATATAGCTTAGATTAATTTAGATAATGAATAATGGATGTGAAAATTTTGTAACAAAACTGTAATACATTTTCTTTATAATTAGGATATATCTAGCAAAGACAATCGTATTAAGCATCCACATAAAGAATTAAGATACTGTTGATTCTAGCTTGTCTAAGTTATTTTTGTATCATTGACTTTTCGAATGCGTAATCTATATAACGGAAACTGCAATGAGGTGATTCAATAAAATGATTACTCATATGGCCGACTTTGGAATTGGTCTGATTGTGGGAATGTTTATTTGTCTATTAGTGATATCGCTTATGATAAAATATAAGGAAAAATAAAATTCAAATGAATAGTTTTCCATTTTAAGAACAATATCAGCAGAGTTACTAACAATTAAAGAAATATCGCTACTATATACTTTCCTTTTTAGCAGAAGTATATAGTAGCGATATTCATAAGTGGGATATAGAGGAATAGTATTATTCCTTGATTGTTAAGCCTTTGAAATCAAATGTTTTGTTTGGAGGCGTTATTGTTGTATACTTTGGAATTTCCTTAGGTATAGCGGTCTTATTCGCTTTTTGAAAGTTTGTTAAATATTGATTATTCATAGTTGCATTTATTGCTGATATTGACATTTCAAAAACTCCTTTCTTAATGTTGTTGATAATATGGGTACACGATTTATATCGAATTCCTTTATTTGAAATTCATTTAGAATATATACGAAGTTTCTTTCTAGATGAAAAAATATATTTATCTATAATAATATAGCATGGATTCAAATGTTGTCTAAGAGCAGTGCCTAGGGATACGGTGCCTTGAATAGTTTGGCTGCTGCAAAATAACTAAAAAGACTGTCCGTAGTAATTACGGAACAGTCGTAACCAGACTCACTTATTATTAGAAACTGTGACTTTCGGTGGTGTATTCTTCTTTTGAATATTTTCATAAACTTCGGCATATTTTTGCACAACATCATCGGCTATAAGCGTAGCCGATGATGTCTCATTTGCTTCCTGGAAATCCAGTTGGTTTAAAACGAGCATAGTTAGTTCATGAATTTGGTTCTTCGATAAATTTTTAGTCATAGTAAGACCTCCAATTAAAGATTCTTTATAGTATCTTAAGATACCCCAAAATCCTTACAATCATGAATTTTATAAATGAATTTATATGTATTAAAATCGATATGAAGAAAGAAAAGCAACTAAAAATAGCAGACTAATGCTATCGTAGTTGCTTGTTTTAGTTGTAAATTAATTCTTAAGTCAGCAGGTTAAGCTGATTCAAATAATTCTTTAATGGTGTGTAATTCCTTGCGGATGGATATATTTTGAGGACAATGGCTTTCACACTTACCGCATTCTATACAGTTAGATGCATGTGCTGCTGAGTCAATGCGGAAATTATATAGAAATTTATGCCGTTCTCTAACTGCGGGACTATCACCAAAGATAAAATTATCATTAAGGATTGTAAAACACCCTGGAATATTCACGCCAGCAGGACAAGGCATACAATAGGCACAAGCGGTACAATTGACTTTTATTCGTTCCTTAAAAATAGACTTTACTTGATTGATAATGTTGATTTCTTTTTCTGTTAATGAATTTGCGTGAGCATCTCGAGCTATTTTAAGGTTTTCTGTAACATGCTCCATAGTTGACATGCCGCTTAAAGCAATTGATACTTCAGGATGATTCCATACCCAGCGCAGTGCCCATTCAACAGGTGTCCTTTTTTGATCTGCCTGATCAAAAAAGGAAAGAGCATCATCAGGAAGATTTTCAGCAATTTTTCCACCTCTCAGTGGCTCCATAATAGCAATGCCTAATCCCTTTTTGGCTGCGTACTCCAATCCTTCTTTGCCAGCCTGATAGTTTTCATCTAAATAATTATATTGAATCTGGCAGAATGACCAATCATAATAATCAACGATTTCTTTGAACAAACCAACTCTTTCATGAAATGAAAATCCTGCATGTTTGATTCTGCCATCTTGAATTGCCTGATCCAAAAACTCACTAATTCCTGCTTCTTTTAGGCTGGGCCATGTAGAAGCACTAAGTGAGTGGACTAAATAAAAATCAATTGTATCTGTCTCAAGGCGTTTTAATTGTTCATTTAAGTATTTATCCATATCAGCCCGTGTTTTGATTAGCCAGCTAGGAAGTTTCGTAGCTAATTTTACACGTTCTCTATAGCCATCTTTCAATGCTTTTGCCACAAAAGGCTCGCTAGCTCCACCATAAGCCATACCTTTTCCATGATAAGGATATGCAGTATCTATATAATTTACACCTTCATCAATTGCATGGCGAATCATTGCTATTGATTGTTCTTCATCAATGTTAGTAGGATCACCGCCGATAACAGGAAGCCTCATACAGCCAAATCCCAGAACAGAAACCATTTCATTTGTCTTTCCATACTTTCTATATAACAACACAATCACTCCTTAAATTTTACATTAAAATATCCCTCAGATACTTTTATTTTCCATTTCGTTAAAATCTAGATGAATCCTGCTTTGAAACTCTAATTAAATGTATTCGACTTCCAGTTTTTCGAAAATGCTTGAGTATGATTCATACGAAAAGGAAAAGATAGTTAAAATGCAGGAAAATAAGTCCTTATTCGCGAATTAAATCCTTTTAGTAAATATTGTGAATTCGTACATCTCTCGATAGTATTTATAGGAAGAGGGGAGTGGATGATAATAAAACAGGGAGGAGCACCGCCTCAGCTTTGGACGAAAAGTTTTCTTTTGCTTTGTTTGTCCAATTTGTTTATATTTACGAGTTTTTACTGTTTATTACCGACGTTGCCTTTATTTATCACTGATGTTCTTGCTGGTGATACTAAAGTAGTAGGGTATATTTTTGGCATTTTTGCTCTAGCAGCAGTGTTATCGCGTCCTTTAGCTGGGCATTTACTAGATACTTTAGGGAGAAAAGCCATATTACGCTTATCATTGCTTCTTTTGACATTGGCTATGCTAGCATACAATTGGGTGACAAGTTTAGTATTATTGGTTATATTGAGAGGGATTCATGGAATATTTTGGGGATTTGCTACCACCGCCTCTGGAACAACAGCAACAGATCTTGTTCCGGCAGTTAGGCGCGGGGAAGGAATTGGTTATTATGGATTGTCTAATACCATTGCTATGGCCGCGGGTCCTTTGCTGGGCCTAGAAATACTACAAAGATTTGGATTTTCAATATTGTTTATTAGCAGTTTTGGTTTTGCTGCACTTGGATTTTTATGTGCTTGGGGGATTGAGCATCAGGCTGTAAATAAATCGGCAAATACGAAAAGTATTATTTTATTTGAACCTAAAGTTTTTTCCTTTGCAAGTATAATGTTTTTTGTGGCTGCGTTATATAGTGGGGTACTTTCCTTCATTGTGCTTTTCGGAAAAGAAATCGATATTGAAAATCCAGGGAGCTACTTTTTGGCCTTTGCTGCTGCTCTTTTTCTTAGTAGACCCTATGCTGGGAAAATTCTTGATCAGCAAGGTCCTATAAAGATTATGTCAATCGGATTTGCTGCACTGGCATCATCCTTTTTATCGTTATTCTTTGCAAATGGAATTGTCTTATTTATGATGTCTGCAGTATTATTTGGCGTAGGTTTTGGTATAATCCAGCCAACAGCTTTGACAATGGCAATTAATAAAGTAGGGGCTTTACAGCGTGGCGTTGCAAATGGTACAATGTTAACTGCTTTTGATTTGGGTGTGGGGTGTGGAGCCATTTTATTAGGGATGTTGTCAAGTTCTGTTGGTTTATCGATGATGTATTTGGTAAGTTGTTTCATCGTTGTCATTCCTCTTGTTATATTTTATGTAAATCACGTGAGAGAATATAAACCAGAAAATAGTCAATAATTTGCATCATAAATTTCAATCTCTTCTCCACAAAGTAGGTATGATTTGAATTAAGAATTATCCGCACCTGCACACAGCAGGTGTCATTTTTTTGATTGATTTGAATTTCATGGAGAAAAATCATAAATACTGTTTGTAGTATGGTTTTCATCAGAGATGGGAGACTCTAAGTGGGTATGATTTTCGTTGAAGCCTTTTTAACAAAAAAAAACCACGCTTATAGTAACGTGGTTGCAAGAGGGATGAAGTTTGTTGAATGAGTTTTTTTAATTGATTAACAACTAGAGGAACAATCATCATTGGAACAACAAAAGAATAGCAAAATGATCACTATAATAATAATAAAGCTACCACCACCGCGTCCGTTACCAAAACCACCGAAGCCCATAAGTATTCCTCCTTTTTCATGCTTAGCCTTGTGACTTACTCTATTGTATGCTAAGTGAATACAGGAGGTACCAAGATAAAATCGAATATAAGGATGTAATTCTTAATAAAAATAAATAAAGTTGAAAGATTAAAGAACTAGGAGAATAAATGAACGACGCTCACAATCAGTTTCTGCTTTCCATGTTTAAGGATGCTAAAATAGTTAGACAAAATGACTATGTAATTGCAGATTATCTGCTTACATAGTCATTTTTTTATCGGAAGGAAGTGATAAAAGTGTCGAATAATATTCTCACATCATATTGATGTTGGTTAATAGGCGTAACTTCCTTATTTAATTTGAGGAGCGAATAGACGGCCATTTGTGCTGATCGAACAGAATATTCTACAGTAAAAACAACGTCGTCAGGTATTTCAGCGAATTGACCTAGGAAAACGAGATTGGTTGAGCCTTTCGGTATAACTTCCGGTCGGTCCGTTCTTACCCGCGGCATGAACTGGCTGGTTATAAATGGCATCATGCAGGGGATGCAGTTAGAGTTTTTGAGAATGAAGGGAATATGCTTGTGGAACCTGAGATGAGAACATAATTCAATTAATATTTCCTCACCTGTACATTCAGACATCTTTTTTGGTATATAGTTACCAATGTTGTTAGGAAATAAAGAATAGCCCCAAAAGACTTTAATATTCTCAGGCTGATTGATAAAATGTGGCTGATAGGCTAAGACAATAGACATAAACCAATTGGAATCTTTAAAAGTTACTAGAGCGCCTGTGCCGTATGAATTACCTGAGAAATTTTCCATTAAATCAAAGAATATAGGATCTTTACAAGTGACAGTAAAGGATTCCCATAAGGATTTATCGATATGATCTGAAAAAACAGATGGAGTACCCAAATCAGGCTGTTTTCTTACAATGTTTTCCCACAATGTAAAGGAGGCACCTTTGGAACCAAGGCGAGGGGCTGAGGTCATTGATCCAAGACTATAGCCTTCTGTCATAGAGCCATTTGTGACAAAAACTAAGTCAGTATTATGAACCGTAATTTCTTTTTGCTTTCCTGCATCTAAGTAGTGGATGCGCTCAATTGTTTTTTCCTCTTGTGACGGCTTAAAATCAAGATCTGTTACCTTGCAATTCATTTCAAAATGGACATCTTGTCCTCCAAGCCATTTTATAATGGGCAATATAATAGAATCATACTGATTGTAGGGGGTTCGAGTTACGCCTGCTAACGTATGAATACGAGGAAATTCGTGCATGAACCGATTGAGGTAACGCTTAAATTCGATAGCACTGTGCCAAGGCTGAAAAGCAAAAGTAGTAGCCCACATGTACCAAAAATTGGTCTTAAAGAAGGAAGGTGAAAAACATTGCTCAATAGTATAGGTTTTAAGAGCATCTTCCGGGCTAATGGTAAGTTTCATTAAATCCATTCTATCTTTGTTGCTAAAACCCATAGAACTGACATCTACTATTTTGCCATTTTCGTCGACTAACCTAGCTTTAGCATGGGTTTGTACTTTTTTATCAAAAGCAATGATTTCATCTCTCACAGAGATTTGGGGGTCAGTAATAGAAGGAATAAACTTTAAAAGTTCCCAAGTGCATTCATAAGCTTCGTCGTTTAACATTCTGCCTCCACGCAGGACATATCCCTTTTCTGCTGAACCAGTTCCATCGCAACTTCCGCCAGTAATGTTCATTTCTTCGAAAATATGGATATTTTTTCCTGGGAAATGACCATCTCGAATCAAATAAACAGCGGCTGCCAGAGAACCAACACCAGCCCCAACAAGATAAGCTTTTGTATCATGATTTACCATTGATAATCCTCCATTTTCTATGACCTAATTTTTGGAAAAACAATAATAACAGCTATTATAAAGTTTGTACATTCTTTATAAAAATATGTGAAAAAACTGGAACCTTAAAAATGAGAGGATACCAATTGTACAAATGTCAAAGTATAATCCATTGGCTTTATCTTGTTGACTTTCAGTGTAAAGATTGTTACTATCTATATGATAATCAATATCAATTACTTATAATAGTACTAATAATTAAATGGACTTATCATTTAGATAAGGCTAAAAGTGCCTGAATTATTTATAGCTTACAGGAAGTTTAGCAGCACGTTTCTGAAAGGGTGAGATGATAATGCAGATGAAGCCATATGAAATGGTAAATGTAATGGACGAAAATTGTCCTGTATGTGAAGGATTTGGGCGAATATATAATTTTGAAAACAGTGGATATGAATTCACAATTCCTGCGGAAATGGGGCATGGATATTGCAAGCAGATTGTAGCAAATCCACATTTTCAGGTATTGTATTTTGATATGAATTTCTCGCAGAGAATGGAAGTGCAGGGCATATCCCGGACACCTCATATTGATTTGTTTTTTTGTTTTGAAGAAGGACTTCAATGGACATTCCAAGGAATGAAAACGCAATTAGGAATGTTAGCAGGTGAGAGTTTTTTAGTTAAAAGCAGGAAAAGTAAAAAAAGGTGTATGTATCCATCTGCAGAAAAAATTCGTTTTATGCAAATCAAAATGAGTCTGCAAAAATTTGAAGAACTTATAAAAAATATTTGTGATGAATGGGACATTTCGGGAATCGGAGAGTGCGAGGAGATCTTTCACCGTAGTAATATAAGCCCAGCAATACATGTCATTTTGCAGCAGATGCTGAATTGTCCTTATAAAAGCACGTTAAAAAATATGTTTATAGAAGGTAAGATACTAGAGTTATTTGCAGTATATTTTAATGAATCATTGTTTGAGAAAGATAAGGTAGACCATCGAATAAAACTTTCTACTATCGATATTAAAAGTATTTATAGAGCTCGAGAAGTATTAGATGATCGAATCCTTGTTTCTACATCTTTAGTTTGCTTAGCAAAACTGGTGTGCTTGAATGAATTTAAATTAAAACATGGCTTTAAAAGAATCTTTGGGGAAACAGTTCATGCGTATGTTATTGCCAAAAGACTAGAGTTGGCACGGCAGCTTTTTGAACAAAAACAAATGTCAGTTAGTGAAGTGGCAGGGGCAATCGGTTATGCAAATGCGAGCCATTTTGCTCAGGCTTTCCGTAAAAAATTTGGTGTAAATCCGAGAGATTACTTGCGATATGTGGTACAAGAATAGTGGTTTAGCTTCATGCTTTATTAGAAATGCTGCTTAGTAAAATTACTAGCAGCTTTTTTTTATCCGTTTTTCATCTCTAAAAATCCTTTTCTGAGTAGAGAGGCGATTGTTGCATCCTGTACAATATTGATAAAGATAATCAATTTCATGAAATCAAAACAAATAGTAAAGTGGGGAATTAATTTGAATTTACAATCTGTAAAGAGTCAAAAAGAATTCTGGATTGTGGTTTTGACAGGTATGTTTCTTATTATTACAACAACTGGTTTTGTTCGTATGGCCTATGGAGTAGTTCTTCCTTATATGCAAGAAAGCCTATCTCTATCATTTTCTGAGGTCGGGATGCTTGGAACCTTCATGTTTCTGGGGTACTTGCTAACTGTTGGATTGTCAGGGGTCTTAGCTGTTCGATGGGGATCAAAAGCCGTACTGCTGGTAGGAGGATGGAGCGTTACGATTAGCTTATTTGGTTTAGCTTGGGGATCATCTTTTTGGTGGGTTTCCTTATTTATGTTCACTGCTGGAGCTGGCAGTGCTCTTGTATTTACTCCGCTGATGTCGTTAACGATAGGATGGTTTCCAGATAAAAGAGGAATGGTATTAGGTTTTTTATTGAGCGGGGCAGGAATTGGCATGTTCTTAAATGGCATTTTGGTTCCGAGTATAGTTAAACAATTTCCTGAACTGGGGTGGCGTGCAGTATGGCTATTGTTTGGGGCAATTTCTCTTGGTGTTATTGTACTTGCTATTCAGGTTTTAAAAAATCCTAATCATACAAATAAAAAAGACAGCAACGAGGAAAAACCAAAATGGTTGCACAATAAGGAATTGATTAAAATTGCCTGGTTGTATTTTCTTGTAGGAGTGGGATATTTAATTCCAATTTTATATCAAACTGTTTATATGATAGAACTTGGTATTCCTGATAACATTGCGGGAGGAGTTTTTGCAGCAGCAGGAGTTTTTGCCATTGCAGGAGGACCTGTTTGGGGAATGATTTCAGATAAAATAGGATCACAAAGGACCTTAATTGCAGCCTTGTTTTGGGCTATCGCCGGAGATATTATTCCTCTTATGTTTCACAACGTGGTGAGTTTTATCGTATCGGCTGTCATTTGGGGATCATCCATAGGGGGAATTCTTGCTTTAATTCAAGTAAAGGCATCCCATCAGGTTCCTCAAAAGTATATTTCAGCGGCATTTGGTTTTATCTCTGCCTTTTATGCTGTAGGACAAATGCTAGGACCTGGGCTTGCAGGATGGATGATTGAGTATCATGGAGGTTTTGCATCTGCGTATTGCTTTGGTGCATTGATTTATTTTATGGGATTATTATTGACTTTAAGCTTAAAGACAGAGAATATGAAAGTCACTTCCACAAAAGAGTCTTAAGCTATGAAAAGTAAAAACCTCGCATTTTTGCGAGGTTTTTACTTTTTATAAGCTTAAGGTTGATGTACAGCTTTAACTCCATAAATAGTGCTATAATAAGTACCGCCACGTATACCGTCAGCTTGTACCACAATGGTTCCATTTCCATAGGAAATGGGGACTTTAAATTGATATACCCATCCAGTATAAGGATTACCAATTCCCTCTCTGGCAAAAGGTTCGGTCACTAGAGTTGTTGGAATTCTATTTCCGTTCTGATATAAAAAGATGCGATTAGGATCAGGATAGCCAATAAAACGAACCGCTATATAAAAATTTTGTCCATATAAGGTTGTTGTGGGGATGTTTCGAACTTCTATCCAATCCGTATTTTCAGCACCGACGTGGGTAATTTGAACATTTGATAGATTTGGGGCTGGTCCAGCATTTACAATAGAAGTTACTAAAGTGAATAGGCAAAGTAATACAACTGACATCATCAACTTTTTCATATATTTAGCACTCCTTTTATGGTTTGACTAACTACGTTTTATCTTCTACAAAAAGTTTGTTTTTCCTTTGAAATTAGAGAAATTAAGACATATATTATAATTTTTCTTGAGATATTCCCCCTATGGAGGATATAATAAAAAGCATGGAGGGGTATTTTATGCAAAATCACAAACATGTTCATCAGAAGCAAATTATTAATAGACTAGCTAGAATAGAAGGTCATGTTAGAGCCGTGAAACAGATGGCTGTTGAAGAACGCGATTGCCCTGAAATATTGCTGCAGATTGCTGCTGTGCGCAAAGCTCTTGATAATACTGCAAAGCTTATTCTTAAGGATCATCTGGAACACTGCCTGATTCATGCCGTCCAAGAAGGTGAGCAGGAGAAGTTTTTGAAGAATTTGCAGGAGGCAATTGATCGTTATATCAAGTAAATGGACGGTAAGAACCAGTCAGATTGCAAAAGCTAGGCTGCTTTATGGATTAAATCGAGAGGAAATTATGGTATCATTGCAAATGGATATAATTTATTTGGAAAATAGCGGTTTTGTTGTACAAACTGCACAACATACATTGGTTTTTGATTATTATCAAGATACTTCGGATACAATTGCCAAACTGTTACAAAAGGGAAAGCTTTTACATGTATTCTCTTCTCATAGTCATCATGATCATTTTAATCCGATCATAAGTACATGGCAGGATCAGGTAGCTGCGTTTTTTCTAAGTGATGATATTGGCAATGTAGGTATTAGTCCTGAAAAAATTGTTTGGCTTCGACCTTATGAGACAAGTGTTCATGGGAACTTGCAAGTTAAAGCTTATGGTTCTACTGATCTGGGAGTTTCTTTTCTAGTTGAAGTGGATGGATGGCGATTGTTTCATGCTGGTGACTTAAATTGGTGGCATTGGAAATGGGACCATAAATATAATCAAGTGTTAGCTCAGAATCTTTTTGAAAAAGAAATGGATAAATTGGAAGGCTTGCAATTGGATGTGGCCTTCTTCCCTGTGGATAGTCGATTAGAAGAGTATCGATCAATTGGGGTGAAAGAATTTTGCAGTAGAGTTAATGTAGAGCAATTAGTAGCGATGCATACTCGCGGCGAAAGATGGAGTCCTCCTTCTGGATTTTTCGCAAAGGGAAAAGTTGTTGCTTCTTGGTGTCCCATTTTTTCTGGAGATCGGTTACAAGTGAAGAAATCACAAAGAGCTGCCACTGAATTTTGATAAGTGGTAGCTCTTTTATATTGATTAGTATTTAACATAAAAAAATAACTGGAATATAATAATATAACTTAAATAATTTGGATGGGGTTTTATTATTGTATGGAATGAACTTATTTTTAGTTTTGGAGGGAAATAATAGTGAGAAATTTCGGCAAGATTACCATAGGCCAGTTAATTGATTTGAGGGCAAAAGAAAATACGAAGACAGAAGCCTTAGTGTATTCTGATCTTAATTTACGGTATAATTACGACGATTTTCGCTACGTTTGCAATCAGGCGGCTAAAGGTTTAATGAAACTAGGCGTGCAAAAAGGAGAGCATATTGCCATTTGGGCTACAAATGTGCCCCAGTGGGTTATTACTCAATTCGGCAGTGCCAAAATGGGAGCAGTATTAGTAACAGTAAATACGAATTATAAGATATTTGAATTAGAGTATTTATTAAAACAGTCGGATACAACTACCCTTATCTTAATTAAAGGGACAAAAAGTTCAGACTATATCAGTATGTTGTATCAACTTTGTCCTGAACTGCATAACTGCAAACCAGGAGAACTTAAATCACAAAGATTGCCTTTTTTGAGAAATATTATAGTAATTGATGAAAAGAACTATCCTGGTATGTTTACCTGGAATGAACTAATTGAAATAGGGAACACGGTAACGGATGAGGAGTTGGCAGTCCGTCAAGATTCTCTAGACCCGGATGATGTGATTAGCATGATGTATACTTCAGGGACGACAGGCTTTCCAAAAGGGGTTATGCTCACTCATAATAACTTGATTGGCAATGCCTGCAGTCTTGCGGAGTGCATGGACTTCACGAAAAAAGACCGATTATGCATTCCTGTTCCTTTTTTCCATTGCTTCGGATGTGTACTGGGAACAATGGCTTGTGTAGTATCTGGTGCCACAATGGTTCCAATTGTAGTGTTCAATCCCATCAAGGTGCTTGAAACAATTGAAAAGGAAAGCTGTACAGCCGTCCATGGAGTACCTACAATGTTCATAATGGAACTAGAAGAAATGGAAAAAAACAAATATGATACCTCGTCTCTACGGACTGGTATTATGGCTGGATCACCTTGCCCCATTGAGGTAATGAAGAAAGTTGTAGATAAGATGGGAGTTAAAGAAATCACCATCACATATGGTCAGACAGAAGCCTCACCGGGCATTACCATGACTAGAACCGATGACCCTCTAGAATTGCGGGTGACTACTGTAGGGCGAGCTCTGCCTAATGTAGAGGTCAAAATAATTGACTCGGAAACTGGCAAGGAAGTACCTAGAAATACACAGGGCGAGCTCTGCTCTCGAGGTTATAACACGATGAAGGGATATTATAAAATGATCGAAGCGACTGCTGCAGCTATTGACAATGATGGTTGGCTGCATACCGGAGATCTAGCAGTCATGGATGAGAATGGTTATTGTAAAATTACAGGGCGATTAAAAGATATGATTATCCGTGGCGGAGAAAATATCTATCCACGTGAAATTGAGGAATTTATTTATACGCACCCTAAAGTGAAAGATGTGCAAGTTGTTGGAGTACCTAGTGAAAAATATGGAGAGGAAGTCATGGCATTTATCCAAATAAAGCCGGGAAATTCAATTACAGAAGAGGAGCTTAAGGAGTATTGCCGAGAAAAAATAGCTCGTTATAAGATACCCAAGTATATTGCTTTCGTAGACGGCTATCCGATAACGGCCAGCGGCAAGATCCAAAAATATAAACTACGTGAACTGGCTATGGAACTATTGGGGATACACTGAGGTAAAAAGTATAAAAGCAGGGAGCGTATCCCTGCTTTTTTTCAATTAGTTAGTATATTGCCTTCGCAGAAAATTTTCCGATCACAGTCAGTGATAAAATTCAAAAATACAAACTGCGTGAACAGGCTATAAAAGTCTTAGGCTTGCACCAATGCAGCCAAATAAAGAACTTAATGGTGAAGTAGCCTATATTATTTTTAGAAAGAATTCCTACAAGGATAACTTGTAGGAATTCTTTTATTTAAAATTTTTTTAAAAATTAATAGATAAAGGAAATATTGAGTAAAACTTTGAAATTCCAAGAAAATACTTCATATTACTGTTTTCCAAAAAAGATTAGTATAACCTTTTTTGGGAAACTATACCTTTTGGTATACGAAAAAAAATCCATAATGTTTTATACTAACTTATAAAGTGGCTAAAATTTTATTAGCCATCTCTTCTTAGTCACAATGTAGCAAAAAAGATTACACATAAAATAACAGAGGAAGAGGGGGGGAGACTGATAATCATACACGGTATTGTGACTAAGAATATAAGTAAATTAGGGGGCGCATATTTTTGAAAACCATATTACGTACAACAATGACACTAGTATTTCTGATTTATTTTAACGCGTTTGCTTATGCGCAATCGCCAAATGCACTTTACCAAGCTTCTACCATTAATGCCATCTTACAAGGAGTCTATGATGGAGAATTAACAATTAAAGAATTGAAAGATCAGGGTGATTTTGGTATTGGCACATTAAATGGCCTCGATGGTGAACTAATTGGTCTTGATGGAGAATATTATCAGATAAAAGCAGATGGACAAGTACTGAAACTAGAAGGAAATGTTAAAGTGCCGTTTGCGACATCTTTAAATTTTAAACCTGACAGGTTTGCAGAACTTCATGATCTAGACTATGAACAGTTACAGAAATCTTTAGACAAAATAACAAATGATAAAAATTATTTTTATGCGGTCCGTATTGATGGTGTTTTTGAGAATGTAAAAACGAGAGCCATTCCAAAACAGACTAAGCCATATAAAACATTAACAGAAGCAGCAAAAGATCAAACTGTATTTGATCTTAGCAACATAAAAGGCACTGTAATTGGGTTTTGGTGCCCTCAATATGTTAACGGTGTCAATGTCCCTGGCTATCATTTACACTTTATCTCCGATGATCGTAAATACGGTGGACATATTTTAACTGGTAGTCTGAAATCAGGAAAAGTTCAGATTGCTCGTATAACTGACTTCCGCATGGTATTGCCGCAAGATGCTAGTGATTTTGGGAAAGCTGCTTTAAATGAAGACTATAGTGAAGAGTTAAAAGCAGTTGAACAATAAGGTCGAGTATAAACAATAACGATTAATGCCAGTCAGTAAACAAATCTTGCAAACAGGTAGTTTGCAGGATTTGTTTGCTGCAATACTGCTTTTTCGAATATTTTGTATAGTGAGGACTTGTAAAGACTAGAATCAAAAGGAGATAGCTAATCTATGAAAAGTCTGCGCGCTCAATTGGTAACAGCTGTTGCTATCACAATTACAGTTATCCTTCTCAGTGTTATGGGGATCTCATACTGGAGCACATCAAGCATAGTGCAAAGCAACTTAGAGGAAAAGTTTGAAATTAAGGCTAGAGAACTTGCCAATGGATTTGACATACGTATGCAGTTGGAAAAAACAACAATGACTTCATTTGGCAAGCAAGGAACCCATCAGTTTTTAAACCTTACTGGAAATGTTCAAAAACAGTTAGAATTTACTAAAATGATGCATGATGATTTCACGCAGTGGAGCCCTGTCAGCTTTCTTCCTGATTTAACAGGAAAGGAAGTGGCAACAAGTTTAGGTAAAATCGTAGATGCATCAAAGCTTGATTATGTAAAACGGATTCCAGAGGGAAAACCTTTTATGGATAATCCGATTGTCTCTGTAACTACTGGTAAAGCCATCTTAGTCGGAGCTGCTCCTGTTTCTATTAATGGGAAAGTAGTAGGTGCAGTTGTTGGCGGTATTCCTTTAGATGAATTTACGAAAGAGATTGATGAAGCGAAAATTGGTCAAGCTGGCTATACAATATTAATCTCTCCTAATGGTATGATAGCGAGCCATCCCAATAAAGAGCTGGTAATGAAGAAGAATATCGAAGATTTGGGCAATGAACGACTGCTTGAAGCAATGAAAGATATAAAGAATGGTACGAGTGGACATTTTATTGGTCAAGTTGATGGAATTGAGTCGATTGTAGCCTTTGTACCAACTCAGGATCAATGGGGCGTGTTTACGGTTGCGCCCACTGCAGAAGAATTTGCACCTATAAAGCGACTTACCTGGATCTTTAGCGGTCTATTTTTATTAGGGCTGATTATCTCTGTGGCTATTATTAATTTGATAGCAGGCAGAATTGTACGCCCCATAAAAGAAATGGCGGAATACGCAACAGCAGTTGCCGATGGAGATTTAACAGAAGCTACTCTAAAGCAAAAGGATCATACTCAGTACCAAAATAAAGATGAGGTTGGAATACTACGTGCAGCTATGATTCAGATGCGGTCCAACTTGTGGATATTAATAAATCAAGTAGCTAATTCAGTCAATGAAGTGACGAGTTCGTCCATACAAGTAAAGGAAAGTGCAAATCAATCAGCGCAGGCTGCTAGTCAAGTTGCTATTGCAGTAACAGAAGTGGCAGCAGGTGTAGTTCGTGGGCAAGAGGCAACAAACAAAACAAGTAGTATTTTAAGAGGATTAATGGGACAAATCAATGACATGAAAACAAATACAGAAGCCGCAAATGGGATGGCAAATGTTGCTGTTGAAAAAACCAATATAGGTGGTCAAACGGTTCAAGTTGCGGTAAAACAAATGAATAATATCGGAGCAAGCGCAAAAACAGTAAATGACGCTGTCAGTAAATTATCGTTAGGATCTACTAAAATTAGTGAAATAGTACAAATGATATCGGGGATTGCGGCCCAAACTAATTTATTAGCTTTAAATGCAGCAATTGAAGCTGCCCGCGCAGGGGAACATGGGCGGGGATTTGCCGTAGTAGCAGAAGAAGTTCGTAAATTAGCTGAACAATCACAACATGCAACCGGACAAATTATTTCATTAATTCAAGAAACCAATAGTGATGTGGATAGTGCAGTTACGGCAGTACAGCGTGCTGTTGATGATGTACAATCGGGCATTGGACATGTCAACGAAGCGGGAGTGCAATTTTCTGAAATAGCAAATTTAGTAAGCAATGTATATCAACGAACATTGGAAATATTATCAACAGTAGATGAATTATTTGCTAATGGACGTATCATTGAAGCATCATCCAAGGATATCGAAACAGTCATTAATGAAACGGCTTCTCATTCTCAAACTGTATCCGCTGCAACAGAGGAGCAATCGGCATCTATGGAAGAAATTGCGGCATCTAGCGAGCATTTGGCTCATTTGTCAAATGAATTGAAAAATAGCTTAAATAAATTTCGAATTTAATTATATATAATGTTATTTTGATTAAAGAGCTAAGGTGCCTTTCAAATAATTCGAAAGGCACCTTAGCTCTTTAATCAGTAAAGGCTATTAACATAAAGATCAATTCTGTGTTAAAAAATTACCTGTCATATTTTTGTCATATTTTCATGTTATGCTAATAATTAAAATGAATGAGGCTCAGGGAACTTAAAGATAATATAATAACAGAGTAATAGTTGCGTGTGCAACTATTACTCTGTTATTATATTACTTGAGGCTTCACATGAGAAATACTACAAATGACCTAGTATTTCTAAGTATGATATTCAATCGCATTTATGATCACAGTACTTTTAATGTAGAAAAGAATTCACAGGAGAGTGAAACAGGTGGCACAACGTTTAGCAAGTAATAAAAAGAAAGTAGCTATTATTGCAATTACAGCCTTTTCGTTATTGTTTTCAGCTTATCAAGGACTTCATTCGAAAAACGTAGCTAAAGGACAACATTCCGAAGATACGAAACCGCTAGTTGATGTTTTGACGATTCAGCGCAAAGATATGACTAAGACAATTGACTTAACAGGGCAAACTGTGCCTGAATCCCAAGTTGATATTGCTGCAAAATATACAGGGAAAATTACTCAGATTAATGTTGAGCTAGGTCAGTATGTCACGCCGGGCCAAGTATTATTGAGTCAAGACAGCAGTGATATTGACCTTTCTATAGAGCAAAATAATGCAAGTTTTCGCCAGGCGAATGCAGATGCTATTGAAAGTAACGCTACTTTTGAAGCAAATTACCAAAAAGCACAATCGGATTATCAGCATAGTGTAACTACATATCAAAGATATAAACTCTTGTATTCTCAAGGGGCTATTTCAAAAGAAGTACTTGATAATGCAGAACAGCAAATGATTTCATCCAAATCAGTCATGGAATCCTGGTCGAAACAGCTCATGGCAGGAAGTGCAGCTTCTGTTGAATCAAAAAGAGCCAGTAGAGATAAAGCACAAAGTGTTATTGACGCATTAAAGAATCAAAAAGATGACCTTACTCTGCGAGCACCTCGATCTGGTATGATTGGTTTTCGGCAGGCAGAAGTAGGCAACATCGTATCAGCTGGTCAGAAAGTGTTATCTATTGTTGATAATAGTAATATCTATATAGACTGCTCCGTATCAGAGCAAGATATCGGGCAAGTGGTTCTAGGCTTACCTACGACTATAGGGATTGAATCTTTGGGTAAATCATTTACTGGAAAGATTATTTACATCAGCCCATCCATAGATAGTAAAACACAGGCCTTTACCATTCGGATGATCCTTGACAAGCCTGAAGACAGTATTCGAAGCGGAATGTTCGCCCGTACTACGATTAATACGATCCTAAGGTCACAAACCTTATTCGTGCCAAAAGAAGCTGTTTTGTCGTTAAATGGTAAAGATCGCATTTTTGTAGTGAACAGCAGCAATCAAGTAGAAGAACGTATCGTACAATTGGGTTTACGTAATGATAAGAGTATTGAAATTATTAGCGGCATTCAAGATGGCGAGACAATTGCTGTTAGTAACTTAGCAAGACTCAAAACAGGCTCTGCTATTACACCAAACATCCTTGCAGAATAGTCGAATCAGATAGGAAGTGTTATTTTGAATATTACAAAGTTTTCCATACAGAAACCGATTGGCATTACGATGATTATTCTATTCTTTGTTGTGCTTGGTTTATATAGTCTTCATAGTATTGGCGTTGAACTGCTGCCAGCCTTAAATACTCCTTATGTTACTGTTTCTGTTCATTATGCTGGTGCAGGAACAGAAGAAATGGAACAACAAGTTATTAAACCACTGGAGGATTCTCTGTCTTCCGTTGCCCATTTAAAACATATGACATCTACAGCCAGGCCAGAAAATGCTAATATCGTATTAGAATTTGACTTCTCAGCAAATGCAGATATTGCTTCTATTGATGCTACAAAGCAGGTGAACTCGGTACGACGAAAATTGCCAGATGGCATTGATGAGCCAGTCGTTGTAAAACGAGATATAAATGCTACTACGATTTTAGAAATTGCGGTAACATCCAATCAGCCTTTAGCTGAAGCCTACACCAAGGCTGATTCTGTTTTTAAAGAGCGTTTACAGCGGGGCGATGGGGTCTCAGAAGTGGCCTTATATGGTGGCAGAGATAAAGAAATTTCCATTGAGCTTGATAAAGATAAGCTTCGTTTCTACAATGTTGCAATTAATCAGATTGTAAGCAAGATAAAAAGTGAAAATACCTTGCTGCCGTCTGGCAGCGTGTTCAATGATAAGACACAAGCCGATGTACGTTTGCTTGCTCAATATAAAACCCCAGATGAAATCACCAAGTTGCAAGTAACCAATGGGGATAGTATTCCTATACAATTGAAAGATATTGCAACCATTCAAGAAAAGGATAAGCGAGTCAGCCGTTATAGTCGTGTAAACGGATCAGATGCAATTTCATTATCCGTTTATAAAAATAGTGATGCCAGTCTTGTCGATACGGTAAAATCTACTCTACAGCAATTGGAGACCTTGCGTACAGAATATCCGGATTATACCTTTACTGTTGTTACAGATGCATCAAAGTATGTTACCAATTCTTTACATAATACTTTTGGAAGCCTGGTAGAAGGCTTAATTACTACGGGCCTTATACTCTATCTTTTTCTGCGTGGCTGGCGATCTACAATTGCCGTAATAATTGCCATTCCTACATCGATGATATCTACATTTTTTATCATGTATATTGCAGGGTTTTCCTTCAATATGATGTCTTTAATGGGAATGGCTCTTTGCATTGGTGTTTTAGTAGATGATTCTATTGTTGTACTCGAAAACATTCATCGTCACTTAAAAATGGGCAAAGATGCAGTCATTGCGGCTGAAGATGGCCGTAATGAGATTGGTATGGCAGCGATTGCTATCACACTCTGCGATGTTGTTGTATTTATGCCTATCGCATTTATGACAGGAATGACGGGTCAATTTTTTCGTCAATTCGGCTTAACAATTGTCTTTGCCACTTTATTTTCTATGCTTGTATCTTTCACCCTTACCCCAATGCTTGCTTCGCGCCTATTTAAGGGGGGATTGACCGAGCGTCGTGGTGTAGTCTGGGATTTTATGGATCGGATGGAACAAGGTGCAGTCACTAAATATGAGACGGTTTTACGCTGGGGTTTACGTAATAGTAAAAAAGTCATTGCTGCCGTACTGATTTTATTCTTTGTAACTATTTCCTTAATTCCCTTGGGAGTTATTGGTTCAGAATATATGCCACGCACAGATGAAGGTAGTTTTCGTGTCTCAGTAGAGCTACCCGTTGGCCAAAACATTCAGCAGTCAGATCTTGTCGTAAAAGAATTAGAAGAATATCTATCAACCATTCCTGAAGTAACAAATTATCTGTCCAGCGCGGGTACACCTTCCAGTAATAATGGTTCTCTTAGTGTGCAATTGGTTGATCGTAAAGATCGTGATCGGACAGTTTGGCAAATTACTGATCAAGTACGGGCCTATGCAAAGCAAAATTTCCCAAACGTCATTGTAAGGGTGAATGAATCACAATCTTCCGTAGCTGGAGTTTCAGGCGGAGGAGGAGGGGGCGGGGCTCCCATACAAATACAATTACTGGGCTCTAATATGGATAATTTAGTTGCATCTTCGTATCAAACCCAAAGCATACTTTCGCAAATACAGGGAATAAAAGACATCCGCAGTTCTTATACAGAGGGGATGCCTGAAATCCAAATGACGATTGATCGTGACAGATTAAAATTTTATAATAGTTCAGTAGCTGAAGTTGCAAATGTTTTTAATGCTGCAATCGCTGGACAACAGGCTGGCGTGTATGCTAATGATCCATTTAATGATGGTCAAGATACGGATATTACAGTTCGCATTAAAGGAAGTGATGGCTTTGCAATGCAGGACATTCGGTCACTGCCGGTTATGGCTGGCAACCATCAAATATCTTTAGGAGACATTGCTGTCCTGCGTGAAGGTACGGGACCAGTCATGCTGCAACGGGTAGACAAGCAACGTTCCATAACGATACAAGCCAATATAACCGATCGCCCTTTAAATGAAGTATTACAAGAGATTACAAAGAAACTGACACCCAAAGATCTAGGTACTGGTATTAGCTATCGCTATACGGGTCAGGCAAATAGTATGAGTGATACCTTTGGCCAAATGTTTCAAGCGCTGGGCTTATCGCTTATATTAGTTTATATGTTGCTAGCTGTTCTATACGAGTCGCTCTTAACTCCATTTATTCGTATGTTTTCTCTTCCACTAGGGATGATAGGGTCACTGTTATTCCTATTGATTACTAATAATACCATCAATCTATATTCTCTCATTGGTATATTGGTCATGGATGGCTTGGTTGCTAAAAATGGAACCTTGCTCCTAGATTATACAATAACGCTAATGGATCGAGGCGTTGGGGCTTTTGATGCCATCATTGAAGCCGGCAAAACAAGATTAAAACCAATTTTTATGACGACGATCACCATGGTTGTTGGTATGCTGCCCACAGCATTAGCATTAACAGAAGGTTCGGAGACAAGAGTCAGTATGGCATGGGTTCTAATTGGCGGTTTATTAAGTTCAACCGTGTTTACGCTGCTGATTATTCCGATTATTTTTCTATTCTTTCAGAACCATCCTATCAATTTTATGAAGAGGCTGAGTCTTCTTTCTAAATGGATCAAAAATCCAAATAAGAAAACTAATTTCCCTTTCCTATACAATAAAAAGGAACTTTAATAAGTTCCTTTTTATTGTATGAAATATTGTTTAATCCCGTTGTAAATTCCTATAGCTACCTTTTTATTAAAATCACGATTGATAAGTAGTTTTTCTTCTTTTGGATTAGAAATAAAAGCAGCTTCTGTTAGTATGGCTGGCATGTTTGTATTTTTGAGAACATAAAAATCACTTGGCTGAGAGCCTCTATCATACAAATTCAATTGACTCACCATATTGTCCTGAACGAAACGGGCAAGATCATCGTTACTGCCTGGGCAGAAATAGGTTGTTGTACCAGTTCCGTGTTCGGCAAATGCATCGGTGTGAATGCTGACAAACAAGTCAGCATTTGCCTGATTGGCGATATCGACGCGAGCTTGCAGTTCGTCAATGTCTGAAGAGCCGTCTGTGGCAACATCTCGATCAGACGTCCGAGTCATAATGACAGTTGCTCCTCCGGCAGAAAGTAAGTCACGTAAGTCGCGAGCGATTGCCAGTGTAACATTTTTTTCGGCAACATTGTTGGGACCAATGGCACCAGCATCACTACCGCCATGGCCAGGGTCAACAACGATCACTTTGTTTTTGAGGGGCTTCTTGGCTTGATATTCTCGAATCGCATTGATGTTTTGACTCTGGGAACCATATGCAGCGGCACTAGCTGTAATGGAGGTTGAGATCATTCCAAGTACCAGCAGAGCTATAAACGTAAGAGGCAATCGTAGCTGTCTTTTCATTTATTCATCCTTACTCATTATAGATTTTAGTCAGTTAAGTAAATTATACTCTATATTCATTCCCTGTGGTTAACGTAATATTTCCCATTGATAAGATACAATAAAGGCGATTACTTGATATAAAGCTGCAAGAGTTAGCCTGCAATATTTTGCAGGCATGCTAAATGTTGCAGAGAGATTGGTCAGGCTTGTGCTTTGATTTATAGTGATTTTGCTATAAGGATGAATTAAATCTGATTGGCATGTTTCTTGCAATTTACTTGAAAAAGTTAGAAAATTTAAATTATTATTCTAAAGGGGGAACCAGTATGGAAATTATAAATTCTATGGAGAATTATGACTATGAGCAACTTGTCTTTTGCCAGGATAAGGCGTCCGGTTTGAAGGCCATTATTGCGATTCATGATACGACGCTGGGGCCAGCATTGGGCGGGACGCGAATGTGGCCCTATACCAGTGAAGAAGAGGCTGTTATTGATGCATTGCGACTAGCTCGTGGCATGACTTTTAAAAACGCTGCAGCAGGTCTTAATTTTGGTGGAGGAAAAACAGTCATTATTGGCGACCCAAGAAAAGATAAAAGTGAGGCATTGTTTAGAGCCTTCGGCCGATTTGTTGAAAGTCTCAATGGACGTTATATCACTGCGGAGGATGTAGGAATCTGTGTCGAGGATATGGATATTGTGAGCCAGGAAACGAAGCACGTTAATGGCGTAGGAGCCATAGCTGGATCTAGCGGCGACCCTTCTCCAATCACTGCTTTTGGGGTATTAAAAGGCATACAGGCCTGTGCTAAAGAGGTTTGGGGAATTGAACAGCTGAAAGGGAAAACAGTGGCACTTCAAGGACTTGGTCATGTAGGTTATTATCTGGCTAAACATCTGCATCAAGAAGGTGCTAATCTTATTGTAGCTGATATTAATGAGCACAACGTGGAACGTGTGGTAAAAGAATTGGGAGCGACAGCGGTTAATCCCGATGCTATTTATGGTGTAGAATGTGATATTTTTACTCCGACAGCTCTTGGAGCAATCATTAACGACCATACCATCCCACAGTTTAAGTGCCGTATTATTGCAGGTGCCGCTAATAATCAACTTGGAGAAAATCGTCATGGAGATCTACTTCATAGTAAAGGAATCTTGTATGCTCCTGATTATATCATCAATGCTGGAGGGGTAATTAATATAGCGGATGAATTGAATGGCGACTACAATAAAGAACGAGCCTTAAGAGCTGTTGAAATCATTTATCGGAATATTGAAGAAATTATTGCTATTTCAAAACGGGATAACATACCTACTTATAAGGCAGCTGACATTTTAGCTGAACGGCGGATCGATATATTAGGAAAAGTGCGCAGTACTTTTTTATCACCTGCTAGAAGATGATTATTAAAAAACCAGGCTGGAATAAATTTTATGGAGGAAGCAAATGAATTATATACAAGAGTATCGTGCTAAATTGACCACGGCAGAAAGAGCAGTTAAAGTCGTTCAGCCTGGTGATTGGGTTGATTATAATTTTACGTTAGCCCAACCCGTGGCTTTAGATAAGGCACTAGCAGCACGAAAAAATGAACTAGTCAATGTGAAGGTAAGAGGAGGCTTTTCATTAAGGCCTTTAGAAATTGTTAATGCCGATCATGAAAGAGAACATTTCTTTTATAATAGCTGGCACTTTAGTCCTTATGAGAGAAAATTGAGTGATCGAGGTCTGTGCAACTATATCCCAATGATTTATCGCAACAAACCATTATTTTATCGTAAGAGTTTGGAAGTAGATGTAGCAATGTTTTCAGTGGCCCCAATGGATAAACATGGATACTTCAATTTTTCTCTCACTAACTCTGCATCCAGGGCTATCTGTGAGAAAGCTAAAATTATCATACTAGAGGTAAATGAAAAATTACCGATTGCTTTGGGAGGACAAGAAAATTGTATTCACATTAGTGATATTGACTACATAGTAGAAAGTAGTAATCCAGATTTGCCAGTCATTCAATCTGCGGAAGCTACAGATACGGATAGGAAAATTGCTAAGTTGATTATAAAAGAAATAAATAATACATCTACAATTCAATTGGGTGTGGGGGGGTTACCCAATGCGGTAGGTACAATGATTGCTGAGTCTGATCTAAAAGATTTGGCTATACACACGGAAATGTTAGTGGATGCCTATTTGATAATGGCAAAAGCAGGTAAAATCACCAATCGATATAAAAACGTTGATAAAGGAAAAGGTGCTTGGGCTTTCTGTGCCGGAAGCCAAGAATTATATGATTGGGTTGATGGAAATAGCGGATTAGCCTCCTATCCAATTGACTATACCAATGATCCAAATGTGATGGCGAATATTGATAATCTTGTTACCATTAATAGTTGCGTTGAAGTTGACATTTTAGGACAAGTGACAGCTGAAACATCCGGTTCTCGTCAGATCAGCGGCACGGGCGGACAACTTGATTTTTTGAACGGAGGTTATTTGTCCAAAGAGGGAAAAAGCTTTATCTGTTTTAATTCTACCTTCATTGACAAAAACACGGGATTAATGAAATCGAGGATAGTCGTAGATCTGCCCACGAATGCAGTAGTAACAGATCCGCGTACACAAGCTCATTATTTTGTAACAGAGTGGGGGATGGCTAATTTGGCTGGACGATCAACTTGGGAGAGGGCAGAGAGGATTATTGAAATTGCTCATCCTAATTTTCGTGAAGAGTTAATTAAAGGCGCCGAGAAGTTAGGGATATGGCGTAGATCCAACAAAATTAGTTAATGGATTGTGTATAGTCTCTCAGAAAGTCCCATTTTCAGGACGGTAAAGGATGAGCATAACTAACGCTCTAACCTTCTACTTACCTATGCTTTATAGTTATGCTTCTCCTTTGCCTGTCTACGGCCATATATGCTTGTTTTACGAGAGTATTCTATAAAGCGGAGAGGAAAATCGGTATGGGAAACAGGAGGAATGAATCATGCCAAGACCGGTATTTAATCAAGAAAGATGTAAAGGCTGTGGACTTTGTGTTGTGGCCTGTAAAAAAAATATCATTGTGATTAGTGATTCTCTAAACAGCAAGGGCTATCACTCAGCAACTTGTTCCGATGAATCCGCGTGTATCGGCTGCATAATGTGTGCTAAAGCTTGCCCGGATGTGGTAATTGAAATTTATAAATAGAGGGGAGTGGTGAATATGTCTGAAACAAGACTAATGAAAGGGAATGAGGCTATCGGCGAAGCCGCTATTGTTGCTGGCTGCAGATACTATTTTGGATATCCGATCACGCCACAAACCGAGTTAATGGAATATATGGCAAAGAGAATGCCCCAGATTGAGGGAGTATTCTTGCAAGCAGAAAGTGAAATTGCGGCCATTAATATGGTATATGGTGCTGCTGGCGCAGGAGCGCGTGTCATGACCTCGTCATCTAGCCCAGGAATAAGCTTGAAAGCAGAAGGTATTTCATACTGCGCCGGAGCAGAGCTTCCTTGTGTGATTGTTAATATTATGCGGGGGGGCCCTGGACTTGGCAGTATTCAACCGTCTCAGGCAGATTACTTTCAGGCTACGAAAGGTGGAGGGCACGGTGATTATCGAAATATTGTTCTGGCTCCCAACTCTGTGCAAGAAATGGCAGATTTAACAATGCTCTCCTTTGATTTAGCGGATACATATCGCAATCCGGTAATGCTGCTTGGTGATGGTGCTCTTGGACAGATGATGGAACCAGTGAACCTTGAAGAAAGACCTTTTGTTCCACAGGAAAAATCTTGGGCCGCTAATGGGCTGGGAAAACGAACAAAGCCCAACATCATTAACTCGTTATATCTTAAGCCAGAGCAACTAGAAGCACATAATATCCATCTTCAGAATAAATACCAAAGGATAATAAAACAAGAATGCCGCTGGGAAGAATTTAGCGTAGAAGATGCGGAATTAATCGTAGTGTCTTATGGCATTACCTCCAGGATCGCTAGATCGGCTATTGAAATGGCTAAACGAGATGGACTTAAAGTGGGACTCTTTCGACCGATAAGTCTATGGCCATTTCCTAGTGAACGATTATTAACATTGGCCAAACAGACAAGGGCCTTCTTAGTGACAGAGCTTAGTGCCGGACAAATGATAGAAGATGTACGCCTTGCCACAAGACAAATTAAACCAGTCCATTTTTATGGTCGTATGGGTGGTATGATGCCGAGTTCCAGAGAAATATATAATCAAATCAACCTCATCGTGAGAGAAAAGGAGGCAGTGAAATGAACTCTAAACTTTATGCAAGATCAGAATCTTTAACTGATGCTCCTTTTCATTATTGCCCTGGATGCCAGCATGGTATTGTTCATCGAATCATTGCTGAAGTTATTGATGAATTGGGAGTCCGGAAGCAAACAATTGGCATTGCTCCTGTAGGATGTTCGGTCTTGGCTTATGAATATTTTAATTTTGACATAGTTCAAGCTTCTCACGGGCGTGCGCCTGCGGTTGCAACAGGCGTAAAGAGAGTATGTCCAGATTCCACCGTATTTACCTACCAAGGTGATGGTGATCTTGCTTCGATTGGATGTGCTGAAGTGGTGCATGCTGCTGCCAGGGGAGAAAGAATTACGACTATTTTTATAAACAATGCTATTTATGGGATGACTGGAGGGCAGATGGCCCCTACCACATTAGTAGATCAAGTAACGACGACTTCACCTTACGGGCGCAATGTGAATCAGGCCGGGACTCCTTTATGTATATCCGAGATGCTGTCCACGATACAAGGCGCTCGGTTCATTGCCCGGGTTGCCGTTAATAATCCATCGAATATGGCAAAAGCAAAAGCTGCCATCAAAAAAGCATTTCAGCTGCAAAACAGTGGGGAAGGTTTCTGCTTGGTAGAAGTGTTATCTACCTGTCCTACCAATTGGGGTATGACGCCTCTTGAAGCGGTCAAATGGTTGGAAACAAATATGATACCTCAATATCCTTTGGGCGTATTTAAAGATGCAGGAGGAGAGTAACATGACTCACGAGATGATTCTAGCAGGGTTTGGCGGGCAAGGTGTTATGGTTATGGGGCAATTGTTAACCTACGCTGGAATGTTGGAGGGGGCGCATGTCTCCTGGATTCCTTCTTATGGTCCAGAAATGCGGGGGGGTACAGCAAACTGTTCGGTTATTATTTCCCAAGAACCAATCGGTAGCCCGATTGTCACGGAAGCTACAGCAGTGGTGGCGATGAATTTACCTTCATTTGAAAAGTTTGAGTCTTCTTTGTCTTCTGGTGGAATCTTGGTATTAAATAGTTCTTTAATTGATCGCCAAAGTAAACGGGATGATATTAAAACCTACAACGTTCCTGCTAATGAAATTGCTAATTCCTTGGGAGATGCAAGAATGGCGAATATGGTTGCTTTAGGAGCACTCAATGCAGCTCTTGGTTATATAGTGGATACTTCACGAATTATGGAAGCATTCAAGAAAATTTTTGCGAAAAAACCTGGCATTATTGCATCGAACGAGCTGGCAATATTAGCAGGGGTCAAACATATAACTGGTTAATAAAGGGAAAGGATACTTGCAGATATAAAGAAGATGTGACTAAACAAGTACGCAATTTTTTGCATATTACAATGCATAAAATTGCGTACTTGTTTATATTAATTTACAAATGAAACAGGAATTTATAAGTTAATATGGAAATATGCGCTATAGTAGGGTTATTGTTATGTATCTCATTTCTGGTACTATATTTGTGCGGGGGAGAAAATATGAAGTGTATAGATAAAAGTGCCTTTCAAACTGCATGGGACTTTGGCAGCCGTCAAATGAGAGATCTTTTTAATTCAACAAGTGATGGAATGATTGTCGCCAATGAAATGGGTGTCATTATTCTTATTAACATAGCAGCAGAGAGGATACTGGGCATACCTGTGCAAGATGCATACGGACAGCTTGCAAGAGACGTTATTACCGGCAGCCGTCTCGATTGTGTATTGGAGACAGGAATTGCTGAGCTTAATCAAAAGCAAATGATCGGTGAAACATACATTGTCACGAATCGCGTTCCACTGCGGGATGAAAAGGATCAAATTGTGGGCGTGGCTGCAGTATTTCGAGAATTTACCGAAGTAGAGCAGTTAATGGAAGAACTTACCTCCAGAAATGAAATGCAGAAATTTTTAGAAACGATTATAGATGTTACCCAGGATGCCATTTCAGTGGCGGATCAAGAGGGAAAGATTATTATGGTGAATCAGGCTTATACTCAAGTCATTGGAATGCCCAAGGAGGAAGTAGTCGGCAAGTTGTCTACTGTTGATATCCGAGAGGGAGAGAGTATGCACTTGCAGGTGGTGAAGACTTTGGATGCGGTACGTGGAATTCCCTTAAAGGTGGGACCAGGCAATCGAGAGGTTTTAGCAAGTGTCTCGCCGATTATTATTAAAGGTAAATTGCGTGGCAGTGTGGGGGTCGTTCATGATGTTTCCGAAATTAAGCGACTTAGTAAGGAGCTAGCCCGTACACGAATGCTGGTGAACCGATCTCAGTCACGTTATACGTTTGAAACTATAGTGGCAACGGATGCAGCCATGTCCCTTGCCGTAGAGCAATCGCGTCACGCTGCAACAACACCAGCGACAATACTGTTATCCGGAGAAAGTGGAACTGGGAAAGAGGTATTTGCTCATAGCATACATTTTGCCAGCCATCGAAATAATAAGCCCTTTGTTCGGGTTAATTGTGCAGCGTTGCCGGAGACTTTATTTGAGAGTGAGCTTTTCGGCTACGAAGCAGGGGCCTTCAGCGGTGCTTTACGAGGCGGGAAGAAGGGATTATTTGAAGAAGCAAACGGCGGGACTATTTTTCTAGATGAGATCGGTGAGATCCCTTTGATGGTTCAAGCAAAGCTCTTAAGAGTTTTACAAGAGCGTGAGTTCACGAAGGTCGGTGGGGTAAAATCCAGGAGTATTGATGTGCGGGTAATTGCTGCTACAAATCAAAATTTGGATGTTGCAGTGAAAAAAGGTTCCTTTCGCGAAGACTTGTACTATAGACTAAATGTCTTCCCCATTGTCATTCCGCCATTGCGTCACAGAATGGCAGATTTACCACAGTTAATTGTGCATATATTAGAAAAGCTCAATCAAGAATACGGAAGGAATGTAACCGCAGTTTCCCCTGAAGCGATTGCCGTATTTCGTGAATACTTGTGGCCGGGCAACGTAAGAGAGCTGGAAAATGTTCTTGGCCGAGCATTGATAAACATGCAATTTTCTGAGACGACAATCTTAAGTAGACATCTTCCACCATTTTTTCGAGAAATAAAGGTTGCTCATATCGTGGATACGCATTTTCCTCACAGTAGTTTAACCCAAATGCTGGAGGCAGTAGAACGTAATATTATTGAAGATTGTTTAAAAAAGAACGAGGGAAATAGAACACAGACTGCACTCCAATTAGGAATTGCGATTCGTAGTTTGTACTATAAAATGGAAAAGCTTAAAATTAAAAGTGAAGTTATCTAGAACGTAACAAAAAACATAAAGATCAAGGGTTGCGCGAAAATGCAGTCCTTGATCTTTATTTGAAGCTGCATTAAAAGCAGTTTCATACCATTTTTATTGATATTGCATTTCTGACAGGGGTTGATAAACATGCATGGCGGAATGCATCGTGTTGGCTTGCATAGTTGATAAGTGGTGCATCGCTCTTTGATGCATATGCATTAACATATCATAAACCATATTCATACATGAGGTACAACAATTCATGACCATCTTCCGCATAGTATCATCAGAGCAAGACATGGTTGCAACGCTCAAAGACATAACACATGCTTTAAGCGAACTTGCCATACAACATACCATATCACGCTCATCTAATCGGCTGGCATTCATGTTGATTGGTTGATGCATTTGATTGATACTGGATTGCCAGCTCATGATGCGATCGGGCATGATTTGGTTAATTTCTTTGGTTTGCATATATTTGAGGATATTATTACACATGCTCATCATATGCTCCAACTGCCTGTCCATCATAGACGTCATTTGGGGTTCTCTAACTTGAGGACGGTACATACGAAATGTATTCATGCAGTTGACCATTGTTGTTATAGCTTCGCCAACATGCACCATTTGATGAGCTTCTACCAGCATGTGTCCCCTTCCCATTTCACCCATTTTTTGTGCTTGTAGTGAACGTTTCATTCCATAGTTCATAAAAAATACCTCCTTAAATTTTACATCCTGTGACATTTTTCCCTATTCGAGTTTGAAATATTCTCTAATTTTAAGAAAAGGTAGAAATTTATAATTGTGAGTGTCATTTAGTTATAAACTTAGAAGGGGAACAATGAAATATGGAGAATATTGGGCTGTAGGAGATATTTTTAAAACGAATGATGCGTAGAATTTTGATATCAGGAGGATGAAATGAAAAGATGGAGGCTTCTAGTTCTTGCTTTTCTGGCTGCATTTTGTTTGAACAGCTATGTATTTGCGTCTTACTCTCCTAATCTTGAGGAAAGACCGATTGCTTTTGATCCAGGTAAAAGCATGGGATATTTTTTATGGCAGGATAAAGAAGGGTTACACCTGAGAATCACGTCTACTGGAATCCCTCATACTTTCAGTGGAACGGTTCGTACGGATGGGAGATTTGAGAATGTTTTAGGAAAATATCAGGGTGGAAATGAAGACTATTTTGAAGTTAATAAAAGCCAGAATAAAATCATATATAATTTTACGACTGCCAAAGACGAAGAGGGACTTGATTTTCAGCTTTCTTATGGGAGCTATGTGAAATTTAGTTTATCGTTAGATGGAGAATCCATTGATTCGGAACAAATTTTTATTGGGAAAGATGGATGGCATCCTGCCAGGTATGAGTTTACTCTTCGACAAGATGGCGAACATTTAAAATACGCTGATGGTGAAAAGGTTGTAATCATTGGTGGTGGTTTTTGGTGGCCTAGAGGGGATGGTCACAGGTGATTTAGTATGTTTTTGATATTTTGGGACTTTATACGCGCTATCGGCAATAGCGCGTATTTTGACTCCTCTTGTTTTAATAATAAAAATTTGGGATAATAAGAAACAGATTGGTAGGCTCCAAATACCTAATGATAATAAAAGAGATTTTTATTAGTTTGAAAAGAGGACAACGAATGGACAAAGCATCCTTTTATGGATTGACATTAAATCAACTAGAAACATGGCTTATAGAACGTGGACATAAAAAATCTCGTGCAGTGCAAGTATGGCAGTGGATTTATCGGAAAAGAGTAATGCATTTCTCCGAAATGACTGATGTCAATAAAGAGTGTGTTCAATTATTAGCAGATCACTTTGTCATCGAAACACTAAAAGAACACTGTAGGCAAGAAGCTGCAGATGGAACGGTCAAATTTTTATTTCAGCTGTTTGATGGCAATTTAATTGAAACCGTTCTAATGAGAAATAAATTTGGTTTGTCGGTTTGTGTTACAACACAAGTTGGCTGTAATATTGGGTGTGGTTTTTGTGCAAGTGGCTTATTAAAGAAAAAACGCGATTTGACCAGTGGCGAAATTGTGGAACAAATTATGAAAGTCGAACAGTATTTAGAGCAAGAGAATCAAGAAGAAAGAGTCAGTCATGTTGTAGTGATGGGAATTGGCGAACCACTTGATAATTTTGTAAATCTAATCGATTTTTTATTAATTATCAAAGAGCATAACGGCCTAGCCATTGCTGCAAGGCGGATCACCGTATCAACCAGCGGACTTGCAGATCGAATTGTTGAATTTGCCGATACGAATTTGCAGGTTAACTTAGCAATTTCTCTACATGCGCCAAATAATGAACTTCGATCGCAGATCATGAAAATAAACCGTGTTTTTTCTATAGAGAAAATAATGCAGGCTGTTGATTACTATCTGTCAAAAACCAATAGAAGGATTACGTTAGAATACATTCTCCTAAAGGATATGAATGATAGTAGTCAGCATGCTCTTGAACTTGCTGAGTTGATTGGTGATAGAAAGAAAAGTGTCAATGTAAACTTAATCCCTTATAATCCAGTAGACGAGCATAGTCAATACCAAAGAAGCGAGCTAGAAGCCATGCGGACGTTTTACGATATACTGAAAAAGAATGGTATTCATTGCAGCAAGCGTCTCGAGCATGGAACCGATATTGATGCTGCTTGTGGGCAGTTAAGAAGTAAACAAATCAAAGAAGCCAGGAAAAATAATCATGGTTAACAAACATATTTATTAAGGGGACCTCCTGCACCAATTCGAAAGGAATTTTTTGTAGGAGGTTTGTATTTTAGAATTCTTAAAATTGAGGCACAATAGCCAGAGTAAATGGATTATGATACAATCCTAGATATGATCTTCGCAGGCAGCCGATTGATGGCACCTCAGTTCATATGAATCTTTTCTATAGATGGAGGTCGACATGGACGATCAAGAAAGACAAAAAGAAGCAATAAAACTAGAGGAAACTCTTGAAGAAATAAAAAAACAACTAGCAATAAGTGAAGAAAATTGCGTAGTAAAACAATCTGAACTCAAAGAAACGCTATTAAATTATTGGGAAAAATGCGGCAGTGATGAAGCGCAATTGGTAGAAACCGCAAATCGTCAGCGGGCACTTTCATCCTTAACCCATAGCACACCTCTTAAATTAAGAAAAATGCTAAACTCACCTTACTTTGGACGTATTGATTTTATCGAAGAGGATACTGGGATTGAACCCCAGGAAGAAGAAGTATATATTGGTCTTTCTACGTTAATGGATGAAGAAACAGGAGAATTCCTCATTTATGATTGGCGGGCACCTATTTCGAGTATGTTTTATGATTATGGGTTAGGTGAAGCGGCTTATGATTGTTCCGAAGGAAGCATCAAGGGAAAGATCATACTAAAACGTCAATTTAAAATAGCAAACGGTTGTATGCAGTATATGTTTAATGCTGATTTAAAAATAGATGATGAAGTTCTGCAAGAAATACTAGGTAAAAGTGTTGATGATAAAATGCATACCATTGTTAACAGCATTCAACGTGAGCAAAATCAAATTATTCGTGATGCAAATCATAGAGCACTTTTTGTAGAGGGGCCAGCAGGCAGTGGTAAAACTTCTGTAGCCTTGCACCGTATCGCATTTTTACTTTATCGTGATAGAAAGAGTATTAATGAGAAAAATGTTCTGATTCTCTCACCGAACCATTTATTTAGCGACTATATTTCCAATGTTTTACCGGAAATGGGAGAAGAAAATGTGCTGCAAAAAACATTTCACGATTGTGTCTTCGAGGCAATAAACCAGCTTCCCATAAAACTTGAAACCCGTACGTTTCATCTGGAAACGGTATTGTCAAATGGGAGCGACCACCAACAGATCCTGCGCGCAGAAAATATACGTTTTAAATCATCTCATAATTTTGAGAATATCCTACGGGAATATCTAGAATGGGTACAAACAAGCTTAGTGGATGAGTATCCAGATATTGAGTTTCGCGGGCAATTGGTCTTTCGAAAAGAGGAGTGGAAACATTATTTTCTTGGGAATCTTTCCGATATGCCAGTGAAGATTCGATTAGAAAAGATAAGAGCGGTGATCGAAAGCAGAATGCGCCCAATGTTTCATGCTGTTCGTAAGGAAAAGGAAGCCGAAATTGTAAATCGCGCTGAAGAAGTTGACGAGAATACCATTAAAGCTCTGGCAAGAATTGCGGCCCGAGAAGAGTTTGGTTCCTTATACGAGAAAATTGACAGATTGACGAAATTGAGTCCGCTAGCAGAATATCGAAGACTATTTAAAGGGGGCTGGCTGCTTGCCAGGTCGTCAAATAAAACTGATTTTCCTAAAGAATGGCAGGCAATTCAAAGACAAACCCTTTCTTACTTAAATAATGGTGTGCTGCCATACGAAGATACTCCAGGATTTATTTATTTTCAAGGTGTGCTGCAAGGTTTTCCCATAAATCGCGATATTAAACATTTGATCATTGATGAAGCCCAGGATTACACTAGAATGCAATATCAAATTCTTGTGACACTCTTTCCTAACTCTACATGGACGGTAGTAGGAGATCCTGCACAAGCCGTGCATCCATTTTTAAATACAGCAAGCTTTACCGATATGAGTGAAATTATCGGAAATGAAAAATCAATTGCCTTCCGACTAACGCGCAGTTACCGATCGACAAAGCAAATTCAGGCTTTTTGTCAGGCGATACTTTCTGATAAAACAAAAGTAGAATCAATTAATCGTTCAGGAGCTTTACCCACAGTAACCAAAATTAAAAATCTTCACGAGTACTCTCCTGTTCTCGTTTATACCATTAAGAATATCCTTAAAGAAGGATGGCATTCAATCGGCATTATTTGTAAGAATACCTATCAATCGAAAAAAGTTTTTTCAGAGCTTAAAGAACATATTGATTTGAATCTTGTAATTGATGAGGAGGACTCATTCCATCAAGGTATTGTTGTAATTCCATCGTATTTAGCAAAAGGATTAGAATTTGATGCGGTGTTGGTCGTTAATGCTGATACAATTAACTTTAGCAGTGAAGAAGAACGTCATATATTATATACAATATGCACACGTACATTGCATCGTTTAAGTCTTTTTTATTACGGAAAACCCTCGCTTTTCTTAAGGGAGATGGATGAGAAGCTTTATGAAATCACACCGATTTGTAAATGACAAAGTATTGCTTAGCATGTAGTTGTTCATAGATATAAAGATTCGTATAAATGGAGGCTTTTAAATTATGGAAGAAAATAAGAACAAAGAAAATGAAATCATTTTAGCAAGCAGCGAGCCTTCAGAGGAAAACGAACTTCCTGAAAAAAAGAAAAGTAAATGGGGTTGGTTTACGAGCTTTGGCGGATTATTGCTGCTTTTCAAAGCAGGAAAGATATGGGCGCTCATTAAAGGAACTTTTATATTTCTTAAATTTGGAAAATTTCTAACTACTGGTTTGTCAATGATGCTAATGATTATCACGTATACCTTTCTATATGGATGGAAATACGCCATAGGCATTGTTTTGTTATTGTTTATTCATGAAATGGGACATCTGACTGCTTCTAGGCGGTTGGGAATTGATACGAGCCTACCGATGTTTATCCCCTTTATCGGTGCCATCATTCAAATGAAACAAGCACCGAAGGATGCCAAGACAGAAGCGATTGTTGGTATTGCTGGTCCAATTTTCGGAGCTCTTGGTGCATTTGTCTGTCTCTTGCTTGGAGAAATCTTTAATTCAGCATTGTTGCTTGCACTAGCATATTTTGGTTTTTTATTAACTGCCTTTAATCTCATTCCGGCCCATCCCCTTGATGGTGGACGGATTGTTACTGCCATATCCCTAAAACTTTGGATCGTTGGTATCCCAGTAATGGTATTTTTCTCCCTATATTTCTTTAATCCAATTGGTATTTTGATCTCTATATTGGCCATAAAAAAAGCATGGGAAGTATGGAAAGATCGAGAAAATCCCTATTATGATACAGATAGCAGCTTCCGTTTTAAAATGGGGTTATCCTATTTTTCTCTGTTTGCTCTGTCTGCCTATTATACTTACAGTATACATGAAGTACTGAATCGATAATTTGCTCTTGCAGTGAAGTTATAACTCTAATTACGCTATAGTCACCTATTGATAACAAAAAGAAGTGGAAAAATCATTTTTTGATTTTCCGCTTCTTTTTATGTTACATACTTTGTATATCTGCTTACTTTGCAGGATAATGTAGGCAATTACAAGAAAATTCAGTATAATATAGTTGATTATAGCAAGTTTTTTCAAAAGGGGATGAGTGGGTGGCTAAATTACATGTAGTGTTATTTGAAAAACCGGCAGTTTATTGGAATGATCAAAAAATGATATTCCCTTTTGCAAAAATGGAAGCCTTGTTGTACTATCTTTTGGTTACTGGTGAAGCTACACGAGAGGATTTGGCAGCACTGCTCTGGGGGGATATGGGAGATCATGCCGCGAAACGAAATTTACGCAATACAGTGTATTTATTGAGAAAAATGTTTTCCGTGGATTTACTGATTACTTCATCCCGGGCAAAGATTGCATTAAACCCAGAAATAGTGGCAGAGACAGATTTGGAGCTAATGACGGTAACTGATATTGTAAATTTTTTAGAAAAAAATCCTGGTGAGTTTTTAGGTGGTTTTTATTGTAAAGATGCAGCCAGTTTTGACGAATGGGTTACCGAAAAACGCGAGCAGTTTAGGATGGATAGTATAAACTATTTGACGAAATATATCATAAAGCTAATAAACCAAAAAGAATATATGTCAGCCAAGAAGTATTTAAAGCAATTGATTGGAATGGATGCATATAACGAAAGTGCCTACCGGGTATTGATGAAAATCTATGAAAAAGAAGACTCGTATAAAGCAATGGAAATCTATCAAGATCTTGAGAGAAAGATGGCACAGGATTTGTCTTTGCTGCCTAGTGCTAAGACTCAGGAACTCTATAGGCGGATCAAGGACCGGAAAAGCAGCAGAGCCATTGAAGAAGGGGTAGTTAGTAATCAGAGATTTTTCGGAAGGGAAAAAGAATTACTGCAATTGCGCCTATGGCTGGATGACTTTTATCAAAAGGGCCATAGTAAGCAGATGATATTGCTGCAGGGAGATCAAGGTGTTGGCAAATCGGCAATTATTGAACAACTTTTTTCAAGCATTCCAATAAAGCATAGTAATATTTTTCGTACCCAATGCTATCAGGCTGAATTTGAATATGTGTATAAGGCGTGGAACAATATCTTTTTACAGGTAATGAGCTGTTTAATGCAAGCCGATGTTCATTTGCCACTCCTTTGGCAACAGGTAATTGCTTATGTTTTTCCAACGACGAAAATAAGTGAAACACTGTTACATAAAGAAGTAACGATGGATGCTTATAAATTCAGTGCAACCACGGTTGAAGAAATTATGTGTGAGGTTTTGGGTAAAGCTGCTAATTTGAAGAAAACCATACTATTGATTGAAGACATTCATTGGATGGATAAGCAAGGGTGGCTGCTGCTGTGGCAGGTATTACGCATTCATGGAAAAAATATAATCTGTATAGCGACCTGTCATGCGGAGTATTTACAGCAGATTGACAAAACCATGGAAGAATTTGAACGCAGCAATATGTTGGAACACTTAGAAATTGGTCGGTTCAGTGCGCAAGACGTAATGAAATTGTCTGTTTTACGGCTGCCTGGTATTAGTAAGGAGATGCAGTCTAGGCTATACGACTATACAGGCGGCAATGCGCTGTTTTTGATTGAATGTCTAAATTTAATTGCAGCTGGCAGAGATATTAGCCACGGCTCAATCCGATTGAACAGCGTATTAAAAGAACGTACTGGCAATGTTTCTGATAATGCCAGAAAAACTTTAGAGATTGCATCCGTTTTCTTTAATAATGTGAATTATGAGGTGCTGCAGGCTATTTCTAGAATCAATGAATTTGAATTGGTGGAAGTGTTAGAGGAATTACAACAAAAACAACTTCTGATGGAAGATCTGGATTCAAATAGAGACGGATCGGCCTATAAGTTTTATAATTTGCAGATTCGTAATTACGTATATAATCAAATGTCAACAATCAGACAACGGATGTTTCATAAGCAAGCGGCATCCTATTTAGAGCAGCTGCTGCAAGATGGCATGCAAAGTAAAGATGTTTATGAACATATTTTATACCATTACACAAATGCCGATGAAAAGTTGAAAATGTTGGATTATACTATTAAATTATCCGAAAAATATTTTTGTCCCCAGTATGAAATGTTTCCGGAACTGAATCGTTATTACCCAACGGGATATGTTGATTTTCGGGAAAGTCGGAGCCAGATCACCACATATCTGGAGAAAATAAAGGAATTGCTGGATGTATTAGTCCATCCCAAAATAGCAGATAAACGATTGGATGCTCATAAAGTTGCTTACTGGGAAATGTCTGGTCGCTATCATATCTGGCGGGGAGAACACTTGCTGGGATTGAAACTAATTCACCAAATGCTGCGCTTAGCTTCAGTGCAAAAACTTAGAGAGTATCAAATCAAAGGGTATCAGCAAATTATTTATTGCGGTATTCAAACTCGGAGGGCATATTTGATCCAGGAATTTGCCCTCAAGTTGTTGCATTTGACGGAACATGATGAACTTCCAGATAAAAAAGCGACAGCTTTGCGATTTTTAGGAATTGCCTGCGCGCTCAAAGGGCAACATCAAGAAGCAGAGAATTATTACAGACAATCATTGGCACTATTTAAGAAGTTGGCAACTCGCAATCGTTTTTATGCTTTTACCATTGCAGCAGTCCAAAATTATATTGGTGATTTAAGACGAGAGAGTTCTGATTATCAAGCAGCTTTACATCACTATGAGCAAGCTGCTAGAATAGCTGGACGTAAAAATATTAGCGAAGGAGTAGCCTTATTTTATATTAATGCTGGTTATACAGCCTTTCAAATCAAAAATTATGCAAAGGCTGTTGCATATCTTACGGAGGCTTTGTCGGTGGCAGAAGGGTTTGGCGATCAAAAAGGCTATTGGTGTTTGCGTGGTTATTGTACACTCAATTGTGTACTGGCATTGATTGCTGTCAAGCAGCATCGTCCTTATGAAGCAAGAAAATATTTTGAGCAGGCGAAGGACTTCTTGAAAAAATACAATGATCAATATCAAAATGGACTAATCTTTCGTACCCAAGCAGAAATAAAACTGTTGATGAAAGATGACGCAAAAGTAGCAGAAGTATTTGAAGATGATTTGCCTTTGCCTGCGGTAGAATATTATCAGCAGGCCCGAAAAGTTTTTTATAAAATGGGTATGGCGGTTGAACTGAAATCTTTGGAAGACATGATGGATGAATATAGCAGCAAAAGGTAATAGACCGTGGGCTTTGGCTGTTTAATTAATAGCTATGATTTGTCTCTAACAACACTTCTTTTTGGGGACGAATCATAACTTACTGAATAATATTTAGAATGAGAGTAATACTAGTAGGGAAGATGGAGGTAATGGATATGACAGTTGCTTCTCAGATAAAAAAAACATTAGCCACTCTAAAAGGTAATCAAGGAACATTAAGACTATATGCGCTACAGACGAGGGATAAAGAAAGCAAATTAGTTTACAATGAAACGTTAGAAGCTACAGCGCAAATTATCAGCGATCTTGAGGAAAGAATAAAAGTTTTGGAATATCAAGAGCCACAATATAAAGGAAATTAGTCAGGAGATTGAAAATGCAAACATGGATACAGATATTACTGAGCTCAGTTTCATTATTCTTTTTAATGTTGATTTTGATCAGATTAATGGGAAAAAGAAATATTGTCCGAATGACGCCTTTTAGATTTGTAAGTTACATTGTAGCTGCAGTAATTGCTGCAATAATGTCCTTAAATTTAATTGCAAATCTTACCTTTGGATTTATTGCTCTTAGTGTTTGGGTATTATTTCCTATAGCATTGGATTATTTATCTCTAAAAAGCAAGTGGGTCCATGACATTGTCAGCGGAAAAGAAACTGTGTTAATTAAGCATGGGAAGATCATGGAAGAAAATCTCCTACAAACAAGACTAACAGCAGAGGAACTGCTGCGAGAACTTCGCTCCAAAAATGCTTTCAGTTTAGCAGATGTAGAATTTGCTGTAATGGAGGATACCGGAGACATAAATGTATTTTTGAAATCCCATAAAAAGCCTGTATCTTCCTATGATTTAGGAATGAAATTGGCACCACTGACAGAACCACAGACTGTTATACTAGATGGCAATATGCTAAACGAATCCCTATTTTCTTTAGGCTTTAATAGGGAATGGCTAGAGATTCAATTGGAAACCATAGGAGTATCCATCGATAATGTTTTCATCGGACAAGTAGATTCATCTGGGGATTTATACCTAGATTTGTTTGACGACTCTATACAAATACCGCAGCCTAAAGTTAAGGAAATGCTCTATGCAAATTTTGAAAAAAGCCAGGCTGATCTCATGAGCTTTTCACTGGAGACAAAAAATGAAGCAGCTCGAAAGATGTATTCGGAGCATGCTGAAAAGTTAGAACAACTTATGGAAAAACTCAAGCCATATTTATTACGATAGAGGTGGATTGTATTGTCAAGTATTAAAAGAAAGAATCTCACTCCGGTGCAGCAGCAGTACCAAGACTTTGCTCGTGCAAGGGAACCACAGCGTCCCATACTATTAAATTGCGTACGAGCTTTTATTGGCGGAGGAATTATTTGTACAATAGGTCAGGGAATACAGTGGTTTTTCATAAATTATTTCAATTTTGATGAAAAGACAGCAGGAGATCCTACCGTTGCGGTTTTAATTATGATTTCAGTGTTACTCACAAGCTTTGGAGTATATGATCATATTGCTCAATGGGCTGGTGCGGGAAGTTCGGTTCCAGTTACAGGATTTGCAAATACTATCGCATCAGCTTCTCTTGATCATAAAAGTGAGGGTTTTGTATTAGGTGTTGGAGGCAATATGTTTAAAATCGCAGGACCAGTCATTGTATTTGGAGTCTTTTCTGCTTTTATTGTTGCTATTATAAGTGTAATGATTAAGTCGTTAGGTGGAATGTAAATGTTGCAAGGTCATCAAACATGGGTTTTTCAATCCAAACCAGTAATTATTGGATCTGCGGCTATAGGCGGACCTTTTGAGGCACAAGGCAACCTAGCAAAGGATTTTGACATGCTTCATGGCGATATATGGCTTGGACAAGACAGTTATGAACAAGCAGAAAAAAAACTTTTGGAACAGGCTTGTGAGACTGCAATTAAAAAATCAGGACTTAAGAAAGAGGATATCCAGTTTTTTCTCAGCGGTGATCTAATTAACCAGATTATCCCCAGCAGCTTTACTGCACGTGCCCTTGCTGTTCCTTACTTGGGGATTTATGGAGCATGCTCTAGTTCTATGGAAGGTCTTTCTTTAGCATCTCTTATTATTGATAGTGGCTTCGCACAGAATGCACTTGTTGGCACATCTAGCCATAACGCAGCTAGTGAAAAACAATACCGTTACCCTACCGAATATGGCGCGCAAAAGCCACCTACTGCACAGTGGACTGTGACGGGAGCAGGTGCTGCAGTTATTGCGAGGCAAGGTGAAGGACCGCGCATCGTAGCATCTACTATTGGGCGTGTAATAGACATGGGGCTTTCTGACCCCTTTAACATGGGGGCAGCTATGGCTCCTGCTGCAGTTGACACCATTGAAGCCCACTTTAGGGATTTAAACATATCCCCATTACAATATGACCTGATTGCCACCGGAGACTTGGGTAGGGTAGGTCACCCAATTGCAGGAGATTTGCTTAAACAGCATGGACTTGATATCCCTGTAGAAAAATTGACCGACTGCGGTATTTTGATGTATAAGGAAAATCAGCCAGTTTTTGCAGGAGGCAGTGGTTGTGCCTGTGCTGCGACAACAACCTTTGGGCATCTTTTAAATCGTATGCGAAAAGGAGAACTGAATCGAATTCTGGTTATAGCCACAGGTGCTTTATTGTCCCCTATGTCTTACCAGCAAAAGGAAACTATACCGTGCGTTGCTCATGCAGTATCCATAGAAATGTAAAACAGGAGGCACCAGGTTTGGAAAAATTTATTTTGGCGTTTATCGTTGGTGGGGCTATATGTGTGATTGGACAGCTCCTCATGGACGGGTTAAAACTAACTCCTGCACATACAATGGTTACATTGGTAGTGTCTGGAGCTGTTTTAGGAGGATTTGGTTTATATGATGATTTAGTAAAATTTGCTGGAGCTGGAGCATCCGTTCCGATCAGTAGCTTTGGCAACCAATTGGTAAAAGGCGCTCTTCAAGAGGCAGAAAAGACTGGTATTATTGGGGTATTGACAGGTATTTTTAAAATCACCAGTTCAGGTATTTCAGCAGCGATTATATTTGGATTTTTGTCAGCTTTACTATGTAAACCAAAAGGATAAAAATATTTCTGAAAAGGGGGTGAGAAAAATGACGGTAGGTACTCAAATGAATCAGGCTATTGCAACTATTCAATCTGCTGCATCCAGCATGAAAACATTTTCTATGGAAACTCAGGATCCGCAAGCAAAACAAACATTTGAGCAATTAGCAACAACCCTTGACAATGCTATTGATACATTGAAGGGAAGGCAAAAATACATTGAAAAGCAAGAACCTCAATACAAATAACAAAGTGATTAATGGTAAAGTTCATCTTGAATAAAAGCTGAAGAAACCAATTCAGTTTTTATCTTTATGTAATTTGCTATTTATAAACTTCATTCTAACACTTCCTTGTAGAATTATTAGCTAGTTATCCAACTAAAGAAAACCAATGACACAAATAAAAAGGTGGCTATTCGCCACCTTTTTTTTATTTGTATAATAAGATTTATTGTACAGTGTGCCATTATGTAATGTGTCACTACTATTTGACGATAGTTAGACATTGCTTTTTGTAGAATTCATATAAGAAGAACCACTTTAAGAGGGGGAAGGGAAAGCATATGTCTACAGGATGGGTAAAGGAATTGCCTTTTGCAATTACCGTTACAGATAAAACTGGCAAAATTATAGAAATGAATGATTCCTCGGTTAAAACTTTTGAAAAATATGGTGGTAAGACTTTGGTTGGGAAAAATGTAGCAGATATTCATTCTGACCGTGCCTGTAAAAAAATCACGGAGATTATCGAAACCAAAACTGCCAATAGTTATACCATTGAGAAAAACGGCGTAAAAAAGCTGGTTTATCAAACGCCATGGTATCAGAATGGGGAATATGCGGGTCTGGTGGAATTATCTATGGTGATCCCAGCTGAAATGCCCCATTATGTAAGAAGTTAAATTTTTTGATGAGGTGATTGTAATGAAAAGTGATGTGGAAATTGCCCAGGAATTTTTTGGTGGTGATTACCGGCGATATTATGACAATGCCAGGACTTCCGAAAAAACCTGCGGCAGAAATGATGGATATTGATAATGATGGTAAAATTACTGGATTATTTTAAGCCAAAACAAGTCGTAGACCAATAGATAAGACTGAGCAGGAGGATAAGTATGTTTCAGGATAGATACGAGACAGCGGATTTTACAATATGGCAGGGGCGGATTGACAGCAGGGAAAATTATGATGCTTTTCGGTGGCACCAATGGATAAAACCGCTGGATTTACGGCAGCCATTATTTAAATTCACAGGTAAATTGGGATTTGCTTTGCTGGGATTTTGCTGTGACGAGGGCATACGGAGGAATAGCGGACGCCAAGGTGCTTCTTCAGGACCGGAGGGGATACGACGTGAACTTGCTAATTTACCCTGTTCTTTTTCTTCAGAGGTGTTGGTGTTTGATGCGGGAAACATTACCTGTGCAGATGGAGAGTTAATGAAAAGCCAGATGGTGCTAGAACAAGCAGTTCTTAATCTCCGTCAAGCCGGACTGTTTCCTCTGGTTATGGGAGGCGGTCATGAAACTGCTTTGGGACATTTCCGGGGACAAGCGGATTTCCTGCGACAGAAAGATGGTAAATGTGATCTGGGTATTTTAAATTTTGATGCACACTTTGATCTTCGACCATTTATTAGGGAAGGAAATTCTGGGACGATGTTTCGGCAAATTGCCGATGATGCTTGCAAATGGGGAGAAGGATTCCATTATTTTTGCTTGGGAATCCAGCGCAGCAGCAATACACTTGAATTATTCAAGACGGCCCAACAATTAGGAGCAGGTTATTTATTAGCAGGTGATATTTCCATGCAATATGAAGAACATATCCTGGAAAAGCTTGATTCTTTTATGCAGTCGATACCCAATCTTTACGTAACGATTTGTGCAGATGTATTTTCCTCTTCTTTTGCTCCCGGAGTCAGTGCACCACAGCCCTTGGGGCTGCACCCGGAGATGGTGCTGAAGTATTTAAAACATATACTTCGCACACAGAAAGTTGTTGGATTTGACATTGCAGAAGTATCACCGCGGTTTGATCATGACAGGGCAACTGCGAGCTTGGCCAAAGTGATCATTTTTGCTGTAGTAGATACTCTTTGCCGACTGAAAGGGGTGGCTAGGTGACAGTGAAGGTATTTGGTGTATAATTTGACGATGCTGGGCATTCTTTTGACGATATTTTGACAGTAGGCGCATTATAATCAGAATATAAAGATTATTATAAATAAAATATATTTGATTAATTATTTTATAGATGGTTAAATACTATTTTTGTGGAAGGGGATATGACGATGAAGATCGATAATAAAGGGATTACCTGTGCCATGACGATTAAACTGGACAATGTATTACCAGAGCCGCCGATATTTAAAACGGGTGTGCGCAGGGCACCGAATAGAGGCTTTCGATTAAGTATTGAACAAAGTAAAGTTGCATTGAAAAATGCTCTACGGTATATTCCAGAGGAGTTGCATAACCATTTGGCAAGGGAATTTATGGAAGAACTAAAAACATATGGACGGATTTATGGTTATCGGTATATGCCGAAAGAATCTATTTACGGTAAACCATTAGATGAATATAAAGGTAACTGCATTGAAGGTAAGGCATTTCAAGTCATGATTGATAATAACCTGGATCATGATGTTGCTCTTTATCCTTATGAAATGGTCACTTATGGAGAAACAGGAAGTGTATGTCAGAATTGGATGCAATATCAATTGATTAAAAAATATTTGGAAGTTATGACGCAAGATCAAACACTAGTTGTAGAGTCCGGTCATCCCCTGGGATTGTTCCCCTCAAAACCTGAAGCACCCAGGGTAATTATCACCAATGCTCTGATGGTGGGGATGTTTGATAATCAGGATGACTGGGAAGTTGCCGAACAGATGGGGGTTGCCAACTATGGACAGATGACAGCGGGCGGCTGGATGTATATTGGTCCACAAGGCATTGTTCATGGAACTTTTAACACCTTATTAACGGCAGGTAGGATTAAATTGGGCGTTGCGCCTCATGATGATCTGCATGGGAAGTTGTTTGTTTCCTCTGGATTGGGAGGGATGAGCGGTGCGCAGCCAAAAGCAATAGAAATTGCTGGTGCAGTGGGCATTATTGCTGAGGTAGACATCTCCCGCATTCAGACACGTTTAGAACAAGGATGGGTTGGAAAATGCAGCGATAATATTGAGGAAGTATTCAAGATGGCAGAAGAATATCAGGCTGCGGGTAAAGCATTATCCATAGCCTATCATGGCAATATTGTAGATTTGCTGGAATATGCAGTAGCCAATCATAAACATATTGACTTATTGTCTGATCAAACCTCCTGCCATGCGGCCTATGACGGTGGCTATTGTCCACAGGGGTTGACCTTTGAGGAGCGGACCGCACTTTTGACTAACAATCGCAGCAAATTTCATGAATTGGTTAACAAGAGCTTGCAGCGTCATTTCATATTAATCAAAGAAATGGTAAAACAGGGGACCTATTTCTTTGATTACGGAAATGCATTTATGAAGGCAATTTATGATGCAGGGGTTACAGAAATTGCTAAAAACGGACATGATGAAAAAGATGGCTTTATTTTTCCCTCCTATGTGGAAGATATCATGGGACCACAATTGTTTGATTACGGCTATGGTCCATTTCGCTGGGTTTGCTTAAGCGGCAAACCGGAAGATTTACATAAAACTGACCAAGCGGCGATGCAATGCATTAATCCTGAACGGCGCGGCCAGGATAGGGATAATTATATTTGGATTCGTGATGCCCAAAAACATGAGTTGGTTGTAGGAACCCAGGCGCGCATTTTATATCAGGATGCAGAAGGCCGTAAGAGTATTGCATTACGTTTTAATGAAATGGTGCGCCGTGGTGATATTGGTCCGGTCATGCTAGGGCGTGATCATCACGATGTCAGCGGCACGGACTCACCCTTTCGCGAAACGTCGAATATCAAGGATGGCAGCAATGTGATGGCAGATATGGCAGTACAATGTTTTGCCGGCAATGCTGCCAGAGGAATGAGCCTGGTAGCATTGCATAATGGTGGGGGTGTGGGGATCGGTAAATCAATCAATGGCGGCTTTGGTATGGTGTTGGATGGTAGTGAGCGGGTCGATAAAATTTTGCAATCGGCCATGTTATGGGATGTCATTGGGGGTGTAGCCCGTCGATCATGGGCAAGAAATGAACATTCAATTGAAACCATTATTGAATTTAACCGCGATTATGCAGGTAAAGCTCATGTGACGATTCCTTATATACCAACGGAAGAACTGATCGAAAAAATTGTCACTGCAGCGTTTCAATAGTTTTGTACAAAAAAGTGCTAAAGGGGGAGATGCTTTGCATAGTGAAGGTAGTATATTGTTAATTAAACATGCAGCAGAGATTGTCACCAGCACAGGGACAGCGGCAAGAAAGGGAACCGGTATGAACCGCTTGGAGAGAATCACTGACGGTGCATTATTCGCAAAAGATGGAATGATCGAATGGGTGGGTACAACTGCTGATTTGCCCGAGATTTCCCATGAAAATTTAACGATTATTGATGCGACAGGGTGCAGTGTCATTCCAGGGTTTGTAGATTCTCATACACATTTTGTGTTTGGCGGCTATCGTCCAGAAGAATTTTTCTGGCGCCTTAGCGGAACGCCTTATTTGGAGATTTTAGAGCGTGGCGGTGGTATTTTAAATACCGTCAAAGCCACTCAGTCTATGGGATATGAGGCAATGGTTGAGACTGCGTCGAGGCGGTTAGATGACATGCTAGCCATGGGCGTTACTACCGTGGAAGGCAAAAGCGGTTATGGATTGGATTTTGATACGGAACTTATGCAATTAAAAGCTATGGGAAATTTAAATGCTGATCATGCTGTCGAGGTTGTACCCACTTTTATGGGAGCCCATGCCGTGCCTCCTGAATATCGTGGGCGAGAAGATGACTATGTCACATTCATTGTGGAAAGCCTTCTGCCGGCAGTGGCAGAGCAGTCAATTGCAGAGTTTTGCGATGTATTCTGCGAAAAAGGCGTATTCTCAGTCGATCAGACGCGAAAGATCCTGCAGGCCGCAGGTGGTTTAGGATTGAAAAGAAAAATCCATGCTGATGAGATTGTATCCTTTGGCGGAGCAGAGCTTGCAGCAGAACTTGGGGCTGTTTCTGCGGATCATTTGCTGCAGGCATCGGATAAGGGGATTGCTGACATGGCGGCGCGAGGTGTAGTGGCGACAGTGTTGCCAATAACGGCATTTTGTCTAAGGGAAAAATACGCCAGAGCCAGATGGATCATTGACAATGGCGGAGCACTTGCACTGGCAACCGACTATAATCCAGGAAGCTGTTTTAGTCATTCGATTCCCATGCTGATTGCATTGGCCGCTATCCAGCTTACGTTATCGCCAGCAGAAATTCTGACGGCGTTGACGCTAAATGGTGCAGCTGCCGTTGGAAGAGCGGATCGTATCGGTACGTTAGAACCTGGAAAGCAAGCTGATATTGTTATACTGAAATATCCATCTTATTTATTCTTGAGTTATCATGCTGGGATGGATATCGTCGACCGGGTTATTAAGAAAGGGCAAGTGGTTGTAGATAAAGGATATAGTAATTTGGGAGGTAATAAATAAGATGAGTAAATTAGTAGAATGTGTACCTAACTTTAGTGAAGGACGTCGTCCTGAAGTCATTGAGGCCATCGTAAATGAAGTGAAAAAAATAGAAGGTATCAAGCTGCTGGATGTACAATCCGATGCCAGTCACAATCGCTTGGTGGTAACATTTGTGGGCGAACCCCAAGCCGTTAAACAGGCAGCGTTTGCCTCTTGTGCCAAGGCCACGGAATTGATTGACATGGAACAACATCATGGTGAGCATCCGCGTATGGGAGCTACTGATGTGATTCCGTTCATTCCTGTACGAGGAGTCAGCCTTGAAGAATGCGTGGATTTAGCCAACGAATTAGGGAAAGAAATTGCTGAGAAACTAGACATTCCAGTGTATATGTATGAAGCAGCCGCGAAAAAGAATGAGCGTAAGAATTTGCCAGACGTTCGCAAAGGGCAGTATGAAGGCTTAAAAACAGCCATTACGGAGCCGGAAAGAAAGCCAGATTATGGTCCGGCCAAAATGCATCCTAAGGCTGGTGCTACAGTAGTAGGAGCTAGGCAGTGCTTAATTGCCTATAATATTAATTTAAGTACCAGTGATGTTAACGTAGCTAAGAAGATTGCCACTGCTATCCGGGAAGCAAAAGGCGGTTTCAAATACTGCCGAGCTATGGGCATTATGATTGAAGAACGCAATGTAGCACAAGTTACTATCAATATGATTAATTATGAAGGTACACCACTACACCGCGTATTTGAAACGGTAAAAAATGAAGCAGCTCGTTACGGTGTGAACATTATTGGCAGTGAAATTGTGGGGTTGGTACCAATGCAGGCACTAATTGACACAGCGGACTATTACTTACGCCTAGAGGGCTTCAATCGTAAGCAAGTGTTGGAAGAAAATATTTAGTTGATATGTACAAATTTGGGAGGTATTAATAGTATGCTGATTGACAAAAGTATCACAGGTTTTTTAGCAGAACTAAAATCAGACTCCCCAGCACCAGGAGGTGGCAGTGCAGCCGCTTTAGTAGGGGCCATCGGGGCAGCGCTGGGGATTATGGTAGGAAACCTAACGGTAGGTAGTGCAAAATATGAAACGGTGCATGAAAAATGCAAAAGGTTATCGTTGGATTTTGAAGAACGTTTAGCAGCGCTGGGAAAATATATTGATGAGGATACAGAAGCCTTTACCCAGGTAATGAAAGCCTATAAATTACCTAAGAATACCGATGAAGAAAAACAGGTGCGTACAAAAGTCATTCAAGAATCCCTCAAAGCTGCATCTACATTACCGTTTACCGTTGCCAAGGCTTGTCTGGATGTATTAGAGCTATCGGGGAAAATTCTCTCTATTGGCAACGTCAATGCGGCAAGTGATGCAGCGGTAGCGGGAAGAATGGCAGAGGCTGCTATGTGGTCGGCTATCTATAACGTACGAATTAATCTGGGGTCAATCAAAGATGCTGATTTTGTTGCTGACATGACCAGCAGGGTTGAAGATATCGTAGCACGTTCGGAAGTGTTAATGGATCAACTCGTTAAAACTGCAAATGAAAAAATATAAAGAATAAAGTGCTGTAAATTTGTGAAAACGAGAAAAATCGTCCAATAAAAGAGAAAAAAAGAATATGGAGGGGATTATTGTGACAACGCTGACAGGCCCCAAAAAACAGGCGGTGGATACAGAAGCATTGGTTCCAGAGAAAAAAGGTCTAAATCGTGGTTTGAAGTCGCGGCATATGATGATGATTTCGATTGGTGGCACCATTGGTACTGGTTTATTTCTAGGTGCTGGGCAAGTGGTGAGCGAAGCGGGACCAGTTGGAGCTGTGTTAGCTTTTCTGTTTGGTGGGATGGTCATGTATTTGGCTCTCCTATGTTTAGGAGAGCTTGCCGTCGCAATGCCTGTATCAGGATCATTCCAAAGTTATGCAATGAAATTTATTTCCCCCGGCGTAGGCTTTACAGTAGGGTGGTTGTACTGGATTAACTGGGCAGTTTGTATTGCGGCTAACTTTACCGCGTCTGGTATTATTATGTCACTGTGGTTTCCTGGTGTGTCTATTTGGATCTGGTGTGTATTATTTGCTGTATTGGTAACTGCTTTGAATTTAATTTCCGTAAAAGTTTATGGTGAAACTGAGTTTTGGTTTGCCGGCATCAAAGTTGCAGCTATTATTGCCTTTATTCTTGCTGGTGCAGGTTTAATGTTTGGTACTGTTGGTAATGAAGGAGCTATTGGATTTTCCAATTTTAACACAGGGGCTGGGTTATTTCCAAATGGTGGTTGGGCTTTGTTTTTGACTATGATTACGGTAGTGTATTCTTTCCAAGGATCGGAACTGGTGGGAGTGGCCGCCGGGGAATGTGAGAATCCCGGTCAAAATGTGCCTAAAGTTATTAAAGGCGTTGTTTTTCGAATCATTGTGTTTTATGTACTGGCAATCGTTGTATTGGGAGCAACCATTCCTTATAAAGAAGCAGGTGTGTTAGAAAGCCCCTTTGCATACGTATTTGGTCGTATCGGCATTCCCATTGCAAAAGATATTATGAGTTTTGTTGTACTTACCTCGGCCTTATCAGCCAGTAATTCTGCACTATATGTTTGTTCGCGTTTACTCTGGTCAATGTCCAAAGACGGGCACGCACCAAAATGGTTAGGACATTTAAATTCAGGGGGCGTTCCCATTAATGGTATATTTTTGACACTGCTATTATCTGCATTATCACTGTTAACCAGTGAATATGCTGCTGACACGGTTTATATATGGCTGATGTCCAGTGTAGGTTTGACTGGTTGCTTGATTTGGATTGTCATTTCTTGGTGCCAAATTAATTTTCGCAAACACTTTCTGGAAATTGGCGGTGATTTGAAAGACTTGGTTTTTAAAACGCCATTATATCCGGCGCTGCCAATTGTGGCAATTATCTTGAATATTTGTATTATCGCAAGTTTAGCTTTTATTGATGGACAGGAGATTGTCCTTTATACAGGTTTGCCAATCATCATAACCATTTATTTGTATTACATTTTTATTCACAGCAAGCGTGAAGAAAAACCAGCAGAAATTAGCAAGTAAATTAGCAGAATTCGAAAAATGCGGAGGCGATTCAGCATGATAGTATTAGATGGAAATTCCTTAACATTGGAAGATGTGATAAAGGTAGCACGCAGCTATGAAGAAGTCAGGCTCAGTAATCAAGGGCGCGAGCAAATCATTGCCAGCAGACAGATCGTTGATAAAATATTAGAAGAAGAAAAGCCTGTTTATGGTATTTCCACTGGGTTTGGCGATTTCAGCACCATCTTTATTTCAAAAGATGAAAGGGCAAAACTGCAGCGTAATCTGATTTTAAGTCATGCTACCGGTGTTGGCGAGCACTTGTCAGAAGATGTTGTTCGCTCAGCTATGCTTCTTAGAGCGAATTCATTGGCAAAAGGTTATTCAGGGATTAGGCTGTCAACAGTAGAAATGCTGTTAAATCTCCTCAATAAACGCATATGTCCTGCAGTTCCAGCTAAAGGATCAGTCGGTGCCAGCGGCGACTTAGCACCCCTTTCACATATGGTCTTGGTTATGCTGGGGGAAGGTGAGGCTTATCTAAATGGTCAGTTGATAACAGGTGCTGAGGCGCTAAAAACTTGTGGTCTAGAGGCAATTGTATTGAGTGGCAAAGAAGGGTTGGCATTGATTAATGGGACACAAATTATGACGGCGGTTGGTACGATTGCCTGGCATGATGCTGTTAATTTGATGAAGGCAGCAGATATTGCAGCGGGATTAAGCGTAGAAGCCTTAAAAGGTACCAGGGCGGCTTTTGATCCGCGGATTAGTCAGGTTAGAGCACATCCCGGTCAGGTTGCAACTACCCAAAATATGCTGCGCCTGACCGCCCATAGCGCTATCATTGCTTCTCATATTCACTGCAAAAAAGTACAGGATGCATACTCGCTGCGCTGTATACCTCAAGTGCATGGTGCCTCTAAAGATGCTCTTAGGCGTGCAGAGGAAACCTTGAATGTCGAAATTAATGCGGCAACAGATAATCCGCTCATCATGCCGGAAACAGGTGAAGCAATTTCCGGCGGAAATTTTCATGGTCAGCCGATTGCTTTGGTTATGGATTATCTTAAACTAGCAATTGCGGAACTAGGCAATATTTCTGAACGACGTATCAATCGTCTGTTAGATGTGCATTTAAGCGATTTGCCAGCATTTTTAACAGCTTTCCCAGGGGTTGACTCTGGTCTTATGATCACGCAATATGTTGCAGCTGCATTGGTATCGGAGAATAAAGTTCTGGTACATCCAGCCAGTGCTGATTCCATTCCGACTTCTGCGAATCAAGAAGACCATGTAAGCATGGGGACGATTGCTGCTCGTCAAGCCAGAGAAATTTTGGATAATGTCTGCAACGTATTAGCTATTGAAATGCTGGCTGCTGCACAAGGTGTTGACTTTTTGGCACCTCTCACACCAGGCGATGGCACAGCTAAAGCTCATCAAACCATTCGCAGTGTTGTACCGCATTTGGATGAGGATCGGGTACCTGCACCGGATATCAAAACACTTCACAATTTAATTGCGAGCGGCAGAATAGTTGGAGAAGTAGAAGCGGTGGTTGGACAATTGAAGATTTATTAAAAATTTGGGGTTTTATCAGATTATGGAATGTGCTAAAATATTTTAGACTGCTAAACCAGTAATAGAATTGAAATTCAGGTGATGTAATGACGGTATCGGTTCGAAGTATTACGCTCATGGCCATCTTTATTGCTCTAAACATGATTTTAAGTAGGATTTGTAGCGTTCATATTCCATTTGAAGGTGTTGAAAGTATTAGAATCGGGTTTGGCACGCTGCCGTTAGTACTAAGTGGTATTTTGTTAGGTGCAAGATTAGGCTTTCTTGCAGGCTTGATTGGTGATGTGCTGGGGTTTATGCTGGCACCGTCAGGCATATTTCTGCCAACCTTTACGATTGCTGCTGGCTTGCATGGTTTGCTTGCAGGGCTAATTGCGGGGAGCGGCAATATCAAAGATTGTTCGCGATGGCGTATGTATTTAGCAATTGCTGTAAGTCAGATTTTGGTTGCCATTATCCTAGTGCCTTGTTTACTGCAATGGCATTTTGGCATTCCTTTTTGGGTTACACTGCCAGCAAGGCTGATTACACAAGGGATTCTGATCCCGATATACTGCATGTTGATTTATGCTGTAGTAGACAGAGTGAAATTCTGTTATCGTGAACAATCAGTAGGATCATCCCAATAGCCCATCTGGCATGAAACCTCCTATACGAATTCCAGCGAGAATTCGTATAGGAGGTTTGTCTTTTTATGATGAATATATGTTGTTATTAGGTTAGTTTTGTCACAATTAGTACGCCAAATCTTACTCTTTTGTGAGTGGCTTTCTGTGTTATATAATGGAAATGAAAAAGAGGTGATATTTATTACACTAAATGAAATGTCTGCTCAATTATTTCAAAGGATCACAAGCAGTAATCAGGCTGTAACGATTTCTGCTCTAGCAGAGGCTTTGCACAGTACTCCGCGGCAAATACGTTATAAGTTGGATAAAATAGATGAATTCCTAAAATACAATAAGTTTCCGCAATTCCTTCGCAAACCTAATGTGGGAATCACCTATACTGCCTCTCCCCAGGTCGTGGAAAGGATTATGCAGAAACTGCTAGAGCGAGAAAATCAGCATTATATAGCTTCTCAAGAAGAACGAGTCGAAATGATTTTGGCTGTACTGTTGCAGCAGCAAAATTATATGACGATTGATGATCTTGGCGAAAGGTTAAAAACGAGTCGCAGTACCGTAATCAAAGATTTAAATAAAGTAAGAGAGGTATTGAAAGGCAATCACTTAACATTGCTTTCTTCCACGAATCATGGGATAAAAGTCATGGGAGAGGAAAAATATCTGCGGCGTGCGTCTATTGAATTGTTAATGAAAAGCATAGAAGTGCAAGGCATGCTAAGTCAAGAAATGTCACCAATATTAAAAAACACGAATACTCTTTCTCAATCAGAAATTTCCAATATGTTTACGAATATGAATATACCCTTTATTGAGGGTTGCGTGATTGAGGCAGAAAAGCAATTAGAAACCACTTTTTCTGATGAGGCATTTTATGGCTTGGTCATACACATAGCAATCGCCATAAAAAGAATCAAATTAGGCAGAGATATTGTAATGCCTTATAACGAACTTAAAAGCTATGAGACAACGAAAGAATTTGCCGCTGCTTCTTATGTCGCCAGCAGGCTGGAAGAAGAATTTCAGGTTGAAGTTCCTTATGATGAAATTGGTTATATCACCATTCATTTGCTTGGCAGTAACGTATATGCGGCAAATCCTTCATCCAGTGAAGATTGGGCTGCTCTTCAAATCGTAACAGGAAAGATTCTGGAAGAAGTAAGTGAAAGCTTGCAGCAGGAATCTTTGATTCAGGATGAACAACTATTTAGCGGTCTGTTGGAACATTTACGACCTGCCATCTACAGACTAAAAAATGATTTGAAATTAAAAAATCCAGTACTAGAAGAAATTAAAGTAAGATATCATCATTTGTTTCAAATTGTAAAAAACAGCATGGCTTCGGTAGAAGGTTATATCGGTAAATCATTTGATGATGAAGAAATCGGGTATTTTACCTTGCATTTTGGCGCAGCTTTAGAAAAATTAAAAGACAAAAACGAAATGGAAAATAAAATTCTGGTGGTTTGTAGTACGGGATTAGGTACTGCCAGATTGCTCTCTTCCAGATTACAGCAATTATTTCATGTGAATATTGTGGATGTGATTGCTTATCGTCAAGTAAGTCAAGTTCTCAAATATCGGGAAGTTGATCTTATTATAACAACACTGCCTGTAAAATTTGATGTTGTTCCCTGGGTACAGGTCAATCCGATGCTTCTGGAAAAAGATGTTGAGAGCTTAAAAAAATATTTAACCCAATACCACTTTCAGCCAAAGAATATTTTTCTCCAGACACTAAAACTAATTGAAGAACATTGTGACATAAAAAATTATGATGCATTAGTAGCAGGATTGGCGCAAATTTTAAAAGCAGACAATATAGGGCAGAAGGGAGTTGTACAACCATTGTTAAGAGAGCTATTAACAACAGATATGATAGAGGTAAAGGTAAAAGCGAAGAGTTGGGAGGAAGTGATTTATGCAGGCGGAAAACTTTTAGAGGATCGTGGGTTGATTGAACATTGCTATGTGGATGCCATGGTGAATACGGTAAAGAAAATGGGAGCCTATATCGTTATTGCAAAAGGGATTGCCATGCCTCATGCAAGACCAGAAGATGGAGCAAAAAAAGTGGGAATGGCATTGATGACTCTAAAGAACCCGGTGAATTTTGGCAGCAAGGAGAATGATCCTGTTAGTGTAGCGATCTTCCTGTGTGCCGTAGATAATACTACCCATTTAAAAGCATTAGCTGAACTAATGCAATTATTAGATGATGAAGAGTTTAAAGCAATGGCGGATGCAGCAAGTAGTAAAGAGGAAATCTTAGCATATATCAATAGCAAAGAAGTAGATAGGAGGTGATCCAGTTATGCTTACCATCTTAACCGTGTGTGGAAATGGGATTGGCAGCAGTATTATGCTGAAAATGAAAATTGATGAGATTTGTGAAGACCATCATATTAAAGCTTCTGTAGAATCAGCAGATTTTAATTCGGCCCAAGGGAAAAAGGCGGACCTGATTATTACAGTAAAAGAGCTGGCCTATCAATTTGAGGGCCGTGAAGTGGCGGTGGTTCGAAGTTACATTAATAAGAAAAAGATTGAAGAAGATGTTCTTGAGATTCTAAAAAGAATACAGGCAAGTAAAATGTAGGGGGTATGATCTATGTCCACATTTACCATCATTCTAGAATTCTTTCGGGACGTACTAAAACAACCGGCATTATTAATGGGAATTATGGCACTGATCGGGCTGGTAGCCCTAAAAAGACCTATGTTCAAAGTCATGACAGGGACCTTAAAACCAATTTTAGGCTATTTGATGCTAGGGGCAGGTGCCGATTTTATCGTTGCGAATTTGACACCCCTAGGAAAAATGATTGAAGAAGGTTTCCATATTACTGGTGTAGTACCTAATAATGAAGCCATTGTTTCGGTGGCACAAAAAGTACTAGGCATTGAAACCATGTCTATTCTCGTGGCTGGGTTAGTAATTAATCTTCTTATTGCAAGATTTACTAAATATAAATATGTGTTTCTAACGGGGCATCATAGCTTCTTTATGGCGTGTCTTCTTTCAGCGGTTTTAGGTGCCTCAGGCATGAAAGGGGGCGAACTGATTCTCATTGGTGGTTTTATTCTTGGAGCATGGAGTGCCATCTCGCCGGCAATTGGTCAGAAATATACGTTAAAGGTGACGGATGGTGATGAAATTGCCATGGGACACTTTGGCAGTCTAGGTTATTATTTATCTGCATGGGTTGGAAAATTTGCTGGAAAACCAGAAGAGAGTACAGAAAAGATGGAAGTACCTGAGCAGTGGGGATTTCTTAGAGATACTACCATATCCACAGCGCTGACCATGATGATATTCTATTTAATTGCAGCTTTTGCTGCGGGACCTAGCTATGTAACCACTTTGGCTGGTGAAATGTCACCCTTCCTATTTGCTATCATGTCGGCTCTGAAATTTGCTGTTGGTGTTACCATCGTGTATGCAGGTGTTCGAATGATCCTTGGAGATTTAATCCCTGCTTTTCAAGGAATTGCAACCAAAATCATACCCAATGCGATTCCTGCGGTGGATTGTGCTGTATTCTTTACCTATGCCCCAACAGCTGTGGTAATCGGCTTTATTAGTTCCTTTATTGGCGGTATAATAGGCATGTTACTATTAGGAACCGCTGGAGGTGTGCTCATCATACCAGGGCTTGTTCCACATTTCTTCTGCGGTGCTACGGCTGGAATCTACGGAAATGCTACTGGTGGTAGAAGAGGAGCGGCATTGGGAGCTTTTGTAAATGGTCTGGCCATTACTTTTTTACCTGCATTTCTGCTTCCTGTCCTTGGACAGTTGGGATTCCAGAATACAACTTTCGGTGATGCAGATTTTGGTTTCTTAGGAATTTTGTTAGGTAAAGCATATGATGCAGTAGGTCCAGCAGGGATTTATATCCTTGTAGCGATTCTAGTAATAATACTGGTGATTCCAAATTATATAAAAACTAAGGCTCACGCCATTAACAATGTGCAGGGCTAACCTAGTCAACGGTTAATTTGAAAAATGAGAAAGCGTGCGTTCTAAGAAGTAAGAATAGCACGCTGCTTCTCTTTGCAGTGAATTAGAAAATAAATGGAAAGAGTGAGTGATTGTCTCATGTATGATGAATTGAATAGCAAGGTCTATGTGGTAGGAATTGGGGTATCCACTTTGGATATGTTTACTGTTGTTGACGCCTTTCCTAGGACCAGAGAAGTGCAAAAGGCATCCAAGATAGTTCTTGATGGCGGAGGACCTGTTGCCACAGCGATGGTGACGCTGGCAAAATTAGGAGCGAACACGATCATGATTGATAATCTAGGGGATGATTGGAGCGGCTTACTGATTGTAGAAGATTTTAAAAAATATAATGTGCATACTCACTGCCTCGAAATTTTCCCGGAGCACTCTTCTTCAATAGCCAATATACTAGTTGAGAAAGATACTGGCATTCGTGCAGTTCTCTATCATCCTGGATCGGTTCCAGAAATAAGGGACATTACAAAGTATACCCCTATCATACAAGGAGCTAAAGTTCTTCATTTGAATGGGAGGCATTTAGAAGCTAGTTTAGCGGCAATCGATATTGCAAAACATGCAGGGGTTAAAATATCATTTGACGGTGGTGCAAATCGATACAATCCAAATATGCGGCGAATTGTACCAAAGGTAGATATTTGTATTTTGGCAAAGGAATTCGCTCTTACCTATACAGATGAAACTAAATTGGATCGCGCAGGCGAGTCATTGATAAAATCCGGCTTAGAACTTGTCGTAATAACAGATGGAATCAATGGAAGCTGGGTCTTCGACAACAACATTGGTGTCTTTCATCAACCTGCATTTAAAATGGACAATGTCGTAGACACCACAGGGTGCGGAGATAGCTATCACGGAGGTTTCTTATATGGACTTCTCCATAACATGCCCCTGAAAAAATGTGCCGAGTTTGCCAGTGCAGTAGCTGCTCTTAATACCCAGGCTCTTGGGGGAAGAAAAGGATTGCCATCATTAAAAACCGTTGAGATGTTTTTGCAAGGCTATTGAGTCAGGCATTGATCTGCTTGACTCTTTTTTTATTCAGCATCATGTATTAGAGTAAATCCTGCTTCTTTAGGGTTGTTTATTTTCCAAATTATGCGATAATTATATAATAAAAGGAGGGTTGATTTTGAGTATCTTTTCGTGGTTATTTTCAAAAAATACGGAAAAAAATTCGATGGTTCGCAAATGGATACTACAAGAAATTAAGAAGGTGGACATCGAAAATCCAGATGTTTACGCGTTATTTCTAGGACTCATACAGACTGCTGTTTATTGGGGAAAGTATGATACAAAAGGGCAGGATGACCAGATTTTGCAAGTGTCCAAGCAATACTTAGGAGATGCTACGATCTTTGAAATTGCTGCTTATACCTATTATCGAGTGGAAATTTGGTTAAACAAGGAGCAGCCAGAGCTTGCAAAACAAATCGCTCTTCCGATTCGGGAATGGATAGCAGAGAAGTTTCATACTGTACTTTATGTGGATGAAAGACAGTTTAATCAATTATTTGAGGAACAGTTACTTCGGTATAAGAGTTTGACTAGTGCAGGAAAGGGCCTTACAGAGTTGCATTTGGAATTGGAACAACGTATTTTACTGACAAAAGGGGATAGATTTAATAAACAATCTTTGATCAAAGATTCCGCTAGCGCAGCTCTTGAGTCTCAATATATTAAAAATAGTTTGGCAAAATATGAGGAAATCAATATACCAGAAGCAATAGCAAGCATACAGCAATATTGCGAGAAGCACTCTAAAATGAAATTTGAGGAAAAAAAGAGCAAAAGTCAGCAATTAAACCAGAACCATGAACAGCGGGACTATTTATATGGGATGGCACTAGTAGCGCAGCAAGATTGGGTAAGAGCCTGTAACGCTTTTACAAAGGTGCTATCCGCTAATCCTAAGCATTATGATGCATTAATACAACGAGGCTTGTTATACAGCACATTAGGACAATATGTAGATGCATTGCAAGATTTCACGGTGGCAATTGAGTTAAATCCTAATGAATCTGCAGCCTATCTTCACCGAGGCAAATGTTATCACCACAACTTGCGGGTAAAAGATAAGTCGTTGGCCGATTATTCTGAGGCGATTCGATTGGCACCTAATAGTGCAGCTGGATATTTCGGGCGGGGAGAACTATATGACGAAATAGCATTACATAAAGAGAAACAAGCTCTTGAAAAGAATGATCATCTCACATATGCACATGTTTCAGAAGAATTTTTGGCAGCGATCCACGATTATAGTCAAGTTATTGTTTTAGAACCTGAACATGATGCTGCCTATGCAAATAGAGCGCTGCTATATGCACGAAAGGCTCGTGCATTTCAGGATCTGGATGATATAGAAAATGCGATTGCCGATTTTGAAAAGGCCATGAGTTTGAACTGGGAACATGGTTATTTATATAAACAGCAAGATGAAATGAAAGAATTATTAGAGGACAGTCAATTAGAGAAGGAGGCTTAAGTAGAAAAGATCTTCTATCTATCGGATTCGTGCATTTGAAATGATATACTGACCAAGGCTATGTTTGTGGTCAAAATAAATCGGAGGCAACATATATGTATCGTCGACTCATACTATTGTTTTTAAGCATGATCTTTGGGGTAAATATTGCTCTTGCCGCTCCAACGCCCCCTCAAGTAGAGGCTGAAGCGGCTATCGTAATGATGGCCAATACCAATCAGGTATTATTTGAAAAGAATTCAAAAGGTATTATGTATCCAGCCAGTACTACTAAGATCATGACATTGATCACTGCACTGGAAAAAGGTAATTCTAATGATATCATTACTGTAAGTTCTAGTGATGCAGCTTGTGAAGGCTCAAGTCTCGAACTAAAAGCAGGGAATCAATTAACACTAAAAAATGCGTTGTACGGTATGATGCTAGTATCAGGCAATGATGCAGCAGAGGCTATCGCTGAGAATGTAGCTGGATCAATACCCGCTTTCGTGGAGATTATGAATGCAAAAGCAGAAAAAATCGGAGCAACAAGTACTCACTTTACCAATCCCCATGGATTACCTGATCCAATAAATCATTATACTACTGCCTATGATCTTGGATTAATTACTGCATACGGGATGAAAAATCCTGATTTTGCAAAAATCGTATCCACTCAAGAATATGATGTTAACTTTCTGAACCGAAGTGCAATTCATGTTCGCAATACGAATAAATTGTTAAATACATATCCTGGAAGCAATGGTGTTAAAACAGGCTATACCAATGATGCTGGTGATTGCTTAGTGGCTTCCGCGAAACGAGGCGATATACAATTAATAGCCGTTATCCTAAATAGTGACTACCGCTGGGATGATGCGGCGAAATTACTAGACTATGGATTTCAGCAGGTTGAGTCAAAAAGAACGAAGTAGCATAAGTAAATACGATTTAAATCAAAGAATGAAGGGCATGTCAGCATTAAGTTGCTGATATGCCCTTCACTCTTTATTAAAGAGGAATTATCACAAAATTGATAATTTACTCTCAACAAAAGAAAATTTGCAAGATAAAAAAAATTGAGTAAAATGTAAAATGATTTAAATACTAAGTGGTTTAAATTCGATTATACTTAATTAAAGAAAGATTCATTATTCCTTATTTCGTATAACTTTTGTCGTCGAGGGTCCATGCAGGTTTTATAGGCTACATAAAAAATGAGGAGGAAACTATAGTGAAAAAGAGTTTGGTATTATTACTTTCTTTAGTATTGTTTTTAACAATGACCGTATCGGGATGCGGTAAAGAACAAAGAGCAGCTGATGCAAAAGCAGGTGATGGAAAAGCTACTACCCTTACCTTCTGGACCTTCCAGGAACTGCATAAAAACTTTATTGATGATGGTGTTGCAACTTGGAATACAAATCATCCAGACAAACCTATAGTTGTAAAAACGGAAGTATATCCTTACGATGAAATGCACAATAAGCTTTTAATTGCAATTCAGTCAGGAACAGGAGCTCCTGATATGGCTGACATTGAGCTGGGGAAATTTGCAAACTTCTTAAAGGGGAGCAAACCTGGACTGGTGGAATTCAATGATGTTATAGAACCTGTAAAGGATAAGCTTATTATGGGCAGGCTTGAAAACTATGCCAAAAGCGGTAAGTATTACGGTCTTGATTATCATGTAGGTGCTGAGGTGATGTACTATAATAAAGAGATACTCGACCAAGCAGGTATAAATGTAAATGATATTGTAACTTGGGATGACTATATCGCCGCTGGTAAAAAGGTTGTAGAAAAAACCGGAAAGCCAATGACGACCTTGGAAAGTATGGAAAAATGGTCATATTATCCTCTTATCTGTATGCAGGGATCAGACGCAATGGATAAGGATGGAAATGTAATATTGGATAATGCGATCAATGTGAAGACCTTACAAACACTTAAAGATATGCTATACAAGGATAAGATTGCAATAATTACACCTGGTGGTCATCATCATTCTGAGGAATACTGGGCTTGGATGAATAAGGGGAATGCTGCTTCTGTTTGGATGCCTATGTGGTATATGGGTAGGTTTGTGCAATATATGCCTGATTTAAAGAATAAAATAGTGATTCGTCCTATGCCGGTATTCCCAGGTGGTAAAAAATCTGCAGGTATGGGCGGCACTGGAACTGCAATTACAACACAGAGTAAAAATATAGAACTTGCCAAACAATTCTTGGCTGAAGCCAAGCTTTCTAAGGAAGGCAGTATCAAGACATGGTCCCTTTTGGGTTTTGATCCCATAAGAAGCGATGCATGGAGCGATCCGGTTATGTCTGCACCTAATAAGTACACTGATTATTTTGGCACTGATATATTCATTACATTGAAGTCTGTCGTTGGTGACATTGGTTCCATCAATGTCGGACCTAAATTTCCTGATGCGATGGCACAAATCGAGAAAAATGTTATCTTTAAGGTTCTAAAGGAGCAGAGCCAGTCTCCAGAAGAGGCCCTCAAAGTAGCAGCCGATGATGTGAAGGCAAAGTGAAAGCATAAATAAACTTAATATTAAAAGATTCAACCCATAATAGTTGAATCTTTTAATATCATGCTGGACTTTGATATTAGGTTTGGTATGAGAAGGAGGATTTTAACGTGTTGGAGCCACCAGTTGTTGCTTTGAATAAGTCGTATAATCGTCTGAGTAAAATTAAAACGCTGTTTGCTTGCCAAAAGAAAGCGCCTTATCTTTTTGTTTTGCCCTTTGTGGTATCCTTTTTGGTGTTTTTCCTTTATCCTATCATCTCTACGGTGATTATGAGTTTTCAACGTATTGATGGACCAGAAAGTATAACCTTTATTGGGCTAAAAAATTATAAGAATCTTATAAATCCTCACTTTTTTAACGCCTTATGGGTAACCACTAGATATACCTTCTGGACAATGTTAGTGTTGATCCCATTACCTTTACTGCTTGCTGTATTTCTAAATAAAAAAACTACCATAGGGAAAAAGTATTTTAAGTCTGCTTTTTTCATGCCTGCCCTTACTTCAGTCATCGTAGCAGGACTGTTCTTTCGTCTTGCATTTGGGGAACAGGAAACTACTCTCGTGAATTCTATACTGGGGGTATTTGGCATAAAACCTATGGTATGGCTGCAAGATCCTGAAGGCAGCATGTTTGCGATGGTACTACTTTGCACATGGAGATGGTTAGGAGTAAATATTATTTATTTTTTGTCAGGCCTTCAAGGCATACCGGTGGAACTTTATGAATCGGCATCTATTGATGGTGCCAATGAAATTCAGCAGTTCTGGCATATAACTCTTCCTAGTTTAAAACCAGTTATTATGTATGTATTGACCATAAGTGTTTATGGTGGCTATTCCATGTTTGCGGAATCTTTTGCTCTATGGTCTGGCCCACGTTCTCCAGGGGAAATCGGTATGACCATTGTAAATTACTTATACCAAGAGGGGTTTAATAACAACAATTTGGGATTTGCTTCGGCAATTGGCATTACCCTGTTTGTACTAGTGATGATAGTAAATGTGATTCAGCTTTGGGTTAGTGGATTTTTCAAGAAGGAGGGCGTTTGATATGACTTCAAAATATAAGGAAAAGATAGGGGCAATTATAATTTACTTGACTTTATTGGTGGTTGCCTTATTTTGTCTTGTACCTTTTTTCTTTTTACTGATATCTTCCTTGCGCCCGGGAGTGGAGATGATTCAAAATGGAATTTCATTCCAAATTGATTTTTCAGCACTCAATCTAAAAAATTATTGGCTTTTAGTAGAAGGTAAGGATGGTATATATCCTCTGTGGTATATAAACAGCGTCATTATAACAGTAGCTCACACTGTATTTTCGCTACTCTTCACTTCCATGGTGGGGTACGGGTTGGCGATATATAATTTTAAAGGGAAGAATCTTATCTTTACCATTGTATTGGTAGTCATGATGATACCGGTTGAAATACTAATACTACCCTTGTATAAGTTGGCAATAAGTATTGACCTGATAGATTCTTATATGGGTGTTATTCTGCCATTTGTAGTAACTCCCACCTGCATATTCTTCTTTAGACAATATGCAATGTCTTTGCCAAGAGAGCTTTTAGATGCAGGGAGGATAGACGGCTGCGGTGAATTTAAAATTTTTTTTCAGATTATGATGCCTCTCATGCTGCCGGCTTTTGGCGCCATGGGTATTTTACAAGCTATGTCTAGCTGGAATAGTTTTGTATGGCCCCTTATTGTGTTGCGTTCAACAGACATGCTGACTTTGCCTATAGGGCTGCAATCATTAATAACACCATATGGAAACAATTATGACTTACTGTTTCCAGGTGCTGTTATGTCAGTAATACCAATCATGATTTTATTTATTATTAACCAGAAGGCTTTCATTTCAGGACTTACCGTTGGTGGTGTAAAAGGTTGATGTGTAAGAAAGGACCATGGTAACGGATTAAGAAGAAAACGTGCAAATGTGTAGGTACATTGATAATTACAGGAGGTTAAGGTATGAAAAAGGCAAAGTGTATTGTAGACAAAGACTATATTATAGGTGAGGTTGAACCGAAGCTTTATGGTTCATTTATAGAACATTTGGGTAGATCTGTATATTCTGGTATCTATGAACCTTCACACCCAACTGCTGATGAGCATGGATTTAGGCAGGATGTTTTAGAACTAGTACGGGATTTATCGGTGCCGATTATACGTTATCCAGGGGGCAATTTTGTATCAGGTTATACATGGACAGATGGTATAGGCCCAGTAGAAGATCGCCCTAAAAGGCTTGACTATGCATGGTTATCGATTGAGTCTAATAAAATTGGTATTGATGAATTTATGGATTGGTGCAAAAAGGTCGGCACAGAACCAATGGCAGCGGTAAATTTAGGTACTGGTACACCACAAGACGCAGGTTATATGATAGAGTATTGCAATCATTCATCGGGAACATACTGGAGTGATTTACGGATCAAAAATGGTCATAAAGATCCTCATAATATAAAGGTTTGGTGTCTTGGTAATGAGATGGATGGTCCGTGGCAGACTTGTGGACTTAGTGCTGAAGATTATGGCAAAAAGGCCCGTGAGGCAGCAAAAATTATGAAGTGGATTGACCCTTCTATAGAGCTTGTGGCATGTGGTAGTTCTTCCCCTTGGATGGCAACCTATCCAGAGTGGGACAGAGTAGTCTTGGAACATACTTATGAACATATCGATTATATATCCTTGCACCGATATTATGAAAATGAAGGCAGTATAGAGAATTTTTTAGCTTCCTTTGCGGACATGAATGATTTTATCAAAACGGTGGCCGCTACCGCCGATTATGTAAAAGCTAAGGTGAGAAGTAAAAAAACTATGAAGCTATCCTTTGATGAATGGAATGTCTGGTATATAAAAAAACAAATACGTTTTCCTTGGATGGAGGCCCCTCCTATACTTGAAGATCAGTATTCACTTTTAGATGCGTTGGTATTTGGTGGTATGTTGTGTACCCTCTTAAATAACTGTGACAGGGTGAGAATGGCTTGCCTTGCCCAATTAGTAAATGTTATAGCTCCTATCTTTACTGAAAAGGGTGGTCGAGTTTTAAAGCAGACCATATATTATCCATTCCAGCAGGTATCGATGTATGGTAGAGGTACGGCTCTTAAAACATTGACAAGTTCCGAAACATTTGAGACTACTTTGTATGGTAATGTACCTTTTGTGCAAACTGCAGCTACATATAATGAAAATGATGGTAGCATCACTGTCTTTGCCCTACAATGTGATGTGCAGGAGGATGCAGAGTTTTCTATAGATTTACGTTCCTTTGGTAATGTAAAAATGGTTGAGCATCTTATTATGGATGGTCCTGACTTGTTTGCTAAAAATACTTTTGAAGCGCCTGAGACAGTCATTCCTAGAAAAGTGGCTGTTGATGAAGCCAATGACGGCAATATATTTAAGACAACATTGTCCAAACTTTCCTGGAATGTTTATCGCTTTGCAAAACGGTGATGTTGCTAGATGGATTGAGACTGCTGGTTATTCAGTTTAGTTTCTAGTGCTAATATTTGTATGTAAAGTAAACATTTTCCTTGTCGCTGTGATACAATATTTCTAAAAGTACCATCTCCTGGGGTAAATATGAGAAAAGGCTTGGCTTGAGCCAAGTCCTGGAGATGCAGTCAGAAACTAAATCTTTCTGATTCTGCAAAAATGGGGAGTTGTAATGACTAAACTTTTTAGAAATTTTAAAATACGCATTAGACTAGTGTTATTGTTTACCATACTCTCACTAATACCATTGCTTGTTACTGTAGTTTTGGTATATAAGGATTCCAGTAATGCCATAAAAGCAAAGATTAGTACATATTCTGTACAAGTTATGCGTCAAGTTAGTGAAAACATCAAAAGAGAATTAGATAAATTGCAGTATGATAGTGTAGAAATTGAATTTTCCGATATTGTCCAGAAAACTCTTTTACACTATGACGAAATGAGTGAATGGGAGATTGTGAATTCCACTTATATGATGAGAGAAAATAATGCAAAAAAGTTTTCGTTTTTGCACGATGTGTCTGATGTTGTAATCTATACATCTAATCGAAAAAGTATAAACGCCTATGGTGATGCTGGCATTCCTTTCAAACTTAAAAAAGAATACCTTGAGAATTATCTGGATCAGCTTTATAACAAAGGTGGCGGTGTGATATGGACATCAGTCAATACAGACAGTGAATATCATTTGGTGAAGTTTGCTACTAGTGCAGAACTCCTTAGTAAAAGTAATGGTGTATTGCTTGGGCGTGCAGTAAAATCCCTGCAAGAGGGGAGTACTATCGGGTATCTTATTATCCGCACTAACGAGCGACACTTGTCAAATATTTATAAAAATGTTGATATTGGTCAGGGAGCTGATATTTTTGTTTTAGATAGGACAGGAGTGGTAGTTTCTAGCCGTAGTTCAAGCGTGCCAGTGGCAAGTCATTATGCCGATGGAAATCTGATTCGATATATTACAGAGAATTTTGAAGTTGGTAACTATGTATTTCCTTACGGAATCGGAGGCAAACAATACCTTATATCTTTTGCACCAGTAGATGGAGTGGATTGGTTCGTGGTGGGGATCATTCCTTTTTCCTATATTAATTCTGACTCGGAGAAAATCATTGTAGGTGCCACAATGATCGGGATAGGATGTTTTTTAGCCGCAATAGTATTAGCTTATATTTTTTCTGCCAGTATACTTGCTCCTCTTAAAAAGCTGCAGAGGGCTATGGAGCGAGCTCGGCAAGGGAACTTGTCAGTAACGATTACAGATCAGTATCATGATGAAATTGGTGACGTTACACGAAATTTTAACTATATGCTAAGTGAGATCAAAAATCTGCTGCAAAACGTTAAACAGAAAGAAAAGCAAAAAAGATTGGCTGAGCTCAGGGCATTGCAGGCACAAATTAATCCTCACTTCCTTTCTAATACCCTTAATACGGTAAGGTTTTTAGCTAAAGCCCAAAAGGCTGAGAATATCGAGAACATTACTACTTCATTGATTCAATTATTCCATATGACCATGGGAAAAGGAGAAGACCTGATAACTATTGGTGAAGAAATAGAATATATTATGAATTATGTAAATATTCAGGAATATAGGTATCTCAACAAATTTAAAATAAATTATGATATAGAACCTAAAATTTTAGACTGCAAAATTCCCAGACTCCTATTGCAGCCGGTGGTAGAAAATGCGTTGATACATGGAGTTGGACCAATGGATGGGCAGGGGATAATAGTGATTAAAGGTTTTAATTACGATGGTTTTATCAAAATGATTGTAACCGATAATGGAGTAGGTATAGCGCCTGAAAAAATGGAAGCTCTTTTGAATGGAGGAGATCAAAATAGTTCTATGCGTCTAAATGGTCTCGGCATTGCCAATGTAGATGAAAGAATAAAGCTGTATTTTGGTGTGCAATATGGCTTGTCCATTGAAAGTGTCCCAGGTCTTTATACAACGGTTGAGATTACATTACCGGCGATAAAGCAAGGAAGTGAAAAGAATGCTGAAGGTATTAATTGTAGATGATGATTTTACTGCTAGAAGTAATTTCAAGACAATGATTGATTGGGAGAAAAATGGATTTGAGCTATGTGGTGAGGCTGCAAATGGTCAAAATGCAATAGGGATGATAAAAGACAATCTGCCGGACATTGTGATTACTGACATGAATATGCCAATATTGGATGGAGTCGCGCTTATTAAATATATAGGATCAAACTTTCCAGATATAAAAAGTGTGGCCCTTAGTGGATATGAAGATTTTCAATATGTAAAGGAAAGTCTTAAAAATGGAGCGGTGGATTATCTTTTAAAACATAAATTAGATGATATATCCCTTTTGAAAGTCTTGAACGCCGCCAGCGATAAAATCAGTCGGGAGCACAAGCTCATGAAGCAGATTGTACAAAGTCGTGAGATTTTGCGACAGAATTTTATCAGGAAGCTTGTATTAGGTGATATTTGCGATATGCGCGTCATAAAGGAAAAAGCAAAGGAGTTGGAGCTGCCGATTGACCACAGTCCTCTAATGATCGTAGTGATAGCAATTGACGACTTTAAGGACATAAAAAAACGTTTTGCAGAGGATAAAGCAAGTGGTTTTATCTCTTCCCTTACGGATTTGACTGTAGAAATATTGGCGGATATGGGGAATGCTGTAATGTCCGAAGTGGATGACGGAAAGTTTGTTATCATCTTCCATTTCGCAGTGCACAGTGAATTGTTTATCCACAATCATGTGTCTACCACTGTGAGGCGCATACGAGAGAGTATGAAGCGATATTTGAATATTACATCTTGTATTAGCCTCGGCAGGTTATTTTACAATATCGGAGAAATTAGTAGGCTTTACAAAGAAGTAGATGAAATGTTGAGTGAAAAAATAATTACGGGAAAAGATCAGATTTTTAGAGAGTCTGCAAATCTTGGTAATACAATTGATTTTTCAAATTTAGATGTAAAAGATGAAAAGCAGATTATGCTGGCGATAAAGGCTGGTGATATTGAAAAAATTAATCAATACCTTGATAATATTTTCGATAGAATCACTGAGTTCAGAGTTAGTTATAAGTCCATACAGATGATTTGCATTGAGCTAATTGGCATAGCCAATCGTATTGCTCGTGAGTCTGCTCTTGATATAAAAGAATTATATAATAATAACGAAATACCTTATGAAGAAATGAAAAAACATGAAACGATTATGGATGTGAAAAAATGGATTGGCACTATTTATCAACGCCTCATCACATTACTATTAGGCAATAATATGCATGGTAAATATACGGAACCTACGAATAAGGCCTTGGAATATTTACGGAAAAATTATACCAATGATGTATCTTTAAATCAGGCGGCAGAATATATCGGTGTGAATAGCTCTTATCTAAGCAGGGTATTTAAAGAGGATTATGGTATGGGATTTGCCGAGTATTTAAACAGTATAAGAGTCAAACAGGCAAAATATCTAATCGAACGTACCGATGTAAAGCTAAAAGAGATTGTAAAACAGGTAGGATTTAATAATTACACTTACTTTTTCAAGGTTTTTAAAATGGTTGCAGGTATAACACCAGTCGAATATAAAGAAAAATGTAAAAATCATGAACCGGGATAGAGGGGAGTACTGTTAATTGGAATCTGATGGGTGTATTGTCAAACTGGTAGCAGAAATAAGGAAAATCAAACTGTTATGAATCGGAGGAATCGATTATGGCATGCTTGGAATTGAAAAATATATATAAAAGATATCCTGGTAATGTTACGGCTGTGGATAACCTCAACCTTGATATACCTGATCGAGAATTTGTGGTGTTAGTGGGCCCATCGGGCTGTGGAAAGTCCACTACTCTTAGAATGATTGCAGGACTAGAGGAAATATCAGAGGGTGAGCTATATATTGATGGTAAAATGGTAAACAATATAGCACCTAAAGATCGAGATATTGCTATGGTCTTTCAAAACTATGCCCTATACCCTCATATGACTGTGTATGAAAATATGGTATTTGGCCTTAAAATTCGTAAAATGCCTAAAGATGAGATGAAAAAGCGTGTTATGGAAGCGGCGAAAATTCTTGATATAGAGCATTTGCTGGATCGAAAGCCGAAAGCCTTGTCAGGAGGGCAAAGGCAGCGTGTAGCGCTAGGGCGTTGCATCGTTAGGGATCCAAAGGTATTTTTGATGGATGAACCCTTGTCGAACTTGGATGCTAAACTTCGTGACCAGATGCGAACCGAAATTAGTAAGCTGCACCAGCGGCTACAGACAACTTTTGTTTATGTGACTCATGATCAGCGCGAAGCTATGACAATGGGAACGTGCATCGTGGTTATGAAGGATGGACTAGTGCAACAGGTGGATAGCCCGCAAGTTCTTTACGGATCACCTTGTAATTTATTTGTCGCTAGTTTTATTGGCAGTCCCCAGATGAATTTTGTAAAAGCGGTCGTTGTTAAGAAAGAAGAGGGAGCCTATCTCACTTTTGGTGATACCAACATTCAATTACCAGCATTTAAAGCTAAAAACCCAGCTTTAGAAAATTTTTTTGATAAAGAAGTTATTATGGGAATACGTCCCGAGGATTTATATGATAATGAGGAGTGCTTTAAGGAATTTAGTGCTAGTATTGTGAATGCTTCCATTGAAGTTACTGAGTTAATGGGGGCGGAGACTTACCTGTTTATGAAGGTAGAAGGCAGCAATTTTGTTGCCCGCGTCAATCCCAAAAGTACTGCTAAGGCTGGTGATACTGTTAAAATTGCGATTGATACAAATAAAATACATATTTTTGATAAAGATACAGAAAAGATAATTCTGAATTGATAATAACCCTGTAATTTGGTCTAATATGATAGGTAAGGTATCGTTAAGAAGGAAGTGGTCATAAGGATGGTGTATACTATTGATATAAATATCTACGATACAAAGGAGTGAAAATCATGGCAATCAGCAAGCGACTATTCGGCAAAGTAAATGAGCAAGAGGTATACGAATATACGTTAAAAAATGGTGGTGTAGAAATTTCTTGTTTGAATTATGGGTGCATTATTACTAAGGTTATAGTACCTGACCGCAGGGGTAATTATGAAAATATTGTAATCGGATTTCAAGAGTTAGCCGATTACCAAAGAAATTCTATATTCGCTGGTGCAGTTGTGGGCAGAGTAGCTGGAAGAATACGTGATGCACAGTTTGTATTAGAGGGGGAAAACTGTGCATTGCCCAGCAATGATGGTCCCAATAATCTTCATAGTGGACCAAAGGGTTTTCATAATGTAGTATGGGACGCAACAGCAGCTGATAAAGAGGAAGAGGATACTATTGAATTTTCTCATACCAGTTTGGATGGTGCAGGGGGATATCCAGGAATACTGACGACTCAAATAACCTATACGTTAAATAACAAGAATGAATTCATCATTCATTATCGCGGACAGTCAGATAAAACTACGTTATTCAATCCTACAAATCATACATATTTCAATTTAAGCGGCAATTTCAAACAAGATATCTCTCAACACAGTTTGAAAATAGATAGTAGTCGCTTTTTGGAACTAACACAGCAGCTGCTTCCAACTGGTAAGCTGCTGGATGTTACGGGTACGGTTTTTGACTTTAGAACTGGTCGGAAAATAATGGAGGGAATTAATTCTATCAATTCCCAAAATATCATAGCCGGGCAAGGCTATGATCATCCCTTTGTTTTAGACAGTAATCATAATGGAGAAATTGTCTTGCAGGATGAGGAAAGCGGACGTATTTTGACTATCGAAACAGATGCAGTGGGGGTAGTACTCTATACGGGGAACCACATACCAGGTGATTTCGATATTTATGGGGTAAAATCTAGACGCTATTTAGGATTGTGTCTTGAAACCCAAGGACTTCCAGACTCGATTCATCATTCAAATTTTCCTTCGTGCATTCTGAAGAAAGATCAGACTTTTACCACAGCGACTAAATATACTTTTAGTGTATAGTACTTTGAGATTCCTCTAAAGCAGGAAAAATGTGCTTAAAAAGAACTATTGCGATAAATGAATGCTCTCTTTGTAGACGGGGTTATTAAGAATCTAAAACCTGTCTATAGAGGGAGTATTTTCTTTCTAGTTGGAAAAAAAAATTTGATTTTTTTACTGTTAAAAGAAGGAGATCTAAAAATAATAGCGTATATCATTAAGTAATTAATTAAATATTTAATTTATTGCGCAAGGATGGTGATGAGTGAAGAAAAAATAATGGGTCATTATAACATATAAGGGATATAATGGTATAAAATAAATGTAAGATTAAGTTCGTCTGGACTTCACTTTATCAAGCATAGGGTGCTTTTTCATTAGCAATAAAGAGTATTTTAATTGATTTAAATTGTGAGATGAATTTGGCTCTGTAAAAGTTGAGTTAAAAAAACATATTTTTGATTTTAATATAACTATTCAATAAAAGGAGGCCAGTAATATGGGAAATAAAAAGTATAGTATTGGAATTGATTATGGGACGCAGTCAGGTCGGGCAATGCTTGTCGAGGTAGCAACTGGTAGAGAAATTGCTACTGCAGTAGTACCTTATGCTGATGGTGTAATTGATGAACAATTACCAGCTACTGATATTAAGTTGGAGTATGATTGGGCATTGCAAAATCCGGATGATTATTTAGATGTTTTACGCCAAGCAGTACCACAAGTTTTAAAGGATTCTAAAGTAGACCCCGAAGACGTAATTGGAATCGGGATTGACTTTACTGCTTGTACGATGCTTCCTGTGGCTAAAGATGGCAGGGCGTTATGTCAGCTTCCAGAATACCGGAAGAATCCTCACGCTTGGGTTAAACTGTGGAAACATCATGCTGCTCAAGATGAAGCCAATTCTTTAAATGCAATTGCAGCTGCACGTGGCGAAGCCTTTCTAGCTCGATACGGTGGCAAGATATCTTCTGAGTGGATAATTCCGAAAATTTGGCAAATTCTCAATGAAGCACCGGAAATCTATGAGGTCGCTGATCGATTTATGGAGGCTACTGATTGGGTAACCATGCAAATGACTGGGATTGATGTACGTAATAGTTGTACTGCTGGCTATAAAGCAATATGGCATAAGCAAGATGGGTATCCCGGAAAAGATTTTTTTAAAGCCTTAGATCCCAGATTAGAAAATCTGGTAGAAGAAAAATTGAACAGTCCCATCGTAGCAATTGGCAGTAAAGCTGGCGGCTTGATTCCTAGCATGGCCAGACAGATGGGGCTTAAGGCAGGCACAGCTGTAGCAGTAGGCAATGTGGATGCCCATGCCGCTGTTCCAGCGGCAGGAGTTGTTACGCCAGGCAAAATGGTCATGAGTATGGGAACATCGATTTGTCATTTGGTATTAGGGGAAGAAGAAAAAACAGTGGATGGCATGTGTGGTGTGGTCGAGGATGGCATCGTTGGTGGCTATTTTGGCTATGAGGCTGGTCAATCTGCTGTAGGAGATATTTTCGAGTGGTTTGTGGAAAACTGTGTTCCTGAAAGCTATTTCGCCCAAGCAAGTGCGAAAAGCATAAGTATTCATCAATTGCTGGAGGAAAAGGCTTCCAAGCTTCTACCAGGGGAAAGTGGTCTATTGGCTCTTGATTGGTGGAATGGCAATCGTTCTGTACTTGTCGATACCGACTTGACTGGTGTACTGCTAGGAGCTACTTTGCTTACTAAACCGGAGGAAATCTATCGGGCTTTAATTGAAGCTACTGCCTTTGGCACAAATATGATTGTCGAAACATTTACCAATGCAGGGGTGAAAATTGATCAACTGTATGCTTGCGGTGGTCTGTCCCAAAAAAATAATATGCTAATGCAAATTTATGCGGATGCAACTGGATTAGAGATTCGTGTCGCTACCTCTTTGCAGACTCCAGCATTAGGAGCTGCTATGTTTGGTGCAGTTGCCGCTGGCAAAGAATTTGGTGGCTATGATACTGTTTTCGATGCCGCTGCTAAAATGACTAGTATAAAACAGGTATATATACCTAACCCAGAAAATGTTGCCCGCTATGCAAAATTGTATGCAGAATATAAAATCCTGCACGACTATTTTGGCCGTGGTGCGAATGATGTGATGAAACGGCTTAAAGAAATTAAGAAAAATACAAAAAGTAGTAAAGAGTAAGAAAAACGATAGTGAAGTAACACAAGGAGGTTAGATAATTTTGTTAGAGGAACTTAAACAACAAGTATGGCAAGCAAATATGAATTTACAAAAACATGGATTAGTTGTATTTACATGGGGTAATGCCAGTGGCATCGACAGGGAGAAAGGTTTGATTGTTATCAAGCCTAGTGGCGTGGATTATGATCAAATGCAGCCTGAGGATATGGTGGTGCTGGACTTGGCGGGAAACCAGGTAGAGGGAAAGCTTAGACCGTCTTCTGATACGCCTACTCATTTAGTCTTATATCGTAAATTCCCTGCTATTGGCGGTGTTGTTCATACCCATTCCACTTGTGCTACAGCGTGGGCCCAGGCGAGAAAATCCATCCCTGCCCTTGGTACGACACATGCAGATTATTTTTATGGCGAAGTCCCTTGTACGCGTAGTCTTAGTAAGGAAGAAATTCAGGGAGAATATGAAGAAGAAACAGGTAATGTGATTGTGGAGAAGTTTGAGCAGCTAAATCCTATTCATGTTCCTGGAGTTCTAGTCGCCAATCATGGTCCTTTTTCCTGGGGAAAAGATGCTCATGATGCTGTCTATCATGCAGTAGTCTTAGAGGAGTTGGCAAAAATGGCCTTTTATACTTGCTCAGCGAATTCAGAGGTCAAAGCCATGGATCAACTGCTATTGGATAAGCACTTTTTAAGAAAACATGGCAAAAACGCCTATTATGGACAAAACAAACTGTAATATGGAGTTAGCAAAAAGGAGGACTACTATCATGTTTAAGAATTTAGAAAATAAAGAAGTATGGTTTATAACTGGCAGTCAGCATCTTTATGGTGAAGAGACACTAAAAGAAGTAGCCCAGCATTCGCAAACGATTGCTGCATCACTGGGGGAAAATAAGAAAATACCTGTAAAAGTTATTTTTAAACCTGTATTGACCAATTCAGATGCTATCTATAATCTTTGTGTGGAAGCAAACAGCACAGATAGTTGCATCGGGCTGATTGCCTGGATGCATACCTTCTCACCAGCGAAAATGTGGATTGGCGGACTAAACATATTAAATAAACCCTTAGCCCATCTTGATACACAGTATAATCGTGATATTCCTTGGTCTGAGATTGATATGGACTTTATGAATACGAATCAGTCTGCCCATGGTGATCGGGAATTTGGATTTATTTGTACGAGAATGAAGAGAGCGCGTAAGGTTATTGTTGGATTTTGGCAGGATGAAGATGTAATCCAAAAGATAGCTGTTTGGTGTGGAGCAGCTTTGGCTTGGAATGATTTACAGGGTGCTAAATTTGCTCGTTTTGGTGATAATATGCGAGAAGTGGCTGTGACGGAAGGTGACAAGGTCGAGGCCCAGATGAAATTCGGATACTCTGTTAATGGGTATGCCTTAGGCGATCTTGCTAAGTATGTGGATGGTGTCAGTGATGCCGAGATTCGAGCGTTAATTGCTGAATATGAACAAACATATGTAATGAACGACGAACTAACCCAAGGTGGGGCTAAAAGGGCTTCCTTAGAAGATGCTGCTAAACTTGAATTAGGCATGAAAAAATTCTTGGAAGCTGGTAATTTTAAAGGTTTTACTTCGAATTTTGAAAACTTATATGGCTTGTCACAACTGCCAGGACTGGCATGTCAGCGTTTAATGGCAGCTGGTTATGGTTTTGGCGGCGAAGGCGATTGGAAGACAGCTGTGCTCGTCAGAGCCATGAAAGTGATGTCTTATGGTCTTACAGGTGGAACCTCTTTCATGGAGGATTATACCTATCACTTGGAAGACGGCAATATGAAGGTGCTCGGTTCTCACATGCTGGAAGTATGCCCGTCTATTGCTGATAAAAAGCCTTCATTGGAGATTCATCCCCTCTCAATCGGCGGTAAGGATGATCCTGTACGCTTGGTATTCAATGTAGCTGCTGGCAGAGGACTCAATGCCACCATTATTGATATGGGTAGTCGTTTCAGATTGATCGTAAATGAACTTGATGTGGTGGCTCCAGACTATGATTTGCCGAAACTTCCAGTTGCCAGAGCCCTTTGGGTGCCACAACCTGATCTCAAAGTTGGCGCACAGGCATGGATTCTAGCGGGTGGAGCCCATCATAGCGGATTCAGCCAAGCTGTGACGAAAGAGCATTTAGAAGATTTTAGTGAAATAGCTGGAATTGAATACGTGCTGATTGATAATGAAACTAAGATTAGTAATTTGAAGAAAGAACTTCGGTGGAACGATTTATATTATCATTTGGCTAAGTAACTTATTAGATACCCCCCAATAAGTTCGAAAGAGAAAAATGATAAAGGAGATTATGAAAATGATTAATATTCCAAGCGTAAAGCTGGGTATAGTCGCTGTAAGTCGGGATTGTTTTCCCGTACAGCTTAGTAAAGAACGAAGAAAAGCAGTAACACAGGCATGTGCAAATATAAATATTGATATTGTTGAGGTACAAACGGCTGTTGAGAATGAGAAGGATGTAGTAAAAGCCTTGAATGAACTGCAAACTGCAGGGGTGAATGCGTTAGTTGTTTATCTTGGTAATTTTGGACCGGAGGGACCAGAAACCATTCTTGCCCAAAAATTCAGTGGTCCGACAATGTTTGTAGCAGCAGCGGAAGAGGCAGAGGCTAATCTAATCAAGGGGCGTGGCGATGCATACTGCGGTATGCTCAACGCTTCTTACAATTTAGCACTACGTAAATTAGTTCCTTATATTCCTGAGTACCCAGTTGGTACTGCGGATGAACTTGCCGTGATGATTGGGGATTTTGAAAATATCGCCAGAGTCATAGTAGGATTAGGAAAGCTGAAAGTATTTAGCTTTGGACCTAGACCACATGATTTTCTAGCATGTAACGCCCCCATTAAACCGTTATATGATTTAGGTATTGAAATTATGGAAAACTCGGAACTGGATCTGCTTGAATCCTTTGTAAAACATGAAAATGATCCAAGGATACCTGCAATCATAAATGAAATGGCTGACGAGCTTAAAGAAGGAAATGGTTATCCAGGCATACTTCCTAAGCTTGCCCAGTATGAACTGACATTACTGGATTGGATGGAAAATAATCTTGGCACATCCGAATATGCTGTATTTGCCAATAAATGTTGGCCAGCCTTCCAGACCCAGTTTAAGTTTGTTCCTTGCTATGTGAATTCAAGACTGGCTGCTAAGGGTATTCCTGTGGCTTGTGAAACCGATATCTATGGCGCGGTAAGTGAGTACATTATTACTTGCGCCACGAATATGCCTGCTACTTTACTTGATATTAATAACAGTGTACCTAAAGATATGTATGCGAATAATAAGGCACAGTTTGCAGGGTATGAACTAACCGATCTCTTTATGGGCTTTCACTGTGGCAATACGCCTTCTTGCTGTATGAAGGATTCAGCGATGAAATATCAGCTCATTATGCACAGATTATTAGAGCCAGGTACAGAACCTGATATTACAAGGGGAACATTGGAAGGAGCCATAAGGCCGGGGGATGTTAGTTTATTTAGGCTTCAGAGTACGGCAGATTGTAAACTGCGAAGTTATATAGCTAATGGGGAAATAATTGATGTGGATCCTCATTCCTTCGGAGGTATTGGTATTTTTGCCATTCAGGAAATGGGCAGATTTTATCGCCATGTATTGATAGGGAAGCAGTATCCTCACCATGCAGGTGTTGCCTTTAAACACGCGGGCAAAGTATTGTTTGCCGTAATGAAGATGCTTGGCGTAGAGGATGTTGCCTTTAACCAACCTCGTTCAATGATGTATAAGGATGAAAACCCTTTTCAATAAAAGAGTGTATGCGGCTGTAGAATAATAGGGAGCCTAAAGGGCTCCCCCCTATTACTACAGCAGACATGGTTGCTGATATACCTTGAAGAACGTTGTGGTTCACCTCCGAATATTGGAATAAACTTCTCTTACACGATTTAATATTTTTGCACGGAAGAAATGGCATTAAAACTACAGCGATATTGAAGTGACTATGGTACTGCAGATAATAGTTATACTGTAATAATACATATTGTCACAATATTGCAAAAGTTCTTTAAAAAGGACTGTGGGGGGGAAATGCGATGCAAGTATTTCGGAACTTGAAAACTTCAGCAAAGATTCTCTATCTCGTTGCCATAATGGGAGTTTGTCTGTTTGTTATAGGTTTTGCTGGGTACTATTCCTCTAATAAGCTAGCTAATGAAATGGATAAAATGTACAATGAGCAAGTTCTGCCAATTAAATGGCTGAATGAATCACGGGCACAAACGAGGCTTGTTGAATCTCTAACGATTGAATTGTTTGTAACTAGTGATAAGAATAAGGCGCAAGCAAACATTAAGGAAATCAAAGAACGGGTTGAGGAGATGAACAAGCTGCTTTCCGATTATGGTAATGCTCAGTTATCACCCTATGAGAATGAACGATTTACACAGTTAATGAGTGATTTACAAACGTATCGGATCTATCGTCAAAAAGCAATAAACATGGCATTAGCAGGACAAAAAATAGAGGCATATACCTATTTTGCGCAAAATGCAGCAGAGCCTATCAATCATGTTAATGTGTTACTGAAAGAGCTAGCCGATTATAGTGGCAAAGAGGCAGAAGACAAAAAGGCTGAGAGCGAAAAATTAGCTAATTATACGAATGTGATGATTATGGGGGTGACCTTGCTTGCGATTCTTTTAGGTGTTGCATTCGGTTGGTTTGTGGCCCGTCAGATTGCAAATCCTTTGGCTGCGCTAGTTTCAAAGGTGAGGGAAGTGGCTCAAGGTAATCTGGCAATTGAAGACATCCCAGCAAACACAAGAGATGAAGTTGGACAATTGGCGGTAGAGTTTAATGATATGAAGAAAAGTCTGCGTACACTTGTAAAGCACGTAGTGCAAACCGCGGAGCAAGTGGCAGCTTCTTCGGAAGAATTAACGGCAAGTTCCGAGCAGTCAGCGCAAGTGAGTAATCAGATGGCAGACACAATCAGTGAAGTTGCACAAGGGGCAGAAAAACAGGTAAATGCTGTTGACGCGACTGCTTTGGTTGTCGAGCAAATGTCTGCAAGCATTCAACAAATAGCTGTGAATACCAATGCAGTGTCAGGTGTAGCAGACAAAACTGCCAATGCAGCTAGCCAAGGAGACAAGGCAGTGAACATTGCTATGAGCCAGATGTTAAGCATAGAGAAATCTGTCTCTAGCTCGGCGCAGGTGGTTACAAAACTCGGTGAACGCTCGAAAGAGATTGGGCAAATTGTAGGCACTATTTCTGGGATAGCAAGTCAGACGAATCTATTAGCGTTGAATGCGGCTATTGAAGCTGCGCGTGCAGGTGAGCAAGGCAGGGGATTTGCGGTAGTTGCAGAAGAGGTGCGCAAGTTAGCTGAGCAGTCACAAGAAGCTGCTAAACAGATAGCTAAACTGATTTCCGAAATTCAGTTAGACACTGACAATGCTGTTGTTGCTATGAACGGTGGCACGCGCGAGGTCAAAATCGGAGCTGATGTGGTAAACAATGCAGGGCAGGCATTTAAGGATATTGTTTTACTCATCGATGAGGTCTCCTCTCAAGTTAGGGAAATCTCAGCTGCCATTCAGCAGATGTCTTCTGAAAGTCAGCAGATTGTTGCATCGGTACGAGATATAGAACAAATTAGCAGGGAGTCTGCTGGACAGGCCCAAACCTTTTCTGCTGCTACGGAAGAACAATCTGCCTCAATGGAGGAAATCTCCACGTCTAGTCAGGCTTTAGCCAGGATGGCTGAGGAGTTGCAGATATCTGTCAGGAAGTTTAGGATTTAGAGGCGCTTAAAAGTAGGAAAATGAAAGATGAAAAAGGCCGTAATGGCAGACTTGCTATGCATTGTACTTGGTTTTTAAACATTAATTAAATTCTAAATTAAATTTTAAATTAATAATTGAAAAAGTATGAATTGTTTGTTATAATTTAAATATTCAAACTAGTAATTTGGAATTATATTACGAAATATTATTTTGCGTATTTAATATAGATAGAAAGTAGGTGATGGGTGGTATAACAGAAATTGGTGGACTAGGTTGTAAAAAATAAAAAGAGGGGGAGATTTCAATGAAAAAGGTTTTAGCTTTGTTACTTATGTTTACCATGGTACTAATGTTGACTGCATGTGGTTCTAGTTCAAACTCTAGTTCTCCTAATGCTAAGAAAAAAGTAGGTATAGCAATGCCTACGAAATCATCTTCTAGATGGATCGCAGATGGTGAAAATATAGTTAAACAACTGCAAGCCAAGGGGTATGATACTGATTTGCAGTATGGTGAAGACAATGTAGAAAATCAGCTTGCGCAAATCGAGAATATGATTACAAAAGGAGCTAATGTCTTAGTCATTGCAAATATTGATGGTGAATCTTTGACAACGGTATTGCAAAAAGCCAAAGAGAAAAATATTCCCGTTATCGCTTATGATCGTTTAATTAAAAAGACTCCAAATGTAGATTACTATGCAACTTTTGATAATTTTCAAGTCGGAGTTCTTCAGGCATCTTATATTGAAAAAAGCCTAGGCTTAAAAGAAGGTAAAGGTCCTTTTAATATTGAGATCTTTGGTGGTTCACCGGATGACAATAATGCATACATGTTCTTTGATGGTGCTATGTCGATTTTAAAACCTTATATTGATTCTAAGAAACTAGTTGTAAAAAGTGGACAAATGGATATGAGTGTATGCGCGACATTAAGATGGGATGGCGCTACTGCTCAAGCAAGAATGGATAATCTGTTAAGTAAGAACTATACTGGTTCCAAAATAGACGCTGTTTTATCTCCGTATGATGGTATTAGCATTGGTATTCTTTCTTCCCTAAAGGCCGTTGGCTATGGAACACCATCTCAGCCAATGCCTATCGTTACTGGACAAGATGCTGAAATTCCTTCCATTAAATCCATTATTAAGGGCGAACAAGCACAGACTGTATTTAAAGATACTAGAGATCTTGCGAAAGTAACCGTTGATATGGTGGATGCGGTACTCACTGGTAAAAAAGCACCAACGAATGATGATAAGACTTATAACAATGGTGTTAAAGTAGTGCCTTCCTATTTATTAGTACCTGTTTCTGTTGATAAATCAAACTACGAGAAAATATTGGTTGAAAGCGGATATTATACTGCAGATAAACTTAAATAATAGCCGGTCGTAAGGTCAAAATAATTTAGTGATGACTGCAAAGTCATTGCTAAATTATTATATGGCCTATTTAAAAGAACGATATTGCAAGGAGTTGAGGATATATGGAAGATGTTATTTTGGAAATGATAAATATTACAAAAACCTTTCCAGGTGTTAAAGCTCTTAATAACGTGAATCTGCAAGTGCAAAAAGGCGAAATTCATGCATTGGTTGGTGAAAATGGCGCAGGAAAATCAACCTTAATGAAAGTTTTAAGTGGAGTATATCCTCACGGATCCTATACAGGTGAAATTCATTATAAGGGGAAACTGTGTGAGTTTAAGGATATTAAAGAAAGTGAAAAATTAGGTATCGTTATTATTCATCAGGAATTAGCTTTAATCCCTTATCTATCCATAGAAGAAAATATATTTCTGGGCAATGAACAGGGAAAACGTGGTCTTATTGACTGGCATGTTACTACGATGCGTACGAAAAAACTGCTGGCAACAGTAGGACTCAAAGAATTGCCAGCTACATTAGTTACCAACATAGGGGTTGGCAAGCAACAATTGGTTGAGATTGCAAAAGCCCTATCAAAGGAAGTTGAATTGTTAATCCTCGATGAACCTACGGCAGCATTAAATGAAGATGATAGTAATAATCTATTAGATTTATTAGTCGAATTTAAAAAGCAAGGAATATCTTCGATTATTATTTCACATAAATTGAATGAAATTTCAAGAATTGCTGATTCCATTACCGTGCTGCGTGATGGAGCCACCATTGAAACATTGAATGTAAAAGAAGATCATATTACGGAAGATAGAATTATTAAGGGTATGGTAGGACGAGAATTAACAGATCGGTACCCCAAAAGAGATGTAGCCATTGGTGATATTATCTTTGAGGTTAAGAATTGGAATGTATACCACCACCTCCATAGTGAACGTAAAGTTATTAAAAATATTAACTTTCATGTTAAGCAAGGTGAGGTTGTAGGAATTGCAGGGCTTATGGGATCAGGGAGAACAGAGCTTGCAATGAGTATTTTTGGCAGATCCTATGGACAAAAAATTAGCGGACAGATCTATAAGAATGGTAAAGAGATATATTTGAAAGATGTGAGTCAGGCTATTGACCAAGGTGTTGCATATGTAACGGAAGATCGCAAGCAGTATGGCTTAATATTAAATGATGATATTAAACAAAATATCACGTTGGCTAATTTAAAAAAAATATCGAAGAATTCTGTAATTGATGAAAATAAAGAAATCGTAGTGGCGGAAAAAAGTCGTCAGCAGATGAATATTAAATGCTCAAGTATTTTGCAAAATACTGTAAACCTGAGTGGTGGGAATCAGCAAAAGGTCATTTTAAGCAAATGGATCTTTACAGAACCAGATATTTTAATTCTAGATGAACCTACTCGAGGAATTGATGTAGGGGCAAAATTTGAAATTTATAACATCATTAATAATCTAGTTAAAGATGGAAAAAGCATTGTATTGATTTCTTCAGAACTTCCTGAGATTCTGGGAATGTGTGATCGAATTTATGTTATGAGTGAAGGAAACATTACGGGAGAGCTTACAGGAAAAGAAGCTTCACAGGAAAAAATTATGAAATATGTAATGAGTAAATAGAGGAGGGATCGTCATGGAAACTTTGAAACAGATGTTTAAAAGTAATATCAGGGAATATGGCATGGTTATTGCACTAGTATCCATCGTGCTGTTCTTTGAAATTGTCAGCAATGGTGTACTTTTACAACCATTAAATGTAACGAACCTAATTCAGCAGAATAGTTACATACTCGTATTGGCGATCGGTATGTTACTAGTTATCGTTGCTTTTCAAATTGATTTATCAGTAGGTTCTATGGCTGCTTTTGTTGGTGCCATTTCTGCTATTTTAATGGTAGATAATCATTTTGGTGTTGTACCTGGAATACTCATTTCCTTACTGATAGGGGGCCTTGCGGGAGCTTTTCAGGGGTATTGGGTTGCCTATTTTAAGATTCCAGGATTTATTGTTACATTAGCGGGTATGCTGATTTTTAGAGGTTTGACAATGACTGCTTTAGAGGGGCAATCCAAAGGTCCTTATCCAGAACTTTTTCAAAAAATGAGCAACGGGTTTGTACCAGATATATTGGGTGGAACAACTATCCATATTACAACTCTTGTGGTTGGGGTTATTTTAACTTTGATATATATATATATTGAATTAGATCATAGAAAAGCCAAGCAGGAGTATAATTTTGATGTAATCCCTATGCAGTTTTTAGTTGCTAAGTTGGTGTTTGTTGGCGTGGCAATCAACTGGTTTATGTATTTGCTTGCCTCATATAAAGGCATTCCTAATGTTTTAATATTATTATTTATTCTAATTGTTTTTTATACGTTTATAACGACAAAAACAGTTGTAGGGCGTCACATTTATGCTTTAGGTGGTAATGAAAAGGCGGCAAAATTATCTGGTGTTAAAACGAAACGTATTGTGTTTTGGGTTTTTGTAAACATGGGTGTATTAGCAGCTCTTTCGGGTCTTGTTTTCGCGGCGAGACTCAATGCGGCAACGCCGAAAGCAGGTACGGGTTTTGAACTAGATGCAATTGCTGCCTGTTTTATTGGCGGAGCCTCTACTGCTGGTGGTATTGGTGTTGTTATGGGAGCCATTATTGGTGGGTTGGTTATGGGAGTTATGAACAATGGTATGTCCTTAATTGGTGTTACCATTGATATGCAGCAGACCATTAAAGGGTTAGTATTGTTATTAGCTGTAGCCTTTGATATTTATACAAAATCCAAACAGTCATAAAATGAATTAGACAAAAGAAGTGAAGCGTTTTTTCTTAATGCATTAAATGAGCAATTAATTAATGATTAAATTAGACATTTTAGCTTTTAATATTATATAATGGTTTAAATAAATTTTTTAGTGTATTTTGTTTATTTGAAGAGAAGCTTTTTAAAGATATCTCTTATCAAAAATATTGAAAGCAAGAGTGTAGGTGTTTTATGGAAGGTGTAAATACGATTAATTCAAAAGCAGTAGGAGGGTTAAATGAGTCGCTAATCGTTAATACGATTCGCAGGCGTGGACCAATATCTCGTGTCGATATTGCGAAATTGACAGGTTTAACAGCGCCAACTGTAACAAACATATCAGGTAAACTCATTGAACATGGACTCATCCATGAGTATATGGTTGGTGAATATAGCGGCGGCAGGCGCCCAGTACTTCTTAAGGTTAATTCTGAAATAGCGAATATGATTATTGTAGACATTCGCTCTAAGGAAATGATTGGATATTTGATAAATGGCGGTTTAGAGATTAAGGAACAGACGTGCTATGATATTCAACATTTGAAAGAAGAAAAGATATTATCCTTACTAGAGAATACAATAGAACAGTGTTATTCTTCTGAAAATGGCAAATTGGCTTTAGCTATTGGTATTATTGTGCGAGGGCCTGTTATGTCCAGGGAGGGACTTTCCTTGTTTTCCCCTAGTGCCGGTTGGCGCAATGTACCACTAAAATATCTTGTGGAAAAGCAGTTCCAGCTTCCTGTTTTTGTCGAGAATGATATGCGGGCTATGGCACTGGGAGCTTATCATTATGGTCCTTATCGAGATATTAAAAATGCGGTATTCCTGGGGGTCGGCGGTGGAATTGGCTCTGGGATCATTTTAAATGGCGAGTTATATCGAGGCTTAGGGGATAGTGCAGGTGAGATAGGTCATACCGTTGTAGATGTTGATGGTCCCTTATGTAGCTGTGGCAATTATGGCTGTCTGGAAGCTATGGCATCAGAGTCGGCTTTAGTTAATATTACGGTTAAGTCAATTAACGACGGTGAAAGTTCTCTAGTGTCAGAGATGGTAAAAGGCGATATGGATGCTATTAGACCTAAACATATTTACGCCGCGGCTGAGGAAGGAGATCTCCTTGCGATAAAGATGCTTCAGCATGTTGCTAAATATATTGGTATGGGCGCAGCCAATATCATTAATATTTTTAATCCGCAGCTAGTACTTATTGGTGGAGGCATTGTTAAAGGGCGAGTCTTTATGGAAGAGACAATGATGCAAGTCATAAAAGAACGGGCTTTAGCAAGTTGTTATTCCCTAGCTCGTATTGAGTTTTCTTCTGAAGGCAGGCAAGATGCCCTGAAGGGAATTGTTGATGTGGTAATGGAAGGAATTTTTTTACGATAATTATGACGAAAATGCTCTCTATGTAGGCAGGGTTAAGACACCCGAACTGCCTATATAGGGGGCTTTTTACTATCCCAATTTCCTATTGTTCACATTAAAAGTGAAATATATTAATATATTATATTTCACTATAATAAGAAAAAATTACCATTTTTCATGCTCTATTGTGTATAATAATAAAAGTGGGAGTATTAGAAAAAAATGAGCGCTGGGATGGTGCAATATTGGAATTCTTTCGCAAATTACTTAAGATAGAAAATATTCGTTCTAAATTGTTATTATATTTTTTCACTCTCATTTTATTGCCTATTGTTACACTCGGAGTATTGGGTAATGTCATCTATAGCAAATCCATTGAAGAACAGGCCAATGAACATACGGGACAAATGATTGAGCAAGTCACTCGCAATGTTGAGTTTTATATTCATGATATGGAAAATATCGTTTCTTACCTTATGGGTGATCCTCAGATCATTGCGTTCTTACGGATTGCGAAAGAGGGGGATAGGGATGAATCGCTGAACAATGAGGTTCGGCGAATCTTAAGAACCTATACGAATGTGCATCCAGAGATTGCCGGAATACTCATTGTAAATGAGAATAATCTTTATATTAGCAATGAAATGCATCGAATTTCACGTGATCCCCTTACTGATGAGACTTGGTACAAAAGAGCGATTGCATCGCCAAATGCAATGCAGCTATTTAGTAAACCGATTGGCCGTAATATAACGACAACTCTTAACTATAGTGCTGATGAAGTGGTTTCGATTGCTAAGGCGGTTGTTGATCCTAAGACCAGCCAGCATCTTGGCGTCATACTGATTGATCTGAAATTGGATAAATTTAAAGAAGTAATTGAGACGATTACATTAGGTAAAAATGGATTTTTATATATTATGGATGCAAATGGTGGCATTGTATATGCGCCAGTCAATCCGATTGTATATCGCGTAAAAAGTGAGTGGTTCAACCATTCTGCCAATAGTATTGTAAAAATCATTCAGGGCAGTGAGTTTCAGATTATCTATAAAGATTCAGCTTATACACAATGGAAGACCATCGGTGTCTTTTCCCTTAGTGAGACACTGAAAGAGGTAACGATTCTGCGTCATTACTCCATACTTATTGGGCTTGTTACCTTAATACTGGCAGTAGTCGCCGCCTTCTTTTTTACTGCTTCCATTGCCAAGCCTTTAAGTAAACTCCGCAGCTTAATGAAGAAGGCTGAGGAAGGCGATCTAAGCGTACGATTTAACAGTAAATATAATGATGAAATTGGACAGCTTGGTAATAGTTTTAATACGATGATCAAAGAGATTAGTAATTTAGTGGATATGGTGTATACGGAACAAAAACGGAAACGAGAAGCAGAACTAAAAACCTTGCAGGCCCAAATAAAACCACACTTTCTTTATAATACTCTTTATACGATTCAGTGGATGGCTGGGGAACACGGTGCACAGGAAGTCGTTCGTATTGTTGGTGCACTTGCTAATTTATTTCGCATTGGTTTAAGCAAAGGGAAAGAGATGATTCCTGTTCATGAAGAATTAGAACATGTTCGCAGTTATCTAATGATTCAGAAAGCTCGCTATGAAGATAAATTGAGATATGAAATTAACTATGAAGAAGATATATTGAATTACAGAGTACTTAAGCTGATATTGCAGCCTCTTGTTGAAAATGCGATTTACCATGGCATTAATGCTAAAAGAGGGGGCGGTACCATCAAGATCAACGCTCGCATTGACAAGGAGAAATTATATTTTAGCGTAGCAGATGACGGCATAGGAATGACAGCGGAAAAACTCGCAGAACTAAGAAAATCATTAGACAATCAGCATGGAGGGGCAGCAAGGACTGGCTTTGGTATTTTTAATGTGAATGAACGAATTCGATTATCCTTTGGCTCAGAATACGGCTTACTATATACCAGCGTGGATCAGGAAGGTACGAAGGTAGAATTTTGGCATCCAATACGTTAAATAGGGAGTGGTTCAATGTTGAAAGTCGTAATCATCGATGATGAGCCTAAAATTCGTCGTGGTCTCAAAAGCCTCGTTGAGAAAGTAAGGCTTGACATGGAGGTTGTGGGGGAGGCTGAAGACGGAGAAATGGCTTTGGAAGTGGCTAGCAAAACCCTTCCAGACATTCTGCTAGTAGATATTTGTATGCCTTTTTTAAATGGATTGCAATTTATAGAACAAGTAAACAGCATATTACAAGATTGCATCATCATTGTCATTACTGGACATGATGAGTTTTCCTATGCCCATAAAGCGATTAAATTGCAAGTATTTGATTATTTATTAAAACCTGTCTTTGAAGATCAACTAGAAAACGTGTTAAAACGAGCAGAACAGCAATTACTGAATTCTCGTCTGCAAAATCATTATCTGAATTGGACCAACCAGGAAACAAAAAAACATTTGCCGCTATTAAGGGAAGCTTTCTGCAAAGATTGGGTAAATGGTCAATTAAGTGAGGAATACATTAGGTCTCAGCTCGCTTTTTTGGAATTGGATTTGTCGCCAGTATCCGGAATGATTGCTCTGAAAGTGGCCGGTCAGTACACCAGAGGACAGCTTCTCAAAGATTGGGAGCGGGAATTGTTGGTGTTTTCCATAGAAAATATTTGTGTGGAATTATTAGAGCAATGGCAGCCGTATATCATTTTTCATGATAGAGCGGATAATCTGATTGCGATAACACCCCTCCTTAATCCAAGCGACTGGTATGAACTTAGTGATGCTTTGCAGCAGGTTATTGAGCAGCATTTAGAACAAGTCGTAATTGTCGCTCAACGCCCGCTAGTGGATTTGCTAAGCGGTGTTTCCTCTGTTTATCATGAACTGACCTTAGAATTAAACCGCAAGGTTAGTTATACTCCCGCAGTGCTTCTTTCACAAAAACACATAGAAGCCAATTACTACAAGGAGGATTTCTCACTTCAGAATCTAGCAGAAATTATTAAGATTAGCCCTACGTATCTAAGTCGCTTGTTAAAAAATGAAATTGGTGTTTCTTTCGTTGAATATTTAACTCAGGTGAGAATCGAAAAAGCCATTCAAATGATGGGTGATCCTACGATAAAACTGTATGAAGTGGCAGAAAAAGTAGGGTATAGTAATCAGCATTATTTTAGTAATACATTTAAAAAAGTAGTGGGATTATCTCCGGCGGAATATCGTAAAAAAGGCAACTGGCGGTGAGTGGGGTGTTTAAAATCATGCAGAGTATGATCATTTTTTTGATTATAGTGACAATACTTACGGGATGTTATCATCCATCAAGCCAAGTAGCAAGTTCCGATCAGGTGAAGTTTGTAATTGGTGTATCTCAAGCCAATTTGGTTGAGCCTTGGAGAGTGATTATGAATGAAGAAATCAAAGAAGAAGCACTAAAGCATGCAGATGTTAAGATTGTTTTTACCGATGCTGTGCAAAACAGTGGCAAGCAGATTCGAGATGTAGAAGAATTGTTAGAAGCGGGGATTGATTTATTAATTATTTCACCCAATGATTCTGCGGAGCTGACACCAATTGTAGCGAAGGCTTACAAAAAGATTCCAGTCATTGTATTGGATCGAGCAGTGGAAGGATATGCGTACACGTTATATATCGGACCGGATAATAAATCTCTTGGCAAAGAAGCGGGGCAATACATCGCAGATCTTTTGCGAAATGGGGGAAATGTTGTAGAGATTCAGGGACCAGCGGGATTGCCTTCCCTTAGAGAAAGAAGTGCCGGCTTTCGGGAGGTCCTGGGGCAGTATGACAATATTAAAATTGTTGCTACTGTAATTGCCGATTGGCAGAGAGATAAGGCAGAAGATGAAATGGAAAAGCTGCTGCAGCAGTATCCTAAAATTGATGTTGTTTTTGCTCATAGCGACTACATGGCACTGGGGGCTTATAAGGCTGCAAAAAAACATGGATCCAATGGGATAAAGTTTGTTGGCGTTGATGGCTTTACAGGTCCTAATGGGGGATTGCAATTGGTAGAGAAAGGTATTTTGCAAGGGACATTTACTTGTCTGACAGGTGGGCGAGAGGCCATTCAATATGCTGTTGACATTCTAAATCATGAGAAAGGGATACCAAAGAAGATTATTCCTCGGAGCAATAAAATTACTCTTTACAATGTCTTGGAATATATGAAAACTGCGAATGAACCTAGAAAAGATAATCGCAACAAAAAAATTATGTTAGGATTTTCTCAGCTTGGGGCGGAGAGTGATTGGCGTAGGGCGAATTCCCAATCCATAAAGAACGCGGCATTAGAGACAGGCATTGATCTTATTTTTCTGGAGGCTGATCAACAACAGGAAATGCAGATTCAAGCCATCCGATCTTTCATTAACCAAGGCGTGGATGTAATTGCCTTTTCTCCTGTCGTAGAAGGGGGGTGGGATGAAGTATTGGAAGAAGCTAAGATGGCGGGAATTCCTGTTCTTTTGTCGGATCGAGCGATTAAACCTGACAATAATTCTTTGTATGCTACTTTTATTGGCAGCGATTTTTTGGAAGAAGGGCGCAGGGCCGCCCGCTGGCTTGTGGAGAGAAAAATAGCTAGGCAATCAGTCAATGTGATTGAATTGGAAGGAACAATTGATTCGGCGCCAGCTATTGATCGAAAAAAAGGGTTTGCTGAGATTATTGCCAATTACCCTCAATTTCAAGTGATTTACTCTGCATCCGGCGATTTTACCGAAGATGGCGGGCAGAATATGATGAAAGCTGCCTTAGCCATTTATGGCAATCAAATTCATGTCGTTTATGCGCATAATGATGATATGGCTCTCGGCGCTATCAAGGCGATTGAGGAATATGGACTTAGACCAGGCAAGGATATTCTGATTGTTTCGGTTGATGCTACAGCAGCAGCCTTTAAAGCGATGATGGCAGGTAAGCTAAACTGTACTGTGGAGTGTAATCCCCTTCTTGGTCCTCAGCTTATGCAAGCGGTAAAGAGTTTGATGGCAGGGCGGCAGCTGCCAATGCGGATTATTACTTCTGAAGGTGTATTTCCAGCAGAAACGGCGCGGCAGGACTATCTGAATCGCAGGTATTAATCAACTTTTTTAAAACAGTGCGGAAAAGTATAAGAAATTACTGATTATTCTAAATACTAAGACGTTACTACCATCCTATAATAGAACTAGTACTAGTAGTTCTAAATCATGAGGAGGGTAAGAAACATGTCAAAGTGGAAAAAAGTTACTGTTGCTTTGAGTGTCGGCATTATGATGTTCACACTGGCAGGCTGTGGGGGAGCCAAGCAAGAGACGACGACTAAGCCTGCAGACAAAAAAATTGTTCTAGGATTCTCGCAAATTGGTGCAGAAAGCGAATGGCGTACAGCAAATACGGAATCCATAAAAGCATCGGCACAAGCAGCTGGGATTGAACTTAAGTTTTCTGATGCCCAGCAAAAACAAGAAAACCAGATAAAAGCCTTACGGTCATTTATACAGCAAAAGGTTGATGTAATTGCTTTTTCGCCCGTTGTAGAAACAGGCTGGGATGCTGTACTGCAAGAAGCAAAGGCTGCTAAGATACCTGTGATTTTAACGGATCGGTCCATTAAAATGAGCAGTGGCAATGCAGAAGATTATTATGTTACCTTTATGGGCTCCGATTTTGTGGAAGAAGGCAGAAGAGCTGGTAAATGGCTGGTCGATTTCATGAAAAAAGATAATGGGGCTGTAAATATTGTCGAATTGCAAGGCACTGTTGGCTCTGCTCCTGCGATTGATCGTAAAGCCGGTTTTGAAGAAATCTTAAAACAACATGCTAATTATAAAGTCATTAAATCACAAACCGGTGATTTTACACGTGCCAAAGGTAAAGAAGTGATGGAATCATTCCTAAAATCAGCCAAGGCTGATGGAGAAAAAATTGATGTATTATATGCCCATAATGATGATATGGCAATTGGAGCGATTCAAGCAATTGAAGAAGCTGGGCTAAAACCCGGAAAAGACATTATTATTGTTTCAATTGATGGTGTTAAAGGTGCTTTTGAGGCCATGATTGCAGGAAAATTAAATGCAACAATTGAGTGTAGTCCACTGCTCGGCGATCAATTGATGACAGCTACAAAAGACTTGGTGGCAGGTAAGACCCTTGACAAACGGATTGTTACCAAAGAAGGTGTATTCCCTGCAGAAGTTGCTTCCAAGGAATTGCCAAATCGTAAATACTAAAAATTATACGGATATACCGATCCATCCCACCAGTTCTATGTAAAATAGAAACATTAGGGGTTATCTTTAAAGGATAGCCCCTGATAGAGTGGGTTTTTCTTTTATCGAACTACTGACTTTGATGCGGAGGTGAATAATAATGGATGACGCATATTTTTTATTAAAGGCAAAGGGGATTTGTAAAGCTTTTCCGGGGGTTAAAGCTCTTAACAATGTAGAATTCGAACTAAAGCCTGGAGAAATTCACTGTTTAATGGGAGAAAATGGAGCTGGTAAATCGACTTTGATTAAAGTGTTGACAGGTGTTGATCCTCTCGATGCTGGGGATATATTTTTGGACGGTAAAGCCATTGCGCCCAAGTCGCCTCATCATGCCCAGCAGCTAGGAATTAGTACAGTTTATCAAGAGGTTAATCTTTGTGCCAATTTGTCAGTTGCCGAAAATATTTTTATAGGCAGAGAGCCATTGCGCTTTGGCAGTATTGATTGGAAGGAAATGAATCGCAGATCACAGGAGCTATTGGCGAAGTTGAGTCTTGGGATTGATGTTACCCAGCCTTTAGAGCGTTACTCGGTTGCAATACAACAAATGGTGGCGATTGCAAGAGCTCTTGACATATCAGCTAAAGTTTTGATATTGGATGAACCGACTTCGAGCCTGGATGCTCAAGAAGTTGAAAAACTCTTTGGACTTATGCGTAAATTAAAAAAGCAAGGTTTAGGAATTATTTTTGTAACCCATTTTATTGAGCAAGTTTATGCCGTTTCCGATAAGATTACCATATTACGTAATGGTGAATTAGTTGGGTCCTATGAGACTGTAAATCTGCCTCGTGTTCAGCTGATTGCAAAAATGATTGGCAAAGCCTTTGATGGATTTGAAAGCAGCTGTAAGACATTGAAACTGGATATTCTTCAAGAAAGCCGTAATAACTTTTTACGAGTTCGTGGTCTTGGGCACAAAGGTTCGATTCATCCCTTTGACCTTGATATCAGCAAAGGTGAAGTGCTTGGTCTTGTAGGTTTATTGGGATCAGGGCGAACAGAAGTTGCCCGCACTATTTTTGGTATTGACAAAGCCGATAGCGGAGAAATTGCCATTGAAGGACAAACCGTCACCATACAAAACCCTGCTGATGCAATTCAACATGGTCTGGCATATTGTTCCGAAAATAGAAAAACAGAAGGGATTATCGAAAACCTTTCTGTAAGAGAAAACATCATTTTGGCATTACAGGCCAAAGTAGGGTGGATGAAATACATACCTAAGAAAAGGCAAGATGAGATTTCAAAAAAATATATTGAATTATTAAATATTAAGACCGCTGGACCGGAACAACTAATCAAAAATTTAAGCGGAGGCAATCAGCAAAAAGTAATATTAGCCAGATGGCTGCTGACAGAACCTAAGCTTTTAATACTGGATGAGCCTACACGGGGGATTGATGTAGGTGCTAAAGTTGAGATTCAAAAATTAATACTGTCTCTGGCAGAAACCGGCATGTCCGTTGTATTTATATCTTCAGAGCTGGATGAATCGGTTCGATGCTCCAGCCGTATGGCAGTTTTAAGGGACAGAGTAAAGATAGCAGAGATTTCCGGTGATGAGATGGAAGAAAAATATATTATGCAGACGATAGCAGGGGTGTAGGATGATGGAGAAAATACAGTCTATTTGGAATCGATTTACGAGTTCTAGACTCTGTTGGCCTCTAGCAGCATTGTTTTTTGTTTTGCTTTTCAATTTCTTTTTTACGAAAGATTTTTTCACGATTGAAATGAAGGATGGACACTTCTACGGAGTTACCATTGATGTTTTGAATCGTGCCGCGCCTTTGATGCTGCTCGCCATTGGTATGACCTTGGTCATTGCTACAAAAGGAATTGATATATCTGTAGGGTCGATGATTGCTATTTCTGGAGCGGTAGCAGCTTCGCTAATTGGCGGAAAGCTAGAATATGTCGATGGCGTAAAAACACTCGTGACACTTGTTCCTATGCCCGTTGCCATATTTACTGCTCTTTTGGTTACCACTCTTTTAGGAATGTGGAATGGATTATTAATTTCTAAAGTGGGAATTCAGCCGATTGTTGCCACGCTGATTCTACTGGTTGCTGGTCGAGGAATCGCCCAGCTGATTACTCAAGGACAGATTATTACAGTATATTATAAACCGTTTCAATTCATTGGCACTGGATATATATTCGGATTGCCTTTTTCCCTCTTTATTGTAGGGCTGGTTTTCGGTATTACCTTTTATGCAGTACGAAAGACAGCCTTGGGTATGTTTATTGAATCGATAGGAATTAATGCCGTTGCTAGCAGATTTGCAGGAATCAATGTGAGTAAATACATCTTTTCTGCCTATGCCTTCTCCGGCTTGTGCGCTGGCTTGGCAGGACTTATTATCTGCTCCAATGTAAGTTCAGCTGATGGAAATAATGCGGGATTATTTATCGAGCTAGATGCTATTTTAGCAGTCTCTCTTGGGGGGAATTCTCTCGATGGTGGTCGATTTTCCTTGGTCGGAAGTTTGATTGGGGCTTTAGTTATTCAAAGTATCACAACGACAATTTACGCCCTAGGGGTACCGCCAGAAATTACACTAGTGGTCAAATCCGTTGTTGTCATTGTCATATGCTTGCTGCAATCTGCTAATTTTCGAAAAATTGTATTTTCTAAATGGGCTCAAAAGAGGGGGATTCCAGGTGAAAAAAATGCAGCTAAGTTATAAGTACATTAATCTAATGATTACGGTTGTATTGTTTTTTGCTTTATTTGCAGCGGGCTCTGTCTTGTATAATGGATTTTTTTCCACACAAGTGCTGCTCAACATGCTCATTGATAATGCCTTTCTGATTATTACAGCAATCGGTATGACCTTTGTACTTATTATTGGCGGGATTGATATTTCTGTGGGTTCCGTAATTGCGTTAGTATGTATGCTATCAGCATATTTGCTGGAAATACAGCACCTTAGCGCTATAATTGTCATACCTCTAATGCTGCTAATGGGATTTCTCTTTGGGCTTGTGCAAGGTAGTTTTATTCATTTTTTTACTATACAGCCTTTTATTGTAACTCTTGCAGGTATGTTTTTAGCTAGAGGATTATGCTATGTAATCAGCATTGATACCATTATGATTACCAATCCCTTTTATCAATTTGTCGCTACCTACCGAATACCATTACCTTTTGGTAATTTTATTTCAATTAGCGTTATTATTGCTCTTGTATTAGTATTAGCAGCATTATATCTTAGCAATTATACTAAATTCGGACGTGCCGTATATGCCATCGGTGGTAATGCGCAATCGGCAATGTTGATGGGACTGCCAGTTGGCAGGACAAAAGTTTTAGTGTATGGTCTAAGCGGATTTTGCTCTGCCTTGTCAGGAGTTGTATTTAGTTTTTATATGCTTTCGGGTTATGGACTACACGCCATGGGTTTAGAAATGGATGCGATTGCATCTGCTGTTATCGGTGGGACACCTTTAACAGGCGGGGTCGGATTTGTCACAGGAACACTTTTTGGCGTTTTGATTCAAGGAGTAATCCAAACCCTAATCATGTTCCAGGGGACACTAAGTTCTTGGTGGACCAAAATTGCTGTTGCATTTTTACTCTGCTTGTTTATTGTACTGCAAAGAATCGTTGTTTTCAGAAAGGAGCGTACTAAGTCAATCTCATAGTATAACCGAGAATAGCCAGGATTGCTCTTACGTTAATACATGCGCCAGGACGCAGCACTTTGAATATAATAGATAAATAGTATAAAAAAAGTCACTCATAATGAGTGGCTTTTTTTGTATTGAATCATACAATATTTGAGGATCTAGAAATCGAAACGATAGTCAATGATGAAAAAAGATAATGGGATTAAGTCAGACTTAATCACGAAATTTGTCAATAAATAAAGTTAATAACTTACCATGAGATTACATATTTTTACAGTAATGATTTGATATTATATTGAATTGTAATTACTTTTAACTTAATAGAGGAGGATTTAGATGCTGTTAGATATTTTATACGGATCATTTTGTATCGGTGTTATCACGTTAGTTACTGTATTGTGCATGTACTTTAAATTGCCATAACCATGGCATTGTTAATAGTATTAAATGGTAAAAGAGGTGTTTGATTTGAATAATTGCGAATGGAAAGAAAGTCCGGTTGTATTCATTGCTGGATTATTGGTAGTGTATACTGTAAGTAACTCAATTAGGGTCTTATTCAATTTATAAGAATACGGTACTCTTCTCTTTTCTCTCTGAAATCCTGAAAAGAAAGTCGTCCTAATAAGCGACTTTCTTTTTAATTACTTATATATAGCGATCGAGAATGATATCGATAACTAAAAGTTATCATGTAATGAATATTCGATATTATCTTTCTATTCTAATAAACCGTATAATGTGGATGAAGTCATTGCTAGTTTATTGAGTTAGAAGGAGAGATAGATATGAGTTTACGTGATGAAGCACTACAATATCATCGAAAAAATAATGGAAAAATGGGTGTGATAGCTAAGGCTCCTATAAGAGATGGTTATGATCTTAGTCTAGCATATACCCCAGGAGTAGCAGAACCCTGTATGGAGATCCACCGTGAGAAAGATCTATCCTTTGAATACACCTGTCGGGGTAATATGGTGGCAGTGATTACGGATGGAACTAGGGTATTAGGGCTTGGAGATATTGGTCCAGAAGCAGCTATACCTGTAATGGAAGGCAAAGCTGTGCTATATAAAACCTTTGCGGATGTAGATGCGATTCCTTTATCCATTGATACGAAGGATGCAGATGAATTTATCAGAACGGTTCGGATGCTGCAGCCTAATTTTGCAGGAATTAATTTAGAAGATATTTCTTCTCCTAAATGCTATGATATTGAAGATGCTCTAAAAAAAGAAATGGATATACCAGTGTTTCATGATGACCAGCATGGTACAGCTATTGCCGCTGTATCAGCTACTATCGGTGCACTGCGGCTGGTAAAAAAACAATTGTCCGATGTCAAAGTTGTCGTCAATGGTGCTGGTGCAGCTGGTACTGCGATTGTACAGTTGTTACTCAATGCTGGCGTGGGGCATGTCATTATGATGAACTCCAAAGGCGCCATGTACGAGGGAATGGAGATGTCCCGAGTGAATCGGGTTCAGGCGGCACTGTTGCCTAAAACCAACTTAAAGAAAGAGAAAGGCAGTATAGCAGATATTGCCAAAGGCGCAGATGTGCTGATCGGTGTATCACAGCCTGGCTCCTTCACAACAGATATTGTTCAAAGTATGAATGCAAATTCGATCGTATTCTCCTTGTGTAATCCAGAACCAGAAATCAGCTATAAGGATGCTAAAGCTGCTGGGGTAAAAGTAGCGGGTACGGGGCGTTCGGATTCTCCGAATCAAGTGAATAATGTTACTGTCTTTCCTGGAGTTTTTCGTGGAGCCATAGATGTTAGGGCCCGCCAAATTAATGAAGAAATGAAACTAGCAGCAGTGTATGCCATTTCCGAGTTAATCGCAGAAGAAGAACTGCGAGAAGATTATGTTGTTCCTGACGTTTTTGATAAACGTGTTGCTCCAGCCGTGGCAGCAGCTGTAGCGCAAGCGGCGATAAAAACTGGTGTTGCCAGAATCATCGTTGATCCTGAAGAAATAAGGGCTAAGACGGCAGCTAGAATTGAATGAATAATAATCCAGGCTTTCTGCAATGTTTCCTAAACTAGAAATATTGCAGAAAGCCTGGATTTTTGTATGAAGAAAAGCACTGCTCTTCATTGATGAACAAAAAATGAAGAGCAGTGCTTTAACTAGATTTATTAGATTTATTAGATTTTAACAATACCTAGTAGAATTGCTGCAAATAGTGATACGAGACTTAGTCCCCACAATAACGGCATACAATACTTTAAATGTTCTTTTAATTCTACGCCGGCAAGTCCGATTGCTAGAAAGGTTGTTGCTGCATGAGGAGTAACGAGAACTCCATAGTTTTTACCAATCAGCATTGCGTTAGCCATATTTACTGGATCAATACCATACTTACTTCCTACGCTCATAGCAACTGGAAGTAAGCCAAAGAAATAAGAATCTGTTCCGAGCAACATACCAATCGGTACTGCAAATACTCCCATAACAAGATGCAAATATGGTCCTAAAAAAGGAGGAATGATCGAGATGAAGGCTACCGCCATGCCATCAAGCATTTTAGCACCAGAGATGACCCCTAAAAATACGCCGGATGCTAATAAGATGGTTGCCATAGATAATGCTTCTCCAGCATGAGCCTTGAGCCGGGCACTTTGTTCCTTAACATTAGGATAATTTACAAGTAAGGCAATAGCTAATCCAAACATGAATGCTGCATACAATGGAATCTTAGTGAACATCATTAAAGCAATGACACCAATTGTCAAGAAGACATTGAACACGACCAGCTTAGGACGCTTTAGAGCTTCTGCCTTGGCGGATTTAGCAGCATTTTGCTCTTGTTCCTCAGCAGTAAGAGTAGCGGCATTTACATCAATTGCTTGCATACCAGCACCGCGTCTTTTCTCTAGTACGCCTAAGAAAGCAGCAAAGGCAAGAACGATGATCATTCCCACGACCTGAAGGGGAATTAGAGTATGCCATAACTGGTTGATGTCTACTTTAGTAATAGCAGCTACTCTGGCAACAGGTCCGCCCCATGGAACCAGATTCATGATACTCATAGCCGATCCGATAATGACGAGCATCACCAATGGCCTGATATTAAGTTTTTTGTACAAAGGCAGCATTGCTGGTACCGTTACCAACAAGGTAGCTGCTAAGGAGCCGTCGAGATGGGCAATTGTGGCGATGATTCCAGTTGCAACTGTGATTGCTACAACATTATTTCCTGCTTTCTTAACTAAAAAGTTGATAAGAGGATCAAACATCCCTGCATCAGACATTAAAGCAAAGTAGATAATAGAAAACATAAACAAGACAGCGATGGGCATCGTAACAGCCACACCGTCTTTAACGTACTTTGATACCTCTACAAAGGATGAGCCGGCAGCAGCGGCAGCAATCAAGGGCACAAGGATAAATATAGGGGCTGGCGTTGCTTTTGATTGCATTAACAAATAAATAATAAAGATTACCATGAGAAAACCAATAAGTGCTAACATGTTTATTCCTCCTGAATTTTTAGTATATTCCGTTAATAGGATAACATATTAATTGGCAGAGATATTATTTTGTTCATTTTGGTTATAAAAATCTTAAAAGTAATACTGAGATATTTTCTGCTTTCTAATTATTTTATTAATTGAAATGATGTATAATAATCTAATACGATTGAATGTATCGTTCATAGGTCATTCATTTAGTTCTTTATAATCAGAAAGGGGTCTATCGAAAAGATGCATAAATTATCATTGCAATATAAAGTGATGTTTCTTACTATTTCAATGATTTCTATATTACTGCTAGTAGTAAGTGTTTTAGTGGTCCGTATCATTGATCATCAGGTTCGAGAAGATGTGGGTGAGCGGGCTATGATTATAGGACGGATTGTAGCACAAACACCAAAAGTGCAACAGGCGATTCTTTCTGAAAACCCTTCTGAAGTGCTGCAGCCCCTAACCGAAAATTGGCGACTTTCCAGTGAGGCTGCGTTTGTTATTGTAGCAAATATGGATCAAGTGCGACTATCATATCCTGATCCTTCAAAAATAGGTACTTCGTTATCAAACCTTTATCGGGAGCCTGTACTTAGGGGAGAGGAATATATATATGTTGCGCGAGGAAGTCTGCCTAGTTCTATTCGGGCCAATATACCTATCTATAGTGAGAGTGGGGATAAGCAAATTGGATTTGTTTCTGTAGGTTATTATTTGACGAATGTCTATAAAGAGGCTTTAGAAAAATTTATTCCAATTTTATACTTATTTCTAGTGGCAATAGCATTGAGCGTTTTGGGTTCTGTCATGATTGCCCGCAATATTAAAAAATCTATTTTTGGTCTAGAACCGCACGAAATAGCAACAATTGTCAGGGAAAAGCAAGCTACCCTGGAATCTATCCGGGAAGGAGTAATCGCTGTAGATCAGAATGGAACGATTCGTTTACTAAATGGCGAAGCTGCTTCTCTATTAGGGATCAATTCAGAGATGGCTTGTGGGCATCATATTGATACCATTCTTCCTCAAAATAGACTAGATGTTGTTATTAATAATGATCAAGCTGTATACGATGAGGAACAAAGGGTCAATGACATTATTATTCTTTCCAACAGTGTGCCGATAACTGTTGATGGTAAGGTAGTAGGTGCTGTAATATCCTTTAGAGATCGTACCGAAATAAATAGGCTGGCTGAGGAACTTACAGGGGTGCATCGATTTGTAGATGTTTTAAGAGCCCAAGCCCACGAATTTAAAAATAAATTGCATACCATAGTCGGATTAATACAACTGCACAGATATGAAGAGGCGGTAGATTTTGCGATAGATAGTGGTTTGGAAAAGCAGGAAGTTGTCGATTGGCTGAGTGGGCGAGTTAAAGATCCAACTATTTGTGGTTTACTTATCGGAAAAATAAGTCACATGCGAGAATTAGGTATAAAATTTAATATTTTGCCTGATACGATGATGACTAAGTTGCCGGCAAAAATGAATAGTGGTGATATTGCTTTAATTATAGGTAATTTTCTGCAGAATGCGATTGAAGCCGTTGTTAGTGTTGAAAACAAACGCATTGTCTTTGGTATAGTTCAGCTTGATGATAAATTGGAAATTAGGGTACAGAATTCTGGTCAGCAAATATCCACTGAATTGGCAGAGGAAATTTATCAACGTGGCTTTACGACTAAGAAAGGAAATAGCGGGTTAGGTCTTGCATTAATTTTGGACAAACTAAAACTAGTGGCTGGTGAGATATTTCATCGCAATTTGCCTAAAGGTGGAGTAGAGTTTATCGTATGGTTACCCTATTAGTAGAAAGGTGATGAGTATGAAAAAAATTAAGGTCTTAATTGTAGAAGACGACCCTATGGTTGCGGAGATTAATAAGAATTATACGGAAGCTGTTGAAGGGTTTTGTGTTAGTTGTGTTACCAAAAATGGGAAAGATGCATTAGAGAAGATTAACACAATGAATATAGATTTAGTCATTCTTGATATCTATTTGCCAGAAATCAATGGAGTAGACCTTCTATCTCTCATTCGGAGGGGAGACAAAAACATTGATGTAATAATGATTACTGCTGCCGATGATTCTGATACCGTTAGTAGAGTGTTGCGCCAAGGCGTCATTGCCTATATAACAAAGCCCTTTAAGTTTGATCGTTATCGATTCATTCTTGAAAATTATAGACGACAAAAGCAAACTATACTGCAGAAAACAAATCTTGAACAAAGTGATATTGACAATATGTTAGCTGTTTCAGTGCACAATGAAAAAAAGGTAATGCCTAAGAATCTTCATACTCAAACGCTGGCTATGATTACTAATTATTTACTTGCGTGTAAAGAACCGATCTCGGCTGAAGAACTTTCTTCTGGTGTGGGGATTTCACGGGTGACATGTCGACGTTACCTGGAGTATTTAGTCGATAAAGGACAATTGCAGATGGATTTATCTTACATTTCAGTAGGTCGACCAATCCACCGCTTCACGTTAGTAAGCCCTGATATAGATCTATAAGTTATGAATACTACGCTCTAATTTTAAGAGAAGTAATAAACATGGAATTTTGATATAAAATTTCATGTTTATCTTTTTGGATAGATTGGTCTTTATGGTAATCAACTAATCTTTATAGTAAAGATGATGAACTAAATAAACTAAATAAACTAAAAATACGAAACTCTGATTATTGAGAATTCTTTGATAATATATGATAACATAAGACCAGAGAAGGCAATTCTATTATTGTGAACTTGTCGATAAGCAAGAGTGTTCTAGATTATAGAATGATTTTCTTATTTAATCCTTGATTTTTATGTATGAACAAACAGAAATGGGGGGTATTTATGAGTAAGTTACTTAAATTAGCCCAAGCTGGGACGGTAGAATCAAGCGATATCCTTATCACCTTGGCACCAGCAGATGCTGGAACTGGAATAAGAGTAGAGCTAGTCAGTCCTACAATGCAGCAATATGGGGCGCATATCAGAAATTTAATAACGAAAACACTTGTTGACCATGGAATTGAAGATGTGCTGGTAAATGCGAACGACAGAGGCGCATTAGATTGTACAATAAAGGCCCGCGTAATAACCGCATTACAAAGAGCAGGAGAGTGAGGAGGATACAATGGAAAAGCTGAGAAGAAGCATGATGTTTGTTCCTGGTAACAATCCAGGAATGCTCCTAAACGCCGGCATTTATGGCGCTGATACAATCATTCTAGACTGTGAAGATGCCGTAGCAATTACGGAGAAAGATTCCGCAAGAAATCTTGTATTTCAAGCCATATCAGAAATCAATTATGGTACAGAAGTAGCTGTTAGAATTAATCACATCAGCACACCCTTTGGCTGGGATGATCTAAAACGAATCCTACCAGCAAAACCGGATCTCATTCGTTTACCGATGTGCCAAGGGCCAGATGAAATTCGCCAAATTGATGAATTCATTAGCGAAGCAGAACATAAACATAAATTTCCTGCGGGATCCATAAAAATGATGGCGGCCGTTGAAACCCCCAAAGGCTTACGATTAGCCTATGAAATAGCATCAGCGAGTCCAAGAATGGTGGCATTAGCCATTGGGGCAGAAGATTTTATTGCCAACTTAAAAACCACGCGCAGCAAATTGGGCCGGGAGTTACTGGCGGCCAGGGGACAGTTGGTACTGGCGGCTCGGGAAGCGGGCATTCAGTGTATTGATACCGTTTTCTCTGATATTAATGATGAAGAAGGATTTAAAAAGGAACTCGAACTCATTAAAGAAATGGGCTTTGATGGTAAATCCGTTGTAAACCCTCGCCAAGTCAGTGTTGTTCATGATTTCTTTGCACCTACGGCGAAAGAAATTGATCATGCCCAAAGAGTTCTTGCTGCTTACCAAGAAGCCCTTGAGAAAAAATCGGGAGTTATCTCACTAAACGGAAAAATGATTGATCTGCCGATTGTAGCACGGGCAGAACGTACCTTGGCTTATGCTAAAGCCACTGCTGGGAAAGGAGGCAAATAAAAATGAAAAATTCCATCGGAAGAGAAATACCTGACTTTATACCTGGGCTAGGGAAGGTGACTGGCTTTGGCGGTGCCTTTGCCCGTAAACCTGTAGGACGGACTGTCGGAGCAGCTTTAAGTACATGCCTGCCGCGTGCGGATAAACGATTAGCTTCCATTGAAACTGCGATTGATGCAGTAGGACTTAAAGACGGAATGACCATTTCTTTTCATCACCATTTTCGCAATGGAGATCGAATCTTAAACCGTGTTGTTGAAGCCATTGCGAAAAAGGGGATTCGTGATATTACCCTTTCCCCGAGTTCACTTAACACGGTCAATGATGCACTTATTCCTTATATCGAGCAGGGTGTAATTACAGCAATTGAAACAAGCGGCGCCAGAGGGAAAATGGGACGGTTCTTAACAGAAGGCCATTTAAAAAAACCATTGCATATCCGTTCCCATGGCGGTCGGGCGCAGGCCATTGAAAGTGGAGCCATTCACATTGATGTGGCTTTCCTAGGTGCTCCGGCCTGCGATCGCTACGGCAACATTAACGGAATTCAAGGTCAGTCTGCTTGTGGTTCTCTAGGATATGCCATACAAGATGCAGCCTATGCCGATCAAGTTGTAGCCATTACCGATAATCTAATGCCTCATCCCCTGTTTCCCATCAGTATCCCTCAAACCCAGGTCGATTATATTGTTGTAGTTGACAGTATTGGTGACCCAGCAGGGATCGCTTCAGGCGCCCTTCGTTATACGAAAGACCCAAAAGAATTGCTCATTGCCAAATATGCTGCCGATGTGATGGACTATTCAGGTTACTTGCAGCAAGATTTTTCCATGCAGCTTGGCAGCGGCGGTGCTTCCATGGCTGTCGGTCGGTTTATCAAGACAAAGATGCTCGAAAGAGGAATAACCGGCAGCTTTGGAGTTGGCGGCATGACAGGTGTTTTTGCTGAAATGATGGAAGAAGGCTTATTCAAAATGATGTTTGATGTACAGAGTTTTGACATTCCCGCCATTGATTCCATCAAGAAAAACAGTAATCACTTAGAAATGTCAGCGTCTTATTATGCAAACCCTCATAATAGCGGAGCGATTGTCAATAATCTTGACGCAGTGATATTAAGTGCGACAGAAGTTGACGTTGATTTTAATGTCAATGTGATTACCGATTCAAACGGAGTGATTATGGGTGCTTCCGGCGGTCACTGCGACACGGCTGCTGGTGCTAAACTAACCATTGTGGTAGCGCCACTGCTCCGTGGTCGTTTGCCCATGGTTAAAGATGCCGTTCAGACGGTAGTAACGCCAGGAGAAACAGTGGATGCCATTGTTACGGAACGAGGAATTGCTATCAATCCGAAACGATTGGACATCATTGATAATGTAAAAAATTCTGGTCTTCCCATCATGTCCATACATGAACTTAAGGATATTGCCTACAAACTGTGTGGTAAACCAGAGGCGATTCAGCTTAGCGATGAGATTGTCGGAGTTGTAGAATATCGGGATGGAACCATTATTGATGTAATTAGACGACCAATATTCTAGGTGGAATTGTCTCAAATATAAAAGCAAGAGGAATAAGATTAAAAAATCAGCAACAAAAGACCGGATACTAGTCCAGTATCCGGTCTTTTGTGTAAATCTGAATATGATTCCAAAATTAAGTGAAACTCTATATTAAAAAAAATATGCAATTAAATTACATTTTTTTGTAAATTAATTGCAGGATTTTTATATTTAATGGTAAATATAACATAGATAGGAATTTTATTTTTAGAAAGAACTAAATGGATGGGGGTAATAATAAATGAGTCATGATAGTTCTGAAAAAAATTCTAATAGAAGTTTTGGAGCAGAAACTTCCAATAGCAGCTTTAGTGGCGGTTTTGGATTAGAGCTCTTAAATAATAGTTCTAATGGTGGCTTTGGAGTAGAGAATCCTAGCAGTGATTACAAGGCAGTCCTAGGAAGCGAAATTGCTATAGAATCAGTTGGGAGTATGTTAGATATTAATACTGATACTAAAGGGGGGATTGCAGGAGGTGCTGTCTATTTAGGAAATATGAATCGCTATTTTGTAAATGATTCAATAGAGGAAATCTGTGATACTCGTGAATTTGGCAATGTTCAAAGTTGGTTTCAACGTGGAAGTATAGTTGGATCGGTAGTGCAAGTTGTCACTGATTTATATAATAAATATGTATCACCAGAAATGAAAAGTGTAGAGAAAGTTATTACTGATATCGATAATAAGATCGTAACAAAAATTGAAGAAATTTCATCTGGGGGTTGGGATAGTCCCTACAGAAATATTCAGTTAGATGGTTGTATCAAAGGAGACATTGCAGAGTCTGATCAAAGCAATGTGTTTTACCGAAATGATGATCGTAATGAAATCCAAATCGATATCACTGCGGGGGAGGCTCTTAAGAAGAGTAAGAAGACGGATCTTGGTGATTAAGGATTAGAATGTACTAATTTGATTCTTTAGTGAAGATGATTTTAAAATCAGAATTCTGAGTTCCTTTCATTAGGCAGTTTATAAGTTCCGATTTTATATTCTCTTTAATTTTGATATCTTCATATGGCGGTTCCCAATACTTCATGGTATCGCTAAAAGCAATGAATCCGTCTGTAAGCATTTTTCCTTGAATGATTGTTTCTTTGTCAGCGATCTCTACTTTAAGATACGATGCTGTTGCTGTTATTTTCATGTTGTCACCTCTTCAATTGATTTATTTTATATTTGCCAGATTATTGTATGATTCTTAGATTCTTCCAATTATGGTGTTCTATTGTTATAATATAAGAAAAATATGACAAATTTATGACAAGCTTATGATTAGCGAACATTCGTTACTGAGCATCATAGTGTCTTTAAAATAGATTGCTGCCTTTCAGTAATGTGCTGGGAGTAGCAATTTTTTGTTATAGAAAATAAAATGTTACTTTAGTCCTCTTGTTGCTTGAAAGCCTTGCCAGGATACTCAATATGTGACAAAATCTATACATATGTGTAACGTATTTTAATAAAACGCCCAAAATAAGTGAGAATGTGAATAAAAGTTGGAAAGAAGATATGTTTTGATTCCGGAGAAAGGAGTACTATGGAAGAAAAAATAATTATGGAAAAAGAAACCTTAGCGTATATGAACACCGGGAAAATTTGTTTAGCAGTGGTAGCAAAAGGCTTTGGAATGCCAATTGACGAAGAAAAACTGACAAACGAATATGGGATTGGCGATGATCTCTTTGAACCAAAGGACTTAATAAAAGCTGCAAGAAAGATAAATCTGAAAGCAAAAGTAGTAAAATCAGGGAAAAGAGGACTATCGGCCATTCCGGTTCCTGCAATTGCGATTATGAACAACGGAGATTATATAGTGATTGGGGAACATAATGCAAAGAAAATAGCACTGTTTTCTCCAAGGCATGGACATTCCATCGTAATGTCCTTAGAAGAATTTCTTCTTAGTTGGACGGGTCAAGCTATTATATGTAAGCGCTCCTTTAATTTAAAGGACATCAGTAGACAATTTAATTTAATTTGGTTTATACCTGTTGTAGTCCGATATAAGCGTTACTTCATAGAAATTTTGGGAGCCGCATTCTTTTTTCAATTATTTGGACTAGTAGTGCCTTTATGCACACAGGTAATCATTGACAAAGTAATTGTTAATCATGGAACAGTCACTTTAAATATACTCGTCGTGGGGATGGTGTTTGTAGTCCTATTCCAGACCGTAATGAACCTGATAAGGACATATTTATTTACCCATACCACAAATAAAATTGATGTAATCTTAGGTACTAGAATGTTCCGGCTTTTGATGCATCTACCTATACAATTCTTTGAAAAAAGGCGAGTGGGGGATACTCTGATGAGAGTATCTGCTTTAAATAATATTCGCGAATTTTTAACTGGTACCGCCATGACGGTGCTGATTGACTTGGGTTTTTCCGTAGTATTCTTTGCTGTAATGTTTTATTATAGTGCACCTTTGACCTTAATCGCTATTGCAGCCATACCCATTCAATTGGCAATCAATATAGTAGGAACGCCAATGTATCAAAAAAGACTGCAAGATTCTTGGAATGCCAGTGCAGAAAACAATGCGTTTGTTGTTGAAGCGATAACGGGCATTCATACTGTAAAGTCTCTGGCAGTGGAGCCGCAATTCAATTTTAAATGGGAAAGATTATTAGCCAAAAGCGTTAGTACCAATTTGGATAAAGCACAGTTCAGCGTTGTATTAAATAATGGAGGAAGCCTTACACAAAAACTAGTTGCCTACTTACTGATCTGGTTTGGCGGATTTATGGTAATTGATGGAGCAGTAACAATTGGCCAGTTTATTGCTTTCCAAATGATGGCGAATCAGGCTGGTGCACCTTTATTGCGCTTAGTAGGAATGTGGCAATCCTTTCAGCAGACAAAGCTCGCTGTTACAAGAATCGGAGATATATTAAATGCAGTACCAGAACCAACCTGTTTACCCGATGCAATTCGATTATCAGAGATCAAAGGCGAAATTAAACTTGAAAATATAACCTTTAGGTACTACATTGAGAATGATGAAGTGCTGCGAAAAATCAATCTACACATAAAACCAGGCATGAAGATAGGTATCGTAGGACGATCGGGTTCCGGGAAAAGTACCTTAACCAAAATCATTCAACGATTATATATTCCGGAAGCAGGTCGGGTTTTGATTGATGATGTGGATATAGCCCAAGCTGATCCAGCTTGGTTAAGACAGCAGATTGGTGTAGTGCTGCAAGATAACTATCTGTTCAATGGCAGTGTACGGGACAATATAGCTCTTGCCCGTCAAGGTGCAAGTATGGAAGAGATCACTCAGATCGCTAAGCTTGCAGGTGCTCACGAGTTTATTCTCGAACTTCCCGAAGGATATGATACGATTGTCGGAGAACGGGGTGCTGCATTATCTGGTGGTCAGCGCCAGCGAATTGCAATTGCCCGAGCATTAATTTCCAATCCTAAGATTGTAATATTTGATGAAGCTACCAGTGCGTTAGATTATCATTCAGAGCGGATCATCATGGGAAATCTTGTACAGATCGCAGCTGGACGTACGATGATCATCGTTGCCCACCGTCTGGCAAATGTCAAAGAGTGTGACGCAATCATTGTCATGGAGCGAGGTCAAATTATAGAAGAAGGGACACATGACAAACTTATAAAGAACAGAGGCGCGTATTATAATCTCTATCAACAGCAAGGAGACAGCCATGTTTAATAAAATGTATGGATATATAAAGAAGAATGAAGAATTAAAGATTCTTCCAGAAAAGATAAAGGAATTTTATGAAAGAGTAAAAATTAAGAACATCGAAAAGTTTCAAAGTAAAGAAGCTGAATTTTTACCTGCAGCTTTGGAAATCGTTGAATCGCCGCCATCCTATGGCAGTAGAACTGTATTATGGACTTTTTTCATCTTAGCAGTTATTGGATTGCTGTGGGTGACATTTGGCAGTGTAAACGAAGTTGCTATAGCGCCAGGAAAAATTATTCCTAATGGCTATGTTAGAGTACTTCAAGCCGAAGATAAGGGGATCATTAAAAAGATTTATGTTGTAGATGGACAAAAAGTACAAAAAGGAGATTTGTTATTAGAATTAGATACTACATATTCTGCAGATGATTTAGCTAAAGTGAAAAGGGAAGCCATTTATGCCAATCTTGAAGTAGAGCGCTTGACCGCCGAAAAAGCAAATCGATCCTTTCTGCCCCATGCAATACCCGAAGCAGATGAAAAAGATATACAAACGCAAATCAATCTCTATAACAGTCGTAATTTTGCATATCAAACAAGAATCGAAGAGGCTCGGCATACGATGCAGCAATATCAGCAAAATTTGCGAAGTGCTCAAGTGGAGAAGAATAAACTAACAAAGTTGCATCAGCTTGCTAAAGAAAAAGAGAGTAAACTAGAACAATTAGTAAATGAAAATGCGATATCAAAATTTACCTTGATAGACCAGGAAAGTAAACGAGAAGAAGTGGAGCAGAATTTGGCAGAACAAGAATCGATAATCATGGCACAAGAATCCTTATTATCGAAAAGCCAGGCATCTTTAGCGCGGGTTGTAGCAGAAAAAAATGTGGATGTTGATACAAAGCTGGTTGAGGCAAGACAAAAACTTTTCTATTGCAATGAAGCAGTGAAAAAGGCAGAAGAAAAGAATCGTTTAGCAACCATTGTGGCGCCAGATGACGGATACATAAGCAATTTAGCAGTGCATACAATTGGAGGCATTGTGACGCCTGCGCAAGTACTGCTGGAGGTAGTGCCTGATAAAGTCAGCTTAGAAGTTGAGGCCTGGGTGGCAAATAAAGATATTGGATTCATACAGAAGGGACAGTCTGCCGAGGTTAAGATAGAATCCTTTAATTTTCAAAAATATGGCACGGTGCCTGCTGTTGTCCTTACGATTAGCCCGAATGCAGTAGAAGACCGGGAAAAGGGCAATGTATATCGAGTAATTTTGCAAATGGATAGAGACTATGTGGTTGTGAACAACCAAGAAACGCGTTTCAATAGTGGCATGGTGGTCAATGCTGAAATTAAAACGCGGCAAAAGCAAATCTATGAATTTTTCTTAGAACCCTTTAAAAAATACCAAAGCGAATCTTTGAGAGAGAGATAAGATATGGCTAAACAAAAAATGCAAGAAGAAGTGAAGCTGCAAGAAAACATTTTTGTTGATTCAGCATTAAAATGCTTACTAATGATAGCTCAAATGATTGGCATTGCAGCTGATGAAAAACAAATACGTCGTGCTCACATCATAGGCAATGAGGGGATGGATTTAACAACTCTCATCCGAACAGCGAAAGAAATGGGGCTAAAAGCTCATTTTACGGATTACAGTAATAAAAAAGGTAAAGCATCATTCCCATTGCCTGCAATCGGAATCTTAAAAAATGGCTGTTACATAATTATACTGAATCGAGATCATGAAAACACAATTGTCTTTGACCCTTACAAGAACCATCCAGTAAGTATCGCTGAAAGTGTTTTCTTAGAACAATGGAGTGGCAAAATCATTCTGATTGCGAAGCAGCCTAGCTATATCGAAAAAGAAGAGCCCAAATTTGGATTAGCATGGTTTCTCCCGATCATTATGCAGTACAAAAAAGCCTTTGGTAAAATACTGCTGCTTTCATTAGTGTTACAGATGTTCGGACTTGTGAGCCCTTTATTTATCCAAGTAATCATTAATAAGGTTTTAGTACATCACGGTCTTAGTACCCTCAATATATTCATTGTAGGAATGATAATCCTTTGTATCTTTGAAGCATGGATTAATGGTTTAAGAAGTTGTATGTTTAATCATCACGTAAGTAAAATTGATGTTACGCTTAGTGCGAGAATCTTTCATCATGTTATGGCATTGCCAATACGGTTTTTCGAAAAATATAAAGTTGGTGAGATTGTATCTCGGATTCGAGAGTTAGATACGATACGGGGGTTTATTGTCGGCTCTGCTTTCACTGCGGTTCTCGACAGTGCGTTTTCAGTAATCTATCTTGCCATCATGTTTACGTATAGTGGTTATCTCACCGGAATTACATTAGTAGCTTTGGGGCTTTATATCATCCTTAATTTAATATTGACCCCTTTGTTTCGAAGAAAATTGAAAGAGAAATTTAAGCTTGAGACTGCAAACCAAACCTTTATGATAGAAGCCATTACAGGCATTCAAACCGTAAAATCCTTGGCAGTAGAAAAATATTTTATCCAAAAGTGGGATGAAATGTTATCAAGATATATTAAATCGGTTTTTGTCACTGCGAATATAAACAATATCGGTCATAACACAGCAGCGTTGATTCAGCAACTTTGCATGATTGGTATACTGTGGGTTGGCATCAATCAAGTCATGGAGAATCGACTAACGGTTGGAGAATTGATTGCTTTTCAAATGTATTCCAGTTTTGTAGTTTCTCCGGTGCTGCGATTAGTTGATCTTTGGCAGAATTTCCAACAGACAAGAGTATCGATCAATCAACTTGATGATATTATGAGTGAAAAATCAGAACCTGTTTTTGATCCAAACCGAACCACCCTATCAACGATTCGTGGAGAAATTGTATTAGATCGAGTCACATTCCGGTATCGGGAAGATACAAATGAGATACTTAGCCAAATCAACCTGAAAATAGAGGCTGGTGTTAGCATTGGTATTGTTGGCAGATCGGGTTCAGGTAAAAGTACCTTGACCAAAATCATTCAAAGACTGTATGTACCAGAAACAGGCAGAATACTAATTGATGGTGTGGATATGGCTCAAGTCGAACCCGCTTGGCTGAGACGACAGGTAGGGGTAGTGCTGCAAGAAACCTACCTGTTCAATGGGAGTATTAAAGATAACATTGCATTAGCTAAACTGGATGCTAGTATGGAAGAAATACAAAGGGTCGCACAGATTGCGGGAGTAGATGAATTTGCCAATGAAATGCCCAATGGTTATAACACGATTGTAGGTGAACGAGGTGCTACCTTATCAGGAGGGCAAAAACAACGCATCGCCATTGCCCGGGCATTGCTTACAGATCCTAGAATTCTTATTTTTGATGAGGCCACCAGTGCACTAGACAATGAATCAGAAAATATTATAAAAGCGAATCTCGGACAAATGGCAGCAGGACGAACATTAATCATGATCGCTCATCGACTGACGACAATACGTGACTGTGATACCATTATCGTAATGGAGCAGGGAAAGATCGTTGAACAAGGATCGCATCATGAATTGCTGGCCCAAAAAGGCAGTTATTATGAATTGTATAAGCTGCAGGAAATTGAGAGCAAAAATCACCCGACAGGTGGTCATTAACTCAACATAGTATGGCTCGATTGCCAGTGCTAAAGAATCTGATGTTAAAGGCTATGTTCCTTACGGTTTGGTATCGAATAAGATTTATAAGCTTCGCAAAGAACAAGATGCGATGTATAATAAGTAGAATATTTATCGATTAAGAGTTACAATAAAAGCTGATATGAAAATTCATATCAGCTTTTATTGTAAAACTAGTAGTTACTAAAAAAACGGTATGTAAAAGGAGAGAAACAAATGGGTAAAATTGATGAGATGTCAGTAAATGCAATTCGAATTCTAGCGGCAGATTCGGTACAAAAAGCGAATTCCGGTCATCCTGGACTGCCCCTTGGCTGCGCAGCCATGGCGTATGAATTATGGGCAAATCACATGAAACACAATCCTAAAAATCCGAAATGGGTAAATCGAGACCGCTTTGTTTTATCAGCCGGTCATGGATCTACATTACTCTATTCACTATTACATTTATTTGGCTATGGTAATTTGTCAATTGAAGACCTCGCGCAATTTAGACAAGAGGATTCGCTAACTCCAGGTCATCCAGAATATGGTCATACCATAGGAGTGGAAGCTACAACCGGGCCACTTGGCGCTGGTATGGGTATGTCCGTAGGTATGGCAATGGCAGAAGCCCATCTTTCTTCCATCTTTAATAAAGAGGGATTTCCTATTGTAGATCATTATACCTATGTACTAGGCGGTGATGGATGCATGATGGAAGGAATCACCTCAGAAGTACTTTCACTGGCAGGAACCTTAGGTCTAAGTAAGCTGATTGTATTTTACGATAGCAACAACATTACCATAGAAGGAAGCACGGACATTGCTTTCACAGAAGATGTAGAAAAAAGGATGCAGGCATTTGGTTTCCAGACCATCGTAGTAGAGGATGGAAATGATCTTGAGGGAATTGGAAAGGCAATTCAAGCGGCTAAGGGTGAAACCAATAAACCCTCATTTATCATAGTAAAAACACAAATTGGCTATGGCTGCCCGGCAAAGCAATGCCAAGCAAGTGCACATGGCGAACCCTTAGGTGTAGAAAATGTTGCAGCTTTGAAAGAAAATCTCGGATGGGAAAAACAAGATGCGTTTTATGTCCCTGATGCTGTTTACCATCATTACAAAAAGATTGCAGAAAAAAAGGCAGAGGACGAAACAACTTGGAATGGGCTGTTTTTGGCCTATTGTGAAAAATACCCTGAGATGAAAACTCTTTGGCAGCAATATTTCGATAATAATGCATTAACAGATCTTCTAAATAAAGAAGAGTTTTGGGCTTACGCTGACAAAGCAGATGCAACACGAAACTTGTCTGGAATTATGATCAATCGCATTAAAGATATATTACCAAACTTTATTGGCGGCAGTGCCGATCTTGCACCTTCCAATAAAACAAATATGAAAGATGCCGGAGATTTTTCAAAATCAAATTACAGTGGCAGAAATATTCACTATGGTGTAAGAGAGATTGGAATGGCAGCGATTGGTAATGGTCTTGCTTTACATGGGGGACTGAAAACTTTTGTTGGGACTTTCTTTGTATTTAGTGACTATGTAAAACCAATGGCAAGATTGGCATCGCTGATGGAATTGCCTGTTACATATGTTTTGACTCACGACAGCATCGGTGTTGGTGAAGATGGTCCCACCCATGAACCAATCGAACAATTAGCTATGCTGAGAGCAATGCCAAATTTCACCGTGTTCAGACCAGCAGATGCAACCGAAACATGTGCTGCATGGTACTATGCCATTACATCGGCAAAAACGCCGACTGCTTTGGTTTTATCAAGACAAAATCTGCCACAATTAAAAGGGGCAAGCAAAGAAGCATTAAAAGGTGGATACGTCCTGGCCGATTCCAATAAAGCAGTGCCAGATGGAATTATTATAGCAAGCGGATCAGAAGTGGAATTGGCAGTGAATGCCAAAGTAGAATTAGCTAAAGAAAATATTGACGTAAGAGTTGTAAGTATGCCCTCTATAGATGTTTTTGAGGAGCAGTCAGACGAATATAAAGAAAGTGTGCTGCCCAAAGCCGTGAGAGGGAGAGTCGCAGTAGAAGCAGCCAGCGATTTTGGTTGGGGCAAGTATGTTGGACTTGATGGTGCATATGTAACCATGAAAGGTTTTGGGGCATCAGCGCCAGCGAAAACATTATTTAATAAATTTGGTTTCACCACAGAAAATGTTGTTGCAGTAACCAAGAAGGTATTGAAAGGCAACTAGCGTAGAAGAAATAGGAACGGTAGTGTTAAAAAAGGAGATCGAATTCATGAAGAAGATAGGAGTGTTAACCAGCGGCGGGGATGCCCCAGGCATGAATGCAGCCATTCGAGCCATAGTAAGAACAGGCATTTATCATGATCTCAAAGTTGTTGGAATCCAAAGAGGTTATACGGGTCTCTTACATGGTGAAATAAAAGAAATGCATATAGCATCGGTTGGCGATATCATTCACCGAGGCGGAACGATTCTTAAAACTTCCAGATGTGAAGAAATGAAAACAGAAGCTGGCATCAATAAGGCAATTGGAATATTAGAGAAAAATGAAATTGACGGCCTCATCGTAATCGGTGGAGATGGTTCTTTTCAGGGAATTAATAAACTTGGTCGTGGCAATATCAAAGTGATGGGACTTCCCGGTACCATTGATAACGATTTAGCGTACACCGATTATACAATTGGTTTTGATACAGCAGTCAATACGGTGCTCGATTCCATCAGCAAAATAAGAGATACATCCATGTCTCATGAGAAAGTAACCATTATTGAAGTGATGGGAAGGCACTGCGGGGATATCGCTCTTTACGCAGGTCTGGCTGGAGGGGCGGAAAGTATCTTAGTTCCAGAAGAACAATATGAAGTGAAGAAAATTTGTGAGAAAATGCTGCAAGGCAGGAAGCGCGGGAAAGCTCATAATATTATTATGTTGGCTGAAGGCAGAGGATCTGCTGCCCAGTTACAAAAAGAAATATTGAATAATGCTGGTATTGAATCAAGAGTTACGGTGCTTGGATATCTTCAGCGAGGCGGAGTGCCCACCGCTGTTGATCGAATATTAGCAAGCAAAATGGGAGCTATGGCTGTTAATCTATTGATTGAGGGGAAATCCAATCGTGCTATTGGCATAAAAGACAATCACTTGATTAACATAGATATTATGGAAGCGCTTACGAAAAGAAAAGTATTTGATCAAGAAATGTACAATTTATCTCAAATATTGTCAATCTAGCAGGACGGCAAGAGTAAGGTGAGAAGGATGAAAAGAATCCAAGTAATAAGTGGCGAAAATATCCAATTAGCACTAGGCAGCTCAAAGCGACAATATCTAGTGGGTGAATTAGCCTTGCCTCAAGAACTGGAATATTTACGAGATCCTCATGTAGAAGCCGGCATTACAGAATATACAGAGTATACGATTGAAAAACCGCACTATCATACAACAACAACCGAGTATATCTATGTATTAGCAGGGGAAAGCAAGTATATCAACGTAAAGACGCGAGAAGAAACCTTCGTTAAACAAGGAGATTTTTATTTAATTCATCAAGGAATTACCTATGCACAAAAGTCAAAAGCGGGGCTTAAATTATTGTTTTTCAAATATCCTTCGGGTAATGATAAAGTTACCGTTGAGGATAACGGAAGCTTAGATGAGTGGTATAGCAGCTTTTAAAAAATAATACTACCATTTGCAATAAAAACCGAACGACCTGCAAGTTCTCTGTTGAGTTCTTGCAGGTCGTTAGGTTCTTTTGCGTAATTTCAAGTATTCCTAACTAAGAGGTTTTTTCAATCTTCCTTAAGTCGGTTCATTCTAAATTTTGCAGGTTTTTGTGCTAATAGTAAAGTGCTATTTTTCGTAGTTTTCGATTAAACGTGAAATATATGACATGCAAGTGGTGCTACTTTGAGTAGGAGGTGCTAAGTATTCCTGCTGCTGTAATGCGCGTAAACCTTGAGCACTAATTTCAACAACATCTGCTTTTTGTCGTGTAATTTTTGAGCCGAAATTACGTTTATTGTATTTGCTGCTCTTTTGTATGTCAGTCATTTGATTTTGCTGCGATATTTGAAGATAGGCAGCACCCATTTTTCGTATGGGAGATACTTTAATGATTGGTTGCATTTATGATAAACTCCTTTCTTTTGGAATTTACTTGAAATACTATCTTTAGAATAGTATATAAATGTGACAAAATAATGACGATTGGCAACCAATTCCAAATGCGGTAAATTCTGATCTAGCGGTTTTAAAACCTCAGTTCCTTTTTTTGCGTGCAAGAAAAGGTTAGGATCGACTGGCAATCGCAAACACAAGGGAATATAAAATACAGTAAGGTAGAAGCGACAGTTTGTTGCCTCAACCTTTAATTTATAATAGGCGATCATAAGAAATGCTTCGATTTACATAGCAGGAATTGATTCCCTTTTGTTGAATTTTATAGAAAAAGAATAAAAAGGGATTATGAACTCTACGATGCGAGGAGATGTCATCATGATAAAAAAATGTTTGTTATGTATTACTTTTTTACTTGTCACCTTTTTTTCAATAAACTGCGTATCAAGTCAGCAGGCCCCATATCAAATTACTTCCCAGCCGCTCATTGCTAAAGATGGGACAGCCATTGCAGCTGAGGAAAGAGAAATGATTCGGGCATTGGTACCTTTTTTTACAGCTATAACGAATAAAGATGCTAAGACGATAAAAGAGATCAACCCAGGTTTACGACATCTGTCCGATGAGCAATTACTAGCTAATTTTGCCTCAGTGAAGAGCTATACGCTGCAAGGATTTGAAAATGTGTCTTATGATGGTGAAAAACTGAGAGCGGTAGTATTGTATTCTGCGGAATTTATAAAGCCTGGGACGATAGGAACCAACATTGCTCCTTATCAATCCAATATCGGATTAGAACGGGAAGGGGAAACTTGGGTTATAAGTGAATGGAGGCAAATTAAGGGAGATAGTAATGATATGAAATATTTTATTGACATCCTTTCTCGATCTGACAAGGCAGAAAAACGTTATGGCGTAAAAGACCTATCCAAGTGGGATGGATTATAATTAAGAAATTATAAAATTAGATATACGATTTCCTGAAAATGCAGTGCATAAGAATTTCGCCACAGGTCAATAACTAATCATGCGGTAAACTGGTAGCATAAGCACAGCAAGGGAGGTTTGAAGCATGAGAGAAAAATTGATTTCTGGCATGTTTTCCACTGTGTCCGAAGCTGAATTAATGATGTTATTGGCTGCTGAGTCAGAGGCTGAGGATGCGCCAGCTGAGCAGCAGGAAATCAATAGCCAAAACGAAGTTGCAAATGTGGAAATGGACAATCATACAACTAGTAGCTGACCTTTTGCCCCCGGAGCTCTGTTTGCAGGATGGCTGTCTTTCACCGCAATTGTAGCGTTGACTTTCTAGCATGTTGCGCCAGTTAACCGCAAAGAAAGAGAGAGCGTTCCTAGTCATTTTGACAGGGACGTTCTCTCTGTTTTATAGGTCGGCTATAACTCGCTCTACTATAGGCGTTGTAGTTTTTGGCTAAATAATATAAAACAAGGAAAAGCAGTGAAAGAAGGTGAAATAGAAAATAAAACTGGCATCGGAGGGGCGGCATGAAAGTATTTGTATGGCGGCATAATCGAAAATTTCATAGTTGGAGTATGATCAACGAACCTAATGTGCATCAAGACTTCTATACGGATGCAATTGCGGTTGTAGTGGCAGAAACCATGGATGAGGCATTGACTGAACTTGCCAAAGAACAAGGATGGGTACCAGAAGAATTAAAACGAATTGAACCGCAGGTATATGAGTTAGAAAAGCCAAAAGTGCTTCTGCAAATGGTATGTGGCAGTTGATGAACGACTTTAGATCGATGCTAGACGATATGGCATTAGGGGTAAGGATCACAAATGTTTAGGAATCTGAAGATTAAATCATTAGTATCTTCTCTTTTGATTTGATATAGTAGTGAATATGAATTAGGCAACCAATTTAAAAGGAGGATACGTATTGTGATGGTAAGGTACGTACTATTTGACTTTGATGGTACTTTGGTAGATTCACTGAATATCGTTATCGAAGTGTATAACCAGCTTGCAAGCAAGTATGAAGCAAAGAAAATAGAGCAAAAGGATATTGCACATATAAAAAGACTATCTATTACGGAAAGGTCTAAATTTCTTGATTTTAAATTATATAAATTTCCACTTCTAGCGTTGGACATTTACAAACTATATAAATACTCCATAAAGGATCTTATTTTGTTTGATGGAATTAAGGAATTATTGGAAGAATTAAATGCCTGTGGCTTTCAGCTAGCAATTGTCTCAACAAATTCGGAGCAGAATATAAGAGAATGTCTTAAGCATAATCAGATTGACTTTATTAATGAAATTATTTGTTCTAACAATATGTTTGGAAAGAATGAAGATATTAAAAGATTTTTAAAAACGCACAAACTGAAAGATTCCGAAGCGATTTATGTTGGAGACGAAGTTAGAGACATTATTGCGGGCAAAAAAAGTGGTGTTAAGGTGATTTGGGTAAGTTGGGGATACGATCAGATTGATAATGCGAAGAACGAACATCCAAACTATATAGTTCATAAACCCCATGAAATTTTAAGTATTTCGCAGTCGATTTAGGAGCCTAAGTACGCATAGGAGTATAAATATGAGAACTGTAACTGCTGCATTGTTAATAAAAGACGGATTGTGTTTAATAGCAAAGCGAGGTGCCCCAGATCCTTTGGCAAATCTTTGGGAATTTCCTGGAGGGAAAATCGAAGAAGGCGAAACTCCTGAGGAGTGCTTACAGCGTGAAATGCAGGAAGAATTTCAAATTGATGTAGAAGTTGGTACTTTCTTTGCCGAGAGTATCTACGAATATGAACGGGGAACGATTCAGTTGTTAGCTTATTGGGTAAATTGGAATGGTCATTCGTTACATCCAACCGTACATGATGAAATTACCTGGGTTGATAAATAAACCATATTGAATTATAAATTTGCCCCAGCCGATATTCCAATTGTAGAGAAATGGAGAGAACTCTTTCCTTGATAGCACTGGAAAGAATTTTATTTTTGAGGTGAATGATGAAATACACAATCAATGAGAAAAATTATACTTATGCTTCAGATTATAAAGATAATGATGTATTAAGGGGTGGTTTTAATCGATTGACAAAACAAACATATGGATTTGATTTTGAGCAATGGTATCAAGATGGTTATTGGGGAAACAGTTATATTCCCCATTCTGTTTTAGATGGTGAAATGCTCGTCGCCAATGTTTCAATTAGCATAATCAATTTTAGTGTGTTAGAAAAAAATAAGCGATATATTCAAATCGGTACGGTAATGACTGATCAAAGATATAGAAATCAAGGCTTAAGCCGTTTTTTAATGGAAAAAATCATTGACCAATGGGAAGAAAATTGTGATTTGATCTATTTGTTCGCAAATGACAGCGTTATTGATTTTTACCCAAAGTTCGGATTCAGTCCGATAAATGAATATCAGTATTATAAACAAGCAACTTATATAAAGCATTCTTTCAATGTAATTCCATTAGATATGTCTGTAGATAAAAATAGACAATTGGTTTTTGCAAAAGCTCTGCAAGCGGCTTCCCTTTCAAAGATAGCAATGCAAAGCAATGCCTCCCTGATTATGTTTTATCTAACTTCTTTTATGAAGAATCATGTATATTACATTGAAGAGATAGACACTGTTGCTGTGGCGGAGTATGATGAAAATATTCTATGTATACATGATGTTTTTGGAAGACAAGATGTTCTTGAAGAGGTAGTGAATATAATGTTGACAGAAAATGTTCAAAAGGTTATTTTAGGATTTTCTCCTTGCAATGATACTTCGTATAACATTGAATTACTGAAAGAAGAAGATACAACGCTTTTTGTCAAGGGAAATGATATGAAAATATTCAGTGATAATAAGATACGGTTTCCCATTTTGTCTCATGCGTAAAAAGTATTTCTCTTTTAGCTCAGGCTTGACATGAAAAAAAATTAGTACTACACTGTAAATAATAACATTCTTATTCCAGAAATGTTGTTATTTACAAGGGAAGCAATGAGTAATTAGATTTCGATTATAATCTTTATATCAATCATTATGGTCCTTATTACATAGTAGCTCGTTGCTTTCTTATATGTTCGAGGAGGCTAATAATATGAATCAAGACAAAACATTAACATGCAAGGATTGTGGTGTTCAATTTGTTTTTTCAGCATCAGAACAAGATTTCTTTGCCGAAAAAGGGTTTACTAACGAACCTGGACGCTGCCCTGAATGCAGAGCTGCCCGCAAACAAGCCCATAATAGCGGCGGTCGAGGTAATAACTATCAACAACGTGAAATGCATGAGGCTATTTGTGCAGAGTGCGGTATAACCACTCAAGTACCTTTTCGCCCAAGCGGAGATCGTCCAGTGTACTGCAGAGACTGTTTTAGCAAAATCAACCATCGATAACGAAGTAACCGATCTTTGATTTAACTGTCTACCTCATGGTAGGCAGTTTTTTTAGCTGATGAAAAATATAGCAAATGGAGCAAACAGACGGTTTGATATGCAATCCAAAAAAACTACTCACCATATAATGTGAGTAGTTTTTTAACTATAATATTTTCTTTAGTAGCCATTGCATTCGATTATTAAATCAACAAAACTCCTGTTACTGTTAAATTTGTGATTCATTTAGCAGGAGTTTTATCTTACCATGACAAATGCTAAAATATGGGAATAAATATATGTATTTCCTCGAAGAAAAAATTCATTATCTCTTTAATTTTCTAATATATTATTAAACCTGTTCCTTTATTTTTGGCAGTTGAAAGGAGGTCTAACCATTGTCAGTTATATCATATCAAGATTTTCCTAGATTGAATAAGAGCCTTGTAGATAGGCAAGAGCAAAATTCACTGAAACGCTACATCGATCGAAGGAGTGAACGAGAGCATATTGCTAGTAAACTTTCAACCCAAAGCCCTCTCGAGGTAGATACATCTTACCGAGTTGCGATTCGTAAAACACTCATCAATCCTCGAGATGGCTTGTCTATGAAGCGGATCATCGGTGAAAGTGACCTATTTCCCATTTCGTATCTGGAAGCGGGGTTGAAAGCTGGTAAGTCCGTGTGTAGAATTGAAATACGTGATTCTATCGGTAGGGTACTCGGGCATGGTACAGGATTTCTCGTTGCGCCTTCTTTGCTGCTTACCAATCAGCACGTCTTAGACAGCGCAAGCGTAGCACGTTCTAGCCTCGCCCAATTTAACTGCGAGGTTGATCTCAACTTAATGCCGCGTCAAATCAAAAGCTTCCGTTTTGTACCGGAACGTTTGTTTATAACGGATGTGAAACTTGATTTCACATTAGTCGCATTAGAGACTGACTCTGCTGACGGAACGAAATTAAGCGAATTTGGATTCTTACCACTGTACATAGAATCAGGAAAAGCACTCTTAGGTGAATATGTCTCGAGTATCCAGCATCCTTCAGGAGCACCCAAAGTAGTTGCGATTAGAGAGAATAGAATCACCGATATATTTGACGACTTTATCAACTATACAACAGACACTATGCCAGGTTCGTCGGGTTCTCCGGTGTTTAATGATGAGTGGGTGACCATTGCTCTTCATCATACAGGCGTTCCTGACCCCGATGACAGTACCAAATACATTGCTAATGAAGGCATTCGTATCAGTAGTATTATGGAGTGTATTACCCTGCTGCGACCCACACTACATGAAGAGCAGCAAGTACTACTGGATAGTCTCTTTGCTAGTTCTGGGTTGCCGTACATTGAAAGAAGTCAGATGATAATAGGGAACTTAGCTATTGACTGGTATGAAAGATCAACTGGTTATAACACTGCCTTTCTCGGCAACCATTATGCAGTACCTCTCCCTGAGTTGCGATCTGATCTAAAGCAGGATATTGCCCTGCTAAAGAATGGTACAACAGTACTAGATTATACCCATTTTTCGATTGTTATGAGTAAATCGCGTCGCTTAGCGTATTATACAGCAGTAAATATTAATGGACAACAGCTCATTAATATTCAGCGTCCAAAGAAATGGTACTTTGATCCTCGTATTGACCGCAAATACCAATGTGGTCCTGAATTGTATGACAACAATGATATTGATCGGGGGCATCTTGTCCGTAGACTGGATCCAATATGGGGAAAGCTTGCCAAAAAAGCCAACGAAGATACTTTCCATTTTACGAATTGCTCTCCCCAACATAAAAACTTTAATCAACTCACATGGCTAGATTTAGAAAACTATATTTTAAAAAACGCTGAGACTTTTGATCTTAAAGTGACCGTGTTCACTGGACCGGTCTTTCGTACGGACGATATGCTATATCGTGGTGTTAAAATTCCCGCCGAGTTTTGGAAAATAGTGGTAATGGTTAAAGAAGATGGCAATCTGTCAGCAACAGCCTATTTGCAAACCCAAAAGAACCTTATTAGAGACTTGGAATTTGCATTTGGCAGTTACAAAACGTACCAAGTAGCTGTCAGTAACATCGAAATTTTAACGGGACTTGACTTTGGTGATTTACGGAACCATGATCCTCTTAGGAGTATTACAGAGGTTGCTGATGATACTGAATCCGCAATCGTTAATGTTATCAACACTCCTTCAGATATTAGAATCTGATTAAGATCAATATTGTCAGAAATACAACGCTCTCTAAAAAAACAGGCGTTGTATTTTTGGTTAAACAATATAAAACAAGGAAAATCAATGAACGAAGTTGAATGTAAAATACTATGGGTTTGTACGAATTACTGTTTATCGGAAGCTATGGAAGCTTCTACAGGCTGGGGATAAGCTGTAATGAATTTCATAAGATTATATGATATACTATTGAACAAAGAAATATTCGTTGATCGATGTTTTTAATAAAGTTTTATTGGCAACAATATAGTGAAAATAAGGTTTAGTGAGAGAGAAGGGCGTATAAATGGATTGTGCACTGAATGATACACTCATTCATTCCATACAAGCTATCGGCAGAGAGTATGCAATCAAACGAATTGTTCTTTTTGGCTCTCGAGCAAGAGGTGACAACAAGTCAACTAGCGATATTGATCTTGCAGTGTACCCTTTGCCAGAATTTAAAAGTAAAGGATATTTCTCCAGTGAAATTGACGATCTTGCAACACTTTTCAAAATAGATGTAATATTTATAGATAATCATACCGATATAAAATTATTAGAAAATATAAAAAAAGAAGGTGTGGTTATATATGAGCGATTATAAGCAAAAATTTGAAAACTACAAGAATGCATTGAACAGACTAAATGATGGAATTATGAAATTTGACCAGACAAATGATTTGTTACGGGATGGATTAATTCAACGTTTTGAATTCACCTTTGAGCTTGCTTGGAAAGCATTGAAAGCTATTTTTGAGGAGGAAGGACTTACAGGTCTTAATTCTCCCAAAACAGTACTTCGTGAAGCTTTCTCCGCAGGACTTATCGAAAAAGATGAATTGTGGCTTGCAATGTTAAGTGATAGGAACACAACTGCACATATCTACAATGAACAATTAGCAATTGAAATATGTAATAAAATTATCAAAGAATATGTATGTGAATTTGGCCAATTGAAAGAACAGATTAAAATGAGAATGGGTATATGAGTGGAGAGTTTAAATGCTTACAAGAGCAGAATTTATGAGATACTTAGAAACAACGCGCTGTCATCATAGATAGTGTGTTTTTTATTATAAGCATAGGGGCTTTGCTGGTGGAAATGATGACAGTGTATATCTAGTTACTCATTGGTGAGACTATGAGCAGAAGATTTATTTACAATTTAACCTTCTAAGGTATGGGGGGATAAGATGAAGCGGATACCAATGTTCGAAGAGATGTATGACCTGCAATCAGCAGCTGATGCAACAGGCCGTGAATTCTGGTTTAATAACGTGGTTTTTTCTTATCAGTGGTGGTTATTAGTGGTCGTAACCATTATTTCCTATATGGTCTGGTGGAAAATTGTTGACCGCAGAAGACTTTTCGAAATAATAACCTACGGACTACTCGTAACGTTACTGAGCGGTTTACTCGATGCTATCGGTGTGGAAATGGATGCATGGGATTATAAATACGACCTTATCCCTTTGCTGGATGTGTTCATTGTCTATGATATAGCGGTATTGCCAGTCAGCTATATGGTTATTTATCAGTATTTTCCAAAGTGGCAGCCATTCATTATTGCTCATATTATCCTTGCATTAGTATTTGCCTTTGGTGCGGAACCGCTTCTGATGAGGTTAGATATATATCAAATGATGCAATGGAAACACATATATTCTGTTCCAGGATACTTCTTCCTTGCCATATTTCTTCGCTGGGTAATGGGGAGATTGATAAAAAAGAACCAATCTCTATAAGGAGAAACCAGTTAGGTACGAGTTTTTTTCAAATTTAGATTTATTCAAAAATACAACGTTCTAAAAACAGACGTTGTATTTTTTTGTGTAACAATATAAAACAAGGAAAATCAATGAACGAAGTTGAAATGAAAGATAAGTCCAGAACTGGAAAGCCGGAGGTGAATTCTAGTTGCAGGAGTTAATAAATGTAAGAGTACATGACTATTATTGGGATGAAGATCTTAGTTGTGCAGTGACAACACTAAAAATTCTATCTGAATTATTCTATACTGAGCTGCATCCGCAAGTCGTAGAAGCTGCATTTGGGTTAAATGCTGGCAGATTCGGTTCTCAGTGCGGTTTAGTTGAGGGAGCATTACTGTTTATCGGAAGCTACGGAAGCTATAGAAATATGAATAAAGAAAACATCGCAGCCATATGTCATGAATTTTGTCGTAAGTTTCAAGCACGTTTCGGCAGCCTATTATGTAACGAATTAAGAACCCAAGGGTTCAGTCCAGGTAACCCTCCACATCTTTGTGAAAATATCACTAAACAGGCTGTTGCTTTTTCTGCGCAATTCATTTTAGAAGAAATGGGAATGGTTTGCTAAATAGCTGGCGTTTTATACTCATAAACATATTTTACGGGTTAAATCTCCTACAGACGTTGAAAAGATAGTAATGGAGAAGTACATTCAGCAAGGCTTGGAAAGCAGCAATATAAGAACAATAAAAGTACCACCAATGTTATCCAATGATAGCTTTGGTGGTACTTTTATATATATACCAATGCAAGGGAAGAAATCAAGAAGACACAATAAGGTTACAAAATCAACTAAGACTTCATAAGATAATAGGAGGGACTTACTGATGCTCTGTGTGAATATTGCATAGGTTTTACGAATGTATTCTGGGAGTTAAGGGAGGTCGATGATTACTGCGTATTACACTGCTTATTTTGGTGCTGCTTTTCACTGCACCACATTGCTTGTACGAAGATAACTACGAAGTACCCGTGGAGTATGTAGCTCCCATAGAGGAAACCGTAGTTGCGGAGCCAGAGCCTCGATATCGTGAAGTTGTCATGGAAATTTCGTACTACACCGCAAATGATGAAGGTATGAATGGCCATGGAATTACCGCAAGTGGTACTAGGGTAAACGAGGGGCGCACAGTAGCAATGAGTTCTAGGTATGCCTTGGGAACTAGGATATGCATAGATGGACATTGGTATGTCAATGAGGATCGAGGTGGCTATATTGTAGGCGATAGGGTCGATGTATACGTTGCAGACAAGGAAAAGGCATTGAGACTCGGGAGGCAGAGGAAAACGGTGAAGATCGAGGAGGAATGACGATGAGAATTCACTGTGGTTGGACTGAAGAATGAACAGGATACAAGAATACTGTGACGTCTGCATAGAAATTTCTATGCAGACGATGAATTTGTGCACGGTATTACATTGGCACAAAGATTGTGCATATGGAATATTTTAAAAATGATTATGCAAATTTTCCTCGGAGGCGTAATGTTAATGGAAGAGTCAGAAGAACAACGAAAGCAATCATTACGACAGCAATGTTTATCCCAACCATATCACTTGCTAATCCGTAAAGAAAAGGAGATATCGCTCCTGAACCAATGGTTGCTGTATAAAAAATGGCAAACGCCTGCTTGCATTGTTCATCAGAAACCAATTCCGGAACACTGCCATACAATACCGATGAAGTACCATTTAATGCAACGCCCAGAATAGGCGAAAGCAGAAGGACAGGCCCTAAGGGAAGAAAAAGTATTCCTAAAATACACAAGGTTGTAACCATCTCCGTAGTCACTACCGTTCGCAATACACCAAATTTTGTAGCTAATTTCCCACATATATATTTACCAATTGCACCTCCTGCAAATACAAGAGACAATGCTAAACCAATCAAACTAACCTGTGCACCTTTTTCTTGCAATAAGAATGGAAAAAAAGTAAGAAATCCCATTCGAGTTGCACTATCAATCACTCCGATCATCGACAAGGACCAAAAAGACTGATTTCCCTTCCACGCAAAACAGCCAAGCGCTGCTGTCTTTGTTTTTCCCTCATTCATTGAAGAGTGCTGCCGAATGTTTTTAGTAATTAGAAAAATGACAATTACACTCATCATACCCAACATACCTAAAAATCGACTTGCAGTCATCCAGTCATATTGGGTAATTAGCAGGGCAGTCATGCCCGGTAATAGCAATTTACCAAAATCTCCAGCTACATTGAAAGTACTAAGAGCGGTTCTGCGTTCAGCTTTATCAGGATAAGCACTCGATATTAAGGAAGACGATAAGGGATGCTGCGTGCTTGATCCTAACCCGCCAATTACTAATAAACAACCAACAATTATTGGTGCTGCTGCCCAGCCGAGCATGAAAACGGCAGCACTGGTGAGAATCGTCCCAAGGAGCAGCAATTTAACTTCGCCCATACGGGAAGCGAGAAAACCTGCTGGTACCTGAAATCCTGCCAAAGAACCAGAAAACAATGTTTTTAGAAGACCAATTTCAGCAAAGGTTAAAGAAAATTGAACTTGCCAGATTGGGAAAAAGATGTAGAGCATGTCACTAAATCCATCATGTATCAGATGAGCGAGACATCCTGCAAATAAGACTTTCTTACCCTTTGTCATTTCTTTACTGTCACAACTTTTATTCATTTTCGTTTCTTACCTTTCCTCTATGCGTTGATGCTACATAGATGATAAATACTCTGATAAACCACCATTGATATTGGCATGCTCGGCAATTGCCATTAATAACGTACGCATTGCCAACGTAAAGGTCTTATCTTTATGAAATATTACCGAAAAATCAATCTCTAACTTTGGTGCATCACAAAATTCATGAAGGGTCCCATCTTCTATATGAGATCGAACCAGCACCTCGGGCAGTACGCCAATACCTAACCCATTCAAAACAGCCTGTCGAACTGCCTCAGAATCACTATATTCTAAAATAGGTATGATTGCATTTTGCCGTAGGTAGGGATTGTATTTTTCCCGATAAACACTGCCTTGTTTTAAGGCAATAAAAGGCTGCTGCCGCAGAGTATCGCCATATGTATCTAGAAGACTCGCATGAGTAACCCATAACAATTTCTCGGCTACAACATTGAACTGCAGAATTCTGCTATTCGATATCTTGTCATGAACCAGAGCTAAATCAAAGCTATTATCTAAGATACCTTTAACGGTAATCGGTATATTGAAACAATGTTCAATACTAACTGATACATTGGGAACCCGCTCTTGAAACTCTCGCAAGATGGGTGATAATGTATGCGCCGCCACAGCAGTACCAAGACCTACCTTAATCGTTCTATCATGGGAAAATTCCTGTACTGTTGCTCGCGCTTCCCCATACAATAACAATAGCTTCTCTGCATAAGCAATAAGACGTAAACCTGCTTTAGTTATATAGAGTTTTTTACCGACCCTTTCAAATAAGAGCACTTCGAAATGTTCTTCCAATGCTCGTATTTGAGCTGTTACCGTTGGCTGACTAAAATTGAGCTGTTCTGCCGCTTGTGTTACATTGCCTATTTTTGCAACTAAGAGAAAAGTTTGTAATAACCGTATATCCATCCAATTGCCACATCCCCGATTTTCACTTTGTACTTATTGTAGTATAATAGTTGCTTCCTGACAATTGATCATCTGTTTGGTCTTTTCTCTTGCTTAATGATACCCTTCTCTTACTCAAAAGAGAAATTGGATATATCTATTGCATCAATAGGCTTTTTTAATTAGAGATGCAGTAAACAGGACTGGAGAATAACTATGCTTATTCTCCAGTCCTGTCTTATAGAATTAAGTTTTATCCAGATCGCATAACATATTTTCTGCATTGATTAGCCTATTTCTACATGATAATCCTTAAGCCAACTATTGATTTGTATAATACGTTCCAACGGATTTATATTGAACACGTGAGTTAATGCAGGGGCCTTCTCTCCAACGATGTCTTTAATCATGGGGACGTTAAGAAAGGGGTAAACTGGTGCATTGGGATCATTCAGGATATCTAGCACTAATCCTTTTACTCCCTTTACATAGTCAGGATGCTGAGAGGTAGGGTAACCGCTTTTACGGCGGTTGCGGGCATCTTCTGGTAATACATCTGCAAAGGCACGACGTAAAATTCCTTTTTCGATGTTATCAACGAATTTCATATCCCACGGTACATTCCAAGCGTATTCTACCAGGCGATAATCGCAGAAAGGCACCCTCACTTCAAAACCGGCAGCCATGCTTAACCGGTCCTTTCGATCTAATAGCACTGGGAGAAAGCGAGTCAGATTCAAGTAAAAGCTTTCACGCTGTTTTGCTGCCAGAGCATTTTCCCCTTTTAAGCGAGGCACTTCTGCAATAGCTTCTTGATATCGCTGTGCAATATATTCTTTAGGATTGACCTTCTCAAGTACCTCAGGAGATAGCCAAGAAAGTATTGTTTGGGCTACTTCTATTTTCCCAAAGGCAGCAATCCAGGGAAAGGTAGAGATTTGCAGTAAATCCTCACTGCCGAACCAACTATAACCACCAAAAATTTCATCGGCAGACTCTCCCGATAAAGCAACGGTTGCATCCTGTTTAATTGCTTTGAACAGACGATACATCGAAGTTTCTATTTGACCAAAGGCAGGATAATCATGGGCATACATAGGTGCCAAGATGTTTTCCAATAGTTCTGCAGTATCCACCGTAATGATATGATGCTGTGTCCCAACATATTCAGAAACACGTTTTACCCAAGGTGCATCTAGACTTTCGTGTATGGCGCTAGATACAAAATATTGTTTACTATCTTCGAAATCAACTGAATACGTGTGAAGCTGCTTTCCTTCCCGTTGAAATTCTTTAGCAGCTAAAGCTGTCAAGCCACTTGAATCCAAGCCGCCTGACAATAATGTGACAATCGGCACATCGGCAATCAATTGCCGTTTTACAGTATCTTTCAGCAAGTCACGAATATGTTCTGTGGTACTCTTCAAGTCGTCTGTATGGGGTGCACTATGCAAAGACCAATACTGGGTCATGTGTTTCCCGCTTTGGTTAAAAATTGCATAATATCCTGGGCGAACTTCATGAACGTCATGAAACATACCAAATCCCGGCGTATGCAGTGGAAAAACATTAAACAGTTCTGCTAATCCTTCCTTGTCTATCTTTGCCTTGACCAGTGGATGAGCCAGTAGTGCTTTCGGTTCTGAACCAAATAAAACAGCACTGCCGCGCTGCGCATAAAATAAAGGTTTCACACCCATATGATCTCGCGCTAAAAATAAATGCTGTTTACGATCATCCCAAATGCCAAATGCAAAAATACCATTTAAATGAGAAACACAGTCTTCCTTCCATTCTAAATAGGAATGCAATAGCACTTCGGTATCTGATTGCGTAGAAAAAGTATGACCGAGTGTCTTTAGCTCTCTTTGCAATTCTTGATAGTTATAAATTTCTCCATTAAAAGTGATGGCATAGGTATAATCACCTGCTTTATAAATCATTGGCTGCAGACCGCATTCCGGATCAATTACGCTAAGGCGGCGATGCCCGAATGCAGCCCGAGTCGAAAGCCAAATACCTTCTGCATCTGGACCACGATGACGTAACGTGCTGTTCATCTTTTCGATGAGTTGTTTTTGTTGGTTCAAATCTTTCTCCCAATCAATCCATCCTACGATTCCGCACATATGCCATGAACCTCCTAATTTCATAAACTGTATTTTAACAAAAACCATAACAAATTACAGATCAATTATATATATTGTCCGCAAAAATCTTTCGAAAATACAAGTTATAATATGGCGTTATTAACGAATAAAGAGAAAGCGGATTTCTATAATTTCTCGAAAGTTTAAAACAATTAAAAAGGAGATGGCATTTTGGGTATACGCCAAAACCCTGCCAAGGCAGGAATAGCCAGAACGCTGGAGAAATATAGATTTAGCGGCTATCGGGGTTATGTGCATGATGGAGCATTGAAGGATGCAGCTTCTTTTGCGGAACGTCGCTAAGTGTCCTTCTAAACAGCAAAAAAGCGAGCGTATGAAACGCCCGCTAGGAATGGATTCGTTATTATCGTAAGGTAAACGTATTGTCTTTAGGATGCCAGCCTTTTTTACCGATGAATATTTGATCGGTCGCCATGTCATGACCATCTTTATTGATATCAAAAGTTAAGGTATCTCCTCCTCTTATTTTGAAATCTAATTCATCAATCCCGCGTCCTGTGAAACGGAAGCGAATCGTATTACGGTCACGGTCTACTTTGACGAAATCACCGTTTTCCAGATTTTTCTCATCAATACCGTAAAAGCGTCCGTCTGTACGAATCACGCCAGAAAATACATGTTGCTTACGAAAGTTAGTTGTTTTCACATGAAACTCGTCATTTCGATCATGCCATACGGACAGGCTGGAGGGACTTTGTGCTGGACGACCCTCGGAACGGTCACTCCAGGCAAAAGCGGTTCCAGATAAGGTGACAAGGAAGCAGGTGAGTAGTGCGAAGCAAGGTAATTTTTTCATATGTAACATCTCCTTAATCTCAGTCTGATATTACTATATTACAAAACTTTGACAAAAGTATGACAATGGAAAGGGAAAAGCCGCTCATAATCTATCTTCGGGAGTGTAATTACTTTATTAAATTAGCACCTAATTCAAATGCTTTTTGACAATCTAAAGGAAATTGAACTCTTCTATGTTCAGCTTTTTCTTCTTCAGAGAACATGTCGGCTTTGTATTTTGAGTAATCGTCAAATTGATAAGTATCATATGAATGCAAAACTTCTGGCTTTGTAAGCGTACGTTCTATCCAAGTTTCCATTATATTGAGTGTTGATAGTATGCTTATACCTTGTATATTAAATGTAGCTGCCAAATTGGTATCGTTCATCATTTCTTCTGTAGCACCCATTGTATAAATAAATGCTGTTGGCATCCTTTTTGGTGCAATTGAAGGATGGTTAGGAGCATAAGCTAAGTAAGGGAATAGTAATCTTTCCAAAAATGATTTTAATTGACCTGTTATATTCAAAAAATAGATTGGGCTTCCCAATATAATCCCATCGGCTTGCGATACTTCATTTAAGATTTCATAAAGATCGTCTTTTACTGCACATTTTCCATAACTTTTACCTTCAAGCCTTTTACAAGCAAAGCAACTTATACATCCAGTGAAGTTTAAATCATATAAATTAATTATTTTAGTTTCGACTTCCTTATCCTTTGCTGATTCCTTCACTCCATCTAAAGCTTTTTGAAGTAGCTTAGCTGTGTTTTGATTTTTTCTTGGACTTCCATTAATAGCGTAAACTTTCATAATAACACTCCTCATATATATATATATTATATAACGCACTAAACAAATTCTTACAACTGAACACAAAGACGATCAATAACTTCTCCAGACCTTTTATTTACTATTCTGTTCTTGTTCCTAAAATTTATCCAGTTTGTACTGCTAAAAGCTGCCCTATGGTATTACCCACTGGACGCTCCATCCACGCTATAATAATATATACTAATGTCACAACTAATAAGTACGCACTTATTTGTAGTATAGTATATATTTTTATACCACGTGTATTTTTTTATGAAGGGACAATGGGGACGCTCCTATTTGTCATAAATGTGATAGAATAGGAAAGAGATGGTAAAAATGGCCAGACAGGCGAGAGGACTAAGCGCTACAGGCTTTTATCATATAGTTTTTGTGGCATAAATCGGCAGCATTTATGAGGACGAAATCGACTTTTTATATTTAGTTTAAAACGATGAAAGGCGGAGGTGGCATTTTGGGTATACACCAAAACCCTATCAAGGCAGGAATAGTCGGAACGCTGGAGGAATATAGATTTAGCAGTTATCGAGACTATGTGCGTGGGGGGACATTGACAGATACAGCTTTTTCTTCAAATGACCATTTTGACGTGTCAGGAAGCTGAATGTTACTCTTTAAATACAATGCTCTGAAAACAGGTGTTGTATTTTTTTGTCAAACAAGGAAAATCAATGACTAAAGTTGAATTGTAAAACTAAGAGATTTTTAAAAAAGTAGAAATAACTGCTAGCAAAAATAGCCGGGAATATCGTTTTAAATAATTCTAGTTAAGATCTGTCTAGAAAGATTATTATAAAAGAATATAAAAGTTAAGGAATGATGATAGTGTCAGGTAAATTAATTCGGCTATTTTTAACCGATGGACAACCTAATGGACTTCGAACAATTGAAGTTTCAAATATGACGATTCACGGAACTATTTTCCCTCGACCGCAATTAGATAAATTTATGATGCGAGAATCAGCAAAAAAACCAGGTGTATATATGTTACTTGGAGCAGATGAAGATGATCCAGAGAAAAAGGTTTTATATATAGGCGAGGGTGATCCAGTGCTGCCTAGGCTGAAAAGTCACGCGATTAACAAAGATTTTTGGACGGAGGCTATTGTATTTTCATCTAAAGATGATTATCTAACCAAGACACAAGTAAAATACCTTGAAGCAGAATTATATGCTCTGGCTAAGGAAGCGTATAGAACCAAACTTGATAATGCGCAGATTCCGACAAAACCAAATATTTCTGAAGTCGATGAAGCCGAAGTGAGTCAATTTTTAGATGCGATCAAATTATTGTTGCTAACGCTGGGAATTGATATTCTAGAGCCTCGAATATTAGTTGAAGAAAATACGGTTTCTATAGAAAATATTTTTGAGTTGAAGGTTAAAAATGTCTTTGCTAAAATGGCAATTATTAATAATAAATATGTAGTCTTAAAAGGATCGACATCTGTGATGGATAATAGGCCATCGATCCCTAATTTTCTTGTGAAGCTTCGGCAAGATTTAGTCGACACAGGTATAATGTTGAATAATGGAAATGGTCTTTATATATTTATGCAAGATGCTACTTTCAATAGTCCCAGTTATGCGGCAGCAGCCATTGTTGGTGGTGCTGCAAACGGTAGGAAATTGTGGAAGCGTGAAGGAAAGATGTTGAAAGAGATTGATAAAGAAATGGCGGATAATGGGGAAGAGCGTGATTAGTATACTTTTTGTTAGCATATAGTGGCAAAATGTTGACAAAAAGAGAGCGTCCCTGTATGTCTCAATGTGTCAGGAAAGATCAATCCATCTAAAGAAGAAATTCGCCGCAAAATATTGCGATGTACAGAAGGAAGCGAACCTCATGAAATAGCAGCTTGGCCCAAAGCAGAGCGTGATGCTTTACTTAGGCAATTGAAAGACAAAGAAGGACTCTCCATTCGCCAAATTGAGCGAGCCACCGGAATATCTCGTGGTGTGGTAGCAAGAAGTTGACAGAAAAGGAACGTCCCTTAGCGTCTCAAAAAGTAACAAGCAGCGGACAATATTAGGGAGATATTTTTAAATGATTCAAGTCAAGAATCACTTAAAAATATAGAAAATTCAGAAAGAAATATAATCAAATTGCTCATGATTGTCTTTAGGGAGAGGTTTATTTATGTAATAGCAAATTTGTAAGACAAAAGACCACCATGGCTGCATACTTAATTCTGTTATAGAAGATTGAAAAGGTGGAGTTGCTATATGAATAACTATTTTTCAAAACACTACTCAGCCATTAGATATCCTAAACAAAAAAGTAATGGGAACGGTTTGCGTAATGCTCAAATAGGTGCTATACATTCTATTAATTCGTTCTTTACTTTAAGAAAAAATAAAGCAGCGATTGTTGTTATGCCTACTGGTTCTGGAAAAACGTCAGTTTTAATGATGTCACCATATGTATTGGAGTCTAAAAAAGTATTGGTTGTAACCCCTAGCGTTCTGGTAAGAAGTCAAATTGTAGAGGATTTTGGTGAATTGAGAACACTATGCAAAGCTACCGTATTTCAAAATAGTACTATAAAGCCCAAAGTGTTTGAACTAAAAAACAAATATGATGAGCAGTATTATAATAGTATATTAGAAGCCAATGTGGTTATTTCTACTCCACAATGTGCATTAGTACTATCTCAAGATCAAAAAGCTCAAAAGTTATTTGACTTAGTTTTAGTTGATGAAGCACACCATTCTCCAGCAAAAACATGGGAAGAAATTCTTGTAAATATGAATTTGGCAAAGCAGATTTTGTTTACTGCAACTCCATTTAGACTGGATAAAAAAGAAATACGCGGAGAAATAATTTATTCTTATCCTTTATCTATGGCATATCGTGATGGGATATTTGGAGAAATTGAATATGTTCCTTTAGAAGAAAATGATGATAAGGATATTTTAATCGCTACAAAAGCCGAAAAAGTATTTTTATCTGACAAAGCACAAGGATTGTCTCATTATCTAATGATTAGAACTAATTCAAAGAAGCATGCAGCAGAACTGTCAGAGTTGTATGCAAGAAATACACAATTAAGATTAAAAAATATCGATAGCTCTAAAAGCAATAAACATGTTAAAGAAGTTGTAGAACAATTAAAAGCTGGAGAAGTGGATGGAATTATATGTGTTGATATGTTAGGAGAAGGATTTGATTTTCCAAACCTAAAAATTGCGGCAATACATTCCGCACATAAATCATTGGCTAATACGTTACAATTTATTGGCAGGTTTGCACGAACCAATTCTGAGAACATTGGTACAGCAAAGTTTATAGCGATGAATGATAGCGAGCTTATTATTGAAAATAACAGATTATATTCTGCTGATGCTATATGGCAAGATATGATAATTGATATGAGTGAAAATAAAACTAATTCCGAAGAAGAACTGAAGCAGTATTTTCATGATTTTGAACAACGCGATAATAAGAGTACCAATTTTGAGGATGATATTTCGTTATACAATATTTGCCCAAACTGCCACGCTAAAATATTTAAAGTTTCAAATTTTATTCTAGATTCAAAATTCCCTGATCTTTGTAAGATTACAACAGGTGTGTTGGTAAACAAAAGAGAAAATACTATTATAGTAATTGGACAAGAGTATGTATCTCCAAAGTGGAGCAATGGAGATACTTTGAACGACATAAGTCATAAGCTATTTATTGTACATTTTCAGCAAAGTACAAACTTGCTCTTTATCTATTCTCAGCTTAAAAGCGAAACAATTTATGAAGAAATAGCAAAAGCATATTGTGGAGAAAATAATTTTTATAAAGTTTCAAGATCTGAGATTCACCATGTACTTGGAGAGCTAAGGTCATTTGAGATTTTCAATTCTGGTATGCTCAATAGGTATGCTAAAGCTGGTGAAACATATCGTATTATGGCAGGGTCAGATGTTAGTAAATCGATTAATCCTACAACTGGAAAAATGTTTTCTCCGGGACATGTGTTTTGTAAAGCACAAGGCTTAGAGAATAACATTACAATAGGTTATAGTAGTGGGTCTAAAATATGGAGTAGTGCTTACTTGACTATTCCTGAATTTGTAAAATGGTGTGATTTTAATGGAACAAAGATTGCAAACCCAAACATTACTGTGAAAACGGAAACAAATTATGATTTGCTTCCAGTGCCAGAAGAGTTAAAACAATATCCCGATAATATCTTTATGTGGGACTTTGGTGGAGATACATATATTACACCGCCAGTTTTTTGTATTGAGCAAGAAGGTGGATATAAGAGTACTTTACTCGATGCAGATTTGAGAATCAATAAAATCAACCATGCCTTTATTTCATTAACTATTTACATCAATGGTAATACACAAGAGCTAATTTGTAATACAAGTGGTATTTACTCGTCTAAGCTCGATACAATATTTTTAAAAGATGGAAGGAAAGAGGTATCAATAGCTGAATATCTAAATCAAAATCCTTTGAGCTTTAGAACTTCAAATGATATATTAATTATTCGAAATGAAGTTCATAAAGGAGATCCAAATTCAATAATTTTTGATCAATCAAATATAAAAGAAATTAATTGGAAGCAATATGGAACCAATGTGAACAATGAATGCAATGGGAAAGACTCTATTCATTCAGCTCTGGAGACAATTTTAATATCAAACTCATCTTATAGCTATATTATCTATGATCATTCCAGTGGAGAGATTGCCGATTTTATTACTGTTGAGGAAATGCTAAATTCATTTGAAGTATCTTTGTTTCATGTAAAAGGAATGTCTGCCACTCAATATAATTCAAGCGTGTCAGATGTCTATGAGGTAGCTGGACAAGCTGTTAAATGCTTGATATGGTTGAAGAATAAAGGAACTCTAATTAATAAAATTGCTCAGCGAAGAAAGTCTAACAAGTGCAAGTTTCTTAGTGGAGATCATAAAGGCTTTTTGGATTCACTAAAACAGAATAAACCTTTGGTGGGTAGAATTATTATTGTTCAACCTTCTATTAGTAAGACAATCCCGATGCCGGAGAAAATTCAAGAAGTTTTAGGAGCATCAAATCATTATATTAGAAGTTCTGGAAGTGCTGCTCATTTTGAAATATGGGGCAGCTGAAGGACATATATGCTTTAAAAGATACAAAAATACAACGCTTAGAGAAAGGCGTTGTATTTTTTTGTAAGAAAACAAGGAAATTCAATGGACGAAGGTGAATTATAAAATATTCTGGATAATTGTCCCGTAAAGGAAAGTGTCACTGTTATATAGGATGCCTAACCCTTGGGTTTATCGTATCATAAATAATGTACTATCATAAATGAGTTGGGATAACACATATACTTGTCCTTGTGTGTTACTCTAAGATAGGAGAAACGATGAAAACGGAAGCAGAAACACGAAAAGAACTAATCGATGTAAAATTACATATAGCGGGTTGGGATGTCAATAATCTTACTCAGGTTTCTAAAGAGTTTGATATTTCTGTACCCCTACCAGAGGGCGTGGCAGAGGCGCGAACTCCTTATGAAGGTCATCAATATAGTGATTATGTTCTATTGGGTAGGGATGCAAAGCCCCTTGCAGTTGTCGAGGCGAAAAAGACTTCCAAAGATCCTGCAATTGGTCGGGAACAGGCAAAACAGTATTGTTATAACATTCAAAAACAACGTGGTGGCAAACTTCCTTTCTGCTTTTATACGAACGGTCTTGAAATTTACTTCTGGGACTTAGAGAATTACCCTCCTCGAAAGATATTAGGTTATCCAACAAGAGATGATTTAGAACGGTTTCAATATATTCGCGAACATAGGAAACGGCTTGCTGATGAGCTAATCAATACAGAAATTGCTGGAAGAGATTATCAGATTCGAGCGATCCGTTCTGTAATGGAGGGAATTGAAAAGAAACAACGAAACTTTCTTCTAGTGATGGCCACAGGGACTGGTAAAACAAGAACATGTATTGCCCTTGTGGATGCACTCATGCGTGCAGGTCATGCACAAAGAGTGTTATTTCTGGTGGACAGGATTGCTTTACGGCAGCAGGGGCTAGAAGCTTTCAAAGAACACTTACCCAATGAACCCCGGTGGCCGAAAGACGGCGAAAAACTCATTGCAAAAGATCGTCGTATCTATATTTCAACCTACCCCACGATGCTCAATATTATCAGGGAAGAGGAAAACACTCTTTCACCTCACTTCTTTGATCTAATTGTAATTGATGAAAGCCATCGTTCCATATATAATACCTATGGAGAAGTACTTGACTATTTCAAAGCGATTAGCCTCGGGCTAACCGCAACGCCGACAGATATCATAGATCACAATACTTTCAAGCTTTTTAATTGCGATAATGGTCTTCCAACGTTTGCTTACACATATGAAGAAGCAGTGAATAATATACCGCCTTACTTGTGCAGCTTTCAGGTGATGAAAATACATACCAAGTTTCAGGATGAGGGTATTAGCAAGCGAACAATCTCTCTGGAAGACCAAAAACGATTAATTCTTGAAGGCAAAGAGATAGAAGAGATAAATTTTGAAGGTTCCGAGCTGGAGAAAACTGTTATCAATAAGGGAACAAATGCGCTTATTGTCAAAGAGTTCATGGAAGAGTCAATTAAAGATACAAATGGTGTATTACCTGGGAAGACGATATTCTTTTGTTCTTCTAAGTCTCATGCCCGGCGGATTGAACAAATATTTGATTCTTTGTACCCTGAATACAACGGTGAACTGGCTAAGGTACTTATCTCAGAGGATTCAAGGGTCTATGGCAAGGGCGGACTTCTAGATCAGTTTAAAAACAACGATATGCCGCGTATTGCCCTTAGTGTTGATATGTTGGATACAGGTATTGATATTAGAGAACTAGTGAATCTTGTTTTCGCGAAGCCTGTCTATTCTTATACTAAGTTCTGGCAAATGATTGGCCGTGGTACGAGGCTTTTAGAACCACACAAAATGAAACCATGGTGCACGGTTAAAGATAGGTTCCTTATTTTGGATTGCTGGGATAACTTTGCATATTTTAAGCTCAATCCTAAAGGCAAGGAAGCAACAGTTCAAATTCCGCTCCCAGTACGCTTTATCGGCATACGGCTTGATAAAATAGAAAAGGCAATTGACACGCAAAACCATGCCATTGCCGAAAAAGAGATTAGTAAGCTTAGAAAGCAGATTCAGGAACTCCCGCAAAACTCGGTGGTGATTCAAGAGTCAGCCACAGAATTGCAAAAACTTGAAGATGATAATTTCTGGACAAAATTGACTCATGATAAGATTGAGTTTTTACGTGCCACCATAAAGCCGCTTTTTAGAACGGTTTCCCAAACCGATTTTAAGGCTATGCGATTTCAGAAAGATTTGCTTGAAGCATCCTTGGCGAAGTTGGCAGATGAAAAAGAAAAATTTGAAACCTTAAAGGATAATCTTGTCGAGCTGATTGGTGAACTTCCTCTTTCAGTCAATATTGTTGCAAGAGAAGAGTCGATTATTAAGCTTGCTCAAACCAATCACTATTGGGCAAGGGCAACGGATGAAACGTTTGATGAACTTGCCGAAAAGTTATCTACATTAATGAAATATCGTGATGGTGATATTCAATCTTTAGGACCTGCTAAGTTTGACTTTACCGATTTACTGAAAACAAAAGAAATGGTAGAGTTTGGGCCGGAACATTCAGCGGTGAGTGTTTCTAAGTATCGTGAAATGGTAGAAAAGCTCATTATGGAACTTACAGAACGAAACCCGATTTTGCAGAGGATCAAAGAGGGTAAAGAGATTACCGAAGATGAGGCACAGGAACTCGCCGCCATGTTACACGACGAGCATCCTCATATTACGGAGGATTTACTTAAAAATGTGTATAAAAATCGAAAAGCAAAGTTCATTCAGTTCATTAGACATATCTTGGGCCTAGAAGTATTGGAAAGCTTCCCGGAAACAGTCACTAGAGCATTTGAACAATTTATTCTTAGCCATACCAATCTAAGTTCCCGGCAATTGGATTTTTTGAATCTATTGAAAGAATTTATAATGGAAAAAGAGACTGTGCAAAAGCGTGATTTGATAGAATCACCTTTTACAGTATTGCACCCACAGGGAATCCGTGGCTTGTTTACCCCTGCAGAAATTAACGAAATCTTAGAACTAACAAAAAAGGTGGCAGCATAACTTGTTACAAAATAACGCAGCACTTAAAAGTAAAATTAATCAACTATGGGATAAATTTTGGAGCGGTGGTATTTCCAATCCTATCACCGCTATTGAACAAATTACTTATCTCCTATTTATGAAGCAACTGGATGATCTTGATCTGAAACGGATATCGGATGCTGAATTTACAGGTGAAAAGTATACCTCTAAGTTTGATGGACAGTTTATCCTGCCCGGCACCGAACAAAAAGTGGATAAACAGACTCTTCGCTGGAGTGATTTTAAACAAATGCCAGCCGAAGAGATGCTTTCTCATGTGCAGATGAAAGTATTCCCCTTCCTGAAAATGCTTAATGGAGATGAATCGCCCTTTACTCATCACATGCAGAATGCGGTTTTTATTATCCCTAAGCCTGCCTTGCTGGTAGAAGCCATATCTACCATCGAAGAGATATTTGCGGAGATTGAAAAAGATGCCAACGAAGGCGGACAGGCATTTCAGGACATTCAAGGGGATGTCTATGAAATGCTTCTCTCCGAAATTGCCTCAGCAGGCAAAAATGGACAATTTAGAACACCTAGGCATATCATCAAGCTTATTGCAGAACTGGTAGAGCCGAAGTTGGGCAACATGATTGCTGATCCCGCCTGCGGAACGGGCGGTTTTTTACTTGGTGCTTATCAGTATATGGTGACCCAGCTTGATAAAAACAAGAAGAATATTCAGCCCGACGAAGATGGTTTTATTCGCAATTCGGTGAGCGGTCTCTTGACTAAAAAAGTGAGTGATATTCTCAATGACAGCTTGTATGGCTACGATATCGATGTGACCATGGTGCGGCTTGGTCTGATGAACTTGATGATGCACGGTGTGGACACTCCCCACATTGATTACAAAGATACCTTGAGTAAAGGTTTTACCGAGTCCAACCAATATCAAATTATTATGGCCAATCCCCCATTTACCGGCAGTATCGACAAAGGTGACATTAACGAATCTCTCAAATTAGGAACTACCAAAACTGAACTTTTGTTCGTGGAAAATATCTACAATCTACTTAAAATGGGTGGCACTGCAGGTGTAATTGTGCCTCAGGGTGTATTATTCGGCAGTGGTAAAGCCTTTGTTGAAGCAAGAAAAATACTTGTTGAGAAATGTGAACTTAAGGCCGTTATTGCTATGCCTAGTGGAGTATTTAAACCATACGCTGGAGTCAGTACCGCAATTTTAATCTTTACCAAGGGCGGTGAAACGGAAAATGTCTGGTTTTACGATATGCAAAGCGACGGCTATAGCCTTGATGATAAGCGGACAAAACAGGAAGGGTATGGCGATCTACAGGATATTGTAGCGCAGTTTAAAAAGCGGGATCAGAGGAAAGAAATTGATCGCAAAGAGAAGTTTTTCTTTGTGCCTAAAGGCGAGATTGTAGCAGAAAATTATGACCTCTCGATGAGTAAGTACAAAGAGGATGTATTTGAAGAAGTTGAATATGAGAAACCGGCAGTTATTCTTGCTAAGCTTAAGACTATGGAGAATAAAATTGATCAGGAGTTGAGTGAGCTTGAGGGGATGCTGGGATGAAAAGTAAATGGGACATTGTAAATCTAGGGAAGTATATTTCTCAGCAAAGTATCCGAAATCGTGGATTGGAAAACATCGAGGTATATTCTGTAACTAATTCTAGTGGATTTACAAAATCTACTGATTATTTTAACAAAGAAGTTTTCAGTAAAAATTTATCTAATTACAAGCTTGTAACAAGAGAACAATTTGCTTATAATCCATCAAGAATTAATGTTGGTTCTATCGCATGTTTATTTGATGCGAATTTTGCTTTAGTTAGTCCATTATATGTAATATTTGAGGTTGATAAGGATAATTTATTTCCAGAGTATTTACTTCGATATTTAAAAAGTAACTATGGTAATGTGCAAATTAGGAATAATACACAAGGTTCTGTTAGAGATTCTTTAAAATATGAGGGACTTGAAAAAATTCAGATCCCGCTCCCTCCCCTCGACGACCAAATTCGCATTGCCGCCGTTCTTACCCGGGCGGAAAAGCTGATTGCCAAACGCAAAGAGAGTATCAAGGCGTTGGACGAACTTTTGAAGAGTACCTTTCTGGAGATGTTTGGCGATCCGGTAAGGAATGAGAAGGGGTGGGACAAAAAAGAATTCGATAGTGTTGTTAAAGATTTTAGAAATGGACAATCACCAGTTAGTACAGGAAATATAAAAGGAAAAGTTTATACTTTATCAGCTATTACAGGTGGCATTTTTAAGGGGAATGAGTATAAAATATCCACGTTTGAATCTATTAATGACAATAGTATAGTTAAAAATGATGATTTCCTTATTTGCAGAGGAAATGGAAATATAAATTTAGTAGGCCGAAGTGTGGTTGTTAGAGATATTTCTGATAAAATAATCTTTCCTGATACTATGATTTGTGCAAATATCGATATAACAAAAATTAATAAAAAGTTTATTGAATTAATGTGGAAATTGTCTTTTGTAAGAAAACAGATAGAGAATTTTTCACGAACAACTAATGGTACATATAAGATCAATCAGCAATCATTGAAAAGTATAATAATTATTGTACCACCCGTAAACTTACAAAACCAATTTGCCGCCATTGTTGAAAAAGTCGAAGTACTTAAAGCAAAATACACCCAAAGCCTCACTGACTTGGAAAACCTCTACGGTTCCCTCAGTCAGCGGGCATTTAAGGGAGAATTGGATTTGAGCAAGGTTCCGTTGGAAAAAGAAAACCAAGTAATAGAACTTTACGATGAAGGAATGGCTGCAGCAACTATGACTAGTGAATTATCCGCATCAAAAAAATAATCAGAAGCCGAGTTAGCGATGATAAGGTAGACACAGCTTATATTCATCAGTGGAATGGTGCTGTGTCTTTTGCTATATATAATCATTAGTAAGTTATAGTGTGCGGTTCTACGAATGAATTAGTAACGAGACCAACGCATCAGCTTGAGGGGCTGATGGGCTTAAGCCAAAAAAAAGCAGAAAGTGGGAGTGTAATTTATTTTGTATAAAATTAAATCACTCATAGTAAAAAAATGATATTTTGGAAAGTAAATAACTCATTGCATTTAGCAATTATTTTCCATATGGGATGTGTCATTCACGCTAACGCGTGCATAACACATCCCGTATGGAAAATCTCAATACTTTCAGAAAGTCAACATCAAAGACCTGCTACTTATCTGTAACAGGTCTTTGATGTTATGTTTGCAACAAAGGGAAGGCATTCAGATCATTTTGTTGATGTAAAGAAAATGATCGAGTTAAGTAAAAGTATACAACGAGAGATTGATGACATCCACCATGAAGAAAAGTTTGAAAAAAGTGTCGAAATATGAGATACTGATATTACATTTTACTTGGTATACTTCAATCACTAAAGTGAAAGCAAACAAGGATATAGCAATAGCCACAGCTACTATGGAGGAACAATTTTGAAAAAGTTTGCATTTGTATCGGATTTCGACGGGACATTAACGGAGAAAGATTTTTATCATATTATTATAGATACTTATCTGCAGGAATGGGGAAGACCATTTTATGAGGATTGGAAAAAAACGAAGAAGATTAATGTAGAGTTTTTAAATAAAATATTGGGGTCAATCGGAAGAACCGAAGAAGAGATTTTGTCTGAAATCCATCGTTTGCCTTTGGATGAATATGCGGTAGATTTTATTCGTAGAGTACAAGAGGCAGGCGGGGAATTTTATATCCTAAGTGCTGGTACAACTTATTATATTGACCGATTGCTTGCTCATCGTGGGATTGAAGGTGTAACGGTCATTTCCATGAGCGGAGTATATAAAGATGGTGGTATCGAAATTACTCCAGATGAAGAGAGCCCTTATTTCTCTGAGCTTTTTGGCATTAATAAAGCCAAAGTAGTAGAAGATCTGAAAAAGGAATTTGAGACGGTATTCTTCGCTGGAGATAGTGAGCCAGATTTAGGAGCAGCCAAAGAAGCGGACATTGCTTTTGCCAAAAAGGATTTGAAGAAATTGCTCAGTAAGGAACAACAAGAATTTGTCCCTTTTGAAAATTTCAAAGAAATTGAGAAGTATTTGCAGGAGAGAGGATGGCTTGCTTAATGGGTAAGGCGCATTGCCTTACCCTACTAATTTCAAAACGAAAGAATTAAATTTTGTATTTGATTATATATTTCGAAATCTTAAAATGGAAAAGGGATTTTCGAGCCAGTGTGGCATCGAAAATCCCTTTTTATCTACGGTTTGATCTGCTACTTATCTGTAGTAGATTTTTTTATGCCATGTTTATAAAGAACAAATTCCTTAGCCATATCAATTTCTTTTCTGATGTGCTCTGGTAAGTTGTCCATTTCGTTATCATTACAAGTTGCATCTATGGTTTCATTGTCGGAGAAGAACTCGGATAACGATATATTCAAACCTTCGCAAATTTTATAGATGGTAACTACTTGTGGATTGCGACTCTTGCCGTTAACGATGCTGTCTACTGTAGATTGGGTTAAGCCAGATAAGTCTGCCAACTTGTTAACTGTTATATCTTTTTGATTGCATAACTCGATGATTCTAGTGGCAATCTTAGCTGCTACATCCATAATATTATCTCCTTTGTTAACGCGCTATCGTTATTTTATCACATATAAGTAAAAATAGTTACTGACACATCGTTGACAAATTAACGACGTGTCGTTATAATAATGGAAGGGAGGTGGAAGCATGACATTTGGGGAGAATTTAAGAAAAATTAGAAAAGGGAAAAGAATTTCACAAACAAAGCTTTCTTCCGAAACGGGATTTCCCCAAACAACAATTAGTGATTGGGAAAATGATAAATATCTTCCTGATGTTATGGAAGCACTAAAACTTGCAGCGGTTTTAAAAGTAACGCTTTCGAAATTGCTAAATGGAAAATTTAAATTCCCAAAACCTAAAGCCAGTTAAGGAGGTGATGAATTGTTTACAAATGGACAATCTTTTCAACTCAATACATAAAGCCTATGAGATTTTGAAAGTAAGAGTAATGATTTGCATGAGCAATTTTGCAAGTGAAAGGAGAGTAGTAAAAATTTTCCTGTTATAGTTATCTATAGTATAGCGAAAAGAAAATATTAAATCCATTTTTCTGGAAAATATTTAAAATGTCTTTTAAAAATATTAACAATCGCTGGAGGAGCGAAGCAAATGATCATTCACGAATCACTTATCGAACTCCATATGAAATCCAAAAGCAAAACGGAAATTATCGAAACCCTAGCTCATAAAGCCAAGGAGCTTGGTTATATCAGTGAAGTAGAAGGCTACCTGCAAGATGTCTTTGCCCTAGACGAATCTTCTCCTATTTCCTTCGGCTATGGCATTGCCATTCCCTATGGCAAAAGTCGCTATGTCCTGACTCCTTTCATCGCTTTTGCCAGAAGTGAGGAAGCGTTTACTTGGGATCATCGAGTCGATCATGAAGCGAGACTCATTTTTCTTATTGGCGTACCAGAAGAGCAGGACGATGATTTCGATGTTAAAATGCTAACCCATATGATTGGTGGTCTCACGAATGAGTCCTTTAGGAGGCGGCTCCTGCAGACTTCCGATGCAGCGGAAGTGGTGGAACTATTTAAAGAAATGGGACTGTAGGTCTGATTATAGTTGTATTTTAAAAATGGAATGGGGGCGAAAAATGATTATCCATGAATCACTTATCGAATTAAATGTAACGTCCAAAAACAAAAACGAAATCATCGAACATTTAACCCGTAAAGCTGTGGAACTTGGTCGTGTCAGTGATGTTGCAGGCTATATGCAGGCAGTTCTTGCACGGGAAGAGTTATTTTCTACTGCCATCGGCTATGGTATTGCCATTCCTCATGGCAAAAGCAGCTATGTGCAGGAGCCCTTTATCGCTTTTGCTAAAAGCCAAGAAGCCTTTAGCTGGGATAAGAGGACCGATCAGGAAGTCAGACTTATTTTCCTCATTGGCGTACCAGAGGAGAAAGCGAATAATTTGCATCTGAAAATCCTAGCGAATATCAGTAGAGGTCTGATGAATGATTCTTATCGGGAAAGGTTAGTACAGGCTACAAGTGCAGCAGAAATAGTCGCAATATTCGGAGAGATGGGGTTATAGGGAGGGGGACGACGTGAGACACACCCCGCCTGAAGGCACCCCTCTCAAGAGGGGAATTGGATGGTTCAAATCTAGAAGTGAAAGGGGGGAGTATTTTGAAAATGATTGCTGTATGTGCATGTCCAACGGGGATTGCTCATACGTATATGGCTCAGGCTGCCTTGGAGAAAGCTGCATTGGGAAGAGGACATGATATCAAGATTGAAACCCAAGGAGCGATGGGAATTGAAAATGAGCTGTCGATGCAGGATGTGGCAGAAGCCCAGGTTATTATTTTTGCCGTGGGTGTGAACGTGGAAGGAGAAGAACGATTTCATGGTAAGCCAAGCATCATGGTGGAAGTTGGCAAAGCCATTGAGAATCCTGCTGTTGTGATCGAAAAAGCAGAGAAGAAGGGGGAAGAGGTATGAGCGAATTGGTAATGGATGAATTAAAGAAAGTGAAAAACCATCTGATGACAGGCGTTTCCTATATGATTCCATCCGTTGTGGTGGGTGGTATTTGTATTGCCGGAGCGTTAGCAACGGGGACACCGGGAGCCAAAGGTATGGAGGTCACGAGTGTCTTAGCAAATCACATATTGAACATCGGTGTGGCAGGCTTTACCTTGATGATTCCGATTTTGGCGGGCTATATTGCCTATAGTCTTGCGGGTAAGCCGGGAGTTGTCCCCGGAATGATCGGCGGCTATCTGGCAAACCAGCCGATAGCAGACAGTCCCTATAAAGCAGGTTTTCTGGGAGCTATTGTCATGGGGCTGTTTGCCGGCTATATCGTGAAATGGATCAAGGGATGGAAGGTTCCTAGTTACTTGCGTCCCGTTATGCCGATCTTTGTGATTCCCATTTTGAGTTCCTTACTCGTTGGTCTTACTTATATTTATTTACTGGGACAACCCATTGCTTCCGTTATGGGCGGAATTACCGATGGATTAAAGAGTATCAGCCAACAAGGGGCTGTAGTGATTGCTATTATTACTGGTCTTATGATTGCTTTTGATATGGGCGGTCCTGTCAACAAAACCGCCTGCATGTTTGCTTTTGGACTAATGGCAGAAGGGGTATATACCGTTATGGGACCGATTGGTATTGCCATTTGCACGCCTCCCTTAGGGATGGGGCTTGCCACTTTACTAGCGAAAAGGAAATATAGCGAGGAAGAGTTAGAAGCTGGAAAAGCAGCTTTGGCTATGGGCATGATTGGCATTACCGAAGGAGCCATTCCTTTTGCTGCCGCAGATCCCTTGCGAGTGTTGCCTTCTATTATGACCGGGTCGGCAGTGGGGGCCGTTATTGGCGCCTTGGGTAAGGTAGCGGATCATGCACCCCATGGTGGTCCTATTGTATTGCCCGTGGTTGATAATCCACTGTTTTATATATTGGGGATTGTTGTCGGGACTGTGGTTACTGCACTGCTGGTGAATTCCTTAAAAGTAGATGTTAGCAAAGAATACGCTAGGCAGGCATGAGGGGATTGCTTCGTACTCGCAATGACTACGAGTGCGTTATAAATGGTGTAATGGAGGAGATTATTACAATGAATAAAATGAATATACGAGAAGTGATTGATAAGATTTTTACCTTGGAAGAGACAGGCTTTCGGACTACCTTGTTAGGCATCGGGCCTATGTCCAGAAATTTGATAGTCGCATCCCTGGAATTAGCAAAGGAAAAAGATTTTCCCATCCTGTTTATCGCCAGTCGCAACCAAGTCGATGCCAAAGAATTGGGGGGAGGTTATGTCTGCAATTGGGATCAGCAAGGGTTTAAAGAGGCTATTGAAGAGATTGCTAAAGAGGTAGATTTTACAGGTCTCTACTATTTGTGCCGGGACCATGGTGGACCTTGGCAGCGGGATAATGAACGCAACAGTCATTTGTCCGAAGCCACTGCTATGGAATTGGCAAAAAAGTCTTATGTAGAAGATTTAATTCACAATTTTGATCTGCTGCATATTGATCCTACCAAAGATCCTTATGTGATGGGCAAATCCATCGCGATGGATGTTGTAATCAACAGAACGATAGAACTCATTGCATATGTGGAGAATGAAAGAAGGCTTCGGCAGTTGCCGGAAATCGGTTATGAAGTGGGTACCGAGGAGACGAATGGAGGGCTGACGAGTCAGGGAAATTATGAGTTATTCATCCGACAACTGACTGGCGAGCTGTCTAAGAGAGGACTTCCCATCCCCGTATTTATCGTGGGACAGACAGGTACGTTGACCCGATTGACGAAAAATGTGGGAGAGTTTAGCTATCAGAGCTCAAAGCTGTTGGCGGATACTGCTAAAAAATATGGAGTCGGTTTGAAAGAGCATAACGGAGACTATCTGGAGGACTATATTATCCTTGACCATCCTTCTTTGCATATAACCGCTATGAATGTAGCTCCGGAGTTTGGTTATATCGAAACCAAAGCGTACTTGGAACTCCTTCGTTTAGAAGAGAAGGAAGTTGAAAATGGCAGATTGGAGAATCCGTCAAATTTAAAGCGGGTGATGTCGGAAGAAGCTGTGAACAGCGGTCGATGGAAGAAATGGGTGATTGGTGATGACGTACATTTGTCTGTGGAAGAAATTTTAGCAGAAGAAGAATTGACCGCAACCATATGTGAAATCTGCGGTCATTATACCTATGAGAATGAAGAGGTGAAGAGAGAAATCACAACACTGTTTGCAAACATGAAGACATTAGGAATCGATGGGAATCGTTATATACTGGATAAGATCAAAAATTCCATTGATCGATATGTGCAATGTTTTAATTTGCAAGGGTTAACTAGTAAGCTGCTCAACTAAATCTAACACACCCCGCCCTTTGGGCACCCCTCTCAAGAGGGGAATTGATGATGGGAGGGAGTTTTCTTAGATGCTAGTCAGTAGTAGTTGGGATTTTTTAGATGGGAGAGTGAAGGCGTGAATAAAAAACCAGCGGTATTTTTTGATCGCGATGGTGTATTAAATGTGGATCGAGGATATATTTGTAAACCAAGAGAAATGACCTGGATGCCCGGGGCGATTGAGGCAATTCGGATGCTGAACCAAGCGGGGTATTGGGTATTTGTGGTTACGAACCAAAGCGGTATTGCCCGAGGTTTTTTTACGGAAGAAGCAGTATATGATTTTCATGAGTTTATGGCACAAGAGGTAGAAAGGCAGGGAGCGATCATTCATTCTTTTTATGTCTGCCCCCATCATCCAGAAGGGACGATGGAGAAGTACTCTTCCATTTGCAATTGCCGTAAGCCTTTACCAGGGCTCATTGAGCAAGCATGTCTGGAATGGCCGGTTGATCTTAATGGATCGTTCTTGGTTGGCGACATGCAGCGAGATATTGATGCAGCAAAGGGAGCCGGAATACCCGGATATCTGTTTGTAGAAGGAAACTTATATGATTTTGTTCAGGAGATTTTGAGAGATAAATAGGTGTAAGAAGTGATTGGGGGCAGGAACATTGTCCCGCAAAAAGGAGACATGCAGAAAAGGGATTTTCGAGCCGGCTGGCATCAAAAATCCCTTTTTTGTTTTTACAACTGAGGAGTCGCTAATTCTGCCACTAATCCTCTTAGGAGGTAGTAGTCTTAGTAAGGGATTGCTACATTAGGCTGGAAATAACGAAACTCATCGTGGCTTCTTTGATAGAAAAATTCACAATTTTTAAATTTGTAAGAATTTGAAGGATTTTCGCATTTTATGAGAAATAGAGTATGGTGGTATTCGCTCCTATGAGATTGCGTAAGTAATGTAGGAGCGTAACGATAATTGTTAATTGCGGAGTGATGCGAATGAAAGCAAAGCCGATATTTAATTTGCAGACCAAAATTATTCTTTTAGTTTGCGGCGTGGTGGCATTATCTTTATTGGCGGCGAATGCGCTGATTACGAATCGTGTTGAGTCAGATGTACGGGCTACACTCGGGCAGAAAGCCTTGGATATCTGTAGGACGATGACTCATTCTCCTACTGTCATTTCAGGATTAGAAGCGAATGATACAGCAGCCATTCAGGAATATGCTAACACGATTCGCAATGCTGTTAACGTGGAGTTCGTTGTGGTCTTCGATATGCAAGGAATCAGGAAATCCCATCCAGATGCGGCCCTTGTAGGGCAACATATCAAGGGCGGTGATGAAGCGTCAGCGTTGCAGGGCCATGAGTATATTTCATACGCTGAAGGCACCTATGGACCGTCTTTGCGCGCATTTTCTCCTGTGTTTGCCCAGGATGGGAGGCAAGTAGGGGCAGTGGTTGTGGGAATCTTACTTGGTGATGTGGAGAAAGCGTTGACCGAGAGTCATGAAATTATATATATTGCAACTCTTTTAGGATTACTCATTGGTATCGGTTCTGCTGTTTTATTAGCGCGCAATATTAAGAAAACCTTATTTGGTCTAGAGCCCGTTGCTATTGCCCAATTGGTTGAAGAGCGCAGTGCTATGCTGCAGTGCGTGCGGGAAGGAATTTTGGCAGTTGATAAAAATAGTATGATAACAATAGCGAACGATGAAGCGATACGGGTCTTAAAGCTGGCTGGGATACCGGGTAATCCCATTGGACGCCAAGTCGGTGAATATGTTCCTCATACCCGCTTGCAAGATATCATGAATACGGGGCAGGCTGAGTTGGATCAGGAACAAAAGATTAACGGGATTACGATTTTGACCAATCGAGTTCCAGTTGTGGTAAATGGTGAAATTGTTGGGGCTATCGCTTCCTTTCGCGATATGACAGATATGCGCGAATTAGCAGAAGAACTTACTGATGTCAATAGTTATGTCGAGGCACTGCGATCCCAAGCCCATGAATTTATGAATAAGATACATGTGATGTTGGGGTTGGTTCGTTTGAAGTTTTATGACAAACTCGAACTATATCTCACGCGAATTGCAAATCAGGATATTGCCGAGGCAGAATTTGTGAGTCAATGTATTCATGATCCTGTGCTTGGCGGTTTGTTCTTAAGTAAGTTCAGCAAGGCCAGAGAAATGGCAATTGATATGGTATTAGCCGAGGAAAGTTTTCTTCCAGAGCCAGAGGATGCTCAAGTTACGAATGAATTGGTTACGATCATAGGAAATTTGATTGATAATGCCCTTGATGCGGTGAAAGACTCGCCGAAACGTCAGGTTGCTGTATCAATGATATATACGGATCGTGCCTTGACGATTGAAGTGATGGATTGTGGTCCTGGCATAGAGCAGGCATTGGTGGAACAGATTTTTGTTAAGGGATACTCAACAAAATCCTCAGGTCGTGGGTTTGGTCTGTTTCTTGTTGCAAGGGCCGTAGAACGATTAAACGGCACCATTCAGGTTGTAACTACCCCGGGAAGTGGTGCATCATTTAAAGTTACCATTGTATATCAAAGTAAAGAGGGGGTGGGGACTTGATCAAGGTTTTGATTGTGGAAGATGATCCTATGGTTGCCGAGTTGAATAAGCATTATCTAGACCAAGTAGAAGGTTTTGTTTTGGTGGGAATGGTGTCCAATGGTGCAGAGGCACTTGAATTTTTAAAATTAAATGAAGTCACGCTGATTCTACTTGATATTTTTATGCCCATTGTTGATGGTATGGAATTATTACAAAGTATTCGTTCTTTAGGCCATAATATTGATATTATCATGATAACGGCAGCACGTAATAGTGCCAGTATACAGAACTCACTTAGGCAAGGTGTGGTGGACTATCTGATTAAACCTTTTCAATTTGAGCGTTTGTATGCAGCACTAATTGCTTATCGGGATCGTATTCAGCTCATTCAGGACAGTACTGTCTTAAATCAAAATGAAATTGATCGCCGGATTCTGTCGAAAGGTGATTTGCCAGTGGGTGACCTGCCGAAAGGGATAGAGCGGGAAACGTTAAACGCTATACTTGAGCAGGCTAAACAGTATTCCAAACCTTTTACAACAGAAGAGTTGGCAAAATGTGTAGGTGTATCACGGGTGTCTGTACGTAAATATCTTACTTTTCTTAAGGAGACAGGTACCCTGCAGGCGAGACTGATTTATCGTGCCGTTGGACGTCCTGTTACAATGTTTTGTTATATAAAACAATAGATTCCCCAATCTTATTTCGGGTTCGGCTATGGCCGTTCCTGGATTTTTTTTTGCTTTACATTACTTACATAATGGTTCCATATCTTTCAATAGTGTTAGCGTTAGAGCGGTAAGATGCTATACTCAAGGCAAATCGAAAAGGAGGAATATATTATGAATATGGAAGCGACAACCTCATCTCAAAATCTGCTGCAAAAAAGTTTGGCCTATTTACAATCCTTTACTATTGGTTCCGTGCCCCTTCCCTTATATTTGATTCTGGCTGCACTGATCTACATTGCATCCTTGAATGGGAAACTACCAGCGGATATGATTGGCGGCATCGCCATTATGATGATTATGGGAATGTTACTAGGGGATATTGGCCTCAAAGTGCCGATTTTGAAAGACATTGGTGGACCTGCTATTTTATCTATTTTTGTACCGTCAATTCTGGTTTTTTATCAGTTACTGAATGTGGACTCCATGAAAGCCATTACCGCTTTTATGAAGGGCTCAAATTTCTTGTATTTCTATATTGCATGTCTAATCACGGGAAGCATCTTAGGGATGCTGCGAGTGGTATTAATTCAAGGTTTTATTCGGATGTTTATTCCAATTGTGGTTGGCTCTATCGGCAGTATTGTAGCAGGGGTAGGCGTAGGGATGCTGACTGGACTCGGGGCGCATCATTCCTTCTTCTATGTTGTGATCCCCATTATTTCCGGTGGCTTAGGGGAAGGAATTCTGCCTTTGTCTATGGCCTATTCGGAAATCTTGAATCAGCCTTATGAGAGTTTTATCCCTCACTTGGTGCCAGCGGCTATGCTGGGCAATGTCATCGCCATTATGATGGCTGGTGGCCTTCGGACCTTGGGAGCTAAAAAACCCCATCTAACAGGTAACGGAGTATTAGTCAAAACCGGGGATGACGAGAGAATGCATGCTGCTCAGAATATTGACAAACCTGTGAACTTTTCTCTCATGGGTGCCGGATTGTTACTTGCATGCTGTTTTTATATCTGGGGGCAGTTAGCCAGTAAGTTTATCCCTATTCCCGCAGCGATCATTATGATCTTTTCGGCCGCTCTGGTGAAGGCACTAGGCATTATGCCCGAGAAAATGGAACAAGGGGCGTATCATATGTATAAATTTGTGTCTGCGAATTTGACTTGGGCGCTGCTCATTGGCGTGGGAGCCTTGTATACTCCTTGGAAGGATGTTGTTGCCGCCATTAGTCCTGCCTATATTGCGACAGTCGCCGCTTCTGTGGTTGCCATGGTTGCATCCGGTTTTTATGTGGGAAAGGTGATGAATATGTATCCTGTGGAGGCGGCACTGGTAACGGCTTGCCATAGTGGATTAGGCGGTACGGGTGATGTAGCGATTCTGTCAGCGGCGGGGCGAATTGAACTCATGCCTTTTGCCCAAATTTCCACACGATTAGGCGGAGCTTGCATGGTTGTGATGGCAGCTATTTTAATGCGTTTGACTTTGTAATCTAGAGAATAGGGAGAGTGATGATGATGGTTGCAGCCGATAATGAAGAGGAAGTACGTAAAGTCGGGCAAGCCGGTACCTTAGAATCCAATGATGTGATGATTACGGTAGCGCCAGGGGAAGCAGGCAGTGGTGTCTTCATTGATCTTACTAGTATTGTGAAAGATCAATATGGGGATGCCATTCGCCGAACCTTACTAGATGTGGTAGCGGAGCAGGGGAGCCGTGATATCTATATTACCGTTGCTGACAGAGGAGCACTGGATTGTACCATTCGGGCTCGCTTACTAACAGCTTTAACCCGTGCAGGGGCTGTAGGAAAGAAAGGGGTGGTATAAATGAATTTACGCAGGACCATGCTGTTTATTCCTGGAAATAATCCGGGAATGCTGCAAAATGGGGGCGTGTTTGGTGCAGATTCTGTGATTTTAGATTTAGAAGATGCCGTTGCTCCTCAGGAGAAAGATGCCGCTAGGTTCCTAGTGGCGCAGGCGCTGAAAACCGTAGACTATGGTAATAGCGAGAAAGTTGTCAGAATCAATCCCCTGGATACTTTTGGCGCGGAGGATATCCAGATGATTGTTCCTTGCCAGCCGGATGTTCTTCTCGTACCGAAGGTAGAAAGTGTCCAGGATATAGAGAAAGTCACCCATCTGGTAGCACAGGCAGAGACGGCGGGACAGCAGCCAGTCCAGTTAATTGCCCTCCTGGAGACATCCCAAGGTATTGCTTTGGCTTATCAAATCGCTCAAACGAAGGGACGATTAGTAGCATTAGCCCTTGGAGCTGAAGATTATACGGCGGGTCTTGGCGCAACAAGGACGAAGGAGGGCAGGGAGATTTTCACAGCCCGTTCCTTGGTAATCAATGCAGCCGCTGCTGCGGGAATTCAGTCTCTTGATACTCCCTTTACCGATGCCAACGATGAGGCTGGTTTGTATCAGGATACTCTTACAGGTAAAGAACTGGGTTTCAAAGGGAAGCTCGCTATCAACCCTCGTCAGATTGATGTGATCCATGGTGTATTTAATCCCACGCTTGCTACAATCGAGTGGGCAGAAGAGGTAGTGCAGGCTATCCGCAAAGCAGAATCGGAAGGTTCGGGTGTAGCCTCCTTGCATGGGAAAATGGTGGATGCGCCCATTGTGGCGCGAGCAGAGCACATATTAAAGCTGGCACGCAGGCTAGGGGTGGAGGTTATGCAATGAAGAACAGTATTGGCCGGGATATTCCCGAAGTGATCGAAGGGTATGGAGAGACCATTCCTTACGTTGGAGCATTTGAAACGCAGCCTGCCATGAAGCGACAGGCTCCTAAGGTTAAGACCATTCATCCTAGGAAACAAAAGTTGGTTGATACGTTAGAAACGGTCTTTCAGCAAATTCCTATAACTGATGGTATGACTTTGTCTTTTCATCATCATTTTCGCAATGGGGATGGTGTAGTGAATCAGGTACTGGCAACGGCTGCAGCATTAGGGATTAAAAATTTAAAAGTGGCATTAAGCTCTGTATTTCCCGTTCACGAGACCTTGATTGCTCATATGAAAAGCGGTGTAGTAACGGCTCTGGATACCAATTATATGTCAGGTCCTGTAGCCAAGGCGATATCAAAGGGGATGCTTGCGATTCCTGTTGTACTTAGAACCCATGGGGGAAGAGCACGAGCCATCGAATGTGGTCAGCTGCTGATTGATGTGGCGTTTATTGCTGCCCCTGCTGCTGATGAGTATGGGAATCTCAACGGCGTGCAGGGACCTGCTGCTTGCGGTTCCTTAGGGTATGCTTTTCCCGATGCGGAATACGCAGACCATGTGGTAGCCGTTACAGACTATATCGTAGAATATCCGTTAGCGCCCATCTCCATACCCCAATGCCGGGTAGATTATGTGGTGAAGGTGGATTGTGCAGGTGATCCCAAAGGGATTGTCTCCGGTACTACGAAAATCACTAAGGATCCTGTGGGACTCAAGATTGCTGCTATGGCGGCAAAAGTCATTGAGGCTGCGGGATTATTGAAAAATGGCTTTTCTTTCCAGACAGGGGCTGGCGGTGTGTCCTTAGCGGTTGCTCATTTTGTCCGGCAAAGGATGGAACAAGAGCACATCGTAGGCAGTTTTGCTCTGGGTGGTATTACGGGTTATATGGTGGAAATGCTGGAAAAGGGATTCTTTAAGAAGCTCATTGACGTACAGGGGTTTGACTTAGAAGCCATCCGATCCATCCAAACGAATCCCAATCATCTGGAAGTAAGCGCAAATTTTTATGCCAGTCCTTTTAATGCGGGATGCGCTATCAATAAGCTGGACGTGGTAGTGCTGGGAGCTACGGAAATCGATATTGATTTTCATGTGAATGTGGTCACGGGTTCCGATGGTGTGATCATGGGTGGCTCTGGCGGCCATGCTGATGCTGCCGCTGGAGCCAAGGTAACGATTGTCGTTGCCAATCTGCTGCGAGGTCGCCTGCCTATTATTGTGGAGCAGGTGCTAACGGCCACTACTCCTGGGGAAACCATTGATGTATTAGTAACGGAACGAGGTGTGGTCGTCAATCCACAGCGTCCAGAGTTACTACAGCAATTATTGGCAGCGGGTTTACCGGTAAAAGATATTCACGACTTAAAAGCTATGGCCGAGAAGATCGCTGGAGTGCCACAAAAACTAAAAACAAGCGACCGCATTGTCGCAGTGGTAGAATATCGGGATGGCAGTGTCATTGACGTCGTACGTCAGGTGAACCAATAAGAAGAAAACAATATTTATATAGGCAAAAGGGAACGAATTCTTAACTGAATTCGTTCCCTTTGTAATATATAAGGCAATATGCTAAGCAAGATTTATTAATTATTTTTTTTCAACCCTTCAATAAAGAGTCGATGCAATCCTAGCAGAATTTGCTTAGTCGAAAAGCCTTGATCCCGGATGTGAAAATCAATGTTGTGGAGCGCTGCCAGTAATACCTCTACGGTATAGAAAACATCTACATCTGTAACTTCTCCCCGCTCTACGGCCTCGTTCAGCAATTCCCTGCAAGTATTTCGCATGGATTGATATAGAGGCGATTGTAGTGGACGATAGCCTGGTGTAGCGCGGCTGACGCTGCATAACCAGGGAACCTTCGCCTCTGTAAAAGTCACAAATTTTATGATTACTTGATAAAGTCGATCTAAAATGGGAATATCAGTAGATTGATCAAGATACGCTTTGACTTCATCAAATAAAGGCTGGCACTCTTCTAGGACGATCTCCATACAAATATCGCCCTTTTCTGTGTACCGACGATATAAGCTTGCTTGACCAACTTCAGCCATTTTTGCAATCTGGTGCATGTTTACGCTCTCAACACCCTGTTCGATAAAGAGCATTCGCGCCGATTCCAAAATTCGCCGTCGTATTACCTCATCTTTAGAGAGTTGGGTAGCGTCAAGTGCCTTACTCATTTTTACATTCTCCTTAATATGAAAGATTGTATATTGACAATCGGACAGTTTGTCCGGTATAATTCATTAAGGACAACTTGTCCGATTGAATTATATCATAAATTCGCCTGAAAAATCAATTTATTTATTACAGTTGACGATATTAAGAAAGAATTGGGGTAATGAATATGGAACAAAATGAAAATCTAAAAAGAGGACTCACTTCAGCGATTGGTGCATACTTTCTTTGGGGGATATTGCCGATCTATTGGAAATTGGTTTCTAACGTGTCGGCGCAAGAGGTTATAGCGCATCGCGTTTTTTGGTCTCTACTGTTCATGCTGGCGGTGGTGATTCTTATGAATCGCAAGAAACAGTTATATGAAGAAATCACTCAGTTGCTTGCTGCTCCTACTCAATTGTTGGCATTGATGATTGGAACGATCTTTATCACCCTCAATTGGTTTATTTTTATTTGGGCAGTCAATAATAATCGAGTAATTGAGACCAGTTTAGGTTACTATATTAGTCCACTGGTTAGTATTCTGCTAGGCATTCTATTTTTTAGGGAAAGGCTGTCTTTGGGGCAGAGCATTGCTGTTATACTAGCAGCCAGCGGTGTTTTATACATGACAATGCACTTTGGCAGTGTGCCCTGGGCTGCAATCTGCTTGGCTCTTTCTTTTGGTTTGTACGGGTTATGCAAAAAAAAGGCTGTTCTATCGCCGATTACAAGTATTACGTTGGAGACACTCATCGTAGCCCCGTTTGCTTTTTTGTATCTTTTATATTTGGGTTATCATGGAAGTGGAAGTTTTGACGGTTTGTCCCTTACTTCTCTATTTTTAGTCGGAGGGGGGATTGTGACGCCCATTCCATTATTATTATTTGCGAATAGTGCGAACCGACTTTCACTAACAATGCTTGGATTTATCCAATATTTAGCGCCTACCATTTCACTATTATTAGGAATTTTCTTATACCACGAGGCATTTACTATCGTTCATGCTGTATCATTTGGCCTAATTTGGGCAGCCTTGCTGGTGTTTTCTTTAGCTGGCACCAAATTTTTTCTAAGAAGTGAAATATTACTGCAGAGGTTTAATATGTTATTTAAAGATAGATAAAGTACAATGTAAAATGAAAATTTATAATGTGGAGATGATGAGTATGTACTGGAAATCTGTAGGAGCTATTCATACCGAAAAAACGGTGGAGCTGGCATTGCGCAAAGCTGAAGAATATGGCATAAAGTCAATTGTGGTAGCATCCGTTAGTGGTAAAACAGCCGAATTATTTGCGGGAAAAGCTGAAAACATAGTATGTGTAACGCATGTCAATGGTTTTAAAGATCCCGGAGTAAATGAATTGACGCCTCAGCAACGTGAGATACTGATTGAAAAAAATGTGAAAGTATTGACAACCAATCATGTATTATCTGGTGCAGAGCGGGGAATTAGCAAGAAATTCGGCGGGGTGTATCCTGTAGAAATTATGGCAGGTACGCTTAGAATGTTTGGCCAAGGGGTTAAGGTTGGCGTAGAGGTTGCTGTCATGGCTCTTGATGCGGGACTCATCCCCTATGGAGAAGAGATCATTGCCGTAGGCGGCACGGGTAAGGGAGTAGATACCGCTGTGGTGATACGCCCGGATTATTCAGCTAATATTTTAAATACTTATATCGCTGAAATCATTTGCAAACCGTAAGGTGCTGTCAGCAGGATAGCAAACAATCTTCTTATTGGAACGATTATAGAAAAGAGAGCGAATTTCTCAATTAAATTCGCTCTCTTTTTTCCATATAGTAGACTTTGTAAGCATATATGGGATATATAGTGAATCTGTTAGCACTATTGCTGTCATAATTTGGTCATAGTTTTATTCTATACTGACATAGGTAGAAAATAGGATACATAGGGAAAGAGCGTATGAATTTCCTGAAGACCAAATTATTTTGACGAGGTGGTTACATGATAAAAAAGGTTACGATACTGCTTGCTTTGGTGACTGTCTTTACTGCTCATGCACTGGCAGCTTCCTCACTTGAGCGAGAAATAAAAAACGACTTAAAACAGTTTGATGGCCGGGTCGGAGTCTTTGCCAAGAATTTAAATACTGGTCGTACTATCGAATTTAACCAGGATGAAATATTTCCAACAGCTTCAACTAGTAAATTAGTAGTTGCCTTAGCTACCTACAAATATTTATATCCTCAGGCCGGATCAGCCAAGGCCAGCCAATATGATCAGCAGATAGAGCTGATGATGACGGTGAGTGACAATAACGCATTTCAGGAATTATTAAATGAGATGGATACTAATAACCAGGATGTTCTTACTAAGACAGTCAAGGACCTTAAACTGCGCAAGACCCAAATTCATAATAAAGATGCTTTTCAGAAATACCAATATCATAGTGTAACAACGCCCTACGAAATGGGAAAAGTATTCGAGAAGATCTATACTGGCAAGTATCTGAATAAAAGCAAAAATGGGCAGTTAAAGGATGAGTTGGCCAATACGATTTATAACGATGAAATTCCGCGCTACATGCAGACTCCAGTCTTTCATAAAGTTGGTGAACTGGATGAAATACTTTGCGATGTGGGAGTAATTCAGGATGGTCATGATCCGATTCTGATCAGCTTTTTTACAACTACGGCGGATCATACGTATTCCAGTAATTTTATTGCCAGTGAATCCGCGAAGATTTATAATGCCCTGCGGAGAAAATAGCAGCAAGTTTGCCAAGATGCTGTTTTTACAGTAATATAATTGTGCAATGAATGACGCGGGTGCTGATGTTACGGATCAAGATATATTAAAATGACGTGTGGACTGTGAGGAAACGTTTGTTTCAACACAGTCCATTCTTATATTTATAGCTAGCTGCTACAAGTGTGTGCTTATGTTAACGTTGGTGAGAGAGTTTGCAGGAGTTTTGTTTTATCATGTTAAATAAAGTAGAGTAGGATTATGATAATGAAGAATTTTGGCTGGGTTGTGTGGCTAATTTATCGGAGATTATACTAGGAAAATGGGGGAAAGTTGATGTCTAAAAAGTACTCGGGAGTAATTTTTGATTTTAATGGAACGTTGTTTTGGGATACTGATAAGCAAACCAGTGCCTGGATTGCTATGGCTGAAAAATTGAGAGGATACCCAGTTAGCGATCATGAAATGGCTACTTTTGTTTTAGGCAGACCTAACAAAGTTACAATGTCGTATTTAGCTGGTAAGCAGCTTTCCGATGAAGAAGGAGAAGCGCTAAGTCAGGAAAAAGAAGTGATATATCGTGACTTATGCCGTAAAGATGCCGATCATGTTAAATTGGCACCGGGCGCCATTGATTTACTTGATTATTTGATTGAGAATCATATTGCCTGCACGATTGCTACTGGGTCAGAAATTAATAATGTTAATTTCTACTTTGAGGTATTTCATTTAGAAAAGTGGTTTAATTTTGACAAAGTGGTATATGATGATGGCTTGCTTCCAGGAAAACCGTTTCCTGAAATTTATTTAAAATCGGCTCAAAATCTAGGATTGTCTCCAGAACAATGCATTGTTTTTGAAGATGCGGATGCAGGCATTGAAGCAGCTAGGCGCGCTAATATTGGTCAGATTATAGCCATCGGCCCTCAGGAAGCTCATAATCGACTACGGCAGCTGAAGGGTGTGGATATGGTTATTGGTGAATTTACTGACTTTGCTAAAAAGAGTTTTTTGACAGTAGGATAGCAACTATTCTTCTATAGCGGCACTTGTTACAGAAAAGAGAGCGAATTCTGGAGTTGAATTCGCTCTCTCTTTTTTTGCAATATAATCGACTGAAATTTGTAAGCATATATTGTTAATCCATTTAATATGCTAGATATATTGAAGGAGGTGTTGTTTTGGATTATCCGTTCCGCAATTTTATTTTTGAAGGGGGAGGAGTGAAGGGAATCGCGTATATTGGAGCTCTTAGCGTATTACAGGAGAGAGGGATCTTGCCGAAAATTGAACGTATTGGTGGTACGTCAACAGGTGCCATCATGGGGCTGCTGATCGGTTTGAATTTTAGCTTCAAAGAAATTGAAGATATTTTACAAAATTTAGATTTTACGAAATTTCTAGATGATTCTTTTGGAGTAGTGCTTGATACGACTAGGTTATTTAAAGAATTCGGCTGGTATAAAGGAGACTATTTTCGAAATTGGGTAAGCGATCTGATTCAAATCAAAACTGGGAATCCTGATGCCACCTTTAAAGAGATTTCCGAAGCAGGAAAAGAACTAGATTTTAGAGAGATGTTTTTTATTGGCACGAATCTTTCTACTAGGTTCTCTGAAGTCTTCTCCGTGGAGAATACTCCCGATCTTTGTGTAGCAGATGCTGTCCGTATATCGATGTCGATCCCATTGCTCTTTGCAGCAAAAAGAGGTGAGCACAATGATGTATACGTAGATGGTGGAGTTCTTGATAATTATCCCATTAAATTATTCGATAGAGAAAAATATGTCCATGAGTATTTTAGTGAACCGGAATATTATAAGGAATATAATGAGCAATTAAAACAAAATGATGAAGCTGCAGGCCTCTATGTATTTAATAAAGAGACTCTTGGATTTCGTTTGGATTCTGGTCGTGAGATTGCTGAGTTTCGCAAGCAGACTGATCCTGCTAGAAAAGAAATAAAAGATTTGATTGAGTTTACAAAAGGTCTTGTTGATGTTTATATGGAGAGTCAACAAAATCAGCATCTGCACAGTGATGATTGGCATAGAACAATTTATATCAATACACTGCATGTGAAAACGATTGAATTCCATTTAAGTGATGAAAAGAAGAATGCTCTCATTCAGTCTGGGCGTGAATGTGCAGAGCGTTATTTTGAATGGTATGATGATCCAGCGAACACGGTACATAATCGCCCAATATAAGTAAAACAGACGATGCCAAAAGACTTGGCTAAAAAAATATCCTAACAATTGAGAGGATACCTATTAGGGGATATCTTCTCATTGTTGGGTGATACCCCCCTTCTTTTATTTTTTTTGCATAAGTAGTTAATAATAAAGAACTAGGGTTATAATAATAAAAAAATGGGGGTGTATGTATGTCTAACATCAGCCATATCCGTTTAACCTCTGCAGAAATCGCAATCATGTGGAGCCAATATCAAAGTGATAGTTTAGCAAAGTGTGTATTGAAATACTTTTTAGCAAAGGTTGAGGACGAAGAAATTCGCCCATTGCTGGATTTTGCTCTATCTTTATCGCAAAATCATGTTGCATGGATCCGCAGTACGTACCAAAATGAGGAGTTTGCTAGTCCTGTTGGATTTACGAATGAAGATGTAAATACCAATGCGGAAAAACTGTTTGATGACATTTTCACATTGCATTATCTCAATAATATGTCTCGAGTAGGGCTGGCTGCTTATGGATTAGCGTTAAGCACAGCCTCTCGTCAGGATATAAGAGAATTTTACATTCAAACACTACATGAGTCGATAGAGCTTAACGAAAGAGTCGTTAAGCTGATGTTAGAAAAGGGGATTTATGCTAGATCTCCATATATTCCAGCCAATAAGCATGTGGAGTTTGCAAAGCAGCAAGCTTTTTTAGGTAATGTATTTAAAGAAAGCCGCCCTTTGACAGCTGTAGAGATTATGCATGTCTTTATGAACATTCAAACTAATATTATGGGAAAAGCAATGATAACAGGTTTTTGGCAAACAGCCTCTTCGCCTGATATTCGGTCTCATTTTCTAAGAGGTAAAGAAATTGCGCAAAAACACATCGAAATATTTACAAAGAGACTGGAGGCAGATGATCTGACTGGCGGATCATCTATGGAACCCTTAATTACGACAGTATCGCAGTCGCCTTTTTCGGAAAAATTAATGTTATTTCATATTTCAGCCTTAATACAGATGGGCATAGGTAATTATGGTGTAGCGATTTCGACAAGCCAATGTTATGATTTGGCAATTGATTATACTAGATTAATGGCAGAAATTGCTCTTTACGCAGAGGATGGAGCAAACCTAATGATTAAATATGGATGGCTTGAGGAACCGCCACAAGCAGTAGATCGTCAGATGCTGGTTGAAAATCAAAATATGGAGATTTTTAGCTGATTTTTGTCACCCCCCTCTCGTTGTAGAAATATAATACGACACAGCGGTAAGAGATTGAGTGGGGAGGTTGAAAAAATCGTGTCTGACACAGATTTGCGTGCGTATACTCCAGCGGGGAAACATAAGCTGCCCCCATTGCCCTATCCATATGATGCCTTAGAGCCAATTATTAGCTCCACAACACTTCGGTATCATCATGATCATCATCACAAGTCCTATGTAGATGGTCTTAATAGGGCTGAATTAGCTTTGGTAGATGCAAGAAAGAAAGAAAATTTTACATTTATAAAATATTGGGAAAATGAGTTGGCGTTTAACGGTTCTGGACATATCTTGCATAGTGTTTACTGGACGATTATGGCACCGCAAGGGTTTGAAAGTGAGCCGGGACGATGTACGGTCAAAGAAATTAATAAATACTTTGGCAGCTTTGATGCTTTTCTGGATCAGTTTGTCAATGCAGCTATTAAAGTAGAGGCATCTGGCTGGGGAATACTCGTATGGAATCCAGCATGGAGCCACCTGGAGATTCTTACTGCAGAAAAGCATCAAAATCTTACTCAATGGGGATCGATTCCTATCTTAGTAATCGATGTATGGGAGCACGCATATTATCTTGATTATCAATATAACCGTGAGGAATATGTGAAAGAATGGTTAAAATTAATTAATTGGTATGAAGTTGAGAATCGTCTTAGATTGGCAATGGAAGGGGAACTCCCTTTAGTGATAGGAGAGCGTGATTCGGAATAATATGCATAGGACGATATTGAAAAGGCTGTCTAGATCAGACAGCCTTTTCAATATATAGGAAAAAGATATTGTTCTTACGAAAGTTCTCCTCTAAGACGAGCTAACTCAGCTTGATCTTCGAAATAATACCACCTGATGGAGTTTCCGACAACACATTGCATAGCGTCCATCTTTCCAGCTAATGCAAGTTCTTTCATCTTTTTTATGTTAAATCCATTAGCAGAAAAATAATTGGTGGGAATAAAGCCTCGGTTCACTAGTCTTTTACGATACTGCTCGAAATCTCTAGAGTCCATATTAATTCGCCATATTGCCATATACATTACTCCAATCATTTTCTAATTTTACAATTTTCACCTAATTTATTGCAATAATTATATCATAATGTGCTTTTTAAGCAATTGCCTCTATCGAAAGGTAGAGAAATGTAAAAAATAAGTAAATTTCATGTCGAAAAATAAACATTTCCCCTCACTTTCTTGATAAATTTAACAAGGAAAGGGGGGATAAAGATGAGAATTGGTGAAATAGTTGAAAAAATTGAATTAACACGCCGGCAATTAAATGAGATGGGAGGAAGACAATGCCTGGTAGACGCAGAAGTCATTAAAATAAGCCAGCAATTAGATGATTTAATTATTATCTACCAGAGACTATTAAGCCAACGAGAAAGTAAGTAAGATCAAAAAATAAGTGGAGAAAGCCTAAAAAGGCTTTCTCCACTTATTTTTTGATCACTTGAAGCATTCTGTCATGGTAACGTTCTGTTGATGAATTCTATGTCAGGATAAAGGGTAGGAACGGTTTGTTTTGTTTTTGGATCGCTGGATTCAACGGAAGGTTCGCTGGTTTGTTCTTTTTCCTGCTCATTCATAGAGGGGCTTTTAGGTTCTTCCATAGTATTGTACCTCCTTTAGTGTTCATATAGATTATTTTTAGTAAACTATTTATATTTGTTTTCATTGATAGCGTTTCATTATATTCCGTATTATAACCATTTTTTTTAGAAATACAAAAGAACACTAAACAGTTCTGCGTATGTGCCGTGGATTACGATAAGTGCTATAATAGGGAGTGGAATCTTTGATTATATGACTATTGACATTATAAAAATCAGGACGTATACTCTTAGTAAGATTTTAATAGAGATATCTAAAAAGCTATGATCAGGAAGAGTATTCATGATTTTGAATGTACAGTGAGTAGGGAGTGCTGAGAACCTGCCAGGATAATCGGAAGAAAATCACCTGAGAGCTGATGACTGAACCTTCTAGTAAGTCAATTCGTAATCCTGCGTTAAAGGATAGGGTATGGTAGTGCCTGAATGAATTGTTAAAAGGTGGTATAACGAAGGTGAAACTTCGTCCTGAACAGGGCGGAGTTTTTTTATTAGAGGAAGTAGTAGGTATATTGATAAAAGGAGTTTTTACTATGTATAAAAAGGTTGATCCTAAAAACAATTTTGTAGAAATGGAAAAATCCATTCTTACTCTTTGGAATGAAAAAGATGTTATCCAAAAAAATTTCCAAATGAATGAGGGCAATGAATATTTCACCTTTTATGATGGACCGCCAACGGCTAATGGTGCTCCTCACATTGGTCATGTCGTAACTCGGGTCATTAAGGATTTGATTCCTCGTTATAAGGTAATGAAAGGGTATAAGGTTTTACGTAAAGCGGGGTGGGATACCCATGGCCTGCCAGTGGAATTGGAGGTCGAGAAAAACCTTGGCATATCCGGCAAGCCAGAAATTGAAAAGTATGGTGTAGAAAACTTTATAAAGAAGTGTAAGGATAGCGTATTCACCTATGCCAGCCAGTGGAAGGATATGTCTGAGCGGGTAGCATACTGGATTGATATGGATAACCCTTACGTTACGTATCAAAATGAGTATATTGAATCGGTATGGTGGTCATTAAAACAGCTTTGGGATAAAGAATTATTATACAAAGGACATAAGATTGTCCCTTATTGCCCAAGGTGCGGCACCTCTTTGTCTTCCCATGAAGTTGCCCAAGGCTACAAAGATGTGAAGGACAGTTCTGCTTACGTTAAATTCAGACTGAAGAATGAAAATGCTTCTATTCTGGTGTGGACGACAACTCCTTGGACGTTGCCAAGTAACGTAGCTCTTGCCGTTAATAGAAAATATGACTATGTGGAAATTATCAATCAAGAAGAGCATTTGATTCTTGCCAAGGATTTGCTTAGTAGGATTGAAGGTGAATATGAGATCGTTAGGGAGTTTAAAGGCGAAGAGCTTCTTGATCAGGAATACGAGCCTATGTTCTCGTTTGTTACACCAGAGAAAAAAGCCTATTATGTTATTCATGGAGATTTTGTAACACTCAGCGATGGTACAGGGGTGGTTCATATTGCACCTGCTTACGGTGAAGATGATAACCGGGTAGGGCAGAAATATGATCTTCCCTTGGTTAATTTGGTGGATGTTCAGGGAAATTTTGTAGAAGAAGTTACTCCATGGCAGGGAATGTTTGTTAAAAAAGCCGATGAGAAAATTATTGAGACCATGAAGGAGAGAGGCATTCTCTACAAAGCAGAAAAATATCTTCATTCCTACCCATTTTGCTGGCGCTGTGATACACCACTTTTGTATTATCCACGGGATTCATGGTTTGTTAGGATGTCTTCTCTGCGAGATAAACTCTTAGAGAATAATGATACTATTCATTGGTATCCTGACAATGTGAAGAAAGGCCGCTTTGGTAATTTTCTGGAGAATGTTATTGATTGGGGGCTAAGCAGGGAACGCTACTGGGGTACTCCTTTGCCCATCTGGGAATGCGATTGTGGGCATCGGGATTGTATTGGCAGTATTGCCGAATTAAAGGAAAAAGCAATTCTGGTATCTGACGATATTGAGCTTCACAAACCCTACATTGATCATGTACTGCTGCAATGTAGAGTTTGTGGTAAAGAGATGAAACGAGTGAGCGAGGTGATTGATTGCTGGTATGATTCCGGTTCCATGCCTTTTGCCCAGCATCATTATCCTTTTGAAAATAAAGAATTGTTTGAGCAAAACTTCCCTGCGCAGTTTATATCAGAGGCAGTGGACCAGACGAGAGGCTGGTTTTATACCCTGCTTGCCATATCTACGGCTATATTTGATAAAAGTTCCTTTGAAAATTGTATCGTTCTTGGGCATGTACTGGATAAGAATGGCATTAAGATGTCAAAGCATAAGGGGAATGTTCTAAGTCCGTTTACAGTCTTAGAAAATCAAGGTGCTGATGCATTGCGATGGTACTTTTATACTGCCAGTGCTCCTTGGCTTCCTTCACGGTTTTATGAAGATGCAGTAATTGAAGTACAGCGCAAATTCTTGAATACTTTATGGAATGTATATTCTTTCTACGTGCTGTATGCACAGATTGACCAGTTTGACCCTACCAAGTACCAAGAAAGAACAAGCAGTCATGTCATGGACAAGTGGATTATATCCAAGTTAAATACCATGATCCATAAAGTGGACGAAAGTTTGGAAGCGTATGATATAACGAAAGCCGCAGAGCTTATCCAAGAATTTACCGATGAACTGTCAAACTGGTACGTAAGGAGAAATCGAACTCGCTACTGGGCGATGGATATGATTGATGATAAGATTCATGCCTATCTTACTCTACACACCGTGCTAAAAAATCTGGTAATTGTAGCAGCACCTTTCGTCCCCTTTATAACGGAAGAAATTTATCAAAACCTTGTAGTACAGCTTGATGAAAAGGCACCAGAGAGTGTTCATTTGTGCAGGTGGCCTGAATACGATGAAAAGCTTGTTGATAAGCAACTGGAAAAAGAGATGGAATTGACTTACAAGATTTGCGGTCTTGGCCGGAGCGCGAGAAATCTGGCTAATATAAAAAATAGGCAGCCTCTTTCCAAAATGCTGCTGAGCACCAAGGAACTACCTGATTATTACATTGCTATTATTAAGGAAGAATTGAATCTTAAAGACGTAGAAGTCAATGCCAATATGTCAGACTATGTAAGTTATAATGTAAAACCCAATTCGCCTGTACTAGGCAAAACCCACGGTAGATTTATACCTGGGATCAGAAAAGCAATTTCAGAAATGGATCAAATGGAGTTAGCATTGAAAATCGCAAGTGGTCAGTCTATGGTAATCGAAATTGATGGTACGCCTATTGAATTTAATGCTGAAAATTTATTGGTTACCATGAGTGGTTTGGAGGGCTTTGCCTTTGCAGGCGAAGGTGACGTTGGTGTTGTTCTCGACACCCATATCTCTGAAACGTTACGAATTGAAGGATATGCCAGAGAAATAATTAGTAAACTCCAGAATATGAGAAAGGACAGTTCGTTTGAAGTCATGGATAAGATTAAGATCTATATGACGGGAAATGCTCTTCTGGAAGACGTTGTAAAGCAGTATAAAGACTATATTATAAGTGAAACCCTGGCTGTGGAAATTGTATTTGATGAAGCACGGGAGTATGCAGATGTAAATATTAATGGCGAATCGCTGAAGCTGGCTCTTGTGAAGCAGTAAGATGACAAAAACTACTCATGTTAAAAAATGTGAGTAGTTTTTTGTTTCGATGGAATCACCACAGAGGTGATTATTTATCTGAACACGGTTGTAATTGCAATCACCGTATTCAGTTTTGTTAAGGCAAGAGGTGTAATTTTCAGGGTTCGATTTAATTGGCCCGAACCGCCATAGACGCAAGGGTAGGAAAACAGCTGTTTATCTAAAATGTGGGGGAGTGGTATGCCGATCAGCGGAAGATTCCCTGCATCAAAGCCTGTTTTTTCTTCAACTTCTTCTCGGTTTGCCATCCTAGTTTTTTTACAGCCTAAAAGAAAAGAGAGTTCTTCTAATTTAACACGTCTGGAACTACCTGAAATAATAAGGGCAAAAAAATTATTATCCGTTTTAATAATTAGGGTAGGTGCAGTCTGACCAGTGTCAATTTTAAAGTAATCAGCACCTTCCTGAGCAGTAAGCAGAGGTTGATTGTGATAAATGAATTCATGAGCAAAGTGACTGGCTTCTAAGATGTTTTTGACAATATCCATAAAGCACCTCCTATGCTTTTCTATTATTATATTGATTATGACTCATAAGAATCACAAGAAGTTGAAAATTATCATACTATTTCATTTTAGTATGAATATATCACTCGCCATCAATTTTGATTTCGAAATTTTTCATATAAAGATCATAACTTAAATCGGTGAAGGAGATACTGATAATATGTGATATTTTCTTTACGAATTAGGAGGTCTGGATTTGAAAAAAAGAGAAAATGGATTATCAGCTTGGCAATTAGCTATGATGGCACTTGGAACTGTGATTGGGGGATCATTTTTCTTAGGATCGGCAGTAGCGATTCGTACAGCGGGACCAGGAATTATTATCTCTTATCTATTGGGAGGTGCCATTGTTTATGTTATACTGTTTGCTTTATCAGAAATGACGGTAGCTGATCCAGCACCTGGCTCTTTTCGAACTTTTGCGCAAAAAGCATATGGCCCTGGAGCAGGGTTTGTTGTTGGCTGGGTATATTGGAGCGGTCTGGTCTTAGCCATGTCCAGTGAAGCTACTGCTGTATCTATCATCTTGCGTACATGGCTTCCTAACATTTCTCTGCCTTTATTAGGGGCTGTCATCATTATCGGGGTATCACTGCTCAACTTATTAGGAGCCAATCAGCTTAGTAAGCTAGAGAGTGGGTTAGCAGCAGTCAAACTATTTGCTATCATCGGTTTTATTACTTTGGGAGTGGCTTTGATTGGCGGCTTTATGCCAGGAATTGAACCTGTAGGATTGGGAGCAATAGCAGATGAACCGCTTTTTCCAGCAGGGATATGGGGCATTGCTGGAAGTATGCTCATTGTGATGTTTACGTATGCTGGTTTCGAGATTATTGGCTTGGCGGCATCAGAAACGACTGATCCTGTTAGGATTGTGCCGCGAGCCATCACATATACGGTCGTCGGATTAGTGGGATTGTATATCGTAGCCATTCTTGTGTTGCTGCCCTTAGTGCCAACGAATGTTTTGACGGCTGAGGAAAGTCCTCTGGCTTTAGCTTTGCTCAGATGGAACTTGGGTTGGGCAGGAAATGCAATTGGAATTGTATTGGTGACAGCCATACTTTCTACTATGTTAGCTGCTATGTTTGGGCTAGGTCGGATGATTCGCTCTTTAGCCGATGAAGGCCATGCTCCCTCATGGATCAAGGATGAGGGCAATGTACCATATCGTGGAATTCTTTTCTCTGGGGTCGCGATGCTTGTAGGACTTGGGCTTGGCTTTATGCTGCCTCAGCAAGTATATCTTTTTTTAGTAAGTTCTGGTGGCTTTGCATTGCTCTTTTCCTATGCAGTAATTGTTGCCACTCATTATAAATTGCGAAGAGGTAATGATTGTCCACCTGAAGGAAAATGCCAGCTTCCAGGATATCCGATTACTTCTTGGTTGGCTTTCATCAGCATTCTTCTGGTTATCTTTAGTATGCCCTTAGTTCCTGGACAGGGTGCTGGCCTGTTAGCCGGAGTACTATTAGTCGTTTTATTTTCCGGAATTTATGCAGGTCAAAGTATGTACCAGAAAAGGCTAGTAGAAAAAAGACCTCTCATTAATCGTTTGCAGTTTGAAGCGGCAAGAGAGCTGGGGATTGAGCAGGAAAAGCTGCAAAAAGCAAAAGAGGAAAAGGATAAAAATGATATTTCATAGTTTGAGTGCAGGAGGAATTTCTAGACAATATGTTGAAGGTTTTATATTCTTGGTAAATATATGAATAGTACCATTATATGTTTTACTTTCATCATGATATGAATGATCTTAGAGAATGTATGGTAAGGAGGGAAATATGCTTACAACAAGTTTTAAACGAATTCATTTAGTTGTGATGGACTCTGTTGGAATTGGGGAAGCGCCTGATGCGGCAGATTTTGGTGATTTTGATGTAGATACTTTAGGGCATATTGCTAAAGCATGCGAAGGTCTTAATATGCCAAATATGGGGAAACTCGGTCTTTCTAATATTAGAAACATTCAAGGCATTGAGCCAGTAAACCATTCACTTGCTTATTATACGAAAATGCAGGAATTATCAAAAGGAAAGGATACTATGGCGGGACATTGGGAACTCATGGGGCTTTATACCGCCAAACCCTTTCGTGTATTTCCGAATGGCTTCCCTGATGAATTGATTCGCCAAATTGAAGAAAAAACAGGAAGGAAAGTAATTGCCAATAAGCCTGCAAGCGGAACCCAAATCATTCAGGAGCTAGGTGAGGAGCATGTGAAAACAGGGGCGCTTATTGTTTACACGTCTGCTGATTCGGTGCTGCAAATTGCCGCACATGAAGATATTATTCCAGTGAAGGAACTGTATGAGATTTGTGCATTTTGCAGAGAAATTACTCTTGAAGAACCTTATAAGTTAGGACGTATCATTGCTCGCCCATTTGTGGGAGAGCCAGGTAACTTTGCCCGCACTGCTAACCGTCATGATTATGCATTAAAGCCCTTTGGTCAGACTGTGATGAATGAGTTGAAGGATGCAGACTTTGATGTGATTGCCCTGGGGAAGATATCTGACATTTATAATGGTGAGGGAGTTACAGAATCGATTCATACCGTTTCCAATATGGATGGCATGGATAAGTGGATTGAGATTTTGGATAAAGAGTTTACTGGAATTAGTTTTATAAATTTAGTGGATTTTGATGCTTCCTTCGGACATCGCCGTGATCCTAAAGGATATGGGAAAGCATTAGAAGAGTATGACGCTCGTTTACCAGAAGTATTTGGGAAGATGACAAATGCAGATTTGTTGATTATTACCGCCGATCATGGAAATGATCCGACCTATCATGGCACTGATCACACGCGAGAGTACGTACCCTTGCTTGTTTATTCTCCTCGTTTTGCTAAGGGCAAGGAACTGCCTCTACGAACATCTTTTGCAGATGTTGGTGCAACCATTGCAGAGAATTTTCAAGTGAAGATGCCGGAATACGGTACTAGTTTTTTACAAGATTTAAAATAATTACCACATGTAATCGGCTTGCAGCACCCTTTTGGGGTTATGCAAGCCGATTTATTCATCATAATGCTGCTATTAGGGAGCGGAAGAGGGAGAGATTGTTCTCTAATTTATTTCCTTCTAGCAGATCGTTAAGGGCTAATTCATAGTGCAGCGGGGTTATACCAAGAATTTTATTGTGTTTTGCAATGCTAGCAAGAAGGGCAATGTTTTGCATTTTAGGGTTACTTAATTTTGTAGGTGCTATCTGGTATTCCAGGATGTTGCGGCATTGGCACTCAGAGCTGATGTCTTCTGATTTTAAAAGACATTCTTTTTTTAGTCTGACCAGCAGAGGCTGCCACTGGGTATCGTAATATATCAGTGTTCCACCATCTCTTAAATGGGAGTTAAGACCGCGTAAGGCTTCATTTTTTTCCAAGGCAATGACCATATCAGCACATCCTGTCCGAATAAGAGCAGAATGGGCATGTGAGCCGATACGAACACAGGATGATACGGTACCGCCACGTTGGGCAAGACCATGGGTATCGGTTCCGCGCACTGGAAATCCAGCATAGTCAGCAGCTCTGATTATCACTTCACTCAACAGGCCAATGCCTTGTCCGCCGACTCCAATAATGTAAATATCCATCTTTATTTCAGGCATCAGCTATTGTCCTCCTTTTTTGGGCGTTTATGAAGGATGGCCTTTGTCGGACAGGTTTGTTTGCATGAACCGTCACCGATACAAAGATCCTTATGGACGATTATGCTGCCGTCATCGTTGTGCTGAAATGTTGGACATGCGAAGGCACTCACGCAGGTATAGTTTTGATTGCAGTCGGTTGTAATTTCTACAGAGGGAGGCAGTGGTTTCCCTGCTGCATTACGCTCTCTCATTGCTTTTAGCATGCAGGGGTGTTTGGCTATGATTACTTTAAATCCTTTTTCAGTAAGGGCTGCTTTGACTGCTTCTGTTAACTGCGCTTGTGCATAGGCATCGATTTCACGGATATTCGTAATCCCAATGCCGTCTAATACACGTCGTATTGTGATCTTTTCTGTTGGACCATTAACATTGTAACCGACGCCAGGATGACTTTGATGACCAGTCATAGCGGTAGTTCCGTTGTCCAAGAGAATCAGTGTGAAGTTGTGATGATTAAAAACTGCATTAATAATTCCCGGTAAACCAGCGTGAAAGAAGGTGGAATCTCCCAGGAATGCAACTACCTTACGGCTGTTATTAAAGAGGGAAAGACCGGCAGCAGTACCACTGCTATGCCCCATGCACAATAGTACTTGCCCCATATTATAAGGTTCCATAATACCAAGGGTGTGGCAGCCGATATCAGCAACCGTAATATCATTTGGATCAAGAGCCTGCTTAATAGCATGAAATGCGGAACGATGCCCGCATCCTGGGCATAGCTGTGCTGGCCTGGGTGACCAGTGAAAAAGAGGGATGCGCGGCTTTTTATCCGCGAGTAAGTGAGGCCATGTTTTTTGAAGAATTGTAGATACTTTTTCAGGGGTATATTCATTCAGCCAGTCTTCATAGTCTTGTTTACCGATTATCTTCGTGGAGATATCCATATCATAAGCGAGTGCCTTCACTTGCTGCTCGATGAAGTCATCCAATTCTTCTACGATTTTGACTTCCTTGTGCTGACGAAGAAAATCGGCAACTAGCTGCTTCGGCAGAGGATGAATAATACCTAGTTTTAGGATATCGGGCTTTAGCGCTGTTTCCTCTAATACATCTTGTAAGGATTGAAAGGGTGCTCCCATAGTTATGATTCCATAAAGAGGATTGTTATTGTTAATAACAGTGTTTAGAGAGGATGTATCTGCATCGGCAGCAAATTGAGCTAATTTTTCTAGGGCTCGCCGTTTTAAAGGCAGGACCAGCTTCGTAGTTAATGGTATATAGGGGCCATTGTCTACGTTAAAGCGGGATGAATGATTAAGGGGCAGAGGCGTCCACGAGGAAAAGGTAACTTTTTCTTTTGCGTGGCACACATGGGTAGTCATTCTTAGAATCACTGGCATATAACGTTCTATGGATAGTTGAGCGGCTTTTTTAAACATAGTATAGGCTTCAGTGGGTGTTGATGGTTCTAACATAGGAACATAGGCAAGGCGGGCGTAATGACGATTATCTTGTTCGTTTTGCGATGAATTAGCTCCTGGGTCGTCACCGATTACAATCACCATGCCCCCGATTACCTCCATGTGTCCTAGCTGAACAAAGGTGTCGGCAGCAACGTTTAGTCCTACGCTTTTGAAAAAGACGGTTGACAGGTGCCCATTGATAGAAGCACCAAAGGCAACTTCTGTGGCGACCTTTTCATTGGTGGAAAACTCAAAATAAAGAGGGTTTTTGTCTTTGGAAATTGCTGTTATAGCTGCAGCAATTTCTGGTGTGGGGGAACCAGGATAGGATGTGACAACTCTAACGCCTGATTCAATCATTCCACGGACGATAGCCGTATTACCCATGACAATCTCGGTACTTCCATGTGGCGAAATAAGAAAATCACCTAATCTTTTCATTTCATCACCTCTATGTATATTATAGAATTAATGACTGTAGCATGCTAGAAAATTAACTAGGGCAAAAATAAAAAAAAGGGCTTACCGGGTTATCGTAAGACCTTCTTTGTAGTGAAATATTTTCTTAATGACGAAGTTTGCTGCCTAGCAGTAGTAAACGGGTTGGAATACGAATGACTCCTGTGCCTAAGCTGACTCCTAAGATTACAAGTAAAAGAGCCACAAAGTGATACCAATATAGCTGTTCTCCCAGGAAGATAGCTGATGCAAGTACTCCTATTATAGGAGAGCCATTTTGGAAAAGGGAGGACGTAGAAGCACCAACTTGCTGTATTGCTGTATTGCTGTATTCCACCATAATGCTCCTAACGCCGTACTAAAGAAGCTGGAAAATAGTAAAACTGCAATCGGCCAAAAATCGTAAGCACCTGGATAGTTCCATATCGGATTTACAAAGAGACCCAAGATCAGTAATCCAATGGCGGCTAAGCAGTGACTATAGGCAGTAACGATTAAAGGGGGGACAAATAAAGTAGCTTTTTTTACAAATAAAGATCCTATGACAAAGGTGATGGTTGCAATAAACATCATTCCGTCGCCAGTCAGTGTAGCGCCGCCTTCGGAGCTGCCAGAAACAACTAATAATAAACCGCTGAATCCAAACAGTATTGCGATTCCTTTCGCCCAGGTAAATTCTTCTTTTAGCAGCAAGCTAGCAAAAATAGTTGTAAATAAGGGATTGAGTCCCAAAATAAGAACCCCATGTATTCCGCTGGTAGCAGTCAATCCGGTGGTGAGTACTATTTGATGAAGAAAAATACAGAACATCGAAACACCAATGATGGGGCCCCATTCTCTGCTCGATAGTTTCTTATAACCATGCTGTCGCCATGCAAAGGGCAAGAGTAAGGCACTTGCTAAAAATAAGCGTATTGGAGCCAATGCTAGTGGTGGGAAAAAGTGAGTGAGATACTTAATAGATACCACATTAACCCCCCAGAGAATCACAACTAGGATCAGTAGCAGGTATATACGGCGGTTGTTTGTTATGTTTTTCAATATCGTCATCCTCTGCAAAAATTAAATATTTGTTTATCTTATCATAGCTTTGCTGAAAGGGGAAGAGGCATTATGGAATTTGTTAGAAATGAAAATTTTTGAATCCAAGTATTAATTCTTCTATAAATTTATCAGTGGCTGCAGGAATAATGATGTCTTTTCGATAGATAACGCCCATGGATTTTTTCATGTGAGGGTCATCTATAGGGATGGAGGTTATATTGTCATTTCCGAAACTATTAATATAAGAACGAGGAAGAATTGTTACTGCAATATCACGGCCTACAATTTCTAATAAATGCTCGAAAGGCATTATTTCTATCATAGGATTTAATAGAAAACCAAGTTTTTCTGTAGCTTGATCAATAAATTGTCTGATGATATATTTCGGAGGGAGTAAAACAATGGGGATGGATTTAAGCATTTCCAAAGCTACGTTTGAGTGTTTGGCAAGTGGATTGTCTTTGTGCACTGCAATACATAATTCTTCGGTATAGAGATGAAGGTTTTCTAATTGAAGATCATCTAGTGGAAGAAAGGCAATACCAATATCCAATTCATTTGTTAGTAATTGCTCTTTTATTTCTTCTGTTGATAGTTGCACAATGGATATTTTAACACCAGGGTAGCGGGTATGAAATTTTACAACAGAAGAGATTAGCACATGACTTCCAGAGCAGCCAACAGCAAGATGACCTCGCTTTAATCCTTCTAATTCTTCAATCGCAGTGTGTGCTTGTTTTAATTCTCCAAAAATTTGTAAGCAATGATGATAAAGAATATCACCCGCTTTGGTGATGAAAACCTTTTTGCCAATTCGATCGAATAGGGGAGAGCCTACCTCACTTTCTAAAATACGAATTTGCTGACTTAAGGTAGGTTGAGAAATATTTAATTTTTCAGCTGCTTTTGTAAAATGAAGTTCTTGGTACATGGTCATAAAATATTCTAAATGACGAAGCTCCATTATTCTCACGTCCAATCATAGTTTATATCAATGATTATACTAAAGTTTATTAGATTGAACAATTAAATTATGGACTGCTGAGAAATCTCCTTATTGCGCAATTTGATTAGATGTCTCTACTATTGTATAGTAAAAAGCTGCCCCTTCTTGTTTATTTCGTAATTGAAGTAAATCAGAAGGGGCAGCTTCATTTTATTGTTTACAATAAGAAAGGAAATCGATCGCTTCAGCTTCTGGTAATGGAGGGCTGATTATGTATCCTTGCAAAAGATCGCAGTGACATTTTGCTAAATATGCAATTTGTATTTCTGTTTCTACACCTTCAGCAACCACGTTCATCTTCATAATGTGAGCCATGTCTATGATCGTTCGAATAATGGCTTTTTGTGCTTTATTCGTCAAGATCATATCAATGAAAGCTTTATCAATTTTTAAGGTCTTTACTGGTAAGCGCTGAAGATAGGTTAGGGAAGAGTAGCCTGTGCCGAAATCATCCAGAGACAAGCGCACTCCTATTATTCGAATTTTTTCAAGAATATGAGTACTTTCTTCTAATGATTCAATTAAGGCATTTTCAGTGATTTCAATTTCCAGCTGGTTAGGTTCAATTCCTGCGTTAAAGAGTGCTTCTCTTACGCCATCGATAAAGTCATCGGCGCATAATTGATAGGGAGATACATTAACGGCAACATGAATATGCCCCCAGCCGTTATCGACTAATCTACGTGCGAAATGACTTGCCTCTTTGAGAACCCAATTTCCAATCTTTTGTATGAGACCATTTTGTTCGGCTAAGGGAATAAAGCGGGCTGGTGATATTGCACCATGTTCTGGGCTATTCCAGCGAAGTAATGCTTCAAATCCAACCGTGCAGCCGTTCATGTCTACTTGTGGTTGATAATGTAATGATAGCTCTTGATTTTCGATTGCGTGACGCAAACTATTGATGAGCAGGATTTTGTCATAGGCTTCTATTTGCATTGTTGTTTCGTAGAAGCGCCAACAGTTTTTCCCCGCTTTCTTGGCTGCGTACATCGCGTTGTCTGCATTTTTGAAAATTTCCTCCGTTGTGTCTCCATCAGTAGGATATACAGCAATGCCAACGCTGGCTGATGTATGAAAGCGAATTCCAAGGGCTTCCATATCCTGGTTGAAAGCTTCAACAATCATGTCAGCACTATGAACGATGTTTTTACGGTCGTGTTCACCAGATAAAATTACCATGAATTCATCTCCACCAATGCGACCAACAAAACCATGATCACTAACAGTTTCCGCGATCCGTTTTCCGGCCATGGTTATTAGGGCATCACCATATGTATGACCGAAGGTATCGTTTACCATCTTTAAATCGTCTAAATCAATGAACAAGACAGCGCCGGCTGATTCACCGCAGCGAGTTCTTTCCATTTCTTTCTTTAGACGCTTATTTAAAAGTGCGCGGTTAGGTAAGCCAGTGAGACTATCAGAATAAGCAATGTTCTTGATAACTTGGTTTTTTTTATTCAAAGCTTCTTGGGCTGCTTGGCGCTCCATGATTTCTTCTTCGAGAGCTGCATTCATATCTTGTAAATCTTGTGTTCGCTCATTAATTTTATTTTCCAGGTCAATGTTTAGATTAACGAGTGCAGCTTGAGCTGCTTGTCGTTCCATCATTTCTTCTTCCAGGGTAGCGTTAATTTCTTGTATTTCCAGCATATGATTTCCTAGCTTCGCTTCATTTTGTTTGAGCAGACTAACGGTGTTTTTTATTTTGTGACTCATATTGAAGAATGTTTCGCATAAGATGTCTAATTCATAGGGCATATTTTTGGAGACGTTGTATTGATCAACCAGTTGGTAGTTTTCAGTTGCTACTTGATTCGATTGCCGAATCAACCAATCAATGGGTAATTTAATCTGATTGGTTATCTTCTTAGCCAGGGGGAGAATTAGTAATATTAAAATGGCTGTAGCACTAGTCATCATTGCCAGTTGTTTATAAATAGGGGCTAGCACCTCATCTTCGTTGATCTTGCCGATTAGCGTCCAACCTCGCTCAGGTACGTCTAGATAAGAACCTAGAACTTTATTTCCTAGATAATCAATCCAAGTTGTTGTACCTGACTCGCCAGGTGCTATAGAGCGAAATGTATTTTCTGTGAGTTTAAAATTCCTTTTAGCTGCATCTTTGACGATGTCTTTGTCAGCTTGCAAATTAAGGTGCCGTGGATCGGTAAGCATGGTACCTTCTCGGTTAATCAAAAAGATTTCTCCTGTTTGGCCAATCCAATTCTCGCGTAAGAGTTTTTCTAATGTTACGATTTTGATTGATCCAAGTATTAGCCCTTGGAAATCTCCATTATAATCATAGATAGGGGAAGAAATGTTAATTATGGGCTGACCACTATTCGGTTCAATCACTACATTTGATACATATGATTTTCTTGCCTTGGCCGCTTCAAAATAGGGATTATCGATTGCAGGAGAATTGTGCTGTTTTAAAGTGAAAGTAGAAATTTTAAAAAGTCCTTTTTTATCAATGTATGAAAATGAATCAAAATAATTATCAAGCTGCTGCTTGAAATAAAGAGCACGTTCCATTTGTGACTCGTCTAAAGTTCGAAAAGCTTCTGTCCGGCTTAGGTCACGAATATTTTCAGATCTCTCTTCCAGCCAGTAGTCAATTAATCGCTTTTGAGTATGTACTCGCTGCTCGATTAATTCTAGATTTTGTTGTTTAGCTAGTGAAATCTGTCCAACCGTATAAATCGTCATGATCAGTAAACTGGGGACAACAATAAGCAACACTGTCCATAATTTAATTTGGTGCTGTAGCGTCTGTGTCTTCATGCAGCGGCTCCTTAAGTAGCGGTATGTAAAAACTATCAATGGTTCTTTTATTGAATCATATTTCAGAATTATATGAATATTAATTTGAAAAGTATATTTATTCATCATTTAAGACCTAATACCTTAAATTAATATTACACATTTTATGGATGAACTCCTTCTAAAATTACTTAATTTGTAAAATTTATAGATGTTTTGTAAACTTGCTCTATTCTAGAAATGGAGACATTAACCTAAAAAGACCTGCTATCATTTAGAAAAATGATAGCAGGCTGCATAGTTTAAAATTAATTTTAGTAAAAGGCAAGATGCTTTTACTTATTAGTGAAAACGATTTTGAGATCAGAAAGGCAAACTATTGAAGTAGGGTAGGAAGGAGGCCTTTGCGTAGCATTACGTACGTAATAGACCGATCGTAATGGAAAAGCGGAATCCGTTTCATTTCAAAAGGGCTATGGAACATTTCATAGCCATAGTGGGTTGAAAGACCTGCTTCATATCCAGCTTCCTTAGCAATGGTAAGTGTTTGAGTATTATAGCTGCCGCCAGGATAAGCGACAAAGTCTATGCTCTTTCCCAAAAGTTGTTCTAAGGCAATTTTAGAGTTGGTTAGCTCTATTTTCATTTCTGCAGGAGTTAATTCACTAAGGAATCGGTGAGTGACGGTGTGGGAGCCAAAATCCATACCTGCTGCTTGCATTTCTCGTATTTGAGAAGCTGTCAATCGATCATCTTCTCCAATCATGCCAGTAATGATGTAAAAGCTAGCCTTCATATTATATTGCTGAAGAATTGGAAAGACATTGATGTAATTGTCTAGATAACCATCATCTAGTGTGATAAGAATGGATTTATCTGGCAGTGGTGTAGATCGGGTAGACTGTAAGTATTGTTTAACTTGGGCGAGGGATAAGCAGGTGTAGCCTTCTCTGCTTAGTGTTCTCATATCGTCTTCAAATCGTGTGGGGCTAACGGTATAATTATCTGTTTGATAACCGACTCTATGATATAGTAAAATAGGTATGCTTTTATTAATTTTTTTGTACTCTGAAGCAAATGATGCTCCTGAGAGGGCGGCCAAAGTGCCGGCACAACCGAATAAAAACTGACGTCTGGTAACCACGAACTTCCTCTCTTTTCATATACGATATTTTTTAATACTAGTTCATTTGGATTTTATATCATTTTTCTATAAAATGCAAATGAAGAATCGCTATAAAAGAGCTGTAAGAGTCAGGGAGAAATGGTTTATATGTTTAGATATAAATCGGTTTAGAGTAGCAGACTCCGATTATGTATTATTTTTGTGTTCCCACCACATAAGTAAGGATATACAAAAAAATAGCCAAGTAGAACCTGCAGCGTATCCTGCTAAAACATCTGTGGGATAATGCACTCCTAAATAGATGCGACTGATTCCAATGATAACAATGAAGATGGCTGTTGCTATAAATAATACAAATCGCCAAGTCCATGAGGAAATTTTAAGGCTGATCAAATATGCAAGCATTCCATAAAAGCATAGTGAAACCATGGCATGACCACTGGGAAAGCTATACCCTGTTTCCTTAATAACATGGAACATATCGGGTCTAGCACGTACAAAGAGATGTTTTAATAAATAATTAAGCAGCCCGCCGCCTAGCAGACAAACGGTTAACGCAGAAGCCTCCAGCCATTTTCGAAAAAAAGCAAGGCCGATCAGAATCAGTACTGATAATGCTCCGTAGAAAGGAGCCGAACCTAACGTTGTAATATGAATCATGATTTTGTCAAGGTTATGATTGGCATAATAACGGACAATACCAATGATTAGATGATCAAAAAAAGCCATTTGCTGTACAAATAGTGTTTTCCATGCCAATTCAGCAAATTCTGCCAGCATCAACCCGCTAATCAAGAATCCAATTAAAATATACAATCCAGGCCATTTTTGCTGTAGGGAAGACAGAATATCTTTTATTATGTTGTACATATATTAACTCCTTGTGCTTTTATAATGTAGACTTTCCATTACGTTACTAGATTCAATCATAAGAGAAAACCATGGCAATGATGCTATGGTTTTCTCTTTATAATAATTTTCGTAACCTATGTTTTTATTATCTAGTATAATACCATTCAAAGAATTTGTCAGCAGATAAAGGTTTTGAAAAATAATATCCCTGTATTTCAGTACAGCCGCATGTTTGTAAAATCTTTAACTCCTCGTTATTTTCAACACCTTCAGCGATTACTTTAATATGTAGTTTTTCGGCAAGAGAGACTATGGATTCTACAATTGCAAGACTTGAAACATGCGTGGCCATTGCTCGAATAAAAGTTTGGTCAATTTTAAGTTTATCAATAGGGAACTGGCTTAAGTATTGTAAACTTGAATATCCGGTACCGAAATCATCAATTGATAATTTTACACCCAGTTCTTTTAGTAAATGTAGTTCTTTGGTTGCGGTATTGGCATCTCTCATTAATATTCCTTCTGTTAATTCAAGTTCCAGGTAAGCGGGATTCATATTATAATTTCTTAAGATTTGTTGTAGAGTAGAAAGAAAATGTTTTTCTTGGAATTGGATAGCAGAGACGTTGACAGCGATTTGTATTTGAGGCAAGCCAAGTTCCAGCCATTTGAAATGTTGCTGGCAAACTTCACGGAGAACCCATTCTCCGATTGGTATAATAAGCCCCGTGTCTTCTGCAACAGGAATGAACCTTGCTGGCGATATTAAGCCATTTCGTGGATGGTTCCAACGAATTAGGGCTTCAACGCCAATTAGTTTATTCGTCGTTATGTCGATTTGTGGTTGGTAATATAAAATAAATTCATTTCGTTCAATTGCCAGTCTGAGACTATTCTCAAGAGATAAGCGCTCTGTAACAAGTTCGTTTAATGATTCTGTAAAAAATTGATAATTATTTCTACCATTTTCTTTTCCATGATACATAGCAAGTTCCGCATGTCTAACCAATATTTCAGGTGTGTGACCGTTGTGGGGATAAAGGCTGACGCCAATGCTAGCGGTAATACGCAGTTCATTGTCACCAACGATAAATGGCATAGAGAGGGTAGCGGTCAATCTTGCAATAATTTTAGTAATGTTAGACGATTTCTCAATATCCGTCAATATAATAATAAACTCATCTGCACTCATGCGACATGCAGTATCTTCATCGCGAATACATAATTGCAGTCTTTCAGCTACTTCTTGCAGAACCAAGTCACCAGCTTGATGTCCCAAAGAATCATTAATCGTTTTAAAACGATCCAAATCTAGGAACAAAACAGCAAGCTGTTCACCATTTCGTTTCGCATGAGCTAGAGCAATGTGTAATCTATCATTAAAGAGCGTTCGATTCGGAAGTTTTGTTAAAATATCAAAATTTGCTAAACGATAAATTTTTTCCTTTGCGTATTTACGTTCTGAGATATCACGGATTACAGTTAACATACACCATTTACCGCCCAGCATGATATGCTTAAGACTTACTTCGACATCAAGATACTTTCCATGGGAATTTTTGAGTTTCCAATCAAACAGAGGTGTCTCACCTTGGATCGCTTTTTGGAACCAAGTTAAAGCTTCTTCTTGTGTATAAGGAATTTCTCCTGTGCCAAAATCTTGTAATTTTGTAAGTACGAGTTGGTCTTTTAATAGGCCGAAAAGTTCACATGCTTTTTTATTAGCTTTAATAATGGATAGATTTTCTACATCGTAAATAATGATTCCATCGTTTACAGAGCTAAAAATAGCTTGGTAGGTAGCTTCTAGAATCGTTGCTTCTTGTTCTGCTTCAATTCTATCCGTTACATCTCGTGCGACAAAAACGACAGAAGTTTCATTTTCTTCTACTTTCTCCCTTAAACTCTCAAGCCATCTTACTTGTCCAGATGCGTGAACATAACGAAAACAGACTCTGCGATGCTCATTTGTAGTTAAGAAGGAGTAAAAGGAGGTTCTAGCCTTTTCAAAGTCATCGGGATGAATAAAATCAAGATAGCATGTTCCTATTAACTGGTTACGGTTATAACCCGTTAATTTTTCACAGGAAGGGGTGATGTACTCAATAATTCCTTGAGGATTAAGTATTCCCACAATATCTTGCATGGCATCAGTAATTTGCAGTAAGTTTTCCTGGATATTTTTTCGTTCTTCGTTTTCTTGCTGAGCTGTACGATAGAGAATTGCGTTATAAATGGCCATTGATGCAATGGTAGCAAATTGTTGGAATACAGCAACATCATTTAGCGTAAATCTACGATGAGGCTCTGTAAAGGATAGACCAAGAACGCCGACAATGTTACAGCCAATTTTTATAGGTACTTGCATTTCTGTATGAATTTTATCAAAAAAAGGGTCGTTTAGCCGATTCTTCCACGTACTATAGTCATCAATAATTGAAATCTTTTCAGATTCGATAGTACGTTGTATCAATCCTTGATCTAAACGCATCATCCGATTTATATCACTTTGATAAACCCCTACTCCCACTTTTCGAATCATTTGGTTTTGATCAAGTTCTACCCAATTGTAATATCCATGTTCTGTTTTAATTAGCTGTGTAGCTTCTATAACTACCTTTTGAAGTAAGCCTGTTAGATCGAGATGATTTAGCAATCCAAGTGCGGTATCATAAAGAACTGTGGAGATTGCTTTTTTGCGTAGCGTATTTAATAAGGTCTTAGATCCACGTAGTTTATGAAGATGTTTCATATTAAAGCCTCACAATAAAAAATTGAATATTAGGAATGTGCTCTACAATTAATGTTCGACAAAAACTGCAGCTTTCCTTTCCTAGTATTGGGTTTTGCTCACTCATTTTTTACAAGGATGATAGTGCATAGCTTGCAATAACTAATGACCTAATGATGGGATCAAACATAACATATTGTATCAGTATATCGGTTTGTAGGAGGAATGAAGCATGGGATTCTGTAGATTTGATAATATAGTTTGGGTAATTATTCTCATTGCGTTTCGATGTTGTAATTATTGCATTGATACTTCTTCATGGAGAAAATGATAGAAATTAAGAGCCGTAGATAAAAATAGAATACCTCATTTAAGACAGCACATGGACTTGGAGTCCAATGCAAAACTACTTAAAGAGGTATTTTTTGAAAAAAACAAAATGGACGTACTGTTTTTTTGACTAAAGGATTTTTATCACTATAGTGGAAATTGAAATGTATAAGTTTCAAAGTACATAGATAACAAAAAAGGGAGAGTTTCAAATATTATGATGAAAGGAGTGAAGGCAGGGAACTTTAAATCGACGTCAGGTTAGGTGTGGCTCACTGTTTGTTTTTCTACGAACCAGTCAATCAGTCGTCTTGCTACACTTAGTTTGTCGGGAATATCAGGAAGGTTATGAGCAGAAAACCAGCCGGCTTCTACGATTTCTTGGTTATCAATGGTTATTTTTTCTGTTGAACATTGAGCTGTAAAGGCAATCATCAGAGAATCGGGGAAAGGCCACGGCTGGTTTCCAAAATAACTGATAGAATGTACTTCAACTCCGACTTCTTCTTTTAGTTCTCGTTGAACACAATCTTCTAGTGATTCACCTGGCTCTACAAAACCTGCAATAACACTATAACGGTTAGGTGGGAATCGATTGGAACGTGCTAGAAGGATTTGATCATCTTTTGTAACAGCTACAATAATAGCCGGAGATATGCGAGGGTAGACAATATGACCGCAGCTCGGACATTGCATGGCAAGTTCTTGCTGGGATACACTCATGGGAGTTCCGCAGCAGCCGCAAAATTTACTGGTTTTCATCCAGTTTATGATATGAAGCGCGCGGCAAGCAAACCCAAAACATTCGTCTTCCATATTTCCATACAAAGGACGTACTTTTTTCCAAAATAATTCTTCCGGTATTGTCTCATCTAAGTGAGCAATAAAGCATTCTTGTTCATGAAGAGTACCAATACACTGGACGTTGATGGGATTAAGTCTTAATAATTCTATATCAGAACTTGAAAGGATCGTGCTGATTCCTTCCACTTCTTTGACTAAAAGCTCATCATCATGAAATAAAAACCAATATGCATTTTTAATATCCATTTTATTTACCACCTTAGTAATCAAATATATTCTAGTTACTATAGTATCACAAAATAGAACAGAATAAAGTCAAAATTTTATTAGACTTTTATCTTACTTTGAGCGGGCTACTAGCATTCTCTCGACATTGCACATAAGAGATACTTGAATTTTTCGTGAGAGTTCAAATAAAAAAGGGAGGTGTCAAATTTGACACTACCTAGACAGAGTAAGTCGTTTGAGTATGAACAAAAGGAAAAAAAAATAACGGGTGGCTTAATTGTTGCAGCAGGAAAGGCGTCAGTAAGAAACGAACTAGATCCGCTATTGAAGATTGGCTCTATTACAATAGTAAAAAGAATTGTTTTAACCTTTCAGCAAGTTGGAATTTCGCCTATTGTGGTCATTACGGGGCATCGAGCTGAAGAAATTGAACATGATTTAGCAGATTATGGGGTCATATTTTTGCGAAATTTACAGTATGAAAATTCACAGATGTTTGATTCTGCAAAAATCGGACTTGAGTTTTTACAGAATAAATGTGATCAGGTAATCTTCAATCCAGTAAATATTTCACTATTTACACCCGATACGATTCAAAGAATGATGGAATGTGGTGAAAAGTTAATATCTCCATCTTATCATGGAAAAGCTGGTCATCCCCTTTTGGTATCTTCCGAATTGATTCCTAGGATTCTAACGTATGAGGGGAATATGGGAATGCGGGGAGCCATTGAAAATATCGGAGTGGAAAGGAAATGGATAGCGATAGAAGATGAGGGTATCCTCCATGATACGGATGCTATTGGTCGATTAGATCAACTTTTAAAAAAACATAATCATCAGATTCTACATCCTTTTGTTAGAATTAGTATTGAAAAAGAATCTCTGTTTTTTAATTCAAGAACAAAGCTGCTCTTGATTTTGATTCAGGATACCCACTCGGTACGGAGTGCTTGCAGACATATTGCCTTGTCTTATAGTAAAGCATGGAACATGCTAAATGAATTAGAACAAGAGTTAGGGTATGCAGTGGTGGAAAGAAAACATGGCGGCAGCAAGGGCGGAAAAACATATTTGACTAAAGAGGGTATTGATTTTTTGGAAAAATATCAGGAATTTGAACACAATGTACGCCAATATGCAAAAAATGAATTTGACCGATTATTCTAGCAGTTGGAACTAAATAGGAAGCAAGTTCTTTTGACAAAGAATTTGATGGAAAATAACTTCCATTTTATAATAATTTTAACGGAAAAATCGTTGAATTGTTATAGAATAGGAGGTTATTTATGTTTACCTTGCATATCAATGGTAAAGAGGTAGTTTCTCAATTTGACAAACCTTTATTGGCTTTTTTAAGAGATGATTTGCAAATTACTTCTGCAAAAGACGGCTGCAGTGAAGGCGCCTGTGGAACATGTACTGTATTAGTGGATAGAAAAGCAGTGAAAGCCTGTGTGCAAAAAGTTTCAAAATTTGTAGGCAAACAAATTTTAACAGTAGAAGGATTAAGCGAGCGGGAAAGGACTGTTTATGAACATTCTTTTGGTGAAGCAGGTGCAGTTCAATGCGGTTTTTGTATTCCAGGTATGATTATTTCTGCAAAGGCATTATTGGACGTTAACCTGAATCCAACGATTTCAGAGGTAAAGAAAGCAATCAGAGGAAACCTTTGCCGTTGTACCGGTTATAAAAAAATAGAAGAAGCCATTTTGTTGGCAGCGGCATATTTCAGGAATGAGCTGTCCATTCCCATTTCTTCAAATGAATTAAAGGTGGCCCAGAGATTCAAACGTATCGATGTAGCAGAAAAAGTAAATGGAACTGGTATTTTTGTCGATGATCTTAAGTTACCCGGAATGATTTATGCAAAAACAGTTCGGTCCCGATATCCAAGAGCGGTTGTCAACAAAATAGATATTAGTAAAGCAGAAGCGCATCCAGACTGCGTGAAAATTTTACTGGCGAAGGATGTTCCCCATAATGTGATCGGTCATGCCAAGCAAGATTGGGACGTAATGATTGCTGAGGGTCAAACAACTAGATATGTAGGGGATTCATTGGCATTGGTAGCAACCTATGATAAAGATAAATTGGATGAAGTCTGTAAATTGGTGGAAGTTGATTACACAGAGTTAACACCGATTACCTGTCCTACCGATGGATTAAAGGCAGATGCTCCTTTAATCCATGCGGATGGAAATGTTATGAGTCGTGCGAGTCTTCAACGAGGTAATGCGGATGAAGCCATTAAAAATTCTAAATATGTCGTAACTAGAAAATATAAAACACCATTTCAGGAACATGGTTTCATGGAACCGGAATGTGCCATTGCTATGCCAGAAGGAGAAGACGGCATTTTCTTATATTCTGGTGCCCAGTCTGTGTATGATGAACAGCGTGAAATTGCATTGATGCTTCAGATCCCCCTGGAAAAAGTACATTGTCAGACGCAATTGGTGGGAGGAGGATTTGGCGGTAAGGAAGATATGAGCGTTCAACATCTTGCCGCATTAATGGCATGGCATACGAAAAAGCCAGTCAAAGTAAAATTTTCACGGCAGGAAAGTCTGGACTATCATGTTAAGCGTCATGCCATGGAAATGGAATTTACGACAGCTTGTGATGAATATGGTTATTTAACAGGTATGAAAGCGGTTATTATTGCGGATACAGGTGCCTATGCATCCCTGGGAGGACCTGTATTGCATCGCGCCTGTACTCATGCTGCTGGCCCTTATAATTATCAGAATATTGACATTTTTGGCATGTCTGTTTATACCAATAATGTGGTTGCTGGAGCATTTCGAGGTTTTGGTGTAACACAAAGCTGCTTTGCTACGGAAAATAATATTAACTTACTGGCAGAAATGGCGGGTATTTCCCCATGGGAAATACGTTACCGCAATGCAATAAGGCCCGGACAGGTGCTGCCTAATGGACAGATTGCCGATGAAAGTGTCGCCATGGCAGAATGTTTAGAAGCAGTTAAGGATGTATATGAATCTAACCCATATGCAGGGATTGCTATAGCATTTAAAAATAGCGGCACGGGTGTGGGCAAGAAGGACATTGGCCGTTGTATTTTATCCATTGATCAAGGCAAGGTTCACATTCGAACTTCGGCAGCTTGTATGGGGCAGGGGATTGGAACCATGTGTGTGACGGTGTTGTGCGAGACAACGGGCTTAGATCCTTCCTGCATCGTACACGAAAGAGCCGATACGATACGTACACCTAATTCGGGAACAAGTACGGCTTCGCGGCAAACGGTAGTAACTGGTGAAGCGGTTAGACGAGGGTCTGAGAAATTGAAAGCAGAAATGGATAAAGGATTAACATTGGCAGATTTGGAAGGTCGGGAATTTTCTGGAGAGTATTCTGTCAAGACGGATCCAATGGGAGCTATTAAAGATAATCCCATCAGTCATGTCAGTTATAGTTATGGAGCGCAGGTTGTTATTCTGAATAAAGAGGGGAAAGTTGAAAAAGTAGTGGCAGCCTATGATGTGGGGACACCTGTTAATATCCAAGCTGTTGAAGGTCAGATTGAAGGCGGCATCATCATGGGATTGGGCTATGCGATGACGGAAGAGTTTAAAGTGGAATGTGGTTATCCAAAGACTAAACTTGGCACTTTAGGACTTATGAGAGCAACGGAAGCTCCTGAATTGGAAACGATTCTGGTGCAGGGGAAGGGCAAGATTCCTGAAACGTATGGAGCAAAAGGCTGTGGAGAATTATGTTTGATTCCGACGGCTCCAGCTTGTTCTCATGCTTATTATCGGCTAGACGGCAAATTCCGTACGCAACTGCCGTTACAAGACACCTTTTATAAAAAGTAAAACACAAACAGCTGTAAAAGAAAAGATTGCAGTGATGTTCGGACTGGAGAAGGTGATATTTCATTGGAACCAATGGTGTTCTATTGGCTGCTGGTTTATCCAGCCGTATGAAAGCGTTTAAACCTCTTTTAAAAATAAAAGGAAAAATGATGAATTGACGGATACCGAAAACACCCGCCTTTGATTTCGTGCAAATGTATAAAACATATCCTTGCTTTTACTGGCGAGGGCGGTCTGCGAGAAGTATGGCACCAGCTGGAAAGCCAAATTGTAACCGTTCCTGTTGAGGATATGGGCTGCATGTTAGATGCAGATACCCAGGAAGATTACAATCGGCTTTCAGATTATATGGAGAGTTTGATTTTATCTTGATTCATTTGTCAGCCAAAACTATAATTTATGGTTTTGGCATTTTTGAAAATGTCTATTACTAGAATGCGCGTGGGAGGAGAATATGGAAAATATTAGCGGATCAATAAAGAAGAAAGACCATGAAGCCAAAATAAACGGTAGTGCTCTTTATGTAGATGATCATCTGATGGACGGCATGCTTTATGGCAGAATGTTACATTCTGCCAAGGCAAAAGCACGTATTACCAAGATTATTCTTCCTGAATTGCCTGAGGGTTATTTGATTGTGGATAAAAACGACGTAACAGGTGTAAATCGTGTTGCAATTATAATTCATGACACGCCTGTTTATGCCGAGGATACGGTAGAATATGTAGGTGAGCCAATTTTAATGGTTGTTGGCCCGGATGATCAAGTCGTTGAGACAATTTTGCATAAGATTGTGGTAGTGTATGAAGAGAAAATCCCAGTTCTTGATATGCTGACATCAGATACAGTTTTCTTTGATTACAATTATACAAAAGGAGATATGGATAAGGCCTTAGCGGAAGCGGATCGTGTTTTTATCGAGACTTTTCAGACAGGTTATCAGGAACAGGCTTATCTGGAAACACAGGGGCTTATTGCCTATCCTCAGGATGGTCGCATGACGGTACGTGGTTCGATGCAGTGTCCATACTATGTGCATAGTGCAGTTGCCAACGCGATCGGCTGTGAGGGAAAAGACGTTCAGATTATCCAAGATGTTACTGGCGGCGGCTTTGGCGGCAAGGAAGCCTTCCCTTCCATACTCGCTTGTCAGGTCGCAGTTGCAGCAAAAAAGGCAAATAAGCCAGTTAAGGTCATTTTTGACCGACGGGAAGATATGGAGTTTACTTCGAAACGCCATCCATCCCTTAGTACCTATAAAGTAGCAATTAAAAATGGTGAAATTACAGGTATGGATATTGATGTTCTCTTTAATAGCGGTGCCTATACTACACTTTCAGCAGTTGTTTTGCAGCGTGGCTTGATTTGTGCAAATGGTGTATACCGCATCGATAATCTTCGCGTTGGCGGGCGTGCGGTTAAGACAAATACGGTACCTTGCGGCGCCTACCGCGGTTTTGGTGCGCCACAGACCTTCTTTGCCGTAGAAATGATTATGGATCATATCGCCAAGGAAATGGGTCTGGATTCTTTGGAGCTGAAAGAAAAATATATGGTTAAACAAGGCGATTCTACTTCCACAAGCGGCAAATATCATTTCCATGTGCCACTGCCTGAGATGATTCAGCGGATTGATGAGTTGACTGATTATCGTGCTAAGCGTAAGCAATATCAGCAGCAGATTGGACGGTACCGAAAAGGCATCGGTCTATCGATGTTCTTTCATGGTTGTGGTTTTACCGGCAGCGGCGAACGTGACATTATTAAGGCCGTGGCCAAGATTAGGAAAAATCCAGATAATACAGTAGAGATTCTCGCTAGCAACGCGGATATTGGTCAAGGGCTTAAAACTACGTTTTGTAAAATCGTTGCGGACACCCTTGGTATTTCTTATGATCGGGTATATATTGATAATCCGGATACAGATCGTGTGCCTGATTCAGGTCCTACTGTAGCCAGCCGTTCTTTAATGACCGTTGGAGGATTGCTGCAGCGTGCAGCAGAGAAACTTAAGAAAGAATGGCAGGAAGGAAAAGAGCAAGTGATAGAGGAGCATTTTGTTGAACCTGATTTTGTAATTCCTTTTAACCTTAAGGACTTTAGTGGCGACGCCTATCCAACTTATTCCTGGTCGGTCAATGCGATTGAAGTGGAGGTAGACACACTGACCGCCACGACAAAAATCCTTGGGGCATGGGGTATTTTTGATGTGGGTGTACCCATTGATATGAATATTGTCATGGGGCAGATGGAAGGCGGTTTTCTGCAAGGAATTGGTTATGCTTCCATGGAGCAAATGGATTATAACGCTAAAGGTATTATTCGTAATAATAGCTTTAGCGATTATATCATTCCTACAGCGGTAGATGTGCCAAATCTTGTGGCTGAAATTATGAACAATCCATATACCCATGGTCCCTATGGAGCCAAAGGGGCAGGTGAACTTCCTCTGGTTGGTGCGGCTCCTGCTTATGTGGAAGCGATGGAAAATGCTCTTGGTGCTAATTTAAATAAGGTGCCATTCACACCGGAAGATGTTATGAAAATTTTACAGGGGGTGAATACATGATGATAAACTTTATTCTTAATGGTCAAAAGGTTGTGTCAACTGCTAAAGCAAATGAGCGTCTGCTCGATATACTTCGCACTGAATTTGCTTGCACTGGAGTAAAGTGTGGCTGCAAGGAAGGGGAATGCGGTGCCTGTTCTGTCATTATTGATGGTAAATTAGTTAATTCCTGTATGGTGGCGATGGGGTATGTTGAAAGCTGTACGGTTATGACCATTGAAGGTTATCGTAAAACAGAGCGTTTTGCAGTTCTTGATACGTCATATGCCTCGGTTAGTGCAGTACAGTGCGGTTTTTGTACGCCGGGTATGGTACTTGCGTCCGAATGTATCCTTGCCAAGAATCCAAACCCGACGGAGGCAGAGATACGTGAAGGGATTTCCGGTAACCTTTGCAGATGCACTGGTTATAATGCCATCGTACAAGCGATTAGCATTGCAGCAAAGGAGGGGAAAGGTTTATGGTAAATGGTTACCAGGCAACATCTTTGAAAGAAGCATTGAAGATCCTTGCCAAAGAATCGGTGACGCCTTACAGCGGGGGTACCGATTTGATGATTGATCCAGAGGAACATGCGACATTTTTGTTTCTTGCTAGAATATCCGAGATGAAAAATATCATAGAAGATACAGAATATCTCCGAATTGGTGCTGCATGCACTTTTACTGAGATTATTGAAAATGAGTTGGTACCGGAGATTTTAAAGGAAGCAGCAGCGCAGATTGCGGCACCGGCAATCCGAAACCTAGCTACGATTGGCGGCAATATCTGTAATGGTTCAGCTAAAGGGGACAGTGCACTGATCTTATTTGCGACAGATGCTAAACTACGCCTTGTCAGCAGCAGGGGGGAACGAGTTCTTCCGATTGCAGAGTTCTATCTGGGTAGAAAGAAGACTGCTCTTAAGTCGGATGAACTACTTGTTGAAATTCTGATAGATCGAATCAATCTCAGTAATTATTATTATAAGAAAGTGGGGGCTAGAGATGCGTTGGCAATTTCTCGAGTCTCCTTTGCTGCCATTTTGAATGTCGCGGATGGTAAGATTGTGAACTGTATGACTGCATTTGGCGCAGTCAGCGATATTATCATCAGACGGCCAGATATTGATGCAATGTTAGTCGGTAAAACGACGAAAGAGGCCAAGGTTGTTAAGAAAGAGTATATAGCAGCGTATGATCAGGCAATTATTCCTATTAAAGGTAGAATTTCGGCAGAATACAGAAAAGCTGTTTGTATGAATTTACTTCGTGATTTTCTTGAAAGCAATGGAATCTGACTTCAAAATGTCACGATGAATTGATGATTACGTTATGAGAAAGTGCTGTGCATAGTAATTCATTATTTTAAATCTAGCATGAAATAGCCATATTTAAAAATAAGGAGCGTAAGTACATGTTGAAAACACAAGTAACGGAAAATCAAGGCAATATACAAGTTTTCTTGAACCGATATTTTAAATTATCGCAAAGAGGAACAGATATAAGGACTGAAATGTTAGCTGGTTTAACTACCTTTATTGCTATGTCTTATCTGATTTTTGTCATACCAGGACAATTTCTGGCCGCGGCTGGCATGCCTCACACCAGCGCTACGGCGGCTACCATTCTTTCCACGGTATTTGCTACTTTACTGATTGGTCTTTACGCTAATTTACCCATTGCGATGGGGCCAGGATTAGGTTTAGGCGCTGTATTTGCTTTCGTTATGGTTGGCAGCATGGGCCTAAGTTGGCAAACAGCATTGGGCGCGGTTTTTGTATCAGGAGTGTTATTCTTTATACTCGCCATAACCAATATCACCAAGGCGGTCATTGAAGCGATCCCTACCATGCTTAAATCCGCTATCGGTGTAGGCCTTGGCTTATTTATCGCCTTTATTGGCTTTAAGGGGGCCGGCATTATTGTTCCATCCCCGGGCACCATTGTAACCTTAGGCAGTTTAAAACAACCTGGGGTACTTTTAGCGATTATCGGTCTGATTATAAACAGTATTTTATTGGCACGCAAGGTAAAAGGTGCTTTCCTGATTGGCATTTTATCGACCACGATAATCGGCATGTTTATGGGGGTTGCCAAAGTGCCAACAAGCATTAACGATTTAATTTCCTTTATTCCGCCAATGCCGGTTGAAACTATGGGGCAATTGGATATTATGGCAGCCATTGGATATGGCCTGGTATCCATTATTTTTACGATTACCATTGTGGATCTGTTTGATAATATCGGCACGTTAATTGCTATTTCCGGTAAGGCTAAATTACTTGACAAAAACGGTAATCTGCCTGATATTAATAAAGCTTTGCTGGCGGGTTCTTTGGCAGCTATGATGGGAAGCTTTTTGGGCTCCTGTACAGTGACTTCTTATCTGGAGAGTGCGGCAGGTGTTGGGGCTGGAGGCAAATCAGGTTTGGCATCCGTTACTACCGGGATATTATTTTTGGCCACTCTTTTTATAACGCCTTTGGCTGCTTTGGTTCCAGGGGCTGCTACTTCCTCCATCCTTATTATTTTGGGAGCTTTAATGATCGGTGAAATTGCACACATTGATTTTACCGACTTTACCAATGCGCTGCCGGCGTTTTTAACAATTATTTTGATGCCGTTAACGTCTAGTATTGTGGAAGGCATGGCCTTCGGTTTCATTGCTTATACACTGCTCAAAGTGGTTACTGGCAGAGTGAAAGAGATTAATCCTTTAATGTACGTTTTATCCATTATTTTCGCAATCCACCTCTGGATGAAGTAGTGACGTTCTGGGAATATTTGATTTTGTGAGCGGTTCTAAGTAAAAAAGGTGGGTGAATATAATAATGAATAATGACGTGATGATTATTAAAGGAAATTTCATTTTTACACCCAGTTTTGGTCAGTTAACAGTTCTGGAAAATCGTTATATTGTAATTGAAGGACAGTGGATCAAAGGAACGTATACTGAGCTTCCTGAAGAATTTACAGGGTTGCCTGTAATCGATTATGGAGATGATCTGATAATTCCGGGATTTGTGGACTTGCATTCCCATGCACCGCAATTTGTCAACCGCGGTTTGGGACTTGATCTGGAATTACTTCCATGGCTGGAAAAATATACTTTTCCAGCAGAGGCTAAATTTAACGATTTGGCATATGCAGAAGCAGTTTATAAGGCGGTTGTTGTAGATCTTTGGAGATGGGGGACCACACGTGCTGTACTGTTTGGCACCATTCATAAAGAGGCTACGGCTAAGTTGCTGGAACTGCTGGCAGGGGCAGGTTTGGGAGGATATGTGGGAAAAGTCAATATGGACCGGAATTCTCCGCCAGCACTGACAGAAACAACAAAGCAGTCATTGGCCGATACGGAGGAATTTTTGCAAGACACTGCCAGTCGGTATGCATTGGTAAAGCCGATTGTCACGCCAAGGTTTGTACCTTCCTGTACACCGGAACTGATGACGGGACTGGCTTACTTAGCCAAGAAGTATCAGGTGCCGGTCCAGTCCCACTTATCAGAAAATACTGCTGAGGTCACCTGGGTGAGAGAATTGCATCGGAAGTGCCAGAACTATGGAGACGTCTATAATCAATTTGAATTATTCGGCCAGCAGCCAACCATTATGGCACACTGTGTCCATAGTGATGCTGCCGAAATAGAACTGATGGCGAAGAATAATGTATATGTGGCTCATTGCCCATCTTCCAATGCTAACCTATCCAGCGGGATAGCACCTATTCGCAGGATTATTAAACAAGGGGTTTCGGTTGGATTGGGTTCCGACGTCGCGGGCGGACACCAGGTGTCCATAGCGCAGGTGATGGTAGAAACTGTGCAAGCGTCCAAATTGAAATGGCTGGAAACGCAGAAGACGGAAGATTTTATTACTATGCGAGAAGCTTTTTATCTGGCAACCAAGGGTGGCGGCAGCTTTTTTGGTCAGGTAGGCAGCTTTGAGGCAGAATACGAATTTGATGCATTAGTCATTCATGATCACTATGTAGTCGATCCGAATCAGCGGTCTTTGGAAGAACGACTGCATCGGTTTATTTATATCGGCGACGATCGAGATATTATTGCCAGATATGTAGCTGGTAAAAAAGTCGATCATCCGTAATCTGCTTTGTAGGATAAAATAGACTTGATCAAGTAGAGTATAAGCTCCTTAAGATCAAGTCTTTTTCTTATAGTACTAGATTGCTTTAAGGCGGACAGTTCCATGTTATTAAGGCTTTAGGACTAGTTGAAGGAGAAGCAATTGCTATGTGGAATTATTCCATATTGCTTATGGATTTCCATAGTTAGCAAGAAAGCAGCTCTAGCAGTTACTGAGAAAAGAGTAGTGGGGGGCAGGCTGTTGTGCAAAAAACAATTTTACAGGAAATTCAGGATGTAGTTATTCAGTATGGAAATATGATTTCTCATGTGATTAAAGTGGATGTGGAGATTGTTGATAGTAATTTATTTCGTATTTCTGGTACAGGACAATACATTAACCAAATAAATGTTGATATGTCGAAAGAAGGCTTTGTTTATCAGCAAGTGCTGGCTACGGGTGAAACCCAATTAATTAAAGAACCTGGTGAACATATATTTTGTAAGTTGTGTTCCAAACAGAGCTGCTGTGATGAAAAAATGGAGTTATGTACTCCTATTAAATTAAATGATGAAATTATTGGGGTAATTGGATTAATTTGTTTTGATGAAGAGCAAAAGCAAAGATTATTAGATGATATAGATTTTTATCAACTATTCATACTGCAAATTGCAGGATTTATAGGAGCGAAAGCCTATGAGCATCGAGAGAACGAACGAAACCAAGTCATAACTAATTTATTACTGCAAGTGATTAATAATGTAGACAAAGGTGTACTGATCTTAAATCAAAGTAATCAAATTATTCAAATTAATGAGAGTGCTTTAAAGCAATTGCAATTAACCTCATCTTGTATCAACGAAAAAGTTGTCATTGAGGCTACTGGTGATTCGATGTTAGGGGTAGAGGAATATAAAATCATGATTGCAAACAAAAAGTTCTACTTAATGGGAAATTTATTAAGCGTATCTCCAGGTTTAGCAGTTTATGATAAAATTTTTATTTTTGACGAAATGAAAAGTGTAAAATCAGACATTTATGGCTTAACAAATGTATCTAAATTGGTTAGCTTAGACAATATTATTGGTGAAGCGGAAGTAATTAAACAACTAAAAAATAAAATACGCAAGGTAGCTGACTCTACATCTACAGTACTTGTTACAGGGCAGAGTGGTACAGGTAAAGAATTGATTGCTAGGGCCATTCATGCTACAAGTAATCGAAGTGATAAACCCTTCATTGCTGTAAACTGTGGAGCTATACCTGATACTTTATTAGAAAGTGAACTTTTTGGTTATATAAAAGGGGCTTTTACTGGAGCAGACCCACGTGGGAAAATTGGCAAGTTTGAACTTGCGAATAAAGGCGTTATTTTCTTAGATGAAGTGGGTGATATGCCAATTTACTTACAAGTTAAATTGCTAAGGGTTTTACAAGAGCGAAAGCTAGTACGAATTGGTTCTAATCAGTTAATATCATTTGATGTTCGGGTTATAGCTGCCACAAATAAGGATTTGAAAGCTTTAATCAAAGAAAATAAGTTTCGTGAGGATTTATATTATAGATTGAATGTGATTCCACTTGAAGCACCGGCTCTTGGGCAAAGAATAGAAGATATACCATTGGTTGTAGCTAGTACTATAGAAAAATACTGTGGTTTATTTCATAAGAAAGTACAGGCTATTGATCAGCAAACTATGAATATTCTAATTCATTATCCTTGGCCTGGTAATGTACGTGAGTTAGAAAATACTATTGAGTTTATGATTAACATGGCAGACGAATTAGGGACATTAACTGAGGACACATTACCTCGCAATATTCGTGAATATAAAAATGATATAGGGCAGGCCGAGGGTGAAAGTATTCGGCTTTTGCGAGAAGTAGAACGAGAGCATATATTGAAGGCTGTTGCTTTTCATGGCAATACTACAAAAGGTAAGCAGGTAGCTGCAAAACAGTTAGGAATTGGAGTTGCTACCTTATATCGAAAATTGAATGAGTTATTATAATTGGTATTTATTTTGGAATGAAGCTAATAGTGATATCGAAAATAAAATTATCATAATGATAATAAATTTTTAGAATTTAATTGATATAAACCTCTTGAGAGTTCTCATTAGAGGTTGGTGAGAGAATAAAAAAATGTAAAATGCGATATTTATCATATTGATAAAAAATATCATATTGATAAAAAAAACGGTAATTATCTTATATCATAGGAAAAATTTTTGCTTTATATTGTCTGATTGGCTTTAGGTATTACATGTACATTACTAAGTATCTAGCTGCTTCTTCCTATGCGAGCCTTAATATGAATAAGTATTTATGCTGTTATCTGATTTTTGGCATAGTTCTTGCAATATGATACGTATGGGATAATCGTGGAAAAGGAGCAGAAGTATATGGAACAAAAAATAAAATGGGCTATGAATGATTTGTTGGGAAAAACAGCAAAGGTTTCTATTAATTTTTTGAGTCAGAAAGAAATAGAAAAAGTTAAAAAATTTCATGAGAGTTTTCCTGAATATAGTCGTACACCATTGCGTAATTTAAAGAATTTGGCTACTCATTTAGGAGTGGCAGGGGTATATGTAAAAGATGAATCGTATCGTTTTGGCTTAAATGCTTTTAAAGTACTGGGAGGATCCTTTGCCATAGCTAATTATCTAGCACAATGTCTGGGCAAAGATATTAGCCAATTAGATTATAAAAATTTAGTTTCGGATGAGACACGTAAGCAGCTAGGCGAAATTACTTTTGCTACAACAACTGACGGAAATCATGGGCGGGGGGTGGCTTGGACTGCGAGCCGATTGAAACAAAAGTCCGTAGTATACATGCCTAAAGGGTCTTCCATTACACGACTCAACAACATTAAGGCAGAGGGAGCAGTAGCATATATAACCGAATTAAATTATGACGACGCTGTGCGATTAACATCTGAAAATGCCAAAAAAAATGGCTGGGTAGTCGTCCAAGATACTGCATGGGAAGGATATGAGGAAATACCTGCTTGGATTATGCAGGGATATGGCACCATGGCTGCTGAGGCTTTGGAACAATTACAGGAAATGAATGTTGACAAACCTACACATATCTTTATTCAAGCCGGTGTTGGTTCGTTAGCAGGTGCCGTACAAGGATATTTCTCCTCTGTGTTTGGTGAAGAACGGCCGCAAACAATCATTGTTGAATCTGATCAAGCGGATTGCTTATATCAGTCTATCCTAGCGAATGATGGTCAGCCTCATGCTGTTACAGGCGATCTTAATACGATTATGGCTGGCTTGGCTTGTGGTGAACCCAACACTATTAGTTGGAATGTTTTAAGAGATTATAGTGATAGCTTTGTTTCTTGTCCTGATTGGGTGGCAGCAAGAGGAATGCGCATTTTGGGAAGCCCGATAAAGGAAGATTTTCAAGTTATCTCAGGAGAATCAGGAGCGGTTACAGCTGGATTATTAGCTACAATCATGACCAATGAAAAGATGAAAGAGGTAAGAGCTAAGTTTGGTCTTAATAAAAACTCCAAAATACTCCTCTTTAGTACAGAAGGCGATACGGATCCTGAGAAGTACCGTGATATTGTGTGGGATGGTAAATTTCCTGCAAATGAGTAAATATAAAAGTAAGTGAGGGGATAGGCATGTTGCTTGTTGGCAATGGCAAGGTGATAACGAGGGATACGTGTCAGCCGTATCTGGCTGATGGTTGTGTAGTAATTCAGGAAAATATGATTATTGAAGTTGGCTTGACTCAAAAGATGCGGCAGCAATACCCTGATGCTGAATTTATGGATGCCAAAGGCAGGGTCATCATGCCTGGAATGATAAATACTCATATGCATTTATATAGTACCTTTGCTCGTGGCATGTCATCTAAAGACGCTCCACCACAAAATTTCGTGGAAATTTTAGAGCGTTTATGGTGGCGGATAGACAAGGCTTTGACATTAGAGGATATTTATTATAGTGCAATGGTTGTATTGATTGATTGTATCAAAAATGGTACGACCACCATTTTCGATCATCATGCTAGTCCAGGGGCAGTGCGGCAGAGCTTATTTGAAATGGCAAGGGCCACTCAGGCTGCCGGCATACGAAGCTGTTTGTGCTATGAAGTATCGGACCGGGATGGTAAGCAAATTATGGAAGACGGGATACAGGAAAATATCGAGTTTATCAATTATGCTACTAGTCGGCAAGATGATTTGACAAGAGGTATGTTTGGTCTTCATGCCTCTATGACATTAAGTAATGAGACCCTTGCAAAGTGTTCTAAAGTAAATGATGAATCAAAAATAGGTTTTCATGTTCATGTGGCTGAAGACGCTGCTGATCAAGTGGATTCAGTAAAGAAATATGGAAAACGAGTTGTAGAGCGTTTGGCTGAGTTTGGGATGGTTGGTCCCAAATCCCTTGCTATACATTGCGTTCATGTAGATGAACGTGAAATGGATATTTTACGGGTAAAAGGTACCAATGTAGTTCATAATCCTGAATCAAATATGGGAAATGCAGTGGGCTGTTCTCCTGTTCTTGCCTTAATGGAAAAGGGCATTACAGTTGGTTTGGGCACAGATGGTTACACCAGCGATATGTTTGAATCATTTAAAGTCGCCAATATCTTACATAAGCATAACCAAGGAAATCCTAGCGTAGCATGGGGCGAAATACCAACCATGGTATTTGAAAATAATCCCGCAATCAGCAGCCAGTATTTTTCTCATCCTATTGGCAAATTAGCTCCCGGTTGTTATGCCGATGTCATTATCGTAGATTATGATCCGCCTACTGCCTTACATGAAAATAATGTTAATGGTCATATTTTATTTGGTATATCAGGCAGAGCGGTTGTTACAACGATTATCAATGGAAAGATCCTTATGCTTGAAAGAAAACTAGTGGATCTGGATGAGGTTGAGATCTGCAGTAAAGCACGGGAGCTAAGCTCTAAGTTATGGTCTAGATTATAATAGCAGAAGAAATTATTGTATTTTGCTATTAGCAGCGTTGGTGAAATAAATAATGGGGTGATTGAAATGCCAGAAAACGTGTGTCATCCAGTAGATGAAAAATTGCCATTAGGGCAGACCTTTGTCTATGGATTGCAACATGTCTTGGCGATGTATGCTGGGGCTGTTGCAGTTCCTTTGATTCTTGCTAATGCGCTTAAATTACCAAATGACGTACTTATTTATCTTATTAATGCAGATCTATTTGTGGCAGGTATTACAACCATTATTCAGTGTATTGGGTTTGGCCATATTGGTAGTAAACTTCCTTTGATGCAAGGTGTGACGTTTGCTGCTGTAACGCCCATGATTATTATCGGGCAGACTCATGGGTTAACTAGTATTTTCGGTTCAACCATTGCAGCAGGTGTTATAACTTATCTGCTTAGTCCGTATTTTAGTAAACTACTGCGTTTCTTTCCACAGGTTGTTACTGGAACTATCATTACCATCATTGGTATTTCTTTATTACCAGTTGCTGTGAACTGGTCGGCTGGAGGTAATCCTTCTGCTCCGAATTATGCAAATGGTACCTATATTTGTTTGGCTTTTGTGGTACTGTCATTTATTTTGCTATTAAATCGTTATTGTAAGGGCTTTTTAAGTAATATTTCTGTACTCCTGGGATTGATTTTTGGTACGATCATTGCCATACCTCTAGGAATAACAGATTTATCAAAAATATCTCAAGCAAACTGGATTGGAGTTACATCGCCCTTTGCTTTTGGGCTGCCTACCTTTGAATTTTCCTCCATTTTAGCCATGACTGTAGTTATGCTTGTAGTAATGACAGAAACAACGGGTGATCTCGTTGCTATCGCTGAAATTGTAAAAAAACCTCTCCAACCAAATGATTTAACCAAGGGACTTCGGACTGATGGTATTGGTACATTAATTGGCGGAATATTTAATTCTTTTCCTCATACTGCATTTGCCCAGAACGTTGGTCTTGTAAGTTTGACAGGCATTAAAAGTCGTTTTGTTGTTGCCTCTGGTGGATTTATATTGATTGTCTTGGGGCTTCTACCTAAGGCGGCAGCTCTTGTAGCTGCCATTCCTAACCCTGTACTTGGTGGTGCTGGAATTGTCATGTTTGGTATGGTAGCTGCCAGTGGCATTAAGTCATTAGCAAAAGTAAATTATGAAGGGAATAAAAATTCTCTGATTGTGGCAGTGAGTGTGGGAGTGAGTATGATTCCATTGGCTGTTCCTAGCTTCTACCATACCTTGCCAGAGTGGGCAGGAATTGTTTTACATAGTGGTATTACGGGAGGTACCTTAGCTGCGATTCTATTAAATGCCTTCTTCAATGAGTTTGGTAGAATTATAAAAAAACAGGAGTCTAGTGTTGCGTAAGTAATGTTTTATATCAAATTCAAATGGATCAAGGAGGAAAATCTACATGTCTCACACCATGAAAGTTCAGCCTTTTGAAGTTATGCTTACATGGATTTTAAAGGAGTTTGAGGAAAAGCAGTCTATATTTGGGATACATCATTCTTTGTTCTACATTCCTTCAAAAGAGAGTCCTTATGCTGTTGAAAATATGTTTGGAAGTTATCTGGCAACTCCCATTGGTACTGCAGCAGGTCCACATACGCAATTGACTCAAAATATTATTTGTACCTGGCTGTCTGGTGGACGGTTTATTGAACTTAAGACAGTTCAGATTATGGATGAACTAGAAATCTCTAGACCCTGTATTGATATGGAGGACGAGGGCTATAACGTCGAATGGTCTCAGGAATTGAAATTGGATCAATCTGCGAATGAATATATTAAAGCTTGGGCATTGATTCATATTTTACACAACATGCTTGGTTTTTCACATCTTCCTGTTGGAACTATCTTCAATATGAGTGTAGGTTATAATCTGGAAGGAATAAAAAGCCCAGCTATGACTCGCTTTATGAATCGTATGACGGATGCCTCAGAAGAAATTGCTCAGATTAGAGCTATTCTTGAAGATCAGTTTCCGCAGTTCGCAGATCTTGAAATTCCTACTCAGCTTACCAATAATGTGACTCTTTCTACCATGCATGGCTGCCCTCCTGATGAAATTGGGAAAATTGCCTGTTACTTAATGGAAGAGAAAAAAATGCATACCACCGTTAAACTGAATCCTACCCTTCTCGGTAAAGAAAGGTTAATGAGCATTATCCATGATGATTTAGGTTATAAGGATATTGTCATTCCCGATGCCGTCTTTGCCCATGACTTGCAATATAAGCGTGCGTTAGAATTGATCAAAATGTTACAGAAGGTTGCTGCTGAGCAAAAATTAATATTTGGCATAAAATTAACCAATACATTAGCTATGAAAAATTACAAGGGTGAGTTACCCGGTGATGAGATGTATATGTCAGGTCGGGCGTTATATCCTATTGCAATGAATCTATATGATAAAATTCTAAAAGAGTTTCATGGTGATCTACATGTTTCCTATTCTGCGGGAGCAGATGCTTTTAATTTGACAGATATTTTAGCTTCTGGTGCAAAAAGCGTAACGGTTGCTTCTGATCTACTGAAACCTGGCGGCTATTCTAGATTTGTCCAATATCTAGAAAACTTGAAAAATGAAATGGCAAAGCGTGGCGCGAGAAGTCTAGAGGAACTTGCTAGCAATAAAATGGTTAATTTAGAGAAAGCAGCTGCAGAGGCACTAATAAATAAACGTTATAAAAAAAGTTATCATCCATATGATCTACCTAAAGTTGCATCTAATCTTGATATGTTTGATTGTGTAACAGCTCCCTGTATAGAACAGTGTGCAGTATGCCAAGATGTTCCCGAATATGCTTGGATGATTGCAAATGGCGAATATGATAAGGCTCTAGAGGTAATTTTAGCTCGTAATCCTCTGCCAGCAATAAACGGGTATATTTGTACTCATCTCTGTCAGACCCGCTGTACTCGGAATAACTATGATGAACCAGTAGCTATCAGAGCGTTGAAACGATTTGCTGTTGAAAAAGGCCAGGTTACAAGACTAACAAAAAATATGACCAATAAAAAGGCAGCAATCATTGGTGGGGGACCTTCAGGGCTGGCAGCAGCAGCTTTCTTAGCATTAAATGGTATTCAGGCTACTATTTATGAAGGAAAGGATAAAGCAGGCGGCATGCCGACGATAGCTCCGGCTTTTAGGATCCCTCAGGATGTAGTACAAAAGGATATTGATCGTATAACAGATATGGGGGTAAAAATAGTACTTTCTCATCCTGTTGCTACCCCTCCAGAGGAGTTGTTAAAAGATGGTTTTGATGCCGTTTATGTAGCTTGTGGTTTTGCGAAAGATGCTCGTTTGAACATTCCAGGAATGAAAGCAAAGGGTGTCTATTCTGCTCTTGAACTGCTAGAGCTCGTAGCCAAAGATGAAAAGCCGGATTTAGGTTCCAATGTTCTGGTAATTGGTGGTGGTAATACTGCCATGGATGCAGCTCGCACCGCTCAGCAAATTACAGGTAAACCAGTAACGGTTGTTTATCGGCGGACTAAAAAGGAAATGCCCGCTACAGATGAAGAGAAGCAAGAACTCTTTGAAGAAGGCAACTTACTAGAAGCACTTGCTACGCCAGTGCAAGTGCTTCTAAAAGATGGCCGGGTAGCGGCCCTGGAGTGCTTACGTAATCAGTTAGGTGAAGCCGATGCTGACGGTCGGAGAAATCCAGTAAGTATTCCAGGTAGTGAGTTTGTAATAAAAGCAGATTCTATTATTATCGCTATTGGACAAAGTCCGGATGTTACCTTTCTGAATGGTAGTTCCGTATTTCAACATAAAAACGGTACAATTGCTGTAGATGCTAAAACAGGCATGACAGATAAGACAGGGGTATATGCAGGTGGTGATGCTACTCGGGGACCAGCCATTGTGATTCAGGCTTGTGAGGATGGACGCCGAGCAGCGGAATCGATTTGCCAAGAGCTTGGTATTGTTTTTGAACAAGGGATTTGTCCAAGAACAATACTCTCTGAAGCAGAGATTTTAAAAGTAAAACAAGTTCGCGCCAGAAAAGAAGTCCAACTTAGACCTGATAGGCTTCCAGTGGCTGAGCGCATTGGTTTTAACCTTATTGAGCAAACCTTTACAGAAGAGGCTGCTCGTCAGGAAGCAGCTCGTTGTATGCAGTGTTCTACTTTCTGTGATAAGTGCGTTGAGGTATGTCCTAATCGGGCTAATTATACCTACATTATTTCACCGATAAGAACAACCTTATCCACACTTGCTTGTCAGAATGGCACACTGATGGTGGTAGGGAAAGAAAGTTATACTATTAATCAGCATCGACAGATTATCCATCTTGATGATTTTTGTAATGAGTGTGGCAATTGTGCTTCCTTTTGTGTTCATAATGGGAAGCCATATGTCGATAAGCCAAGGTTATTTCTCAGAGAAAATGATTTTAAACAAGAGAAAGATAATGCGTTTTACATCCAAGGAAATACCATTTATAGACGGGCGGACAGCATAGAGTCGAAGCTTTCTGTAGAGAAAGATGGAGCAATATTTGAAAATCCATTCATTACGATTCAATTATCTCCTGATTTTGCAATCAAGGAGATGGCATTGAAGAAAGACTTTACAGAGATACTTTCCTTGCGAGAAGCAGTTCAGATGGCGCTCATTTTCCAAGGTATTACCACTTCGTTGCCATTTCTATCCCCTAATTCTGCTACATAAAGAATTAAGGATAGCAAAAATAGTGATACATATTATAAAAAATAGTTAGAGAGGGGCTGACATTTTGAAAGTCGATTTTAACAATGTTTTAGAATTATCAAAAAAGTATGAACCTGATATGAGTAAGTTTTTGAGGGATATGATTGCTATTCCCAGCGAAAGCTGCCAAGAGGAAAAAGTGATACTTCGCATTAAAGAAGAAATGGAAAAAGTCGGTTTTGACAGGGTAGATATTGATCCTATGGGAAATATTCTGGGTTATATGGGTCATGGTAGACATTTGATTGCAATGGATGCTCATATTGATACCGTGGGCATTGGCAATCCTGAAAACTGGAAATATGATCCTTATGAAGGTTATGAAGATGACGAAATTATCATTGGCCGTGGCGGTAGTGACCAGGAGGGCGGCATGGCTTCCATGGTGTATGCGGGAAAAATCATTAAAGATCTCAAGCTGGAAGGGGACTATACATTAGTGGTAGTTGGCTCTGTGCAAGAGGAAGACTGTGACGGACTTTGCTGGCAATATATCATTAATGAAGATAAGTTGAAACCAGAGTTTGTTGTGATTACCGAACCAACAGACGGTAAGATTTACAGAGGTCAAAGAGGGCGTATGGAAATCAAAGTAGCAACGAAAGGTGTAAGCTGTCACGGTTCAGCTCCTGAACGCGGGGATAATGCAATTTACAAAATGGCTGATATTCTAAATGATTTGAAAGCTCTTCATGAAAATCTAGTGGATCATGATTTCTTAGGCAAAGGTAGCCTGACAGTATCGGAAATTTTCCATACTTCACCTTCCCGATGTGCTGTGGCTGATAGTTGCTGGATTTCTATTGATAGACGATTGACTGTGGGTGAGACAGGTGACTATGCAATTGGGCAGATTAAAAACCTTCCCTCTGTAAAAGCTGCAAATGCAGAAGTTACCATGTATCTATATGAAAGACCTTCTTATACGAACTTGGTTTATCCTACCGAATGTTATTTCCCAACATGGTTGATTGAAGATGAACATCCCGTTTGCCACGCCGTAGTTGATTCTTATAAAGTCTTATTTAAAGAAGAGCCTCAAGTAGACAAATGGACATTCTCTACCAATGGGGTTTCGATTATGGGGCGTTATGGTATTCCTTGTATTGGTTTTGGACCTGGACATGAAGATCAGGCTCATGCACCAAATGAACGAACTTGGAAGAAAGAATTGGTCAATTGTGCCGCAGTATATGCAGTTATCCCCATGATTTATACTGCCGAATATGCTGCTAAAATGCCTGCTCATACTGCAAACCTTGTAAATAAATAATTTTTGTTTTTTATTAAAAACAATTTTATCTATAAAATATAAAAAATTTAGGGGGATTATTATTATGCAAACCATTTTTCGTGGGAGACATTTCATCAACTTGGAAGATTTCACTAGAGAAGAAGTAGATACCATGCTCGAAGTGTCATTTGATCTTAAGAAAAAATTTGCTATGGGTATTCCTACGAATTATTTACCAAATCAATCTATGTTCTTAATGTTCTTTGAGCAATCAACTCGCACTAGGAACTCTATGGAAGCTGGCTTTGCTCAACTTGGTGGGCATGCAGGTTTTCTTGATTCTAGCAGCATGCAAATTGCACATGGTGAAAGTGCAAAAGATACAGCTATTATCCTTTCTCGTTTTGGTCATGCTATTGCTTGCCGTTATTGCAACTGGGGTTATGGTAATAAATATCTGAATGAAATGGCTAAATGGTCCCATAAACCTATCATGAACCTACAGTGTGACCTCTACCATCCGTTTCAAGCATTAGCGGATTTAATGACCATGAAAGAAAAACTTGGTGATTTAAAACGTGTAAAGGTTGCTATCATTTGGGCGTATGCTGAAAGTCATAAGAAACCAATTTCTGTGCCTGTATCACAATTGTTGGCATTCCCTCGTTATGGCATGGATGTATGGCTGGCCCATCCTAAAGGTTGGGAACTTCCTGATTGGGTCATTGAACAGGCTAAGGAAAATGCTGCTACATATGGCGGTACTGTAACAGTCACGAATGATGAGGCCGCAGCTTATGAAGGAGCACAAATTGTTATTCCTAAAAACTGGGGCAATTGGGTTAATGACCAAACAGGCGTTGCTGCTTCTGGTGCTGTTTCTGTTGTTGATGATAAACTTATAGCGCAAAAATCATGGAAGTGTACTGAGGCTAAGATGGAAACTGCAGATAAAAATGTAATGTATATGCACGCTTTGCCTGCTGATAGAAATAATGAAGTTGAAGATTCTGTGATTGATGGTCCTCATTCTATCGTATATGATGAAGCTGAAAACCGCCTTCATACTGCAAAAGCCGTTATGACTCTCTTAATGGGTGGCCGATAAGGATGAATAAGCTGGCTGTTATCGCTATAGGAGGTAATTCTTTGATTAGTGACAATTCCCATCAAACTATTGAAGATCAGTATAGTTCTGTTTGTGAAACTGCACGAAGTATTACTGGCATGATGGAAAAAGGCTACAATGTAATCATCACTCATGGTAATGGTCCTCAAGTAGGTTTTATTCTAAGACGATCCGAAATTGCGACCGAGATAGCAGGAATGCATCCTGTGCCTTTGGTAAGCTGCGGTGCAGATACGCAAGGGGCTATTGGTTATCAGATACAGCAGGCTATGGATAATGAATTTAGTAGAAGAGGTATTGATAAGTCTGCCGTTACCATTGTCACCCAGGTGATTGTTGATGCTAAGGATTCGGCTTTTGAAAATCCAACAAAGCCTATTGGCTCTTTTTATACGGAAGAGCATATTCAAAAGATCAAAGAGGAAAATCCTACTTGGGTGATGGTAAGTGATGCTGGCAGAGGATATCGTCGTGTTGTTGCGTCCCCTTTCCCAAAAGAAATTGTCGAGATTGATATTATTAGTAAGTTGGTTGTAGAAGGATATTGTCTTGTGGCAGTTGGCGGCGGTGGTATTCCTGTTATTAAACAGGCTGATGGTACATTAAAGGGAATTGACGCGGTTATTGACAAGGATTTCGCTTCCAGCTTGCTGGCAACGCAAATCAATGCAGATGTACTTATTATTTCAACAAGTGTACCTTTAGTGTATCTGAATTATGGTAAAGCGGATGAAAGAGCATTGGAGAAAGTGACTTTAAATGAATTGAAGCAATATGTTCAAGAAAATCATTTTGCTCCTGGCAGTATGTTACCTAAAATTCAGGCTGTAATAAGTTTCTTGGGAAGTGGCGGTAAAAAAGCCATTATTACTAATACTGAGTCTTTGGAAGCAGCGGTATCTGGAAAAACTGGTACACATATATATTCATAGTTGTTAAACTGGTAATTGTTTTACACCGAATAGATAGACTGCAGAGATACTACAAAGGTGAGTATCTCTGTAGTTTTAATGGAGGCGCTATTGTGGGGATTGTTTTGCGTGGTGGAACCATTGTAACAGCTGTTGATTATTATAAAGCCGATGTTCGTATCGAAGGTGAAAAAATTGTTGCTATCGGCAAGGAAATTATTTTACCAGAGGATATAATCTTGGATGTAGAAGGGCATCTTTTACTTCCCGGAGGTGTTGATGTCCATACACATTTTGATTTGCCAGTAGGCAATACTGTCACTGCTGACGATTTTACCAGTGGTACGCAAGGGGCAATCATGGGTGGGACAACAACAATTATTGATTATGCAACCCAATTTAAAGGTCAAACCCTCAAGGAGGCTTTGACCAACTGGCACGCTAAGGCTCAAGGAGCGTGTTATGTAGATTACGGCTTCCATATGGCCATAACTGAATGGAATGATGATATAGCTGAGGAAATAGGTTGGTTATCACAAAGCGCTGGGGTAACTTCAATTAAATTATATATGGCTTATAAAAATTTGTTGCAGGTTGATGATGATATTTTATTTCAAGCCTTAGTTAAAAGTAAACAGTGTGGCGTGCTAGTTTGTGTCCATTGTGAAAACGGGGATATGATCTACAATTTAGTAAAGCGATATCGCAGTCAAGGGAATGTAACGCCTTATTATCATCCTCTATCTCGCCCTATTGTGGCAGAAGAGGAGGCTGTTTACAGGATTATTGCTTTAGCACATGCTGCCCAATCGTCAGTTTATATTGTACATTTAAGTTCAAATAATGCTTTGCAAGTTGTGATGAATGCAAAATGTAGGGGTAATCGAGTTTATGCTGAGACATGTCCTCAGTATTTATTGTTAGATGAAAGTTTTTATAGCAAAGATCATTTTGAAAGCGCCAAATATGTTATATCGCCTCCCTTGCGCAAGAAAGAAAATCAGGATTTTCTTTGGCAAGGCTTACATGATGGAATGCTTGATGTTGTTGCCACAGATCATTGTTCTTTCAATTTTCATGGACAGAAAGATGCTGGTTTGCATGACTTTAGTATGATCCCAAACGGTATTCCAGGAGTGGAGAATCGCTTAGGACTCCTCTACACCTATGGTGTTGTCCCAGGAAAAATCAGTATAAATACATTTGTTAATGTAACTGCAACTCAGCCAGCAAAAATTTTCGGACTATTTCCTCGTAAAGGAACGATAGCACCTGGCAGTGATGCTGATATTGTAGTATGGGATGTGAATGATGTTTCAGTAATTAGCGCCCAAGCCCAGCAACAGCGAGTTGACTATACACCTTATGAAGGGTTTCAACAAAAAGGCAAAGCTTTACACGTTTTTTTGCGAGGGCAACAGGTTGTTCAGAATGGCAATTTGTGTGACGGAGACCCTCAGGGAATTTATTTGCTACGTAAGTTGATAAGATGAAGGAATATTTCAAGATTACCCTTAGTAGGCCTTATCTAAGGTTTGTGAAAAGGAGAAGATATGGATCATTTCTCAAATATATTACAAAAATTCAATCATTATCAATCGACGGAAATTATAACAAGGGATTAGGGACAAGCTGACTGAAGAAGGTATCGCAGCAGAAATTTTATCATGTCTGCGAGCTCCCATTGGTCTTGACCTTGGTGCTAGGCATGGGACTTCTGGACAGACACGGATGAAAAAGCAACTGAAATATATCTTACTTAAAATTTTATTAGACATATCTCTTACTTTGAGATATGATGTTCTAAAAGGAACTAAAAGAGAATGAAGTAGTGAAGCAATGGCGCTCCAAGACAATTTGTATTGTTTTTGGCGCTTTTTTATTTATTGCTATGCTTGATAATACAAAATGCTGCTGAAGATATGCTCTGCTGCACTGATAGCGGCTTAAAAAACTTGCAGATCATGAGTATAAAATAAAAGGGGTGTAATCATATGGGAACAACCATTCCAACTCGTCTTTATTTTGCCTATGGATTTAATCTTAATTTTGAAAGAATGAAGCAAAAATGCACTAAGCCTCGTGTACTTGGCATTGCCCGATTACCGGGGCATAAGATTGGGTTTTACGAAAATTCTGTTATCTGGGATGGAGCCGTAGAAACTGTTGTTCCTGATACTCAAACTCAATCGGAAGTGTGGGGAGTGTTGTATCAATTAGAATCTTATGATTGGGAACAATTAGATAATTGCGAAGATGCGAGGTTAGATGGAACTGGGGAATATTTTCATTATCCGGTGGAAGTACTTGATGAACAAAATGGAGTCAGAGAAGCAAGTATTTACAAGAAAGCCAGATTGGGAGAACCTAAGCTGCCTAGCACTGAGTATTTGGATATAATTATTCAAGGGGCAAAAGAGCAGGGATTACCTGAAAATTATATAGCAACCCTAGAACATCTTACTTCAAAGCCTGCTTCTTATGCTGTACCTCGGCAACGAGGTCAGAGTAAGCAGGAGGCTTGTGGAGAATGTGATGGGTGTTTAGAGTGATTAAGTAAAGTATAATTGCCTTATAAAAGGCATACAGCTCTTACTTCAATAGAAGAAGGAGTTGTATGCCTTTTTGCAATAGTAAATTATCAAGTATTGTACGTTATTTTTCGTTACCAATGTCTTCAATGATAATCGTGTTTACACCATTCAAGAACGCTAATGCGCTGGCTCTTATAATATCTGTGTCGACTGCTTTAGATGAATAGACTTTATTGTTATATCGTATTTGTAAATTGACTCGTCCTAGGGCTTCTTTGCCTCTAGAAACACTAGTTATCTTATATTCCACTAATTCGATGTCAAAACCTACAATGTTTTTTATGGCTGTATAAAGCGCATCAATAGGACCATCTCCACCTGCGCTGTCTTTAAAAATTTCTTCACCACGTTTTAAGCGTATACTTGCAGATGGAAAACTATCATTACTGATTACTTGGGAAGCCACGAGTTCATATAATTTTCCGCTTACCGTGTGTACTTCTGCTTGGGTATTGCCTTGCTCAAAATAGTAGCGGTCAACAAGATAGTAGAGGTCATGAGTATAGACCTCTTTCTTTAAGTCCGCAAGGTTCAAAAATTTGTTGAAAAGATTTTCGAAGTCGTTATTTTCTATGTCTTTGTGTATTATTTTGCTGATAGCATCTTTAAAGGCGTGCCTTCCCGATCTGGCTGTTAAAATAAGCTCCATATTTTCCACGCCAACATCTTCAGGTCTAATAATCTCATAGGCATCACGAGATTTTAGCAGACCATCCTGGTGTATGCCAGAGGAATGAGCAAAAGCATTGTCACCGGTAATTGCTTTGTTAACTTGGATATCTAATCCCATTAAAGTACTGACAAGCTTTGAGGTCGTTTTGATTTCTTGCAACACCACATTGGTGTGAGCATTGTAATAAGAGGAACGTAGCTTAAGACCCACTGCAACCTCTTCTAATGCTGCATTGCCTGCACGTTCACCAATACCATTTAAGGTACATTCTACTTTAGTAGCTCCATTTTTGACAGCGATTAAGGTGTTGGCCGTGGCAAGGCCTGTATCATTATGACAATGTACACTTAATATTACCTTATCATTTAAATTTTTTAGTCTATAATTAATTTTATTAATTAGTTCGCCAAATTCTTCAGGGACTGCATACCCAACCGTATCAGGGATATTAATCATGGTGGCGCCAGCTTTTACTACTTGTTCAATTGTTTTCCAGAGATATTCAAAATCACTTCTGGAGGCATCTTCTGTAGAGTATTGAACATTGGGAAGTAATGTCTTTGCATATCGTACGGCATCAACGCCCATTTCCAAAATTGATTCCTTGGATTTATTAAATTTTTTCTCAACATGAATCGCAGAAGTTCCTAAAACGATATGAATGAGGGGATTTTGCGCATATTTAATGCTTTCATAGACTGCATCAATATCTCCTTTAACAGCCCTTGCTAGAGCAGTAATCATCGGACCATCGATAATTTCCTTGGCAATCCTTTGTACAGAGTCAAAGTCACCTTTAGAAGAAGACGGGAAACCTGCTTCAATAATATCTACATTTAATTTTTTAAGTTGATGAGCAATTTCAAGTTTTTCATATATATTGAGTTTTGCACCAGGTACTTGTTCGCCATCTCGTAAGGTTGTATCCAATACTAATACTCTTCTACTCATTAAAAATACCTCCCAAGTTTATTTTATATAATTCATGGAGATTTTTAGTGACTAATCCGGATTTAGACACTAAAAAACCTCGTCTCTACTATAATAGAGACGAGGTAAACTCGCGGTACCACCCTAATTGATTCAAAAATGAATCCCCTTTTTCGATGGCAAACACCATCTATCCCTGTAACGGTGGAATTCCGGCACACCCTACATTATCGGGCTGCAGCTCATGGGTGAGTTCAATGCATGAAATTTACTGAATCGCACCAACCTTCAGCTCTCTGAAAATTTCTAAACATTTATTATTCCCAATCATTACCTTTAACTATATTGTTACTTATTCTAATCATTAAAAGACTTCTTGTCAATAGAATATAAAGAAAAAAATAAAAAAGAATCTTGAAATACAAAGTGCAGCGATTCTTAACAACTATAATATATAGTGTATAATGTACTATAGTTGCTATTAGTAGTATACTTTGAAACTTTCAAGGAGATTGAAGGCATGAATTTTTTTAGTCGTTACACAGGAAAATATGGTAAAAAATTTTTTCTAGCTGTATTTTTTGTAATGTGTGAGACGGTGTGTGATCTTATATTGCCGGCGATTATGGCGCAAATTATTGATGTGGGGATAGCTGGGAAGAATATGGAATATGTGCTTTTAAAAGGAGGTTTCATGCTCTTTATTACAGCACTAGGAGCCATTGCAGCGTCTTTCCGCAATATTATATCGAGTACTGTTTCGCAAAAATTTGGAACTGAACTGAGATTGGATTTATATAAAAAAATTCAAACATTGTCTCTTGAAAATATTGAACACTTTGATAGAGCTTCTTTGGTAACTCGCTTAACAAATGATGTTACACAAATTCAGACTCTTGTAAATGGACTCATGAGAATCTTTATCAAGGGGCCTTTTTTGTGCATCGGAAGTCTTATTATGGCAATACAACTCAATGCTAAATTAACATTGATCTTGGCAGTGGTCATTCCGATTGTGGGTATATTAATCCTTATTAATATGAAATTTGGTTTTCCTTTTTTTATAAAGGTTCAACAGGTTCTTGACCAGTTAAACAGTGTAATGAGGGAATATTTATCTGGTGTCAGAGTTGTAAAGGCGTTTAATCGATTTGATTATGAAGTAGAGAAATTTAATAAAGCAAATCAAGAACTCCAATTAAAATCTGTTAAAGCGATGCGGATGATCTCTGTTTTTGGGCCAGGGATTATGCTTACGGTAAATTTTGGCATTGCAGCAGTACTTTGGTTTGGAGGAAAGTATGTACATTTAGGAGAAATGCAGGCAGGTCATATTATTGCATTTATTAATTATATGACACAAATGTTATTCTCATTGCTGCTGATTTCTATGGTTTTTAATATGTTTGTGAGAGCAAAAGCATCAACAGAGCGTATTATTGAGGTATTTGCTCAAGAAAATAAGATGAAGTGGGATCTTTATCCTAGTGAAATGGCGGCTATTAAAGGCAGAATTGATTTTCAAAATGTATATTTTTCTTATGGAAAAATGAAGGAAGAGGCAGTTGTTAAAAATGTTACGATGACCTGTATGCCAGGAGAACGGGTTGGGATCATTGGTTCTACAGGTTCAGGCAAGAGTAGTCTTATTCAGTTAATTCCTCGTTTTTATGATGTAACTTCTGGTTCTATCAAAGTTGATGGGGAAGATGTGAAGGAGATAAACCCAAAGTGGATACGAGAGAAAATAGGTATTGTGCCTCAGAAATCTATACTATTTACTGGTACCATTATGGATAATATAAAATGGGGAAAAGAAAATGCTACGGTGGAGGAAATAGAAACTGCAGCTAGGATTGCGCAAGCCCACGACTTTATTATTGCATTACCTGAAGGGTATCAAACAAAAGTTGGGCAAGGTGGCGTCAATTTTTCTGGTGGACAAAAGCAGCGACTGGCGATTGCAAGAGCGTTTGTTAAAAGGCCAGAAATTCTTATTTTAGATGATGCAACAAGTGCTGTTGATGTGCTTACAGAAGAGAAAATAAAAGAAGCCTTTAAACAATATGCAAAAAATCTTACTTGTCTTATTATTGCTCAGCGGATTATCTCTGTCATGGATTTAGATAAAATAATAGTACTTGATCAAGGGGAAATTGTGGGTATTGGCAAGCATAGTGAACTGATGGAAAGTTGTGAAATTTATCGAGAAATATTTTACTCACAAGTAGGTAAGGAGATGTAGTGGTATGTCTCAAAAAGATGAGCAGAAAACAGAAGGCAAGAGTCAAGAGCGTAATTCGTCGAATTCTGATAACGTGGGAGGAATACGGAGAAGTCTGAGTGGACGCCGTGGAAGAGGCCCAATTGTTAAACCTAAAAATTTTCTAGCAACCTTTAAGCGATTATGGTATTACATAGGTAAGGAAAAAAATGTGTTAGCCTATATTTTGTTATTTCTAATAGTGGAGTCGTTCCTTACTCTATTAGGACCTTATTTGATCGGCCTTTCTATTGATACGATATCTGCTTCCAATGGATTTGTTGATTTTAGTGCATTAGAAATAGTGGTGATGGCCTTAATTTTTGTATATGTAACTAGTGGAATTTTGACTTTTTTACAGGGATGGCTTATGGCAGGGATGTCCCAGCGGATTATTACAGATATGAGAAGGGTTTTATTTAAAAAACTTCAATCTCTTCCTGTTGCCTTTTTTGACATTCATCCTCATGGAGAATTAATGAGCAGATTATCGAATGATATTGATAATGTTAGCGGAACGATATCTCAGTCAACGACACAATTATTATCTGGTTCCATTATGATTATTGGTTCTCTGACGATGATGATGGTGTTGAGCCCTTTTCTTACTGTAGTCAATTTACTTACTGCTTGTTTGGTGATTTTACTTGCTCGTGTTATTGCTAATAAAACAAGTAAATTATTCAAAGAGCAGCAGGCAGAACTCGGGAGATTAAATAGTCATATTGAAGAAACAATTTCAGGAATACAGATAGTAAAGGCGTTTAATCGTGAGGATAAGGTAATTGCAGCGTTTGATGATGTAAATATGAAATTATGTGAAGTAGGCTTGAAAGCACAAATTTGGTCAGGATTTTTAATGCCGCTTATGAATGTAATTAATAATTTTGGAATTGCTCTGATTGCTATTATAGGTGGTATTCTAGCAATAAAAAGTATAATCACGATTGGTGTTATTGCTAGCTTTTTAAGCTATTCAAGACAATTTGCAAGACCTTTAAATGATTTGGCGAATATATTTAACCTTTTACAGTCTGGTATTGCTGGTGCGGAGAGAGTATTCGAGATTCTTGATGAGCAAGAAGAAACCGCAGATCTGCCAAACGCTATGATATTAAACAATCCTAAAGGACATGTTGTTTTTGAAAATGTTAGTTTTGGTTATCGACCAGATGTTTCAGTACTGAAAAATGTAAGCTTTTTGTCGGCAGAAGGTAGTAGTACTGCGCTAGTAGGACCTACAGGTGCAGGAAAAACAACGATTGTAAACTTAGTTACTCGATTTTATGATGTAACCAATGGACGGATATTAATTGATGGAATTGATGTCAGAGAGTATACAAGAGATAGTCTGAGGCGATGTTTTGGTATTGTATTGCAGGATGCATATTTATTTTCTGGTACAATTAGAGAAAATATAAAATATGGAAAACCTGATGCAACTGATGAAGAAGTGGAAAATGCAGCAATAATGGCTAATGCACATCGTTTTATTTCAATGCTTCCGAAGCAATATGAAACTCAACTATCAGAAAATGGCGCAAATTTAAGTCAAGGTCAAAGACAGCTTCTAGCGATTGCAAGAGTGATCTTATCCAAACCGTCGATTCTTATTTTGGATGAGGCTACAAGCAGCATTGATACTCGTACCGAAATACATATACAGGATGCCTTGCTAAAAATAATGCAGGGACACACAAGTTTTATCATTGCTCACCGATTAAATACCATTCGTGGTGCAAATAATATTTTAGTAATTGATCATGGTGAAATCGTGGAAGAAGGTAACCACGATTTCTTAATCCACAACGAAGGAGTCTATTATCAGATGTTTTTTGATCAGTTTAAAATATTGAGAGAATACAAAGTTTAGGATGTAGAAAATTCATATCTTGAAACGCAAAAATGCGCATTTAAAAGAATAAGCACGTATCATGTATATTAACCTTCCTAAACCGAAAAATGCTCCTAAAACTAAATTATAAAGGACTTTGCACTAGTACGATTCATATGATATTATGTATACACATAGTAAAAAGATGCCTGAAATGCACGTTATCTTTTTTATGTCCAACCTACTTTTATAACTGGGGAATCTAATGATATCTGGCTGCCGAGCCATCATTGAGTGGAAGGCAAAAGCATGTCTAGGATGCCCACCTGCGAGCTGCAGGTTTGGACATATCAAAGAGACGATATTATGGGCTTTATTCTTTCTATTGAAAAAGGACTTATCAGAGGGTAAGTCTTTTTTCTTTATATGAAATGTTGCGAACGGGCAAGGGAAAAGGCAGGGTGAATATAAAATTGATCAATCGTATGTTAGCTGACATCGTATTGAAAAATGGTGTAGTGTATACTGTTGATGAGCAAGAACAGATACATCAAGCAGTGGCAATTAAAGATAATACAATTTTGTTTACGGGCAGCGATAAGGAAGTGCAGAATTTTATAAGTAATAAAACTCAAGTCATTGATTTGGGAGGGAAGATGGTACTGCCTGGTTTGATCGATAGTCACATTCATCCACCCGGGTTATCTTTATCAGAGCTTTACGAAGTTCAGCTATTTAATATAAATAGCATAAAAGGATATGTGGAAGCTGTAAAAAAGTTTATCGCGCAGCATCCAGATGTTAAAATGGTTTATGGCAGAGGCTGGTCATGGGGTATATTAACAGGTGAAGAGTTGATTAAAGGACCTCGCAAAGAATATCTCGATGCCATTACGATCGAGATCCCTATCGTTTTACGAGCACATGATGGCCACACCCTATGGGTAAATTCCAAGGCCTTAGAAATAAATGGTATAACTTCTGAAACAGAAGTACCTCAGGGCGGCGTTATAGAAACGGATCAGAGTAATGGTGAGCTGTGGGGAACACTAAAAGAATGGGCTATGTGGCTGATTGCTTTGCCTGAATATAGTTTGGATCAATATATTACTGCGATGACTGCTTTTCAGAAGAAGATGCATCGTTTTGGTATTACGAGTATTCTTTGTATGGCAAGCGTGCCTTTTGATGTCATCTTTAAAGCTTGTGATGAAATGCAAAAAGCGAAACAACTGCAACTGCGTATTCGTGGCGCTATGACGGTTAATGCCAGAGAGAATCTGCTTAGCCAAATTGTGCATATTAAAGAGTTGAGGATACAGTATCAGACTCCTTTGCTCCAAGTCATTACTGCAAAGTTTTTTACGGATGGGGTAATTGAAGGCTGCACAAGTTATTTACTAGAGCCTTATAGTATAAAAGCTGGAAAAGGGGCGAACTACTATGGTGATTTTCTCTGGGAAATGGAAAATCTAAAGAATGCTTTTTATACAGTAAATCAGTGTGGTATGCAAATTCATGTTCACTCGACGGGCGATGGTTCGACTAGAAAGGTATTGGATGCTTTAGAATACGCTAATAATAATACGGCAGCAGGGGACTATCGTAATACTATTACCCACTTACAGCTTGTAGATCAAAAGGATATATTGCGCTTTAAAGAACTGAATGTAGTTGCTAGCGTACAGCCATACTGGCAATTTAAAGGTCCTAACTGGTGGTATAATGTTGATTATCAGTTCATAGGTGAACGTGCTAATCTGGAATTTCCTTTAGGTACTTTTTTTCGCGAAGGGATCACTGTAGCGTCTTCTTCCGATTATCCTGCCACAGCTGTGCCCAATCCTTTCTTAGCGATGGATGTTGGTGTCACACGTAATATTGATAACGGTACCTCACATGGCATAGAAGATATTACAGATATGGATGATGAAAGGTATCTTTTAAATAAAGGCGAACGAGCCACTGTAGAGCAAATGATCAAAAGTTTTACTATAAATGGTGCCTATACTTTATTTATGGAACATGAAATTGGTTCTATTGAAGTGGGTAAGTTTGCTGATCTGGTGGTAATTGATCAAAATTTATTTGTGGTGAATCCTATCGATATAGATAAAACGAAAATCATCATGACCTTTTTTGATGGTAAACTAGTATACAAGGCGGATTAACTTCGTTTTCTATGCAAATGGCTTTGCATCTTAATAATTGATATGGTATTATATATTTAATGTTGAAAGAAGGTTTGATGCCAAGAACATTCTAAAGTCAACGGATGTATAATTATCAGAAAATGATCTACCTGTGATATATGTTATCTTATATATGTCCAACCTACTTTTATAAATAGGGAATCTAATGATCTGGTAGCTGTCGGACCTCCTTTGAGTGGATGGCAAAAGCCAATCTGTGATGCCCACCTGCTAGCGGCAGGTTTGGACATATAAAAGAAACGATATCATGGGTTTACTTATTTCATTAGCGAAAGAAGGATTCTATTATAGAATCCTTCTTTCGCTTTTATTTAGACTTCAGTCTGTTGAGTAAGTGAAGGCGCACGAGACAAAAAGCCACCTGCTATGCGCGCCCGTTTGACGGGTGGTAATGTTTGGATTTTCGCAGGAAAAAGGAAAATATTGTCGAACTAAAAAATAACAATCTACTCAGTTATAGAAGTAAGGAGTTGATATTATGTTTCAAAATAAATATTCTATTGGTTTCAAAATCACGTTAATGTATATAGTTATTAGTGTCTTATGGATATTATTTTCTGATTATTTAGTAAACAGTCTCGTTTCAGATCCAGGGATGGTTATTAAAATAGAGGTTGTAAAAGGATGTTTTTTTGTAGCGATTACAGCCTTAATGCTGTATCGACTCATTTCCCGTAATTCTAGGCGCCTTAAGGAATCTGAAGAGCAAATGCAGAAGAAAAATGAAGAGATTATGACAACATATGAGGAGTTGCTTGCTTCTGAAGAAGAATTAAAACAGCAATTTGATGAATTATTGTATAGAGAGGAAAAAATAAATCGGCGAAATGAATGTTTGTATGCTTTGCATGAAGCATCCATTGCCCTCATGCAGGGTTTTATGGTAGATGATCTTTTAAAGATTGTAGTTAGAAAAATGATGAAGATAAGTGGAGCTCAATTTGGGTATATCTACTTACTTAGTGAGAATGATAATTCTATGATATCAAAAGTTATAGAAGGATTTGCGCTAGATCAGATCCAGGGGAGTGTAAAAAAAGGTGAAGGTATTATCGGTACAGTATGGGAAAGCGGAGATGTCGTCATTGTTCCAAAATATCATGAATGGGAAGACCGATTACGCGACCCGGTTTATAATCTTTTGAAAGCCGGTATTGGTATTCCTTTAAAAGCCGAGGGGAAAGTAATTGGTGTCTTTAGCATGAATTATACAGTGGAGCATGTTTTTGATAAAGAAGAATTACAAATGTTAAAAAGTTTTGCCGAGATCACATCTATTACCTTAGGGAATTTTCTATTATATGAAGCGTTACAAAAAAGTCAACGCCGGAATCAAAGGTTAATTGATGCGTTGCCAGATTCGATATATCTTTTGGACTGTTCTGGTATCGTACTTTCTTATAAAAACGGTAAGGAGTTTACTTCAATAATTCAAGAAGAGAAAATTGGTGAAAAATTAGAAAATTTCTTAATGATGGAGAATCCGCAAATTTTGGCAGAGAAGATTCAGCAAGCGCTTATAACAGAAAAGATTCAATTTTTTGAATATCAATATCAAGAAATGAAAACCATCAGATATCAGGAAGTACGAATTATAGCGATTAATGCCAATGAAATTATTGCCATTGTCAGGGATATTACCCAACGAAAAGATATGGAGGGTAAACTTCACTATTATGCTTTACATGACAGAATGACCGGATTATATAATCGAGTGTATTTTGAAGAGCAGTTGCAGGAGTTGGATAGAAATTGCCAGAGTTCTATTGGAATTGTGATATGTGATATTGATGGTCTTAAATTAGTAAATGATACTTTTGGACATCAGGCTGGTGATGAACTTATCATTAGTGCTGCTACGATCATTAAAGAGTGCTTTTCAGGAATTGCTGAAGTAGCAAGGGTAGGTGGTGACGAGTTTGCAGTGATATTGTATAATTCAAGCAGTATAGATATTGATGAGATTTGCCAGTGTATTCGTCGGCGGGTTAGTGAATTTCGTGAGACTAATACTAAAATTCCTCTTAGCATTTCCATTGGATTTAGTGTTAAAGCTTATCCTAAGCAAAGTGTAGCTGATGTATTTAAAGTTGCTGATGATAATATGTATCGGGAAAAATTACATAGCAGCCAAAGTATTCGGAGTTCCATCGTTAAGACTCTTAGCAAAGCTCTGGAGGTTCGAGATTTTGTTGATGATGGGCATACTGATCGATTGGAGATCTTAGTCGTAAAGTTGGCAGAAGCGATAGGAATAGAGTCGAGTAGATTACCTGACTTACGTCTTTTAGGTCGTTTTCATGATATTGGTAAAGTAGGCATACCTGATTACATCCTTTTTAAATCGAGCCGCTTATCAGATGAAGAGTTTATAATTATGAGACGTCATTGTGAGATCGGCTATCGAATGGCTCAGTCTTCCGGTGAGTTATTGCCAATTGCGGATTGGATATTAAAACATCAAGAATGGTGGAATGGAGAAGGATATCCGCTAGGAATCAAGAATGAGGAAATACCTTTAGCGTGTCGCATCTTATCTATCGCCGATGCTTTTGATGCAATGACGAATGATCGTCCTTATCGTAAAGCCATGAAGCATGAAGAGGCTATAGCTGAGATTGAACGTTGTGCTGGTACACAATTTGATCCTAATTTAGTACCGCTCTTTAAGCAGATTGTTGCTGCGGAATCTGACAAGCTAAAAGAAGTTCGTCATGTAATTCAAATTTGAATTGTATATATTACTATTTTTATAAAAATAAATAAGATCATAATTTCCAGTAATATCTCATAAAATACTCTTTATAATAGCTTATAAGGAGGCGCTATACTTGTTAATTCATATACAATGCGGAGGTACAGTACATTTTAATAGCTTTGGTATGGGAAAATGTTTAGGATGTGGCAGGATTATTAACGTGCGAATATCTTCTAAATGAATCTATATTTAGAAGATGTAATAAGAGTGTTAATAGGACCTTAGGTTGTGATGAAATAAAATCACAGCCTTTTTTGCATAAGAAAATGCTGTTGTAACTAAAAAAATGCAGTCAAAATTATTTAATTTGAATTAAATAATTAAATTCAAATTAAATAATTAAAAAAAACGAAGAAATCCTGCGAATTCTCTCGAATTCGCAGGATTTCGCCATATTAATGGCAAACATGTATAAGGTGAAAAAGAGGAAGGCAAGCATAATGCAAAAGTAGATAAAATTGCTTTTGCGACTTTGTTAGACTCTTAAAAAGAAAGGGGAATTGTAAATAATATGATAGGTTTGGAGTTTTTAGTGGTCTTAGGCTGTTTGATCTTAGGTACTCGTTATGGTGGAATGGGATTAGGGTTAATTAGTGGTATCGGTCTTTTTATTCTTACTTTTGGTTTTAATCTGCAACCTGGTCAACCACCTGTTGATGTTATGCTAACGATTTTAGCAGTAATTGCCTGTGCTTCTGTATTGCAAACTGCTGGAGGCTTAAATGTGATGATGAAGGTTGCGGAGCGTATATTACGTCGTCACCCTTCTTACATCACGATTCTAGCCCCACTCACTACTTGGACATTGACGTTTTTATGCGGTACTGGTCATGTCGTTTATACAATGTTCCCTATTATTTATGACATTGCGGTTAAAAAAGGAATTCGCCCTGAAAGACCAATGGCTGTTGCTTCCGTTGCATCTCAAATGGGAATCGGTGCATCTCCTGTATCCGTTTCAGTTGTGTCTATGGTTTCGATTCTAGCTCAATCGCATGGTGTAGGTAGTGCGATTGGTCTTCTTGATTTGTTGTCTGTTTCCATTCCGTCTACATTGTTGGGAGTTGTTGTTGCTGCTCTTTGGAGTATGAAGCGTGGCAAGGATCTGGACAAGGATGAAGAATTTCAAGCAAAAATTCAGGATCCAGAGCAAAAAGAATATATTTATGGAACTTCTGATACTCTATTAGACAAGGTATTCCCAAAAGAATCCTATTGGGCAACCTGGATATTCTTTGCTGCCATTGGTGTTGTTGTTCTATTTGGTGCATTCCCTAATTTACTTCCTTCTTTTGGTCCTGTTGGTAAATTAAAGCCATTATCGATGAATCTAGTTATCCAGATGTTGATGCTAATTGCAGGTGCTATTATTCTGATTGTTTGTAAGGTGAATCAACGGGAGATATCCAATGGTCCTGTTTTTAAAGCAGGTATGGTTGCAATTGTTTCTGTATTTGGTGTAGCATGGATGAGTGAGACCTTCTTTCATGCACATTTCGCCTTATTGAAGAGTACATTGGCGGGCGTTGTTGCTAGCCAGCCTTGGATGTATGCTATTGTATTGTTCCTAGTCTCAAAATTAGTGAATAGTCAAGGGGCTGCTGTTGCTGCAATTGCTCCTTTAGGTCTTAGTTTGGGAGTCGACCCCAAAATGATGGTAGCCTTTTTCTCTGCATCTTATGGATATTTTGTTTTACCAACCTACCCTAGTGATTTAGCGTGTATTGGATTTGATCGGTCGGGTACTACTCGAATTGGTAGATTTATTATCAATCATAGTTTTATTGCTCCTGGTCTAATTGGTGTAGGGGTTGGATGTCTTACAGGCTATTTCTTAGTTAAAATAATCATGTAGCTAAAAAGTCTCTCATCTTTGATGAGGGACTTTTTAGTCATTATAGGAATAAAATTACGAGTCTTGAGAAAAAATATTGATATATTATGTAATTTATAAGATAATATTGATATATGAAGTATTATTGTCTGAAGTGGAGGAATCGCTAGTGTGTCCATTTAAAGGTGACTGTTCCATGTTTTGTCCACCAGAACTTTATCGCGAAAGGCACAAAACATGTGCGAGATATATGGCTGCCAGTAAAGTTGGTATGGCCGCCGTACCTCATGAAATGTCAGCTATTAATTATGCTTTAATCCAAACGTTAAGAGGGTAAACGTAGTCTAAAGTGCCGCCTCACATTGAGGCGGCACTTGATGCATGCTGGCGGGAACCATTATAGTATTCGATAAGGGAACGTTTTTTATGAATGAAGTGATTAGGACCATTAAAAATAGACGTATGAAGAGGAGAAAATAATGAGCGAATTATTTGAGAAGATCGGCGTTTCTGCCCAATTGGCAGCAGGTTTAGGGAAGGCGAACATTGATGTCCCGACGGCAATACAGACGAAAGTAATTCCATTGTCTTTAGCAGGCAGGGATATAATAGGCCAATCGGCAACAGGTACAGGTAAAACACTAGCTTATTTATTGCCTCTATTTCAGAAGATTGATGTGAGCAAAAAAGAGATGCAGGTTATGATTCTTGCCCCTACCCATGAACTTGCTATTCAGATACAACGACAAATTGAAATATTATCGAAGAACTCAGAAATTGCTGTAACGTCTACTCCTATTATTGGGAATGTAAATATAGCTAGGCAAATAGACAAATTAAAAGAGAAGCCACATATTATAGTGGGATCTAGTGGGCGGATATTGGAATTGATACAAAAAAAGAAGATAACGTCTCAGACGATTAAAACAATTATTATTGATGAAGCGGATCGTTTGTTAGATGACAAAAATGTGGATAGTGTAAAAGCCGTTCTAAAGACTACGCTTAAAGATCGGCAGATTCTGTTGTTTTCGGCTACGATAACTTCAAATACGTTAGCAATTGCTAAAGGGATCATGCGTGACCCAGAGGTCATTACAATTGCTGAAGAAAATAACGAAAGACCTGATATTTCTCATATGTATTTTGTGGCAGAGCAGAGAGATAAAATTGAAGTTATGCGTAAAATGGCACGACTTGTTAATGCGAAACGTGCATTAGTTTTTATAAATAAAAGTGATGATATTGAAGAAACTACTGACAAGCTTGTATATCATGGACTGAAAGCTGCAGGCATACATGGAAGCTCTGTAAAAGGGGATCGTAAGAAATCATTAGAAGATTTTCGCAAGGGGAAAGTTCAATTATTAGTTGCTTCTGATGTAGCAGCTCGGGGACTGGACATAGTCGGTATCGATTATGTATTTAATTTAGATTTGCCTGAAGATCCTCAAATCTATTTACATCGTGTAGGAAGAACTGGGCGAGCGGGAGAAAGTGGTATCGCCATATCGATTATTACTAAGCAGGAAGTCGCTTTAATTCATAAATACGAGAAGCTTTTAAAAATAGACATTGCTGCAAAACAGATGGAACACGGAAAAATATTTGATAAAAATAAAGCAGTTCGTAAGTAGAAATGAAGTATAAGGCTTGGCATTTGCCAAGTCTTTTTTATAGGAATTATAAATTTCGAAGATGGAAAGTCTAGTAATCCTATCTGTCTCTTCTTTGTGTTTTCTTCATTTTGACGGTTTGATTATGTTTTAGAGAGTTAAGGGTCTTCTTATTATATTTTTGAATTGTATGCAAATATAATGTGATACATATAATATAATAGGAAGGGAGTGAGGGTGGTGAAATTGCTTTCGGTTGGTTTAAGCGGAACAACCCAGGATATTCGAGAAAGATTGCAATTGGATTGCAAAACATTAATTAAAGATGGATATAGAATAGCGATTGATGAAACCAATAAAGGACATTATACATTTATTGGTTGTAATGTGATGGAAGGAGAATTATCGTTTCGTAATTATGAACGGATTAAGAATGCAGTTAAACATCATGTTGCCAATATGTTAGCTGAATTAATTATTTCAAGAGAAGAAAAGAAAATTGTTTATAAAATTGTTGAAGATAATTATTATTATTTTTCTGCAGAAGAGCGTAAAATCATTTATGATAATACGTTGCAGTTATTAAATGATAATTATGGTGTGGTTGCGGATTTTGGTTTTGGTACGCGCAGCAAGAACATAGTGGAAAAAATTGCTGAATATCTTAACGCACATCATGAGCTTGTATTAGAAGGATTTATCAATTTTAGATTGAAAGAATATCGGGAGAAACTGGCTAGAGTAGTAGATACAGCTGTAGATGATTTTATGATGGAATTAGAATATCAAGAGTTTATCCGCGTATTGCGATATTTTGTTACGATCCAGGAACCGCAGGTAGAGGAAGTACACGTAGTTATTATTAATTCTGGTACGTACAAAATTTTAGATGAACAGGGGAATTTAATTAGTAATCAAAAATTAGAAAACTTTGTGCTGGAAAGTGATGATTCAATCAATCATGAAGATTTGCTCATTACAGCCCTAATTACGATAGCACCATATAGTGTTATGGTTCACGTAGAGGATCATAATCGTGCTACGACTAAGAGCTTGGTGGATATTATAAAGAACATCTTTGATGGCAGGTTCATGATATGCAATGGATGTGACTTTTGTATAAATGTCTATAAGGAAGATCTTATGCCTACGCATTAAACCGCTAATGTAGATATTGACATTCATCTTGAAAATAGCTATTATTAGACTAATACTAGTAAAAGTAATGCAAAGGACAAGACAATAGTATCACTGTCGTTTCAGAGAAAAGATGTCACCGGCTGTAAGCATCTTTACGTACACCATTATTGTTACCACCTTTAAACTGCTATGCTGAATGTTTTTTTGCTATAAGAAGTAATAGCTATAAAACGGTAAGCTGTGCCGGGTAATTCCCGTTATCAATGATCAAGATGGGCTTTTGCCAATCAGGGTGGAATCGCGGGTTATAACTCTCGTCCCTATAGGGATGAGGGTTTATTTTTTATTTGGAAAATTTTTAAGGAGGAACATCTATGAAAAAGATACAAGTGACATTGAAAGATGGAAGTATACGTGAGGTTGAACAAGGAACTACATTGGCTGAATTTGCAGCATCCATTAGCCGCAGCTTGGCTAAAAGTGCCGTAGCCGCAAAAGTGGATGGTCATGTGACTGATTTACCAATTCAATTAAATAGCGATGCAAAGGTTGAGTTTGTTACATTTGAAGATGCTGAAGGACGTGACGCTTTTCGTCATACTTCATCACATATATTAGCTCAGGCAGTAAAACGTTTATTTACGAATGTCAAAATTGCAATTGGTCCTGCTATTGCAAATGGATTTTATTATGATTTTGATATAGATGAGGCTTTTACTCCTGAAGATTTAGAAAAAATTCAGGCTGAAATGGAGAAAATCGTTAAGGAAGATTTCCCTATTGAAAGAATGGAAGTTAGCCGTGATGAGGCGATCCGTATATTTGAAGAGTTAGGTGAAGACTATAAAGTAGAGCTAATACATGATTTACCGATTGATGTAACGATCTCCATGTATAAGCAAGGAGAGTTTGTTGATTTGTGCGCAGGTCCACATCTTGCTTCTACTGGCAAGGTAAAAGCTATTAAGTTGCAAAGTGTGGCTGGTGCCTATTGGCGCGGTGATGAAAAGCGTAAAATGTTACAGCGTATTTATGGTACTTCTTTTGAGAAAAAGGCTGATTTAGAGGCATATCTGACGATGTTGGAAGAGGCCGCAAAGCGTGATCATCGTAAATTAGGTCGAGAACTTGATTTATTTAGTATACAAGAAGAAGGCCCTGGCTTTCCTTTCTTTCATCCAAAAGGTATGGTGCTTAGAAATGAACTTGAAAACTTCTGGCGCAAATTGCATTTTAAATATCGATACCAAGAAATTAAAACCCCTGTTATTCTGAATCAAAAATTATGGCAACAATCAGGTCATTGGGATCATTATAGGGAAAATATGTATTTTACTACTATTGATAATGAAGGTTATGCTGTAAAGCCTATGAACTGTCCAGGAGGAATCTTAGTTTATCGTACTCAGCATCATAGTTACCGGGATCTTCCCCTTAGAACAGCGGAGTTAGGGTTGGTACATCGTCATGAGATTTCAGGAGCGCTGCATGGTTTAATGCGAGTTCGAAGCTTTACTCAGGATGATGCTCATATCTTTATGCTGCCTTCACAAATCAAAACAGAAATACAGGGTGTAATTGATTTATTTGATGCTGTATACAGTACTTTTGGTTTATCATATCATGCAGAGTTAAGTACAAAACCTGAAAAAGCTATGGGGTCTGATGAGGTGTGGAACCTAACGACAAATGCTCTTAGAGATGCTTTGGAAGAAAGAGGCATGGAGTATCGTATAAATGAAGGTGATGGTGCGTTTTATGGTCCTAAAATTGACTTTCATTTACGAGATTCTATTGGACGTACTTGGCAGTGCGGTACGATCCAATTGGATATGCAGATGCCGGAGAAATTCGATCTTAATTATGTGGGAGAAGATGGGCAAAAACATCGTCCTGTTATGATTCACCGTGTAGCCTTCGGCAGCATAGAACGGTTTATTGGGATTTTAATTGAGCATTATGCTGGAGCCTTTCCTGCGTGGCTGGCACCAGTACAGGTTAAGATATTACCGATTACTGATCGGCAGGCAGCATATGCTCATGAGTTGGCAGCTGCTATGTTTGCGCAAGAGATCCGTGTTGAGGTAGATGACCGTAGTGAAAAAATTGGTTATAAGATTCGTGAGGCACAACTGCAGAAAATTCCATATACATTAGTTGTTGGTGATAAAGAAGTTGAATCAGGTAGTGTTGCTGTGCGTAAGCGTGGTCACGGCGATGTCGGTGGGAAACTTGCTAGTGAGTTTATTTCCGATCTTTTAAAAGAAATAAAGGAAAAAGCTTGAAAAATAGTGCTTGACATTCGACATTCCTAATGTTAATATTATCAAGTACTCAAGAATATTGAGTCTAAGTAGAAGCCATCCGCTTCTCACCTTGCAACGCATTAGCAGTTCGTAAGGTTATGACAGCATGTATGATTATGCTTTTGTTGCGGGTGGTATTTATACCATCCGTTTTTATTTATATGTAGCTAAATTTATCAGGGGGTGAGCGACAATTAGCAAAGACACATTAAGAATTAACGAGGAAATCAGGGCTAGAGAAGTTCGTTTGAATAGTGCAACTAATGAACCATTAGGTATTGTTCAACTAAGAGATGCGCTGCAGATGGCAGCAGAACAACATCTTGATTTAGTCGAGGTAGCACCAACGGCTAAGCCGCCTGTATGTCGTATTATGGATTTTGGTAAATTCAAATATGAACAACAGAAGCGGGAGAAGGAAGCTAAGAAAAAACAAAAGGTTGTAACTGTCAAGGAAGTAAAACTACGCCCAAACATTGAGGATCATGACTTTGATGTTAAATTTAAAAACGCTCAACGCTTTCTCGAAGATGGTGACAAAGTAAAAGTAACTATCATGTTTCGTGGACGGGAGTTGTCCCATCCTGAACTAGGGAAGAAAGTTTTGGATAAAATGGCCAGCCAAATTAAAGATATTGCCAATATTGAGCGCGCGGCTAGGCTTGAAGGAAAAAATATGATAATGATTCTGGCACCTAAGCCACAGAATTAAGAAGGGAGACCAATTATGCCAAAAATGAAAACACGTAGAGCTGCTGCTAAACGCTTTAAAGTTACTGGTAGCGGTGAGTTCAAACGTTCTAAAGCTTTTAAACGTCACATCCTTGAGAAAAAAGGTCCAGCTCGTAAACGTAATTTACGTAAAGCCGGTTTGGTTAGCAAATCTGATCATGAACGCGTATCGAAAATGCTTCCTTACGCCTAAAATTGACATATATTAAATAGGGGGTACAGCAACATGCCAAGAGTTAAAACAGGCGTGACAGCACATAAACGTCATAAGAAAATTCTTAAGTTAGCTAAAGGTTATAAGGGTTCTAAGAGCAAGCTATTTAAAAAAGCAAATGAAACAGTAATGAAAGCTTTATATTATGCTCGTCGCGATCGTCGCGCGAAAAAAGGTGAATTCCGTAGATTGTGGATTTCCCGTATTAATGCTGCGGCTCGTTTAAATGGTCTTTCTTACAGCAAATTGATTAGCGGTTTGAGTAAAGCCGGTGTAGAAGTAAATCGTAAGATGATGGCTGATTTTGCAGTAAATGATATGGCTGCTTTTGCTAAACTTGTTGAAATTGCTAAAGAGCAACTTAAATAGATATCAAATTCCTAGACTTTTGTCTAGGAATTTTTATTTTACACGAATCTGTCATTGCGCGCAGAGCAATTTTTAGATGAGGAATAAAAAATTTAAATATTCAAAATATATGCAGGTTTTTAAAAAAAGTTTCGCGAATATAATAGAATCAAATTGAAGTAAAATTTAACCGTAAGGAGGGATTTTATTTTGGCGTTAGTAACAATGAATCATTTACTTGACGATGCGCGTAATCGAAAGTATGCAGTTGGCGGTTTTAATGTGTTTAATCTAGAGACATTGTGTGCGGTTGTAGAAGTGGCAGAAGAATTAAAAACACCATTAGTACTTGGAATTACGGAACGGTTTTTCAAGTTTGTTGATGTAGAGACCTTAAGCGCGGCTATGGTTCGTGCTGCACAAAAATCATCAGTACCGATAGCTCTCCATTTGGATCATGGTCATACTTACGAAGGGATTATTAAAGCAATTCGTTGGGGATTCACTTCTGTTATGTTTGATGGATCTGCTTTGCCTGTTAGTGAAAATTTGAAACAGACTAGAGAAGTTACACGTATAGCCCATTCCCTCGGCGTTTCTGTCGAAGGTGAATTGGGCTATGTTGGTTGTTGCGAGCATGTAGAGGATATTAATGAAGACAATATTGTTACATGTGATGTGGCCGCTGACTTTGTGGATAAAACTAAGGTTGATGCTTTGGCTGTTTCGGTAGGTAATAAACATGGAGCATATCGTGGTATGACAAAACTCAATATCACCAGATTAGGTCAGTTGAGTACTGTTGTTAGCGTGCCATTAGTTATGCATGGAGGATCGAAATTGAGTAGTGATGATTACTCTAATTCTATAAAATGTGGCATTAGTAAGATTAATATCCCTATTGATACGTCTATGGCTGCAAGTGAAAAACTTAAAAATGAGCTGCGTGACAATCCGGGAGCTAATTATATATTTTTGATGTCTGCAGTTAAAAAAGGTGTGAAAGAGTCAGTTAGTAAGTATATGTTCCACTTTAATTGTATTTCTAAAGCATTATAAATTAAATATTTATAAAAAACACACATTTTCAAAAGAAAATGTGTGTTTTTTCTTACTAGTAGTGGTAAAATATGTTGGTATCGTTGGATATGGCACTTATAAATGCTATTTGAAATTTGGAGTGAAGTATTTTGACCGTTCATACTAGATTTGCAAATTTATTTGACATTTCGCAGTGGAAACTAACGCCTTACCAAATTTTAGCTTTGGGTTTTGCGGGGTTAATCGTAACTGGAGCCTTGTTATTGATGACACCTATGGCCTCGGCGACTGGTCAAGGTTTATCTTTTATTGATGCCTTGTTTACAGCGACCTCAGCGGTATGTGTAACTGGATTGGTCGTTGTTGATACGGGGACTTATTTTTCTATATTTGGGCAAATGGTAATTATTGTTCTTATTCAGGCCGGAGCTCTGGGAATTATGACAATGGCTACATTAATGGCACTGATTATGCGTCGTAAGATTCAATTGCGTGAGCGCCTGATTATGCAGGAAGCTTTGAATCATATGACAGTATCAGGTGTTGTTCGAATAACCCAATATATCATTTTCGCTACATTTTTTCTTGAATTTATTGGTGGAACAATCTTAGCAATTCATTGGTATTCTGATTTGGGTAGTACAGGTATTTATTATGGTTATTGGCATGCGATATCTTCTTTCTGTAATGCTGGATTTGACTTATTTGGCAATTTTAGCAGCTTAACACGCTATGTCGATGATGTTACTGTAAATCTTACGGTTACCTCTTTGATTATTTTAGGCGGTCTTGGCTTTACTGTAATTTTTGATGTTTGGAATAATCGACGATGGAAGAAGCTTTCATTACATACTAAGTTGGTACTTATTACTACTTTAGTGTTACTTATTTTTGGTACCGTAGTTATTCTATTGTTAGAAATGAATAATTCGGAGACTCTTGGTGAGCTCTCTTGGAAAGGTAAGATTCTTGCTAGTTATTTCCAATCTGTAGCACCAAGAACTGCAGGGTATAATACAGTTGATATCGGTAAAATGCAGGATGCTACTTTGTTTTTTACGATTATCTTAATGTTTATTGGTGCATCTCCTGCTTCAACAGGTGGTGGCGTAAAGACAACAACTCTTGGAGTAATGATTGCGGCAATATGGGCTTTAATTACAGGTAAGCATGATGCTGAGATATTTCGACGCCGCATTAACCAGAATATCATCTATAAAGCCTTTACCGTGTTTTTTATTGCTGCAACATTAGTTATTATTGTAACAATGATGATGAGTATTAGCGAAGAATTCTCCTTTTTAAGGATATTATTTGAAGTGGTATCGGCGTTTGGAACGGTGGGGTTGTCTACAGGTATCACTAGTTCATTAACTGTACATGGTAAACTGTGGCTTATTATTACTATGTTTGCAGGTCGGATAGGTCCTGTGACATTCGTTTTAGCTTTGGCATTACGTAGTAGAAAAGGTGCAATACATTATCCTGAGGGTAAGATTAATATTGGTTGAGGAGCAGATTTTTATGAAGAACAAAAAACAGTATGCTGTTATCGGATTGGGGCGTTTTGGCACTAGTGTTGCGATTACTTTACATAAAATGGGTTATGAAGTATTAGCAATTGACTCTAGAGAAGAACGAGTCCAAGAATTTAGTGATGAAGTAACACATGTTGTACAAGCAGACACAACGGATGAAGATACATTATCAGCCCTAGGTATTAGAAATTTTGATGTGGTTGTTGTTGCGATTGGGGAAGATATTCAGGCTAATATTTTAACCACATTACAACTTAAAGAATTAGGAGTTCCCTATATTGTTACAAAGGCAAAAAATACATTACATGGTAAAATGCTGGAGAAAATAGGTGCTGATAGAGTTGTATATCCGGAACGGGATATGGGGCAACGTGTAGCTCATAATTTAGTATCGAGTAATGTAATGGATTATATTGAACTTTCACCAGAATTAGGAATTGTGGAAGTTCGTGTTCCCAAGGCTTTAGTAGGCAAAACACTGGCTGAAACAAATTTACGGGCAAAATTTGAAATTAATGTTGTTGCTATTAAAAGAGAAGAAGTAGTAATTGTGCCACCCTTACCAAGTGAAAAGTTTACTGAACGTGATATTTTAGTTGTTGTGGGAGGGATGAAAGGGATACAACGCTTGGAGGACCTAGCGTGAAAGAAATAATTACTAGTAGTCAGAATCGATTTATAAAAATGGCTGCTTCGCTTAAAGAAAAGAAATTTCGTGATGAGTTAGGTTTATTTAGTATTGAGGGTGTTCGGTTAGTAGAAGAGGCTGCTCAGGCAAATTGGTCAGTGGAAGCGTGCGTCTATATAACGGGAGCAGAGGAAGATCAAAGGGTGCAAGAAGTGTTGTTATTATTGCAGTCCAGGAACTGCCGTATGATTGAAGTTTCAGCAGCTATATATGGAAAAATAACGGAAGTAAAGCATCCTCAAGGTATAATGGCAATTATGAAAAAACGTGAGTATAGGTTAGTTGATTGTCTTGCTAATGTAGAAAAACCGCTTTTGGTGGTGCTTGATGAAGTTCAGGACCCTGGGAATGTGGGGACTATAATTCGTACGGCTGCTGCCGCTGGTTGTACAGGAGTAATATTGACAAAAGGCTGTTCTGATGTTTTTGCTGCTAAGGCAGTAAGGGCTAGTATGGGATCTTTGTTCTATGTACCGATATTCGAGGGGCTCAGCCAAGACGAAGTAATAAATTCTTTGGATAAGTATGATATTCGTATTTTAGTGACATCTTTGGAGGATTCTACCATTTACTTTCGGACTGATTTTAATCAGTCTGTGGCTGTCGTTTTTGGCAACGAGGGCAATGGTGTCAGTAGAAAGTTACTCGAAGTTGCAATAGAGCGGTTACATATTCCTTTACTGGGGAATGTAGAATCCTTAAATGTTGCAGCTTCGGCAGCTGTTATTTTATATGAAGCGGTGCGTCAGCGTCAGTAGTCTTTTATTGTAATATGGGATATAATGTGCTATAATTTTGCTGATAAGGAGCTGTTAGTGTTATATTGTTTAACTGCTCTGTAGAATTGAAGATATATAGTGAGATAAAGTTGCTATATTAAGGTAACTACAATGATAGAGAAGAGTATGTTAGTGCCATTTTATACAGGGAGGATGCTGTCGTAGATTGAGAACAGTTCCAAAACGGTTAACAGAAGTTCGCTCTGGAGTAATCTGTGCTGAAGAAATGATTTTTGTGTAAGCCAGACGTTCCTTTCTGCGTTAAAGAAAGTTGAGTACTAATTAGGGTGGTACCGCGGGAGTAAGGCTTTCGCCCCTTGCAGGGGTGGAGTCTTTTTATTTTTATCTATAATGATGTTTTAGGAGGTACACATGGAACAAGAATTACAATCCTTAAAGCAATTGGCTTTGCTAGAGTTATCACAGGCAGATAATATGGATGCATTAAACGAGCTTAGGGTTAAATATTTAGGGAAAAAAGGGAGCTTAACTAGTGCCTTAAAGGGAATGGGAGCGTTGAGCGCCGAAGAGCGTCCGAGAATTGGACAAATTGTAAATGATATTAGGTCTGAATTAGAAAATATTATTCAAACAAAAAGTGAAGGCTTTAAGCAAGCTGATCTAGAAAAAAAGTTGGCTTCTGAGAAGATTGATGTTACGTTGCCTGGGAGAAAGGTAAATGTAGGGCATCAGCATCCTTTAACTGTAACCCTTGTACGCATAAAGGAAATATTCATGAGAATGGGTTTTGCCATAGCAGAAGGCCCAGAAGTAGAACAGGATTATTATAATTTTGAAGCACTTAATTTACCTAAAGATCACCCTGCACGGGATATGCAAGATTCTTTCTATATTACAGAAGAGTTTTTAATGCGTACTCATACTTCACCTGTACAAGTTCGTACTATGCAGGCAGCAGTACCAAATCAACCTATTCGTATCATAGCACCTGGAAAAGTATATCGTCGTGATTATGATGCAACTCATTCTCCGATGTTCCACCAAGTAGAAGGGCTAGTAATTGATAAAAATATTAGCTTTGCTGATTTAAAAGGAACTCTAGAATTGTTTATTCATGAAATTTTTGGCAAAGATGTTGGCGTGCGTTTTCGTCCGAGTTTCTTTCCTTTCACTGAGCCTAGTGCAGAAGTAGATATTTCTTGTGTTATGTGTAGTGGTGGAGGATGTCGAGTTTGCTCTGGCACTGGCTGGCTAGAAATATTAGGTGCGGGAATGGTACATCCTCGCGTACTTGAGATGAGTAAATTTGATCCAGAACAAGTGAGTGGTTTTGCTTTTGGTATGGGCGTAGAACGAATTGCAATGCTACTATATGGTATTGATGATTTACGGTTATTTTATGAGAATGATTTACGTTTCTTAAAACAGTTTTAGTAAGAAAATAATGATATACAATCTTAAAGGGGGATGGGTATGCAAGCACCAATAAAATGGCTAAAAGAGTATGTTGAATTTTCACAAACACCCGAAGTATTAGCAGAGATGCTAACAATGGCTGGTATTCCGGTGGAAGGAATTAGCTACTTAGGTAAAGATATTGAAAAGATTGTAACTGGTAAGATTCTTGAAGTAGAAAAGCATCCTAATGCTACGAAATTGTCCATCTGTAAACTAGATGTTGGAACTGAAGTTCTGGTTATTGTCACTGGAGCAAACAACATTGCAGTGGGAAATATTGTTCCGGTAGCTTTAGTTGGTGCTAAGTTACCAAGTGGGCTGGAAATTAAAGCAAGTGAATTGCGCGGTGTAATGTCGTATGGCATGTTGTGTTCTACGGCAGAACTGAATATTGACAGTAAGTTGTTGTCTGCAAAGGAAAAAGAAGGTATTTATATCTTATCTGAAGACACAGCTGTTGGTGTTGATATCAAAAAAGCGTTGGGGATGGATGATGTAGTTCTAGAATTTGAATTAACGGCAAATCGGGCAGATTGTTTTAGTGTAATTGGTTTAGCACGAGAAGTTGCAGTTTTGACAGGCAGTACGTTAAAAAAACCAATGATTCACTTACATGAGACCGCAGCGGAAAAGTCTGCTAGTTTAGTAAAGGTTGCTATTGAAGAGCCTTCGTTATGTTCTCGGTTTGCTGCAAGGGTGTTGCAAAATGTTAAGGTTGGCCCATCACCAAAATGGCTAAAACACCGTTTGCAGGCTGTGGGAATGCGATCCATTAATAACATAGTTGATGTAACCAACTACGTTATGTTGGAAATGGGACAGCCAATGCATGCTTATGATTATAATTTGGTTTCAAAACATAGCTTGACAGTGCGAAAAGCACAATCTGGTGAAAAGATTACAACGTTAGATGGAATTAAGCGTGAACTTACTTCTGATATGTTGGTAATTGCGGATCAAGTACAAGCTGTAGGGATCGCAGGTGTAATGGGAGGGTTAGCTACAGAAGTCACTAATAATACTCAAAATGTAATATTAGAAGCAGCTTCTTTTAACGGAGTAAGTATACGCCGTACTTCAAAGGCTCTTGGTTTGCGTTCAGAAGCATCAGGAAGATTTGAAAGAGGTGTAGATACGGTTAATAGCATTCGTGCTCTAGATAGAGCAGCTAAGTTATTAGAAGATATGGGAGCATGTAAGGTATGTCCAGGACTTGTGGACAGCTATCCTACCATGGTACTGCCTCGCCAGGTTAGCTTTATCCCCCAGAAGGTAAATGCTTATCTAGGTACAGATATTAGTAAAAGTGAAATGCTGAATATTTTACGAAGTTTGGAATTTGCAATTGATACACATTCTGAAAGTGATAAAGTAATTGTGAATGTGCCTACATGGCGCAACGATGTACAGTATCAGCCTGACATATGTGAAGAAATTGCTCGAATTTATGGTTATAATAAAATCCCTACAACAACTCCTGATGGTAATATTTTACGTGGTGGGCAAGAATATGCCCAGTCGATTGTTGATGTAATAAAAACAATTTTAACAGGAGCGGGTTTGGATGAAATTATTTCTTTGAGTTTTACTCATCCGCAAGTATTGGATAAATTAAATATTGCAGATGATCATGTCCTACATCGTGCCATTCGCGTGCTGAATCCTATCACGGATGATTTTCCCATATTAAGGACTACTTTATTAGGTGGTGTATTGGAAACCATTGTCCGTAATCTTTCTAGAAAAAATGATGATATAAAAATTTATGAACTTGGGGCAGTATATTTGCCCGAAGAACTTCCTCTAGATTCGTTGCCTAAAGAGCCTTTGATGCTCTGTGGCGCATTAGTAGGTAAACGCAGTGAACTGTCTTGGAGCCAAGGCAAGGACAATGTTGATTTTTATGATGCCAAGGGTATTGTAGAGGTATTACTGGCTGGTTTAGGAATCAGTGATTATCATGTAACAACAGGTGAACATATGTCTCTGCATCCAGGAAAGACGGCAGTATTCACCAGAAATAGTAAAATATTGGCAACTGTTGGTGAACTGCATCCGAAAGTGGCAGATGAATTTGATATACATCGTAAAGTGTATATATTTGAGGTTGACATCGAAGCTGTAGTAGATTGTGTAAATTTACTTGCCAAGTATGAACCATTACCTAAATTTCCGGCTATTCAAAGAGATGTAGCAGTAGTCTTGCCTTTAACTATTTCTGCTGATCAAGTAAGAGAAGCTATCATTGCCAGTGGGGGGCCATTGCTTAGTGATGTTCGCTTGTTTGACGTGTACGTTGGTGAACAAGTAGCTGATGGTTCGAAAAGTCTAGCATTTTCATTAATTTATAGGGATAAGATGCGGACTCTTACAGATGAAGAAATAGATGTGTACTACAAGAAGACAATTGATCACATAGAGAATTCGTTAGCGGCTAGAATTCGTAGTTAGTACAAAATGTCTCCTCTGAAAACACGAAAAAATCTTTACCTATGACTTTACTTGTGTTATCCTGTTAACGGGATAGCTATTTAGGCGTTTATAAACGTTTAGGTTTTGATAGATCTGTCCTTGTGGGCAGGTCTATTTTTTTGAGATTTTTTGTGATTTATAAAAAAGAAAGGTGGAGCTTAATGGGGATTTTTCGTACCAAAAGTATCAGCGAACTTTTACAAGGGGCTGAGAAAAAAGGCTTAAAGAAATCGTTAGGTGCAATGGATTTAACACTTCTTGGAATTGGTTGTATTATTGGTACTGGTATTTTTGTTTTAACTGGAGTAGCTGCAGCTAAATATGCTGGCCCTGCATTAGTACTTTCCTTTGTTCTTTCAGGATTGGCTTGCGCCTTTGCCGCCTTAGCCTATGCTGAGTTAGCCGCAATGGTTCCCATTTCTGGTAGTGCTTATACGTATACATACGCTGCATTGGGAGAAATTGTTGCCTGGATTGTAGGCTGGAATCTAATTTTGGAATATTCTGTAGGTTCTAGTGCTGTTGCAGCTGGATGGGCTGGCTATATGGTAGGTCTTTTAAAATCAGGTGGTATTGAGGTGTCAAAGGCCTACACTGCGGTACCAGCTGATGGCGGTATTGCAAATGTGCCAGCGATGTTAATTTCTTTCTTTTTAAGTTTGCTTTTGGTGCGCGGCACCAAGGAAAGTGCAACACTTAATAAAATTTTAGTATTGATAAAGTTGGCTGCGGTTTTTATTTTCTTAGTTTTGGCAGGTCCAAAAGTGAATGTTGCAAATTGGGATCCATTTATGCCTTTTGGCTTTTCGGGAGTAGCTGCTGGCGCTGCTATTATATTTTTTGCATACATTGGTTTTGATGCGGTAGCAACAGCAGCAGAAGAATGTCATAATCCGAATCGTGATTTGCCAATTGGTATTATTGGCTCTTTGTTAGTCTGTACTATCTTGTATATTATCGTTGCTGCTGTATTAACAGGTGTCGTACCTTATAGTGAATTAAATAATGCAGAGCCTGTGGCCTATGCATTGAGGGCGATAGGATATAATATGGGATCTGCATTAGTTGGTACAGGTGCTATATGTGGTATTACGACCGTATTACTAGTATTAATGTATGGTCAATCTCGTGTTTTCTTTGCAATGTCTCGTGATGGCTTGATCCCGGCTAGTATTTCCAAAGTCCATCCTCAGTATGGAACACCCCATATTATTACAATCGTTGGTGGAATTGCGGTAGCCTTGATCGCCGGATTTACTCCTATTGGGATCATTGCTGAACTTACCAATATTGGAACTTTATTTGCTTTTGCAGTAGCTTCTGTGGGAGTCTTAGTACTGCGGTACACGAAGCCGGAATTAAGACGACCATTTCGATGCCCTGCAGTTAGTGTAATCGCTCCGTTGGCCGTTATTTCCTGTAGTTATTTAATGTATAATTTGCCTTACGAAACATGGGTGCGGTTTTTTGTATGGAGTGGAATTGGTTTTCTAGTATATTTTTTATATGGTAAAAACCACAGTTTACTTAATAAAACTGATAAGGCGTAAGATAATACAAAAAAGGCAGTTTATGATCTCATAGCTGCCTTTTTTTGTATTCATAAAGACAAATATGTTTTCTTTGCTACATATGCAGGAAATCATATTTGTCAGGTCGAATGTAGAATTAGTAAAATAGGTATTATAGGTGACGTTATGAATGAAAAAAAACATAAAGTAACAGTTGAAATCTTTGGTGAAACCTATTGTTTAAAAAGTGATGTCAAACTTGAAAAAGTAATTGCCATTGCTGCAGAAGTTGATTCTCGTATGAAGACAATTGCACAGAAGAATTTGCGATTATCTCCAGGTAAAGTGGCTGTGCTAGCGGCACTCAATATTGCAGAGGCATATTTAGATTTAGAACAAAATTATAAACAATTGATTCGAATGGTAGAAGAAGAAAAATAACTGACGCTATCGTGCAGTATAACAGGCTTTTTGATTGTTAATACTACAATCAAAAGGAGTGATATAGTGTTTGAAACTGCCGATGTTGGTCAGGTTTTATTTCATATAGTGGTGTTATTTACTATAGCTCTTATCGTTGTTCGTTTAATGGGAAATCGTACAGTAGGGCAGTTATCGCCTTTTGATTTTGTTATTATGGTAGGTATTGGTGACATCATTGTTACTGCATCTATGGACAAAACACAGACTATATTCAGGGGCATAGAAGGATTAGTTGCTCTTTTGGCATTGCAGCAGTTAATTTCGTATGTATCCCTAAAAAATCTTACTTTACGGAAGTGGGTAGAGGGTACGCCAATTACACTTGTTCAGGATGGAAAAATTTTACGAGAAAACTTTATCAAAAATCATTTCAATTACGATGATTTACGGCAAGAGCTTCATAAGCAAGGGATGGATATGACTAATTTGTCAGATATCAAATTGGCACGATTGGAAAGTTGTGGAGTTTTTACTGTTATAAGAACTTCAGATAAAGAGCCTTTAACAAAATATGAACTTGAGTTGTATTATAAAAGTATTTTTGAGAACCCCTTAAGTCCGTTAGGTCAGAAATGGGCGAGATTCGAACAATTTATATCAGATGTACATGATGTAGCAGAGTATATAAAAAGACAAGAAAAAATTAAGTAGATAAATACTATGCCTGTATCAAGGTACACAAAGTACACACAAAGAGGGCGTGTGCCATCTTTGTGTACTTTGCGTCTTTATGTGGAGATGTTTTTATATTATAGGGCAAGGCTTTTGAAAGGAATGAATTTAAATGATAGAGTTATTAGCTCCTGTTGGTAGTCGAGAAGCTTTAATTGCAGCTGTAGAAGGTGGTGCCGATGCCGTATATTTAGCAGGAAAAATGTTTGGTGCTCGAGCTAGCGCGCCTAATTTTACTGATGAGGAATTAATAGAAGCTGTAAATTTGGCTCATTTGCGTAGTGTTAAGGTTTATGTGACTGTAAATACCCTTGTTGATAATGGTGAAATACCTGCATTATCGCTTTATTTACAGTATTTGTATAGAATTAGTGTAGATGCGATTATTGTTCAAGATATTGGCGTTTTTAAAATAGCAAAACAAATTATCCCTGCGATGCCAATACATGCTAGTACACAAATGACAGTACATAATTTAGAAGGTGTAGAGCTTTTGACGGAGCTTGGCTTTCAGCGGGTAGTAGTATCACGAGAGTTATCAATGGATGATATTCAACATATTTGTAAGAATACAGCTACAGAAATTGAGGCTTTTGTTCATGGTGCATTGTGCATTTCATATTCTGGTCAATGTCTAATGAGTAGTATGATTGGTGGGCGAAGTGGTAATCGTGGACGTTGCGCTCAGCCTTGTCGTTTGCCATATACCCTTGTAGATGAAAAAGGAAATGATTTACTCCTAGATGCGGATGCAGGGGAATATCTTTTAAGTCCTAAAGATTTAAACACATTGGAGTTGATACCTGAGCTTATTCAAGCAGGTGTAACCTCTTTTAAAATTGAAGGACGCATGAAAAGACCAGAATATGTAGCAGTGGTAGTTGATACGTATAGGCGAGCGATTGACGCTTGTTTGGTTAATCCTGATGCCTATGTTGTTGCAGAGCAGGAACAAAAAGAACTGGCACAAATCTTCAATCGTGAATTCACTACGGCTTACTTAAAGACTCATCAGGGACGTAAGATGATGAGTGACCGTCGTCCGAACAACCGGGGCGTGCGTATTGGCCGGGTTAGCGATTATCAGCATCAGGAACGAGTTGCAACTATAAAATTAGATGAACCTTTATATATAAATGATATTGTTGATTTTTGGGTAAAGATTGGTGGCAGGGTTAGTGTAACCGTATCATCTATGATGGTAAATGGTCAGAAAGTGACTAGCGCTCCTGCTGGGGCAGAAGTAGCAATTCATGTGCATGCTCCTGTGCGCATAAATGATCGGGTCTTTAAAGTCTTCGATGCGGGTTTGATGGAACGAGCACGATCTTTTTTTACTGAACCAAATGCAGTGAAACGTGTAGCAGTTGATATCAAAGTAACTGTACAGGAAGGTCAACCTTTGGAAATTAGTATACAAGATAAAGATGGTTTCTGTAGTCGGGCTAGGACTTCTTTTATTGCTCAAAGAGCTATTAAAAGACCCTTAACTTCAGAAGTAATTGCCAAGCAGGTCGAACGGTTAGGCTCTACGATCTTTAGCGTAAATACCCTGGAATGCAATATAATTGGTGAAGTGATGGTGCCAATTAGCGAGATCAATGATGTTAGGCGCAGAGCAATTGAAGAATTAGAACAAGCTCGCTTAATGCCCTTTCAACGTGAAGATTTATCTAGAAAAAAATATGTTGCACGAGATTTTCTATCATCGAATATAATTCGGAATAAAGCTGGCGTACAACAGCCTTTATTGGTGGTAAATGCAGATACGATTGATAAAATTAAAGTGTCTTTAGAATCCGGCGCAGATTGCATTATGTTTGGCGGAGAAACCTTTGATCATAAAATGATCACTCCTGAGACATATGGACGAGCTGTAGCCATGGTACACGAATATGGTAAGCAAATTATTTTAAATACTCCTCGTATTATAAAAAAATGGCAGATGGACGAAGTGAAAAGGGAATTGGCTTTATTTGAGGAATTACAGCCAGATGCTGTTGCAATAAGCAATTTGGGGACATTGCATATTGCCAAAAAGATAACGAACCTGCCACTCCACGGTGATTATTCATTAAATATATACAATGATGTATCGATAGATTTTTTAGCTGCACAAGGAATTTCCAGTATGACCTTATCACCAGAATTAAATTTTTCCCAGATTGAAGAGCTGGCTAGCGAACAGAAGGTGGCTTTAGAATGCTTAGTTCATGGATATGTAACATTAATGGTATCGGAGTATTGTGCGATAGGAAGCTATCTTGGTAAATTAGGTACAGGAAAATGTAACCAGGCTTGTTTACGCCGTGATTATTGGTTAAATGATCGTAAAAATGAAAGATTTCCAGTGGTGACAGATCAATATTGTCGTATGCATATACTAAATGCAAAAGAATTAAGTATGTTGCCTCATGTACCTCGATTTGGTTTAATCGGAATTAAACGTATACGAATTGAGGGAAAGAAGAGTACTGTTGATCACTTGGGTAGAATAAGCAAACTATATAGAGAACTATTGGATCAAGGAGAAGATCATCCCTTGCTTGCGCAGGATAAGATGAAAACTGTTGAACATGAAGATATCACCCGGGGGCATTATTTCCGTGGTGTATTATAAAGAAATATAATTGTATATTTCTTTATTTCTAGGGGGAAATGAATGGATATATCAGTATTAAAAACATTAGAATATCATAAAATACGTGCTATGCTCGCAGATAAATGTAGTTCTGTTATGGGGCGAGAACTTGCAGAGGAATTGATACCGTCAAGTGAATTAGCTAAAGTGGAAGAAAAAATAGCAGAAACAGAGGAAGCCAGAGGAATTTTGGACGCAATGTCTAGTATACCTCTTGGTGGTATTCGTGATATTCGCACGTTGTTAAAACGTGCAGAAATAGGTTCTGTACTTGCTCCTGATGAATTGGTAGCTGTAGCAAGTACGTTATATGCATCTCGAAGAATGAAAAATTTTTTTATGGATATGCCTGTAACATTAATCATTTTGCTTGGTTATGCTGAAAAAATCAATGTATTGCGTAATGTTGAAAATTTTATTGAAAACATTGTGAATGAACAAGGACAGATACGTGATGATGCAAGTGTTGAGCTTTTGCATGTACGGAGGGAAATACGGTTATCTCAAAGTCGTATCAAAGATAAATTAGACGGTATACTGCGCTCAAGTGAATATCAAAAATATTTTCAGGATGCATTAGTGACTGTGCGCAATGAGCGATATGTTATACCAATTAAACAAGAATATCGCAATCATTTTCCTGGAATCATTCATGATCAATCAGCTAGTGGTGCTACAGTATTTGTTGAACCGATGGCAGTAGTAATTTTAAATAATGAAATTAAACAACTCACGTCTGCAGAAAAAAATGAAATTGAGCGAATTTTAAGATCCGCTACGGAACAAATTGCAAATGTCTCAGAGACTATTTATATGAATTGTGATATGTTAGCTAACATTGATTTTGCTTTTGCGAAGGCAAAACTTAGTCTGACCATGCAGGCGAGCATGCCTATTATTAATAATAAAGGATATGTTAATCTGCGTCAGGCTAGACATCCTCTTATTGAGGCTGATGTTGTAGTTCCGATTGACATTTTTATCGGCAAGGATTTTAATACATTGCTCATTACAGGTCCAAATACAGGAGGCAAGACCGTAACGTTAAAGACGTTAGGGTTATTTGCTCTTATGACACAGGCTGGACTCTATATTCCTGTACAAAATGGTTCTGAAATCGCTGTATTCAATAATATTTTTGCCGATATTGGTGATGAGCAAAGCATTGAGCAGAGTCTGAGTACTTTTTCGGCTCATATGACGAATTTAGTGAGAATTTTAAACCAAATATCATCCGAAGATTTAGTATTAATTGATGAAATTGGTGCTGGTACTGACCCGGATGAGGGAGCTGCTTTAGCTATGTCAATATTAGAACATTTGCTGAATATTGGTGCTAAAACAATTGCTACAACTCATTATAGTGAATTAAAGACCTTCGCATATTCAAGACAAGGAATCGAAAATGCTAGTGTGGAATTTGATATACAAACATTAAGACCCACATATCGCCTTTTGATTGGTGTTCCAGGGAGCAGTAATGCCTTTGCAATTAGTAAACGTTTGGGATTATCAGATCGTATTATTGAGCAAGCTAGCCAATTTATTGATAAAGATCATGCAGAATTTGAAACCGTTTTAAATGCTTTGGAAGAGCAGAAGATCGCTTATGATAAACTCCATGAAGAGGTTATTCAGCAAGAACAAACATTGCAAATTTTAAGAGAAAAGCTTGCGACTGAGGAAAGTATATTGGCTGCGAAGAAGCATAAAATCTTGGCCAAAGCGCAAGAAGAAGCTGAATCCCTACTGCGAAAGACTCGGCGAGAAACAGAAGAAATTATAACGGAGCTAAAAGCGCAGTTTACAGCAAAGAGTAACAGCTCGACAAGGCAAGGCATTTTTGACAAAAGTAGAAAACGTCTGCGTGACAATCTAGAAAATTTAAATGAAAATGAAGAAGATGATAACCCGTTGCCTATTGTTACTGCCAATGTCTTAACACCAGGAATGCAAGTATACATAACTACGCTGAAACAAAAGGGGACCGTAGTATCGATTGCTACAAATGAAGTAACTGTTCAATTGGGCATTATGAAAATGAATGTTGCAATTACAGACTGCCGCTTGGTAAGCGACAACTTTCCTATTAAAAAGATTGCTAAAGATAAAAATCGTGATAAAAATTTTATGAAAATCCAAGATGTCGCCAGGCAAATTGATATACGGGGTATGATGGTAGAAGAAGCAGAATATACCTTAGGAAAGTATATTGATGATGCGATAGTAGCAGGGTTAAGTACAGTATTGGTTATCCACGGAAAAGGAACTGGAGCTCTGCGAAAAGGAGTAAGAACGTATTTGAAAAATCATCATTATGTCAGGGATATTAGCATTGGTGAATTAAATGAAGGTGGCGATGGAGTTACTGTGGTGCAGTTATAGAAAAAACAGAGTTATAAAAACTTTTTCGGTCTCCTAACTGTAATAGCAAAAGTAAAGAGGTGTGAGTAGCATTCTCACACCTCTTTCTCATTTTCAAATGTAGTTTTCCAGTTTAAAGAGCGACCTAAATCCTTTTTGTCAGAGACATATGGATCTAAAGGGGGGGTTGCTATTGAGGAATTCGCTAAGGAAGAAGTGACAGCCGCCGCCGGTGGATCTTTTTTTTCTGATTTTTCCGTTTTACTTCCTTCTTGTTTATCGTTATTTCCTCCACCTCCCAAATTACCTAAAACACCTAATATAGATGAGATATTAGCGGGGTTGAGTTTTGACTTAATTTGTGGGTTATTTAGTAGAGGTAATAAAGTCATGAGCATGTCAGCAGAAGGGCCTCCTCCTCCTCCATCACCACCACCGCCCTTTGTAAGCTCTCCTAAAAGTTTATGTAATGGATTAGTAGTATTATTAGTAGTAATTGCAGATGAATTTTGAATAGCAGGTGCTGCCGTCAGAGGTTGGGTACGATTTAGTATATGTAGAATACAAAGCAGTGACAAAATATGAATGAGGTTATCATAGCCGGTACCCTCATTCGCTACGTTATCAATCATGTGTGCTATGGATTGTAACAGCGTATTAGGATTTTCGTTCGGCATAAAGTGTCCTCCTTAAAATAGTCCAGGAATTTTGGGAAGATTGAGATCGCCAGTTAATTTGCACATTGCAGTTTGGTGCAGCTCGCGGGACTTGGTAAGACCATTATTTATGGTTGCAACTAATAAGTCTTGTAATAATGTTGCATTCTCAACAGATAAATATTTTGGATTGATTTCTATTGATAATAATTCTTGTTGTCCATTAAGGGTTAATTTTATTACATCACCGCTTGAAACCTCTACACGTTGAGCTTTTAACTGATCTTGTGCATTATCAACATTTTGTTGAATTTTTTTTACCATTTCCATCATGTTGCCTAAATTTTCCCACATAGAAAATCGCCTCCGCTCTAATTTTGTCCAATGAATGGTCACTCATTTTATTAAAAAATCAATTCCACAAAAAAACGAAGTCAATTATAGCATTATAATTTATGCAAAAATATAAATTTGTGTGTATCAATTAATAGCCAATTGTAAGATTGCATCATATATTAGATTAAATATCACTTATTGATTGAATAAGGGGTGAGAGTGATGCGCTTTCGGAGACATTATAAAAACTACAAGAGGTCAGTTGCGCAAGAAAGTAAGGATGTTGAAATGATGATGACTGAGGAGAAAATCGTTGAAAAAGTGAAGGATACAAAGCAAATCAAAATGCAAGATGAGGAACGAGAAGATAAGAAAGTCAAGAAAGCCAGACCAGTCAATCCTATGAGTGGATTTGGCCAGATCTTAAAGAACCCTAATTTTAACTTGCAGCTCATGGTTATTTTGTTAAGTTTAACTTCCGAAGATATGCAAATGGATAGAAGGATAGATGGAATGTCGACAACCATCGACAAGGTTCGTAACATTACTGAGCTAGTTAATAGTGGTATGCAGTCAATGAAGATGGTTTCAGAATTTCCTAAAAGCATTCGACGGATATTAGAATAAAATTTAATTAAAAAAACTAATTAGGTTGAGTAACACTTTTAAAGATACCTCCATATATTGAACTAGAAGGGGAGGCAATACTTAAATAATTAAGGACAGATATTTAGGTAGCTGCTCTTTAAATGTTATATTTAAGGAGGTAATATGTAATGGCAAGAGGTTGTGGTTTTGGTGGAGGTCAATCTTGGTGGATTATCATTATCATCCTTTTACTCTTTTGCTTTAACAATGATGATTGTAGCTTCTCATAATATAAAATAATATCTTACTTATTCTAGCGTGTTCCTGAATTCCTTAAAACGAGGTAACTCCTTTGTGATTATTCATATAGTAATAGAGCATCTATTTAAAGATTGATAATACTTCTATTATCAATAGAAGGAGGAGGAATCCCTATGGCATGCGGACGTCGATTTGGTGGATTTGGTGGCGGATTTGGTAGTGTGTGGATTATTATCATTATTATCATTTTGTTGCTTTGCAATAATAATGATGACTCGTCTACTTGTTTATAGTTTATATTAATGTATATGCAGAAATATAAAAAACACGCGTAATTTACGCGTGTTTTTTATATTTAAGGATTATTTTTTTTATCTGTCTCAGTTGTTTTTTTCGGTGGTGGAGGTGGGGCAGTGTTTTTATCAGATTTGACAGGTGGAGGGGGAAGGGTTTTATCAACTGGTCGCGAGTCATCATCTTGTTGATTTGGTGTTTTCGAATTTTTACCATCGGGTGTTAATGGATTTGCAGGTTGCTTACCATCAGCAGGCTGCTCTGTAAGAACAGGAGTGGGGTTCGGTTCAATTACGACACCGTTAGGTCGAATAAAATCCCGAGATGGTATTTTTGCCAAGGCTTTTTGCATAAAAGATTTCCAAATGGTAGCTGGAAGAGTTCCTCCCGTTATACCATTTAAATATTCGCCAGAATCATAACCTATCCATACGGATGCAACTAAATCAGGAGTAAATCCAACAAACCAAGCATCTTTATAATCATTGGTTGTGCCAGTTTTTCCGGCAGCAGGACGCCCAATATTAGCAGCTGAACCAGTACCATTATTAATGACGCCACGTAGCATATCCGTTAGAACATAGGCAGAGCGCTCGTTAACCACTGCCTTTTCCTTTGGAGTGACTTGCTCTAGCGTCTTACCATTACGATCAATAACTTTAATGACTGTTATAGGATCTACATGTACACCTTGGTTAGCTAATACTCCATATGCACTGGCAATTTCTAAAGGCGTGACACCTCGTGTTAGACCTCCAAGGGACATTGCTAAATTACGGTCATTAATAGAACCTTGTAAGACTAACGTGGAAATCCCCATTTGTTGAGCATAGTATAATGGTTTATCAACACCTGTCTGATTGGCAATCTTAACAGTTGGCACATTGAGGGATTGTTCGAGTGCTGTACGTAAAGAAACCGATCCATGGAACTTCTCATCATAGTTCATTGGTGACCAATTACCAAAGCTGATTTTACTATCTTCAATCATAGATGAAGGAGTCATTCCTCCTTCTAAAGCAGCTAAGTAAACGAATGGTTTGAATGCTGAACCAGGCTGACGTTCAGCTAAAACTGCACGATTAAACTGATCATTGCCACGACCACCAACCATTGCTTTGATATAACCTGTACGTGGGTCAATCGCAACGAGGGCTCCTTGTGGTTGTTGCAAACCATTACTATCAGTACGTATATTAGGAAGCTTTTTCATGGCTTCTTCCGCCGCTTCCTGCATATCTAGATCTAATGTGGTATAAACTTTAAGTCCATCTTTATACACCGCATCAGCCCCATATCTGTCAATCAGATATTGCGTAACATAATCAATAAAATAGCTCGCTGTTTGGTTTGTGGTATCTGTTTGGGATGAGCGTATTGCCAAGCGAAGTTTGGCATTCTTAGCTTGTATAGCAGTTGACGAATTAATAAATTCATATTTAACCATTTGATCAAGTACTGTAGCTTGCCGTTCTGTTGCAGCTTTTAAGTTATTAAAAGGTGAATAATAATTTGGACTTTTTGGGATGCCTGCTAACATTGCACATTCTGCTAATGTTAGATCTTCAACATTTTTATTGAAATAAACAATGGATGCAGATTGTACTCCGTAAGCTCCTTGTCCAAAATATATTTGGTTTAAATAGAGTTCTAATATTTCATTTTTACTGTATTGACGTTCAATTTGTAGAGCTAGGATCGCCTCTTGTATTTTACGTTTTAATGTACGTTCTTGGGACAGTAATGCATTTTTGGCTAATTGCTGCGTAATGGTACTGCCACCTTCGGAAACGCCTCGATCGGTTATATTTGACCAGACTGCCCGCAGAATACCACGAGGATCAATACCTATGTGTTGATAAAAACGTGCATCTTCAGCAGCTACGAAGGCGTTTTGCAAATTTTTAGGGATCTTATTAATAGAAACGGGAACGCGATTTTCTACAGAATGAACCGTATTAATTAATTTCCCATTTACATCATAAATTTGTGAAGAAGCTGCAGGTCTAATCTCGTCTTTCAGACTTGGCATGGTGTGAATGCTTGCTGTTAAAAAGCCAAGTCCAGCACCTGTGATCATTACTATAAATACAATTAGTATTATAACCGTTAGTTTTGAATTACCATTTTTAGAAGAACGACGGCCATCTTTAAGGCTATCGCTTCGCTCCTTGTTCATTGGCAACCTCCTTAGTATTGAGTACGCTAATTATTATAACATAAATAATATCCTTTTTGTCTATAAGCTAAAATGACACCAATAGCTGGTGTCATTTTTATATTACTTAATCAGTAAAATAATAGAAAAGTAGCTAAACTCTTTTTTAGAGAGTTACAACAATGCGGTGATAATTTTTCTTACCTTTACGAATTAATAAACTTTTATTTTCAAATAGATCATCAGTGAGTATTAAGTCAATGTCGGTTACTTTCGTGTCGCCAATATAAAGGCCACCTTGCTGTATCAACCTTCTTCCTTCGCTTTTTGAAGGTACTATTTCAGTAGCTGCAAGAACGTCCAGGACTTTCATACCCATCATATTAGAGGTAATTGATACGGTTGGAACATTATCTAGTGCGCCAGCTCCGCTGAATAATGCTTCTGCTGCTTGCTGAGCTTTTTCAGCTTCCTCTGCACCGTGAATGAGCTTTGTCACTTCAAAGGCCAGTGCTTTTTTTGCAATATTAATTTCTTTATCTTTAAGGGCACCCAACTTTCGAACCTCATCCATTGGCATAAAGGTTAGAAGTGCTAGACATTTTTCTACATCCGCATCATCTATATTACGCCAGTATTGATAAAATGTATAAGGTGAGGTCTTTTCAGGATCCAGCCATAGAGCACCTTTTTCCGTTTTGCCCATTTTACGCCCATCACTGGTGGTCAATAGGGTGAAGGTTAATCCGTATGCTGGTTTGCTTTCTTTACGTCGTATGAGATCCGCTCCAGCCAGGATATTGGACCACTGATCATCTCCGCCCATCTGCATAGTGCAGTTATACTGACGGTTGAGCTCTAAGAAATCATAGGCCTGCATCAACATATAATTAAATTCCAAGAAGGATAATCCTTTATCTAACCGTTGTTTAAAACATTCGGCAGTTAGCATACGATTGACTGAAAAGTGTGCGCCGATATCTCTTAAAAATTCGATATAATTCAGCTTAAGAAGCCAATCTGCATTATTGACCATTAATGCTTTGCCTTCCGAGAAATCAATGAAGCGCTGCATTTGTTTTTTAAATCGTTCGCCGTTATAGACAATATCATCTTGGGTCATCATTTTGCGCATATCAGTCTTACCAGAGGGGTCACCTACCATCGTCGTTCCTCCGCCAATTAAGCAGACTGGGCGATGTCCGGCCTTTTGCATGTGCGCCATTACCATCATTCCAAGAAAATGACCGACATGTAAGCTGTCAGCAGTTGGATCGAAACCAATATAGAAGGTAATTTTTTCTTTTTCGAAGAGTTCGATCATTTCATCTTCATGGGTAAGTTGTTGAATAAAGCCTCGCTCTTTGAGGATATCAAGTACAGTCATTGGTTTGAGAAGCCTCCTCATGTTTCCAAAATTATCAACAGGTAAAAATAAAAACCGCCCTGGTTAAGGACGGGTACAACCCGCAGTACCATTCAAGTTGCTAGCTAAAACAGCTTGTTTATTTTCATGTCAAATACTAACTGTAATATAGCAGGATACGCCACAAATGTCAATGTGATCCATGGCTTGCAGCTATATAAGTGAATCTTAATCAGGAATTTGATATATAGCTATAGATATAGCTATCAAGAACTAGGTATAAAAATATGCTAAAGAGTGGTACATCATAAGAGGAAAGGCCATATACTGAGGTATATCCTGGACTAGGAGGGTAATCATGAGATTTTCCGTAGGGAAGAGACGAAGAATGCCATCCATTGTGCTAGTGTCTATTCTACTATGCATCATTATAATAGGCACCTTCTGGATGATGGAAACACATTTAAAACCTACCTTATTGGCTATAGCTGAAACAAAAGCAACTTTCATTGCGACTCAATCCATTAACCAGGTTATTAGTGACAGGGTGAACTTAAATATTGACCCGCAAACATTAATGAATGTTACATTAGATAGTCGGGGACGTGTAGTACTTATACAGCCTAATACCATGGAGTTCAATAAAATTGCTGCAGATACTACTATTAAAGTGCAAGATAAATTAAAAGAGATTAGTGAAGAACAAATTAATATACCAATGGGACAGATTTTCGGGAGCCAATTATTAGCTAGTATGGGACCTAATATTACTGTTACTGTAATTCCTATAGGTACTGTTCAGGTAAAAGTAATTGACAAATTTGAACAAGCAGGTATTAATCAAACTAGGCATATGATATATCTTATTGCTACTACACAAATTAGAATTGTAGTACCTCTAGTTAGTAAAAGTATAAGTGTAGATACGCAAATGCCAATTGCGGAATATGTTGTTGTTGGGGATGTTCCGAATACATACGTACAATTTCCGTTCCCATTTCCCAGCAATCTAAGTGAAAATGAAAAACATGAATAAGGTATAATTTAAACAAAAAAGAAGATAGAGCATTGACATACCTTTTTAAGATGTGATAATATAGACAAGTCATCAATTTACAATAAAAAAGTTGACATACTTATGTAAAGGTGTTAAAATCAATGAGGTCGCTTGAAGTGACATAATAATTATTTTAAGATCTTTATCTCATGTGTTCCTTGAAAACTAAACAATGTAAGTAAGGTTAAAATAAGCCAGATGTGCGGTACTCGTTTCGAGTGCAAAACAGTTGGTTCATGCAAATGAACTGACATAAACAATTTGTTTTTTAAAGAGCCATCAAGGTTCTCTAATAAATAGTTTATGCATACTGTGCCAAGCATGATGGGGTAAGGAAGTTCGACTGCTAACGCATCGAGCAAAGCGACCACATCAAAGCTGAAGCATTGTGTGTCTGCTTTTATGGAGAGTTTGATCCTGGCTCAGGACGAACGCTGGCGGCGTGCCTAACACATGCAAGTCGAACGGTCTGGTATTCAACACTGAATATTTAGCAGTGTAGTCAAGCGCGAAAGAAGAGAGCGCTTCACGCATAAACAAGTGCCAACACAAAAGCTGAGGATTGAGTGTTGAATATCAGATAGTGGCGAACGGGTGAGTAACGCGTAGACAACCTACCTTCTAGCTGGGGACAACACTGCGAAAGTGGTGCTAATACCGAATGTTGTATTTTGAGTGCATACTTAAGATACTAAAGGTGGCCTCTATTTATAAGCTATCACTAGAAGATGGGTCTGCGTCTGATTAGCTAGTTGGTGAGGTAACGGCTCACCAAGGCGACGATCAGTAGCCGGTCTGAGAGGATGAACGGCCACACTGGGACTGAGACACGGCCCAGACTCCTACGGGAGGCAGCAGTGGGGAATCTTCCGCAATGGACGAAAGTCTGACGGAGCAACGCCGCGTGAGTGAAGAAGGTTTTCGGATCGTAAAACTCTGTTTTCAGGGACGAATGTGTGGATTGTAAATAATGATCCATAATGACGGTACCTGACAAGAAAGCCACGGCTAACTACGTGCCAGCAGCCGCGGTAATACGTAGGTGGCAAGCGTTGTCCGGAATTATTGGGCGTAAAGCGCGCGCAGGTGGGATAATCAGTCTGATGTTAAAGTTCGGGGCTTAACCCCGTGAAGCATTGGATACTGTTATTCTTGAGTGCAGGAGAGGAAAGTGGAATTCCTAGTGTAGCGGTGAAATGCGTAGATATTAGGAGGAACACCAGTGGCGAAGGCGACTTTCTGGACTGTGTCTGACACTGAGGCGCGAAAGCCAGGGTAGTGAACGGGATTAGATACCCCGGTAATCCTGGCCGTAAACGATGGGTACTAGGTGTTGGGGGTATCGACCCCTCCAGTGCCGGAGTTAACGCAATAAGTACCCCGCCTGGGGAGTACGGCCGCAAGGTTGAAACTCAAAGGAATTGACGGGGCCCGCACAAGCGGTGGAGTATGTGGTTTAATTCGACGCAACGCGAAGAACCTTACCAAGGCTTGACATCGTCTGATGACTCTAGAGATAGAGAGTTCTTCTTCGGAAGACAGATAGACAGGTGGTGCATGGCTGTCGTCAGCTCGTGTCGTGAGATGTTGGGTTAAGTCCCGCAACGAGCGCAACCCTTATCCTATGTTGCCAGCACGTAAAGGTGGGAACTCATGGGAGACTGCCGTGGATAACACGGAGGAAGGTGGGGATGACGTCAAGTCATCATGCCCCTTATGTCTTGGGCTACACACGTACTACAATGGGCTTAAATAGAGGGTAGCGAAGCCGCGAGGTGAAGCCAAACCCAAAAACAAGCTCTCAGTTCGGATTGCAGGCTGCAACTCGCCTGCATGAAGTCGGAATCGCTAGTAATCGCAGATCAGCATGCTGCGGTGAATACGTTCCCGGGCCTTGTACACACCGCCCGTCACACCACGAAAGTTGAGAGCACCCGAAGCCGGTGAGGTAACCAGCAATGGAACCAGCCGTCGAAGGTGAGATCAGTGATTGGGGTGAAGTCGTAACAAGGTAGCCGTATCGGAAGGTGCGGCTGGATCACCTCCTTTCTATGGAGATTTGAAGGATGAAATACTCTTTCATATCCAAGGTCGACACATCTGGTTGTTCACTTTTACTTACATTGCTTAGTTTTGAGGGAATACCTCTGCGGGCCTATAGCTCAGCTGGTTAGAGCGCACGCCTGATAAGCGTGAGGTCAATGGTTCGAGTCCATTTAGGCCCACCATTTATTCGTTCACTTGGATTCGAGGTTTTAATAACTCGAATTTTTTTAGTCGGGTAAATGAAGATCGCATTTTATGCGTAGAATACGGGGGATTAGCTCAGCTGGGAGAGCACCTGCCTTGCACGCAGGGGGTCAACGGTTCGATCCCGTTATCCTCCACCATTTCATTAATGCTCTTTGAAAACTGCACAGAAGAAAGCAACGTAATAATCCAATGTAAGAATTGGGTGATTACCGAGCATGTTAGGATTATTTGAAACATGTATATTCTTGTTTTAGAACTCGAATATACCACCAAGTAAAGGTTGGCAAGAAGCTGTCAGCTGCTAGGCGGAGCGAGGACATGAATGGAGTCGTACTACTTGTACGTCGACATGAATGCCCACAGCGACAACAACGCAGATGATAGGTTATTGCAAACCGACTATTAGAGTGACGAAGTCAAGCTAATAAGGGCATACGGTGGATGCCTTGGCGCCAAGAGCCGAAGAAGGACGGGGTAAGCTCCGATAAGCTAGGGGGAATCGCAAGCAGGTATTGATCCCTAGATTTCCGAATGGGGAAACCCAACAATGGTAATGCATTGTTACCCATAGCTGAGACTATGAGGAGGGCACCTGGGGAACTGAAACATCTAAGTACCCAGAGGAAAAGTAATCAAGTGAGATTCCCTAAGTAGCGGCGAGCGAACGGGGAAGAGCCCAAACCGAGTCAGTTTACTGATTCGGGGTTGAGGACCAGCATAATTCAAGTCAGGCTTAGTCGAACTACCTGGAAAGGTAGACCATAGGGGGTAACAGTCCCGTAGACGAAAAGCAGAGCGAGATGGCTGAGATCCAGAGTACCACGAGACACGTGAAACCTTGTGGGAAGCAGGGGGGACCACCCTCCAAGGCAAAATACTCCTTGGCGACCGATAGCGTATAGTACCGTGAGGGAAAGGTGAAAAGCACCCCGGGAGGGGAGTGAAAAAGAACCTGAAACCGTATGTCTACAAGCAGTCGAAGACCCTTATGTGGTCGACGGCGTGCCTATTGAAGAATGAACCGGCGAGTTACAGTAACTAGCGAGGTTAAGCAGAAGATGTGGAGCCGTAGCGAAAGCGAGTCTTAATAGGGCGATTAGTTAGTTGTTGTAGACCCGAAACCGCAGTGATCTATCCATGGCCAGGTTGAAGCGCAGGTAAAATTGCGTGGAGGACCGAACCCGTGAACGTTGAAAAGTTTTGGGATGAGTTGTGGATAGGGGTGAAATGCCAATCGAACGCGGAGATAGCTGGTTCTCCCCGAAATAGCTTTAGGGCTAGCCTCAAGAAATAAGTACAGACGGTAGAGCTCTGATTGGGCTAGGGGCCTTATAGGTTACCGAACTCTGTCAAACTGCGAATGGCTGTACTCGGACCTTGGGAGTCAGACTGCGAATGATAAGATCCGTAGTCAAGAGGGAAACAGCCCAGACCATCAGCTAAGGTCCCCAATGCCGTACTAAGTGGCAAAGGATGTGGAACTTCAGAAACAACCAGGATGTTGGCTTAGAAGCAGCCACCATTTAAAGAGTGCGTAATAGCTCACTGGTCGAGAGGTTTTGCGCCGAAGATGTCCGGGGCTAAAGTACGGAACCGAAGCTATGGATTTATGCCTTTGGGCATGAGTGGTAGGGGAGCGTTCTATACGCATCGAAGCAGTACCGTAAGGAGCTGTGGAGTATATAGAAGTGAGAATGCCGGTATGAGTAGCGAAAAGACAAGTGAGAATCTTGTCCACCGAAAGCCTAAGGTTTCCTGAGCAACGCTCGTCGTCTCAGGGTAAGTCGGGGCCTAAGCCGAGGCGTAAATGCGTAGGCGATGGACAACTGGCAAACATTCCAGTACCACCCCCATCCGTTTGAGTGATGGAGTGACACAGAAGGGTAAGTAATCGCATGAATGGAAGAAATGCGTCTAAGCTTGTAGGGTGTTTAGTAGGCAAATCCGCTAAACGAGAAGCCTGAGGAGTGACGGGGAGTTGACCGCAAGGTTGATGAACTTACTGATCCCATGCTGTCAAGAAAAGCTTCTAGCGAGGCTGTGGGTGCCCGTACCGCAAACCGACACAGGTAGGCGGGGAGAGAATCCTAAGGTGCGCGGGAAAACCCTCGTTAAGGAACTCGGCAAAATGTCCCCGTAACTTCGGGAGAAGGGGAGCCTCTTTAGGTGATTACCCTCGCGGTATGAGCTAAAGGAGGTCGCAGAAAAGAGGCCCAAGCGACTGTTTACCACAAACACAGGTGCCTGCTAAAGCGAAAGCTGACGTATAGGTGCTGACACCTGCCCGGTGCTGGAAGGTTAAGGGGAGTGCTTAGAAGCAATTCGAAGGTGTGAACTGAAGCCCCAGTAAACGGCGGCCGTAACTATAACGGTCCTAAGGTAGCGAAATTCCTTGTCGGGTAAGTTCCGACCCGCACGAAAGGTGTAACGACTTGGGCACTGTCTCAACGAGGGACCCGGTGAAATTGAAATACCTGTGAAGATGCAGGTTACCCGCGACTGGACAGAAAGACCCCATGGAGCTTTACTGTAGCCTGACATTGAATTTTGGTAAATGATGTACAGGATAGGTGGGAGACTGCGAGACATGTACGCTAGTATGTGTGGAGTCGTTGTTGGGATACCACCCTTTATTTACTGGAATTCTAACTTTAGTAGTAACGATACTAAGGACAGTGTCAGGTGGGCAGTTTGACTGGGGCGGTCGCCTCCGAAAATGTAACGGAGGCGCTCAAAGGTTCCCTCAGCGCGGTTGGAAATCGCGCGTAGAGTGCAAAGGCAGAAGGGAGCTTGACTGCGAGACGTACAGGTCGAGCAGGGACGAAAGTCGGACTTAGTGATCCGGTGGTACCGCGTGGAAGGGCCATCGCTCAACGGATAAAAGCTACCCTGGGGATAACAGGCTAATCTCTCCCAAGAGTCCATATCGACGGGGAGGTTTGGCACCTCGATGTCGGCTCATCACATCCTGGGGCTGTAGTAGGTCCCAAGGGTTGGGCTGTTCGCCCATTAAAGTGGTACGTGAGCTGGGTTCAGAACGTCGTGAGACAGTTCGGTCCCTATCCATCGCGGGCGTAAGAGATTTGAAGGGAACTGCTCCTAGTACGAGAGGACCGGAGTGGACGAACCAATGGTGTACCAGTTATTCCGCCAGGAGTACAGCTGGGTAGCTACGTTCGGAAAGGATAAACGCTGAAAGCATCTAAGCGTGAAACCAGCCTTAAGATGAGATCTCTCATAGCATAAGCTAGTAAGTCCCCTTGTAGATGACAAGGTTGATAGGCCAGGTGTGTAAGTCCAGCAATGGATTCAGCTGACTGGTACTAATAGGACGAGGGCTTGACTTAAATTTAGTTAGCAGCATGGCTGCTAACGACTAATCCTAACTGCGTTTGCTTATAGCGACATTGTAAAGTCGTAATGATGTTAACATTTTGATGTTAAGGTCGCGACTTACACAAATCTTTTAACAAAGATTTGGTGCGCTGCTTCTGTGAAGTTTTGAGGGAGCATACTCTTTGAGATGTTTACCTCTATAATATCTGGTGGCGATAGCTAAGGGGTTCCACCTGTTCCCATACCGAACACAGTAGTTAAGCCCTTATACGTCGAAAGTACTTGGCTGGAAACGGCCTGGGAGGATAGATAGTTGCCAGTTTATTCCTTGATAGCTCAGTTGGTAGAGCAATCGGCTGTTAACCGATCGGTCGTAGGTTCGAGTCCTACTCAAGGAGCCAGTTTAATGAAAACACCATTCACGCAAGTGAATGGTGTTTTACCTTGTCAGGATAGAAAAGTATTATATGAATTTTATTTTAAGAAACTAACTAACTATAAAAAGTCGGATATATTATGTAAGAGGTATAGACATTTCTAAAGTGTTTCTTTATACTATACAATAATGTAATACCAATAGGAGGGTTAAATGTTACAAATAACAGAAGTAGTAAAAATTAGACGCCAAGTTTTATCGAAAATCGCTAAACTTACCTTTGATGGTGAACTCGATAAAGATAATATTGTTGATATTTTAGATAATATTGTTACTGAAGATGGTCCAAGATATCGATGTTGCGTGCATAAAGAACGCGCAGTTTTGAAAGACAGAGTTAGATTTATTATGTCACAGCCTTTGAATATGGGGATAGCTGAAGCGGCTCAACAGGCTTTAGATGGAGAAATTGCTGATATGCCTATTATTAATATTATGCCTGAAGCATGTGATCAGTGTCCCATTGATACCTTTTTTATAACCAATGCGTGTCGTAATTGTGTTGCTCACAATTGTATTGCAAGTTGTCCCAAAAAGGCTATTAGTGTTGTTCAAAATCAAGCTTATATTGATAAAACCAGATGTGTAGAATGTGGTCTATGTAAAAAATCTTGTATGTATGGGGCTATTGTTGAAATCACACGTCCCTGTGAAAGAGCCTGTGATATTGGTGCGATAAAAGCTGATAAGGAACGGCGAGCCGTTATTAATTATGAAAAGTGTGTGCAATGTGGTGGATGTAAAGTAGCATGTCCTTTTGGTGCAATCACGGAACAGAGCTTCATAGTACACATTATTCAAAAGATAAAAGCTGGTAATCGCGTATATGGGATTTTAGCTCCAGCATTTATTAGTCAATTTGGGGTGAAAGTAAAACCAAGCCAAGTAATAGCTGCAATTAAAGAAGTTGGTTTTTATGATGTTCGAGAGGTTTCTTTTGGTGCAGATATTGTAACCTTAGAAGAAGCAAAAGAATTTACTGGGACAGTTCCTGAAGAACACTCCTTCATGACAACATCCTGTTGTCCAGCTTTTGTAGGAATGGTGGATAAACATTTGCCAGAGTTGAAGGAACATGTATCCACTACTGTATCACCCATGGTGGCGACTGCTAAGGTAATTAAAGATGCTGATCCTGAAGGCGTGATTGTTTTCATAGGTCCATGTCTTGCAAAGAAAGTTGAAGCGCGTAAATATCCTGATCTTATTGATTATGTACTTACCTTTGAAGAAATGGATGGAATATTTTCAGGTGCTGGTATCATACCTGCAGATATTCTTGAAACAGAATTTACCTCAACAGCTTCTCGTGATGGTAATGCATTTGCCAGAGCTGGCGGTGTAGTACAGGCAGTTATTGATGCAGCAGGAAAAATTGCTCCAGATGTGATAGTGAGACCACACCGCGCAGATGGACTACAAAATTGTAAAGACGCATTACTTCAAATGAAGGCTGGAAAGATTGATGCTAATTTCTTTGAAGGTATGGCTTGTAATGGTGGATGTGTTGGGGGACCTGGTATTTTGATTGATACACGTATTGGTAGTAAGATGGTTGATAAATTTGCTGATTCATCAAGTATGATTACTGCATTAGAAAATCAAGAGGCGATTGATAAAAGTAAAAAGAATTTACATTGGCATAATAAGTAGTGTACCAGCTTGCTGGCTTTGATTCTACTCAAAAATAGAGGCTATGAAGTTGATAGCTACTTTACGAAACAAGTATAATTATGCTAAAATTATTCCTGATTCATATTGGTTGAGGGGAGAAATAATTTATGTCAGGACACTCAAAATGGGCTAATATTAAACATAAAAAAGGTAAAATGGACGCATTGCGTGGTAAAGTTACTACTAAGATTGGTCGAGAGCTCACTGTTGCAGCTCGAATGGGTGGAGCTGATCCTACAGGGAATATGCGATTAAAATTAGCATTACAAAAAGCCAAAGAAAATAATATTCCTAAGGATAATATTCAACGTGCCATTCAAAAAGGTCTTGGTTCTTCAGATGGCAGCAATTATGAAGAGTTAGTTTATGAAGGCTATGGTCCTGCTGGTGTTGCTGTTATGGTAGAGGTTATGACTGATAATCGTAATCGTACAGCGGCAGATGTACGTCATCTATTCTCAAAATATAGTGGTAACTTAGGTGAATCAGGTTGTGTGTCGTGGATGTTTGATAAAAAGGGATTATTTATAATTGAAAAAGTGGCAACGATTGATGAGGAAGAGTTAATGATGTTATCACTTGAGGCTGGAGCAGATGATTTTAAAGTAGAAGATAATGAATTTGAAATTACTGTTGAGCCAGATCACTTTTATTCTTTTCAAGAAGTTCTTGAAAAGAATGGTATCAAAACTTCTGTAGCTGAAATTACTATGATACCGCAAACTACCGTAGCTTTAGCTGCTGATGATGCTACTCGAATGATGAAGTTGATGGATGCATTAGAAGAACATGATGATGTACAGGAAGTATATGCAAATTTCGATATTCCAGAAGATTTAATGTAAATACTAAAAAGTGTGATAATATCACACTTTTTTTGTATATTTTTCTAAGAATCGGGTAATAATGTTGGCAATATGGAAATGAGGAGTTGCTTCTATTGTTACCATTTGCAAAGATTAATAAAAAGTATGCTTTACTTTGTGTAGCTTTATTATTGGTGATGGGTCTATCAGCATATTATATGGTTTATCGATCTTTTTCTGGTGGAGAGAACCCAATTCTTCTTCAAGAAACTGAGGTTGCTAAACAAGATAGTAAAATTAAAATAACAAAAGACACAGATATCGTACAAAAAATTCTATATTTGAAGTGCAATGAAGAAGAAGTTTTAAAAACGAAACCTACCGAAAACTTAGTAGGACTAAGTATTTATCAAATGCAGAAAATCTATGAAGGATGGGAATTTGAGAAATTTGATACGAATGAGGCGGTTATGAGATTAAAAGTTGATGGTTATTGCCGTGAGCATGCCAATAATATCTTTATCGGAGTAAAAGACAATCAGGTTGCTGTTTTTTATGGAAGACCAGGTTATAAGCCAATTGTGAAGGAGATAACTGCCATCCAGGTTAATAAACTCATGCCACATGATATTGAAGAATTGGAAAAAGGGATGGTGGTACAATCGAAGGAAGAGTTACTACGAACGTTAGAAGGAATGCAGTCAAGATAAGGGGAGGAGATTCCCCTTATCTTTTTTATTGCTCTCATTAGAAAGGAATCAAGCATGACCTTGTCGAATTTACTATAGTTGGCAAGGGAGGCTATATTTATGTTAGCATTAGGGATAGATCCAGGTACAGCAATTTGTGGATATGGAATTGTAAATTTAGAAGGAAGTACGCTTCGAGCGTTAGATTATGGTGCTATTCAAACTAGTCCAAAAATGAATACAGAAGAACGTTTAGTAATTATTCATCATGAAATTGATGTACTTATAAAGAAGTATAAACCTGATGTAGTGGGAGTAGAAATGCTATTCTTTAATAAGAATGTACGAACTGCTATAACAGTATCGCAAGCTAGGGGCGTTCTATTACTAGCAGTAGCTCAAAATTCCACTAAATTAGCAGAATTTACGCCCTTACAGGTAAAACAAGCAGTCGTGGGATATGGCAAGGCTACTAAAGAGCAAGTCATTTATATGACACAGCGTTTGCTAAACTTACCTTCTAAGCCACATCCTGATGATGTAGCAGATGCTTTAGCAATTGCGATTTGTACTACCCATTGTAGTAATATGAGACCGGAGTTAGTTTGTAATAGCCTAGTAGACTCAAATAAGATTAATCGCGCTTCTTTAAAAAAACGTCTAGGTATAAAATGTAATTCAGAAAATAAAGTGTGGGGAAATAAAGTATGATTGGTTATGTACGTGGAACTGTATCACATTTAGCAGTAGATCATTGTTTTATTGATGTTCAAGGTATTGGATATCGAGTCTTTATAGCACAATCTACTCGTCAAAAAATTACAATTGCTGCAGTAGTGTCTTTATTTACTTATATGTATGTGCGTGAAGATGCATTGATGTTATATGGTTTTTACACTCAAGATGAGTATGATTTGTTTCTGCAGCTGACGTCAATTTCAGGCATTGGTCCTAAAGTAGCCATGGGAATTTTATCGGCAATTGATCCACAACAATTTCGTCTAGCGATAAGCCAAAAAAACATAGGAATTTTAACTAAATTACCGGGAGTTGGCAAAAAAACTGCTGAAAGAGTTATTCTTGAATTGAAAGATAAGATCGGACTAATTACTGAGAACGATTTAAATGAAGATTATATTTCTGGCGTATCAGTATCAACTGGCGATGTGATTGAGGAAGTATTACAAGCGTTATTGGCGTTAGGATATAATCAAAATGAAATAATGCCCGTTCTAAAAAAAATAGAAAAGAATGGTCATTCGGTGGAGGAGCTCTTAAAGCTAGCACTCAGGGAATTTATGGGAGGTAATAGATAATTGTGGAAGAACGAATTATCGCTGGTAATGAACAGGATGCTGATACGTGGGAATATAGTCTTAGACCACGCCGTTTAAATGAATACATCGGTCAAGATAAAGTTAAAAACAATCTTTCAATATTTGTACAGGCTGCCCTTTCCCGAGAGGAAGCATTAGATCATGTTTTACTATATGGGCCACCTGGCTTAGGGAAAACTACGTTGGCAGCTATTATAGCTAATGAGTTAGGTGTAAATTTCCGTGTAACATCTGGTCCAGCGATTGAAAGAGCAGGAGATCTGGCAGCATTGCTTACAAACCTAGGGGAGAAAGATGTTTTATTTATTGATGAAATCCATCGATTATCAAGACATGTTGAAGAAGTCTTATATTCTGCTATGGAAGACTATGCTTTAGACATTATTATTGGCAAAGGACCTAGCGCTAGGTCCATTCGATTAGATTTGGCACCTTTTACGTTGATTGGCGCAACGACTCGTGCGGGGGCGTTAGCGTCTCCTTTGCGTGATCGGTTTGGTGTAATTTCAAGGCTTGAATATTATCAACCTGATGAATTAGCTTGTATTGTGAATCGTACTGCAGAAGTACTAAATGTAGAAATTGAAACTGGTGGAGCTTATGAAATTGCAAAGCGGTCTAGAGGAACGCCACGAATTGCAAATCGTTTACTAAAAAGGGTAAGAGATTATGCTCAAGTTGCTGGAAATGGAATCATTACTGACGTTACAGCTGATAAAGCATTGGCAATGTTAGAAGTAGATAAATGTGGACTTGATAAAACAGACCGTAATATGCTGTTAGCAATCATACAGAATTTTAAAGGTGGTCCAGTAGGTCTTGATACGTTAGCTGCTATCATTAGTGAGGAAAATGATACTATTGAAGATGTATATGAACCTTTCTTGCTACAAATGGGTTTTTTGCAGCGAACTCCTCGAGGGAGAGTTGCTACACAGAAAGCATATGAGCATTTAGGTATAGTATATAAGACAGATGAACAAGGTAATTTATTATAAGCTGAAAGGAGTGCTATTTTGAATTGTAAACTTATTACAATTTTATTGGGATTCTTATCTTGTATGCTCTTTTTGGTAGGTACTGTGTACGCAGCACAAGCTTCAGAGAGTAATATTCGAGTCGGTATTTGGTCAAATCAGCGTAATATTTTAGTTTCAGCAGATGTTGAATATGAAATAGTCAATGTTGATAAAAATCAAACATTGGGGCGATTCTCTGCTAATGAAAAAGCGACAATTGCTTATAATGGGAATGGATTTATCTTGAATGGGAAAAAAATAGATGGTGTTAGACTAAGTCTCTTGAAATTAAAAAAGGATGATGCATATTCTATTGAGGTTAATAAAAAAAAATATAGAGGTGATATTAACATCCATATTACCAATGGAAAGAGTGGAATGACAGTTGTTAATATACTATCGGTTGAGAAATATTTATATGGTGTCATCGCAAAAGAAATATCACCAAGTTGGTCTCTGGAAGCAGTTAAGGCTCAAGCAGTAGCAGCTCGTACGTATGCTTTTTATAGCAGAAATAAGCATCAGAGTGATGGTTATGATGTTTGTGCTACAACGGATTGTCAAGTTTATGGCGGCCGTGAAGGGGAAGTCCTTCGGGGTATTAAGGCAGTAGATGATACTGCGGGCCAAGTGATCTTGTATAAAGGCAAGCTTATTCCTGCTTATTTTCATAGCAGCTCTGGTGGTTACACAGAGAATAGTGAAAATATATGGGGAACCTATCTGCCATATTTGCGCGGTGTAGTTGATTATGATCAAGGTTCGCCTCACTACAATTGGGAAAAACAGCTAACTCCTAATGAATTAGGAGAATTATTATCTAAAGCTGGATACAATGTTGGGACTATAAAAGCAATTGGCATTTCTCCCCTTGCTGCTCAGCCGATAGATACTCCTGACCGAGGCGTTTCTGGAAGAGTGAAGATGATACGTTTTATTGGTACGAATGGAAGTATTCAGTTGACTGGTGAAAAGCTGCGTACGATATTGTCTTTGAAGAGTTCTTTGTTTGATGTTCATATCATGCTGCCGGTACAAAAAAGTATTGAATTCGAAATTTCTGATGGTATAGGTAATGTGGGCAATAAAAAAGTTGAGATTAATTTACCGTCAACAAATGAAAAAGGATATTTTACAGATAAAGAAGATATACATCGTATTAGCGGTCGGTCAAATGAGATCATATCAATTTCAGGATTTGGCTGGGGCCACGGTATTGGCTTATCTCAATGGGGAGCCAAGGCTATGGCAGAGAAAGGTCCTCAAGATGACCCTACATATTTTAAAGAGATATTGAAACACTATTATCAAGGTGTTGAGGTTAAAAAGTTACCTAAAGGAGTCTAGTTGCATGTTGTTATCTGAATTTGATTATTTTTTACCAGAAGAGTTAATTGCTCAACATCCTTGCGAGCCTCGTGATCATTCTCGCTTATTAGTGCTAGATAAAAATACAGGTGCCATTTCACACAACTATTTTTTTGATTTGCTACAATACCTAAATGCAGGTGATACCCTTGTTTTTAATGATACCAGAGTAATTCCAGCTCGGTTAATTGGCGCTAAGGCCGAGACCGGTGGTAAAGTAGAAGTTTTCTTATTAAATCGTAAATCAGAAAGTGATTGGGAGGCATTGGTGAAACCAGGTAAGAAGGCTAGGCCTGGTGCGATCATTATCTTTAGTGATCGGTTGTCTTGTGAAATACTCGAATCGACTGATTTTGGCGGTCGTATTGTTCGCTTTAGATATGAAGGTATTTTTGAAGAAATCTTGGACGAGCTGGGAGAAACACCCTTACCTCCTTATATCACAGAGCAATTAGCGGATAAAGAACGATATCAAACTGTATATGCTCGTGAACGGGGATCGGCAGCTGCGCCAACGGCAGGTTTGCATTTTACGACAGATTTAATGAAACGCATAGAAGAAAAGGGAATCCATCTGGCATTTGTGACCCTACATGTTGGTTTAGGCACTTTTCGCCCGGTTAATACCGATAATATTACCGATCATGTAATGCATCGGGAATATTATTCAGTATTGCCTGAGACGGCAGAACTGATAAATAGAACAAAGCAGGAAGGCGGTAGAATTATAGCAGTCGGTACTACAGCAATACGAACATTGGAGACAGCTACGATAAATGGCCTATTGGAAGCTAAAAGCGGCTGGACTGAAATTTTTATTTATCCAGGTTATACATTTAAAATAGTTGATGCTGCTGTGACTAACTTTCATTTACCAAAGTCTACCTTGTTAATGTTAGTTAGTGCCTTAGCTGGACAGCAAAAGGTTTTTGCTGCGTATAAGGAAGCCGTTGAGCAAGGGTATAAATTCTTTAGTTTTGGCGATGCCATGTTAATTATATAAAATAAACTTGTTTTTACCTTTATTATTTTAAAGTTTGTTTTATGCCACGAAAGTGGCATTGTATTTTTGTGAATTTTTCTATAATAATTTTTTTGTTAGAATAGGAATCATTTTAATAGAATCTAGGGGGATTAAAATGTCAGTAACGTACGAATTAGTTAAAAAATGTTCAAAAACAGGAGCGCGAGCAGGACGCTTGCATACACCTCATGGCTCCTTTGATACACCTATTTTTATGCCTGTTGGTACGCAAGCGACCGTAAAGGCAATGTCACCTGATGAATTAAAGGATATGGGCGCTGGAATCATCTTAAGTAATACCTATCACTTATATCTAAGACCTGGGCATGAATTAGTGGCAGAAGCCGGCGGTTTACATAAATTTATGAATTGGGATCGAGGAATCTTAACAGATAGTGGTGGGTTTCAAGTCTTTAGTTTAGGGGCATTACGCAAAATTACTGAAGAAGGTGTTGCTTTTCGTTCTCATATTGATGGATCCAAACATTTCTTATCTCCAGAGAAAGCCACTCAGGTGCAAATGGCATTAGGATCTGATATTATTATGGCTTTTGATGAATGTGTGCCATTTCCCGCCGAGCATGATTATGCTCGAGAATCTACGGAACGAACTACGCGCTGGGCTGAGCGGTGTAGACAGACTCACACTAGAGCCGACCAAGCGTTATTTGGTATTGTACAAGGCGGTATGTATAAGGATTTAAGAAGTATGAGTGCCAAAGATTTGGTTTCCTTAGATTTTCCTGGCTATGCTGTGGGTGGCTTAAGTGTTGGTGAACCGAAACCGTTAATGTATGAAATGCTAGAGCATACAGTACCGTTATTGCCTGAAAGAAAGCCTCGTTATTTAATGGGGGTTGGAACGCCCGACTGCTTGGTAGAAGGGGTTATGCATGGTATTGACATGTTTGATTGTGTTTTTCCTACTCGAGTAGCTCGTAATGGTACCGTTATGACCAATTGGGGACGACTTGTTGTTAAGAATGCTGAATATGCAAGGGATTTTAGACCCCTTGATGACAAATGCAGTTGTTACGCTTGCCGGAATTTTTCAAGAGCTTACATTAGGCATTTATTTAAAACCGATGAAATCTTTGGCTTAAGACTTACAACCATTCATAATTTACACTTTCTATTAAACTTTATGAGAGAGATGCGTACAGCTATTTTAGAAGATCGTTTTCTAGATTTCAGGCAAGGGTTCTTGGCACAATATAATCGATAAAGAGGATTTAAGTACTTGATGTGGAATATAATACTAGTAATATAAAAATAAAGGGGGTGAATTATATGCCAGAATTATCGCAAGAGATGATGCAGACATTAGCGGCTTATGGGCCGATTGTTTTGATGGCGCTAGTTTTTTACTTTATATTGTATCGTCCTCAGAAAAAACAACAGCAACAACGTGCAGAAATGTTAAATAACTTAAAAAAAGGTGATCGTGTAATTGCTGCAGGTGGTATGTATGGTACGATTATAGCTTTAGATGCTAAAAAAGTGACTTTAAAAGTTTCAGAAAAAGTTGAAATCGATTTTTTACGCTCGGCAATTCAATCATACCAGAATGATCCTAAAAACGGATAGGAAGTTATGGTTTTCTCTACGTGTACTGGATAATAAGGTAAGGTAGTAATATGAAAATTAGTAGTCATAACAAGACTAATTTACGAACAGAATTATTATTAAGAAGACGTAAACTAGATAAAAACATGATTGCTGCTCAAAGTGATAATATGGCTAAACAATTATTTGCGTGGCCATATTATCAACAAGCGAAGGTTATAATGTTGTTTTTGTCTATGTTTGATGAACCACAAATGTCAAAAATAATTGAGGACTCTTGGTCACAGGGAAAAACGGTTTGTGTACCACATATGAGAAAAGAATTCGGTGTGATGGATGCTGCTGTAATTGAGAATTGGAATGATTTAGTTAAAGGGCGTTTTAATTTATTGGTGCCCGATCCTGCAACTCTTAAGATAATGAATCCAGAGTTAATTGATTTAATAATTGTTCCAGGAGTAGGGTTTGATCATTCTGGTAACCGATTAGGAATGGGTGCTGGATACTATGACCGCTTTATTCCTCAGGCTCCTCAAGCCATATTAATTGGTGCTATATGGTCTTCACACGTTATAGAAAGTATTCCGCATAACGATTATGATAAGCCTGTACATTTTTTGTTGAATGAAAATGAAATTGTAAAGTGTGATATAATTAATGGATAGTGTAGCGATATAGATATCAATAATGGAATTTCGGGTGAGATATAGAAATATAACAGTGGCAGAAGGACCACAAAGTGGTATTTCTGCCACTGTTATATTTGTGCAGTCAGAGATTATTTATGTTACTTGCAAAGGACGATAAATGAAATTATCATGTATTTATTAAATGGCATATCTGATAGTAAAAAAGTGCATAATATAAAAAATGAAAACTAAGCTACCCTAATATGGAATATGGAACAACAATTAAAGAGGACCTAATATACTGTAGTTTTAAATACATTAGCAATATAAAGCACTTTAGGGTAAAGACAGAATAAGTATGTTGTATCATGATTACAACAAAGATGTGCATGAATGGCAGACCTCGAAGGTGACTTAAGTAGTGAAATGCTGTTTGATGAATGCTAGAGTATACTGGGGGGAATTCTTATGTCAAAAATAACTGTCGAAGATCTAAAGAAAGATCATGAAATATCTGTATATCTTGCTTGCAGTACAGAGTACCTTGGTCGTTTAGGCTTTACAGAACATGGTAAGCGTCATGCATCAATCATATCCGATCGGGCTTATCATGTGTTAGAAGATTTAGGGTATGAAGAACGAGAATGTCAATTGGCAGCAGTAGCCGGGTATATACATGATATTGGAAATATGATTAATCGCTACAATCATGGCGGTACAGGTGCAGTCATGGCTTATAATGTAGTATCACGATTAGGAATGCCGCCAGAAGAAATTGCTTTAGTTATTTCAGCAATTGGGAATCATGAAGAAGAAAGAGGCAATGCAATTAATCCGGTGGCCGCTGCATTAATCTTAGCAGATAAGTCAGATGTACACCGCAGCAGAGTGACGAATAAGGATTTCGCTACATTTGAAATACATGATAGAGTAAATTACGCTGCTAATAGTAGTAAATTGGTAGTTGACAAACATTTACGCAGAATTGCTTTGGAAATTGTTATTGATACTAATATTTGTCCAGTCATGGAATATTTTGAGATTTTTTTAGCTCGAATGATCATGTGTCGGAGGGCGGCAGATTTTTTAAATTGTCAATTTAGCTTAGTCATTAACAACAACCAGCTGCTATAATTGATATGCTGGCATTACGTTGACATTTTTATGACATAGCAGATATAATTAAACCTGTGGAAAAACTTGACTTTTACTAGGCTTTTAGCTAGGGTGAAAAGCTTGGTAATTGTACTTATTTAAATTAGATAAGAAGAGAATGGGGGAGACGTTTTTGAGAGTGGGGAATGTGGCCAAGTTTTTGGTTGTAGTTGCTGTGATTGTACTGGGTTTTAGTTATTTTATTTCACCTTTAACTACTTCAATCAAGCAAGGTCTGGATTTGCAAGGCGGTACACATGTAGTACTAGAAGCTGTTGATACTCCAGAAGCAAAAGTAGATGAAGATGCTGTTCGACGGGTCGTTAAGATTATTGAAAAACGTGTAAATGAAATTGGTTTGACTGAGCCGATTATTCAACGACAAGGCGATAGAAGAATTATTGTGGAGCTACCTGGTATTAAAGAACCAGAAAAAGCAATTGAGATGTTAGGTAAAACAGCATTGCTAGAATTTCAGGACGAAAGTGGCATTACTGTTATGACAGGTAAAGATTTAAAAGATGCTAAGGCTGAAATGGGACAAAATAAAAACAGTGTAGTTGCCTTGGAATTTTCTGATCAAGGTGGTAAGCTTTTTGCTGATCTAACTACTAAGAATGTTGGTAAACATATTAGTATCTTACTTGATAAGCAAGTGCTTACGAGTCCCGTCGTAAATGAGCCGATTCCTAATGGGAAAGCCGTTATTACAGGCAGCCGATCAATTGAAGAAGCGCAGAATTTAGCTATTTTATTAAGGTCAGGCTCACTTCCAGTAAAAGTAGATGTTATGGAAATGAGAACAGTAGGACCGACACTTGGTCAAGATTCTAAGGAAAAGAGTGAGAAAGCATTTAGCATTGGTATTGCTTTAATCGTAATATTTATGCTAGGGTTTTATCGTTTGTCAGGTTTTGTTGCTACGATTGCACTTTTGGTTTATGTGTTACTTTTGGTGGGCTCTTTAAAAATGCTCCAAGCAACTATGACATTGCCAGGTATTGCTGGTATTATTTTATCCATGGGGGTTGCTGTGGATGCGAATGTATTAATATTTGAAAGATTTAAAGAAGAATATCGCAGTGGTAAAACATTAAGAGCTGCTCTTGATGCTGGTTTTTCAAGAGCTTTCAATACAATCTTAGATTCAAATGTGTCCATTATGATTACTGCTACAGTATTATTTATCCTGGGAACGGGCCCAATCAAAGGCTTTGCTATAACGCTTGGACTTGGAGTAATTCTCAGTATGTTTACGGCTATTACAGTAAGTCGTTATTTACTGAGGATGTTAATGCAGTCCAATGTGACTAAAAATGGCAAATACTTTGGTGCGTAAGGGGTGATTAAAAATGAAATTTGATATTATTGGAAAACGGTATTGGTGGTTTGCATTATCTTTAATTGTCCTAATTCCTGGTTTAATCTCCATGGCATTACAGGGATTTAATTTAGGAATTGATTTTACTGGCGGAACGATTTTGGATTTGAAATTTGCTTCTCCAGTGACAGTCGCTCAAGTTCGTGAAGTGCTGGTTGATCATCGTCTAGAAAATAGTGTAATACAGTTAGTTTCAACGGATCAGGCGGAGACATCAAATAATTTATTTATTAGAACCCATGTTTTGTCTAATGATGAAAGCCAAATATTATTTACAGATATGGAGAAACGTTTAGGAGCATTTGAAGTTCTGCGTAGTGAAAAAGTCGGTGCTGTTATGGGATCTGAGCTAACGCAGCAAGCACTACTCAATTTAGCGGTAGTTTGTGCTTTATTAATTGCTTATATCTCCTATCGTTTTGAGTATAAAATCGCAGTTTCAGCGATTTTAGCTATATTGCATGATGTATTGATTGTCCTAGGTATTTTCTCCTTATTCCACATCGAGATGGATTCATCTTTTGTTGCAGCGATTTTAACCGTTATTGGATACTCAATGAATGAGGCGATTGTTGTTTTTGATCGGATCAGAGAAAATTTAAAAACACATCGTAAGACAGAGTCATTCCAAGATCTAGTTAACCGCAGCATAGGACAAACATTTACACGTACTATTTATACTTTACTGACAGTGTTATTTGCTTGTGGATCATTACATTTCTTTGGTGGCGAGTCAACAAAGAATTTCTCACTAGCAATGTTAATCGGTTTTCTCAGTGGTGCTTACTCAGCTATTTTCAATGCCAGCCCAATTTGGGTTACTTGGAAAGAGTATGATGAACGTAAAAGAGCTGTGTTAAAAACTGGTGGTTCAAAATAGAATAGAGTCGTATTTAAGTAGGTTATTGCCAGGAGATCTTGGCAATAACCTTTTTTATTCACCCTTAGTAAAGCAATCTAATATCATATAAGCACAGAGGTGGTGAATCTATGTGGATGATATTACCAATATGTTGTTTAGCGATATTGCATATTGCAGGGGATCACGTTGCTGTTATACCCGATTTGGCGAGTATATTAGGCAATAAAGAAGTGTATGTTAGTACGTTATATATCTTTATTATATTTGGCTTGCTACTTTCTACTATACTGGTTTGGATCGGTGTTAAGACTGGGGAAGAATTAGTTGTTGTTATGAAAGAGTTATATGGATTGCAGGGAAAAAGAATATTGGCATTTGTAATATTATCTGTATGCATTCCTGCAAGTGCTTTAACAGGTGGTTATTATGCCGCCCAAGTCTTACATATTTTGACGGGTATTTCTCCTCTTGTCGCAAGTTTCATTTGTTTACTATTATTCTCAGTATTAGCGGCTGGCTATGGTCGTTGTTTGTTAATACTATCTAATTATATTGGCTTATTATTAGTTCCCTTGTTGCTCATTTTATTATTTCTTTTTGATTTTAAACTCGATATTGTTATGCCGAGGTTCAGTAGTGTTAATTGGCAGCTTGTTTTAGGGTTATTAGGCTATAATGTTGGCGGAATGTGGTCTATCTTAGTTGTTGAAATGGGAGCATATTTATCACAAAAAGGTTACATAGCCATTTGTTTGATTCTATTGGCAAAGTCTGTTGAGGGCGTATTTACGATACTGATTGCCTATCTAGTATTAGTTGCTAATATTTCTGGTCCATTGGCATTAGCAGGTATTGTTAGTCAAGTAGGCGGCGCTGCTATGGTATTTACTTTTAACATCATTTTATTTTGTACTTTTACCAATACTATGGTTCCAGCTATGCTGGTTAATGCTAGACAAGTTAGTAGTATTATACAAATATCTTTTTTACCTGCGCTAACAGTGGCAGGAATTATTATATATTTAGTAAGTTGCATGCGTTTTACAACGATATTATGGATTATGAGTTATTCAGGTTTCATAATGATAGTATTTATTATTTATACTGCTTATTTAGTACATAAATATAGGGAAAATCAGCAATAATGATAGTAACTATGGTTAGGTGAGAAAGGGATTCATGGTGATAGTAAAAAGTAGTATATTATTAATCATGTTTATAGGACAGTTATGTACATTAGCTCCTAATTTCTATGGGACAATCATTATTTTAGCTGCCGCTTGCATTTATGCGTCGATAATTGGATTTAGCACATTACCTTCATGGATCATAATTGTATTAGCGTCTTTAGCAATCGTTGCAGAAATTGGGATGAGGGGGCTCAGAAACTATCTGACACGGGGATATAATGTTTCAAAAACATATAGTGTGAATACTCCTGTATGTAATTTAGCGGGAATTATTGTCGCTGATGCCTTATTGGGTTCCTTAATAGGTCTTACAATATGGGAATTAGTAGTGGGTAAGGCTTTAGTACCCTATGTAGAATGTATCAGCAAAATATTAGTAAGGTTAATGATATTGGCAGTATTACGTTTTATATGCGGGATAATCATGATTACGATTATATGCAAGTACCTACTATACGTATAGGGATATAAGTTTAGAATAAGCAATAAGTCCAAATACCTGTAGTTGAAAATTTGTAAGAAATGGACATGTTAGAAGAGTGTAAAAACCTTTTTTACACTTTTTTTTTGTGAATTTTAAGAGGATTATCATACTTACATCAAGAATATTATAAAGTCGAAGGAAATTTAATACATGAGATCATTGGTAGAATAAATTTCTTTAAGCTAAATACTTGGATTATTTTGCATAATATCCTCATATTGGATATTATGTTCTAGACAAAATGGAGGCTGTATGCCAAAAGTAAAACCGTTATGGCAGGTCATGCCAAAAAATAAGAATCTAAGACAAGAATTAAGTAACACATTGGGAATATCAGATATAATTGCTCAAGTTCTAATTAATCGTGGTATAGTAGATACGGATACTGCTAACGATTTCTTATCTGGCGGAATCGAAAAGCTAGCTGATCCTTATTTGTTAAAAGGTATGGAGAAGGCTGTTGCCCGTATTGCAGAGGCAATCACACATAAACAAAAGATAATTGTATATGGCGACTATGATGTTGATGGTATAACATCAAGTGCACTATTATATAAAGTAATTAAGGAGTTAGGTGGAGCTATTGAGTATTATATACCTGAAAGGCAAAGTGAAGGCTATGGTCTAAATAGTACCGCTCTAGCAACTTTAATTCATTCAGGTACAAACCTTCTGATTACAGTTGATTGTGGTATAAGTGCTGTTGAAGAAGTAAATGCAATTGCACATCAAATGGATATTATTATTACAGATCACCATCAGCCGCCTGAAGTTTTGCCCTTAGCTTACGCCATTATTAATCCCAAGCAAAAAGACTGTCCTTATCCTGAAAAGAACTTAGCTGGAGTTGGCGTAGCATTTAAATTAGCCCAAGCGTTATCACGCTACTATTATGGACATGATGATAAATTTTTGAAATACCTTGATATCGTTGCAATTGGTACAGTAGCAGATATTGTTCCCTTAACTAGTGAAAATCGTATTTTAGTAAAGCTAGGCTTAGGTGAAATTGTCCATACTGAGAATATAGGCTTAAAAGAATTAATTGAGGTCTGCAGAGTGGATCCCGATAAGATTGATGCAGGTAAAATTGGCTTTGCAATTGCTCCACGCCTTAACGCTGCTGGTCGCATTAGTAGAGCTGACTATGGTGTTGAGTTGTTAATCACTGATAATACAGAAAGAGCAAGAGAGTTGGCAACTTATTTAGAATGTGAGAATATTCAGCGCCAAACAGTAGAGAAGGATATTCAAGCGGCTGCAGAAGGTGTTGTAAATGAGCTGGATTTGAATATGGCTAGTGTGTTAGTTGTTGTTGGTGAAGACTGGCACCCTGGGGTTATCGGCATTGTGGCATCACGGTTAGTTGAAAAATATTTTCGTCCTGTCTTTATGATTAGTATACGGGACGGGATCGGTAAAGCTTCCTGCCGCAGTATCCCTGCCTTTGATATATATGATGCTTTGAACCAATGTTCTGATATATTGCTTCAATTTGGTGGTCATCGTCAAGCTGCTGGTTTTAGTGTTTTGCCTGAAAAGATTGAGGAATTAAAAACTCGGTTGAATCATATTGCAGATACTAAGCTAACACCAGCTGATTATATACCCGTACTTACAATTGACTCATTACTTTCCTTAAATGAAATAAATAAAGGATTTTTAGAACAATTAGGTTGCCTTGAACCATATGGCATGGGAAATCGCAGCCCAGTCTTTGCGTGTGAGGATATAGAAGTAGAGCAGGTACGAACTCTTGGACAAGAAGCTCGTCATTTAAAACTTAAAGTTAAGCAAAAGAATATTACAAATGATGTCGTTGCTTGGCAGATGGGTGAACTGGCGGAAAAAATACAGATCAAAGAAAAAATAGAGATGGCATTTTTCCCTGAAATCAACGAGTGGCAAGGACAGCAAAAAATTCAATTGCGTGCTTATGATATTCGAAAAAAGGAAATAACAGAAGTGGAAAGGTTATATTCATTATATGGACAAAGGGATCAGCAATTCGGTTGTTTAGAGGATTGTTATGCTGATGAAAGTATAATTAGCCTTGGAAATGATTTGGGCGAGCAGATCACTTGGGTATTAAAAGATTCTCGAAATATTGATGATAAAATCACATATCTATTAAATTTAATAAAAACACAAGAGAAAATCTTAATTTTCGTCAATACTCCTCAGGCTGCATTCGAACTGGCACAAGGAATACGAAAGTCTTTGTCGAAATATAAAGAGCGAATTGGTTTTTATCATTCAAGATTGGATGAGACCTGGAGGAATAAAGTTGAAGCATGGTTTAAAGAAGATCAATTTACAGTACTATGTACGACTCTATTAGGGAAAAAATATATTGCAATAAATGATATTCGACATATCGTGGTCTATGATGTACCTCTTAATATGCAAAGTTTGATTCAGCAATGTAATTTGGTAGGGCGTAATAAGGCAAATGATATCCATTTGTTATTTAATCAAAAAGATTTAAAGGACAACCTTTCTTTATTGCAAGAACTCAGACCAGAACGTATCGTAATAGGTCAAATCTATTTGGTGCTTAAGAAGTATGCAGAGACTTTTGTAACAGATCTTCAAGTTGTCGAGCTAGTACGAAGCAAGTATCAAACTATTATTTGTGAATCATCCGTTGCGATTGCTATTAAAATATTTGAAGACTTAAAATTAGTAACTCATGAATTATCAGGGAACAAGAGAAAAATAGTGGTCTTGCCTGCTCCAAAAGAAAAGTTAGAGATTGAGCAATCTAAAACGTTTAGAGAAGGCATATTACTAAAAGATGAGTTTGCAAAATTTGCAGAAAAGATAATGAATGTATCAAGTACTGCTCTGCTGCAAGAAATGAAAGGTAATCATGTTTAAGCAGATTAATAAGGATATAATGATTCACGGTTAAAAGGTTAATAATATAAGTTAATTTAGAATATATAGGAGGTTCATTTCATGGATTTTAAAGAAAATATTAGGGTGGTAGCTGATTTTCCAGAGGCGGGTATTCGGTTTAAAGATATTACTACATTGCTGAAAGATGGAAAGCGTTTTCACCAAGCGATAGATGCTTTAACTAAGCCATTTAAAGGGCAAGGTATCGAGTTGGTGGTAGGGCCTGAAGCGCGAGGATTTGTTATTGGCGCTCCCGTTGCCTATGCCTTAGAAGCTGGTTTTGTACCAGTGCGTAAGCCAGGTAAATTACCTGCTGAAACACTAAAGCATGAATATAATTTAGAGTATGGTAAAGACTCTTTGGAAATACATAAAGATGCGATTATTCCAGGTCAAAGTGTATTAATTGTTGATGATCTGCTGGCTACTGGCGGTACGGTACAAGCTACGATTGCTATGGTTGAAGCTTTAGGAGGAGTCGTTGCGGGTCTTGTTTTTCTAATTGAGTTGTCTTATCTTGAAGGACGCAAAAATCTAACAAATTATAATATTATGTCATTGTTGAAATATTAGAAAGAATATAGTGTATTGAGGTGTGCATATGGATTGTGAAGGGCAGAATACGATTAAAGAGATTATAAAAAAAATACAATCCTACCAGATTGATGCTCCTATCGCAATTGTTCAACAAGCTTATGAGCTTGCTGTTGATGCTCATAAAGGGCAAACACGTGCTTCGGGCGAAGAATATATTTGCCACCCGCTAGGAGTAGCTAAGATATTAGCTGAATTACAAATTGATGCACTGACTATTAGCGCATCCTTATTGCATGACGTTGTGGAAGATACAGCTTTTTCCTTGGAAGAACTTGAAAAGTTATTTGGCAAAGAAGTTGCTATGTTGGTAGATGGGGTAACTAAACTAAGTCGAATTGAATATAAATCAAAAGAGGAACAACAGTTAGAGAATTTTCGTAAAATGTTTTTGGCAATGGCGAAGGATATCCGTGTAGTATTGATAAAATTGGCTGATCGCTTACATAACATGCGAACTCTTAAGCATATGCCGGAACATAAGCAGCGCAGGATTTCTCAAGAGACCCACGAAATTTTTGCTCCTCTTGCTCATAGGCTAGGAATATCTAGTGTAAAATGGGAATTGGAAGACCTCGCATTTCGCTATTTGGAGCCTGAAAAGTATTATGAATTAGTTGAAAAGGTAAAACAAAAACGTCGTGAGCGAGAACAATTGATTAATGAGGCAATCAAAATTTTATCAACACGTTTAGACGATGTTGAAATTAAAGCCGATATCCAGGGGCGACCTAAACATTTTTATAGCATATATAAAAAAATGCTGAAGGGGAATAAAGATCTTAGTGAGATCTACGATCTGTCCGCTGTTCGAATATTAGTGGATACGGTTAAGGATTGTTATGGAGCCTTAGGTGTTGTACATACGCTGTGGAAACCTTTGCCCTTGAGGTTTAAAGACTATATTGCCATGCCAAAGAGTAATATGTATCAGTCATTACATACTACAGTAATTAGTACTGAAGGGCAGCCTCTGGAAATTCAAATTCGTACAATGGATATGCACCGTACATCTGAATATGGTATTGCGGCTCATTGGCGCTATAAGGAAGGGTCTAAAGGGGCTAATAAAGATTTTGATGAAAAATTGACATGGCTTCGGCAACTCTCTGAGTGGCAGCAAGATTTGCGAGATCCCCATGAGTTTATGGAAACTGTTAAAATGGATATCTTCTCGGATGAAGTATTTGTCTTTACTCCTAAAGGAGATGTAATTGATTTGCCGGCGGGTTCCACGCCTATTGATTTTGCTTATCGTATTCATACTGGTGTAGGAAATCGTTGTGTTGGTGCTCGTATTAATGGTAAAATGATTCCACTTGAAACCAAATTAACTAATGGAGATATTGTGGAAATTGTTACAAGTAAAACAGGGAATGGGCCTAGTTGGGATTGGCTCAACATAGTAGGCTCTTCCGATACTAAGAATAAAATCCGTCAGTGGTTCAAGAAGGAAAAACGGGAAGAAAATATTATTAAGGGTCGGGAAATGCTCGAAAAAGAGAGCAAAAAAATAGGGTATGATTGGCGTGAGCTAGCCAAAGGGGAAAGATTAGCTGAAGTTGGGAAGAAATTTAACATACAAACAGAAGAGGATTTAATGGCGGCATTAGGCTATGGTGGTGTAACAACTCATGGCATAATGACAAAGTTAATTGAAGCCTATAAAAAAGAAGTAGGGAGTACTAAAGAAGCTTCTGATGTTTCAAAATTATTAGCTAAACTTAAACCGCATAATAATACTAATAAATCAGGACATGGTATTTTAGTAGAAGGTGAATCAGGTTTAATGGTGCGGTTAGCCAAATGTTGTAATCCATTGCCAGGAGATCCCATCATCGGTTATATTACAAGGGGACGTGGAGTATCGGTACATCGTGCGGATTGTACCAATATTTTAGTTCAGCCAGAGGAATATGAACGTATGATTGAAGTGAGTTGGGATTTAACTGCTGGTAATTTATATAAAGTGATTATTGAGGTTACAGGTGTCGATCGTTCTGAATTATTATCGGATATCCTTCTGGTTACTTCTGAAAGCAAAATTAAAGTTAGCTCTGTAAATGCTAAAGTACTAAAAAGTAATATTGGTTCTATTACATTAACCTTAAATATTAGTAATTTAAATCAATTAGAGCATATTATGACTAAGATGCGTCGTGTTAAAGATGTATATAGTGTACATCGGGCTATGCCTAATTTAGGTGGTGTAGGATGAGAGCAGTCGTTCAGCGTATATTACAGTCAAGAGTGTCTGTTGATAATGAAGTAATAGCTGCCATTGGGCAAGGATTGACAGTGTTATTGGGTGTAGGGCAGGAAGATACAGAAGAAGATGTATCTTATTTGGCAGAAAAAATTGTAAATTTACGAATTTTTTCTGATAATAGTGGTAAAATGAACTTATCATTATTGGACATAAAAGGAGAATTGCTAGTTGTTTCACAGTTTACCTTGTTTGGCGATTGTCGAAAAGGACGACGCCCAAGCTTTGATGGAGCTGCTCCGCCAAAATCAGCTCTAAAACTATATGAAGCTTTTATTGATCGTTGTAAGCAGTTCGGCATAGTCGTTGCTACTGGAAAATTTCAAGCAGAAATGACGGTGACTTTAGATAATCATGGACCAGTCACTATTTTACTTGATAGCAAACGAATTTTTTAGGAGGTGAATCATAATGGAGATTATTAGATTAGAAGTAGGGAATCTGGGGGCTAATTGTTATATTGTTTACAGTAAAGAAGCTCTAGAGGGCGTCGTAATCGATCCTGGGGGCAACGCTCAGGATATTATCAATATCATACAACGAGAAAATATTAAAATAGTAGCCATCATTAATACTCATGGACATGCAGATCATATTGGCGATAATGATAAAATCAAGGAGTATACTGGTGCACCGATACTGATTCATAAAGATGATGCAAGTATGTTAACCAGTGCTCAAGGTAATTTATCTATGTATATTGGTAATAATCTTATATGTAAGGCAGCAGATCGTTTGTTAACGGATGGTGAAATCATTCAAGTTGGGGGGATGAAACTTCAAGTAATACATACCCCTGGTCATACTCCTGGAGGAATATGTATAAAAGTCAATGAGGTTGTATTTAGCGGCGATACCTTATTTGAACAATCTGTAGGTAGATCTGATTTTCCTGGGGGATCACATCAGCAATTAATAAAGAGTATTAAGGAAAGGTTATTGATTTTATCGGATGCTACCCAAATATTGCCTGGACATGGGTCAGGAACAACCATCGGAAATGAGCGTTATAATAATCCATTTATTCAATAACCTTATATGAATGGGGGAGGTCTATGTCATTTAAATCATATGATACATGGTTTAAAATCAGCATTTTATTATTAGGATTTTACATCATAATAAAGGTTATGCCTATTTATTTTCCTATCATTCTTGCTATGATATTGGCATTTGTTTTAAATCCACTGGTAAACTATATCACTAGTATACGATTTGGGGCAAAAAAGAGGCATATTGGTCGAGGAATTTCAGTAATATGTGCATTTTTAATACTTATTTTATTTCTTTTGCTAGTGGGGACTTTTGTATTATTGCCCTTTATACATGAATTTGATAAATTTATTATTGATTTGCCAAATTTAATATCAAAAATACAAAATATCGTTATTAAAATTCAGCAACGTGCCCAATTATTAGATCTTCCAACAAATATTAACACTTTTATTGAGCAGGCTATTTCTAGTGCCGCTTCCTTTTCTGCTGATTTGGCTAAACGCATATTGCAGGCTGCATTTGGCTTTGCCTCAAGCATTGTTGAACTTGTGGTTGTACCTGTCCTTGCTTATTATTTTTTAAAAGACTGGAGTATTTTAAAAGATAAGATCGTATCATTATTTACGGTGGAATCTCGTGAGAGAGTCCGTAGAATTATTGAGGAAATGTCCCTAGTTATTAGTGCTTATATTCGAGGACAAGTAATCATAAGTATCATTATTGGTATCTTTGTATTTAGTGGTATGTATCTGTTAGGGGTGGATTATCCTTTGGTGCTTGGGCTTCTTGCGGCGTGTACAGAATCGATTCCAATTATTGGACCCATTGTTGGTTCTGTTCCAGCCATTATGCTGGCGTATTTGATTTCTCCAACGTTAGCATTTAAGGTGATTATCTTTTATATCCTTGTGCAATTCTTTGAGAACCAGATTGTTGTTCCGAATATTATGGGGCATACTATTGATTTACATCCTGTTATGATTATTATTAGTTTGTTAATTGGTGGTCAGTTATGGGGAATTATTGGAATGATGTTGGCTGTTCCGGCAGCGGCACTCTTGAGGGTATTAATTAAACAGTTATGGATAACAAATGAAAGATAGGTGGATAAAATGACAATTGACATGGTGGATATTAGACAAAAATTTCAAGAGAAACAATATAAGTTAACACCTCAGCGTAGAATTATTCTAGAAGCTTTCGTTGATCATCAAGATGAACATTTAAGCGCAGAAGATGTGCATACCATTGTTCGTCAACATTCATCTGAAATAGGACTAGCTACTGTATATCGTACTTTAGAGTTGTTTAGTGAATTAGATGTTCTACAAAAGATGGATTTTGGTGATGGACGCAGTCGTTATGAAATTAATGAGAAAACTACACCACATCATCATCATCATCTGATTTGCTTATCCTGCAGTAAGGTAAAAGAATTTGAAGATGATCTACTAGAGACTCTCGAAACTGTGATTTCCCGCAAAAGTAATTTTACTATTGTTGATCACCAAGTGAAATTCTATGGGTATTGTGAGGAATGTCAGAAAAAACGTGAGATTAGCGATTAATTTATTAGGGTTGTTAGGTAAATTGATCACTAGGTAATTGACAGTAATAGGCTATGTTAGTAACTGATGTTGCTATGAGGCAACGTCAGTTTTTGCCTTTTCAGAATGATGTTAAAGGTGATAATAAGGAGGAAAAATATGTTGGTAACAGGCCCGCGCGGGACGAAGGATATATTGCCTGAGGCTAGCGGCAATTGGCAATATATTGAACAAGTTGTCCGGGATATTTGTCGTTTGTATTTATATAAAGAAATTCGAACTCCGGTTTTTGAGCATACAGAATTATTTTTGCGTGGTATTGGCGAAACAACTGATATTGTAGAAAAAGAAATGTATACTTTTACTGACAGAGGTGAGCGTAGTCTTACCTTGCGACCTGAGAATACAGCTGCAGTAGTACGCTCTTACTTAGAAAATAAATTATATGCTGATACGTTATTAAACAAGCTTTTTTATATAGGGCCGATGTTTAGATATGACCGCCCTCAAGCTGGTAGATATCGTCAATTCCATCAATTTGGTGTGGAAGCATTAGGTTCTAAAGGACCAGCTATTGATGCTGAAATCATTATGTTAGCAGTACAGTTACTAAGAAAATTGGGGTTAGATGATTTAACGTTATATTTGAATTCCGTAGGATGTCCGCAATGCCGACCTATTTATCGTGAAAAATTACAGGATTTTTTACGAGAGAAAACCTTGCATTTATGCTCGGATTGTCAATCAAGGTTTGAACGTAATCCGATGCGAGTGCTTGATTGTAAAAAAGAGAAGTGTACAGAACAAACCCAAGGTGCTCCTCATATTGCTGATTGTTTATGTGATGAATGCAGTACACATTTCAATCAATTAAAATCATTGTTAACTCTAGCGGAAGTAGACTTTATTCTAAATCCTCGTTTAGTTCGCGGATTGGATTATTATACGAAAACTGCATTTGAGATTCAATATTCACCTCTTGGAGCACAAAGCGCTGTATGTGGTGGCGGCAGGTATGATGGTTTGGTTGCTGAATGTGGAGGACAATCAACTCCAGGTATTGGTTTTGCAATTGGTATAGAGCGTATCCTGCTGGCTTTGGAAAAGCAGAATTTGTTGCCCGTTATTTCAAATGCCATCGATGTGTTTGTTGCACCAATGGGAAGCGATATGCAAGGAATTGCTTTTAAATTGCTATGTAAATTGCGTGAAAAGGGTATAACTGCAGAAATGGATTTTATGGAAAAAGGTATTAAGTGGCAGATGAAGCAGGCCAATAAGTATTCAGCTAAATTTGTTGCTATCATTGGTGAAGAGGAAGCTGCGCAAAACAAAGTCATGTTAAAAAATATGCTAACCGGTGTGCAAGAATTAGTAAGTATGGATGAAGTACAGCAAAAGATAGAATTAGATGTGGAGGCTTAATATGGAAACAATGGTAGGTTTAAAACGGACACATTCGTGTGATTTTCTAAACAAAGAAAATGTAGGACAAGAAGTTGTATTATGTGGATGGGTGGCACGTCGTCGTGACCATGGGGGACTTATTTTTATTGATTTGCGAGACCGTTCTGGTTTTGTACAAGTTGTTTTCTCCCAAGAGGTAGATATTGAGTCCTTTAAAAAAGCAGAGTCAGTTCGCTCTGAATTTGTATTAGCGGTTCGTGGTACAGTAAAATTGCGAGATGCATCTACGATAAATGTCAATATTGCAACAGGCGAGATTGAGGTTTATGCCGCAGAACTTAGAGTTTTAAATACTGCAAAAACTCCGCCATTTTATATTCAGGATAATATTGACGTAGATGAAAATTTACGTTTAAAATATCGTTATTTGGATTTACGTCGTCCAGAGATGCAAAGAAATTTAATGCTGCGGCATCGCGTAACCAAAAGTATGCGGGACTTTTTTGATAATAATGGTTTTATGGAAATTGAAACACCTGTACTTATGAAAAGTTCTCCGGAAGGCGCTCGGGATTATTTGGTACCAAGTCGTGTAAATTCCGGGAAATTCTATGCGTTGCCTCAATCCCCTCAAATTTTCAAACAAATGCTAATGGTTGCAGGGATGGAGCGCTATTTCCAAATTGCACGCTGCTTCCGCGATGAAGATTTACGAGCCGATCGTCAGCCTGAATTTACACAGCTTGATATTGAAATGTCTTTTGTTGATCGTGAAGATCTTTTGCCGATGATGGAGGAGATGACAGTTCAATTGTTTAAAGAAGCAATTGGTGCTGAACTGCAGACTCCTTTCTTACGGTTGAGTTATGATGATGCAATGAATCGTTTTGGTTCTGACAAGCCTGATGTGCGTTTTGCTATGGAGCTTATTGATCTTTCCAATGCTGTTAAAGGATCGAATTTTAAAGTATTTGAAACTGTATTAGCAAATGGGGGCCAAGTAAAAGCAATAAATGTTAAAGGGTATGCCCATGCTCCAAGGCGCGAACTTGATGGTTTAATTGAGTATGTTTCTATTTATGGTGCTAAAGGTTTAGCTTGGATTAGTTATACTGCTGACGGCATTAAGTCTGCCATTACTAAATTTTTGTCTGATGATATTATGGCAGATATTACTAAAGCTGCTGAAATTGAAACTGGTGATTTGTTGCTTATTATTGCAGATAAACCATCTATAGTCGCTAATGCATTAGGTCAGCTACGCTTAGAAATGGCTCGTCGTCTTAACTTAATTGATGAGGATAAGCTATCTTTCTTATGGGTTGTAGATTTCCCAATGTTTGAGTATGACGAAGAAGAAAATCGTTGGGTTGCTATGCATCATCCGTTTACTTCACCAAGAGAAGAAGATATACAATATCTAGAAAGCGATCCTGGTCGCATTAAAGCAAAAGCCTATGACATGGTACTTAATGGTACTGAAATCGGTGGCGGTAGCATGAGAATTTATAATCGCGAGCTACAAGAACGAGTATTTACAGCTATTGGATTATCTCAAGAAGAAGCAGTAGCTAAATTCGGTTATATGCTAGAAGCATTTGAGTTTGGCACACCACCCCATGGTGGAATTGCCTTTGGATTAGATCGGCTTATTATGTTAATGGCAAAACGTTCTTCCATCCGTGATGTAATTGCTTTCCCAAAAAATCAAAGCGCTACTGATGTAATGACGCAGGCACCATCTGAGGTTGATATTAAACAATTACGAGAGTTATCTATTAAGACAACGGTTCCATCTAAAGCTAAAGTTTAAAAAAAGATACACCAAACGAGCAAGGGATGGTAAAATGTTCCTTGCTCTCATTCTTGCTATTTAGTGATGGATTTGTTACTATAATTTTAAGAAAGTAATGACTCTACTGTGTACGTAAACGTTAGATGTTTTGATCCAACACATTGTACTAGGGAGCTTATCTCTGCTTACTGCAGTATGCCCTTTTAGGGAAACCTAATGTGAGCAGGAGGGCACCCACCTGCTTAAGCAGGTTCAAAACACTAGCACTACGGCATGGTGGAGTATTGTTTTATTTTAATGCTTAAGAAGCCGCTCTAAAATTCTCATCTTTTATAGGTGAGACTTAGAGCGGCTTAATTTGATTGATAAGTTGTGGCTAATAATAAAACCACCTTGTGCAGGTCGTTTTATTATTTTGCGATTAAATTTTCATGAATATGTACACGCTTATCCAATTTTTGAATATCTTCCCAAGCATAACGTAAGTCTTTCTTTATGGCGCTAGCATCTTTTTTCAAGGTTGTAGTATCCTTACGAATAGCCAAAACATCACCTTTAAGATTGGAAACATCGCTGCTTAGACTGAGGAGATCATCTTGCAAGTTATCAAGCCTATCATTGATAGAGGCTTGTCCCTCTGTTAACGTATCAAGTTGTTGATCGATAAGATCAAAACGTTCTGTAATTTGCTTTTGACCTGCGAGGAGCTGGCGAAGGATGTCTTCCATAGTTTTTATTACCCGTCCTTTAATCAATAAATTTCATATTAATTTAAAAAAATACAAGTTACTACAAGCACTTATATAAAGTATAATAAAAGCTGTATATAAAGTCAAAGAAAAATATTAATTGAAAAACTATGTAATAAAATGGAAAATAGTAAAGTTTAATATATTTTTGATGAGAAGGTGATATAATGGATTTATTTTCATATTCCAATCAAGTAGAGAATAACCAAACAGCTCCTTTAGCTGTACGTATGCGTCCAAGAATCTTGGATGAGTTTATTGGGCAGAATGATATTATCGGCGAAGATAAATTTTTACGAAAGATGATTGATGGCGATAATCTTCCTTCGATGATTTTATTTGGACCACCGGGTACAGGGAAGACGACCTTAGCGCAAATCATTGCCAATAGTACCGGTAGTTATTTTGAAAAATTGAATGCAGTGTCAGCAGGCATTGCAGATATTCGTAAGATTGTCGAGGCTGCACAAGAAAGGCTTGGATTTTATCGCCAGCGTACGATTGTTTTTATTGATGAAATACATCGATTTAATAAAGGGCAACAAGATGTATTGTTGCCTTATGTGGAAGATGGCAGGATCATTCTAATTGGTGCAACAACTGAAAATCCTTATTTTGAAGTAAATGCTGCCTTACTATCTAGAATGAGAGTAATTCGTTTAAAATCCCTTGGAGTGGCAGAGCTGGTAGAAATCATGGAACAAGCCCTTGCAGACCAGGAACGTGGTCTCGGTAAGTTTAATCTTATATATGATCAAGAAACATTGTCGATCATTGCTGACCTATCTGGTGGTGATGCACGAGTAGCATTAAATATTATAGAACAATCAGCCACTATGATGAGTTCAATGAATATAAAAAAAATAACGATTTCCATTCTCAAAGAAGTAGTGGGCGAAAGAATACAGCCTTACGACAAATCCGGAGATCATCATTATGATATCGTTTCGGCTTTTATTAAGAGTATGCGTGGATCGGATGCTGATGCTGCAGTACATTACTTGGCACGTATGGTTGCTGCAGGGGAAGATGTTAAGTTTATTGCTAGGCGTATCGTAATCTGTGCAGCTGAAGACGTTGGTAATGCAGATCCTCAGGCTTTAGTCGTCGCAATGGCTGCTGCCCAAGCAGTTCAGTTCATTGGCATGCCCGAAGCGAGGATTATTTTGTCACAGGCTGTGATTTATATTGCAACAGCGCCAAAAAGTAATGCATGTTATATGGCTATTGATCAGGCAATCAATGATCTTAAACAAAAAAATTGTGGTTCAGTTCCTCTTCATTTACGAGATGCACATTATCAAGGCGCTAAAAAATTAGGTCATGGTGCAAATTATTTATATCCCCATAATTATGAGGGTAATATTGTCAAACAACAATATTTGCCAGATGCATTGGTTGGTACAGTCTATTACAGACCTAGCAAAAATGGTAAAGAAGAAAATGTCAAAAAATAAATAATTTCATTTTGACATTCTGCAATTATTTTGGTATATTAATAAATAAGAAAACCTACTATGCTACTAGGAATACTAGGATATAGCAAAGAGGAGAGGCTAATGTGAAAATATCTACAAAAGGACGTTATGGTGTGGCGGCCATGTATGATTTAGCTATGCACTATGGAGAGGGACCAATATCTTTAAAAAGTATCGCACTAAGGCAAAAAATTTCTGAAAATTACTTAGAACAACTCATGAGTACTTTACGCAATGCTGGATATGTTAAAAGTATTCGTGGCGCGCAAGGTGGATATTCTTTAAGCAAAGAACCTGAAAAAATTTCAGTTGGCGATATTATAAGAACGATGGAAGGTCCGATTGTCTTAGTTGATTGTTTGTTAACAGATGCAGAGGACAATGATTATTGTGAGCGAGCTGAAATTTGTGTAACCCGTGGTGTTTGGGCTAAAGTTTGCGACAGTATAAGTTCTGTTTTAGATTCAATTTCTCTTGCTGACTTGTGCCAAGAAGAACAATTACAAGGAGATGTATGTGATAATGGAAAGAATTTATTTTGATCATTCGGCTACTACACCAGTGGATAGGGAAGTAGCAAAGGTAATGCTAGAATATATGACAGAAAAATTTGGTAACCCTTCTAGTGTTCACTCTTTTGGCCGTGAAACTCGTAAGGCAGTAGAAGAAGCAAGAAACAGTGTAGCAACTTTACTTGGTGCTGCTGCAAATGAAATTTTTTTTACTAGCGGCGGCACAGAGTCAGATAATCTTGCATTAAAAGGCATTGCTTTTGCTAATCGAAAAAAAGGAAATCATATCATTACTACAGCTATTGAACATCATGCGATATTACACGCCTGTGAATACTTAGAGAAACAAGGTTTTACAGTTACTTATTTGCCAGTTGATGAAAATGCAATGGTTAACGTAGAAGATGTAAAAAATGCTATTACTGATAAGACAATACTCATCAGTGTAATGTTTGCTAATAACGAAGTAGGTACGATCCAACCCATTAAAGAGATTGGACAATTAGCAAAAGAAAAGAAAATATATTTTCATACAGACGCAGTACAAGCTGTAGGGAATTGTCATATTGATGTGAATGAACTTAATATCGATGTACTTAGTTTGTCAGGACACAAAATTTATGGTCCAAAAGGCATTGGAGCTATTTATATACGTAAGGGTGTAAAAATTGAATCTACGCAGCATGGAGGCTCTCAAGAACGCAAACTAAGACCGGGAACTGAAAATGTACCAGGTATTGTAGGATTAGGAAAAGCTGCCGAACTTGCCAGGATTGAATTAGATCAAAGAATTTCACATCTTACAAATCTAAGGGATAAACTGATTAAAGGAATCCAAGAAAAGATTCCTGATATTAAGCTAAACGGTCATAAAGAAATTCGTTTACCCGGTAACGTAAATATTAGTTTCTTTTATGTGGAAGGGGAGTCTCTTCTTTTAAATCTTGATTTAAAAGGTATTGCCGCATCAAGCGGTTCAGCATGCACTTCAGGATCTCTCGATCCATCTCATGTCTTATTGGCTATGGGTCTTACACATGAAGTCGCACACGGCTCACTTCGACTCTCTTTAGGACGTGGCAACACAGAAGCTGATATAAATTATTGCTTAGAAGTATTGCCACAAATTCTTGAAAGATTGCGGAGTATGTCACCATTAAATGCCAATTCCAAATTAGCAGCTAATAATCCTTGTAGTCAATGCGATCATCATTAATTTAATTTATTTGAAAGGGGACACTTTTTATGTATACTGAAAAAGTAATGGATCATTTTACAAATCCTCGCAATGTGGGTGAAATAGAAAACGCTAATGGTGTTGGAGAAGTTGGCAATGCCAAATGCGGAGACATCATGAGAATTTATTTAGACGTTCAAGATGATATTATTAAAGATGTGAAATTTAAAACTTTTGGCTGTGGTGCCGCCATTGCTACTAGTAGTATGGTAACAGAGTTAGTAATGGGAAAAACCCTTGATGAAGCTTTAAAAATTTCAAATGATGCAGTAGCTGAAGCTCTAGATGGTCTTCCACCCGCTAAAATGCACTGTTCCAATTTAGCAGCTGATGCATTGCATGAAGCGATTAAAGACTATATCAGCAAAAAAGGAAAGTGATTTAATTCATGAGTACAAAGCCAAGAGTTCTTGTAGCGATGAGCGGAGGGGTGGACAGTTCTTTAACTGCCGCCCTTTTGGTGCAGCAAGGATATGATGTCATTGGTGCAACTATGCAAATATGGGATAAAGATGTGCCAGAAAGTGATGCTGAAAATCGCGGATGCTGTTCGCTAAGTGCAGTTGATGATGCCCGCAGGGTTGCTGATAAAATAGGCATACCTTATTATGTCTTAAATTTTCGTGAAATGTTCGAAGACACTGTTATTGACTATTTTGTAGCCGAATATGGAGCGGGAAAGACTCCGAATCCTTGTATTGCTTGCAATCGTTATGTTAAATTTGAAGGTTTATTGCAAAAGGCATTAGCTTTAGGTGCTGAGTATGTTGCTACTGGTCATTATGCCCGTATCGGGTATGATGATACATTAGGTAGGCATACATTAAGTAAAGGAATCGATCATACTAAAGATCAATCCTACGCTCTATATCATCTGAATCAAAATACACTAAAACATTTTTTGATGCCTTTAGGTGATTATACGAAAGTAAGAACAAGAGAATTAGCAGCTGAATTCGGATTATCTGTTGCTAATAAACCTGAAAGTCAAGAGATCTGTTTTGTTCCCGATGATGATTATAAGGGATTTTTGGCAGAAAAATCGCCTGATTCTTTACGTCCAGGTAATATAATCGATGTACATGGAAAAATAGTAGGGCAACATCAAGGTCTGCCGCTATACACGATTGGTCAACGTAAAGGGTTAGGTATTGCAGCAGAAAAGCCACTGTATGTAGTAAAATTAGATTTTGCAAATAATCAAGTTATTGTTGGCTCTAATGAAGATGTATTTTCTTCTGAACTCATTGCTGAAGATTTGAATTTTATTACAATTGATCGTTTAGAAAAACCAATTACAGTTTCAGCTAAAATTCGTTATGGTTCTCGTGAAGGAGTTGCTGTAGTGACTCCTCTGACTGAAGGCCGTGTACATGTGAGATTCTCCGAACCGCAGCGCGCCATTACACCGGGGCAGTCAGTAGTCTTTTATGATAAAGACATGGTCATTGGTGGAGGTATTATTAGAAATTCGATTTGAGAATAATAGAGGACAGGCTTTATGTGGAAGGGCTTGGCATTATGCCAAGTCCTTTGGTGTTTTTGAGAAATGGTAAGAACCTTTGAATATTTATAAAAATACGGGATTTTGGTAATACTAAGATTACAATCTACATTTGGAGGCCATTTCTTATGCACAGGTTGCAAGATCTACTTGGACTGCCATTATTGGAAACTGAAACAGGCACGCAAATTGGCCAAATAAAAGATGTAGTTTTACATATCGAAGAGGCAAGGGTATATGGCGTTACAATTGATGAAGAAAAACAAAAAGCTTTTGAAATGGGGATTGCTTATGTGGACCTTTTAAGTGTAGGTCGTGATGCTGTTATGGTACGTAATCATTCTGTAATGCAGCAATGTGCCGCTATCTTTGAAATAACAAGCAATTACTATGTAAAAGAATTATTTAAGAAAGAAATTATTACAGAAGATGGTTTGCGATTGGGTATATTAGTGGATATTTTTTTTGACACTAGTACTGGCGAAATGAAATGGTACCAAATATCGGATAGTTTAGTAAGCGATCTACTATATGGTCGTAGGATAATGCCGCTGCCTAAAATACAAATCGTTGGAAAAGATACAGTAATTGTTCCAGGAGAAATGGCAAAATTACTGCATAAAGAAGAGTAAAGAATAATAAAAGCTATTATTCTATTATGAGAGGTGTATATGTATGACAGCTTGCCCTGTATGCAATAGTAATCGGGCAATTGGAAAAGTGGGAGCAGCACAATATTATTGTTGGGATTGCTGCATAGAGTTCATTATTCGTGGAGATGACATTAAAATTTTCAGTGTTCAGCCAGATGGAACATTAACACTTTATTTAGACCCATTGGAAACAGTTGCACAATAAAATGGAGAATGTACAGCATGGGATACATTACTTTAGATAAAGTGGAGACCTGAGGGTCTCCCTTTTGCTTGTACCCGCTAGAGTGTATGACGATATCATGATGGAGTGATTTTTATGTTAGTAACTAAGGCAGCAATAAGAATTACTCTTATTATTGTAATTCTTATTTGTTTCTTATATTTCTTTTGGATGGTACATAATGCATTATATCCTTTTATCATTGGCTTGTTTTTAGCTTATTTATTAAATCCTGCAGTATGTTATATAGAGAGAAAAAATATAGGAAGATTGTGGGCAATTATTGCTGTATATATTATTTTGTTTGGTGTTGTTATTATTGGAGGAAGTAAGTTGCTTGCTCTATTTATTAAAGAGTTACAGTCTTTTGCCCTGGATTTACCATTTATGATAGAAAATATTAATAAACTACTAACACAAATGCAGTCACAGTATCAAAATTCTGCACTTCCTTATTATTTGCGCATCGCAATTGATAATAATTTATTGCTATTAGAGAATGAAATGCAGGAGTTTATGGGGCAAGTGGTAAATTTTATTATTAAAATTATTAGTCATTCTATTGGTTTGGCTATTAGCCCAATATTAGCATTTTATCTTCTTCATGACTGGTATAAAATTAAAAGCGAAATTTTAGCATTATTGCCAAGTGGCTGGCGAGCAGAGTTAGTTTTATTTTTTCGGGATGCCGACAAAGTCTTAGGGGGGATTATTCGAGGTCAATTATTAGTGGCTTCCATTATTGGTGTGTTTGTAACAATCGGATTGTATTTGCTACAGGTAAAGTTTGCTTTAATTATTGGCATCTTAGCAGCCTTATTCGACATAATTCCTTATTTTGGTCCTATTATAGGGGCTTCACCAGCAGTCATGCTGGCCATTTTGGAATCACCGTGGCTGACGATAAAAGTCATTTTACTCTTTTTTATTATTCAGCAAATAGAAGGAAATATTATTCATCCTAAAATCATTGGTGTAAATATTGGGCTTCATCCGTTAAGTGTAATTTTTGTTGTTTTTGTTGGTGGTGAAGTGGCGGGAATTATTGGAATGTTGCTTGGTGTTCCAGTCGCAGCAATTGGAAAAGTCTTGGTCCGTCATATTGTTAAAATGTTGCTTTAAGGCAGCCATTAATTGACATCATGCGATAATTTATGTATAATGTCGAACGAGAGTATGCCTAACTATCTGGAGGTTGAGAAACTTGAATTATATAAGTGGAAATGAACTACGTAAGAAATTTTTAGATTTTTTTAAAAGTAAAGATCATTTGATTTTGCAAAGTTATCCATTGATTCCTGAAAATGATCCTACATTATTATTAGTTGGTGCAGGTATGGCACCATTTAAACCTTTTTTTACTGGTAAAATGAATCCGCCCCATCCGCGTATTAGCACGAGTCAGAAATGTGTGCGTACAGGTGATATCGAGAATGTGGGGCGTACTGCTCGTCATCACACTTTTTTTGAGATGTTAGGCAACTTTTCTTTTGGCGATTATTTTAAAAAAGAAGCGATCGCTTGGGCTTGGGAATTTATTACTGAGCATTTAGAAATGCCTAAAGATAAATTGTGGATAACGATTCATACAGAAGATGATGAAGCATTTGCGATATGGCATAATGATATACATATACCAGCCGATCGAATTATTAGAATGGCGGATAATTTTTGGGAGATCGGTCCTGGACCATGTGGGCCATGTTCAGAAATTTATTTTGATTTGGGTGAGGAACGAGGTTGTAATAAATCCGATTGTGCAGTTGGTTGTGACTGTGATCGTTTTCTAGAAATTTGGAATTTAGTATTTACACAATACGATCGTGATGAAGTTGGTAATTATACTCCTTTAGCTAAGAAAAATATTGATACAGGAGCAGGACTTGAACGTATTGCTTCTGTCTTACAGAAAAAAAGATCAAATTTTGAAACAGATTTATTATTTCCGCTCATTGAGCATGCAGCAAAAGTAGCGAATGTTGAATATGGCTCTAATAATAAAACTGATGTTTCATTAAAAGTAATTGCCGATCATATTCGTAGTATGACGGTAATGATCGGTGATGGTATATTGCCTTCAAATGAAGGCAGAGGATATGTACTGCGTCGTATTTTGCGTAGAGCAGTTCGTCATGCCCGTTTGCTGGGAATTGAAAAAATATTCTTGGTTCCGATGGTTGATATCGTCAATACCATATTTGCTGAAGCTTATCCCGATTTAGTAGAAAAGCAATCCTACATTAAAAAAGTGATTCAATTAGAAGAAGAACGCTTTCAAACAACATTAGTACAAGGTATGGAATTATTGAATGGACACATTCAAAAGTTAAAAGAATTGAATATTTCTGTACTGGATGGTGCTACTGCATTTAAATTGTACGATACTTTTGGTTTTCCTTGGGAGCTGACTTTAGAAATATTAGAAGAACATGACATGCAGCTAGATAAACCAAATTTTGATTCTGCCATGAAAGAACAACGTGAGCGAGCACGAGCTGCTCGCCAGGACCATGAGGATCAGCAGATTATTCCAGATTTATCTCATCTAGAAACAGAAAAGCTCATTGTTGATGAACACGCTGAAAATGGAAACATTATACTCGCTTGGAAGAATGGTATCCTAGTTGATGAAGTTCATGATGGTGAAGATGTAGCATTTATTCTGGATGTGACTTCTTTTCATGCAGAAGGCGGTGGCCAAGTTGGTGATACTGGCTTCCTTGAAGGATCATTAGGAAAAATGAAAATTACGGCTACTAGAAAACTAGTAAATGGTACTACCTATCATGTTGGGAATGTTACTGAAGGTTTATTCAGAGTTGGAGATCTTGTCAAACTTAAAGTTGATGAAAATAGACGTCGTGAAATTGCCCGTAATCATACGGCTACCCATTTGTTGCATGCGGCTTTAAAACAAGTACTGGGTACCCATGTAAATCAATCTGGGTCGTTGGTAAGCCCCGAAAGATTACGTTTTGACTTTTCACACTTTTCTCAAGTCACCTCAGAACAACTCCTAGAAATAGAAAAATTAGTAAATCATGCAATTTTAGAAAATATTTCTGTTACTATCGTAGAAACTAAGCAGGATAAAGCCAAAGAAATGGGTGCGGTAGCATTATTTGGTGAAAAATATGGTGAAACAGTTAGAGTTGTTTCTGTTGGCAGCGTTAGTAAGGAATTATGTGGTGGCAGTCATGTTGTGAAGACCTCTGAAATATGCGTGTTTAAGATTGTTAGTGAAGCGGGTATTGGTTCCGGCATTCGAAGGATTGAAGCTGTAACAGGTAGTGGAGCTATGGAATATATTAATGGGCGAGATCAGGTGTTATTAAGCACAGCGTTAAAATTAAAATCACGCCCTGAGGAACTTGTTGTAAAAGTAGAGAGTGTTATGAACCGTGTTAAAGAATTAGAAAATGAATTAGCTGCTCTTACTAGTAAATTAGCACATAGTGAAGTAATGGATTTATTGTCCAAGGTACAAGAGGTTAATGGTGTACAAGTTGTTGTCGGCCAGGTAAGTATTAATGATATAGAGGGTTTGCGTACGATTGCTGATATGGTGCGTGATCGCTTAAAATGCGGTGTTGTAACCCTTGGATCTATTCATGCTGATAAAGTTAATTTTGTTGCGATGGCAACGAAAGAAGCGATTAATAAAGGTATTCATGCTGGTAATATTGTAAAAGAAGTTTCTAAAATTACTGGCGGCGGCGGCGGCGGTCGCCCTGATATGGCACAAGCAGGTGGCAAGCAGCCAGAGAAAATTTCTGATGCATTGCAGTTTGTTCTAGAAGTTATTAAAAATCAAGTTAAATAACAGGAAAGTGTACTTAGAAGGATTTTTATACTCTAAGTACACTTTTTATTTGTAAAAAATGATTACATAGTATATCGTTTAATAAGTTGAAGGATATAAGTATTTTTATTTTTCTAGAGGAAATAACTAGTCAAGGTAGAATATAATGGTTAGAGGCGGAGATAATATAAGAGAGGAGGATGCTCAATGCCTAATATATCGGAAGATACTATGATGTTTCGTGTGGATAATGAAGAGAATAATGCAGCCATGGTAATTAATGCTGTATATCAGTCGTTAAAGACTAAAGGATATAATCCAATTAATCAATTAGTCGGGTATCTATTATCTGGAGATCCTACATACATTACAAGCTATAATAATGCCCGTGGTTTAATACGCAAATTAGAAAGGGATGAACTTCTAGAAGAGTTGGTAAGAGCATATCTCAAAGATAAATAATATGTTTTAGGTATAGTGGGAGGATAAATGCGCATACTAGCTCTTGATGTTGGTGATAAAACGATTGGTGTGGCGGCAAGTGACTTGTTATTATTAACAGCACAAGGTATTGAGGTGATTCGTCGTACCTCTTTGGAAAGAGATCTTAGTCGTTTAAATGAAATTATTACTGAGTATGAAGTTGGGACAATCCTTATTGGTTTACCTAAAAATATGAATGGTTCCATTGGTCCTAGAGGTGAATTAATGCAAACCTTTGCTAATCTGGTAGCTGAAACGTTCCCTACAATGAAAGTAGTTTTATGGGATGAGCGTTTATCTACTGTTGGAGCGCAAAAAGCACTTATTGCTGCCGACGTAAGTCGTGCGAAGCGCAAAAAAGTGATTGATAAGATGGCAGCAGTATTTATTTTACAAGGGTATCTAGATAGTTTGTCTTGTTAATAACTTCCTTGACAGGATAACTTTTCTAAGATAAAATTACATGTACATTAAAAGGAAGAGGTGAAATGAATGGCTGATATTGAAAAAGATGACCTCGAAGAATTGGATGAAGAGCTCGTAGTCGTTATGACTGATGAAGAGGGTAATGAATATTATTATCGTGAGGAAATGATTGTTCCAGTTGGTGACAAGCAGTATGCTATTTTGATTCCCATTGAAGATGGCGAAGAGGAAGAAGATTGCGGATGTAATGCTGGATGCGGTTGTTCTGAAGATGAAGTTGATGTATATATTGCGCGCATTGATACTGATGAAAATGGCGAGGAAATATATGTCGATCCTACCGATGAAGAGTTTGAAGAAGTTCGTAAAGCTTATGAAGAACTAATGGTAGAAGATGAAGCCGAATAGGCTTCATCTTTTTTCAGTTGATATAATGATAATTGAAGTTTTTTTAAGCTAAGGCTTTTGCCTAAGTCTAAGACTTGGCAGAAGCCTAGTCTTTTTTTGTCTTTTTGTGTATAATAAAGAAGACTTTTAGAGCGGCTTCATTATCAGATAAAGCCATTCCCTTTATAAAACAGATACAAACAGAGGTGAGGTATCCTATGACGTATAGGTTGAGGCAGTTTAAATGGCATATTGTATTGGTGTTAATTTGTCTTTGTTTGGGAAGTATCATATATAAGTTAACACAACCTGTTACTTCGCCTGCAGGAGAAACATTTGTTATTTCCGTTAAACCTGGAATGGCAGCCAATGAGATTGGAGAGCTTTTACAAGAGCAAGGTGCTATAAAAAGTGTTTTTGTATTCCATGTTATTGCAAAAACTCAAGGCTTAGCAAATTCCCTACAGGCTGGTGAATATGTTTTAACGAAGGATATGACTGTACAGCAAATTGTTGCCATGTTGGCAAAGGGGCAAAGGTTATATCAACAAATCACCATACCAGAGGGATATACTGTCGGACAAATTGCTAAACTAATACAAGAAAAACAATTAGGTAGTGCAGAAAAATTTCAGCAGCTAGCTCAAAAGGCTACTCCATTTCCTTATATGGCAAATCAGAATCCTAATGTAATATATAAGGCTGAAGGTTATATTTTTCCGGATACGTATCAAATTACTAAAGGAACTACTGAGGAACAGTTACTGAGTATGATGATATCTCAATTTGATAAAGAATTTAACGAGAGTATGCGATCAAGAGCAAATCAAATGGGTTTTTCGATTAAGGATGTTATTATTTTAGCCTCTTTAGTGGAGAAAGAAGCTCAGATAGAAGCTGATCGTCCAGTTATTGCTGGAGTATTTATCAATCGTTTGAATTTAGGAATGCCGTTGCAGTCTTGTGCTACGATTCAATATATTTTAGGTTATCCTAAAGCAGAGCTCTCAGTACAAGATACTGAAATTCCATCACCTTATAATACCTATCAGCATATGGGTTTACCTCCCGGACCTATCGCAAATCCTGGAATAGCAGCAATTAATGCTGTTTTATATCCTAAAGAAACGCAATTTGTATATTTTGTGGCTGATCAACAGGGCGCACATCATTTTAGCACAACATATGAGGAGCACCTTGCAGCAATCGAAGAGGTTCGTAAATAATAGGGGTGATATATTGGACTTGTTTAAAGAAATTGAAGAATATGCTGCTGAATATAATGTGCCAATTATTAATAAAATAAGCAGTAACCGATTAATTGATGTTGTAAAAAAGAATAAACCAAAATCAATTTTAGAAATAGGCACTGCGATTGGTTATTCAGCTTTGCTTATGGCTCATTATATGCCTGAAGATGGTAAAATTATTACAATTGAACAAGACGCTGCTCGCATTGATCTTGCCTATGATTATATCGCTAGAGCTGGTAAGAGCGAACAAATTCAACTTTTAGATGGAGACGCCAGTACTATTTTATTACAGCTTGAGGGTACATTTGATATGGTATTTATTGACGCCGCTAAAGCACAGTATCTTGATTATTTATGCAAAATTATAGATAAACTTTCTAGTGGTGCCGTTGTGATAGCAGATAATGTATTGTTTCGGGGGATGGTCATGAGTGAAGATCCTCCCCTTCGGCGCTATAAAACAATTGTTAAGCGTTTAAAAGAATATTTACAATTTGTGAATACAGATCTGAGATTTTCTACTACGATTCATTATGAGGGTGACGGCGTAGCTATTTCTTATTATCAAGGAGCGAATAAAAAGTGAAAAAACCCGAACTTTTAGCACCAGCAGGTAATCTTGAGAAACTCAAGATGGCTCTTTTATATGGTGCAGATGCAGTTTTTTTGGCAGGAAAGTCTTTTGGATTGCGAGCTTTTAGTGACAACTTTACGGAAGATGAACTTAAAGAAGGAGTTGAATTTGCTCATAGTTTGCAAAAAAAAGCATATGTAACGGTAAATATATTTCCCCATAATGAAGATTTACCGACATTGCCAGATTATATTCGATATTTGTCTAATTGCCACGTCGATGCGGTTATTGTCGCAGATTTAGGTGTATACCGTATTATCCGAGAAGTTGCACCTAATCTGCCCATACATATCAGCACCCAAGCTAATAATACCAATTGGTCATCAGTACTGTTTTGGCAGGAATTAGGGGCTAATCGAGTAGTATTAGCTAGGGAGCTGTCATTAGCAGATATTACTGTAATTCGTGATAAAGTTACTATTGAACTAGAAGCCTTTGTTCATGGAGCTATGTGTATTTCTTATTCGGGACGTTGTTTGATGAGCAATTATTTTACAGATCGTGATGCAAATCGAGGTCAATGTGCCCAACCCTGTCGTTGGAAATTTAGCTTAGTGGAAGAAAAACGTCCAGGAGAATATTATCCTGTTATGGAAGATGAACGCGGGACATATATCTTCAACTCAAAAGACTTATGCTTACTCCCTCATATTCCAGAATTAATTAATAGTAGTTTAAATAGTTTCAAGATAGAAGGACGTATGAAAAGTGTGCATTATGCAGCTACTGTCATTAAGGTATATCGGGAGGCTATTGATGCTTATGTAAACGATCCGAATCATTACAGTGTTAAAGCCGAATGGCTGGAAGAGTTGCAGAAAATTTCTCATCGTGCTTATACCAGTGGATTTTATTTCAACAAAGCAACTCAAGAAGATCAGATCTACGGAACTTCCTCTTATGAACAAACTTTTGATTTTATTGGTTTAGTCAAAAACTATGATCCAACAACCAAAATGGCTACTATTGAACAACGTAACAATATAAAAGTCGGACAGGAAATAGAAATTATGCAACCGGGAAAACCTAATTTTAGCCAGGTAATTACTGAAATGTTCGACATAGAAGATAATAGTATTAGTACCGCACCTCACCCTCAACAACTTTTAAAGATGCGAATGCGCCAAGAGGTAGTAGAATACGCTATGTTACGACGTGAGGTACCAAAAAATGCGTGAGGAAATTTTGATTCGCCTAGATGTAAAACATATTAATTATCTAAATCGAATTATGGAAGGCTATGAATATTTTGGGGTAGTGACGACGGTAAAGGATACGATCGGGGTATTGCGTATTCGTGTTACACCTGACACATGTAAAGAGGTGCAGGATATTTTAGCAAATCTTCCGATTGATTTTGATTATGTTTAGATTAGTGATAAAAAAATAATAATTTTGCCAAGCAATGCCATACTATCATTGAGGTGATCGTATGGCATTGCAAATTTTACGCATTTATAAGTTGTTAATTTTCTTTGTACTATTTGGTAGTTTATTGATTATACGTTTATTTTATTTGCAGGTTATTGAGAATGATAATTTAGTAACGCAGAGTTTGAGTATGCGTATTCAGGAAGTACCTATTGAGGTTGCGCGAGGAGAAATTGTAGATCGAAATGGATTACCATTAACAAATACGGCGCAGCATTATAAAATCGCTGTTTTTCCTGGACAAATTCTAAATGCAGCAATGGTTGCCGAACAATTATCCGAATTAACGGGAATCTCAGAACTGAACCTTTTTTCGCAAATTACAGAAAATCATCGACCATTTAAAATAAAGAGTAAAATTGATGCTGCCATGGGAGAAAAAATAAATAAGGCGCTAATTCCAGGAGTTGTGGTAGTAACAGAAAAAGTTAGATATGGATATCTTCCTTTGGCTGCACATATTAAAGGCTATATTAATCTTGCAGATAATCAAGGAGTTAGCGGCATTGAAGGCATGTACGATGATATATTAAAAGGCAATCAACCAGAATATGCAGTTGCGCTAGTGGATGCCGGACAACAAATTATTCCAGGACTTGGCTATAAGAGATTGCGATTATCAAGCCATTCCGACCCAAGTAATGTAGTGTTAACCTTAGATAAACAAATCCAAAAAGCAGTAGAAAATATAGTAGACAAGCATGGTATCAAGGGAGCAGTAGTAGTATTGCGTCCTACTACAGGCGAAATATTGGCCATGGCTTCAAGACCCAATTTCAATGCAAATCATCTTGAGGAGTATTTAAATCAAAGTAGCGCACCTTTACTAAATAGAGCTATATCCCCCTATCAGCCTGGATCTGTATTTAAGTTGGTAACAGCAGCTGCAGCTTTAGAACAAGAGAGTATACAGCCAGGGGATGTATTTTTTGATCCAGGATATATTGAAGTTGATCATCTACGCTTTAATGGATGGGACTATGATAAGGGGGGGCGTGGTCAAATAACTTTTAAAGAAGCATTAGCTTATTCTAGTAATCCTGTTTTTATTGAAGTGGGCTTAAAAATAGGCGCAGAATCCTTAATTTCCTATGCACAAAAATTTGGCTTTGGTCATAAGACGAGTGTAGATTTTAATGATGAGGCAGAAGGCTATTTACCACCATCTGATAATCTTTATTCAGGTGAACTTGCCAATTTAGCTATCGGCCAGGGCAAATTAGAGGCAACGCCTCTACAGATTGCCTCCTTGGTAGCTACCATTGCTAATGATGGTATAAAAGTGGTACCGTATGTCGTTAGTAAACTGACAAATGCTGATGGTGTAGTTATAAAAGCATATGATACGCCTCCAGGCATTCGAGTTATATCTCCAAGAACTGCCGCACAAATTCAAGATATGATGATGGCTGTCACTCGTTATGGTACAGGTCAGGCGGCGTATGTTGAAGGAATTGGATCGGCGGGTAAAACTGGATCAGCCGAAACTGGAAGAAAAAATGCAGATGGACAAAGCATCAACCATGCTTGGTTTGCAGGTTATGCTCCAGTAAAAAATCCTCAATATGCGGTAGTTATTTTCGTTGAAGAAGGTATGTCTGGTAGTGATATCGCTGCTCCCATGTTTTATGAAATTATAAAAGAAATCACCAAGTTGTGAGATATAGTAGCATATCGTTAATTGGCGTACAAAGAACTAGGCAATAAATTAAATTTATGATAAAATATAAAAGATAATGAATTCTTATGCTAAGGCTGTGATATGATGAGAGTAAAAAGGCCTTATGTTTTGGCTATTCACGAACCGAATCGTTTTTGCTTATGGCCAAGACATAGTTATCTTTTGGCATTGGAGGCAGCTGCTGATCGAACTAGCAGCGCGAGTTAATATGGAAAACAGATTAATTAAACTTCGTAAGTTTATGAACGAACATAAATTAGAATGCATGCTGATTCAGAAGCCAGAGAATAGACATTATTTCAGTGGGTTCAGCGGTTCGGCAGGCATATTGTTAATTTCTAATCACTCTAATCTCTTATTAACTGATTTTCGTTATATTGAGCAAGCTACTATGCAAGCTGCGCAATATGAAATTGTACGTTACCATACAGTCGGTAAAACTTTGACAGAAATGATTAACAAGCTAGGAGTCTTTCAAATTGGTTTTGAAAGTGACTTTGTTACCTATGATGGACATCAAGAACTAATTAACAACTTGCATTCTGTAAATCTAGTTCCTGTCCAGTTGGATGCTTTACGTATGGTAAAGGATGAGAATGAAATTGCATCGATAAAAAAAGCCGTGGAAATTGCTGATAATGCTTTTTCTAGAATTGTATCATTTATCAAGCCGGGTATGACTGAACAGGAAGTAGCTTTAGAATTAGAGTATTATATGCGAAAGTTTGGAGCAGAAAAACCAGCCTTTGATACCATCATGGCCTCTGGTAGGCGCGGGGCACTACCTCATGGGAGAGCTTCTGAAAAAATAATTGAACTTGGTGATTTTGTAACGATGGATTTTGGTGCAGTATATCAAGGTTACCATTCTGATATTACTCGCACTATTTGTATGGGAAAAGCTACAGCTAAACAAAAAGAAATTTATAAAATTGTTTTGGCTGCTCAATTAGCTGGAGTGCAGGCTGTTGCCCCTGGAAAAATTGGCAAAGATGTTGATACTGTATCCAGAAATATTATTATAGACGCTGGTTTTGGTGAATTCTTCGGACATGGATTAGGACATGGGCTAGGTCTTAATATCCATGAGGAGCCGAGGCTTTCTCCTGCTAATATACATACTGTTTTATTGAGAAATATGATAGTAACAGTTGAACCAGGAATATACCTCCCTGATTGGGGCGGAGTGCGCATTGAAGACACTGTTTTAGTTAGTGATGAAGGGTGTCAAATATTGACCGCTAGTAGTAAGCAGTTAATAGAGTTATATTAAAATTCTTTACTTTTATTAAATGGGATTGTGGAGGTAGTAAAATGATATCAAGTAGTGATTTTCGTACAGGAGCAACAATTGAAATTGATAATAATGTTTGGCAAATAGTGGATTTTCAGCATGTAAAACCAGGTAAAGGTGCTGCCTTTGTACGTACGAAAATGAAAAACGTACGTACTGGTGCAGTGGTTGAGCGTACCTTTAATCCGGGAGAAAAATTTCCTAAGGCTCATGTGGACCGTCGTGAGATGCAATATTTGTATGAGAGCGATGGAAATTATAATTTTATGGATAATGAAAATTATGAACAGAGTGAATTAACATCTGAGCAGTTAGGTGATGCAGTAAAGTATCTTAAAGAAAATATGAATATTAGCATCATGTTTTTTCAAGGAACGGTAATTGGTGTTGAGTTACCTGTTGCAGTTGAGCTAACAGTTGTTGAAACGGATCCTGGTATTCGTGGAGATACAGCTACTGGTGGTACGAAACCTGCAAAAATGGAATCTGGCTGTGTAGTACGTGTGCCTTTATTTATTAATATTGGTGACGTTTTGAGAGTCGATACTCGTACAGGAGAGTATCTAGAAAGAGCATAAAGCGAGAGAGCCATTAGGATAGTTTATTCATTGAATTAAAAAGAAACTGTACTCTTACTTAAGTGAAGTGGTGTGCTACCCGTCAAGAGGACAATAAAAAATAATAAATTTTTCTATCGCCAGCCTGATAACGGTTGGCGATATTTTTATGCTGCCAATCTATAATGATTATGGTATGCCATTGGTGTCATTACATTTAACTTGCGTTGCAGACGTCGATTATTGTAGTAATCTATGTAATCCGTTATAGCCTCCACTAGATTATCTCTATTAGTGAAACGATGACCATAATACATTTCTCGTTTCAAAATTCCCCAAAATCCTTCCATTGGTCCATTGTCAATGCAATGGGCTACTCGGGACATACTTTGCTTCATGTGATGATCTTTTAAACGCATATGGAATTGAGCACTTGTATATTGATAACCACGGTCGCTGTGGAACAGCGGATGAGCCTCCGGTTCCAAACGAACAGCTTCATCAAAAGTATCCATAACCAATGGATTATCGTTATGATTACTAATTTTAAAGGCTACAATTCTGCGGTCGTATAAATCCAGGATGGCACTCAGATATATCTTGTGAACTTCAATACCGATATAATACTTGAATTCAGAAACATCCGTAAGCCATTTTTCATTAGGCATATCAGCGTGGAATTCACGGTGTAAATAGTTTTTTGCGATGTGGTCCGGATTTCGAGCAGATCTGGTACAACTTTTTGGTCTCCATTTAATGGTGGATTGAATTCCTTTGTTTCTGCAAATACGAAGAACGCGTTTATCGTTCACAACAATTTTGTAATTTACATCCAGCTCATCACGAATACGGCGGTATCCCATATCTGGATGTTGTTTATGGATAGTATATATTTCTTCCGAAATACGTTCATTCTTAATTTCACTATCACTCTTTGGATGATTGAGCCAACGATAATAAGCAGAGCGCGTGATTTTAAGATATTTACATAATTTTTTTGTTGGATAGCCTTTGGTTGAAGATAATTCCTTGATAGCTATATAGGCTGTAAGGTACTGTACTAAAGATAGTGATCCCTCCTCTCCAGTTCCCTGACTTTTTTTAACAGATCATTCTCCATTTGTAGATCGGTGTTCATTCGTTCCAACTCTGCAATTTTATCCCGTAGCTCTTCTTCTGGACTACGACTTGGCTGCGAACCAACACGGTGACCACGTCTGTCTTCAAGTCCAGCCCTTCCCATATCTTCATACTTTTTGACCCAGTTTCGAATCTGTTGATAAGAACAATTGTATTTGCTTGCCATTGCTCCATAGTTTTTATCATTCATTAAACAATCCTTGACTACCTGTAATCGTTCTTCAGGAGTTGTTGTTCTTGCTTTTGTCATGTATGTACCTCCAGTGGATTCTTTAAGTATTCCACCAGAATTATACACCTTTATCCAATCACAAAGTTGCTTGTTAGAACGAATATCGTACTTTTGACAAATGTCACCAAGTGATCCTTTTCCACTCAGATAGTCATTAACCGCATTCATCTTTAACGTTTTTGAATAACTTCGGTTCTTGGTTTGATTAAGCAATCCGATAGGACCTTCTGCTTTATATATTCGCACCCATCTCTGCACACTTTGGTAGGCTACGTTTGCAATTCTTCCCGCTTGTCTAATGCCAATTTTGCCATTCAGGTATCGTTCAACAATTTTTACTTTTTCTACTGGATCAATCTTACTTTTTCTAGACATAGAAATACCCCCATATAGGACTTTTATATTTCAGTGTCCTATATAGGGGTAGCATATCAAAGAATACAGTTTCTTTTTTAATTTAAGAGAGTAATTATTTGTATAAAAATAATTTTAAAGAAGCAATATGATAGTTTAAAACAGCAAGAATGAACTATTTAAAAAATGGGTATAATGACAATATCAAATAACTATACTTTAGAGGGGGCTTTATGTCTATGGGAAATATTAAAGAACGAGTAGCTTATTTACAAGGATTAACACAAGGGCTTAATGTCAATGAGCGTTCAGCTGAAGGGAAGTTGTTAATAAATATTATAGATGTCCTTGATGATATGGCAGAAGAATTTAATAATATTCAAATGGTACAAGAGGATTTAGAAACATATGTAGAAAGTATGGATGATGATTTAACAGATTTAGAAGATGAAGTTTATGAAGACATTGATAACGAAGAATTAGTGGAAGTTCAATGTCCCTCCTGCCATGAAACAGTTAGCTTTGAATCTAACTTATTAGAATCTGATGATGATCTGGAAGTTTCATGTCCTCATTGCGGTGACATCGTATATGATAGCACTTTAGAAATTGAAGTCAGTGATAATGGTAATAGACAAGTTAATTCTGATTTTAGATATGGCATTCATCCAGGAATTTGATATTAAAACGTACACATAGTTTTCTGCGATGTAGCAAGAAGGACAAACCTTCTTGCTTCTTACTTTTTAATTATACCAACAATAAAAAAATCTCGATATTCGAGTTTTTTTTATTGTTGGTATAATTTTCTTTTTGCACCATATCTATGTAAAGAAAGGAAGTAGCAGATATGACTGATAATAAAAATATTTTGATCAAAAAGATATTAGAACAATCAATTTATCCAGTTTTACCTGAACAGTTAATTTCCATGATTAGTGCCGTATCTCTAGAGCACCTGAGGAATTTGACGGAAATCCGTCTACGAATTAATCAACCCTTATTACTTGTTTTAGGAAATCAGGATATTACGGTAAATCCCATGGGAGAAGTTGTTGTGAATTATAATGAAGCATACTTATGTAATCAAGATGATATTCAAAGAACATTGCAGCTTATGAGTAAAAATTCATTATATGCTTTTGAGCATCAACTAAAAATGGGCTTCTTAACAATTGATGGAGGACATAGAATCGGATTGACAGGACAAGCAATTATCGATGCTGGGGAGGTCAAAACACTAAAAAGTATCAATGGTCTTAATATTCGTTTAGCAAGAGAAGTAAAAGGCTGTGCTGATCAAATTATACCCTATATTATTACAAAAGAAGGACAGGTTTTAAATACTTTAATTATTTCGCCGCCTCGTTGCGGCAAAACAACTATTTTGCGAGATTTAATTCGGCAAATTAGTATGGGATCTAATATATATAAAGGTTTACCGGTGGGGGTTGTTGACGAGCGCTCAGAGATAGCAGCCTGCAAAAGTGGTATTAGTACAGTTGATTTGGGCATCAGAACAGATGTACTTGACAATTGTCCCAAAGCAATGGGCATGCTTATGTTAATTCGTTCCATGTCACCTGCGGTTGTAGCTACTGATGAATTAGGAAGAGCCGAGGACATACATGCTGTACGTGAAGCTTTGAATGCTGGTGTAAGTGTAGTAACAACAGTTCATGGTAAAGACCTTAGCGAATTATTACATAGGCCCTACGTCGGAGAGCTGCTAGAAAATAAGTATTTTCATCGATATATTCTGCTAAGTGATGACCCTCGCGTTGGTACAATTAAGAAAATTATAGATAGTAGCAATAATAAAATCTTATGGGAAGGAGCAAAAAAATGTTGAAATTGATAGGTAGCCTTTTAGTTTTGCTGGTAAGTTCATATATTGGATTTAATATGGCATCTCGTTGTCAAGAAAGGCCTCGTCAGCTCAGACAAATCATAACTTGTGTTGGATCATTGAGATCCCATATAATTTATTCCTGTTTACCTTTACATGAAGCTATCGCAAATTCTACGAATGGTATATACGGACCAGTAGCTGAATTTTTTCAACAGGTTGCTAATTCATTAGAAAAGAATGCTTCCCTTACACCTCAAGAAATTATTAAAAAAGTGTTAAGCGAGATGGAAGGAAGTCTGATTTTAAAAAGACCAGAAATTGAAGTACTCTATGTTTTAGGGGGAAATCTAGGCGTTATGAACTGTAAGGAACAAGAAAAATATCTGTCTTTAGTCATTGAGCAATTAGAACGATTTGAAAATGAGGCAACACGATTACGGGATCTCAATACAAAGATGTATAGATATTTGGGCATATGTGGAGGATTAGCGATTGTAATTATTCTGGTTTGATATAAATATTTCCATTAAAAAGATCTGCAAATTACATATATCGTGAGTGTGAAGGGGGAGGAAAATGGGCCTGGATATATTATTTAAAATTGCTGGTGTTGGAATTCTGGTTTCTGTTTTTCATACAGCACTAAAGCAGGCAGGTAAAGAAGATATGGCACATTTATGTACTTTGGCTGGATTTACTGTAGTATTGCTTTGGGTTGTACAATTATTGGGCAAGTTATTCAACACTGTACAGGATGTTTTTAAGCTATTTTAAGGGGTGCAGGGTGTGGAAATTATTCAAATAGTTGGGTTGGGGTTTATTGTAACCCTACTTATCTTAATCATTAAGCGAGAAAAGCCTGAAATTGCTGTGCAGTTAAGTTTAACCTTAGCAAGTATTATTTTTCTGCTAATACTTACTAAAATAACAGTTGTGTTAAATTTATTTCGTGATATGGCGGAAAAGGCTAATATTAGTCAAATGTATTTAAATACTATTTTAAAGATTATTGGCATTGCCTATATTACAGAATTTGGTGCTCAGGTTTGTCGAGATGCGGGCGAAGGAGCCATAGCAGGTAAGATTGAATTTGCTGGTAAAGTAATGGTGATGGTAATGGCCATTCCGATTATTGCTTTAGTAATGGATACTATTGTGAGATTGATTCCATAAGGTGGTATATAAATGAAAATCTGCGTATTAATTATAATCTTGTTGCTGGTCAATACCATAACTGTTATGGCTGTTCCACTAAGTAGTTCTGAAATTGAGCAACAATTACTAGAAACCATATCCACTGATCATGTGAATCAATTTATTAGCAAAGTGAATCAAGAACTCAATGGCGATATACCGTTATTAACAAGTGAGACTATTCACACAATAGCTACAAATGGCATACATGTCAGTTGGCAAAGCATGTGGCAAGCATTGGTTCATAATTTCTTTCGTGAAGTTACGTTGAATACTCATTTGATGGGAAAACTATTATTTTTGGCTGTATTGTGTGCCATGTTAAAAAATTTACAAAATTCATTCGAACAATCAAGTATATCTATATTATCGTATAGTGTTTGCTTTATTTTTATGTCATCGATTGCACTTACTGCATTTTATAATGCTTTAAAATTAGCTAGCCAAACAGTAGAATATATGGTTGGATTTATGGAATCCTTATTACCTCTCCTAATTTCCCTATTGGCAGGCGTAGGAGCTTTAACTTCTGCGAGTTTATTTACACCGTTAATGTTATTTGTCATAAGTAGCATGAGTGTGATTGTAAAAGACATCGTATTACCACTGTTATTTCTAACAGCTGCTCTTGAATGCCTAAATTATTTATCAGATACATATCGTCTAAGTAATCTATCCGGCGTTTTAAAGCAGTTAAGTATGATTGTTCTTGGTTTTTCTATGGTAATTTTTATTGGTATTATTACCATTCAAGGTGCAGCAGGCAGCATTGCTGATGGTCTTGCTCTTCGGACAGCCAAGTTTGCAACGGCAACCTTTATTCCAGTTGTGGGAAAGATGTTTGCTGATACTGTGGAACTCGTTATGGGGGCCTCTTTATTATTAAAAAATGCTGTTGGAATTTTTGGCGTTATCGTAGTATTTATGATTTGTGTCTTTCCTATTATTAAATTATTATCTTTAATCTTAGTTATAAAAATTTCTGGTGCACTAGTACAACCTTTAGGCGATGAAAAAATGGCAAAATGTCTTGATGCAATGGGAAATAATTTGTTACTGGTTTTTGGTGCAGTATTAACAGTTGCGCTAATGTTCTTTTTAGCAATTACTATGATTATTGCTGCAGGTAGTGCAGCTATGATGCTAAGGTAGGTGTGTTTTATTGCTTACAATGTTAACGGATTGGATTAAAAATATTATTTTTGTTGTATTATTTGCTTCTTTTCTCGAATTACTGTTACCAAGCAGTAGTATGCAACGCTTTGTAAGAGTAATTATGGGATTATTTATAATGTTGGCAATATTGAATCCAATTATTGGTGCAGTGCAGCACTTGACCTCCAAAGATCAAATCCCTACTTTTGCTGCAACTTCTGGAGACTTGAATGTCATAACAAATGAAGTAAACCATGTTACTAATGAACGCAACGCTTTATCACTTGAACTATATAAGAAAGAATTAAGTCAACAAATTAGAATTTTAGTTATGGCGATGGATGGCGTGGCTGATGCTAATGTAGTGGTAGAGATTAAGAAGGACAATGCGAGTACGTTAGCAATGGGGGTTAACCATATTATCGTATATGTTAAGCCTGGCATATCTACTAAAAGTGAAAAAATAGTAAGTATAGCAAAGGTTAAGATTGATAAGGAATTTAATAAAACAGAAGAAAAACATACAGATTTAAAGCAAAGAATTACAGACATGATCATGGAACTATATCAGATTCCAAAAGAAAAGGTAGAAATAAAAATGTTGTATTCATAAAGGAGTGTTGACCATGAGTAGTATGGAAAGCTTTCTCACTTATACTAAAAAAATATGGCCTAAACAATTATTAAAAGATGGGGTTATAAACACACGTTTAATTTGGCTAGGGCTTCTAGGAGTGATCTTATTGGTGATGGGAGGAGTGATTGATCGTCAAAACGTAAATCCTAGTCCAAAGGTTAGCAATGAACCTTTAAAAGTCCCTGCAGCAGCTAATCTTAGTTATGAAGAAGCTGTAGAGGGAAAGCTAACACATACGTTGTCTCAAGTAAAGGGTGCTGGAACCGTTGTTGTTAATATAACTTGGGAAAATAGTACCACTCAGGAACATGCCAGAAATATAACCAAGGAAAGCAAAATCATTCAAGAAAAAGATACTGCAGGAGGAGTGCGCAGTACGACTGAAACAAAAGAAAGTACACAAATTCTAGTCAGTAAAGAAAACAATATGGACCGTCCAGTTCTTGTTAGAGAAATTAAGCCAATGATAAAAGGAGTGCTGGTTATTGCTGATGGTGCATATGATTCTAATATAAAGGCTATTTTAACAAAGGCAGTTGAAGCAGGCCTCGGTATTCCTTCTTACAAAATTACCGTATTAGCTCAAAAAAAGTGAGGAACATATTATGAAAATATTTACCTTCCACAAAAAAAATAGATATGTTGTATTTGCTGCTGTATTAATGGTTAGTATAGTTATAATGATGGTAATAGCCAATATTGAATCAATGCTGCAAGCAAAGGTTAATCATTCTAATGCTATGCAAGTTGCGACTATGAGCGTTGCGGATCCTCTTATACCAGCTAGCAGCCCTGATTTTTTTATCGAATATCGATTAGAAAGAGATAAAATTCGTAGTGAACGCTCGGATTTATTACGAGAAAGTATTAAAAATGCCAAAACGGATGATAGCAGAAACCAAGCACAAGATACTGTCTTGAAAATGATTGCAGAAAAACAAAAGGAAGCGGAAATGGAGAGTCTAATCAAATCCCGTGGCTTTACAGATGCTTTAGTATTCGTAAGAGAAAATTCAGTAAGCGCAGTTATAAAAACCACTTCACTTTCTCATGAAGAAGTTATTCAAATAGCGGATGTCATTACAAGGATATCAGGTGTAAAAGCCGAAAATATATCAATTAGTGCTAAACCTTAACATAAGTTTGAAATTTATTTTGTCCTAAATTGTAAAGAAGGAAAATATTTGTTATAATAATATAGTTATAGAAAAGTTATTACCTGTCATATGGTATTATAATTTTTTGGAATGGGGGGTTGTTAGTGGATAAACGAGATGGCAATGAAAAGTTTGAAAACAACGATGTTGGGTCAATTCGAATTGCTGATGAAGTTGTAGGTATTATTGCTGGCATGGCAGCTACTGAAGTTTCTGGTGTAGCTGGAATGAGCGCTGGTTTAGTAGGCGGCATTGCAGAAATGCTTGGTAAAAAAAACTTAGCAAAAGGTGTTAAAGTAGAGGTTGGCGAGCGTGAAGCCGCAGTGGATTTATACATAATTGTAGAATATGGTGTACGTATACCTGATATAGCATTAAGAGTGCAGGAAAATGTAAAACGCGGTATTGAATCTATGACAGGATTAGATGTTGTAGAAGTAAACGTTCATGTTCAAGGTGTTGGATTTGGTCAAGACGGTAAAGAAGAAGATCTTCGTGTGCGTTAAAAGATATGCTGTAGCAGCCGCCTAGAAAGGAGTAGGGTATGGGAATTTTTGATCGTATCATCTTATCTATTTACACATTGTTGTTGGCACTTTTATCATTGGGCGTAGTGTTGCTATCTGTACGCCTTATTTCTTTGGAATGGGTTTGGACAGGCATTTTACATATTAACGGCCGATGGGAAGCCGGTTTGCTGGGGATGGTGTTTTTCTTGGTGAGTCTTCGATTATTATTGGCAGGAATTCGTACTCGCCGTGTAAAAGATACGATTGTACATCATACAGATATGGGTGATGTACATATATCTCTTGAGGCCATAAAAAATTTAGTCGAAAAAACTGCGAGACACACGCGTGGTGTACGTGGAGTGAAAGTTCGCGTTAACCATGATGGACAAGGATTAAAGGTTGTCTTAAAAGCTGTAATCAGTCCAGAAAATAATGTACCAAATGTTTCAGAAGAATTGCAAAAGAAAGTACATGAATATATAAAGAATACAGTTGGAGTTCAACTAGTTGATGTCCAAATAATAGTTGAGAATATATCTAATGATTTTAAGAGTAAACAGCGTGTAGAATAATACAATATAACCATGTTCTAGTAAAAGAAAGGAGCAGGAATATGAAAACCGAATTACTAGCAGAAATATGGCAGCATCATAGCGGTAAGATTACAGGAATGTCTATAGGACTATTGGTTGGTGTATTTATTCTTGTATTTGGTTTTTTCAATACTATGTTTGTAATGATATGTATGATGGCTGGTTATATTGTCGGTAAGCGGATTGATGAGAAAGAGGATATTATGGATATATTAGGAAGGTTATTACCTCCTGGATATCATCGACAATAGAGTGTACAAATAGAACAGACGAATCACATAATTTAAAAATGATAGGAATACTTTAGAGTGAAGCAATAGAAAAGAGGTAATTTATGAGTCGTAGAAAAGCCCGGGAAATGGCACTTCAGACTTTATTTCAATTAGATTATAATAGTAAGGGTAAAGATGAAGCATTAGAAATCGTACTAAGTGAATATAGTAATATAGCTGAAAACACCAAAGAATATGCAGAAAATCTCGTTAGTGGTACTCAAGCACATATAACAGAAATTGATACTCTTATTGGTGAAATATCAAATGAATGGAAAATCGATCGCATGCCTGGAATTGATCGAAATATTGCTAGAATAGCCATTTACGAAATGCGTTTTGGAAATGAGGCACTACCGCCTAATGTAGTTATTAATGAAGCTGTTGAATTAGCCAAATTGTTTGGCACAGAGGAATCCAGCCGTTTTGTTAATGGCATTTTAGGGTCTTTAGTGAAGAAAAAGTAACAAAAGTGCCTTATCTATAGTTTTACTTGCCCTTAAGATATTGGTTTTTTGTAGACAATTACTGATATTGGTTTAATGGTACCATTATATATTCCTTTGCATATGATACATAAAAAAATCATATGTGAAGGGAGGCTCTTATCATGGGGTATATATTATTAGGAGCAACAATTGGTGCAACGATAGGCTATCTCATTCCTCCAGGGAGCTTTTTCTGGTTTATATTAGGTGCAGCTAGTGGATATATAGCACGTCCATATATCGATCAGCGCCGATATTGAAGGAGACTACCCAGACTTTTGTCTGGTTTTTTTTGTACTCTTGTTATATGATAAAGAAGACTTAATTTATGCAGTGTTCCTATTTTTCATCAAAATATTTTAAGCAATAAATTACATTTTCGAGCAAAGGTGATTTATGAATATCTTTAGTGTAAGTGAAATTACAAAATACATAAAACAACTTTTTGAATATGATTCTAAAGTTAGTTCTGTATTCATACGTGGAGAAATATCAAACTTTAAGAAACATTACTCTGGTCATTGCTATTTTACGTTAAAAGATAGCAATGCCACAATTAAAGCCGTAATGTTTAAAAGTCGTGCCCAATTTTTAAAATTCGAACCTAAAGATGGTATGAAAATAATTGTTGGGGGACAAATAACAGTATTTGAGCGAGATGGGCAATATCAGTTATATGCGAATCAATTAGTACCTGACGGCATTGGAGAGTTAAGCTTAGCTTTTGCTCAGCTTAAAGAAAAACTAGAAAATGAAGGCTTATTTGCTGATACGCTAAAAAAGGACTTGCCTGTTTTGCCTAAAGTTGTAGGCATTCTTACCTCAGCTACAGGCGCAGTAATAAAAGATATTATGATCGTAGCAAAGCGGCGGCATCCAGGAATTTTATTGAAACTATATCCTGTGCAGGTACAAGGACCAGAGGCGCCTATGCAGATTGTACATGGAATTGAAGTCTTTAATGAGTTGAATAACGTAGACGTTATTATTGTCGGGCGTGGTGGTGGCTCTATTGAAGAATTATGGGCATTTAATGATGAAAGAGTGGTACGGGCCATTGTTGCATCAAAGATTCCTATTGTATCAGCCGTAGGTCATCAAACGGATTATACTTTGGCAGATTTTGCTGCTGACCGCAGAGCAGCTACTCCATCCCAGGCAGCAGAATTTGTTGTACCAGATGTTAGAGAATTGTATAAATATGTATCAACCTTGCATAATATGTTAGAAAGTAATATACGTAATGTATTACAACATCATTTCAGACGACTTGAACAATCTACTCTGAATAGAGTCTTTACCTATCCTTATGAAGTGTTAGCAGATCGGCAGCAAGCCTTAGACAATTGTATGCAACGCTTAGAGCAGGCAATAAAGGTAATTGTTCGAGATAAAAAACATACGTTTACAATTACTGCAGAAAAATTAGCGATGCTTAATCCTCTGGCTGTATTAGCGAGAGGTTATAGTATTGTACATACTTTAGATGGTCAGGTGGTTAAAGACACTGCTGCATTGCAACCCGGCCAAAAGATTGAGATTGTGTTAAATCGAGGAAGGGTAGACGCTGAGATAATTCATATACAGGAGGAGCATCATGGTAAGAGCTAAGAAAAAGGAAGACCAGCATGAAATTAGCTTTGAACAAGCTTTAGAAAAGCTAGAAGCTATTGTTAAGCAATTAGAAAAAGGTGAACTGCCTTTAAATGAGTCTTTAGAACATTTTGCTGAAGGTATAGACTTATCAAAAAATTGTTTGCAGAAATTAAATTTTGCGGAACAGCAAATTGATAAAATTTTATCAGAAGAAAAGGGGAAAATAATAGAAAGGCCTCTACAATTACAGGAGGACGGTTCATGTTAAAACAATATTGTCAAGAAAAAGGTAAGATTGTTGATCATGCATTGGCTGCATTTGTTCCTAGTGAAAATGTATATCCACCAAAGATTTTTGAAGCGATGCGCTACAGTTTATTTGCTGGTGGCAAACGATTGCGTCCCATTCTCCTTATGGCTGCTGCTGATTCCATAGGTGGAAAAGGTAGTGATTATCTAAATGTAGCTTGTGGCTTAGAGATGATTCATACTTATTCTTTAATTCATGATGATTTACCAGCAATGGATGATGATGATTATCGGCGGGGAAAATTGACCAGTCATAAAGTTTTTGGTGAGGGCATGGCAATTTTAGCTGGTGATGGATTATTAACTGCAGCCTTTACGGTTATGCTTGCTCAACCTGGAGTTCAAGCAGATGTGTTAATAAAAGTAGTTGGAGAAATTAGTAATGCAGCTGGTGCTTTGGGGATGATTGGAGGACAAGTAATCGATTTATCTTCCGAGGGAGAAAAAATTGACATTGATACTCTCAGTTATATGCACCAAGCGAAAACGGGAGCTTTATTTAAAGCGGCTGTAAGAGCCGGAGCGCAACTAGCCGGTGGAGAAGAGTGGCAGGTTGCTTCATTAACAGAATATGCTAAGCAGTATGGTCTGGCTTTTCAGATTACAGATGATATTTTGGATGTGACAGGAACGCAAGAGAAAATTGGTAAACCTGTTGGAAGTGACGTTAAAAATCATAAAGCAACCTATGTTACCTTATATTCTTTAGGTGAGGCTCAAGATATGGCAGATCAAGCTGTAACCAATGCTCTACAAGCATTAAAACAGTTCGGCCAAGAAGCAGATATTCTAAGAGAGTTGGTAAGGGCTTTATTAACACGCGATAATTGAGGTGTTTGTTGTGGCAGATTTCGTTGTTATCCTTGGACAAAATATTATATTGGCCACCGCTTTGTCTGCTTGGTTTTGTGCTCAGATACTCAAGACTTTGACTTCTTATTGGAAACATGGTGCCTTAAATTTTGAGCGTTTAGTTGGAGCTGGCGGAATGCCTAGCTCTCACACAGCATTGGTTATGAGTTTGGCCTGGGCTGTAGGACTTCATGATGGTTTTACCTCTTCCTTATTTGCGGTAACCATTGTATTAGCAAGTATTGTAATGTATGATGCTGCTGGAGTACGTAGAGCTGCAGGAAAACAAGCCAAAGTGATAAATAAATTAGTACGTGAACTCCGAGCAGAGCATACGATTCGTGATATTCGATTAAAAGAATTATTAGGACACACTCCACTAGAAGTATTAGCAGGTGCTATACTGGGAATTTCAATAGCCTACGGTTTTAAGAATTTTGTAGGTTAATTACTGCAATAGTAAGAAAAATATTATTGAAAATTCATAGATTGTGGATTACGGGGAACGGGGGTTGTTACATTTGAAGACATTACTTGAGGCCATTGACAAGCCCCAAGATTTAAAAAAATTATCACATGAACAGATCAAGTTGCTGGCAGAGGAAATACGCCATTTTTTAATATGTTCTGTTTCAAAAACAGGAGGACATTTAGCGCCAAATTTAGGTGTCGTAGAACTAACTCTTGCGATACATAAAGTATTTAATAGTCCGATTGATAAGATCGTCTGGGATGTTGGGCATCAGTCCTATATACATAAGATATTAACAGGCAGACGCGATGGATTCGCGACTTTACGCCAATTTGGCGGCATTAGTGGCTTTCCGAAAATTAGTGAGAGTGTACATGATTTCTTTGGCACAGGACATTCAAGTACTTCTATATCTGCTGCTTTGGGAATGGCGCTTGCCAGAGATATTGCAGGTGATAAAGAACATATACTGGCCGTTATCGGTGATGGCTCGCTAACTGGAGGACAGGCATATGAGGCATTAAACCATGCTGGTCACACGGGTACTAATATGATTGTTATTCTTAATGATAATGAAATGTCAATTGCTAAAAATGTGGGCGCTATGTCAGAATATTTGTCCAAAATGCGAACAGAACCTAAATATACAAAAATAAAGCAGGACATCGAATTCTTATTGCGCCGCATTCCTGCAATTGGTGAAAGTGTTGCCAAAACAGTAGAACGTGTTAAAGATAGTTTACGCTATCTATTAGTCCCTGGTGTTCTTTTTGAAGAATTGGGATTTAATTATATCGGCCCCATTGATGGACATAATTTTGAACTATTAAGTGAAGTACTAGAAAAAGCTAAAAAAATGCAGGGACCAATACTCATTCATGTTCTTACTTGCAAAGGAAAGGGATATAAACCTGCCGAATGTAATCCTGATAAATTTCATGGTGTTGGTCCCTATTGCATTGAGTCTGGCGAAGTTATAAAAAATGGGAATACACCAACCTATACTGCTATTTTCGGCGAAACACTACTTCATTTAGCCAAACAGGATAAGCGGATTGTTGCAATAACAGCTGCAATGCCAGAAGGAACAGGCCTTAAAAAATTTGCAGCTGAGTTTCCCAAACGTTTCTTTGATGTAGGTATTGCGGAACAAAATGCTGTTACTATGGCAGCGGGTATGGCTACCAAAGGAATGAGACCAGTTGTAGCCTTGTATTCTACCTTTGCTCAAAGGGCATATGATCAAATCTTACATGATATTTGCTTGCAGAAGCTTCCTGTATTATTTGCTTTGGATCGTGCTGGAATCGTAGGTGAGGATGGGCCGACACATCATGGATTATTTGATTACAGCTATCTACGGCATATTCCTAATCTAACCATTATGGCACCTAAAGATGAAAATGAGTTACGGCATATGGTATTCACCGCACTTAATACGAATGGACCCGTAGCGATTCGTTATCCTAGGGGAAGTGGATTAGGCGTGCCCATCGATCAATCATTGCAACAACTTACGATTGGCGTTGCAGATGAAGTGAAAACTGGCACAAATGTAGCTTTTTTAGCGGTTGGTTCCATGGTTGGAACCTGTATAGAAGCAAGAGAAATTTTAGCTTCAGAAGGTATATTAGCAAGTGTTATAAATGCTAGATTTATTAAGCCGCTAGATGAACAGATGATAAGAAAGGTGTGTAAAAATTTTGGAATCATCATTACAGTTGAAGAAAATGTTTTAGCTGGTGGTTTTGGCTCTAGTGTATTGGAATACATACATGATCAAAACATTGATGATGTAAATGTTCTACGGTTAGGATTCCCAGATCAATTTATTGAACAAGGTGCACGCAAACAAATTTTAGCAAAATATGGATTAGATGCAGCCGGCATTGCTTCTACTGCAAAATCATATGTCCAAAAAATTAAGGTGTGATGCTAATGGGTAAAATCAATAAAGAACGATTAGATGTTTTACTACTACATAAAGGCCTAGTTTCCAGTCGGGAAAGAGCTAAATCCTGTATCATGGCAGGTTTAGTTTTTGTTGCTGGGCAAAAGATAGATAAAGCAGGCACTTTAGTACCCGTTGAAAGTAAGATACTGATCACAGGAGATAATATTGGCTATGTTAGCCGAGGTGGTTTGAAGCTTGCTAAAGCTTTGGAGTATTTCAATATAAATCTTAAAGACAAGATTATGGCTGATATTGGTGCTTCTACGGGCGGATTTACAGACTGTGCCTTGAAGAATGGTATTCAGAAGGTATATGCTGTTGATGTTGGTTATGGACAATTAGCATGGTCACTTCGAACGGATAGTCGAGTCATTAATATGGAGCGTACTAATATTCGGAATGTGACCTTAGAACAGTTAGGAGAAACCTTAGACTTTGTTTCAATTGATGTAGCGTTTATATCATTAAATAAAGTGTTGCCGGTTATTAAAACGTTGTTGTCTTCAGATGGAGCTGTTGTAGCTTTGATTAAACCACAGTTTGAAGCTGGACGTGAAAAAGTCGGCAAGAAAGGAGTCGTAAAAGACCCCTTAGTGCATAAGGAAGTTATTTTTAATATTATTGAGCATGCATGTACTGTTGGTTTTACGCCTCTTGGTCTTACCTATTCTCCTGTAAAAGGACCTGAAGGAAACATCGAATACCTTGTTTACCTAGCAAATTTTCCAGCAGATATAAACGTTACAATTGAGACGATTGAAGAAATTGTAAAAGAAGCTCATGCTAATGCAGTATAAAAATAAAAAATGTAACAGAGGAATTGACCATTTATAGGTGAATTCTAATAAAGATACATTAGGGCAGGCGATTTTATATCACCTGCCTATGGTGTACTTAATTAATGGGGGATTGCTTGTGTTGACAGTAGGTCTATTTCCTAATATTAATAAACAAAGTGTTGTCACCGTACTAATCCAAGTGATACAGCATTTTCAAAAACGCAATGTGCAGATAGTATTACTTAAAGATGTTGCGGAGAAAATTGGCTATCCAGAATTAGGCTGTAGCCAGCAAGACATGATAAAAAAAATAACTGTAGGCTTAACGATAGGTGGAGATGGGACGTTATTAAACACCGCAAGAGAAATCTCTGCTATGGGTATACCTCTTTGTGGAGTTAATATGGGCAGGCTTGGATTCTTAACAGAGATAGAACTTCCTGATTTGAATGCATCATTAGATAAGCTTATTGATAGAAAGTATCAAATTGAAGAGCACTTAATGTTAGATGCAATGATTCTTCGCCAAAATAGACTCATTCATGTATCATCTGCTCTTAATGATGTTGTTATAAGTAAAAGTGGTGTCTCACGCATGATTAAGTTTAATGTATCTCTAGATAATGTACTAACCGCAAATTATGCTGCTGATGGCTTAATTATTGCTACAGCTACTGGCTCTACAGGATATTCTTTATCCGCTGGCGGTCCAATCATTAATCCATTATTAAAAGTTATGGTGTTAACACCTATTTGTTCTCATACATTGCATGTTAGACCATTAGTTGTTTCTGAAAAAGAGGAAATTAAAGTTGAGATGACAGGAAACCAAGAAGATGTCGTTCTAACTATTGATGGGCAAACAGTATATAGTTTAATTGCAAATGATACAGTACTAATAAAGCAATCTCCTTTTAGTGCTCAATTTATACGTTTGAATAACAGAAGTTATTATGAGACCTTACGGATAAAATTGTGGCGGAGTGAGAAAAATGCAAACCTTTAATGCTATAAAATTGGCACAACGGTTATTAAGTGATAAAGTAAATAGGGCCAAATTTTTAGTAGATACTACAGCTGGTAATGGAAAAGACTCTTTATTCCTAGCACAAAATTCACCTATAGATGCGATGGTTTGGAGTTTTGATGTTCAACAAGCAGCAATTATAAAAACAAAAGAATTATTGTCGAAATATAGTTTAGATGATAAAGTAAAATTGATAATAGACAGTCATGCAAATATAGATCAGTATTTTAATAGAAGAATTGATGTAGCTATGTTTAATCTGGGGTATTTACCTAACGCTCAGCACAAGATTACAACTCAATGTCAATCTACAATAGCGGCTTTACAAAAAATACTAGGCTTACTCTCTACAGGAGGGGTAATTTCTATCATAGCTTACTCTGGTCATCAGGAAGGATATCTGGAAAACAAAGCAGTACAAGAATTACTTACATCATTGCCTTCAAATATCTTTACGGTTGGCTGTTGGTCAATGATAAATCATAGTAATAACCCACCAATATTATATATAGTTGAAAAAATGAGGGGGGAATCATATGAAAATACGGCGCCACAGTAAGATTAAAGAAATTATTGAAGATAATGTGATTGAAACCCAAGAAGAATTAGCCGTCGCATTACGTAAACAAGAAATTGAAGTCACTCAGGCTACGGTATCGAGGGATATTAAGGAATTAATGCTTATTAAGGTGCCTGCAGGTGATGGACGTTATCGCTATGCTTTTCCTGTAGAACAAAATGCTGCATTTTTGCAACCTCGTATGGAACGTATTTTCCAGGACTCTGTTGTTGATATCGACTATAGTGAAAATATTATTGTTATAAAAACCTTGCCTGGAACTGCTCAAGCAGTCGCTGCGGCCATTGATAATACAAAATGGCCCGATATTATTGGTACAGTAGCCGGTGATGATAATATTTTGGTTGTTGTTAAACCGACTGATGCTGTACCTAAGGTAATTGCAAAATTGCAGACATTATCACAGTAGTGTTAGGAGCGAATTAATGTGTTAAAATCATTGACTGTTACTAATTTTGCATTAATTGAACAAGCCGTGGTGGAATTTGATGAAGGGTTAAATATACTAACTGGAGAAACAGGCGCAGGAAAATCGATCCTAATAGATGCTTTAAGTATCATTTTAGGAAATCGAGCTTCTGTTGATTCGATTCGAACAGGCTGCGATTTTTTTAGAGTTGAGGCAGTATTTGATATTTCTAAATTAACTTCTATTTATAAAATAATCGATGAGCAAGGCATTACAATTGAAGATGATGCAGTAGTAATTATTAGCCGTCGTTTCTCTAGACAAGGCAAAAATAGTATTTTAATTAATGGCTGTCATGTTACCGTAAATACATTGCGGCAAATTGGTGAAAAACTTGTTGATATGCATGGTCAACATGAAAATCAAGCCCTATTACGCCCAGAATCTTATTTATTCCTACTAGATGCTTTTGATGAAAAAATTAAAATAGAATTGGAACAATATCGTCAAATATATCAAAGGTGGCTTGATGTAATAAAGCAGCAAGCAGTACTTGCACAAAGCTCTCGAGAAAGAGCTCAACGCATTGATATGTTAAGTTGGCAAACCAAAGAAATAGCGTTAGCACAATTAAAACCCAGTGAAGATGAGGAGATTGAGCGGCAAATCCCCGTATTGGCAAATGTTGAGAAAATTACAACTGCAGTCAATCGGTCCTATATTTTATTGGAACAAGGTACTGCTGGAGTACAAGGTATTTTACCAGCTTTGGCTGAAGTGAAGCATGAATTAGAAGTGATTGCCCGTTATGATAATCGCATACAGGAACAGTTAACTGCTGTAAGTGATGCATTATATCAATTAGAAGAAAGTTGCACCGATTTACGTGTATATGGTGATGAAATTGATTTTGATCCTCATAAATTAGTTACATTACAAGAACGTATGGATGTAATTTATAAATTAAAGAAAAAATATGGAACAACCATTATAGAAATATTGCAATATTACGAAAAATCTCTTGCTGAGCTGGAAGATATACATAATTATGATCAGACAATCGCTAACTTAAATCAACAACAAAAGACTTTAGAAGAAAAGTTAAATTCTTACTGCGAAAAACTTCATGCGCTAAGGACGCAATCATCTAAGATATTATCAGAGCAGATCAGTAAACATTTAGCGGATTTAGGAATGACAAATGCGACATTTGATATTGAAGTTATACCTCGTCCAGATTTTACTTTTCATGGCGCTGATGAAGTAAGTTTCTTATTTTCTGCCAACCTTGGTGAGCAAACTAAACCGCTATATAAAATTGCGTCTGGTGGAGAACTTTCCCGTATTGCTCTAGCAATAAAAACAGTTTGTGCCTATCGTGATGCTGTTGGTATTATGGTCTTTGATGAAATTGATGCAGGAATTGGCGGACAAGCTGGACATATGGTAGCCGAAAAGGTAGCTAAAGTAGCTTGTGCCAGACAAGTATTGTGCATTACTCATTTGCCTCAGATTGCTTGTATGGCTGATCGCCATGTGTATATAAAGAAACAAATTGAGGGTGAGAGGACAAATACAATCATTACGGTTCTCACAAAAGATGAGCAATTATTAGAATTAACGCGAATGATTTCAGGCAATGAGATTACACCAATTGCATTGGAAAATGCGAATCAAATATTTAAATCTGCATTGATAAAAAAAGAAAAATGGAAAAATAAAGCGCAAGCATAAGCTTGGGCTTTATTTTTTGCTGAATTAGCTGAAAATCAAATTTCAAGAGATTATACGCTGTTAATTGAGAATAATCGCTTTAAAAAACGGGAATGTTTAAAGTTAGAAGAGAAAGTGATAAGTAATAATTTGATAATTTGCTGTAAATTCCAGACCTTTTCAAAATGCGTAACTTGAAAGATGACTGAATTTCTTATGTATAAATTTAGCACTAGATGAAAAGGGGGAATGCAAAAACATGAGGAATAGTAAGTGTCGTTCCTTCATGGGAATATGTATTGCAGCGTTAATTATTGCATTTAGTTTTTCACCACAATTCCGTACTGTTTATGGGTTACCTCCTCATATGCGCATTATTGCAGGAGAAGTTGCGTTATTTAATGTTAATTTTCCCTTAACCCTCACGATTCATCCAGATTTAGAAAAAAATATTAAAGAAGAATCTCCTTTATCAAAGTATGCATTGTCAAGGTCAGTCTTTTTAGAAAGTTTAAAGCTAGGAAAATCTACTGTTGAGTTTAAGCTTTTAGGTATAATACCCATACGAACCGTACAAGTAGATGTACTGCCGCCCATTGAATTAGTACCTGGAGGGCATTCTATCGGTGTTGTGTTGCATTCTCGCGGAGTCATTATCGTTGGACATTCTCCAGTTCCAATTGGTAATGAAGAATATGTAACTCCAGCTAAGGATGCAGGTATTAATATTGGTGATGTTATTATGAGTATTAATGGTATTTCCGTTCAAAGCGATAGCCAAGTAGCCGAAATTATTGATAGCAGTGGTAAGGAAAAAGAAAAACTCGATATTTTATTGAAACGTGGAGAAGAACAAATTCATATTAACTTAGCACCAATATTATGTAATGATACCAAAAGATATAGAATTGGCTTATTTGTACGTGATAGTGCAGCTGGTGTTGGTACATTATCATTTTATGATCCCAAATCCCATGCTTATGGTGCTTTAGGGCATATAATTACAGATAGTGATACTAATCAGCCCATTGACTGTGAACAGGGAAAGATCGTATCTGCATCAGTATCGGGAATACAGCATAGTAAGCGTGGTCAACCAGGAGAAAAGATAGGTATTTTTATAAACGAAGATCATTTGTTGGGTAACATTGATAAAAACACAAAATTTGGAATATACGGAAAATTAGTTGACAAAGTTCCAAATGAGCTTTATTCTGAAGCAATACCAGTAGCTTCTATGAATCAAATTCAAACAGGTTATGCAGAAATATTAACTGTAGTAGATGGACAAACCATTAAACGTTTTAGTATTGATATCCAGAAAGTGAACTTACAAGAAGCTCCAGAAGGTAAAGGACTCGTTATTAAAGTGACGGATCCTGTGTTATTAGAAAAAACAGGTGGAATCGTGCAAGGAATGAGTGGCAGTCCAATTATTCAAAATGGTAAGTTAGTAGGTGCAGTGACTCATGTATTTGTCCATGATCCAACTAGAGGATATGGATGTTTTATTGAATGGATGTTAATTGAAAGCGGAATCGTACCTAAAGCAGGGAAACAATCTGCCAGAAAACTTTTTACGTTTTCTGGTTTTTTCTTTGATAATAAGATTGTGTAATATAGGTTTATTATTAAAAAATAGATCGAGAAATATGCAATGTCGTAATTTTGATCGAACTGGACGAATTTTGATGCGTAAAGGGAGTAAATAATTATTTAAGAAGTTTTCACATCTGCTATTTTTTATAGAATTAATTTCGATTTTTAACAGAATTTTGATACATAATGATTTTTTCTGTAAAATTTCATAAAAAAATGTAAATTTCTATCAATAAATAATAAAATATAATTGTATTTTTTTTCCAAAAGAGGAAGGGATTTATATAGCTTTGTCGAACAGTTATTATTATAGAAAATAGCAGGGAGAGGATTATAACGTGATTAAAGAAACAATTAAAGTAGCTATTGCTGATGACAACCGAGAGTTTGTTGGAATTGTTCAGGAATATCTTACTCAACAGGTGGATTTTCAATTGGTTGGCATAGCATATAATGGAGAACAAATCTTATCAATAATTGAGGAGAAAAGTCCTGATGTGGTAATTTTAGATATTATAATGCCGCATCTTGATGGTATCGGTGTGTTAGAACGTCTTAATACATTATCAGCTAAACGTCCTAAAATAATTATGCTTACCGCATTTGGTCAGGAAAGTATCACTCAGCGTGTAGTAGAGCTGGGCGCTGATTATTATATATTAAAGCCATTTAATATGGATGTACTGGCCAGTAGAATCAGACAATTAGCTACTACGATTACGGCACAGCGTCCAGTGGTAGCTCAAGCTATAAAAGCTCGGCCTATAGACGTAGAGGTCACTAATATCATTCGTGAGATTGGTATCCCCGCCCATATTAAAGGTTATCAATATTTACGTGATGCAATCATGATGATAATAACAGAAATTGATTTATTGGGAGCTGTAACCAAAGTACTCTATCCTATGATTGCTGAGAAATATGCTACTACACCTAGTCGGGTAGAAAGAGCTATTAGGCATGCCATTGAAGTAGCGTGGAGTCGTGGTAATATGGACATGATTAACCGTTTATTTGGCTATACTGTTAAACTTGAAAAAGGAAAACCAACAAATTCTGAATTTATGGCAATGATTGCTGATAAATTGAGAATGGAGATGCGAGTATAAGTTCTTTAAGATATCTGAAAATTTAATTTTTACAAGTTTGTATCTGTAAAGCTCTATAAAACTGGTTAAACTAGTTTTATAGAGCTTTTTTAGTAAAGGTATGCAACTTAAGAGTAGTTTTATAATAATGCAGGACTTTTACAAAGAAAACTGAATAAATATGTTAAGATCTCTGATGATTGATTCGAGCATACAACACTAGAGATCGTGTGTAAAAATTCTTGCTTAGTACAAATATATGTAATCAGCACTAAACTATGTCAATTTATTGGGGGAATGATAATGAGTAACTTAATAGAGAAATCCTTAGCTTCAAAAGTAGTTTTTAAAGGTAATTTACTTAATGTATTCTCTGATCAAGTAGAATTACCAAATGGTAAAAAAGCATCACGAGAATATATTAAACACCCAGGAGCAGTTGCAGTTGTGCCAATTACACAAGAAGGAAATATTGTATTAGTTAGGCAATATCGTTATCCGATTGGAAAGTTGCTATTGGAAGTACCTGCTGGGAAATTAGATCAGGGCGAACAACCTGATGAATGTGCATTGCGAGAGTTGGAAGAAGAAACGGGTTATGTGGCTAAGAATATAAAGAAGATCGCATCCATTTATACAACTCCCGGTTTTACTGACGAAATAATACATCTTTATCGTGCTGAAGATTTGATATTATCTAAGCCATCTCCAGATGAAGATGAGTTCTTAGATGTAGAAATCTATACCAAAGAAAAAATAAAAGAGATGATTGCCGATGGAAGAATCAATGATGCGAAAAGCATGCTGGCATTATTATTAGCAGGAATATAATTAAAATTTGCTTTACATTTTTTAGACTAAAATTCAGTTGGTTTTTAAACTTAACTGAATTTTAGTCTTTTTTGTGATAAGGAAGAAAGAATATAATCTTACTCATATTTGACGCATCAACATTCAATATTGTAGAAGAGAGTATGTGGACAAATATGGTATAAAGTTTGCTGCCTTATCATATATCATAACAGAACAAACAGGGAGGACGGTTGCATGCTAGCTTATTTTCGTCAAAACTTTAGTTTTTATTTAAAAGCAAATATAGTTGCGTATTTCTTTATGATTCTTATATTGGTCATTGGGATAGTAATAGGCGCATTAGCTGTAAAAATACTTCCTGATGACCAAAAGAGCGAGCTTATTAATTATCTTCATATGTTCTTTACCGGATTATCGCAAGGAAATGATGATGCTTCCTCCAATAATATGATAGGCATGGTCATGTTTAATAATGTCAAAACGGTTGTATTAATGTGGATATTAGGATTTACTATCATTGGCATTCCCTTTGTACTATTCATTTTATTTACGCGAGGTTTTATTATTGGATTTACCGTAGGATTTCTAGTAAATGAATATGTTATGAGAGGATTGTTATTTGCTTTTGCTTCGATATTACCCCACAATCTCTTCGCAGTTCCAGCCATACTAGTATTAGGGGTATCTGCCACAACATTCTCACTCATGCTAGTACGCCGCAAAACCTATGACAAAATTAATATATGGTATGAAGCGGTGCGATATTCTATGGTGTGCATAATGGTATTGGCTGTCATGTTGGTTGCAGCTTTACTAGAAGTATATATTTCACCAGTATTTATGAAATTAGCTGCAACGTTCTTAACAAAACACTAACAGCTGACTCATAGAAGCAAACTCGTTAATCAGCATTTTAGTTTCAATAATGATGAGGACTGTAAAATTTACAGTCCTCATTTTATTTATAGTTGAATAAACCAGATAGATAGTGAATAAGCATAATATTAAGTTAAGCTAATTAGGAGGTGGTAAGAAAATGGTAATTAACTTTTCAGGACACAACATAATGAAAAAATGTAAATTATATACTAAAATCGTAATTCTGTTAATTATAGTTTTCTATATTTTACCTAAGTTATTAAGTATTTTATGGTATTTAAGTCCTCCAGAAGAGAAAATACGCCAAGAGCATCTGATTGAGAAGCCAATGAGGGTAAGTGAGGACCTTATAAAATCAATGTAACGGGAGTTGACAAAAAAATATATTCCAATAGATGGATTTTGTTAATATTAGACAGGAAAAGTAAATATTATGTGGAATAAAGGAAATTAGAAAGAAAAAGATTTTCGTGAGCATTATCGCAAAAGTAAAAAAAGGGTGGTAAAAATGGAAGGTTATGTTAATGAGTTTATTAACTATCTTGCAGTTGAACGAGGTTTAGCGCAAAATACGCTAGAATCATATGGACGTGATTTACATCAATTCCAATTGTATTTACAAAACGGCAACATGGAAATTTTGAAGGACTCAAATCGCACTACCATCCTCAGTTATTTAAGTAGTCTTCAATCGAAAGGTCGGGCAGTTTCCACGATCTCACGTAACCTTGCTGCCATAAAATCCTTTTATCAATATTTGGTACGTGAGCGTTATTTAGAAAAGGATCCTGCTGCTAATCTTGAGTCGCCTAAACTTGAGAAGAAGTTGCCAAAAGTCCTTAGTATTACAGAGGTTGAAGAACTTCTAAAACAACCGAGTGGTTTTTTACCTACAGGACTAAGGGATAAAGCAATGTTAGAACTTTTATATGCAACAGGAATTCGAGTATCGGAGTTAATCTCTTTAAATATTTCAGATGTTAATTTAGATATGGGATATATAAAATGTTATGGTAAAGGCGCAAAAGAGCGGATCGTACCCTTAGGGTCCATAGCTGCTAAATGTGTGCAAGATTATATCGGTAAGGGACGTTCTAAATTAATACGTACATATGAAGAGGCTGCTCTCTTTGTCAATCATCATGGAAATCGACTTACGAGACAAGGTTTTTGGAAAATAATTAAGAAATATGCGCAAGAAGCTGATATTAATAAGGCAATTACTCCCCATACGTTACGTCATTCTTTTGCAACACATTTATTAGAAAATGGTGCTGATTTACGATCGGTACAAGAAATGCTTGGTCATGCCGATATTTCCACCACACAGATTTATACTCATGTTACTAAAAACCGTTTAAAAGAAGTGTATGATAAAACGCATCCGCGAGCATAATAGTTGGCAACCAAACGATTTGATCATGTTCAATGCATGATTGCTATAGCAATTGACAGTAGGAGTTGGTGCCTTGTCTAATGCAGCGTACTATAGGAATTTTGATGTAGATACGCCAGTAACAATTACTGGCCGTAAAGGAATTCTTTCGTCTATATGGAAAAATAGGATTAGGGCTCGATCCATTAAATTCATTCTTGAGTAAAAGCCTTTTTACATGATAAGATGTCTAGCTATCCCTCTTCCTGTTTATCCAGATGAATGATTTTAAATTACGATAAAAGCTTTTATGTAGTTTACGTCGAGCATATGCTTCAATTTTAGTATTTGCACATTTTTTTAGATGTCATTACAAAAAAGCGTGATGGCCTTATGCTTACAGATTTGGAAATTAAGTATTTGATCCATGCCTACACCAATAATGAAATACCTGACTATCAGATGGCGGCATGGCTAATGGCAGTCTTTTTTAAAGGGATGACCATGAAAGAAACGGCATCCTTAACTATGGCTATGGCTATGTCAGGTAATATGATTGTAAAGTGGCACTACATAAATTTAAAGAATTTATAATTGCCCAAGGTGGAAATGTGGATGTTGTCAGCAACCCAAAAGCATTGCCACAAGCAAAAATAGAAACTAAGGTGATCTGCTCTGAGGAAGGCTACATACAAAAAATTGATGCTGGTTATTGTGCTATGAGACTAGGAGCAGGCCGTGAATATAAAGGACAAGAAATGATTTATCTGCTGGTATCATGCTGAAGAAACGCGTAGGCGATCGTATTGAAAAAGGTCAAAGCCTTTGTACAATTTATGCCAATAATGAAGCAAAAATAAAAGAAGTACAATCATTATAGGTAGATGCAATAAAAATTGATAATAAGCAAGTACCAAAAACAAACCTAATTTTAGGCGTAGTTGATCATTATGGCTTTAAAGCTACGTAAGCTAATAAATATATCAAAAAGACTAGTTTAGCTAGTCTTTTTTTATTGTTAATTTCCAGTGTAATTGCTTTTTATCTTGGAGAAGCTAAAAAAAAGATGAAAGGAGTGTTTTAAATATGTTTCGATTCATCCAATCTAAAATAGTAATGATTCTTATGTGCCTACTGGTGTTATTGAGTATTTGCAATCCCATCTTACAAGCAGCTGAAAACAAGAAAGTATCAGGTGCAGGACTAGAAACAATTGCGCAATCGGCTGTTTTAATGGATGGTAATGGGACTGTTTTATTCGAAAAAGATTCACATAAACGTTTACCTCCAGCAAGTGTGACAAAATCAATGACATTGTTGTTAGCAGTAGAAGCTGTTGAGCAAGGACGGGTGAGTTTAACAGACAGAGTATCAATTACAGAAAATGCTTGGCACCAAGGTGGCTCACAGATATGGTTAGAACCTGGCGAACAGATGACTTTGCATGAATTAATGATTGCCATGGCTGTAGTTAGTGCCAATGATGCTGCAGTTGCTGTTATGGAACACATCTATGGCAGTCAAGCTGCTGCTGTAGAAGCTATGAATCAGCGCAGTACTGCTTTAGGGCTTAATGATACTCATTTTGCAAATGTAAATGGTTTGCCAACTCCAGATCATTATATGAGTGCCTTTGATACAGCATTGATTGCTAAAGAGGCAGTAAAACATCCTTTCTATATGGAACTATGTAGTATTAAAGAATATTGGTTGCGCGATGGGAAAAATTGGCTAGTAAATACGAACAAATTATTATGGTGGTATAAAGGTGCTGACGGCTTAAAGACAGGTTGGACGCAAGAAGCTCAATATTGCTTTGCTGGTACAGCGAAACGTGATGGATTACGATTGATTTCTGTAGTTTTTGCTACACCTGAGCCAAGATCACATTTAAGAGAGAGTATGAAGCTGCTTGACTGGGGATTCGCTAATTTCGCAGCAATGCCAATTATCAATTCAGGTGCAGTAGTAGAACGAGTAAAAGTAAGTAAAGGAATGGAAAAGGAACTCCAATTAGTAGCTTCTGAAGATTTAACATTATTATTAAGCAAGGGAGAAAATAAGAATTTACAAAAGCAAGTAGTTACTGATTCAACTTTAACGGCTCCAATCGTGCAAGGTCAGAAATGTGGGGAATTATTAGTATTACGAGATGGTAAAGAAATCGGCAAAGTCGATTTAGTGGCAGAAAAAAATATTGAAAAAGCAAGTTTAATGAAGACGTTGCAAAATATGTTTACTAATTTATTTTCTATAAAATAATTCAACATAGTAGATTTAAAATAAAAAAAGCGGAAATTATTCCGCTTTTTTTATTTTTAGGCAGGAAAAATTTACCTATTGAAAGAATATTAGTAGCAGAGTCACGAAGAGGAGGAAAATATATTGAATATAGTCACTTCACTGAAACGAGGTGTTTTGTTAGTAAGAGTCGAAGGGGAGTTGGACATGCATGTTGCTACTGAGTTTAGAGAAACCGTAGATCATGCATTAGAATTAAGCGGGGTAAAACACGTTTTGTTTAATTTAGAAGCGGTAAAGTTTATTGATAGTTCTGGTTTAGGTGTTTTATTAGGACGTTACAAAAAAATTAGTGGTTTAGGTGGTATTATGTCTGCCACTCAGATTCAGCCACAAGTATTACAGATTTTTGAATTATCTGGGCTCTTAAAGATTATTAAACTATACCATTCTGAAAAAGAAGCACTAGAATGCTTATGAGGAGGGCATCATGGCAATAAAAAATCAGATTACTATGAGTATTCGAAGTCTTAGCGAAAACGTTGGTATTGCCAGGGTGAGTACTGCTGCTTTTGCAGCTCAGGTGGATTTTACTTTAAATGAGATCGAGGAAATAAAGGTTGCTGTATCAGAAGCAGTTTCTAACGCTGTCATACATGGATATGAGTACCAAGATGGAGAAATCCAAATCAAGATGACCTTATATGAGGATCAATTAGAATATATTATTGTAGATCACGGAAAAGGTATCGCTGATATTGCATTAGCACGTCAACCGTCCTATTCTAGTGATCCAGAACGTATGGGGTTAGGCTTTGCTTTTATGGAATCTTTCATGGATGAACTTTATATTGAGTCGGAAGTTAATAAGGGAACACTGGTGAGAATGGTGAAAAAAACTTTGCTTAAGACAGAGCATTAGGTGGGATACCATGCTTGAAGATGAAGAAATCAAAAATTTATTACATAAAGCACAAGCTGGTGATCAAATTGCTAAGGAATATATTTTAGAAAATAATATCAATTTGGTACGAAGTGTGGTGCATCGCTTTACAAACCGCGGCTATGAATGGGACGATTTATTCCAATTAGGCTGTATCGGTTTGGTCAAAGCAATTGAACGTTTTGACACTAAATTTAGTGTTAAGTTTTCAACTTATGCAGTGCCAATGATTATTGGAGAAATCCGACGATTTATCCGAGATGATAATCCCGTGAAAGTTAGCCGCCCAGTAAAAGAATTGGCATATAAAGTGCACCGTACTCAAGAAAGATTGCAGGGCGTATTAGGACGAGATCCAACCATAACGGAAATTGCAAAGGAGTTGAGCCTAGCACCGCAAGAAGTCGTGGCTGCTTTAGAAGCAATTCAGACACCGACATCCTTATATGCTAATGTTTTTCATGATGATGGTGATCCAATACTGTTATTGGATCAAATGAAGTATTGTGAGGAAGAAGATAGCGCTTACTTTGAAAAATTAGCATTAAAAGAAATTGTATTACGTCTACCAGAAAAAGAGCGTCTTGTAATTCATTTACGTTTCTTTGCTGATAAAACCCAAGCAGAAGTAGCCCAAATAATAGGATTATCTCAAGTACAAATTTCTAGAATTGAAAAACAAGCTTTAAAACTCATGAAAGAATTTATGCAGACCTCATAAACAGAGGTCTTATTTTTTTATAAAATAGGCATACTAAGATAAAGAGGTGGTAATTATGTCTGGCAAAAGAAAATATATTATTTGGGCTGTGATTGTCGCTCTAAGTAGCAGCATATTTACTTGGCTATTTCTTTATAGTAATTTTCCCCAGCGCTCGCCAATGGGAGCAAAGCAAGTTCTCTATTTGAATAAGGTAGAATCAAATCACTTAACATGTTGATAAATATTCTATACTAAAAAGATCAAGTAGTCGCTACGCAATGAGTATAATACCAATCGTTATGCGCACACTATTGGAGAATCGTATAATTAATCAAGGAGGTAATGGCATGGTTGTAAAAGTAATTGAGTTAGTTGGCACATCTAGCCATAACTGGACAGATGCAGTAGACAACGCGGTAATGGAAGCTTCTAGATCAATTGATGATATACTTGGCGTCGAAGTAACTAACTTTACTGCTAATATTGACAATGGACATATTGCAGAATACAAAGCTGATGTAAAAGTTGCATTTAAAGTGAATCATTAAAGTATGATCACAAAAGAAAGAGTACCCTTTGTGGTGCTCTTTTTTATAAATAAAGTTTTCTTTTTGAAAGATGCATATTTCAGATTTGAGTGGTCAAAATAAGAAAAGGCTAAGGTATGCATTGTTTTAAGTAAGAATTATAATTTTACAAAGGGTGACAATATGCCTAATGAAATGAATAAGAAACAACAAGAGATTAAAGAAAAAATGCAGCAACAAAAATATCAAAGTAAGGTAGATAATGTTACGCCCACCCCCCCATTACTTAAGAATATTTGCTGGGCCTTTGTCGTTGGTGGACTTATCTGTACTTTAGGGCAATTATTTACAGATTATTTCTTGGGGCTAGATTTACCAAAAAAAGAGGCTTCTGCTTGTGCGACAGCTGTATTAGTCTTTTTAGGAGCGTTTTTTACAGGGATTGGTGTTTATGATGACTTAGGCAAGCGAGCTGGGGCAGGTTCAATTGTCCCTATAACAGGATTTGCAAACTCCATTGTAGCGCCAGCTATGGAGTTTAAACGTGAAGGCTATGTATTTGGTGTTGGAGCTAAAATGTTTGTTATTGCCGGACCGGTATTAGTATATGGAATGGTAACTGCATTTATAATTGGCTTAATCTATTGGATCAGACAATAGGAGGTAGATTAAATGAATAAGAAACAAGGTATGCAAAGTGTTGTTTTTACAAATCCTCCAATCATAACGAGCACAGCAAACATTGTTGGCCCTATGGAAGGAAAAGGGTTATTACAAGGATACTTTGATTATATTATGCCGGATAACCTAAATGGTTTGGCTAGTTGGGAGCAATGTGAATCGTATTTGATGGAATATGCGATAAAAAAAGCGATAGAAAAAGAAAGTAGCACGATGGAAGAGGTTGACTGTGTCTTTGCTGGTGATTTGCTGAATCAGTTAATGAGTACTCATTTTGCAATGAAAAATTTAAAAAGACCATTCTTAGGCTTATATGGAGCATGCTCTACTATGGTAGAAGGCATGCTGTTAAGTGCTATATTACTAGATGGGGGATTTTTTAATAAAATTGTAGCGGCTGCTTCTAGCCATCATGATGCTGCAGAGCGACAATATCGTTTTCCTAATGAAATGGGTGTACAACGGCCGCCTGGAGCTCAATGGACAGTAACAGGATCGGGAGCTGTAGTTGTTTCCACCTCGGGTAGTGGTCCGCGTATTACTACAGGAACAATTGGTAAGATTGTTGATTATGGTATAAAAGATCCGAATGCAATGGGACCAGCTATGGCACCAGCTGCAGTTGATACCATATGGCAACATCTTCAGGATATTGGAAGAACGCCAGCTTATTATGACATGATCTTTACCGGAGATTTAGGAAGTGTAGGAAGAGATTTAGTCATACAGCTGCTGCAAGAAAAAGGGGTAGATATTTCCAATAACTATCAAGATTGTGGCTGTATGGTTTATAGGGAGAATCAAGATGCTCATGCAGGTGCTAGTGGATGCGCCAGCTCCGCAATCGTGTTATGTGGGTACATTTATAAAAGATTACTACAGGATAAATTGAAAAAAATACTTTTCTTGGGAACAGGTAGTTTACATAGTACAACATCTTATCAACAAAAGGAATCGATTCCTTGTATTGCCCATGCTGTATCAATAGAAATGCCATAAACATTTATAAAAAGGAGGGGTTTATCACGTCTTTGTATATAATGGTATTTGTTGTGGGAGGAGGTTTATGTGTGATTGGACAATTACTAATGGATTTAACTCCCTTAACACCTGCTCATGTTTTAGTTTTATTTGTGGTATTAGGGGGAATACTAAGCGGTGTAGGTTTATATCAGCCTTTAGTAGATATTGCAGGTGCTGGTGCAACAGTTCCTTTATTAGGCTTTGGTCATGCTTTGGTAGCAGGAACAATTGAAGATATTAATAGCTTTGGCTTTCTAGGAATTTTTAGTGGTGCTTTAAAAGCAACAGCAACTGGAATCATGGCTGCCGTAGTCTTTGGCTTCTTCATGTCAGTATTATTTAATCCTAAAGGCAAGGGTGGCTGATGTTAATTATCGATTTTATTGGTATAATCGCCACAATTTGTCTAATTGGCATACGTTACCCCCATTATGTTTTACTTGCGATTAGCTTGCATGAACTAGGGGAGATTGTAATGGCAGTTCTTTTTAATGGACAAATTGATACCATTGTAGCAGCTGGTGCTTTTGGGACAATTGCAGTTAGTAATTATAATACAAGTCTGATAGGAACTTTATTACTATTTAGCGGATCTTTAGCTAATTACATTGCAAGTTACCTTGCAGGAGGTATTGCTTTTGAACCTACATCTCGCTTGTTGAATCCGCTGAGTGCTCTTAAGTATCCTTTTGCAGTAGTTAATTTTCGTTTATTTGTTTTAGCATGTTTAATTAGTCTATGGAAGATTTTTGTGTGAGGTGAAAAAGATGGAGAGAAGAACTGCACGACGTTCTATGCATTATGGAAGAACAATTGAGGAACGACCAATAAAAGATGATAACGACTATAAGAATAATGGTGATACAAATAACTTAATTGCAGATATGGCTCAAGGATTTATCCAAGCTCAAACTAAAGCGGATAGTGGTAATGATAAAGAAATTATTTCCCTATTAGAAAAGCTTAATAGTAATTTAGAGGAAATGAAAAGTTCAAATGATGATAGTAAAAAAAATACTTCTTCTGATGCTGGAAAGAATACTGATGGCTCTTTAAGTAAAAAACTTCTTCAAGCAAAACTATCTGAACAACTGTTACAAAGTGGCAGCACCGAACAAGGGGATAAGGAGTTATTACAAGAGTTAAAAACCTTGGTAAGTGCAATGCTGCAAGGCAAGAGCAATAGTGAGGACAATTCTTCAAATCCACAAACTGATGACACTAAAAAATCCGATATGAAACAGCAGCAACAGGATTCTATGGCTGTTCAGACTGTTAGTCAGGTCTTAGCCCAAACACAATACGAATTGGCTAACGAACTAGAAACTAGTTTGCAAAAACTTAAAGAAGTCATTAGTAAAAGTGAAAAAGTGGCGACGAATATTAGCCATTTATTAAGTAAAGAAACTAAAAAAAAATCATGAGGTGAAAATATTGTCCGAAAAAATACGAGTAATCTTAGTTACAGATGGCGATAGAGTTGCACAACATGTAGTGGAGGATATTGCTATATCCTTAGGTCTTCGTTGTATATCAGCATCAGGCGGTAATCCCACTCCAATTAGTGGAAAAGAAATCGTAAAATTGCTAAAAACAGTTCATCATGATCCCGTACTTGTTATGTTCGATGACCGGGGAAGTCGTCATAAAGGTAACGGAGAAGTTGCAATGGAATATGTTGCTTCCCACCCTGATATTGAAGTATTAGGTGCAGTCGCTGTTGCATCGAATACTACGGGTATAGTTGGAATTGCAGCTGATGAGTGCATAACCAGTAGTGGTGATATCGTAAATCATTCGGTCGATAAAAACGGTGTTTGCAAGAAGACACATGAAAAAAAATCTATTATTACTGGCGATACCGTAGATGTACTAAATTATGTAGACATACCTTTTATTGTCGGCGTGGGAGATATTGGCAAGATGGACAGAGCGGATGATATTGGGCGGGGTGCGCCTATTACACGTAAAGCAATTGAAGAGATATTAAAACGGAGTGGTATTGAATATGGAAGAACAAAAGAAAATTGAGAAAGATATCGATCATAATATTAATTATCTAAAAGATTTTTTAGGAGTAGGAGAAAGTTTTGATATTATTTTTCGTGAATATAAAATAGGTCGCAAACGAGCAGCATCTTTTTCCATTAATGCAATGACGAATGATATACTCCTTACTAATGTTATTCAGGATATGCTTACCCTACATCCTGATGAGTTAACAATTAATACGCTGCAGAAGCTATTTTATACTAGAGTTACTCATTCACAGGTAAAGTTAATGGGCAATATGAATGACGCAGTTACGAGCTTGTTATCAGGTGAATTATTGTTCTTAGTAGATGGCGAAGAAGAACTAATCATTATTGATGCTCGATCATATCCAGCTAGAATGCCTAGTGAATCTACAATTGAAAAAGTGACGAGGGGTTCGAGAGATTCTTTCGTTGAAACATTAGTTTTTAACACGGCTTTAATTAGAAGACGTCTTCGTGATCCACAGTTGCGGTTTGAAATTGTTAAAATAGGAACTCGCTCACAAGGTGATATTGCAGTCGCATATATTAAAGACGTAACGGATCCTAAATTAGTTGATATCGTGAAAGAACGGCTAAATAACATTAATATTGATGGCATACCCATGGCAGAAAAAGCAATCGAAGAATTTATCGTAGGTGGAAGTAAATGGAATCCTTTACCTAAGGTGCGTTATACAGAGCGTCCAGATGTAGCAGCTGTTCATTTATTAGAAGGTCATGTCTGCTTAGTGATTGACACTTCACCTAATATTATGATTTTACCTACCACATTCTGGCATCATGTACAACACGTCGAAGAATTTCATCAACATGTTGTTGTTGGTTCCTACCTTCGTATGGTACGATTATTAGGAGTTTTTTTATCCTTATTGTTGCCGCCATTATGGTTGGCATTGGTATTACAACGTCATTTGCTGCCTGAATCTTTGGCCTTTCTTGGTCCCCGAGATCCAGGAATTATTCCTCTTGGATTTCAGTTCATTCTAGCAGAGCTAGGGGTAGAATTGGTGCGTATGGCTACTGTACATGTACCATCGGCCCAGTCTACGGCTCTTGGTTTTATAGGTGCTTTTATGATAGGTGAGTTTGCTACTAAAGTAGGGCTATTCGGTAATGAAATCATCTTTTACACTGCAGTAGCAGCTGTTGGCGCTTTTGCTACACCAAGTATAGAATTTGCTATGGCAATACGATTCTTCCGAGCGATATTATTAATATTAGTTATCTTTTTTAAATTGCCAGGCTTATTAGTTGGCTTACTTGGTATTTTCATTGTTATCGCTACTACAAAATCTTTTGGTATTCCTTATTTGTGGCCTCTATTACCCTTTAATCTTGGAGGTATGAAAGACGTATTATTACGTTTGCCGTTACCGAGCAAAATATTACGTCCTGCTGCATTAAAACCGCAAGATAAAGATCGTTTAGACAATGAAGGTGAAGAAAATAAGAATGGTAAATAATAAATCCTCGCAGATGCGAGGATTTATTATTTACCATGGTAGTACTCTCTTATGATTCCCATACTCTCATTAATATTGGCTATTTGCTCTTCGACTGCTCCTTTATTTTCTGCTTCAACAGCATCCTTCAATTGTTTGACAGCCGAATGGGTTTTTGTTATTTCAGCAAGTATACCGACTTTTTCCATGCTCGGTTTAGCCTGCCCCCAAGCTCCTTCTAACTCTTTCATTTTTGCTTTTGCTTTATCCCAATCTTTTTCTTGAACATAGAAGCTAACATTTCGAACGGTGTTGCCAATTGCGACAATATCCGATAACGGAGATAATTTATATGATTTTCCTACATCGCTAACACTTGCCATAAATTTAATAAGACTTTCATAAGAAGCACTACTGCTTTGTTTATTGATATCTGTTTCTAATGTTGTGAGCGCCTCATCGGCATCTTTAATTCCTTTTTTATTGCCAGCTAAATCTTTAATTTGCGGCCATAGGGTTTGCAATGTAGCAATACCACGCTCTGCTTGTACCCAGTCTTTTTTATTTATTCCTTGAAAAATGACACCAGCAGTAGCTTCTAAATCATAGAGCTCTTTAGGAGGCGATTCGAATCGTTGACTGATAGGTGGATTTGGTTTTGTTTCCACAGGGCTGCCAGCAGGTCCTATTTCAGGTTTCTTTAGTGGAGTAAACATGTTGCAACCACTTACTAATAAGGTAAGGCTAATAACAGTAACTAACTTTAAAGTTGAATAATTGGAATATGTCAATGTAGCTCCTCCTTTTGATAATAGCATCTGCTAGTAGCATCTTATTTATTCTAGAAATATAATAAAACAACACTTCATATCTAATGCAATATCGTGAGAAACTTAAGTATAATCTAGTTAAAACTTCTTCATTTGGTTAATATTTTGCTTTAGCTAAAATTTTCTAGTATAATGAGGTTACAATTTGCTGTTTTACGGTCAATGATATTAGCTTAAGGAGGAACACTAGTGTTTGGTTTTGATGAAAATATGATATTTAGAATTCCGGCATTGCTTATTGCATTAACCATACATGAATATGCTCATGCCAGAGTGGCGGTTTGGATGGGAGATAATACTCCTAAAATGATGGGACGATTAACATTAAATCCAATTTCTCATCTTGATCCTTTTGGGCTAATTATGTTATGGTTGTTTAAGTTTGGTTGGGCGAAGCCTGTACCAATTAATCCTAACAATTTTGATAATTGGCGAAAGGGAACCCTCTTAGTTGCTATAGCAGGACCAGTTTCAAATGTAATTATGGCTTTGATGGCTGCGATTCTTTATGCTATTTTAGCTAAGATGCAGCTGTTATCCACTGGATTAGCTATGGTGTTAAACTTCACATATAGCTACAATATAATCTTTGCAGTATTTAATATGATTCCATTGCCTCCTTTGGATGGTTCAAAGGTTTTGATGAATATATTGCCAGCACGTCAAGCATATATGTTAGAAAAAATTGAACCGTATGCACCATTTATTTTATTGGCATTAGTTTATTTTAATGTAATTCATGTTTTTATAACACCTTTTTATAATGCTATTAGTTTTTTTATTAATCAAATCGTGAAGATAATTCTTTAATCAGGAGGAAATTTAAAAATGACCAAAGGACGAATTTTTAGCGGCATGCAGCCATCAGGTAAATTTCATTTAGGAAATTATATGGGAGCTTTGGAAAATTGGGTAAAATTACAGCATGAATATGAATGCTTTTTTAGTATAGTAGATTGGCATGCACTTACATCTTCTTATGAAGATACTAGCAAAATACCCGAACGCATTCATGAAATGGCCTTAGATTGGTTAAGTGCTGGTTTAGATCCCGAAAGGAATGTTATTTTTGTACAATCTCATGTAAAAGAACATGCAGAGTTACATTTATTATTATCAATGATGACTCCATTATCTTGGTTAGAACGTGTACCAACTTATAAAGATAAATTGCAACAATTAGGAATTCAAGGCAAGGATATTAACACCTATGGTTTTTTAGGATATCCAGAGTTAATGACAGCTGATATTATTTTATATAAAGCTGACACCATTCCTGTAGGAGAAGATCAACTTCCACATTTAGAATTATCACGGGAAATTGTAAGAAGGTTTAATAACTTATATCAACCTATATTTCCTGAACCAAAACCAAGTTTAAGTAAATCTGCTATATTACCTGGTATTGATGGCAGAAAGATGAGCAAATCCTATGGGAATGAAATTCCCTTTGCTGCGAGTCCAGATGAACTTCGAGCCAGAATTCGTCTAATGATAACAGACCCAAATCGGGTAAAGCGCACAGATTTAGGTAATCCTGATGTATGCACAGTGTATACATTTCATAAAACTTTTAATGCAGAACAATCTAATGAAATTGCTCAGTCCTGTCGTCAGGCAACGATTGGCTGCGTCGATTGCAAGAAATGTTTAGCAGAAAAAATGGTTAATAGCTTAGCTGATATACATGTGCGTCGTCAGGAACTGGAAAAAAATCCAGGGCGGGTTAAAGAAATTTTAGTGTTTGGTGGTGAAAGAGCAAGAACCGTTGCTGCCAAGACAATGGACGAAGTTCGCCAAGCTATGAATCTTGCTTAGCTATGCCAGATTATAAAATTAAACTAGAAATTTTTGAAGGTCCTATGGATTTATTAATGCACCTAATTGAAAAAAATCAAATTGATATTTATGATATACCGATTGCAGTGGTAACAGAACAATACATAACCTATCTTAAAGCATTAGAGGAGTTTAACATTGATATTGCCAGTGGCTTCTTACTCATGGCAGCAACTTTATTGCAGATAAAGTCCCGTATGTTGTTGCCGCGTCCTTCGCAAATTGTAGAATTAACGGAGGAAGAAGATCCTCGCCAGGAATTGGTTGACAGACTGTTAGAGTATCGAAAATTTAAGGATATGTCGGTAGTAATGGAAGAGATGCTAAAGCAAAGAGAACATTTTTTTACTCGTTTGCCAGAAGAATTTCCTGTAAAGATTCCGTTGCCATCGGGATTAAATATTAATGATTTAGTGGTAGCTTTTGCAGCCGTATGGGAAAGTAGTATTGATGATTACGAATTAGTGTCTCGTGAAGAATTTAGTATCCAAGATAAGATGTATGATATTATTCATCTATTATATAAATATAAAGGTACAATTGAGTTTCATCAGACGTTAATTCGCAAGGGTACCAAATCTGAAGTAATAGCAGCTTTCTTAGCGTTATTAGAATTGGTAAAATTGCAAAGAGTGCTCATTTCCCAGCAAGGACGGTTTTCGACGATTTACATTACATTGAAAGAGTGAATAGCAAAATGTTTTATTTAAAGTATAAGAAACATATAGAAGCTTTACTTTTTGTTAGCGGTGACCCTATTACGATACATAAAATAGCTCAAATCCTTGAGATACCTGAAGAGCATATTCTATCATTAATAGAGGAACTGATCCAGGATATGGCTGAAGAGCATCGGGGACTGACGATTATAAAAGTTGCTGCTGGTTATCAGTTATGTACTAAACCTGAATTATCAACAACTTTAGAAAAATTAGGACAAGTTCAGGATAATAAATTGTCTGCTGCCGCCATGGAAACATTATCGATTATTGCTTTTAAGCAGCCAATTACAAAGATTGAAATTGAAAATATTCGTGGTGTGAAAATTGATCGGGTTCTTGCTACACTAAATGAGCGACAAATGATTAAGGAAATTGGACGAAAAGAGACGATTGGACGACCGATTTTGTATGGAACAACTGAAAATTTCTTGAAATGTTTTGGTCTGAATGGTCTGCAGGACTTACCTCCTTTAGCTGAACTTCTACCATAATATGCAGCCTTAGGGCTGCTTTTTTTTGCATAGATTGAGATCATTAGGCTAACAATAAAATATAGTAAGAGAAATAAATGATAAAAAGAGGCAGTACTATGGAATTTGGATTAACGTTTATCGTGGCAACGTTAATAATCGTTCTTCTAATTTCTTTAAGCAAGATTTATATAGAAGTAACATATAAACGAAATGACGAGAACGATTATGTAGCAGTAAATGTTTATGCATTAAAAAAGCTAATCTCCTATACGATGCAAGTTCCTATGGTTAGAATTGTAGAAAAATCAGGTGAGTTTAAGTTGGAATCCACCGTAAGGACTGCAGTCAGTCAGGAAAAGACCGATCCCCTTCGAGATGAAAAAATGATAAAAAAAACTGATCAGCTAGTTAAGAAACACCCTCGAAAAATAAAACATACCATTCAAAAGTTTCATCATTATACAAAAAAATATTGTAAAATAATTGAAAAATTATTAAAATTGGTAGTTTGTGAAAAACTGTATTGGAAAACAAAGTTTGGATCAGAAGATGCAGCTTTGACAGGTGCTCTAGTCGGATTATTATGGGCTTTTAAGACATTGTTAATGAATCAATTAAAAAGAAGAATTTTTTCAATTGGGACGTTAGATATTGAGGTTAAGCCAATTTTTGGATCTAATCAATTTGAGATAGACTTTCAATGTATATTCAGTATAAGACTTGGCAATGTTATAAAAGCATTCAGAAGTATATATAATATTAAATAGTAAAGGGGAAATAGAAAGTGTCTGACCATCCAATTCAAGGTTTAATGAAAACTGCTATGGAAAGTATTAAAGATATGGTAGATGTGAATACAATTGTTGGAGATGCAGTTGAAACTCCTGATGGTACTGTGATCCTGCCCATTTCTCGAGTTTCCTTCGGCTTTGCGGCAGGCGGGGGCAATTGTGAACCTGATGAAATAGGTCAGGGTCAATCTCAAAAAAATTATGCTTTTGGTGGCGGCAGTGGTGCAGGTGTGAGTGTCAAACCAGTAGGTTTTTTAGTGTGTTCGCCTGTGCATGGTGTTCGTTTTATGCCAGTAGAGGGAAATCTAATTTACGATAGAATAATAGATTTAGTACCTAAAGTGTTAAGTAAGCTTCAAGATATGTTAGACGGCAGTAAAAAGGATACAACTGATGATATGGATGAGCTGGCAAAAACAGCTGAAACCCAGAATAGTTAGGTATTAAAAAATTGTTGAATTAGAGATGCTAATAAAAGAAGAAAGTGCTATACTTATGGTATGTAAAAGCCGCACATAATTGTGCGGCTTTTTACATATAATGTAATACTGGGTTAATGTAATTGGTCTAGCTGCTCTTTTATTTGAGTAGCTTGCAATGCTTCTGCCTCAGCAAAATGACTATACATTTTAGAAACGTTAGCGTTGTTGATTTGCTTAGCGAAACTTTGATAATCCCGTACCAGCTCTTGTTTGTGCGTTAAAGTATTACGCAGCGTTGTTGCTATATCTAATGATTCCATATAACTTCACCTCCTAAGATTTAATAGGATAGGAAGCAGATTAGTAAAAATCATAGCTTATTGCTACGTTTTCTATGCTCCTTAGGTAGTATTATTTCCGGTACTACTTGTAATAATGTATCTTTATTTTGACGAGTTGTCAGAAGATCGTTATAATATAAAAGTATTGTTCTAAAACCAGCACACCTAAGAAAGGGATAATTAGTCATGATTAAAAAAAAGAAGATTGGCATATCGACAGTTGTTTTAATGCTTTTTATAACAACAAGTACAGTTTTTGCAGCGGCCAATTATCCAAATGTCACAGCAAAATCAGCTATTGTAATGGATGCAGCTACAGGAAAAGTTATCTATAGTAAAGCAGCTAAAGAACGACGTTACCCTGCGAGTACAACTAAAATGATGAGTTTAATTGTAGCTCTTGAGCATGGTAACCTTGATGATGTAATTACTGCAAGTCCTAATGCAGCGAGTACAGAAGGCTCATCTTTGTGGTTAACGCAGGGAGAGCAGATGACGATGACTGATCTATTATATGGCATTATGCTTATCTCAGGTAATGATGCTACTGTAGCTGTTGCTGAACATGTATCAGGAAGTGTACAGAAATTTGCTGAATTAATGACAGAGAAAGCACATGCTATTGGTGCCAGGGATACTAATTTTACTAACTCTAGCGGTTTACCTGATCCTAACCATTACACCACTGCTCATGATCTAGCTAGAATTGCGGCATATGGTTATAAAAATCCATTGTTTACACAAATTGTGAGCACAGAACATAAAATCCTTCCTCCTACTGTCAAGGGAGATATTCGTGATTTGTATAATGAAAATAAAATGCTTTGGTTTTATGAAGGGGGAAATGGTGTAAAAACAGGTTATACAGATGCTGCTGGTCGTTGCTTGGTTTCAGGCGCAAAACGCGATAATATACAACTTATTGCGGTGGTTTTAGATAGTGAAACCATGTGGGATGATTCCAAAACTCTATTAGATTTTGCATTTAGTCAGTTAAAGCCAGAAACAGTATTTAATCAAGGTGATATATTAAAAACCACGAGGGTAGCAAATGGTAAATCTGAACTTTTGAAATTGGTTGCAAATACAAGCATTATCCTTCCAGTTTCAGAAAAAGATAAAGATGAATTTAGTACAGTCATTGATGCTCCAATGATCTTAGAAGCACCGATAACAAAAGGACAGAAACTGGGTGTGGCAAGAGTTTTCTATAATAATACTGAAGTGGCTGCGGTTGATTTAATAGCAGACGAGAGTGTTGAACGAAAATCTTTTTTTGGTACATTAGTTGCTTCAGCTTGGAATATTGTAACGTTTTTTCTTAAAAATTTTGCTTAAAAGTGAGACTAAGTTCTCACTTTTTTTCTTTTTTAAAACTCGGCATGTATTTGTTCTAGTGATAAGACATACAACATACCCTCATAGGGGGTGTGTATATGATTAATTTAATTTGGTTATTTTTAATGGTAACGGGTATACTCTATGCCGGTTGGCAGGGAAGAATAGAAGTGGTAACCCAAGGAGCAATTAGCGCTGCCGAAGGAGCTGTAGGCCTATCATTTAAGTTAATTGGAGTTATGTGTCTGTGGTTGGGGGTTATGAAAATTGCTGAATTAGCAGGTATCATACGATTTTTTTCAAAAATATTAAGTCCACTAATTTGTTTCTTATTTCCTAGTGTACCTAAAAATCATCCTGCTATGGGAGCAATCATTATGGTTCTTAGTGCAAATATGCTAGGTTTGGGAAATGCAGTAACTCCTCTTGGTATAAAAGCGATGCAAGAATTGCAGAGCATTAATAAAGAAAAAGAAAAAGCTTCTGATGCAATGTGTACGCTATTAGCATTATGTACAGCTGGATTTACGTTGGTACCTGCGACTATTATTGCAATTCGATCCGCTGCTGGATCAATCAATCCTACAGAAATTGTTGGTGCCACCCTAATTGTAAGTTTGGGAGCCACAATGAGTGTGATCATCGCAGATCGTCTTTGCCGAATTTATTATCAGATTCGTGTGAGGAGGTAAACAATATGTTTAGCCTGCTTACCGAGCAGTTATCTCTTTGGGTAATACCTATTATATTACTTCTGGTTCCTATCGTTGGCTATTTTCGCCGTGTTAAAGTATATGAAGCTTTTGTCGAAGGGGCATCAGAAGGATTTCATACTGCCATTCGTATTATGCCATTTTTGGTGGCAATGATGGTAGCTATAAACATCTTTCGGTTATCAGGGGCGATGGATGTATGGGTTGATGGTCTAAAGCCAATATTAGAGTTTTACGGCGTACCAGCAGAATTGGTGCCTTTAGCGATTATGCGTCCTTTATCAGGTACAGGAGCTTTAGGGATAACCACGGAAATATTAAACACTCATGGACCTGATTCTATGCTTGGACGTATTGCTTCTACTGTTTTAGGAAGTACGGATACAACTTTTTATATTTTAACAGTATATTTTGGGGCTATTGGTATAACGAAACCGCGCTATTCTGTATTTGTAGGTTTATTAGGCGATTTAATTGGTTTTGTAGGTTCTATCTACATCTGTACAAAATTATTTAATTAATTATTTTAGAAAAACATACTCTCACTAACAATATAATGACATTAGATAGGTGATTTTATAATCGCCTATTTTTTATTTACCTATCGAGTGGCACTTAGTAAGGGCGAGAATAGACTGTAGTGTGATAGCAGAATGATATGGAGGGATGTTTATGCTAAAAGTGGTCGTGGTTGGAGGGGGATGGGCAGGTTGTGCCGCAGCACTATCAGCATCTAAAGCTGGTGCACAAGTACTGTTATTAGAGCGTACTGATTCACTACTGGGCACTGGCTTAGTAGGAGGTATATTTCGTAATAATGGAAGGCATACTGCAGCAGAAGAAGCTATTGCAATGGGGGGCGGCGACATTTTTGTTGCAATGGATGCAAATGCAAGACATAAAGGTATTTCATTTCCTGGCCATAATCATGCTTCCACTTATGATGTAACAACAATGGAACCTTTAGTAAAAAAGATTCTACAAAATTATGGAATTGAGATTAAAACAAATACAAGGGTAGTCGATGTGCTAAAACATGGAAAAAGAATACATACATTGATTATAGATGGTGGGATTGAAATAAAAGGTGATGTATTTGTAGATGCAACTGGTACTGCGGGATCTATGGGAAATTGCCTTACCTATGGTAATGGGTGTGCTATGTGCGTAATGCGTTGTCCATCATTTGGTCCTCGCGTTAGTGTTACGGCTAAGGCAGAGATAAAAGAACTAATGGGAAGAAAATCAGATGGATCCTTTGGTGCAATGAGTGGGTCTTGTAAATTATGTAAAGAATCTCTTAGTATCGAAATCAAAGATTCTTTAGATCGGGATGGTGTTGTAGTATTACCGTTACCAGAAAGATTACAGAAAAGTAGTTCATTAGGTAAAAAGGCTTGTACTCAATATGCTTTAAATGAATATGCCGTTAATTTAGTATTGCTAGATACTGGGCATGCCAAATTAATGACGCCATATTTTCCCTTGGAAGATTTAAGAAGCATTCCAGGCTTAGAAAAAGCGCGCTATGAAGATCCTTATGCTGGTAGCATGGGGAATTCTATACGATATTTAGGAATTGCTCCATGTACAAATTCATTGAAGGTTGAAGGGTTGGACAATCTATTTTGCTGCGGTGAAAAATCAGCAATTCTTGTAGGGCATACAGAAGCAGTAGTAACAGGCTTGCTTGCAGGAAATAATGCGGTTCGCCACTGCTTAGATATGAAATATTTAGAATTGCCAACCTCAATAGCTTCTGGTGATTTTATTGCTTTTGTACATGAACAGATGAAATTAGAAGCAGGCCTAAGTATACGGTATACCTTCTCTGGATCTGTATATTTTGAGCGAATGAAGACGTTATCTTTATATTCCATGAATCGAACTGAGATACACAATAGAGTAGCTCAGGCTGGATTTAAAGATATTTATAGCGTTTGCCTAGTATAAGGAGGTATAAATATGGATAGAAATATCTCCCAATGTATTGATATTAATTCAAAATATTGCCCTTGTTTGTTAGCTGAAACAAATCAATGTACTTTTTGCAGTCATTTAAAAGGAGAGGCAACTTGTAATTGTAATTGGGCGGGTGTATGTATATTATATGAGAAACATTGGCAGTATAAAAAAATACAGCAATCTGAAGAAAGTATAGCAACAAGGATGGAGGAAGAGGTTTCCTTTACCGTAAAAGAACAGATTAGCGATAATACATATAGACTGGAAATGCAAGTGAGTAATACATTTGCAGAACCTTTAATGAAAATTGGTTCTTTTGTATTCTTAAAAAGACCTAATGATCCCGCCTTTTTTTACTTTCCTGTTAATATTATGAGTGTGCAAGGAAATATGTTAGACGTTGTCATTGAGGCGATTGGACCGAAATCAATTAGGATCATAGCAGAAAATAATGATAAATTAGTAGTGCGTGGACCTTATTGGAATGGAGTTTTAGGTCAACCCTGGATTGACAATCTTACTTATGGTAAGATAATATTAGTAGCTGGTGGTATTGGGCAAGCTCCTGCGTTGCCCCTCGCCGTTAATTTGAAAAAAAATAATAATCAAATTACAGCGGTTTTAGCTCCTGGGAAAGTAGGAAAGATTTTTATAAAAGAACAACTAACTGAATTAGGTGTGGCAGTACATATCGTGCCTTCCTTACGTAAAAATGGCATCTCTATGTTGAAAGAGGGGTTATATCAAAAACCTGATTTAGTGGTAAGCGCTGGTCCTGATAATCAGCATTACGCAATTATTAGAACCATGCAAGCGGCAGGTGTTAATATACCTATGGTGGCTACGAATAATGCGACTATGTGCTGTGGCGAAGGTATTTGTGGTAGCTGCATAAAAAAGGTGCAGGGCAATACAGAAATTAGACTTTGTAAGCAACAAATTGATTTTTTGAAAATTGTTGAGGATTAATTATTAAAAGGAGTTTATGATGTTAGAACGTTTGCAGAAAATTATCAGCCAAGCTGGAATTGCTTCCAGAAGAGAATCGGAGAAAATTATACAGCAAGGTCGGGTATCGGTAAATGGTAAAGTAGTTACCGAGTTAGGTACTAAAGTCATTCCCGGTAAAGATCGGGTTGCCGTGGATGGTAAACTTATTGCAGGAGAAAAACTGGTATATATTTTACTATATAAACCAAAAGGAATCTTAACCACATTAAAAGATCCCCAAGATCGTAAAACGGTGGCATCATTGGTCACTGACATCACACAGCGTATTTATCCTGTAGGTAGACTTGATTATAACACGGAAGGCTTACTGCTACTAACTAATGATGGTGCACTAACCAATTCTCTAATTCATCCTAGCAAAAAAATTGATAAAACATATATTGCCAAAGTTGCTGGTAGACCTTCTCAAGAAAAAATCGATTTACTGCGAATTGGTATTCGATTAGAAGATGGTGTGACGGCTCCTGCGATAATTGATGAAATGGAATTTGATCGAGAAAGAAATCTAACCAGTTTGAGAATTACCATTCATGAGGGAAAGAATCGTCAAATTCGCCGTATGTTTGAAGCTATTGGCTCTGATGTAAAACAACTCAAACGGGTTAAATTTGCCTTTTTAACACTAGAAGGGTTACGCCGAGGAGGGTATAGGCATTTATTGCCTCAAGAAGTGGAAGCATTACAGAATATTAATAAATGAGTGTGCGAGCCCTTATTGTGTAATATAATAAGGGTTTTTTGTTTTACTAAAAAATGAAAAAGGTGATAAGATGAGGAACATTATTGTAGTTGGCGGTGGTGCTGCCGGTATGATGGCTGCAGTTAGTGCTAGTCAAAATGGTGGTAAAGTCATTGTTTTGGAAAAAATGGCTTCTTTAGGCAGAAAATTATCGATTACTGGTAAAGGTAGATGTAATATTACTAATATTGCTGAGAAAGAGATCATTATTAAAAACATTCCAGGAAATGGAGCTTTTATTTATAGCTCTTTACATAAGTTTGGTAACCAAGATATTATAGACTTTTTACATCATTATGGTGTTATGACTAAAATAGAAAGAGGTGGGCGGGTTTTTCCGGTTAGTGATCAGGCCAAAGATGTAGTAGGTGCCTTTTTAAGGGCCTTTAAAGATCTAAATATTGAAGTAGTAACGGGGCAGCAGGTAAAAAGAATCCTTACACATAATGGCAAGGTAACAGGAGTGCTTGCTAGTAATAATGTGAAGTATGATGCCGAAGCTGTAATTGTGGCCACAGGTGGTTCTTCTTATCCGGGAACCGGTTCTTCTGGTGATGGGTATCGTATGAGTGAGGTCGTTGGACATACTATTATTCCACTAAAGCCATCATTAGTGCCATTGGAAGTAGGAGAAGATTGGATTCGTGAATTACAAGGTCTTTCCTTAAAAAATGTCTCAGCTAGTGTCATCTTCGCAGGAAAAAAAGTAGCGGATGATTTTGGCGAAATGTTATTTACTCATTATGGTTTATCTGGTCCCATTATTTTGTCATTAAGCAAAAAGGTAGCTGAACTATTGAATCATCATCCTAATGAAGAAATACTGATGGAAATCAACTTAAAGCCGGCCTTATCAGCAGAAATACTTGACAAGCGCATCCAACGAGATTTTGAAAAATTTGCTCGCAAACAATTAAAAAATTCTCTTGGTGAGTTATTGCCAGCCAAATTAATTAATGTTGTTATCGATTTAGCTCATCTTGATCCTGATAAATTTGTACATCAAATTACTAAAAGTGAGCGTGTACGTTTGCAAGAGCAGATTACTAAATTAACTTTTACGATAACAGCGACACGACCAGTTAGTGAGGCAATTGTTACAGCAGGCGGGGTCTATGTAAAGGAGATAAATCCTAAAACAATGGAATCAAAAATTGTAGAAGGATTATTTTTTGCTGGTGAAGTAATTGATATTGATGGTTATACTGGTGGTTTTAATTTACAAGCTGCCTTTTCTACTGGGTATGTGGCAGGTCACAACGCAGCCGAAATATAATTATATAAGATGCTATATTATATAGGGAGAATTCTGCAAAAACTATGTCCAGAATATGTGAACAAGGTATGTACGGTATAAAATAGCGCATAATATAGGCTAAATGACAAAAAAGCAGGTGGCATCTTTCGTGGATAAAGTAAAAGACAATTGGATGAAGCGTAGCGAAGCTATTTTATTACGTATCATAGTCATTTGTATGATGATATTAGTTTTATCTCAACTATTGTTGTTTAAAGAAGAAACACGTTCTTACTTATCAAAAGTTGACAAAATGGAAGGTGAACAACTTAATACTGCTATGCCTTTATATGCAGATACTCCCTTACAAATTAAAGAGGAAACTACCGCCGTTAAAAATTATCAAAGTATGTTGCGAAAAAGTAAAGTTATTCTTCTCCACATGGTAAAACCATCTGAAAACGCAAAGGTTTATGTGGTGGTAAATGGAAAAAGAGCCAGTGATTTTATTAAAGGAAATAGTAAAATTACCGTGTATGATGGTGATTATCTTGAGATTGATGCTACTGAATTAGAACAGCCAATCCAATTTATTATAAAAATTCCGGAAAAAGATTTACTTTCTCCCGTAGATGGTTTAATCGTAGAAGGAAGTAAGGGCATTTTGACTATTGGCAAAATAAAATTTAAGAATGAATAGTAAAAAGGATAATGGCTTTTTTCGGTGAATTATAAATAAATACGTTTTCTAAACTAATCGAAAACTCTATTTAATTATTTTGTCACCTAAAATATGGAGGAGAATTTATATGTTGGAAAATATAACGATAAGTCCCAAAGGTGGTTTATCTGGTAGTATAAACATTCCAGGAGATAAATCCATTTCTCATCGAAGTGTTATGTTTGCAGCACTTGCATCTACACCTGTAGTTATAAAAAACTTTTTATATGCAGAAGATTGTCTATCAACGGTTAGCTGTATGCAAAAATTAGGTGCTAAAATCGAAAAAGATGAAGAGAATAACTTGCACGTACTAGGTCAAGGATTATACGGTTTGAAAGAGCCCGAAGATATTCTTGATGCTGGAAATTCTGGAACCACATTACGCTTATTGTCAGGTATTTTAATTGGACAATCTTTCTTTAGTGTGATGACTGGTGATGCTTCTTTACGCAATAGACCTATGGGTAGGGTTGTAACTCCTCTGACAATGATGGGGGGGAAATTCGCCGGACGTCAAGGTACAAGATACATACCTATTTCAATTGTAAAAAGTGAAAAAGAAAAAATTCATGGTATAGAATATACTATGCCAATGGCTAGTGCACAGGTAAAATCCGCAATATTGTTGGCAACATTATTTGCAAGCAGCTCTAGCACAATTACCGAACCCTATGTATCTCGTGATCACACCGAACTGATGTTGGAGACTTTTGGAGTAAAAGTAGCGAGACAGGGAACGAGTGTAAGTATTAACCCTGTAGCCCAATTACATGCACCAGGTGAAATAAATGTACCTGGAGATATAAGTTCAGCAGCCTTTTGGCTAGTAGGGGCAACTATCATTCCTGATAGTTATTTAACTCTTACAAATGTCGGAATAAACCCGACACGTACAGGAATCCTGGATGTTCTTAAAGAAATGGGCGCAAATATTTCGATTGAAAATCAACGCTTTAGTGGTGCAGAACTTGTAGCTGATCTTGTTGTAAAATCTGCGAAACTAAAAGGTACCACAATTGAAGGCGCGATTATTCCAAGATTGATTGATGAAATACCAATCTTGTCTGTTGCAGCATTATTTGCAGACGGAAAAACGATTATTCGTGATGCAGAAGAATTAAGGGTAAAAGAAACAGATCGACTAAAGGCAGTTGCCAGCGAATTAGGGAAAATGGGAGCCATTATGACGGAAACAGATGATGGTCTAATTATTGATGGTCCTCAAAAGCTCCAATTTGCTAATTGTGATTCTTATCATGATCACCGAATAGCAATGGCACTCGCTATAGCTGGCGCTGCATCCTTGGGCGTGAACATTCATAAGCATGATTGTGCTAATATTTCTTATCCTAATTTTTTTGCAACGTTAGATAGTATTAGAAAGTAATATTTGATTTCGTATATGGGGGCAGTTATGAAAAAGTTAATTATTGCTATAGATGGTCCTGCAGGAGCAGGAAAGAGTACTGTAGCCCAAATTCTAGCTCGCCATCTTCATTATAATTATATTGATACTGGAGCTATGTATCGTGGAATTGCCTGGAAAACAATAAAAAGTGACGTTTTAAATGATGCATTAGCCATCGGAAACATCGCTCAGGATATTAATATTCGATTACATTATGTTGATGGTAAAACCACAGTATTCGTTGACGGTTGTGATGTCACTGCTGAAATTCGTACACCTGAAGTTTCTCGTGTTGTGTCAGAAATTGCTCAAATTAAATCAGTGCGCGATGCTATGCTCAAATTACAACGCGAGATGGCAGGCTGCGGCGGAGTTGTTATGGATGGTCGTGATATTGGTACTCATGTATTACCTAATGCAGATGTAAAGATATTTCTAACGGCATCAATTAAAGAGCGGGCAGAACGTCGTTGGCGAGAGTTAACGGAAAAGGGCTTTAAGGTAAATCTAGAAGAACTTGAACAAGAAATTATGGCTCGCGATAAAAATGATTCTGAACGTGAATTCGCTCCTTTAATACAAGCGTCAGATGCTGTGTTAATTGATACTACCACTCTTTCCATACAAGAAGCAGTGGCGGCAATCACAAAACTTTGTGAGGAGAGAAAAGGCCTTGTATAGTGTGATTAGAGTTTTTTTGCATTATTTTTTTAAAATCTTTTTTCGATGCAAAATCATTGGAATTGAAAATATTCCAGTGGCAGGAGGGGCTATTATAGCCTCTAATCATGTGAGTCTCTTTGATCCACCCGTTGTAGGAACTGCTTTTACAAGATCAATTCATTTTATGGCTAAAGAAGAGTTATTTGCAGTGCCGCTTATTGGGTGGATTGTAAAGAATTTAAACGCATTTCCCGTACGACGTGCTACAGCTGATCGCACTGCTATTAGGCATGCTATCAATTTATTAGAAAATGGGGAGCTGCTTGGTCTTTTCCCAGAAGGAACACGTAGTCGAACTGGTAAATTGGGTAAACCTGAAACGGGTCTTGCAATGATCGCCTTGAAAGCTGGTGTGCCAATTATACCCACCGCGGTTATTGGTACAAATAAAGTATGGAAAGAGGGGCAGTTATTTCCCCGCTTCATTGTTAAATTCGGCAATCCCATTATTGTAAATCAGGGAAAAGCTGATAAAGAGGCGATGGAAAACCTCAGTACTAAAATCATGCAAGAAATTTCTTTGTTGCTAGAGGAGAAGGTAAACTTTTAAGATAGTTTACCTTCTCTTTATCCGACAATCGATCAGCTTGACTTTAAATATATCCTTTTTATTTTTCACATCAAAATAAAAAGGAATAATAATTATTTATAGGGAATATCACTATAAGTAATTTACAATCTATAGGAGGTAACGTATGAAGATAATTGCGGCTGAACACCAAGGTTTTTGTTATGGTGTTAAACGCGCAGTGGCAATGGCTCAAGAATGTATAGGTATGGAAGGCAATATACATACTTTGGGACCCATTATTCATAATCCACAAGTAGTTAAGCGCTTTTCAGATAAAGGTATTGAAGTAGTAAACGACTTATCTTCTGTTGATGATGAAAGTACAGTGATTATACGTTCTCATGGAGTAGGTCCTGACATATATGCGAAAGCCCAGACTAAAAAGTTAACGGTTGTTGATGCTACTTGTCCCCATGTGAAAAAAGCACAACAAGCAGCTTATGAGTTATTACAGGATGGTTTTGCTGTAGTAATCGTTGGTGAGAAACACCATCCAGAAGTAAAGAGTATTTTAGAATGGTCAAACAACCAGGGAATCGTAGTCGAAACAGTCGAAGAAGCAATGCGGTTACCTCTTATACCGAAATTAGGTGTAGTGGTACAAACTACTTTTTCTGGAGAAGTTTTTCAAACTATAGTTAATGTATTGCAAACGAAATGCAACGAAATGCAAATTCGTCGCACAATCTGCACTGCAACTGATCTTAGACAACAATCAGCATTAGATATCGCAGCAAAAGTAGATGTAATGTTGGTAATTGGTGGTAAAAATAGTGCAAATACTTCAAGGCTAGCTCAATTATGTCATGATGCTGGTAGCCGGGTATATCACATAGAAACAGCTGCGGAGTTGAGAGTTGAAGATTTTTCTGGGGTAGAAACTGTTGGAATTACAGCAGGTGCATCCACTCCAGATTGGTTAATAGAGGAGGTTTATCAAAAAATGCAAGAATTCAATCAATTGTTAGACAATGAAGTAATCAAACTTGAACAAGGCAGTATTGTCAAAGGTAAAATCGTAGGTATTCGTAAAGATGAGGTTTTTGTTGACATTGGCTATAAAGGAGAAGGAAGCATATCCTTAGCTGAATTAGCATATCCAGCACCAGAGAATGCCGCAGAAGTAGTAAGCGAGGGGCAAATCATTGACGTGCTTGTATTAGATTTAGAGAGCAATGATGGTATAAAACTGTCTAAGGTAAAAGCTGATGCAATAGTAGCATGGGACGTATTAGAAGAAGCCTTAGAGAATAAAAAACAAGTTGAAGCTAAGGTTTTGGAAGTTGTAAATGGTGGTTTAAAGGTTTCTGTTTTGGGAATTCATGGTTTTGTTCCTGCGTCTCAAGTAGAATTACGCTTTGTAGAAGATTTATCACCTTTTAAAGGTCAAACATTAACTTTTCAACCGATTGAAGTTGATCGTATAAAAAAACGAGTAATTTTGTCTCGTAAGGTTATATTGCAAGAACAGCGCCGCATCCTTGAAGAAGAAACCTTTTCAAAGTTAGCCGTGGGACAAATTGTATCAGGAACGGTACGACGTATTGTTGATTTTGGTGCTTTTATTGATATCGGTGGTATTGATGGGTTAGTGCATATCTCAGATTTATCATGGCACCGTGTAAAAAGCCCTCAGGAAATTGTAGCTCTAGGAGATCAGGTAAAGGTACTCATTTTAAAAATTGATAATGAGGCAAAGAAAATCTCCCTTAGCTTAAAAGAAGTTGGGCGTGATCCATGGCTGGACTTAATCGAACAATATTCAGTAGGTGCAATTGTAAAAGGGAAAGTTACTAAGATTACTAAATTTGGAGCATTTATAGAATTAGTTCCAGGAATAGAAGGTCTGGTTCATATGTCAGAACTATCCGATGAGAGAGTCAATAAGGTCGAGGATGTCGTAGCAGTTGGACAGGAAGTAACTGTAAAAATACTGGAGATTAGTAAAGAAAATAAGCGTATTTCTCTTAGTATTAGCAAAGCGCAACAGGATGCTGAGCGGGTAGAATATCAATCGTATTTGGATAAGCAAGAAGGAACCGGATCAACAATTGGTGATAAACTCGGACACCTATTTAAGAAATTTGAGTAGGGAGATGACAGGGTGCGCCAATCACGTAAATTAGATCATTTAAAATATTCATTAGCATTACATGATGGACCTAATGCTAGCGGATTTGCCGACATTTCTTTAATACATAATTGCCTTCCAAATTTATCCTGCAATGATATTGATGTTTCATCTTCGCTGGCTGGTATATCCCTTGCCCATCCTGTTATTATCAATGCAATCACTGGTGGAGCGAATGATGTTACAGAAATTAATGAGCGTATTGCTGATTTTGCCAGTTTAACCAATACAGCAATGGCAATTGGTTCTCAATATGCGGCTTTGGAGCATCCTGAAGTGCAGCACTCTTACAAGATTGTTCGTAAAAAAAATCCTCATGGGGTAATTTTCGCAAATTTAGGTGCATATGTTACTCCACAACAAGCTCAGATGGCAATAGATATGATTGATGCTCAAGGCATTCAGATTCATTTAAATGTTGCTCAAGAAATGATGATGACTGAAGGAGATCGAGATTTTACAGGATATCTGACAAATATCACTAACATTGTTAATAAAGTGAAGGTTCCTGTAATCGTTAAAGAAGTTGGCTGCGGAATTGCCAAGGAACAGGCAAAATTATTATCCGAAACTGGCATTAAGGCAATTGATGTTGGTGGTACTGGTGGGACAAACTTTCTAGCAATTGAAGCTGCTCGTCGTCAGTTAGATGTTAATCAAGAAACTTTATCTTGGGGAATTCCTACGGTTATAAGTGCTGTTGAAACGATGTCAGTATTGCCTAAACAAATGGACATGATGGTTTCTGGTGGCATACGTTCTTCTCTAGATGTGGTGAAATCTCTTGCATTAGGCGGTGTTGCTACAGGTATGGCAACACCAATAGTAAGAATGTTATGTGAGAAAAATGTAGATTCTGCTGTTAATTGGTTTCAAGAGTTTTTGCATGAGATTCATTGTTATATGCTGCTGTTGGGAACTGCCAATGTAAGAGAGCTAGAATGTGTTCCTCTAATTATTTCTGGCTATAGTAAAGATTGGCTGATAATTAGGGAAATCGACATAAGAAAATATGCTGTTAATAGAAAGCATGGCTGATGCCATGCTTTTTTTGTATGTTTTGTTTCTTAAAGGGGCAAGATAAACCATAAAATATAGTAGAGGTGAATAAATATGAATATGCCAATAGGAATGATTATGCTATTGGTTGTTGGTGTTTTGGTTTATTTTGGTGTAGCCCATAGAATTCTAGATAGAATGCGCTTAACCGATAAACAGGCTTTACTTTTTATCGGTGCAGTAATTGTAGGTAGTTTTATTGATATTCCTATTATGAGCACTCCCGTTGAAGTAAGTATTAATGTTGGGGGAGCCTTATTGCCAGCTTTATTAGCCATTTGGCTAATTTTTAAAGCCGATGAAACGGCAGAAAGAGTACGAGCTATACTGGCAGCTATTTTAGTAGCTGTAGCTGTATCCCTAGGGTCTCGCTATTTACCCTATGAGCCAGAAAATATGTTTTTAGATCCTAAAATTATATATGGCATATCTGCAGGTCTAATTGCCTATTTAGCTGGTCGTTCTAGGCGAAGTGCTTTTGTAGGTGGAGTATTGGGCATTGTCTTAAGCGATATTGTGCATATGGTTACGATTATAGGACTAGGTATACCTGGCACAACGGATATTGGCGGTGCAGGTGCTTTTGACGTAGTTATGATTGCAGGAATTATAGCAGTGATGGTTGCAGAATTAGTTGGAGAAACTAGAGAGAAGATGCAAGGTGGTCCAATGCTTGGCAGGTATCGACCAGAAGGATTATACGAATTTAGCAAAGAGCTTTCCCATAATAATCGAAAAGGTAAAATTCATAAACAAAATGAAAAGCTTGAAAGTAAGGAAGAAAAGGATAGAGGTGAAGATCATGAATAAACTGTGGGGGGCAGTTATAGCACTATTATTGGTATTCTGCATAACCATGCAAGGGTATACACATGAGCGAACAGATGGGGGATATTATACTTTAGTCGATGAAAATGGTAATACCGTTTATATAACAGGCTGGGGCGTCGACGTAGGTGATCAGTTTCTTACTGAGAACAATAAACGTTATGAAGTAATTAGCATCTCAGGAGATATTGCCCATAGTAAATTTTTAGGTAATGTCAACCTAAGTAAATACGCTAATCCAGAAAAAAATATTTTTTTTAGTATACTGCACCCGTCTATAGCATGGGCTGAAGCTAGTGGTAAAGTTGCTGTTTATCATACTCACTCTGATGAATCCTATGTACCTACTGACGGCAAAGATAGTATCTTAGGAGCTGGCGGTATTTATAAAGTAGGAAATGCTTTTACGAGTGCCTTACAAGGTAAGGGATTAGAAGTTTTTCATTCCGAAGCTAAACATGATCCTCATGATAATATGGCTTATGAGCGTTCTCGTCGTACAGTTACAGAACTCTTGAAAAAACAACCAGATGCTATTTTCGACATCCACCGTGATGCAGCTCCACCAGAAGTCTATAAGGGTAATATCGATGGTAAAGACATTACTAAGTTGCAATTAGTTGTTGGAAAATATGGACCTACGGGAAAACAAATTGAAGATTATGCTTTACAAATTAAAGCAAATTCAGACACACAACACCCAGGTTTAATTAAAGGTATTTTCTTTGCTAAAGGCGGCGATTATAACCAAGATTTACACCCCCGTTCTATGTTATTGGAAGTCGGCTCGGAGACCAATGATCGTGAATCTGCCGAAAGAGGTGTTGCCTTGTTTGCGGATGTCATACCAACAATCCTAGGTAGAACCTCCGCTTCTCCTAGTAATGCAGAAGGGGCAGCTGGAGTAGGTACAGAGCAAACAGGACCTTCAGGTGCAAGTAAAGCAATTGGTTGGATTGTAGGTTTTTTAGTTGTTGGTGTTGTTGCCTTTTTGTTTTTGAGTACTGGCAGTATGAAAGAAGCAAAAGGAAAACTGAAACAGTTTACTACAACAGAGTTTGCTAATTTCTTAGGACCTAAATCAAAAGATAAAAAAGATAATATTAAGCCGAATCATGAAAAAGAAAAAGAATAAATAGGAAAGAAATACTTTTTTCATAATATAAATAGTATTTCTTTGCAATTTATAGTATGATATAGAATGCAATAGGGATTTTATAATATGAAAATCATTCTTTGAAAAGGATCTAAATAATGTTTATTTAGAGTGATGCTCTTCCATCACTCTTTCTTTTATTGCAGGAAATATAGAAAAAAAAAGGAATATAGCATGAGAGGTGACGTTGATGGCATATAGTGGTATTATTTCAAAGGTTATGCCAGAAAGTATTGCAGATGAAATAGGCTTGGAACAGGGTGATCGTCTGCTTGCTGTTGATGGAGAAAATATTCGAGATCTTATTGGTTTGAGCTTTGCTTTAGCGGATGAGTGTATAGAACTTTTGATTGAAAAGAAAAATGGAGAACAAGAAGTTTTTGAAATAGAAAAAGAATACGACGAAGATTTAGGCATTGAGTTTGAAAGCGCAGTTTTTGATGGTGTTCGTCGATGCGCCAATAAATGTATATTTTGTTTCGTCGATCAAATGGCACCTGGTATGAGAGAAAGTTTATACGTAAAAGATGATGATTATCGTCTATCTTTTTTATATGGTAATTTTGTTACTCTAACGAATCTTGGGCCTCGCGATATTAAGAGAATTAGCCAGCTTCACTTATCACCTTTATATATATCAGTCCATACTACAAATGGTATGCTACGTGAAAGAATGTTAAATAATAAAGTTGCAGGTAACATTATGGAGCAATTACATACGTTAATTGACAATGGTGTTGAAATGCATACGCAAATCGTATTGTGCCCGAATATTAATGATGGTGACGAGCTGGAAAGAACAATCGGTGAGCTATATGCATTACATCCAAATATACTATCAATGGCAATCGTCCCTGTTGGATTGAGTCGTTTTCGAGATAATTGTTATGAGTTAGAAACTTTTACAGCAGAGAAAGCCCTTACTGTTGTTGAGAAGATAAATAGCTGGCAAGAAAAATGCCGGAAAGAGAATGGAACATCTTTTGTCTATTTATCAGATGAATTTTATCTTGCAGCGAATCAGTCTATCCCGGATTATGAGATGTACGATGGTTTTCCTCAGCTTGAAAATGGAATTGGTCTTGTGCGAAACTTCCTATTTGAATGGCAGGAAGAACCAATAGTAGCGCAAGGATATTCTGAGCCTCATTATCTGGATGTGGTATGTGGCGTATCAGCCCAAAAAATCCTAGGACCATTATTAAAAGATATTACCATTCCCAATTTAACAATTCGTGTTTTGTCCGTTGAAAACATATTCTTTGGTACTGACATAACTGTAAGTGGTTTACTGACGGGGCAAGATATAATTAGAACTTTGACAGCAAATGAGGGAAAACGAACAGGCGTCATCATACCTGGAGCAGCATTAAAAAAAGGTGAGACTGTCTTTTTAGATAATATGACTTGTGAGCAATTAGAAGATCACATAGCAGTTCCTGTACGTGCAGCCTATGGTGCTAAGGATTTAAGAGAATTATTACAAGCCTGGAGGTAATTTCGTGGCTAATTTAGGATTAGTGCAAGTATATACTGGTGATGGAAAAGGGAAAACTACTGCTAGTTTAGGTTTAGCATTCAGAGCCTGTGGACACGGTTTTCAAGTTTGTATGATTCAATTCATGAAAGATAATACAGAATATGGTGAATTTAAGTCTAGTATCAATTTACCTGGTTTTACGTTGCTTCAGGTTGGTCGCAATGATTTTGTAAATTTGGAAAACCCCGAAGAGATTGATAAGAAATTAGCCCAAGATGGATGGAATAAAGCAAAGAATGCTATAGCTTCTGGTAAATATGACATCGTTATTCTCGATGAAATCAATGTAGCAATAGCATGTAAAATACTAGATGTACATTCTATAGTCAGTTTTTTAACTGAAGATCGTATGGTATTACCAAAAATTCCGGAAATTATTTTAACAGGCAGATATGCGCCGCCTGAAATTATTAACATTGCTCATTTAGTAACAGAAATGAAGGAAATTCGTCATAATTATTCAACTGGAATGGAATCACGCCAAGGTATTGAATTTTAATATATAAAAAATATATGAATATGTATAGGAGATAAATATGAGTAAACCAATTTTAGCTATTGTTGGACGCCCTAATGTGGGTAAATCTACGTTATTTAATTATATTGGACAGAAAAGAGTATCCATCGTTGAAAACATCCCAGGCGTTACCCGAGATCGGATTTATCTTGATGCAGAGTGGCTTGACCGTGAATTTACGATGATTGATACCGGTGGCATCGAAATAGAATCTAGCGACAAAATGTTAACTGCAATGCGATATCAAGCGAAATTAGCAATTGACGAGGCAGATGCGATTTTATTTATCGTAGATGGAAAGGTTGGTTTAACTTCAGCCGATGAAGAAGTTGCTATTATTCTGCGTAATACTCGTAAGCCAGTGATCGTAGCCGTAAATAAAGTTGATAACATGCAAAAAGCAAATGAAATATATGAGTTTTATAATTTGGGACTTGGTGATCCAATTGCCATTTCTGCTGCAAATGCTCTAAATATTGGTGATTTGCTGGATGAGGTTGTTAAACGTTTGCCTAATGATGAAGTTGTGGAAGAGGATAATGAAACAATTAAAGTTGCGGTTATTGGTCGTCCTAATGTAGGAAAATCTTCATTGGTAAATCGATTAGTTGGTGAAGAACGAGTAATTGTAAGCGATGTAGCAGGTACCACTCGCGATGCGATTGACACTCACTTTACAAAAGATGATACATCTTTCGTTTTAATTGATACGGCTGGAATGCGACGTAAAGCTAAAGTCGAGCTTCCTGTTGAAAGATATAGTGTCATGAGAGCATTGCGAGCGGTAGATCGTTCTGATGTGGTTTTAATTGTGATTGATGCTGTAGATGGTGTTACAGAGCAGGATAAAAAAATCGCAGGCTATGCCCATGATGCAGGTAAGGCTTCTGTTATTATCGTGAATAAATGGGATCTGCTTGAGAAAGACGGCAAAACGTCTCTAAGATATACGGAGAATATTCGTACGGAATTAGCCTTTATGCAATATTCACCCGTACTATTCATTTCAGCTCTTACGAATCAAAGAGTTTCTCGTGTTACTGAATTGATAAAATTTGTAGCAGAACAGCATACCATGCGTATCGCTACCAGTGTTTTAAATCAAGTCATTGAAGATGCAGTTTCAATTAATCCTCCGCCGTCACAGTTTGGCAGACGCTTAAAAATCTATTTTACTACTCAGCCTAATGTAAAACCTCCAACATTTGTTCTTTTTGTTAATGAACCCGAAATAATGCATTTTTCCTATTTGCGCTTCTTAGAGAATCGGCTTCGAGAAAGCTTTGGTTTTGAAGGAACACCACTAAAACTTGTGGTGCGTGGACGTAAAGAGGAAGAATAATATGATGGGGAGAAGATAGTGATATAATGAATTATTTACTTATCGCTGTACTTGGTTATTTGATTGGTTCTATTCCAAACGGATTGCTTATTGGAAAAAACATATATAATGTGGATTTACGACAATTTGGCAGTAAAAATATTGGAGCCACAAATGCATTTCGAACGTTAGGTCTATGGCCGGCTTTTTGGGTATTTTTTACTGATGCAGCCAAAGGAGTTATTGCAGTATATGCAAGTGATTTTTTTATAGGCACGCCAATCGCATTATTAACGGGCGGCATCGCTGCTATTATTGGTCATAATTGGTCAGTGTTTTTGAGATTTACAGGTGGACGCGGCGTTGCCACGGGTTTAGGTGTCATAGCTGTATTAGTTCCTCAAATTACTGCAATCATATTTTTAATATGGGCAATTATAGTATATATTACTCGTTATGTATCATTGGCATCCATTGTATCTGCTGTATTAGTACCAATCTTCATGTGGCTTTGGGGTGAAAAAATTGAATTCTTATATTTTGGTATTCTTGCCGCCTTGTTTGTCGTCGGCAGGCATAAGCCAAATATTGAAAGGCTATTGAAAGGTACAGAATTAAAAATTAAAGTAGGTAATATGAGTGTTAATTCTAAAGAAAAATAAAGTAAGAAAAAAGACTGGGCTTAGGCTCAGTCTTTTTTCTTACTTTGTAATAATATTGCTGGCATGTCATATATTTATAATGATTAATTGACTACTATTTAGTTAATTTTAAAATACTATTTCATTTCATTCGATTCTTATTTTTTCATTAAGGGAGGGATGGTTTGCGAGTGTAGAATATACGCTAGTATTTTCCATAAAGCATAGCTGTAGGGAGGGAAACGGTAAATGGAAAAATTCGATTTATTTCGGGATATTGCCGAACGCACTGGTGGTGATATTTACATTGGTGTTGTAGGTCCAGTCAGAACAGGAAAATCAACGTTTATTAAACGATTCATGGAAACGATGGTTTTACCTAACATGATTGATCCATATGAGAAAGAAAGAGCTAAGGATGAACTGCCACAAAGTGCCGCTGGCAAAACAATTATGACAACGGAGCCTAAATTTATTCCAAATGAAGCTGTTGAAATTAGTGTTAAAGATAATATAAATGTTAGAGTCAGAATGGTTGATTGCGTGGGCTATACTGTCGATGGTGCATTAGGATATGAAGAGCAAGATGGTCCCCGTATGGTACTTACACCTTGGTTTGATCATGAAATTCCATTTCAAGAGGCCGCAGAAGTTGGTACAAAGAAAGTAATTGATGAACATTCTACAATTGGTTTAGTAATTACTACTGATGGCAGTGTAACAGACTTACCCCGCGAAAAATATGTACCTGCTGAAGAGAGAGTTATTAACGAATTAAAAGCATTAGAAAAACCATTCTTAGTCATATTAAATACATGCCGGCCAACTTCAAAAGAAACCCGTGAATTAGTAGCAAAGTTAGAAAATGAATATGATGTTCCTGTTGTACCTGTTGATTGTATTCAACTTAACCAAGATGATATTTATGCTATTCTACAAGAAGTTTTATATGAATTTCCAGTAAAAGAAGTAAATATTTCTTTGCCGAAATGGATTGAAGAATTGGAAACTGATCATTGGCTTAGAGAAAAATTTGATGGTGCAGTACGCGAAGTAGTCCAATATGTAAGAAGACTTAGAGATATTGATCGAGCCATTGATGATTTATCAGGTTATGATTTTATTGCAGATGTAATTTTGCACGATATGGACCTTGGAAATGGGATTGCAGTAATTGAGATTACAGCCAGAACTGATTTATTCTATCAAGTATTAGAAGAATTGACAGGCTTTACTATTTCAGGTGAACACCATTTATTGCGTCTAATGCAAGACTTATCTGTTGCAAAGCGTGAGTATGATAAAATAGCAAGTGCGTTAGAGCAAGTTAATTTAACTGGATATGGCATTGTATCACCACAGCTAGATGAAATGGTCCTAGAGGAACCAGAAATTATAAAAACGGGGAATCGTTTTGGTGTGAGATTAAAAGCATCTGCACCGTCATTACATATAATTAGAACAGATGTTCAGGCTGAAATATCACCTATTATTGGTAGTGAAAAACAAAGCGAAGAACTCGTTCAATATCTCATGAGAGAATTTGAAGGAGAACCAGAAAAAATATGGCGGACAAATTTATTTGGTAAATCACTAAATGCTTTAGTACGGGAAGGCATTCAAAATAAACTTGCTGGTATGCCAGAAAATACACAGGTAAAATTACGTGATACTCTACAAAAAGTTGTAAATGATGGGAGTGGCGGATTAATATGTATCATTTTTTAAATAAAACCTTATAAAAAACAAAAGCGCTAGCTAAGAAATTGATAAAAAATGGTCAATCTGTACAGATTGACCATTTTTTTTATTAATAATACTTGTTTTTTGTAGTGTAGTAGTGCTATACTGTCTACTGAGAATAGATTATTATCCGCATGAGTAATACTAAGGGGGTATAGTAGTGATAGGACAAAAATCTGTATTTTTTCTAGTTCGTGAAGAAATATTACCTGAAGCGATAAAAAAGACAATTAAAGTAAAAGATATGTTAAAACGTGGTGAAGCACGTACAATTAATGAGGCTGTAGAAAAAATGGAATTGAGTCGCAGTGCTTACTATAAATATAAAGATTATGTCTTTCCTTTTTACGAAGCAAGTAAAGAAAAAATAGTAACATTAGCACTTTTGCTTGAACATAAACAAGGTGTTCTATCAAGGGTGTTAAATACAATTGCCAATGAACGTGGCAGTGTGCTAACGATTAACCAAGGTATACCTCTTCAAGGTGTAGCCAATGCTACTATTTCTATTGAAACAGCTGAATTAGTAATTGATTTAGAAGCTTTACTAGATAAAGTAAGAATGGTTGAAGGCGTTAAACGCTTAGAAGTGTTAGGTCAAGCTTAAAAAGGAGCGAAACAATAATGAGAAAGACAATTACTATCGGTTTACTTGGCATGGGAACTGTCGGAACTAGCGTTGTTAAAATACTTACCGAAAATGCTAATGATATTTCACAAAAGGTTGGCATACCTGTAAATATAAAAAAAATAATGGTCCGTCAACTTGATAAAACTAGAAATATAGATGTCGATGCTGAATTTACCACTACAATTGATGATATTATTAATGACCCAGATATTGATATTATAGTGGAAGTCATGGGTGGCATGAATCCTACTAAGGACTATATTGTTCAAGCATTAGTCGCTGGTAAACATGTAGTAACTGCCAATAAGGATGTTGTAGCAAAACACGGTCAGGACATATTTGAAGCTGCTGATAAGAGTAAGGTAGACTTCTTATTTGAAGCCAGCGTTGCTGGAGGAATTCCTATTATTCGCCCTTTAAAGCAATGTTTGGCAGCAAACAAAATTAGCGAAGTTATGGGAATCATTAATGGTACAACAAATTATATGCTCAGTAAAATGGCAAATGAAGGTTTGGATTTTAATAGTGTCTTAGCCGAAGCTCAGGCTAAGGGATACGCTGAAGCTGACCCTACTGCTGATGTAGGAGGGTTTGATGCTGCTCGCAAAATTGCAATACTAGCTTCGATTGCCTTCGGTAGCAGAGTGTCTATCGATGATGTTTACGTTGAGGGTATTACTACTATTTCCACAGAAGACATTACTTATGCAAAAGAACTTGGATATGTAATTAAATTACTGGCAATTGCTAAAGATGATGAGCGTGGTATTGATGTACGTGTACACCCAGCCTTTATCCCTGCAAAGCACCCGTTAGCTTCAGTTCACGATGTTTTTAACGCTATTTATATTAAAGGTGATGCGGTAGGAGAAACTATGTTTTATGGACGCGGTGCTGGCGGCATGCCTACAGCTAGTGCTGTAGTATCTGATATTATTGATGTAGCTCGTAATATTACCCATAATGCCAACAGCCGTATTCTTTGTACTTGTTATTCGCAAAAAAGTTTTTGCCCTGTACAAAATACAGAATCACCTTATTATATTCGATTACTAGTGGCAGATAAGCCTGGTGTATTAGCTGCAATCGCTGGTGCTTTTGGCGCACAGCAAGTAAGTTTACACTCTGTAATTCAAAAACGAAAAGTAAATAACTCTTCTGAACTGGTATTGATTACTTACCAAGTATCTGATGCTAATCTACGATTGGCTATTAATACAATTTCCGGCATGTCAGTAGTAAATAAAGTAAGTAATGTAATTCGAGTAGAAGCAGAAGACTTTGCATAATACTCGACGATAATGAGATGGGAGATACTATATGTCGATTACAGTTAAAGTTCGTGTGCCAGGAACTACTGCTAATTGTGGACCTGGTTTTGACACGGTGGGCATAGCTTGTACTATTTATAGTGAGCTCGAATTATCTTTAAGTGATGAAGGAACTTTAAGGATTGAGATAGAGGGTGAAGGTAAAGGGCGTATTCCAACTGATAGGAATAATATTATTTACCAAGCTGTGCAGGCAGTGTTAGATAAAGTAGGAAAGCCCTATCAAGGAATATACCTTAAGTTATATAATAAAATTCCTCTAGCCCGTGGTTTAGGCAGTAGCGCTGCTGCTATTGTAGGTGGACTTATAGCAGCAAATCAAGCAACGGGAAATACATTAACTCAAGAGGAGATATTCTCCATGGCTACTATAATAGAAGGCCATCCAGATAATGTAGCACCTGCAATTTTTGGAGGAATTACCATAAGTGTAATGCAAGGTAATCAACCTGTCTATTTACGTTTTATGCCTGGAAAAAAGCTCAATATGGTAGTAGCAATCCCTGAGTTTAATTTATCTACGCATACAGCACGTCAAGTATTACCAGATACAATAACAATGAAAGATGCCGTCTTTAATATTAGCAGGGTGGCGTTATTAATTGGAGCATTGTGTAAAGGAGAATTTCATCATTTGCAATATGCACTTGAAGATAAAGTTCATCAACCTTATAGGATGCAGCTTATTCCTGGTATGCAGCAGGTATTTGATGCAGCTGTAGCTAAAGGTGCGTATGGTGCAGCTTTAAGCGGCGCTGGCCCTTGTTTAATTGCCTTTACAGAGTCTAATTGCGATAGAATAGGTATGGCTATGGTTCAAGCTTTCGCTAAGTGTGACGTAAAAGCCGAATATATTACGCTTAGCATTGACACTGAGGGCGCAAAAGTTATTGAATGAATTTATTGACATACTACCTAAAAAAGGGTACAATAGATTCTGTCAGTCGGGGCGTGGCTCAGTTTGGTAGAGCGCTACCTTGGGGTGGTAGAGGCCGTGAGTTCGAATCTCGCCGCTCCGACCAGCACAACATAGTAAATTTAAGGGTTCGCATTTTTTTGCGAACCCTTTGTTTATGTAAAAGTGTTTCTGAGGGATTTTTACGTAAACAAATTAAAGAATGTTTATATCTGAAGGGATAGACTTAATCGTGAAGGATCATTATGATGATGTGATTGGTGAGGTGAATTTACTGGGTTATTAGGTTCATCCTGATTTTCCTTGTTTAGCGGTTTACGGATGCAGGCTGCACATTAGGCATAGATACTAATCCATGCTGTCCTTCTTGCCATATCTGGTATCCGTAGATAAGGGTAGCGAGTGCAGTAGTAATGAATAATATTTGTGAGTAAGATATATAAACTTCCCAAACACCACGTTGAACAAATAAATCAGGAAAAAGATCAAGATAAAATCTAAAATGATATTTGTGGTAATGAACAGCCAGAAACGTCCATAAGTATATTTGAAAATCCAAATTGTGCCGATAAGATAAGCAACATAAAGAAATATTGGCAAATTTACAAGAGGGAAAAAGGGTTCTTTTACTGCCCACCAATATAGGGTAATACCAGCCTCAAAAATAAAAGCGAGAGTAAGCATGCAGAATAAAGAAACAGGCATATCGCCTTAAATCTTTTTTCCTTAGTAATAGGGTAGATAACCAAGATACTATTAAACTCGCCCAGATTAAAGTTTGATTACTCATATATACCATCTCCAACTAAGCGGATGATATAAGTATGCTTGATATTAGCTAATTATTATGACGACGGGCTAGTGGCTAGATAAATACATTCCTTACACATAAGGGGCTGTCGCGCTAAGACAACCCTAAAAAACAAAAGACGGCAACCAGCAGTAGCTGGAAGCCGTCTTTTGTTGTAAAATCAAGTTTGTGAAATCTAAGAAATTACAACTAGATTATACAGTAGACTCAAATGTATATCAACTAGTAATACCGATGGACATTGGCGAAATGATTCCGGCAGATGATTCGGTGCGGTTGCTCAACGCGGTGCTAGAAAGGATGAATTACAGCAAATTGTACGCTGCGTACTCCCGAATGGGGAGAATCGAGATGTCACCGAAATGTCTGTTCAAGATACTTGTATATGGATACATGAACGGCATCTATTCGAGCCGCAAGCTCGAGCAGGCATGCCGGCGGGACGTCAACTTCATGTATCTGCTAGGCCGGAGAAAAGCACCAGATCACGCGACGATCGCACGGTTTCGCAGCGAACGGCTGGCAGAGGTCGTGGACGATCTGTTTGCCCAGCTTGTGCAACTGTTGACCGATGCGGGAGAACTGTCGCTGTCAAGCGTTTTCATAGACGGAACCAAATTGGAGGCCAATGCGAACCGATACAGCTTTGTCTGGAAGAAATCGACGCAAAAAAATGAAGAGAAGATGCAGAAGAAGATGAAAGAAGAGTTGCCGGCGCTAGCAGCGGAGTTTGGGATTCGCTTTTATGTCGGCCAGGTGATAAAGCCCAAAGACCTAAAAAAGCTGCGCAAACGGCTAAAAGCACTGCAAGCTGAACGCCGTATTGTTTTTGTTCACGGCAAAGGACAGCGTAAGACTTCGCTGCAGCGGGCGCTTCAAACGGTAGACCAATACCTTGCTCGGCAGAAAAAGTATAATGACTATAATCATAGCTTTGGAGAACGCAACAGCTTTTCCAAGACGGACAGAGACGCCACCTTCATGCGGATGAAAGAAGATCATATGAAAAATGGTCAGCTTAAACCGGGCTACAACGCGATACTGGCGGTGGACGCGGAATATATAGTATCCACAATGATCGGTCAGGACCGAAGCGACAGCCAAATGTTGATCCCGATGTTGGAGACGCTCAAGGGACTGGGGTATACAAAACCCGTAGCGGATGCGGGCTTTGAGAGTGAGGAAAATTACACATGGTGCGAGCAAAACAACCAAATCGCATTTATAAAGCCCGCGAATTATGAGAAGGCCAAGACGAAGAAATATAGGGCAGACATCGGCAAGCGAGAGAACATGCACTACAATGCAAAGACCGATAGCTACCTATGTCACATGGGGCGCCCGATCCAGGCAGCTTATGAAAAAAAGACCCGATCTAAGGCCGGATATCCCATCGTGACAACCGTATACACCTGTCCAGATTGTGCCGGCTGTCCGCATAAGGCCCAATGCATCAAGGGAGCGAGCAAGACTCCCCTCGAAGAACGAAGCAAGAACCTGTATGTATCCAAAACCTTTTTGCGTCAACGTGAAGAAATGCAGGCACGTATCAAGGGTGAGGAGGGTGTTATGCTTCGGATGAACCGCTCCATTCAGGTGGAGGGAGCTTTCGGGGTGCTCAAACAGGACATGGGATTTCGGCGATTTCTGATGAGGGGCCGCGTAAAGGTGCAAACCGAGTTTCTATTACTATGCATGGGGTATAACGTAAACAAGCTCCATAACAAAATCCAAAGCGACCGGTGTGGGACCTACTTGCATATTCCAAAAGCATCCTGACCAATTCATATCGAGTTTTTCTTAGGGGAAGAGGCTTCCTCTATTTTGTTGTGTCCATAAACTGGCTCTTGTCTCCTTTTTTTCATTCTTCCTACTGTTTTTCCTTCCTTTTTGCTCAAAAAAGGCGTGTCGCATTGCGTTTTTTCAAAAAACGTTTTGCGACACGCCCTTATAATTTCTTATGTAGTAATATATCGATTGTCTTCAGATTCTTCAAGGCTTGTTGTTGCTTATCCCATTCATTCGTGCGATCCGGATAGAAATTTTTACTCCACTTGACAGCCCAATCAATAGTGCGATTAAAACGTCTCAAAATATCGCCTCATTTTAAATTATTTTTGTGGATATTTTTAGTATAGCTTTGTGAAACTAATAAAGTCTATTGGTAAGATATGACAGATGCTATGCCTTCCGCATTGTCTGGTCATATTTAGTTATTCTTCTAGGTTGTTTCTATGAAAGTTAAGTTGTCCTAGAAGTGATTAACCTTTGCAGGAAATCATATCCTTTTGCAGAAATATAAAATTAAGAATTTAGTAAAAAAGGGAGCTACATACATGGAAGCCGAAATTACTCAATTTTGGTGTGGTAATGATTTGAAAGAACATATTATAATGTCAAATGGTGAATTCATTTTAACAGATGCAAAAATAAGAAAAGTTGCTAATCTTGGAAAAACCATAAGAGATGCTAAACGAAAAATTGAAGAACTTGGTAAAAATAATAATTTTCTAGACTTTTGCAGACAAGATTAAATATCTTATAAGATAATTTTCTTTTATTAGATTTTTTAGAGTAACTATTAGGGGTAACTAATAAGATAGTTAGAAAATTAAAAGTCAGAGAAATTTTTGAAAATAGGCAATTTGTATTATGAAGCCCTGGAATTGATCGCTTAGCGTTCTAAAGTTAATTTCACGTTTAATATTTCCTGAGGAAAAATGTAATTCCAATAAAATGTATACTTATTATGTGGATCCTATGCCTTCCTTTTTGCGAGGATGTCACAACATTTATTTTAGAACCATATAATATTATATCCAATATTTTCTTTAGATCTAGAAGGGAAATGTTAAATTTGTGTAGAATTATCATAAAGCAAGCTGGGTTTACTACATAAGGAGAACATGCCCTGGATAGGAGGTAACAAAAATTCAGCAAATGTTGTTAAATGATGTCAAGGAAAATATGATTTTAGCACAAGATATAGTCGATAGATATGGTAGGACACTCGTAACAGCAGGTATGCCATTAAAGCAGGAATTAATCAATTTACTTAAAAAGCATGAAATCTTTTCTATTTCTGTGCGTGATGATAAAACTAGTAATTATGAAATTAGTGAAGCACATGATTTAATCAATATGGATACTAGGTTAAAGTTAATTTCAAATGTTGAAGATGCTTTTAACAGCACTGATGGTTTAGTTCGACATTTAACACAATTGCAGAATTATGTAAATGATATTGTATCTACATTAGCGAAGAATAAAAATGTTCTCATGTATTTAGATAACGTTAATTCTACAAGTGATTATTTAATTATGCATAGCGTTAACGTGGGTCTGTTTTCTATTATTATCGGTATTGCGATGGATTTACCTTATGATGAATTATGCCTTTTAGGTATGGGTGGATTGTTGCATGATTTTGGAAAAACTAGAATTACAAAATATATTTTGGATAAGCAAGGTCAATTAACACCAGAAGAGTTTAACGAAATTAAAGAACACGCTACTCTTGGCTATAATATTCTTAAAATAGATACTTACCTAGATTACCGTGTTACATTTATGGCATTGCAGCACCATGAACGCTGCAATGGCAGTGGATATCCCTGGGGAATTTCAGGGCTTCAGATACATCCATTAGCACGAATTGTAGCTGTTGCAGATGTTTATGATGCGTTAACTACAAATCGAGTATACCGCTCACGCCTGAGCTCTTTTGAGGCAATGGAAATTATCAATAAAGGCAATGAGATTCATTTTGATTCAAATGTAATAAAAGCATTTAATCGTATTGCTATTCCTTATCAAATTGATAGTAATGTCAAACTTACGAATGGTATAGAAGGAAAAGTTCTTAGACTTAACAGTAGTAATTTAGCACGACCATTAATTACTACGCCAGCTGGCATAGTAAATCTATTACACGAACCAGATATTGCTATTATTGCTACAAGTTACTAAAAACTTGGCTAAGGCCAAGTTTTTAGTATTATATATTTATAAAATAGAAAACTAATCTATAAAAAGTATATATTTAGAAAAAGTGATATAATAGAAAGCAATCTTATCAATATTCGATTGAACTAAAACTATTAATTAAGGAGACAAGCATGGATATTAATAATTTACGCAATGTATTGCAAGACTTTCAAGCAAGTCGTTTATCTTTAGATGAAGCAATAGATAAGCTTAAAATTTTACCATATGAAGACTTAGAATTTGTAAAAATTGATCACCATCGAATGATCAGGCAAGGGTTCCCTGAAGTGATTTTTTGTCAAGGGAAAACCGCAGAACAAGTAGCGACAATTATGAAAAGTTTAGCTGTACATAATCATAGTATATTAGCTACTCGGGCAACTGAGGCTATGTATGCAGTGGTAAAGGCTGTACTGCCAGAAGCACAGTTCTACGAAATACCTAAAATAATTTATGTTAAACGTGATACGATAGAACCTGATAGTCAACGATTTGTTCTCGTTATGTCTGCGGGTACAAGTGACATACCTGTTGCTGAAGAGGCCGCTGTTACAGCAGAAATCATGGGAAATAAAGTAGAGCGCGTTTATGATGTTGGCGTTGCTGGTATTCATCGATTATTTGCGCATCAAGATATTATTCAAAATGCTAATGTAATTATTGTAGCTGCAGGTATGGAAGGCGCCTTGGCTAGTGTCGTTGGAGGTATGGTTGCTAAACCAGTAATTGCGTTGCCTACCAGTATCGGTTACGGTGCTAGTTTTAATGGCTTAGCAGCTTTATTAAGTATGTTAAATAGCTGTGCAGCTGGAATATCCGTGGTAAATATTGACAATGGGTTTGGAGCAGGACGATTAGCGAGTATTATTAATAAAATGAGGTGATATCATGAAAACCCTTTATTTAGATTGTTTCTCCGGCATTAGTGGTAACATGTTATTAGGAGCATTATTACATGTAGGATTACCAGAGGAAGTATTAAGAAAAAATTTATCACTCTTACCTGTTCATGGTTATGATTTAATCGTTACAGAAGTAAACAAGTGTGGTATTAGTGCCATTTATGTAGACGTAAAACTCAATGATGGTCATGATCATCATGACGGTCATGACCATCAGCGTCATCTATCAGATGTCTTTCAGATCATTGATGATTCTCAATTATCCCCTAAAATTAAAGCTGATAGTAAGAAAATTTTCTTATTATTAGCTCAAGCAGAGGCTAAGGTACATGGTGTAGGTGTAGAAGAAATTCACTTTCACGAAGTAGGAGCTGTTGATGCAATTGTTGATATTGTAGGTACAGCGATTGGTTTAGATTATTTAGGAATTCAGGCTATTTATACTTCTGCATTACAAGTTGGCAAGGGATTTGTAAAATGCGCTCATGGGCTAATGCCAATTCCAGCACCAGCTACTACAGAGTTATTAAAGAACATCCCATACTATAGCGGAGAAACGAGTAAGGAATTAGTAACACCTACAGGAGCGGCTGTAATTGCAGCACTAAGTACAGGACATGGAAATATGCCAGCTAACTTTCTTAGTAAAACAATTGGTTATGGAGCAGGAACATGGGATTTAGAAATTCCTAATGTGCTAAGAATGCATGTAGGCGAAATAAAAGAAGAAAGTGTGATAGCAAAAACTTTTGTTGTGGAGGTCAATATTGATGATTTAAATCCTCAGATTTATCCATATGTTATGGATAAATTGCTTAAAATGGGTGTTTTTGATGTTTGGCTCACCCCAATTATTATGAAAAAAAATCGATCTGCCACGATGTTGTCTGTGTTAGTAAATGATTCAATATTGGATCAAGTTATTGCGCTTATCTTTGAGCAAACATCTACTATTGGATTACGATATTATGCAACCGAAAGAAAAATCGCGATGCGGGAAATGATCGATGTGAAACTACCTTGGGGTAAGGTCAAAGTGAAAGTAAGTGCATATGAAGGAAAAATATGCAGCATAACTCCTGAATATGAAGATTGTAAAATCATAGCAGACGAATATAAAATTCCTCTGAAAAAAGTACAGCAAACTGCTTTAGAAATAGCATCTATTATTATCAAAGGAGACGCGATTCCAGAAACTTAACTCTCTCTTTATGTGAGGAGCGCTTTGGGAAGAAGTCCTTCTTGCTACTTCCTTGTATTGGGATAAGTATCGACTATCTTGACCATCGGATAAAATAACTATAGTGTATAAGTATTTGAATAAAAATATACAAATTAGGAGTGTTTCATAGCGTGAAAGCAGTTGTATTATTGTCAGGTGGATTAGATTCTACAGTATGCATGGCCGTAGCCCATAGTAAAGGTTATGAGCTTTTTCCTATCAGCTTTAATTATAATCAGCGTCATGCTCGTGAATTAGAAAGCGCTGAAAGCGTAGCTCAATATTATAATGTTACTAAACATATTATTATTGAAACCAACATGAATGTAATCGGCGGCAGTGCTTTAACCGATGAGCAATTGACTGTACCTACTGGTAATATCGATAGCCATCAAATTCCTGTAACTTATGTGCCTGCTAGGAATTTGATTTTTTTAAGCTATGCTTTGGGTTATGCAGAGGTAATGGGAGCGGACAAGATTTTTATTGGTGTGAATGCTCTTGATTATTCAGGTTATCCTGATTGTCGCCCTGAATTTATCAATCTCTTTCAGCAAGTTGCCGATTATAGTACAAAAGCTGGGGTACAGGATCATCGAAAAATAGTAATAGAAACTCCCTTATTGCAATTAACTAAGAAAGATATTGTTTTGTTGGGAAAGAACTTAGATGCTCCTCTTCAATTTACTACCAGTTGCTATAATGGAGAGTCAGTTGCCTGTGGAGAATGTGATAGTTGCCTTTTGCGTTTAAAAGGTTTTGCTGAAGCAGGTACAATAGATCCTATTATTTATAGAACTAGGAGTGAATAAGATTTGAAAGACGTTCAAAATATTTCCGACGATCGTGGCATCGCAATTCAAAATGTAGGTGTTAGCGATGTACGCTTGCCGTTTCTTATAAAGACGAAGGCAGATTCTCTTCAGTCTGTTTTAGCAACGATAAGCCTTACTGTTAATTTACCAAAAGAATATAAAGGTACTCATATGAGCCGCTTCATCGAAATTTTGAGTGAGTGGAGTCAAAAGCCTGTCTCTTACCGAGAAATGGAATTGATCTTAATGGATACTGTCAATAAACTTGATGCTGAGCATGCACAAATGGATATTTATTTTAAATACTTCATTGAAAAAACTGCTCCTATTAGCGGCCTTAAAAGTATGCTTGATGTTGATTGCCTATTTTCAGCTCAGCTAACCAAAGGCAAACCATTAGATTTTATCTTAGGTGTTGATGTTCCTTTTACCTCCTTATGTCCTTGCAGTAAAGAGATTTCAGCATATGGTGCACATAACCAGCGGGGATTGATGAAAGTAAAAATAAAAAATACAAATGGACAGTTTATTTGGATTGAGGATTTGGTGGCTTTAATGGAGGCAGAAGGAAGCTGCCCAATTTATCCTTTATTAAAGCGTGAGGATGAGAAGTACGTAACAGAGCATGCTTATGAAAATGCAAAATTCGTTGAAGATGTCTTAAGGGATTTGGTTTTATCTTTACGCCAGCAAAAATCAATTCGATGGTTTGAAGTACAATGTGAAAATTACGAGTCTATTCATAATCACAGTGCTTATGCCAAACATGTTGAACATCTGAAAGCTTAATACAAATACAGGAGCCTAATCTAGGCTCCTTCCTCTTTGTGCTTGAACTTTTATATAAATTTATTCAAGCACAAATTGCCATATCTCCTTATACGTGCTACCATATATAGTTGAGGTGTATAATAAGGAGTTGTTTCTCTATGCGACAATTAATCATAAATGCTGATGATTTTGGCATTAACGAAATGGTAAACCTAGGCATTATTCAAGGATACGTAAATGGTATCATTACCAGTACAACCATTATGCCCTCAGGTAGTGCTTTTGATCATGCTATAACGCTAGCTTCAGTTAATAAAGAATTAGGAATTGGTATACACTTAACATTAGTAGGTGAAACACCACTTTGTGATCCTCAGACGATACCCTCTTTAGTAAATAATGAAGGATGTTTATCACTTCATTACCCTGAGTTCTTCCGACGCTATTGTTTAGGAAAAATAAAACTCAATGATATTCATAAAGAACTTACTGCTCAGGTACAAAAAGTAATGGACTCTGGAATAGCGGTTACTCATCTGGATAGTCATCAACATATGCATATTGTACCTGGGATCATTGATGTTACAATTGACATTGCTAAAAGTTTTGACATAAAAAAAATACGTATTCCCGCTGAGCCTTTTTCATTTTTAGGTGGTTATCCATTCCAAACAGCACGAATTATAGCACGTGGAGGTCTAACTTTTTTAGCTGAAATAGCACGGCGGAAGATACAAAAGCAAGGATTTGTTGCCCCTGAACATTTTTTTGGAATGTTAGCTGGAGGAAATATGCATGAGGAATATTTATTACGCATATTAACCTCTTTACCAGAAGGCACCTCGGAAATTATGATTCACCCAGGAACGAACGATTCTATTTTACAAAAAATGTATAACTGGAATTATCACTGGCAAGCTGAATTAAATTCAGTAACCAGTTCAAAAATCTCTCAACATATCATAGACCACCATATACAATTAATTTCATTTAGGGAGTTAGAACATGATTAAGTTTTATCAACGGCTGATTCTCTTATTACTGTTCGTAGGTAGTATTTCCAGTATTGTAATCTATTTTACTGTTGATATTCATACCTTACGCCACCTTGATAGTTTTCAGCCTTGGTCTTTAGTTTTAGCTTTTGTTTTCTTAATAATTGGTTTATACTTTGATGGAATTCGTCTTATGCATCTTGTATCCATTTCAGGGGAAAAGATTCGCCTGATTGAAGCTGTTCATGTTGTCTTTGGGAATTATTTTTTGGCTCTCCTAACGCCTGGAGCTGCAGGTGGTGCAGTGGCGCAGGTCATGTTTTTGCGAAAAGCAGGAGTACCTACTGGTAAAGCGACTGTATTAATAGTTGTTAGAACATTGTTATCTATTATTTTTTTAGTGCTTTGCCTGCCAGTTATTTTTTATTATGATCCAGGGATTATGCCAGGTCTTTCAGATGATATCCTTACGATTGGTTTTGCCTCACTTATTGCCATTATTCTTGGTTTGATCTGGTTATTTCGTACTAGTTTGCCTTACTATTGGTTAGTGACACTTACAAAGAAATTTAGTCATCGTAATCGTCGTCGGATTTTTCTTCTCTATCGTGACGTTAGAGGTGCTGTATTCATGCTATCATCTTCCCCCTTAAGCATGGGGAAAGTATTTATTGAATCAGCTATCAGTTTACTAGCTTTATATAGTGTTGTACCAATATTGTTTATGGGAATGGGCATAACAGTTAATATTCCCCAAATTATGGGGAGGATGATTTTGTTAAACATTTTACTATACTTTGCTCCTACACCAGGAGGATCTGGTATTGCTGAAGGCGGTTTTGTCCTTTTATTTAGTAGCTTTCTGCCATCAGGAACTGTAGGAATAGTAGCTGTAGCCTGGCGAATTATTGTCGAGTATCTACCTTTTGTTATTGGTTTATATTTTACGATTAGAGTGTTTGGACATAAATTTTTAGCCAATCATATTAAATAGGAGGAATGTAGAGTGAAAGTATTAGTAACTGGCGGAGCTGGTTTTATCGGCTCACATGTTGTTGATAAATTAATACAAGAAAAATGTCAGGTAGTGATTATTGATAATTTGAGTACTGGATTAAGGGAAAACATCAATCCGGCCGCTTCTTTTATTCAGTTAGATATTCGTAGTGATGAAATTTTTACTATATTTATGACTGAAAAATTTGATTTTGTAATTCATCTTGCTGCTCAGACTATGGTACATAAATCTTTAGAAATGCCAGACTATGATTGTGATATAAATATATTAGGTACTGTGAATATTTTAGAAGCGTGCCGAAAAATGAATGTAAAGCGTATTGTTTTTTCTTCTACAGCCGCAGTATACGGTAATGTAACAACACTACCTGTAGTGGAAACAAGTCAAAAAGCACCTACTTCTTTTTATGGGTTGAGCAAGTTCACTTGTGAAAATTATTTGTCATTATACAAAGAAGTCTACGGTCTTGATTATATGATATTACGGTATGCCAATGTATACGGAGAGCGTCAAGGTGATGGGGGCGAGGGTGGTGTTATTAGTATTTTCGCTCGCAAGATTCGTCAAGATCAACCAGTATTGATTTTTGGTGACGGCAGCCAGACAAGAGATTTTATTTACGTCAGAGATGTCGCCAATGCTAATTATCAATCATTATTAGTCGATCATGCTAACAAAATATGTAATATTAGTACGCAAACAGAAACAAGTATTAATATGTTAATCGATTATATGGGAAATGTCGCTGGCAAGGTGGTAACGAGAAACTATAATGAAAAACGTGAAGGTGATATTTATAAATCTTCTTTATCAAATGCTATAGCACGAAAAAATTTAGACTGGCAACCACATATGATACTTTTAGAGGGATTAGCTAAAACATATCGCTCTCTTATCTAGATTTTAAATTTTTCTTTAGGATATATTATTATTAACACGCAAATAAATGACCAGCGTTGTTATATAATAATATATCCATTACTCTTATAAACCTTACTCGTCTTAATTAATTCAACTTTCGGAGGTTGCAGACCAAATGTTTAAAAAGTTAGGAACTGGTTTTTGGCTGGTGGCTATAATTACAATATTAATAGTATTTTTTAATTTGGGCGGAGTCCCTTTGTTAGATCCTGATGAACCTGTATATGCAGAAACACCTAAAGAAATGTTTAGCTTTAATGAATTTCTTTCTCCTCGTATTTATGGGGAGTATTGGTATGATAAGCCTCCCATGTATTATTGGTTAGTAGCTGCATCTTATAAACTTTTTGGTATGAATGAATTTGCCGCTCGCTTTCCATCTGCGATATTAGCTGTTGCTTGTACATTACTAGTCTATCAATCGGGTCGGCGCTTATTTAATGAACGAGCCGGTGTTGCGGGAGCGTTAGTATTAGCTACCAGTATTGAATTCTTTTATTTGGGAAAGGCTGCCGTAACTGATATTACTTTACTTTTTTTTCTTTCTGCTTCTTTATTGGCTTTTATAGAGAAAAAATATTATATTACCTATCTATTCGCTGGGTTAGCTACATTAACGAAAGGACCTATTGGATTATTATTTCCTGGAGGAATTATCTTTTTTTATTTACTTGCTACACGTAACTGGGCACTATTAAAAAGTATGAAAATATTCTCAGGATTGTTGATCTATGCTGCAATAGCTACACCTTGGTATATCTTGATGTATAATATTCACGGAAGTATCTTTGTCGATACGTTCCTTGGTTTTCATAATATTACAAGGTTCACGTCTCCAGAGCATCCTGAGGGTGTACTCTGGTATTATTATGTTCCAGTTCTTATTCTGGGTTTCTTTCCCTGGACAGGGATCATGATTCAATCCATATGGGATTCTCTAACGAAAAGTACATACGATTCTTCAACGCTATTATTTCTAAATATATGGTCATTGTTTATTTTTGCCTTTTTTACTATTTCCCAAACAAAGCTGGTATCCTATATTTTACCTATGTACCCACCATTAGCCATGATTGTTGGTTGGTATATCGATCGTCTTTGGACATCACATGGTAAAATTCATTTTACAAGCTGGTCTATAGGTTTAAGTATAGTAACAATATTATTTATAGGGATTATGTTCATCGGGCTTAAAGCTATGCCGATATTGGCAAATGGCATATATATATCCGCCATAATCTTTGCTTTAATGTCTTCCTTGGTAGCATATTTTGCATGGAAAAACGATATCCTTCGGGCTTTTTGGACTAAAATCATATCGATGGCTTTATTTTCCATGGTTCTAACTGCTATACTTTTTCCCATTGCAGCGCCTATGCTCACAACTAAAAATATTGCTCAAGAATTTAACCGTCAGTACGATGGCAAATCTCCAGTGTATGTGGTAAAATTCTTACGTCCTGGTTTTGCTTTCTACACCAACGTTTATGGCAAAGAGATCGTACTAGGCACCGATTTTAATAAGTTGATTCAAGAAAGCCAGCGTTCCTATTTTCTAATCAGACAATCTGAATATGATCGTTTAACAGTTACAAACCGACAATCTATTATCATTTTATCCTGCATTAGTGACAAAATGTTGTTGCTAAAAGAGTGATACTAAAAATGTGGTCGAAAAATGTTCTCTACTATCAAAATAAAGTTAACTTTTATATTTAATCAAAGAATAGCAGGAAATTTTTATTTGCTAGTGGAATACATACAGCATAGAAGTTTAGAATATAACAATAATTTAATAGCTCTATGGGAATAGGTGCTTACGCTTAAAAGGGAAGACTGGTTAGAAGCCAGCGCGGTCCCGCCACTGTATTGGGGAATGCAACTAAGATACACCACTGGGGAATCCCCGGGAAGGTTTAGGTGTGTAATGAGCCAGAGTCAGGAGACCTACCTATTCTAACACACCATTATGACCTACGAAGGATAGGCAGGTGGTAGAATAAATTATTCAATTGGTTTATTGTACCCCCTGTCTGCAGGGGGATTTATTTTGTCAAAAAAGATGAAATCTGGAATTACTACAGGTACTTGTGCAGCTGCTGCCACTAAAGCAGCCTTATTAGCATGGAAAGGTGAATTACCCAAAATGGTTGATGTTGCGTCACCGCAGGGACATATGATTCAAGTGAAAATTGCAACGAGTCAGCGTCTAAGTTTTGGTGGAAAAGCCAGTGTAATAAAAGATGCTGGCGATGATCCCGACGTAACACATGGTACAACTATATCTGCTGAAATAGAAATTAATACTGCAAATGAAATAATCCTACAAGCTGGTATAGGAGTTGGTATTGTAACAAAGCCAGGTCTATCTGTAGCAGTTGGACAACCTGCAATTAATCCTGGTCCCCGCAAGATGATTATGCAGGCCATACAAGATGTATTACCTGCTGGGCATGGCGTAACGGTTACCATTTCGATACCTGAAGGTGAAAAATTAGCAAAACGTACTTTAAATTCTACTTTAGGCATTATCAATGGTTTATCTATTATAGGTACTACAGGCATTGTTGAGCCAATGTCAGAGGAAGCCTTTAAAAATTCGTTGTCACCGCAAATATCAATGGTGAGAGCCTTAGGGTATGACGAAGTAGTCTTTGCTCCCGGGAAAATTGGCCAGGATATTGCTATTAACCGATATCATCTGCCAACAGAAACAGTAATCCAAACTAGTAATTTTATAGGACATATGTTAGAAAGTGCTGTGCAGTATGGTATGAAACAAGTTTTAATTTTTGGACATTTAGGAAAGCTCGTAAAAGTAGCTGCGGGCATTTTTCATACTCATAACCGTGTAGCTGATGCTCGCTTTGAAACTTTAGCCGCCTACATGGCTGCCCTTGGTGCTCCACAGCAGGCTATACAAGAAATATTAACGTGCAATACTACTGAAGCCGCTATGCCCATTATTACACAATTTAAATTAAATGATGTATATCGTGTAATTGCTGAAAGAGTCAGCATTCGGGCTGAACGATATGTATTTGGTGATTTAAAAGTAGGTACCGCAATGATCACTCTGCAAGGTGATTTATTGGCGGTTGATGATACGGCACGAGAAATTGGAGGCAAATTAGGATGGAACATAAAATAATAGTAGTAGGAATAGGACCAGGTTCACCTGATTACATCTTGCCAGTGGCTAGCCGCATCATTGCTCATGCAAAGGTATTAGTAGGCAGTAAGCGTGCTCTTGCAACCTTTGCTCCTGATCATGGAATTACTAAAGTAATTGACAATGACCTAAAGGGGGTATTAACATTTATCGCTACATCCCTAATTGATAACGATGTAGTTGTAATGGTTTCCGGTGATCCTGGCTTTTATAGTTTTTTAGCTACCCTTAAAACCAAATTTTCCTCGGCACAGATTACGGTTATTCCTGGTATTAGTTCGATGCAGTTAGCTTTTGCCAGGATCACTGAAATATGGCAGGATGCAGTTTTGATTAGTATGCATGGACGACAAGCCAAAGATATTGATCTCAATTATGATCCTGAAAAAAAGCTTGGCATATTAACTGATTTTGAACAAAATCCTTTATATATTGCAAACGTACTCCTTGAGCATGGTTGGCCATTACATTCAAAGGTATGGTTATGTGCTAATTTATCTTATGAAAATGAAAAAATTAAACACTTAACATTAGGTGAAATCAAAGAAGTCGATGGATTTACTCATTGTGTAATGGTGGTGACAATATGACCTATTTCCCAGGTATTAGTGATGATGAATTTCTGCGGGGCGACATACCAATGACGAAGCAGGAAGTTCGTATCTTAGTTCTGAATAAAGCTAAGATACGCCCCACCGATATTATTATAGATATTGGTGCAGGTACTGGATCTCTTTCAATTGAAGCTGCACTTCAGGCTCCCCAAGGTACTGTATATGCTATAGAGCGTCATCCAGAAGGAGTTGATTTAATTCGTGCTAATGCTGTAAAATTTGGTGCGGCTAATGTTGAAGTCATTTCTGGAACTGCTCCAACAGCATTACAGAACATTCCAAAGGCTGATGTAATTTTTATTGGAGGCAGCGGTGGTCATTTACAGGAAATCTTAAAGCAAAGTAATTATTTATTAAAATCAAATGGACGATTAGTAATTACGGCAATTACCGTTGAAACTTTATATGAAGCCTTACATACTATGCAAGCTAAACCTGAATTTACCATAGAAGCTTTCGGTATGCAAGTAACACGTATAAAACATATTAAAACAAGTAATATGCTGCAAGCTTTAAATCCAATCTATCTTATTACATCCACTAAGAATATCTAACTCTATTCGTTAGAGAATTTTAATTAATCAGGAGGTTCATTCATGCATGTATCATTTGTAGGAGCAGGTCCGGGGGACCCTGAGCTTATTACTGTAAAAGGACAACGCTTATTAGGTGAGGCAGATGTTATTATTTATGCAGGTTCGTTAGTAAACCCAGCCTTGCTGTCGCTAGCAAAGCAGGGAGCCTCTATTTATAATAGTGCCTCTATGACTTTGGATCAAGTTATAGAAGTTATGGAGAAGGCCACAGAACGTGGCCAAAAAACGGTTCGATTACATACTGGAGATCCAAGTATTTATGGGGCTATTCAAGAGCAAATGGATGCTCTAGATAAGAAGAATATTTCTTATGAAGTGATACCTGGCGTCAGTTCTTTCTTGGCAACTGCCGCAGCTTTACAACGTGAATATACGTTACCTGATGTCTCGCAAACGGTTATCATTACACGTCTTGAGGGCCGTACACCAGTACCCGAAAAAGAAAAACTAGCTTTATTGGCCAGTCATAATGCTACTATGTGTATCTTTTTGAGTGTACATATGATAGACAGCGTTATGAAAGAATTAATAGATGGTGGTTATCATCAAGATACTCCAGTAGCAATCGTGCAAAAAGCATCGTGGCCTGATCAAAAAATCTTTAGAGGTACAGTTTCTACAATTGGAAAAATTATCACTGATGCGAAGATTGATCGCACAGCGATGATTGTTGTAGGGCGCTGTTTAGACAGTCAATATGCACTTTCTAGATTATATGCCCCCGAATTTGGACATATGTACCGAGATGCAAAATGAAGTTAGCAATCATTTCCGTAACAAACCAGGGCGCATTACTGGGTAATGCATTAGCAGAAAAACTAGCTAAACTTGGAAAGAAAGCGGATGTTTTTGCTAAAACAGGACGCAATCCACTGAAATCAATATCCTATGATTTATTAAGCAAGCTAATCGGTGATATATTTTCTAAATATGATGGATTTGTGTTTATAATGGCAACAGGTATTGTGGTAAGAGTGATAGCTCCCTATATTTCTGATAAACGTGTTGATCCAGCTATTGTGGTTATGGGGGATAATGGAAAGCACGTAATTAGTTTATTGGCAGGACATATTGGTGGAGCCAATGAACTTGCTCACTTAATTGCAGAGATTTCAGATGCTGAGCCTGTCATTACCACAGCTACCGATCTTGCACAAAAACCAGCAGCAGATATGTTGGCCGTAAAACTGAATTTAAAGCTAGAACCATTTACACAATTAAAAACAATTAATTCTGCTATTGTCAATAATGATACTGTCAAGTTTTTCTTAGATAAAACATTAATCAATCAAAATCTATATGATCAAGAAGCAGCAAAACAAGGTGTTATTTTTAAAGATTTATCTCAATTACCTAATGAAGAATATGATGCCGCTGTTATTATTACTGATCAATTATTGCCCATCAACAAGAATCAATTATATTTACGTCCCTTGACTCTTGCAGTTGGTATAGGTTGCAGACGCAATACTAGCAGGGAAGAAATCTTAGCAGCAATGAAAGATGCTTGTACTCAAATTGGACGTAGTATAAACAGCATTTCGATTATTGGCAGTACGATTGTAAAACAGGATGAAGAAGGATTATTATCAGTCATTCAACAGTTGAATGTACCCAGTATTTTCTTCGTTAACGAGCAATTGCAGGAGTGTATTGAAACATATCAATTAGAAGAATCAAATTTTGTCAAAAAAGAGATAGGAGTGGGAAATGTATGTGCAGCAGCAGCAATCTTAGCGGGACAGTCGAACAAACTTCTTCTTCCAAAGACCAAGTACAAGAATGTAACGGTGGCCATTGCCCCGGTCAAATAGCAGTAATTGGAATAGGACCAGGCAGTTTGCTTGACATGAGTCCTAGAGCCAGAGAAAGTATTGAAAATGCGGATGTAATCGTGGGTTATAATACCTATGTTCAATTAGTTTCTGAATTATTAACTAATAAAAAAATTATTGGCACTGGTATGATGCAAGAAATTGAACGCTGTCAAAGTGCTGTGGATCAAGCCTTAGCAGGAAAAAAGGTTGCGGTTATTTCTAGCGGCGACCCAGGTGTATATGGTATGGCCGGTCTGGTTTTAGAATTAGCCATGAAATACGAAGCAGATATTCGCCCAGAAGTAATTATCATACCAGGAATAAGTGCTGTGGGAGCTTCTGCTGCCGTATTAGGAGCACCTCTCATGCATGATTTTGCTGTAATTAGCTTAAGCGATCTATTAACTCCTTGGGATGTTATTAGAAAGCGGGTAGAAATGGCAGCAGCAGGAGATTTTGTCATTGCCCTATATAATCCGAAAAGTAAACGTCGTACCAGCCAAATTAGAGAAGTGCGAGAAATTGTATTAAAACATCGAACAGCAGGCACTCCTGTAGGAATTGTCCATCATGCCACTAGGGAAGGCGAAAATATGGTCATATCGAATCTTAATGACTTTACCAAAGAATTCATCGATATGTTTTCTTTGGTAATTATCGGAAATAGTCAAACCTATGTACAAGAAAATCGTATGATTACACCTCGTGGATACAAGTTATGATTTTAGTTCTTGGGGGAACAAAAGATGGACGGGAGCTGGCAGCCTTAATAACCGAAAAGGGATACCCAGTCGTAGTATCAGTTTTTAGTGATTATGGTCGTGATTTGATACAACTTGATAAAGAATTAGTGCATACTGGTCCTCTAGATACAGATGGGTTTATTTCTTTTATCGGCATGAATCATATTCATTTAATTGTAGATGCTAGCCACCCGTATGCCATTAATGTTTCCCAAAATGCAATGAAAGCCTGTCAATCTACTGGCACATCCTATGTTAGGTATGAACGTCCTAAGGCCCCTTTGCCAGCATATCATGGTTTACATGTTGTCCATGATTATGATGAAGCTGCAAAAATGGCATCCGTCTTAGGCAAGGTTGTCTTTCTCACCACTGGCAGTCGCCACCTCAAACTCTTTAAAAACACAAGCTGCCTACAAAATCACAGGTTAATTGCCCGTGTATTACCCGAACCAAGTGTATTAACAGAGTGCCTATCTTTAGGCTTTAAACCTAAAGATATCGTAGCAATGCAAGGTCCTTTTTCTCATAATCTGAATATCGCATTATTTCAAGAATATAACACCGAGGTAATTATAACAAAAAATAGTGGACAAATTGGCGGTAGCGATACTAAAATTACTGCTGCCATGTCACTAAATCTGCCTTTAGTAATGATTGATAGACCAGTTATTCCATATCATAATGTAGTATATGATATAGAAGATGTAATAAAGTTTATTGGGGGGGTACACAAGTGCACTATATAACAGAACCTATGGCTATAGAAGAGCGCAGTATGGAAATCATTGCTCCTTATTTGGCTGAACTAAATTTGACACACGAAGAAGTAAAGGTTTTTTCACGTATCATTCACGCAGCGGGTGACCCGGAATATTCGAAAGTTATTGAAATTCATAAAGATGCTATTCGGGCAGGATGTGCTGCATTAGAGGCCGGATGTAATATTTTCTGTGATGTGGAAATGGTGCGTACTGGCATAAATAAGCGTCGTTTGGCAGACAATGGCGGAACTGTCCATTGTTTGATTAGTGATGAAAAGGTCGCATCTACAGCAAAAGAGCTTGGTATAACCCGCTCAATGGTAGCTATGCGTACATTCGGTGAACGTTTGCACGGCTCGATTGTAGCTATCGGAAATGCACCAACTGCTTTATTTGAAGTACTTAATTTGATGAAGGAAACAACAATCAGGCCTGCCCTTATTATTGGCGTTCCTGTAGGCTTTGTTGGTGCCAGTGAATCCAAGGACTTTTTAGCCGAAACCTCACCTGTTCCATATATTACAGTCAGGGGTAACAAAGGTGGTAGTCCAATCGCTGCTGCAATCACAAATGCTCTATTGTATATGCATAAAAGATAAAAACACCCGACAACGTACTAAGAAGGGAGGGGAACTATGTCCCACTTTAAGATCCCACGTATCATTATTGCCGGTACAAATAGCGGCGTGGGGAAAACCACGATTGTTACAGGAATTTTAGCGGCTTTAAAGCAAAAAGGTCTTACCGTTCAATCTTATAAAGTAGGACCTGACTATATTGATCCAGGATATCATCAATTAGCAAGTGGAAAAGCCGCACATAATTTAGATACTTGGTTAATCCCGGCCGATAAGTTAGTACCTATTTTTGCTAAAACAGCTTTTGATAATGATATCGTTATTATTGAAGGAGTAATGGGGTTATATGATGGAGGTCGTACAGGTATAAGCAGCACAGCTGCTATAGCGAAGCTGCTCGATGCTCCCGTCATTTTAGTGATTGATGCAAAGTCTATCGGTGAAAGCGCTGCAGCCATTGCACTAGGGTTTAAAATGTATGACCAAGAGGTCAATTTGGCAGGAGTCATCATTAATCGGCTGGGATCAAAAAATCATCAGAATATGATCTGTGAAGCCTTAGAAAAAATAAAGATTCCTGTATTAGGTTGTATTTATCGTAATGAAGCTTTACATATGCCAGAACGACATTTAGGTTTAACTCCAGTTACGGAACATGACGCTCATGGTATGATGAGTCAATTGCAAGAACAAATTTCTGCTCAAGTTGATCTTGAAGAACTTTTAAAAATCGCATATCAATCTTCAACCTTAAATACAAAATCAGAAAAGACAAATGATTTTCATCACTCGCCACTACATATACGTATCGGTGTCGCACAAGATGAAGCTTTTTCCTTTTACTATCCAGAAAGTCTTGATGTTCTTAAAGCTTTGGGGGCAGAAATCATCCCCTTTAGTCCGATCAAAGATAGTACACTTCCTCCAGTTGATGGTTTGATATTTGGCGGTGGATTTCCCGAAATGTTTGTCAATGAATTAACTAAGAATACAAGCATGCATGAATCCATTCGGCAAGCCTGCAGAGAAGGTATGCCTCTTTATGCTGAATGTGGTGGTTTTATGTATTTGACTAAAACGATTATTGATTTTAAAGGGCAAGAATATGATATGGTGGGAGTAATACCAGCCAAATGCAATATGCAATCTAAATTGCAAACGGTGGGTTACGTAGAAGCAACTGCGTTGACTGATAGTGTCTTATGTGCTGCAGGAGATGTCTTGCGAGGTCATGAGTTTCATTTTTCACAGATGACTCATGACGATATTCATGAACCATTTCCCTGGGCTTTTGAGTTTAAGAAAACGCGTACAGGAGCAGTTTATTCTGGTGGCTATGCTGAGAAAAACATAGTTGCATCTTATCTACATATGCATTTTGCTGGCAATGAGCAGAATGCCCTTCGTTTTCTTACTAAATGTATGGAGTTTAAGCAAGGAAGAAAATAACGATCCTTGGGAGATTGATATAAATGCAAGGAAAAATTGTACTTATTACAGGTGGTACCAGAAGTGGGAAAAGTGTTTTTGCTGAGCAATATGCCGCTGCACAATCCGATCAAGTAGCGTATATTGCTACTGCTCATATTTATGATCAAGAAATGCAAAGTCGCGTAAATCTGCACCGTAAACGTCGGCCAGATACGTGGCAAACATTTGAAGCACCATATCATGCTGATCAAATATTCCTGGAGGCCGCTAAAAAGGCGGATGTTATCTTATTCGACTGCTTGACATTATATACAAGTAATTTGTTATTATCAGATAGTACGCCCGCTAATCGAGAAGAAAGGTATCAATACATCATGGAAGAAATTGATAAATTATTGTATTCTTCTCGTGAAAGTCAAGCTACAGTAGTATTTGTTACAAACGAAGTAGGTATGGGTATTGTGCCAGAAAATGCGTTGGCGCGTGAATATCGAGATGTCGCAGGTATGGTTAATCAAAAGATAGCTGCCGGATCAGATGAAGTATACTTGGTCATTTGTGGTTTGCCTGTCGAATTAAAAAAAATAGCTTTGCAGATTACTAAGGAGGTGCATCATGGCTAAAACCATTATGCTACAAGGAACAAGCTCACATGTGGGAAAAAGCATAATAACAACCGCTTTATGCCGCATCTTCTTGCAAGATGGACAAAAGGTAGTACCCTTTAAAGCACAAAACATGGCTTTAAATTCATATGTAACTAAAACAGGTGGCGAAATGGGCCGAGCTCAAGTTGCTCAGGCAGAAGCTGCTGGTTTGGAACCTGTAGTAGAAATGAATCCAGTTTTATTAAAACCAACGGGTAATTCTTGTTCACAGGTTGTTTTAATGGGTAAGGCTATCGGCAATATGACAGCTAAAGAGTATCATACTGGTTACAGTCTCAAGGCATTAGGTGTTATTAAAGAGTGCTTGGACTATTTAGGTACTGAATTTGATGTTATCGTAATTGAAGGAGCTGGCAGCCCAGCAGAAGTAAATCTAAAAGCAAATGACATTGTGAATATGCGCATTGCAAAAATGCTGACAGCACCCGTACTATTAATTGCCGACATTGATCGTGGAGGCGCTTTGGCATCTGTTGTTGGCACCTTGGAATTATTAGATCCTGACGAACGTGATTTAGTTAAGGGGATTATTATTAATAAGTTTCGTGGCGATATCGATCTATTAAAACCAGCTTTAGAATTTTTAGAAGAAAAAACGGGGAAACCTGTAGTAGGTGTAGTACCACATCTTGATCAATTAGGTATTGACGATGAAGATTCAGTATCTCTTGATGATAAACAAATAATGAGTACCCGCGAACTTGAGATCGTAGTCATTAGAACACCTAAAATATCTAACTTTACAGATTTTGCGGCCTTTACCAGCGAAATAGATGTCAATGTTCGTTATATTAAACAAGGTGAATCCATTGGTAAACCTGATCTTATACTATTACCAGGAAGCAAAAATACGATTGAAGATTTATTATATATACGCCAACAAGGATATGAAGAACAAATCCTTGAATTAGTAAAATCAGGTACACCTCTGATTGGTATTTGCGGTGGGTATCAGATGTTAGGGAAAAAAATAGCAGACCCCGAACATACGGAGTCGAATTTAGATAGTATTGCAGGTATTGGTCTGTTAGATATTGCCACAACATTTACACCTAGTAAAGTGACTCACCAAGTAACTGCTAGCTGTAATAATAATGGTTTCTTAGGCGTAAAATTTAGCTGCGAGCATTTGACAGGATATGAAATTCACATGGGACGTACTGAGTTTTTAGATAATCTCCAAAACGCCTTTACGATCACTAGTCGATCAGACCAGCCACTAATATCTGTTGATGGGGTGGTACGTTCGGATGGCTTAGTCATGGGAACTTATATTCATGGTATTTTTGATAATGATGAATATCGCCGTAACCTACTGAATGCCTTAAGAATACGTAAAGGTTTAGCTCCTATTGAATCAGTGAATGACACTCATACCCGAAAAGAAAATAGTTATAATCGTTTAGCAGATACAGTGAGGAATAGCCTTAATATGGAATTAATTTATACACTTCTGGGTTCAAAATAATGGAGCAATATTTGCCCCTAGTTGCTATATTAATTGATACGTTTCTCGGTGACCCTCGTTCCTCTCTGCATCCTGTAGTAATGATTGGTAATTGTATTGCTTTTTGGGAAAGAAAGTTATTAAACCCTCGATATTCCCATACATTAAAAAAAATAACTGGTATGCTACTTGTAATCTTAGTTTTAGGGATAACTTATAGTATTACTTGGTGGATATTAAAGCTCTTATCTCAAATTCATCCCTGGGCCGAATTCCTTGGAGGAGCTCTTTTGTTGAGCCTTACAATTACACCTAATAGTTTAGCTAAGGCAGGAAATGAAATTTACCATTACTTAGTATCTGGTGATTTAAAACAAGCTCGATTTAAAGTAGGCTGGATTGTTGGACGAGACACAGATAAACTTACTGTTCCAGAAATTACAAGAGCAACAGTAGAAACCATCGCAGAAAATATTGTTGATGGCGTTATTTCACCCCTCTTTTATTTTATAGTTGGTGGAGTTCCATTAGCGTTTTTATATCGAGCAGTAAATACTCTGGACTCTATGGTAGGATACAAGAACGATAAATATAAGGATTTCGGCATGTGCGCAGCTCGTGTTGATGATCTCTTTAATTATATTCCAGCGCGTTTAACAGCGCTCTTCATTTTGCTAGCTACAATTGTGCTGCGCTTTAATTTTATCGGAGCAAGTAAGGCAATTTGGAAAGATGCAAAAAAACATCCCAGTCCTAATAGTGGACTATCAGAAGCAGCTGTCGCTGGCGCGCTAGGTATCCGCTTAGGTGGTTTAAATTTTTATGGGGGAATCGCTTCACAACGTGCTTATATGGGAGAAGCAAAAGTTTCCCTAATTCCAATTCATATCAAACAGACAATTCATATCATGTACATAACAACGGCTTTTTTTATTGTGATTTTATTCATCTATTCTAAGCTGATGGTATAATATTTTTAAAGCAGTGCTAAAAATGACAATGTTGGAGGATAGCGTACTTACGCTATAGAATAAAAATGAATAATTTTATAACCGGATTACAGTTTTTAACGCGAATTCAAGTTGCTAAACAATCGGAATGGTCACCTGAAAGCTTTGGTCGAAGTGTCAAATATTTCCCCTTAATAGGTGCTATCCTTGGGATTATTCTCGTGCTAGTACATCATGTATTGGCTGATTTCCTCCCTTATATTGGGATGTATCTACCACCCCATGTATTAGCAATTTTTTTGATCATTTCTAATGTTTTACTTACTGGTGGTCTAACTTGTGATGGTTTCATGGATACTATGGATGGCATTTTTTCTGGTCGGTCTAAAGACAGAATGTTAGAAATAATGAAAGACAGCAGAATTGGAGCTAATGGTGTGATGGCTTTTGTATTGCTTGCCATACTAAAGTGGTCACTCATTATGGACATTCCTCCCCAAGGGCTTCCTACAGCCTTATTTATGATGCCATTATTAGGCCGATTTGCAATGGTCGTTGGAATTACTGTATTTCCCTATGCTCGCCCTGATGGTATCGGTAAAGCTTTTGCTCAATATGCAGGTAAATACACTTTATGTATTGCCACTGTACTCACCTTACTATTTGTAATACCTTTGGGTAAACAGGCTATTGTGAGCCTATTTGCTGTGATTGTTGTTACTCTATTATTTTCTAATTATGTAAAAAAACTAATCGGTGGTTTGACTGGTGATATCTATGGTTCGATTACTGAAATAACCGAAATAGTTTTGCTCCTCGTATTTTTGTACTAATTAGTAGATATTGTAAATTTTCAAATATAATCTGCACTAAAATAATAACTTCATTGGAGAACAATTGTATGAGGATAACAGTCAAAGCTCCTGGGTCTTGTGGTGAATTAGCACAAGGTACAATTGCTGGAAGAAACTTTTTGATTACTTGTCCTATTGATCTATATTCTGAAGTTACAGTAAAACCATGTGAGGGTACGGCATCATTGAGTGTTGGTAATAAGGTTATGTCCGCTATCGAGAAAACACTCCATTATTTACAAATTACTGATAACTTTTATGTCAATCTAAGATCAGAATTGCCAATTGGTAAAGGAATGGCTTCCAGCAGTGCAGATATTAGTGCCACTTGCCAAAGTATTGCTTTAAGTACCGGAAAAATTTTATCGCCTGATGAAATAGCAGATATTGCTTTATCGATAGAACCTACCGATGGTATATTTTATCCGGGTATTGTATTATTTGACCATATACAAGGACATATTCGTCAGTACTTAGGAAATGCAATTCCAATGTATCTTGCAATTTTTGATGTTGGAGGAGAAATAGATACCCTTTACTTTAATCAACGCAATGACTTAGAAAAATTAAACCAAGCTAAAGAATTACAAGTACAAGAGGCCATGAATTTAATTGTTAAAGGACTTACTACAAATGATCTCTCTCTTCTCGGTAAAGGAGCTACCCTTAGTGCATTAGCGAATCAGAAAATATTGTTTAAACCCTATTTAGAAGAAATGATCAGCATTAGTTTATCCTGGGGAGCAGTGGGAGTAAATATTGCTCACAGCGGTACTGTGGTTGGAGTCCTATTTCCGCCAAATCAACTGCAGCACTGCTCGCCTTGTATCGAAGAGATCAACAGGCACTGTAATGGTGTTAAATTTTTGCGTATTGTAAAATTTATTTCTGGTGGATTAATGAAACAAGAAGGTGATAGTAATGAGTGGAATCAATGCTTTTGAACATGGTGGTAATTTGTATGCTAAAATGCGAGAGACAGGTGGCGGTTTCTCTGAAATATTAGATTTTAGTGCTAATATTAATCCCTTAGGTATCTCAGATAAAATTCGACAAACATTACATGAGTCTCTAGAATCCATTATCCATTATCCTGATGCGCAAGGTTATGCTTTAAAGAATGCAATCAACCAACATTATCGAGTAGACTCTGCATCAATAACAATAGGTAATGGAGCGGTAGAGCTGATGTATATTTTATGTCATATGCTAGCCCCCAAACGAGTATTAGTAACTGCACCAACGTTTAGTGAATACGAACGTGCAGCAAGAGCTAGTGGAGCAAATATCGAATATTTTTATCTTGATGAGCGAGATAGTTTTGAGATTGATATAGAAAAACTGATGAAACGATTCACTGATATTGATGTAATATTTATCTGCAATCCTAATAATCCAACTGGTACCTTATTGACAAATAAACAGCTAGAAAAGCTATTAGAAGTCGCTAAAATACAGAATACCTATGTAGTCATTGATGAGTCATTTATCGACTTTTTACCCAATGCAGATACTTACACTTGTCGTCATTTATTAACGCAATATGAAAACCTTATCATTTTGCATTCACTTACCAAGTTTTACGCCATACCAGGGCTACGACTTGGTTTTAGTCTAGCCAGCCCTAGAATTACCATGATGTTACACGCAGGAAAAGATCCTTGGAATGTTAATACTTTGGCACAAAATGCTGGTGTTATTGCATTATCCGATAATGATTATCAGCAACTAAGCCAAGACTATGTTGCTGAAGCAAAACTAGAGTTATATAATAAATTATTAACAATAAAAAATTTAAAACCATACTTACCATCTGTAAATTTCATTTTAATCAATATTAAAGAGACAGCTATGACAGCAAAGCAATTACGGAACGTTATGGAAAAGCATAATATTTTAATTCGTGATTGCAGTAATTACCCAGGATTATCTTCAGAATACATCCGGGTAGCTGTAAAACATAAGGAACAAAATCGTATTTTAATCGATACATTGAAAAGACTATTAGGGGGAATTTAATGACAAAAGTGATTTTAGTCCGTCATGGACAAACACAGTGGAATTTAGAAATGAAATATCAAGGACATTGTGATGTAGCTTTAACTGAAGAAGGCATACGACAAGCTAATTTGGCAGCAAATATTCTAGCAGAAGAATCAATTTCTGCTGTATATGCTAGTGATTTATGCCGTGCTTTTACGACAGCCGAATGCATTGCTAAAAAGCATCAACTACAGGTTAAAACTATACCTGAATTTAGGGAAATTAATTTTGGCAAATGGGAAGGACTAACCTACGCTGCTATCAATAATCAGTGGTCAGATCTGATGACTAAGCTTCTCACTCATCCTGATGAAATTGAGATCCCAGAGGGTGAAACCTTTAGAGCAGTAAAAGAAAGGTCTACCATTGCCTTAACAAAATTGGTAGAAAAGCATCCAGATCAAACGATTGTTGTTGTTTCTCATGGAGGAACCATACGTACTATTTTATGTGCAGTGCTTAATATTCATTTGAACTATCTCTGGAATATAAAACAAGATAATACCGCGATTAATATACTTGAGTATTATGACAATCAAGTATTGGTTTCATTAGTAAATGGTACGTATCATTTAAAGGTTGGTTCAATAGAATAGCAATGTTATTTAAACCTATACCCCTTGCTAGTAGAGAAAGTATACACAAAAAGAATTAGGATTTTTTTTGTGTATACTTTCTGCTGATATATACTAAGTCTTCAATTACACTCTCTATTTTATAAAAACTATGTTAAAATAAAAGAATGACAAAATATCAAAATTCTCTTATTCCTTATTAAAGCTTATATTTCTAAAGAGTGTTTGATCACGAAAGAGGTTTGTGACAATGTATAGTTATTGTATTATACCTGATAATCCTGAAAATTTCTTGTCTTTCCTTTCACAATTACCAATGAAGGCTGAAGATAAAGAACTAATTAAATATTGTAAAATTACCAAGGTTGAAGTTCATACTACGCTAAGTACTTGGGATATATTTATAACGGTACCAAAAGAATTATCCAAAAACATGTTAATAGTAGCGGAAGAAAAATTCTGTACTGATTGTGGCTTAAAAAAAGTAAATTTTATTCAACGTATTAGAGTATTAGAAGATTATTTAGCGCATAATTGGTTAGATTTTGTTGCTCGAATCTCGAATAATATACATTCTGTTAAACATTTACTTACAAATGCTAAGTGGAACTTTGATGGTCAAACATTAACGATTGAAACCGTCGGTGATTTAGCTGCTGAAATCTTTTCCACCCATGGAACTATACAAAATATGCAATCCTTTATATTGGCTGAGTTTAATCGAAACTGCACCGTCAAATGTATCACTACAGCTATTACTGAAATCACTCGCCACGAAGACTTATTAACTCCTGAATATTTAGAAGCATTAACCGAACATAAATCACCGAGTGAGGCAAAGGCCGACAATCCCATTATTTTTGGCAGAAATATTAAAGCTGATCCAGTGCCTATGAGTAGTATTCAAGATGAAGCTCGTAATATTGTAGTAGAGGGTCAACTGGTAAATTTTGAGTTGCGCGAATTGCGTTCAGGAAGACAGCTCTTAACTTTTGATATGGGTGATTTAACAGATGGTCTTAGTGGCAAAGTATTCTTTGAAGATAAAGATAAAGAACAGTTTGCTAAAGTCTCTGCAATTTTGAAAAAAGGGATGACAGTAAAAGCGAAAGGTACTGTTCAATTTGATAAATACAGCAATGAATTAGTTCTCTATGCTGACAGTATGTGCAAGGTTAATATTGTCACACGCATGGATAATGCTCCAACAACACGAATTGAATTACATGCTCATACACGCATGAGTAATATGGATGCTATGGTATCAGCCAAAGATCTTATCAAGACTGCTGCTAACTGGGGCCACTCTGCGGTTGCAATTACTGATCACGGTGTAGTCCAAGCATTCCCAGAAGCTCACGAAGCCGCCCTCAAAGCAGGCATTAAAGTAATTTACGGTATGGAAGGCTACCTAGTTGACGAAGATCTAAAGAAAGCTCGTCACATTATTATATTGGCCCAAAATAGTATTGGTTTGCGAAATTTATATCGTTTAGTTTCATTATCCCACATAAAATATTTATATAGAACACCTCGTGTTCCTCGCAAAATACTAATGGAGTATCGAGAAGGTTTATTATTAGGATCAGCCTGTGAAGCAGGCGAATTGATTCAAGCTATACTGCGTGGAGAAAATGACGAAGAATTACTTAGAATTGCTGAGTTTTATGATTATTTGGAAATTCAGCCTATCGGCAATAATTCTTTCTTAATCCGCGAAGGGATGGTAGCAAATGAAGAGGGCTTAAGACAAATTAATCGCAAAGTCTGCGAAATTGGTGTTAAGCTTAATAAACTTGTGGTAGCAACCTGCGATGTACATTTCTTAAACCCCGAAGACGAAGTATATCGACGAATCATGATGGCTGGTAAAGGCTTTAGTGATGCTGATCAACAACCGCCCTTGTATTTTCGTACTACAGAAGAAATGATGAATGAATTTGTATATCTTGGCAATGACAAGGCCTATGAAGTCGTTGTAGAAAATCCACGACGTATTAACGAGCTAATTGAAATAATTAAACCGATTCCTGATGAGCTTTACTCACCACAAATTCCTGGTGCTGAAGATCAGATCCGATCGATGTCCTATCATAAGGCAGAACAATTATATGGCAATCCATTGCCACCAGTGGTAGCAGAGCGATTAAAATATGAATTGGATGCCATTATTAATAACGGTTTTGCTGTTTTGTATCTTATTGCTCATAAATTAGTAAAGAAATCATTAGACGATGGCTATCTGGTAGGTTCAAGAGGTTCTGTTGGCTCTTCTTTTGTTGCCACTATGACAGATATAACGGAAGTTAACCCTTTACCTCCACACTGGAGCTGCCCGAGCTGTAAATATAGTGAATTTGTTACGGATGGCAGCTATGGAGGCGGATTTGACTTGCCTGACAAAATTTGTCCACAATGCAATACTCCTACGGTAAAAAATGGCCATGATATTCCATTTGCTGTTTTTATGGGTTTTCATGGTGACAAGGTTCCTGATATTGATTTAAACTTTTCTGGACATTATCAGCCTACAGCTCATAAATATACAGAAGAATTATTTGGCAAGGACAATGTATTTCGTGCAGGAACGATTGCTACTGTAGCAGATAAAACAGCATATGGTTATGTGAAAAATTATTTTACTGATAAAGGAATTACCCCACGCAATGCTTACATTAATGCTTTGATTAATGGCTGCACTGGAGTAAAGCGAACTACTGGACAACACCCAGGGGGTATTATGGTTGTACCAAGGGATATGGATGTTCATCATTTTACGCCCATACAGCACCCTGCCGACGATAAGACTTCTGGAACAATTACCACTCATTTTGATTATCATTCCATTAGTAGCCGCTTAGTTAAGCTTGATATTCTCGGTCATGACGATCCAACGGTTATTCGAATGTTAGAAGACCTAACTGGGATTGATGCGCAAACGATCTCACTAGATGATACGGAAACGATGAGCTTATTTTCATCAACTACTGCATTGAATTTAACACCTGCACAATTAGGTAGTACTGTTGGAACATTTGGCATTCCCGAATTTGGAACAAAATTTGTGCGACAAATGTTAGACGACACCAAACCCAAAACATTTAGTGAATTAGTACGGATCAGTGGTTTCTCCCATGGAACAGATGTATGGTTAAATAATGCTCAAGACTTGATTAAAGCAGGTACAGCCAAATTATCTGAAGCTATTTCAGCCCGTGATGATATTATGATGTACCTTATTCACAAAGGTGTTGATCCTTCTTTGGCCTTCAAAACTATGGAGGGTGTACGTAAAGGAAAAGGCATAAAGCCGGAGGATGTCGCAAAATTGCGTGAGAAAAATGTACCAGAGTGGTATATTGAATCTTGCCAAAAAATTAAATATATGTTTCCAAAAGCCCATGCAGTTGCTTATGTTATGATGGCCTTTCGTATAGCGTATTGCAAAGTTCATCACCCTTTAGCTTTTTATGCTTCTTATTTTACGGTAAGAGGTACTGATTTTGATGCAGAACTTGTGTTACAGGGAGAGGTTGTATTACGAAATAAGTTAAATGAATTTGAATCAAAAGGAAATAACATAACTGTTAAAGAAAAGGGACTCGTTACTATTATTGAAATGGCTTTGGAAATGTATTTGCGTGGTTTTATTTTTCAAAGAGTTGACCTATATAAATCTGATGCAACTAAGTTCTTAGTTGTAGATAATGGACTCTTACCGCCCTTATCCTCCTTACAAGGTGTGGGAGAAAATGCAGCGCATAATATTGCCCTTACACGTAAAGGAATTCCCTATTCATCTATGGAAGACCTAAGGAATCGAGCACGTCTATCAAAAACAGTAGTGGATATATTAAAAACCCACGGTTGCCTCACTGACTTACCTGAATCAGATCAAATGATGCTTTTCGGATAATGAATAACAACTAATTAATGCGAAACCGATTCTAAATTCCTTGTTTAAAACAAAATGTTATTGTAAATGCCACTATATAATGATATACTAAGTGGTAGTATAAATGTTTTTTTTGCGCTGAAAGAGTGGGTATAATACCCACTCTTTCAGCTTAGTGGTTATTTTAGCCTACCAAATATAGGGTATAAGCTTACATATTTTTAGGCAAGACTAAGATAATAGAAAAATATACTTAGGTAGGAGGTTTTGTATGTCAAAAGAGCATATTGAGAATTTGATAGAGAATATTGTTCAAAATATTGTCGCTAACAGTCTAATTGAATTAGTAGATGTAGAATATATCAAAGAACGCGAATGGTATCTTCGCATCTTTTTAGATAAAGAAGGCGGTATTGAGATTGAAGACTGCCATTGGGTAAGTGAGCAGCTTGAAGCAAAATTGGAAGAACTTGACCCCATTAAAGAAAGTTACTATTTAGAAGTTTCTTCACCAGGACTTGACCGTGCACTAAGAAAAGACAGGGATTTTGTCCGTCACATTGGCGATAAAATTGAAATTACTACATTTGCACCAATTAATGGTCAGAAACGTACTGTAGGTACATTAAACAACTTAAATAATGGTAATATCAGCATTGATATTGATGGTGTTGAAATGATCATTCCACGCAATCAAACTTCACAAGTTAGGTTATTTGTTGATTTTTAATACGCAAAATTGAATAGGAGGAATTTAGGTGAACGCAGAATTTATGCAGGCTTTTGAACAATTAGGCAAGGAAAAGGGAATTGCCCCTGAAGTCTTGTTTGAGGCAATAGAAGCAGCACTTATCTCAGCTTACAAAAGAAACTTTAGCTCAGCTCAAAATGTACGGGTATCATTAGAGCGAACAACAGGTGAAATTCATGTTTATGCCCGTAAAGCAGTTGTTGAGGTAGTAACCGATTCACGTCTGGAAATCGATCTCACTGAGGCAAGATTATTAGATATACGCTATGATTTAGAAGATATTGTCGAGGTCGAAGTTACACCGAAAAATTTTGGCCGAATTGCAGCTCAAACAGCCAAGCAGGTAGTAGTGCAACGTATTCGGGAAGCGGAACGTGGCATTATTTATGATGAATTTTCAAATAGAGAAAGTGATATTCTAACTGGTATTGTTCAACGTATTGAACAAAAAAATGTTTTTATTGATCTTGGCAAAGCAGAAGCTATTTTAGCTCCTTCTGAACAAATTGCAGGGGAAGTCTATAAACATGGTGATCGATTAAAAACGTACATAATTGAAGTGAAGAAAACAACGAAAGGACCTCAAATATTAGTATCCCGGACACATCCAGGATTATTAAAACGATTATTTGAATTAGAGGTTCCAGAAATTCACGATGGAATTGTTGAAATAAAGTCTGTGGCTAGAGAACCAGGTTTACGTTCAAAATTCGCAGTATATTCACGTGATGAAAATGTTGATCCGGTAGGCGCCTGTGTTGGTCATAAAGGCATGCGTGTACAATCAATCGTTAATGAACTAAAAGGTGAAAAGGTTGATATTGTAAAATGGAATACTGATCCTGCTAAATATATCGCTAATGCATTAAGCCCAGCTAAGGTAGTCAGTGTAGAAATTAATGAAGTTGAAAAAATATCGAGAGTGGTAGTGCCTGATTATCAATTATCGTTAGCAATTGGTAAAGAAGGTCAAAATGCTCGTCTAGCTGCAAAACTTACTGGTTGGAAAATTGATATTAAAAGCGAATCTCAAGTTGGTTCTTAGGAGGATTTTATGGTTATACAGAAAAAAACTCCTCAACGTATGTGTGTTGGTTGTCAAGAAATGAAAAATAAAAAAGAGTTATTACGAATTGTCCGCACTCCTGATGATGATGTTATTTTAGATACAACTGGTAAAAAATCAGGAAGAGGCGCATATCTTTGCTGTAATGAACAATGCTTGGCAAAAGCGTTTAAAGAAAAAAGATTAGAACGAGCATTAAAAAGAGTAGTCAATCCTGAAATATATGAACAATTACGATCTGGTATTATAACATGATCAAAGAAGAAAAGATAATTTCATTACTCGGTTTAGCACAAAAAGCAGGGAAAATTTCTTCAGGAGAATTATCTGTTGAAAAGGCAATAAAATCGGGTAAAGCTAAACTTCTTATCATTGCCATAGACTGCTCGGATGCTACAAAAAAAAGTTATAATGATATGGCTGCCTATTATGAAGTTGATCTTTATGAAATATTTTCAAAAGAGCAATTAGGACAATGTATCGGAAAAGTATATCGTGCTGCATTAGCAATAACAGATACTGGATTTACAAATGCAGTTAAAAAATTACTCAATAGTTAAGTAATACAATTCACTATTGAAAAAGAAAATGGGGGTAGATGAATGTCCAAATATAGAATATATGAATTAGCCAAAGATTTTAATACAACAAGTAAAGTTATTATTGATATTTTAAACCGTAACAATATGGAAGCAAAAAATCATATGAGTAGTGTGGATGATGATGCCAAGAATGTTATTACCCGGACCTTTGCGCATAAAATAACTTCCACACCTACATCAGGAACCTCAACTATTGAAAATAAACCAAGAACTCAAGAACAACCAACGCAAACAACACGTTCTCTTGGAAGCGATGGTAGGCAACAACCGTTGAGTAATAGTGGGGAACAGCGTCCTGCTTCTAATCCTCAACCACAACGTTCTTGGCAAAATCAATCTAACCAAAACAGACCTCAACAAAATCAGCAACGTCCGCCACAGGTGCCTTTCCAAGGGCAACGTCCACCGCAAGCACCTTTCCAAGGACAACGTCCACCACAAAATACCCAGAATCAACAACGTCCACCGCAAGCACCTTTCCAAGGACAACGTCCACCACAAAATACCCAGAATCAACAACGTCCACCGCAGGCACCTTTCCAAGGACAACGTCCACCACAACAAAATTTTCAACCAAGGAATGCAGGAACCCAACAACCTCCTGTACAATCTAGACCTGCTGCTCCTCCTAATAAATTTCAATCAAATAACAACCGCTCTACTAACAATAATAACGCCCAACGAAACCAAGGGGGAGGAAATTTCAATAGACGGCCGCAAGCAAATCGCGGTTTCCAATCCCGTGGTGCCGCACCAGCTGTTAAAATTGAACCACCAAAACCTAAAAGCGTTAAATTAGGTGAGTCTATCACAGTTAAAGAACTGTCGAGCAAATTGTGTCGTGATGTTGGTGAAGTAATCAAAAAACTTATGATGCTTGGTGTTATGGCTACGATAAATCAAGATCTTGATTTTGAAACGGCTTCATTGTTAGCAACAGAATTTGGAGTTGAAGTACTAGAATTACCACCTGAAGAAGACCCTACTGAAATTGCGGAAATTGAAGATGATCCTTCCAGCCTTGTTCTTAGACCACCAGTGGTTACCGTTATGGGACATGTCGATCATGGTAAAACCTCTTTATTAGATTCTATCAGGCAAACACATGTAACTTCTCAAGAAGCTGGTGGAATTACGCAACATATTGGTGCATATAAAGTAACTTGTCAAGGTAAAAAAATTGTTTTTCTCGATACTCCTGGACATGAGGCTTTTACAGCGATGCGAGCTCGCGGAGCACAGGTAACGGATATTGCAATTTTAGTAGTAGCGGCAGATGATGGGGTCATGCCACAAACTATTGAAGCCATCAATCATGCTAAGTCTGCTAATGTTCCCATCATCGTAGCGATTAATAAAATGGATCGTCCTGGTGCGAACCCTGATCGAATCAAGCAACAGCTATCTGATTACGGTCTTGTTGCTGAGGACTGGGGCGGCGAAGCCATCATGGTACCAGTTTCTGCACAGAAGAAAACTGGTATAAATGAGCTTTTGGAAATGATATTATTAGTAGCGGAGATGCAAGAAATTAAAGCAAATCCGAATCGTCAAGCCTATGGTACAATTATTGAAGCAAAGCTTGATAAAGGACGCGGTCCAGTAGCTACTGTATTAGTGCAAAAAGGAACTCTGCATATCGGTGACACTATTATTGCTGGAATTGCCTATGGTAAAGTTCGAGCTATGGTAAATGATCGTGGTGAGAAAGTGAAAAAAGCTGAACCTTCTACTCCTGTAGAGGTACTTGGCTTGGCTGATGTACCACAAGCAGGTGATGTTCTGGTTGCAGTAGATGAAAAAATAGCAAGAGCGGTAGCAGAAAAACGTATTGCTAAACGACGTACAGATGAATTAATGCAATCACAAAAAGTTTCACTTGATGATTTATTTAAACAAATTCAAGATGGAAATATCCAAGATCTTAATATTGTTATTAAAGCCGATGTTCAGGGCTCTGTTGAAGCATTACGTCAGTCATTGCTAGCCTTAAATGCTAATAACAAAGAAGTAAGAGTGAACATTGTGCATGCTGGAGTAGGTGCTATTAATGAATCTGACGTAATGTTAGCTTCTGCTGCTAATGCATTAATTATAGGATTTAATGTTCGTCCAGATGGTAATGCCCGTAAAGCTGGCGAATCTGAAAAGATAGACATTAGACTATATCGTGTCATTTATGAAGCATTACATGATGTGGAAGCTGCTATGACAGGTATGCTGGCACCAGAATACAAAGAAGCACTTCAAGGTCGTGTAGAAATACGTCAGTTGTTTACAATTTCAAAGGTTGTTATTGCTGGTGCTTATGTATTAGAAGGAAAAATACTCAATTCGTCTCAAGTCCGTGTAATCCGTAATGGCATTGTGATTCATGAAGGTGAATTAGAATCCTTACGACGCTTCAAAGATGATGTAAAAGAAGTAGCTGCAGGCTATGAATGTGGTATTACAATTGATAAATTCCGTGATATTAAAGAAGGCGATATCATTGAAGCTTTCACTATGGAAGAAATAAAACCTAAAGGTTAAAGGCGGAGGATATATATGAGCCAGCTCCGAGTTGAAAAAGTTCAGGAGTTTATAAAGCAAGAAATCAGTAAAATTATTTTAACCGAATTAAAAGATCCACGCGTCGGTTTTGCGACTATTACTCAAGTTGAGGCAACTGGTGATTTGCGTAGTGCAAAGATCTATGTTAGCTTAATGGGCAGTGATGAGCAAAAAGCTGATACTTGGAAAGGATTGCAAAGTTCTTTAGGTTACATGCGCAGCGAAATTGGTAAGCGTATTAGAATGAGAATCACTCCTGAATTATCGTTGCACCTTGATGAGTCCTTAGATTATAGCGCTCATATTCAAGAATTATTAATTAAAATCAAGCAGGAAGAGGGCAATCAATAAATTATGGATTTTTCACTTAAGCAGATTGCTGAACTTTTACAAAATAGCAGCACTATTATTATTACTGCTCATGTTCATCCAGATGGTGACTGTTTGGGATCTATGTTGGCGCTAAATGAATATCTTACCGCACGAGGAAAGAGTGTAAAAATGGTGCTTGATGATGAAGTACCTGCATTATATAATTTTCTTCCTGGCTATGAAACGATTGGTAAACCAACAACTAAAGTAATTAGTGCTGATTTATTAGTAGTACTTGATGCAAGTGATATTGAACGTATTGGTAAAGTGAACGAGCATGTAAATGCCCCCATCTTAAATATTGATCATCATATTTCTAATACTAAGTTTGCTGACTTTTGGTATATCAATAGTCAATCAGCAGCAACTGGAGAAATCATTTTAGAATTGCTATACTTATTAAATGCAAAAATGACTCCTACAATAGCAACCTGTTTGTACACTGCTATAGCTACTGACTGTGGTTTTTTCCGTTATGCGAATACATCAGTGCAAACCATGCGTTATGCTGCTGATTTGATGGAATACGGAGCTAATCCAAATTCTATATCAGAATATATGGAAACCAAGCCACTCGAAAGTATTTTAACTTTAGCAAAAGTATTAGAAACTCTTGAACTGCATCATCATGGTAAAATTGCTACGATAACTGTATCACCAGATACTCTTGATAATTTGGATAGTACTGAAGGCTTTATCAATTATCCTCGGATTATTGAAGGTGTTGAAATTGCTATCATGTTTAAAATCATGAATGAAGGTACTATCAGAATTAGTTTCCGTTCAAAAACAGTAGATGTAAGTCGCCTAGCATTTTCCTTTGGCGGTGGTGGACATATACGTGCAGCTGGTTGTGCTATCATAGGTAAAATTGAAGACGTTAAGAAAAGAGTCCTTGATTCTGCCATAAAACAATTAGCAGAGACACTGCTATGACTAGTGGTTTGATAAACGTTCTAAAACCACCTGGCATGACCTCACACGATGTTGTTTCTTTCATTCGCAGAACCTATCATCTAAAGCGTGTAGGTCATGCTGGTACTTTAGATCCCGCAGCGTCGGGTGTTCTGCCAGTTGCATTAGGATTAGCTACACGATTACTTGAGTATATGACAGATACTGATAAAAGTTACCGTGTTGAACTCACTATTGGCTATGAAACGGATACTGGTGATGATACTGGTACGATTCTAAATAATGCTGTTTGCGCTATGCCTGTTAAATCAGAAATTGAAAAGGTATTATCATCATTTATTGGTACGATTGAACAAATTCCTCCTATGTACTCAGCTATAAAAATACAAGGAAAAAAATTATATGAATTAGCAAGGGCCGGTATAACAGTAGAACGCCAGCCACGCATTATTACGATTCATAATATAACTTTATTACATATAGATGACACACGCATCCTATTTGATGTAACCTGCTCCAAAGGAACATATATTCGATCTTTATGTTCTGATATAGGACAAAAAATAAATTGTCCTGTGGTTATGTCTTTTCTAGTGCGTACTCGTGTAGGAGATTTTTCTTTAGAGAATTCTTTTACATTACAAGAAATTGAAAGCAATTCCCCCATTGCTCTTCTACCTCTAGATTATGCTCTTGGATATATGCCTAAGGTAATATTGACTCCAGAAATAGCACAGGCATTTCAATATGGCCAAAGTATTGTAAATTCTACTCTTACTGTTTCTAAACAAACATTCTTGCGAATATATAATCAAGAACATTCATTTATTGGAATCGGGCAAATAAATACTGATGCTGCAGTGATTACGCCAATAAAAGTAATCAAATTAGAATAATCAAAATGAAATCTATCTAAAGAGCTTTCTAATCGAGTTCCATAGATAGATTTTCTGATATTATTGTTATTGTGTGGTGGAATATATGGAAGTATTAAATCAACTGACAACTTTAAAAGATCAGTATCCTAGAATTACAGTCGCCTTAGGAACTTTTGACGGCGTACATATTGGTCATCAAAAAGTAATTTCTCGTTCTGTAGAGTCAGCCAAGCAACTAGATGGAACAAGTGTCGTTTTCACTTTTAGTAATCATCCTTTATCCATTATTGCTCCTGAAAGATGTCCTTTACAAATCATTACTCAAGATGATAAAGTTGAATTAATTGAAAAATTGGGTGTAGATATTTTATTAAATATCCCTTTTACTGCAGAGTTTCTGAAATTATCAGCATCTCAATTTATTCGTTTATTATTAGACCAATTAAATCCAAAGCATATTCTAATCGGTCCAAACTATTTTTTTGGATATAAGCGTTGTGGTACTCCTGAACTTTTACAAAAATCCGGGCTACAATATGGGTTCACAACAGAAATTAACCCCACAGTATACGTAGATGATGTTATGGTTAGCAGTACATTAATTCGCCAAATGATTACAGCAGGTCAAGTGGACCAGGCAGCAACTCTTTTAGGTAGACCAGTAACGCTAAAGGGTAGGGTCATCCACGGTGCTAAGCGAGGTCGCTTATTAGGCTATCCAACAATTAATCTAGGAATTGCCTCAGACCTTGCTGTCCCTCAGAATGGGGTATATGCTGTTGAACTTATTATCCAAGATAATCAATATAATGGGATCGCCAATGTTGGCACGAATCCTACCTTTCATGATATAGGACGTCGTATTGAAGTTCACATTCTGGATTTTTCTGGAGATTTATATGGAGAAGCTGTTACCGTAAGATTCTTGAATCATATTCGAAATGAACAAACCTTCTCCAATTCTGAAGAACTTAAATCACAAATCGCAAAAGACATCATGGCTGCCCAAAAATATTATCAAACTTCTCAGGGAAAATAGTACTTATTATTTACAATTGCATTGATTTATGATAAACTATATTTTGTTGATGATTGACGAAAGTCTTCATTGAAAGTAACCATAGCGAGGATATTCGATTCTCCAACGATTGTCTTGGCTAATGGGGATCATTTATAAAAAGGAGGTGCCCATTTTGTTAACACCAGAATTAAAACAATCTCTGATTGAAAAATACCGTACGCATGAAGCTGATACTGGATCACCAGAAGTGCAAATAGCTATTTTAACTGAACGTATCAACTACTTAACAAATCATTTAAAAGAGCATAAAAAAGACCATCATTCTAGACGCGGTCTTTTAAAAATGGTTGGTCAGCGTAGAGGATTATTGAACTATGTACGCAACAACGATATCGAGCGTTATCGTTCTATTCTTGAGAAATTGAATCTTAGAAAGTAACAAGTGGGGACTTGGCACAAGCCAAGTCTTTTCTTTTTATTGCAAGAAGTATTTTTTTATAGATTAACTGTTAATAATAAAGGAAATACTAAAAAAAATGTCGAAGTGTTAATCTTTGGTAGAGAGAGTAAGGGTTACAGAGGAGGAATGCCATATATGTATAAAATCGAAATGCAACTTGGAGATAGACCCCTGATTATAGAATCAGGCAGAATGGCCAAACAAGCTGGTGGATCAGTGTTCGTCAGATATGGAGATACTGCAGTATTAGTAACTGCTACAGCATCAGCAGAACCAAGGGATGGTATTGATTTTTTCCCACTGACAGTTGATTATGAAGAAAAATTATATTCGGTAGGTAAAATTCCGGGTGGCTTTATTAAACGTGAGGGACGTCCCAGTGAATCCTCTATTCTTGCAAGCCGTTTGATCGATAGACCCATTCGACCATTATTTGCTAGCGGTTTTCGCAATGATGTACAAATCGTAGCGACCGTATTATCAGTCGACCAGGATAATTCACCAGAAATACCTGCGATGATCGGCGCATCATGTGCTTTATCAATTTCAGATATTCCATTTAACGGACCAATTGGCGGCGTCAGAGTTGGTTTGATTAATAATGAATTCATTACGAATCCAACTGTTGAGCAGCAAAAATTAAGTGAACTTAATTTAGTCGTCGCAGGTACAAAAGATGCTGTACTTATGGTAGAAGCCAATGCTAACGAATTAAGCGAAGATACTATCTTACAAGCAATTAGCTTTGGACATGACATCATTCGTAATCTAATTGCTATCCAAGAAAAAATGATTGTTGAAATTGGTAAACCTAAACGTGAAATAAAACTATATGAAATACCTGCTGAGATCAGTAGTGCCATACGTGATTATGCTACAGAAAAACTTACAACGGCAGTTAGAAATTCTGATAAATTAACCCGAGAAGAAAATATAAAACAAGCTAAGAAGCAAGTTGCAGAACATTTCGAGGCTATATATCCTGATAATGGTAAAGACATTCAAAATATGATGCAAAAAATTATTAAAGAAGCAGTTCGTAGAATGATAACTGTTGATAAAATACGTCCAGATGGTCGTCAATTAGAAGAAGTACGACCTATTAGTTGTGACATTGGTTTGTTAGCACGTACACATGGTTCTGCCTTATTTACTCGTGGACAAACCCAAGCATTGACGATCACAACTCTTGGTGCAATGGGAGACGAACAAATACTTGATGGCTTAGGTGTCGAAGAATCGAAACGTTATATGCATCATTATAATTTCCCATCATTTAGCGTTGGTGAAACAAGACCATCAAGAGGACCAGGACGAAGAGAAATTGGTCATGGTGCCTTAGCAGAGCGTGCATTAGTTCCAGTTATTCCTTCAGAAATTGAATTTCCTTATACAATTCGCTTGGTTTCGGAAATTTTAGAATCAAATGGTTCTAGTTCCATGGCTAGTGTCTGCGGCAGTACCTTATCTCTTCTTGATGCAGGTGTACCGATTAAACGCCCAGTATCTGGAGTTGCTATGGGTTTAGTTAAAGAGGGAGAAGATTTTTCTATACTAACTGATATCCAGGGCTTAGAAGATGCATTAGGCGACATGGATTTTAAAGTTGCTGGTACAACATCTGGCATTACAGCCATTCAAATGGATATTAAAATTGCTGGTATTACAGAAGAAATCTTATCTGCAGCGCTTTCTCAAGCTCATCGCGGCAGAATGCACATCATGAGTAAAATTGTAGAAGTGATTCAGGAACCTAGGGCTGAGTTGTCGCCTTTTGCGCCTCGTATTATTACAATGGAAATTCATCCAGATAAGATTCGAGATGTAATTGGACCTGGTGGTAAAACAATTAAAAAAATTATCGAAGAAACTGGTGTTAAAATTGACATTGAAGATGACGGGAAAGTATTTATTGCTGCTGTAGATATGGAAGCAGGACAAAAAGCTGTAAAAATCATTGAAACGCTGGTTAGAGAAGTAGAAGTAGGCAGCTCTTATACGGGCAAAGTTACACGTTTAATGAATTTTGGTGCTTTTGTCGAGATTCTCCCAGGTAAAGAAGGACTTGTCCACATCTCTCAATTAGCTCGTGAACGAGTGGAAAAGGTAGAAGATGTTGTAAAAGTTGGAGACGAAATTCTAGTTAAAGTTACAGAAGTGGATCGCCAAGGACGTATTAACCTTTCACGTAAAGAGCTTTTACCTGTGGAATCTGAAAAAAAAGAATAATATAAATAAAATTTTTTAAACATAAACCACTTGGTTTATGTTTTTTTGTTTCATAAAATCACTTCTTAATTAATAGATTAAATAAAGAATAGTATGAAGTTAGAGGTGATTCCCTTTGAAATGGTGTTTTGTTATTCGAATTCAACAATGGTATGTGCTGTTTTCTGCTGGAGTTTTTTTTGCCATTATTATTTTGTCAGGATTATTGCAACCCATTTTTAATAATACACAACCTGTAAATAAGCCAGTTCCTATCTTTCATGGTAACTCGGCGACACCGAAAGTTGCTTTTGCCTGCAATGTTTTTTGGGGTGAAGAATATCTGCCTGCTATGCTAAGCACCCTTAATGAAAATAATATAAAAATAACATTTTTTATCGGTGGTAGCTGGGGAAAACGATTCCCTGCTATAGTTACAGAACTAGCAACTCAAGGACATGAATTAGGTAATCATACTTACAGTCATCCACACCCGAACACTATCAGTAAAGAGAAAAATAAAGAACAAATATTGCGGACTGAAGAACTGGTGAAAGAGCTTACCACTATAAAAACATCACTATATGCGCCACCCTATGGTGAATATAATGATACTGTATTATCAGCAGCCAACGAACTTGGATATACAACCATTATGTGGAGTATTGACACCATTGACTGGCAGCGTCCTCCAACGGAAATTATCATTAATAGAGTTATGAAAAAGCTACATAATGGAGCAATTATTCTTATCCATCCTACAGAAGTTACAAGCAAAGCTTTATCAGAGTTAATTCAGCAAATTCAAGGAAAAGGTTATACGATATCAACAGTATCTGATATCATTAAATAATAAAACAGGCATATAATTGCCTGTTTTTGTTATTGCTACCTACTTTTATTTGTGTTATCATGTTTACATAACTATGAACAACTTCATATTGTAATACTTCTTGGAGGTTGATACATGAAAAAATATAATCGATCCATCTCATGGCTTCTCATTTTTATGATGGCATTTACATTTATGCTCCCTATAACATCATCAGCATATGCATCTTCCTTTACTGATATGTTACAATCGGCGATTACTGCTAACTCTACCACTCCTAAGGAAGCGCCCTCCGGGAATGGCTTAGTGGACATGCTGCTTGGTATAATGGGAAATTTTTTTGGGGATATACTGACTCTTCCACAAGATATCCAAAAAAAGATTAAATTCCCTTCAGGAATAAATACTAGCTCTCCCAAAGAACTGATCGGCTTTTACGCTGAATGGTGGGCAACTGATACCGCTTCTTTTAATTCCCTGTATAAGAATACCGACGTAATTAAAACGATTGCTCCTTTTTGGGCTACTTTAGAAGAAGATGGTACACTTACAGATCGTGGTGGTAATGACCATGAGTCTGTAATTGATTTTGCTCATAAAAATAATGTATCTGTATTGCTATTAGTAAATAATGCTAAACAACAAGACAGTCAATCACCCATTCATAAGATTTTAGCTACTCCTTCATTACGAGAAAAAGCTATAAATAGTTTAGAATCTTATATAAAAAAATATAAGCTGGACGGTATAAATGTGGACTTCGAAATGGTTGATGCCCAAGATCGAGAGAACCTATCTACTTTTATGCAAGAACTCTCGGCACGTCTTAAACCTCAGGGATACATTATATCAATTGACGTATTCCCTAAACAAGATGAATCAAACGATGTATCAATTGCATATGATTATGCACAATTAGCCAAGTATGCCGATAAGATCATTCTTATGACTTATGATAATCATGGTACTTGGAGTGATGCTGGACCAATCGCTGATGTCGATTGGGTAGAAAAGAATCTAAAATATGCATTGAAATTTATCCCTAAAAATAAACTGTATATTGGACTAGCAGCTTACGGTTATGACTGGTCCAGTAAGGGTGTAGAAAGCCTAGAACATAAGGCTATCACAAAACTGATGCAAGATTTTAATCGTTCTGCTGTATGGGATACTTCTTCTAAATCTCCTCATTTTGATTACACGGATTCAAATGGAATAAAGCACCAAGTTTGGTTTGAAAATAGCGAAAGTCTTAAATATAAAATTGATTTGGTTACCAAGTATGACATCGCTGGTGCTGCAATGTGGAAACTAGGGGAAGAAGATCCTAATGCTTGGAACGTATTAAGAAATGTATTTTCGAAAAAATAACTTACTTTATGGAGGTATTAGAGTGCATAAAAATAAATTATTAACTTATAGTATTTTATGCTTACTTTTAATTAGCATAATAGTACCGATTCCAACAACACATGCTGCCTCCTTTGATTCTGTGGTTAATACTCTTGCAGCTAATACCTTAGAGACAAGCAGTACGCAAACAGGTAATGGATTTTTCCAGCAAATATTCGATTTAGTGTTTAATAAGATTCTGGGACCAGTATTCAATATTTTTGGTGGTAGCAGCAGTACATCCAGTCCATCGAAGAATAATCCTGTTAATGTAAAACCCTTACCACCAACAAATAGTAATACGGCTTTAAAAAATAAGATTATTGTAGTCGACCCTGGACATGGTGGTAGTAACCCTGGGGCAGTCGCCAATAATACGAAAGAAGCTGATAACAATTTATCCGTAGCCTTAAAATTACGTGATAAATTAGTACAAGCTGGTGCTAAAGTAATCATGACTCGTGAAACGGATCGGACAGTTGCGCCTGAAGGCAGCTCTTTGAGTAAAGAGCTGGAGGCTAGAGTTTCTCTGGCTAACTCTAACCAAGCAGATGTATTCGTCAGCATCCATTCCAATTCTAATTCTGATCCTAATATTAAAGGTGCCATGACTTTCTACCCTACGGGAAAATCATCTACACTGGCATCTGCTGTGGAAAATGCTATGGTCGTGCAAACTGGTGCAATTGATAAAGGAACATCTTCTGCTAATTTCCACGTTCTACGTAACACTTCTATGCCAAGTACTTTAGTTGAAATGGGATTCGTATCCAATAAAGAAGAAGCAGCTCAACTAAACAGTGATTCTTATCGTAATAAATTAGCACAGGGGATTTTTACAGGAATTGCAAATTATTTTAATAAGAATTAAAAAATGATATTTTTTATTAATTCTTATGTACAAACTGCTCTAAGATGATGCTTCCTAGAATTGAATAAAAAAATGATTAAATTGTAACTAGTATTCAGATAGTATTTAAACTTTATCTGAGTACTAGTCCTTTTATTCTCTAGTGATTTTCTCGCAAATTCTAAGAATCGTGCAGGAATTATTCGATTACAGCCGGAAGTTAATTATATATTGAGTTAAAGGAGTATTATATGTATTGTAAATCATTATTATCAAATGGTATTCGAGTCGTATCAGAAACTATTCCTTATGTCAAATCCGTTACTCTAGGAATATGGATAGGCACTGGCTCACGTTTTGAAAAAAAATACAATCATGGGATTTCTCACTTTATTGAACATATGGTTTTCAAAGGAACTGAAAATCGTTCTGCCAAGGATATAGCCGAGACAGTCGATGGGGTAGGAGGGCAAATCAATGCATTCACTACTAAAGAACATACTTGTTACTATATAAAAGTCCTTGATACTCATCTAGAATTAGCTCTTGCGATCCTCAGTGATATGCTGCGATCATCCATTTTTACCGAAGAAGATATCAAGCATGAAAAAGAAGTCGTACTAGAAGAAATTTGCATGTATGAAGATACACCTGATGAATTAGTCCACGATCTACATCATAATAATGTTTGGGCCGAGCATGCCTTAGGACATAACATTATTGGAACCACTCCATCTGTTGAAAGCTTTAATAAGAATATAATTCTAGAATACTATCAAAGTTTTTATACTCCTGATAATATTGTTATTGCCGGAGCTGGAAATTTAAGCCATGAACGACTTGAAGCCTTAGTAGAGTACTATTTTGGCAATATGATTGGCCAAAGAAAGTCTCTGAGTTCTACTGCGCCAAACCTAATACCTGCCCAAATTATACAATCTAAAAATATTGAGCAAGTACATATTTGTCTTGGAACTACCAGTGTACCTCAAACATCGCCGGATATCTATACCATGCATATATTAAATACCATAGTAGGTGGTGGTATAAGTTCACGTTTATTTCAATCAATTAGAGAAGAACAGGGGCTCGCCTACTCAATCTATTCTTATCAAACTAACTATAGTGATGCCGGATTATTTACTATTTATGCTGGAACAAGACCTAGTAATACTTCTCAAGTAATAGAACTAATAATCGATAATATAAATACACTAAGAAACGTGGGTATTAATGCTGTTGAACTTGCAAAAACCAAAGAGCAGTTAAAAGGGAGTTTATTATTAAGTCTTGAAAGTTCCAGCAGCCGCATGTTTAGAATCGGTAAAATGGAATTAACATTAAAAAGATTTATCACTCTTGATGAAGTAGTTGCCAAAATTGATAAGGTAACTTTAGAAAATTTACACAATATCATACATACATTATTGATTCCAGATAGGTTTGCTTTTACAGTATTAGGACCAGTAAATGAGGAGATATACAATGCAATTAAGAGGTTTTAAATTTATTTCTAGTTATGAAAAGAATGATATGCGATTACCTACTAGAAAAACCCAATATAGTGCAGGATATGATATAGCTGCAGCTGAAGATGTATTATTAGCCCCAGCTAGTATTACCCTAGTACCGACAGGAATAAAAGCATATATGCAATCAGATGAATATCTTGGCATACATATCCGTTCAGGCTTATCGATTAAAAACAAATTAAGTTTAGTAAATGGTCAAGGTATCATTGATGCTGACTATTTCAATAATAGTGACAATGAAGGGCATATCTTCATTGCAATCTTTAATCATAGCTCCCAGAGCATCCCTATAAATAAAGGGACTAGAATCGCACAAGGAATTTTTTATAAATATTTATTAGCGGATCATGATGAAAATAACTTGTTTATTACTAGAACAGGTGGTTTCGGTAGTACAGGTCAATAATATGTTAAAAAAGTTCTATGGAAAAGTTATGTATACTTTCCATAGAACTTTTTTAACATATTATTGACTTTAAGATCATATTATTAAAGTAGAAGGCATCGGGAGGTTCATCATGTATTCCTGGAGCATTTTACTAGGATTTTCTTTACTATTAGTCTTATCTTTATTGGAACGAATAAAATATTTTCGTCAAACAGATAATGCAGGTGACGTAAAAAGTTCCCCTTTATCATTAGCAATTCAGGAGCTCATCGCAGTTGCTGGCGGTGTATATTTATCATTATTGATGTTAATATCTTTTTTAAAATTAGATGTTCCTCAAAAAATACTGCTTTTTCAAATGTGGATAGACCCAATAGCCTGCATAGCCATTCTATTATCCATTATTCAACCTTTCTTTATAAGACTTTTTTGCAAAAATAATAAGGGGTGATAAAATGCGTTTAAGCAATCTATCCGGAAAGGAAGTTATAAATTTAAGTGATGGAGCTCGCTTAGGAATCATTGAAGAATGTGAGTTAACATTCGACCATAAATCAGGACAAATACTTACAATCGTACTTCCCAAAAAAAATGGATTATTTAGTTTTTTTAATGATATAAAATCTTCTACTATTCCTTGGCAAACAATAAAACGTATTGGCGATGAAGTAATTATTGTCGATATAAATAATGCTTATACTAATTTTAGCCGAGAACGTCATGAAAATACATATTAATGATTATCATGGAGACACTAACGTTAAATTGCATGATATGCATTTAATGTTAGGAGGTTTTACTCATGAAAAATCAAACCAATAATCAAGTATCGAATGAAGGAAATGAAAGTTCACTAGTAAACAGTTATAGTGCAGAAAATGCGAGTGCTACTACTATGGCAGCTCCGCCAGCTAACAACAATACCGCAAATGCACAACAAGCCAATCAAACTGTTATTGGTGTATTTGAATCAAGAGCTAGAGCTGAAAATGCTGTGAACACGCTACGAAAACAAGGCTTTACTACTGAAGAAATTAATATTGTTTCTAAAAAACAAAAGAATCAAGATCAAGATGGAACCTATGATGATGATATTACTGATGGCACATTAACAGGCGGTACTTTAGGTGGAATTGGTGGCTTACTTATGGGAGCAGGAGCCTTAATGCTTCCCGGCATTGGTCCAATTATCGCAGTAGGTCCTATTACTGCTGCTGTAGGAGGAGCAATCGCAGGTGGTATTGCAGGAGGATTGATTGATTGGGGTATTCCTGCCGAAGCAAGCCAACGTTATGAACAAGAAGTTGCCGGTGGGAGTATTCTGGCAATTATCCGCACGGATACAACCAAAGTCAGTTCTGCAGCACAAATCCTACGACAAAATGGTGCTAAAGATGTAGAGAATCATAGTAAATAAAATATATGAATGGAGAAATACCATTTTTTCTCCACTCATATATTGACACCCCTATAGGCACTAGTATACAATGTATGTAATTCAATAGACTTCATCCTGCGCGGGATGGAATAGAGGTGCAGACAACAAGAGTACTTTCAGGGAGATTGGTCTTTATGATCTGAAAGAAAAGGGTTGTTTGCCGAAGTGCAAAAGACGCCAAATCTTTTGTGCTGGTCTTTCATTTAATAGATGTAAGACTGTCACTAGAATTAATCTTCTAGTGGAGTGCTATCTTATCTAAGGCGTGGGAAAACATTTTTATTTGTTTTCTCACCATCCTTATACTGTCTTACCTACTATTGACAGCCGATGAGATTTTACTCATCGGCTATTATTTTTGTCTTCATTATTAACATTCAACACTTTGAATGAATACATTGCTACTATTAGGAGGTGCACAAGATGATTAAAGTGATAGTTTGCGGAGCTTACGGTAAAATGGGGCGTGAAGTACTCAAAGCCATACATAACGATACTCAATTAAGTATCGTAGGTGCTGTGGATACTAAATCTGACTTTGCTGATATTGGTGATTTAATCGGCGCAGGAAAAACAGGTATTTTCGTAGGTAATGATTTGCAAACCGTTATTAACGAAACAAAACCACAAGTAATGGTTGATTTCACAAGGCCAGAAGTAGTATTAAATAATATCCACATCGCCATTAATAATGGAATCTGTCCTGTTGTGGGAACTACTGGTTTATCAGAAGAAAATATAGAAGAGATTAGAAAATTATGCATAGAAACTAAAGTAAATGCATTAATTTCTCCGAATTTTTCAATTGGGGCGATCTTAATGATGAAGCTGGCACAAGATGCCGCCAAATTTTTCCCGCATGTGGAAATTATTGAATTACATCATGATCAAAAACTTGACGCACCATCTGGAACTGCCTTGCATACTGCAGAGCTAATAGCTAAAAAGCGCGGTTTCTTACACCAAGGACACCCTGATGAGTTTGAAAAGCTCGCTGGCGCACGTGGTGGGGACTTCTCAGGTATCAGAATGCATAGCGTTCGTCTTCCTGGCTACGTAGCTCATCAAGAAGTTATTTTTGGTGGACTTGGCCAGACCTTAACGATTCGCCATGATTCTATATCACGAGAGTCGTTTATGCCAGGAGTTTTACTAGCGTGCAAACACGTACTTAATGCAAATGGTCTCGTCTTAGGACTTGAAGAAATTTTGAAATAATCCCTTGTATCCTTAAAATATAGCTTATGAAATATGAATAACCCCAAATAATAGTATAATAATTATTAAATTAATAGCATTTTTTGCACTAAATTAAGCATTATAAGCAAGAATCATAGTAAAAAATATGAATATAATAACAGTATATAGAATCTTATGAGAAAACAAAAGGGAGCGATATATATGAAAAAATATAATGTAGCAATACTCGGAGCTACTGGAGCAGTTGGTCAGGAGTTTTTGGATTTAATCGAAGAGCGTAATTTCCCATATGACAATTTAAAACTGCTTGCCTCCAAACGGTCGGCCGGTAAAATTATTAACTTTATGGGAAAAGATTTCACTGTAGAAGAAGCTACTGACGACTCTTTTAAGAATATAGACATCGCTCTATTTGCTGGTGGATCTGCCAGCACAAAGTTTGCACCTGCTGCAGTAAAATATGGTGCAGTAGTCATTGATAATTCCAGCGCTTTTAGAATGGATCCTGCAGTACCATTAGTTGTGCCAGAAGTGAATCCAGAAGCTATACAACAGCATAAAGGAATTATTGCAAATCCAAATTGTTCTACCATTATAATGGCAATGGCTTTAAAACCACTATATGATCAGGCAAAAATTAAGCGAGTAGTGGTATCCACATATCAAGCAGTCTCTGGTGCTGGTAAAGAAGCTATTGATGAATTAGATAACCAGGTGCAAGCGATTGTTGAAAATCGTCCTGTAGAAGCCAATATTTTACCAAGTTCCAGCTTACCAAAACATTACCAGATTGCCTTTAATGTCATTCCACACATTGATGTATTTGTGGAAGGTGATTACACTAAAGAAGAAATGAAAATGGTACATGAAACACATAAAATATTCAATGATTATACAATGGGAATTACAGCAACTACTGTAAGAGTGCCTATTTATCGTAGCCATTCAGAGTCAATCAATATAGAATTTGAAAAAGAAGTCTCAGTTGATCAAGCAAAAGAACTTTTGGCTGCATTCCCCGGGGTCATTTTACAAGATAATCCTGCAGAAATGTTGTATCCAATGCCATTATTCACTTCAAACCAAAATGAAGTCTTTGTTGGTAGAATTAGAAAAGATAATTCCATTCAAAATGCCCTTAATTTATGGGTTGTCGGCGATCAAATACGTAAAGGTGCTGCTTTAAATGCTTTACAAATTGCCGAGTATATGATTGAGCATAACTTAATTTGAGGTGTAAACAATGGGGATAATAGTTCAAAAATTTGGTGGTACATCAGTTGCAACTCCTGAGGCTAGAAAGTTAGTAGTAGAAAAAATAAAAGCTGCTGTTACTAACGAATTGAGTCCTGTCGTTGTCGTCTCTGCTATGGGACGCAAAGGAGAATGCTATGCAACCGATACTTTTATTGAATTAGCACGAAAAGCATATAAGGATATAGCTAGCCGCGAACTTGATCAGATCTTATACTGTGGCGAAATGATCTCCGCCGTTATTATGACTGGCACACTACAAGCCGCTGGACTTGATGCTATTATGCTTACAGGTGGGCAAGCTGGCATTATAACTGATAATAATTTCAATAACGCTCGTATTTTAAAAGTAGATCCTTCTCGCATATGCAACTTAATTAAGATGGGTAAAATTCCTGTAGTATGCGGTTTTCAAGGTATCACTATTGATGATGAATTTACTACATTAGGTCGTGGAGGTAGTGACACTACTGCGGCTGCTTTGGGATCTGCTCTCGATGCTGAATTGATAGAGATTTATACAGATGTAGATGGTATTATGACTGCCGATCCTAGAATTGTAAGTACAGCAAAAATTCTCGACTGTATTACCTATGGAGAAGTCTGTCAATTAGCTCACCAAGGTGCTAAAGTTATTCATCCTCGCGCTGTAGAAATTGCTATGCAGAAAAATATTCCTCTAGTGGTAAAGTCAACATTCTCCAATGAACCTGGTACACTTATAACTAGCATTACTAACGAAGATACAGCTGACACATATGTTGCTGATCGTGTTGCTACAGGTGTAACCTTTATATCTAATATTGCCCAAATCAAAATTAATTTACATGATTCTTTAAATAATATTGCAAGCTTTAATATCTTCAAATCTATGGCGGACAATGGAATCAGTGTAGATTTGATTAATGTTCATCCTGGGCAAATCATGTTTACAATAGCAGAAGATCTTGCAGATAAAGCAACTGCTCAACTTCAAGAATTTGGTTGCGATGTGCACACAACTCTTGACTGTGCTAAAGTTTCAGTTGTAGGTGGGGGAATTAATGGTGTCCCAGGTGTGATGGCTAGTTTTATAGAGGCCCTGTCTCTGAATGACATCCCAATATTACAAACAGTAGACTCTCATACATCAATCTCCGTTTTAATAAAGAAATCATTTGTACAATCAGCCGTTACAGCATTACATGAAAAGTTTAATTTATCATGTTAATAAGGAGAAAAAGATTACTATGAAGACTTTTGGACGGATTTTAACAGCCATGGTAACCCCATTTAATGATGATTTTAGCGTCAATTATGATGCGGCAGCCACCCTTGCAAAATATTTAGTTGCAAATGGTTCAGATGGTTTAGTAGTTGCTGGTAGCACTGGTGAATCAGCAACATTAGATAAAGAGGAAAAGCTCAAACTATTTTCCACGGTACTTGATGCTGTTGGTGATAAAGCTACCGTGATTGCTGGTACTGGTTCAAACGATACTATGGCTTCCGTAAAGTTAACGCAAGAAGCAGAGAAATTAGGTGTACATGGCGCTATGCTCGTAGGTCCCTACTACAATAAACCGCCGCAAGAAGGGTTTTATCAACATTTCAAAACCATTGCTGACAGTACTAGTTTACCGCTAATCATATATAATGTTCCTGGACGCACTAGTTCTAATATTTTACCTGGGACGATAGCGCGTTTAGCAGAACTTAAAAACATTGTTGCTGTTAAAGAAGCCAGCGGAAATCTTGAGCAAGTTGCAGAAATTGTTCGAACGACTCCTAATGAGTTTATGGTATACAGTGGTGATGATAGCCTTACATTACCAATTCTATCTGTCGGTGGCGTTGGTATTATTAGTGTGGCAGCTCATATTGTAGGAAATCGTATGCAAGAAATGATTACAGCTTTTGTTAGTAATAATATTGCTAAAGCTCAAGCCATACAATCCGAGTTAATACCATTTTTTAGACTGATGTTTATTACAACCAATCCAATACCAGTAAAAACAGCCGTAAATCTAATTGGGCAAAATGGCGGTACTTTTAGGCTGCCTTTAATACCACCGACAAGTAATGAATTAGAACAAATAAAAAACTATCTGCATAAAATAAATCGTATATAAGGATAAGAACCTCATTCATTTTTTGGGTGAGGTTCTTATCTTTTATCAAGAGAATCTTACATATAATACCTTCAAAAGAAGCATCGTATATTGCAAATGCACTTTAAAATAAGCTATAATTACAATAAGTGAATGAACGGGCCGGTTTTTAGCTCATTTTCTAATGAACGGCAAATACCTAGAAATAATGGTTTGTTTTTCTTGCTTTATAAAAATAACTGGAGGTGTGATTTTTTTTGGTAAAAACACAACAAAAAATTCAAATTATCCCTTTAGGCGGATTGGGAGAAATTGGCAAGAACATGACTGTAGTTCGTTATGGAGACGATATTATTGTCATTGATGCTGGTCTAATGTTTCCGGAAGATGATATGCTCGGAATTGACTTAGTGATTCCAGATATATCGTATCTACTAGAAAATCGCGATTTAGTACGGGGGATAATACTTACTCATGGCCATGAAGATCATATTGGTGCATTACCATATGTTCTGAAGCAACTTAACGTACCTGTCTACGGTACAAGGCTAACATTGGGAATACTTGAAGGCAGATTAAAAGAAAATAATGTTCCATTAACTAATTTAATTTCTGTCAAAGCAGGTGACCAAATTGAAGTTGGACCTTTTAAAATTGGTTTTATTCGCATTAGTCACAGTATTGCAGATGCTGTAGCCCTTTCCATTAAAACTCCCGTTGGTACGATTGTACATACTGGAGATTTTAAATTTGACCAAACGCCAGTTGATGGTAAGGTTACGGATTTTCATAAATTGGCAGAATTGGGTGATCAGGGAGTACTCGTTATGCTTGCAGACAGTACGAATGCTGAGCACCCAGGATATACGATGAGTGAAAAATCAGTTGGCGTTACATTTGATGAGATGTTCTATAGTGCTAATGGACGAATCATCATTGCGAGTTTTTCTTCCAATGTACATCGCGTGCAACAAGCTATTGATACTGCCTGTAAATATAATCGTAAGGTAGCAGTCTTGGGGCGTAGTATGATTAATGTGGTTACGATTTCATCTGAATTAGGCTATCTTAATATTCCAGAAGGTGTACTCATTGATATTGATCAAATTAATAATTATCCAGCATCAGGCGTGGTTATCATCACAACCGGCAGTCAAGGTGAACCTATGTCAGCATTAACTAGAATGGCAATGTCTGATCATCGTAAAGTTGATATCGTACCTGGTGACACCATTATTATTTCTGCCACGCCAATTCCGGGTAATGAAAAGTTAGTATCTCGTACTATTGACTATTTATTACGGCAGGGTGCAGAAGTGCTTTATGAGAGAACTTCTGGTATTCATGTTTCAGGACACGCTAGCCAGGAAGAATTAAAAATGATGCACAATTTAATTCGTCCTAAATTTTTCATTCCAGTACATGGTGAATATCGTCATTTAGTTAAGCATTCAAAGTTAGCCCAAGAGCTTGGCATGGCAAAAGATCATATTTTCATTGCTGAGAATGGGCAGGTACTAGAGTTTACTTCTGAAAAAGGCAGTGTTACAGGAAAAGTATCTTCTGGCATTGTGTTAATTGATGGACTAGGTGTTGGCGATGTCGGTAATATTGTACTACGAGATCGCCGACAGCTTTCCCAAGAGGGGATTTTGATTGTTGTTATTACAATGGACAAGCAAGGTGGCTGTGTTGTCGCAGGTCCCGATATTGTATCTCGTGGTTTTGTTTATGTGAGGGAATCCGAGCAATTAATGGATGAAGCTAAGAACAAAGTAAGACAAACACTGGATAAATGCGAATCGAACAATGTTACCGAATGGGCTATGATTAAATCAAGCGTTCGTGATACATTGGGTAAATATTTATATGAAAAAACACGTCGTCGTCCTATGATATTACCAATTATTATGGAAGTCTAAAAATATAATTTGTTATTATCAAGAATGGTTTATGCTGATTTTACAATAGCATAAACCATTTTTTGCGTAAAGCTGTATGAAAGTTTATACATAGCTAATACTATAAAGAATAAAAAGTACTATATTGGAGGTAATACAATGTTAGAAAATGATAACCCAACTATAGAGCCACCTGGAATAAATCCGGAAAACCCTAAACCACCAATTGAGCACACAAAAAAAACGGTGACAGCTCGAAAAACTGACACCGTAGATAATATTCAAGAATTAGGTGCTACTGAAATTCCTACAGCTAAAACCAACATACATGTCATGACAATTATCGGACAAGTAGAAGGACATATGATATTACCACCACAAAACAAAACTACTAAATATGAACATATTATGCCCCAGCTAGTAGCCATTGAACAAAGTTCTGATATTGAAGGCTTATTGCTGCTTTTAAATACAGTTGGTGGTGATGTAGAAGCAGGATTAGCAATCGCAGAAATGATCGCTAGTATGTCCAAACCTTCTGTTTCTATCGTACTTGGTGGTGGGCATAGTATTGGTGTGCCGATTGCCGTATCTGCAACTTATTCTTATATTGTAGAAAGTGCTACTATGACAATTCATCCCATACGGCTTACAGGATTGGTTATCGGTGCCCCTAGTTCTTTTGATTATCTAGAAAAAATGCAAGATAGGGTTAATAAGTTTGTTGTAGATCATTCTAATGTTTCTGAAAGAAAGTGGAAAGAGCTGCTATTTAAAACAGGGGAGCTATCTCGTGATATTGGAACATCCGTCATTGGTAGAGATGCTGTATCGTATGGTATCATCAACGAAATAGGAGGATTATCCCATGCACAAACAAAACTAAATGAATTAATTAAAATACAAAAAGAAACTAAGGGGTTGAAGCAATGACTTTCTGGAGTATATTACCAGAAGAATTAGTTTTTAGTACAAATAACTTTCCAGATAGCCCACCTCTTTATGAAGAAATCCAATGCAATAACATAACGTTACTAGTCGAGAAAATAGGTCCTACTCAATGTAAGGTCAGCCGCTTATTAACAACAAACCCCCAAGATTACCTACATCCAGACATACAACCAGGAAAGATTTTAACATATAAGCCCATTTTATAAAACTTTATATTTAAAATAACGTAGTACAAAAGACCGCTACAAGATACCTTAACCTTGGCGGTCTTTTCTGCTCTTATTCAATACAACAAAACGTACCTTATGCTGACATAAAAACACAAAATTCTATCATTTAATATCGAAAATTCTTTTTATTTTTGACTATTTACGCAAAATAAAAAGAAACTTTGAAAAATACTCATATAAATGGTAAAATATATCTATTGTTAAGGTGGAGAAATCTGGAACTGAGAATACTAACATAAAAATTCTAAGTCTATAGCTAATTAAAACTAAAATTCTTAAATTTATTAACTACATAGAGAAGTAAAAGGAGGTATCTTGAGTGCAAACAATTGGTGAAATTTTGCGTAGTGAGCGGGAAAAAAAAGGACTATCGGTTAAAGAAATTGAAATTGCCACCAGTATAAGGACTGTATATATAACAGCTATTGAGGAAGGTAATTATGATATTATACCAGGTGAGGTATACCTAAAAGGATTTATTCGTAATTATGCTAACTTTTTAGGTCTGGATGGTCAACAAATTGTTGATTTATATCGTCAATCTCAAAATCCTACAACAGTAGCTGAAGAAATGAATAATATGGATGCACCTCTAAAAGAAAAACCAATGAAAAAGCCGAATACAACTAATTCTAGTAAATGGTTGGCAATTGGTGCAGTGGCAATATGTGTAGCTGGTGGTGCATGGTGGCTTCAAAATAGTTCAAGTTCATCGCAAGAACCTAAAATAGACAAGCAGATGCAACAACCTTCTCCAGTAATACCAAGCCAAGGAATAAAAGAGCAGGTAGCGATTCCTCCTACTCCAGCTTCAATAAAACCAGTAGTTATTATTGCAAAATATACTGATCAGTGCTGGACATCAGTGACTGCTGATAATAAAATAATTTATGAGGGAACTTCACAAGCTGGTGAAACGCTTACTTGGGAAGCAGAAAAAAATATTACAATAAAAGCTGGTAATGCTGGTGGAATTGATATAGTATATAATGGACAATCGTTGGGAAAGCTGGGAACAAAAGGTGAAGTACTTGTCAAAACATTTGCCGCCAATAGATAAACGCATTTTACAACTATACTGAAGAAAAGACTAACGTTGTTGTTTAATTTGAAAGCTTGGCATGAGCCAAGTCTTTTCTTATTTTACGTAATGCATTATTTTTTCCGTTTTGAAAATAATACAAGAATATTCTTCAATTATACATTCTTTCTCTAGAGTGTGTGATGATTATGCATAGGGGAAATATAATTATGAAAAATGACTTTTTACCAATTTCTAAGGAAGATATGATTAAACGAGGATGGGATCGACTAGATTTTTTATTTGTTAGCGGTGATGCTTATATAGATCACCCCAGTTTCGGACCTGCCATTCTTTGTCGTTTATTGCAAAAATATGGATATCGGGTGGGTATTATCTCTCAACCAGACTGGCGTTCAACATTAGATTTTAAAAAAATGGGAAAACCCCGTTTAGGCGTATTAGTATCCGCTGGAAATTTGGATTCGATGTTGAATAAATTTACTGCTGCCAAAAAATTTCGTAGTACAGATAATTATTCACCTGGTGGAAAAGCAGGTTGCCGTCCTGACAGGGCCACCATTGTTTATTGCAACCGAATTCGGGAAGTCTGGAAAGACATACCGATTATTATTGGAGGCATTGAAGCAAGTCTCAGGAGATTTGCTCATTATGATTACTGGTCAAATAGTATACGGCGCTCTATTTTAATTGATAGCAGAGCTGACATTTTAATATATGGTATGGGTGAAAAACAATTAAAAGAAATTGCTGAGCAATTACAACAAGGATTCAAGATCTCCGATATTCGTAACGTACAGGGTACTTGTTATAAGACTGATTCCATTGAACATTTATGGAATTATATTGAAACTCCTGGCTACGATGATGTAAATACAAACAAACAAGCCTTTAGCCAGGCATTCAAAATTCAATACCAAGAGCAGGATGCTATCCGCGGTAAAACGATTGTACAGAATCATGGTGAATTTTCTATCGTACAAAATGCGCCTGCTTTGCCGCTAACTACAGAAGAGATGGATGAGATCTATGATCTTCCTTATCAACGCACCTATCATCCAATTTACGAAAAATCTGGTGGAGTGCCAGCAATTCAAGAAGTAAAATTTAGTTTGGTCAGCCATCGTGGCTGTTTTGGCGGGTGTTCATTTTGTGCAATTGTTTCTCATCAAGGACGTATTATTCAAAGCAGGAGTCACGAATCTATTTTAAATGAAGCTAAGATAATCATTGCTATGCCTGATTTTAAAGGTTATATTCACGATATCGGTGGTCCTACTGCTAACTTTCGCATACAATCCTGTCAAAAACAATCTGAGCGCGGTACTTGTAAAGCGAAGCAATGCTTAGCTCCAACCCCTTGCAAAGAATTAATGACGAACCATACTGATTACTTAACATTATTACGCACATTACGAGCTTTGCCAGGTGTAAAAAAAGTTTTTATTCGTTCTGGACTACGTTACGATTATTTAATGGCAGATCCGAGCAACGAAGAATTTTTACGTGAACTATGTGAGCATCATATTAGTGGTCAACTTAAAGTAGCACCAGAGCACATTTCGCCTAAAGTTACTAATTTAATGGGAAAATCAGGAAAAGGTGTTTATTTAAAATTCATGCAGGCTTATAAGCGTGTAAATGAAAGAATAGGAAAAGAACAATACCTAGTTCCTTACTTTATGTCTAGCCATCCTGGATCTGGGCTTAAAGAAGCGATTGAATTAGCAGAGTTCATCCGCGATCTGAATTATCGACCAGAACAAGTACAAGATTTTATTCCAACTCCAGGCAGCTTATCTACTTGTATTTACTATACCGGTATCAACCCATTTACAAATGAAAAAGTGTATGTAGCTAAAGATATACATGAAAAGAAAATGCAACGAGGGTTAATGCAATACCGTGATCCTAAAAATTATTATTTAGTATATGAAGCACTGACGAAGGCTAATCGTCAGGATCTTATTGGCTATGGACCGAAGTGCCTCATTCGTCCACCACACAATGCAAATCATAAACAACATAGTACTACCACAAGTAAAAATAATAGTAGTAGAAACATACACAAAAAAACCACTACACAGCTTAAGAATAACGCTAAGAAACATTCTAGGAGTCGCTCGTAATGCGAGTAGAGGCAACTATAATTTGTTATAGCTGCTTCTACTTTTCTTTCATTCATCCCTGCTCACATAAGTCCATTATTTTCAGATAATACTAAGACAGAAGAAATGTAAACGACTTAAAATAGCATTACAATATGTTTTGTTTACACTTTATAGAAATTTGACTTGCATACCGAACCAATAAGAGGTATAGTATTATTGGTCTAATTTGTACTGGAGGTAGAATATGCGTCGTTATCTGCCAATTTTATTAATCTCCTTCTTTGTACTAGTTACTATAGTCACTGGGAGTACATCCCTCCAAGGTTATGCTGATGAACAAAACCCTGAGAATAATATTAAAAGTATTAATGTTTATACTACGTTGCCAATAGAGCAATTATCAATATTAGCTCAGGAATATGAAAAAACGCAAAAAGTACGTGTAAACCTTGTGCCTCTTTCAGAAGCAAATTTACTAACAAAGATTAGAGTAGAAATGGCTGCGCCTAATGCTGACATTATAATTGCCAACAGTGCACTTTTAGAACAGATCCAAAAAATAAATGTACTAAAACCATATGCTTCTGAACAAACAGATATTATACCAGAACGATTTAAGGAAGAAAACGGTTATTGGACAGGTATCTGGTATGATCCTATGGTTTTTGCAGCGAATCGTGATTTCTTAAATACCCTTCCTAAAGTACCGAGTAAGTGGAGTGATCTCACTCAAGATAGTAAATATCGTATTGGTATAACAGATTTCTTAGCAGCAGAAGCTTCTGCTAATTTATTTTATACTTTAGTATCTGCAACTGGAGAGTCTGAAGCATTTTCTTATCTAAAAAAGCTTCATCCCCAAATTGTTCAATATGCTAAATTTCTATCTACCCCTGTACGCATGGCTGGAATGGGTGAGGTAGATATTGCCATTGCGACTCAGAGCGAAACAATACGTTATATGAATGACAAATTTCCTATAACATTATTATATCCGGAAGATGGTACCTCTTTTATATTAACTGGATCTGCATTAGTTACAGGCGCAAAAAATGAAACAGAAGCTAAGCAATTTATGGATTGGTTGCTACAAGATGCTGCCCACAGTATTTTGTATACAAGCGGTTTTTATTTGATTCCTACAAATCCAGAAGCACTCATTTATAAATATTACGACACAAAACACATTAAGCTTTTGGATAAAAAAGAAACCTTTTCAATTGAACAAAAAAGTCAACTACTTGATAAATGGGTAACTACAGTGCGGCTCGCTCCAAAATAAAAATTTATCTATAATCTAGGAGGAACATTCATGTTAAAAGCCGGGTTTATAAGCCTGGGATGTGCTAAAAATCTGGTAGACACAGAAGTTATGCTAGGACTATTAGCCACCAATGATATTAAAATAACTGATAATCCCCATGAAGCTGATATTCTTATCATCAATACATGTAGTTTTATCGATTCAGCAAAAGAAGAATCGATATCCACTATTCTTCAAATGGCTGATTATAAAAAACATGGTAATTGTAAATGTTTAATTGTGGCTGGATGCCTTGGTCAGCGCTATCAACAAGAGTTGCTAGATGAACTGCCAGAGGTTGATGCCATTGTTGGAACAGGAGCTTGGCATCGCATTATTGAAGCTATCAATGATATTCTTGTTGATCATAAACGTGTATTATTGGTAGGAGAAACAGATACACTTTATGATGAAACCATGCCACGCATAAGCACAACACCATTCTATAGCGCTTATGTTAAGATTGCTGAAGGATGTAGTAACTGTTGTTCTTACTGTGTTATTCCTAAGGTAAGAGGTTCTTTCCGCAGCAGAACAATGGAATCAATTATAGCTGAAGTGAAAAACCTTGTAGCTACTGGTGTTAAAGAAATCAATTTGATTGCACAAGATACAACTAGCTATGGGCGTGATTTATATAAATCACCCAAATTGACTGATCTTTTAAAAGAGTTAGTTAAAATTGATGGACTTATGTGGGTACGATTATTATATTGCTATCCTAAATATTTTTCAAATGAACTAATTGAGTTAATCGCCACTGAATCAAAAATTTGCAAATACATTGACTTGCCTTTACAGCATGCTAATGATGATATTTTAAGAGCAATGTTGCGGCAAGATGGTCGTAAAGATATAGAAAATCTTTTAACCACTTTACGTGCAAGGATTCCTGGTATTACGATTCGCACATCTTTTATTGTAGGTTTTCCAGGTGAAACAGAAGAACATTTCGAAGATTTGAAACAATTTATAATGGAACAGAAATTTGATAGAGTAGGAGTCTTCACCTATTCACAAGAAGACGATACCATTGCAGCAAATCTTCCTCAACAGCTCTCTGATGAGATTAAGCAAGAGCGTTATCATAGCCTTATGACATTGCAATGTCAAATATCTGAACAGCTTAATCAGGAATTAGAAGGTACAGTTTTGGATGTATTAATCGAACAAGTTAATATCAACGAGTCAGAGATTGTTGTCTCTGGGCGCTCCTATCGTGAAGCACCTGATGTAGATGGACAAATTTATGTTGAAAAAGCAATGGAATGTAAACCAGGAGATGTCATTAAAGCAAGAATTGTTCAAGGATTTACCTATGATGTTGTTGCAGAAAAATTATAAAGATGCCTGCTAAAGAATAATAATTTAGAAATATTTGTTTAAAATAATTACTATACACGATTCAATGTCTAGGGAGTGATTTTGTATGATCGTAGAAATAGTGGCTACTGGTACAGAACTACTTTTGGGTCAGATTATAAATACCAATGCACCTTTTTTATCAGAAAAACTTAATGAATTAGGATTTGATGTTTTATATCATTCTACTGTTGGTGACAACAGAGTACGCATGACACAGGTTTTCAATAATGCGTTAGAACGATCAGATATCATTATAACCTCTGGTGGCTTAGGACCTACTCAGGGCGACATTACAAAAGAAGTAACTGCAAACCTATTAAATAGACCTCTATTTTTACATGAAGAAAGTGTAGCTCACATGACAGATCTTCTTGCCAAACGTAACCGTTCTATGACTGAAAGTAACTTGCGACAAGCTATGATTCCTAAAGGAGCTCTTGTATTAAAAAATGAAAATGGCACAGCTCCTGGTGTGATCGTAGAACATAATAATAAAATAATTATTCATTTACCTGGACCTCCTCACGAATTAAAATCTATGTTTGAACAAGCAGTGGTTCCATATCTTAAAAGTCATTTTAATTCACAAGGGGCAATTGTATCTAGAGTATTACATACTTATGGAATAGGTGAATCCTCGCTAGAAGAAAAAATCAAAGGATTTATTTTATCCCAGTCTAATCCAACAATTGCATTGTTGGCAAGACAAGGTGAAATTATTGTTCGCCTTACTGCTAAAGGCGCTAGCAAAAATGAAGCCCAAAAATTAATTGATAAATTAGAAAAACAACTTAGGCAAAACATTGCCGATTACATTTGGGGTCTAGATAATGATACTCTCGAAGCAAATATTGGGGAAATTTTAACTAAGAAACAGTTAACTGTTGCATTAGCCGAATCATGTACAGGCGGACTGGTTACCAGTCGCATTACCGACATTTCTGGTAGTTCAGATTACCTTATAGGTTCTATAGTTTGTTACACCAATCGAATTAAAACTGATTTTGTTGATGTAACACCGCAAATTATTACTGAACTTGGTGCGGTGAGCCAAGAGACAGCATGTCTTATGGCTGCTGGCATTCGTAAAAAATTTGCTGCTAGTATTGGATTAGGGATTACCGGCATAGCTGGCCCAACTGGCGCTACTCCAACAAAACCTGTTGGTACGGTATTTATTGCAATTGATGGTCCTGCTGGTATACAATGCCAACATCATACATTTAATGGTCAGCGTACTGACATTAAATATCGTATATCACAAGCCGCTTTACATATGCTAAGACAGTATACATTATCGTTATAATATAAATAAAAACTAGGGGGCTATACATTGAACGATACTCAATTATTTGGTACTATTCCATTAAGCAAAAAACTACTTTCAGCAATTGCTGAAATGGGTTTTGAAGAACCCTCACCGATTCAAAACCAAACCATTCCTCTTGTACTTGAAGGTCACGACGTTATTGGACAGGCACAAACAGGTACAGGTAAAACCGCTGCATTTGGTATACCTGCTATAGAAAAAATTGCTGATAGTCGTCAAATACAAGTATTGGTGCTTACTCCAACTCGTGAACTTGCAATTCAAGTATCAGAAGAGCTGGCAAAGATAGGTAAGTTCAAAAGAATAAAAACCTTACCTATTTATGGTGGACAACCAATTGACCGACAAATTAAGGCTCTACGTATGGGCGTACATGTTGTAATTGGTACTCCAGGTAGACTTTTAGATCACATTCGCCGGAAAACAATAAAACTTGACGCTGTAAAAACACTTATTCTTGACGAAGCTGATGAAATGCTTGATATGGGCTTTGTTGAAGATATTGAAACCATTATGCAAGAAGTTCCTGTTGAAGGAAGACAAACACTCTTATTTTCTGCTACTATGCCAGGACCAATTGCTACTTTAGCAAGAAAATATATGAATAATCCCAAAACGATTTCTATCAATAGAGAGCAGCTTACAGTACCTCTTATTGACCAAATTTATTATGAAACACGAGAAAAATTAGAAGCATTATGTCGCGTTTTAGATGTAGAGACAACAGGTAAATCGATTATCTTTTGCCGTACTAAAAGAGGTGTAGATGACTTGGTTGTATCACTACAAGGACGCGGCTATATGGCTGATGGTTTACACGGTGATCTAAGTCAAGCACAACGTGATAGAGTTATGAAAAAATTCCGTGATGGAAAACTTGAATTATTAATAGCCACAGATGTTGCTGCTCGCGGTATAGATATTGATGATATCACACATGTCTTCAATTACGATATTCCTCAAGATAATGAAGCATATGTACATCGCATTGGACGTACAGGACGTGCTGGTAAAAAAGGTGTGGCAATCACCTTTATTAATCCTCGTGAATACCGCCAACTTAAACTGATTGAGAAACTAACTAAATCACGTATTGTACGCAAGCAACTACCTTCAGCTGCTGACATTTTAGATCGTCAACGGGAAATCATTAAGAATCGTTTAGTGCAAACAATTGAACAGGGAAAGTTTGAAGTCTATCAGGACATTATTGTGGATTTAGCCGCTGATTATGACCCAATAGAGATTGCTGCTGCTGCTTTAAAACTTGCGCAAGAAGGATTTAAAGAAAAGTTTATCGTTGAAGAAGAAAAACCTGACTTTACTAACACTGGCGCTGAAGCAGGTATGGTACGTTTGTTTATTAATGCTGGTAGAGCACAGAAAATTCGCCCTGAAGATATTGTACGCACGATAGCAGAGGGAGCCGACATCTCTGGAAATACAATTGGTGTAATCAATATTTATGAAAAATTTACTTTTGTAGAAGTACCAATGGATGTAGCAGAGCGTGTTATCGCCGTACTACATAAAAGCTCGATTAAAGGATATAAGATTAATGTTGAGCCTGCTAAAAGCAGATAATCAAGCTACAATTTATTCGTAAAATCTAGCTTTTTAAAACGTAATAAAAGAGGACTGCATAGTCCTCTTTTATTATGCATTTCTTTATATATTCGTCTGTTTTCATCTAAATTCTTTTACGCTAGTTATTTTGCATTTAACCTGCAGACAATTATTAATGCTAATCTTCCTTAACTTAGAAGGTAATCCATCATAAATTTATGACTATTGACATTGCGAACAAATGTTTGTACAATGATATTTATAAGGGGGATGATAAATACATGGAGAAATCAACAACATCAGATAAATTACAAGCATTAGAAAGTGCTGTACGCAAAATTGAAAAAGATTTTGGCAAAGGCTCTATTATGAAATTGGGTGAAGCTGCTGCCAGGATGAATGTCGAAGTTATTCCAACAGGTGCATTACCACTTGATATTGCCCTTGGCATTGGCGGCGTACCTAGAGGTAGAATGATAGAAGTATACGGCCCTGAATCATCTGGTAAAACAACCGTTGCCTTGCATATGATAGCCGAAACCCAAAAGTCTGGTGGATTAGCAGCATTTATTGATGCTGAGCATGCCCTAGACCCTGGATATGCTAAAAATCTTGGTGTTGATATTGATAATTTGCTCATCTCACAGCCGGATAATGGTGAACAAGCTTTAGAAATCTGTGAAGCTCTAGTAAGAAGTAATGCGATTGACATGATCATAATTGATTCAGTTGCCGCTTTAGTACCCAAAGCGGAAATTGATGGCGAAATGGGTGATTCTCATGTGGGTTTACATGCACGGCTGATGTCACAAGCATTACGTAAATTAACCGGTATTATTAGTAAATCACGTACAATCGTTGTGTTTATTAATCAAATTCGTGAAAAAGTAGGCGTTATGTTTGGTAACCCAGAAACAACTACTGGCGGACGTGCTCTAAAATTCTATTCTACAATAAGGCTAGAGGTAAGAAGAGCTGAGAGTCTTAAACAAGGTAATGATATTATCGGTAACCGTACTAAAGTAAAGGTTGTTAAAAATAAAGTTGCTCCACCATTTAAGCAAGCTGAGTTTGATATTATGTATGGTGAAGGAATCTCCCACGAAGGATGTTTAGTCGATATTGGAACTTCATTTGAAGTTATCAATAAAAGTGGAGCATGGTATTCCTATAAAGATACTCGCCTTGGACAAGGACGAGAGAATGTAAAGGAATTCTTTAAACAAAATCCCGACATTGCAGATGAAATCGACAAGAAGATTCGAGAATTGCTATTGGTCGGCAAAGTACAAGCGGTTGTGGCCGACCCTTTGGATGATTCATCCCTTGAATAATCATAATGATATCTGGCAATACTCATTACACTTAGTAACTCGCCGTTCCTATAGTGAAAAAGAACTACAGCAGAAATTAGAATATAAGGATTATAACTGCGATGCCATTGAAAAGGTTCTTGGCCGTCTAAAAGAGTATGGTTACATCAATGATATTAAACTTGCAAATCATTTATTTCATAAATACTTAGAAACAAATAAATATAGTACCAAGCAGATTCTTTACAAATTAAAGCTACGTGGTTTACCAGATGCAATTTTATCTGAAATGGCAAAGGATTTCGATGATATTGAAGAGTGGAAATCCGCGCTTAAAATAGTTACTGCCCGTTTTAAAAGCTTCGATACGACTACAAAAGAAAAGATTTATCGCTATTTAGCCTCTAGAGGTTTTTCAGCGACTAGCATTCATAAAGTCTTACAAACTATTTATCACTGTGATAAATAAGTTGTAAACATAAAATGATTTGGCATTAGCCAAATCATTTTATGTTTATTACAACTTATCATGAGATATAAACTATTCTCAAAGTTATTTGGTTTTCCTTTAAACTCAACTAAGAGACATAAGGGATAACTTGACACTACTTTGAAAAACATTTACAATTGAATTAATCAATTGTGTAGGCAATTGTCATACTTATCCAATAAAAATCAGTTACTGTAGGGGAGTAATTGCGAAATGCTTTAAAAGCTGATTCACGATTCTCAGCTTTACCCTTAAAACACGGAAATAAAAGGAGGTGTAAGGATTATATTTGAATTTATTTTAACTACTGCACTTGTTGCGTTCTTCAGCTTTGGCATAGGCTATTGGATACGCAAAAAAACTGCTGAAGCAAAAATAATCTCAGCTGAAGAAGCTGCGAAAAAAATAATCGTTGAGGCAGAGCGTTCAAGTGAAGCTAAGAAAAAAGAAGCATTGGTGGAAGCAAAAGAGGATATTCATAAACTTAGGAATGAATTAGAACGAGAAACTAAAGAACGTCGTTCTGAGCTCCAACGTTTAGAAAGACGCTTAATGCAGAAAGAGGAAAATCTTGACAGGAAAGTTGACTCTCTTGAGAAAAAAGAGGAGATTATCAGTCATAAAGAAGCTGAATTAGATAAAAGTCAAGAAATAATTAATACTTTATATGCCAAACAGTTAGCTGAATTAGAAAGACTTTCGGGGTTAACATCTGAAGAAGCTCGTAATTTATTATTAGCGAATGCTCGAGAAGAAATTAAACTTGAAACAGCAATGATGATTAAAGAATTAGAACAACAAGCAAAAGAAGAGGCTGACAAAAAGGCACGTAACATCATCTCTTTAGCAATTCAGCGATGTGCTGCAGATCATGTTGCAGAAACTACTGTTTCAGTTGTAGCATTACCTAATGATGAGATGAAAGGTCGCATTATCGGACGTGAAGGACGTAATATTAGAACCTTAGAAACCCTTACTGGTATTGATCTTATTATTGATGATACTCCCGAAGCCGTTATCTTGTCTGGCTTTGATCCGATACGTAGAGAAGTCGCTAGAATTGCTCTAGAGAAATTAATTGCTGACGGAAGAATTCATCCCGCGCGTATTGAAGAAATGGTTGAGAAGGCACAGAAAGAAGTGGAGCAACGAATTAAAGAAGCTGGCGAACAAGCCACCTTTGAAACTGGCGTTCATGGACTTCATCCAGAAATTATTAAACTTCTTGGTCGTTTAAAATATCGCACCAGTTATGGGCAAAATGTACTTAAACATTCTATCGAAGTCGCCCATTTAGCGGGCGTCATGGCTGCTGAGTTAGGTGTAGATGTGATGCTAGCAAAACGAGCAGGTCTTTTACACGATCTTGGTAAAGCAGTCAATCATGAGATGGAAGGATCCCATGTTGAATTAGGCATGACTTTAGCAAAAAAGTATCGTGAATCACCTGAAGTGGTGAATGCGATTGGTGCTCATCATGGTGATGAAGAACCAATCACAGTACAGGCAGTATTAGTTGCTGCTGCTGATGCTATTTCTGCAGCTAGACCTGGTGCTCGTCGTGAAAGTCTTGAAAGTTACCTAAAACGATTAACACGATTAGAAGAAATAGCAGAATCTTTCGAAGGCGTAGAAAAATCATTTGCTATTCAAGCCGGTCGTGAAATTCGTATTATGGTTAAACCAGATAAAATTGATGATCTAGCATCTGTTAGATTATCAAGAGATATTGTCAAAAAAATTGAAAATGATCTTGAGTATCCAGGACAAATAAAAGTAACTGTAATTCGCGAAACACGTGCTGTTGATTACGCGAAATAAATATGAAGAATATAAAAACGACCTTAGTTAAGGTCGTTTTTATATTCTTCCATATATTTAAAAAAGGAGTTCTCGTCATCCTTAGAGAATAACATAGATCATACTAACATTTTTATCATACTATTGGACGGTGATTTTTTTATGCCTAAATACAAACAATATGATGAGCAAGTTTCTGATGGTGTCAATTTATTGATTTCTATTCTTGTTCGTTACCCTGAAATTGGAAGAATTGGTTTTGATCCACAAAGTAATTCTCTAAAGCTAACATTTTTGTTGTCTACTATACCATCAAACCTCGATTTCTCCAATATTAAAAACTTATTATTAAATAGTCTAATTGCCTATACTACATTAGAAGATGTATCCTTAAGCACTTTTGATGTACAATTAGATACTTATGATCAAGTTGCCATGTTAAGCATCTTCAGAGATGTACATACTATCTCTAAAGGTGAAATTGCTTTGTTAATTGCATTATTGCGAGGTAAATTCAAGAACCACCTCATCACAGACTTCAATGACTCTTTATTAGAAGAAGATCTGCTGATTCAAGAAGAAGTTATTGAAGATATGCTAACAAATATAAAAAAACATCATACAGAAAATAGATTAATCGGTATTCGTGAAGACGGCAGGGTTTTGGTCTTTAACAAATAGCCACAACAGCATAATCTGTTTCTCATAGGGAGGGTAAACAAATTGAATGTTATGATGATCGGTGATATTTGTGGTCAACCTGGTAGACGTACAGCAGCTCATTATATTCCTCTATTAAAAAAGAAATATAACCTCGACTTAATTATTGCTAATGGTGAGAATTCAGCTGGTGGTGTAGGAATTACAGCGCATGTCTTAGAAGAATTATTAGAACTGGGTATTGATTGCATTACAACTGGTAATCATGTTTGGGATAAAAAAGAAGTCTTCAATTTTATTGATACTGAAAAGCGATTAATTCGTCCTGCAAATTATCCCCCAGGCACACCGGGCAAAGGTTATCATATTCTTTCTATGAACAATTACAAGATTGCTGTCATTAATCTTTTAGGTAGAGTGTTTATGCCTCCTATCGATTGTCCATTTCGCACCGCTGATCAGATTCTATCCGAAATTAAAGATCGATGCGAAATTATTATTATCGATTTTCATGCTGAGGCCACTTCCGAAAAATTAGCTTTAGGATATTATTTAGATGGTCAAGTATCATGCATTGTAGGAACGCATACACATATCCAAACTGCAGATGAACGCATCTTACCAGAGGGAACCGCTTTTATTTCAGACATTGGTATGGTAGGAAGCTGGAATTCGATTTTAGGTGTTGATAAAGAACCTGTAATACAAAAATTCTTAACGGGCTTACCAACTAAATTTACTGTAGCATCTGGTAGCGAGACAATCTTCTGTGCGGTAATTATTAAAATTGACCCTTCTACTAATAAAATTAATGAGATTATTCGAATACAAGAAAATTTAAAATTTTAAAATTATTTATTTTAGATAAAAAAGGAATTTTTTGGGTTAGCAACGAATACTGATATAATAAGGACTTTATCATTTGCTTTTCTAACTTAAAGGAGGGTACTAAAAAACATGGAAGTCTTGAAAGTATCAGCAAAATCTAACCCGAATTCTGTAGCAGGTGCATTGGCCGGAGTGCTAAGAGAGCGTGGTGGCGCTGAAATGCAAGCCATCGGTGCAGGAGCACTTAACCAGGCAGTAAAAGCAGTAGCAATTGCAAGAGGATTTGTAGCACCACATGGTGTTGATCTTATTTGCATCCCTGCCTTTACAGATATTTTAATTGATGGTGAAGAACGAACCGCGATGAAGCTAATAGTCCAACCAAGATAAATAATTAAAACCTGTTCTTTAGAGCAGGTTTTAGCTATTTTATTTGGGTATAATAATAACATATGATACACTTATATTTATTATGATAAGATAAAGGAGCCTAACGATGAAAATAGCTGTAACAGATAAGTCAATCGTTCAAACATCATGTAATACTTTAATTGTTAGCTTATACAAAAATACAAAAGAAACAACTCCAATTGTGAATATACTTGATCAAGCGTTATCAGGTTATCTTAGTTCAATAATTTTAGCTCAGCCTAATTGTAGCGAATTTGGAGAAATTACTATTATCTATACTTTAGGAGTAATTGAGGCTAAACATATCATGCTAGTGGGCATGGGGGATAAAGAAGATTTAACAACTGATAAAATTCGCTCATCAGCAGCAATTGCTATACGTGCAGCAAAAAAGATTCATTCTTTATCAATTGCTTTTATTCCTTCTGATTTACTCACACGTACAAATGATCTTCAAACAATTGCACAAGCCATCGTAGAAGGTGCGTTGCTAGGATCTTATCAATTTAATTATTATAAAACAAAAAACACTGATGTGCCTCTTAAAGATCTATTTCTGATTGAAAATAATCAAAATAATACAGCATTACTACATAAAGGTATTCATATTGCATCAATTATAGGACCAAGCGTCAACCTTGCCCGTGATTTAGTAAATCATCCATCTCAATACATGACGCCAAGAAAAATGGCATTACATGCAAAAGAGATCGCTCAAGAAAATAATCTTGAATTATTAATATTAGAAAAAGAAGATATGATTTGTGAGAAAATGCACGCATTACTATCTGTCTCCCAAGGTAGTATCCAGCTACCTAAATTGATTATCTTAAAATATATGGGAGACACCAATAGCAAGCATCTTACAGCATTTGTGGGAAAAGGTGTTACTTTTGATAGTGGTGGAATCTCCATAAAGCCAAGTTTAAATATGGGGGAAATGAAAGATGATATGGCTGGAGGAGCTGCAGTCTTAGGAGCAATGGCTGCCATTGGGCAGTTAAAACCGAAAGTCAATATTCTAGGTATTATTCCTTGTGTTGAAAATATGCCCTCAGGTCAGGCTTATAAACCCGGGGACGTGATTTGTTCGATGAGTGGTAAAACCATCGAAATTATTTCTACAGATGCTGAAGGAAGACTAATTCTCGCTGATGCTATTACCTATGCGAATAAACTGGGAGCTACTCAAATCATTGATATAGCAACGTTAACCGGTGCTTGCGTGGTGGCCTTAGGGAGCGTGACCTCTGGACTCATAACGAATGATGTTAATTTCTGTCGGCAAGTTCTACAGGCAGCAGCTGATACGGGAGAAAAAATGTGGGAACTTCCAAATTTCAGTGAATATAAAAAGGATATACAAAGCAATATTGCTGATCTGAAGAATTCTGGCGGTCGTATGGCGGGAGCCATTACCGCTGGTCTATTTATTGAAGAATTCGTTGAAAATAAGCCATGGGTACATATTGATATTGCCGGTACCGCAAATATCGAGAAAGAAGATGGCTACAACCTTAAAGGTGGTACTGGCGTAGGAACAAGAACCTTAATACAATTAGCACAGAATATGAGCCAATTATGACAGCTGATTTACATATTCATACTACAGCTTCTGATGGACGATTTACCCCCGAAAACATTTTAAAATATGCTATTGATGCTAGACTATCTTACATTGCCATTACTGATCATGATACTGTAAATGGCTTACTAGAGCTCTACGAAGGGTCTAAAGATAAGATTAATACGATTTCCCTAATTCCCGGAATTGAATTCAGCACCGATTTGCCCGAAAATGAAGTTCATATTCTAGGATATCATATTGATATTTATAATGTAGAGCTGCGCAAGCAATTAGATATTTTAGTTGCTCATCGTCATGAACGTACCAAGCAAATCATTAATAAACTTAAGCAATTAGGTTATACGATTGATTATTTACGTGTATTAGAACTAGCAGAGCATGCTACCTCTATCGGTAGACCACATATTGCTAGAGCATTAATAGAAAAGGGGTATTTTTCTACAGTATCTGAAGTCTTTACTACCTTGCTGGATAAGAATGGATCTGCTTATGTACCCCATTATAAGCTAACACCATTACAAGTCATCACTTTAATAAAAAGAGCTGGTGGCATTCCAGTCTTGGCCCATCCTGGCTTAGTTGGTAACGATACTATTATTCTAGAATTAATTCATCATGGTCTTTTAGGTCTAGAGGTTTACCATCCTACCCACGATCAAGTACAAACTCAGAAATACTTAGATATGGCAAAACAATATCAATTATTGGTCACGGGTGGATCAGATTTTCACGCCATCCCTACTCGATTTCCCCCTAAATTAGGCTTGTTTACAATCCCCGCAAATTTAGCTAAGAAACTAAGTGAGTACAAAGTAAAAAATCGCGTATACTGACTCGAATTGTAAAAAAATATTCCTAGTCACAAGATAGGGTGACTAGGAATATCCCGCATTTATTTATCTTCGTTATTATGATGTAAAAGAATAAATTATCTTCAAAATAATATTGCAAAATATTTTTTCTTGACAACATCTCGAAAGATGTTTATTTTTATTTATGAACCCTTGTATCAATATATAATATAAAAAGTAGGAGGCTGCCCGATGGATATCATCGCATTAGTGGGGCCAAGCGGAACTGGAAAAAGTCACCGAGCATTAATTGTAGCACATGAACATCATATTGATACAATTATTGATGATGGTTTACTAATTAAAGATAGTAAAATTATCGCCGGTCATTCTGCCAAAAAAGAAGCTAGTAAAATAATGGCCGTAAAACGAGCAATTTTCATGGAAGCCGATCATGCTCAAGAAGTTAGGGAAGCTATCCAAAAGGTGAAACCAACCCGTATTTTAGTATTAGGCACTTCAGTAAATATGGTAGAAAAAATTGTTCATGTATTAGAATTACCAGAAATACAACAAATTATTATGATCGAAGATATTGCTACAGCCGCGGAAATTGCTAAGGCCAGAGAAAGTAGATTAAAAGAAGGCAAGCATATAATCCCTGTACCAACGATTGAGCTAAAACCACATTTTTCAGGATATCTGATTGATCCATTAGAAATTTTTTTTAAGAAACCTAAAAAACGAAGGCATAAAATTGGTGAAAAATCAATTGTACGCCCAACCTTTAGTTATTATGGAAAGTTGCTCATCTCAGATGCTGCAATAGCTACAATTGTCGGATATGTGGCTACAATTGATCCGGAAATTCCCACCACAGGTCAAATCAATATCAAAAACTCTCACGACAAAGAAACGGGAATTTCGATTCAACTAGATATTACTGTCCGATACGGTAATTCTCTCAAGACCGTTGCACACGAAGCTCAAAAACGCATTAAGAGCATGGTAGAGCATATGACTGGATTATTAGTAAAAGAAGTAAATGTTTCTGTCAAACGGCTTAGTTTAGAATAAAAGTCATTTTCATCTCTCGCCTTTTATTCTGGGAAAAAAGTAAGCTGGATAACCTTCTTGATTGCGGAATAACTCCGAACAAAAACCAATTGGACGCTTTGGCTCTTCTGGATTTTTACGTTGTACGGCGGTGAGTAAGAAACTAATTTGATTGACATGTTGAACTAATTGAATGGCAGATCCATCTGGCGTTTCACCATAAAAACAAATCAATTTTGGGTTAAAATAGCCAATATTATGTACTGTAAATTGCACCGTTTGACCAAAGCTTACTAGCTTAATGCCAACTTCATGTTCCTGGTTAAGCCCTTTATCAAACTCATCCATATAGTGACTTAGTTGTTTAAAAAAATCACTAGCGAGTTCCAAGCTTTCTCCCTCTTTTATTACATCTTCGCTAACATTTCTTTCTGAAGGATTCATTTTATTGTACCACCCCCTTAATCATTATATGGATCACATAACTCCAACATGCTATCAAATATAAAAAAATAAGAATGTTTGAAATAAAACACTCTTATTTTTTTATATTTGATATTTGATAGCTATATTTCTATAGCCCTAACTTTGCTGAAGCATTATTTTTAAAAAGATTCTGCTTTCTAATATATTCTCTCACCATCTCAACACTCCGATGACCCGTTTGCCTCATGATGTCATCTAAAGATGCCCCATTAGCAGATGCTTCTGTAGCAAAACCAGCACGCAGACTATGCCCGGAATATTCCCCTGCTGGAAGTCCAATTTTTTGCACATACTCTTTTACAATTCTAGCTACCGAATGGGATGATGCTAATCTTTTTTTTGATACTTGACCATATTTATTGATTTGACGAAAAAGCGCTCCCTCTTTGATTTGTGCCGCTTCAATCCAATCTTGTAAAATGCGAACCGGACAAGTATCTGGATTAGAACCGTAGGCAATTCCCTTTTCCATCCCTGCGCCTTCCTGATCTGTTTTCGATTTACGGAGGATAACTCGAATTCCTTCTCTCGTAAAGCGAACATCTTCAATATTTAAGGAGACTAACTCAGATCGACGAAAGGCTCCGGAAAATCCAATTAATAGTAACGCACAATCACGAAGATCTCTTATGTCATCTTTTTTCTCGCAAAAATGCTGTATATCTTCAGCCAATATAGGATTTTTCTTATTGCGCATAATACCTAATTCACGTTTAATACCCTTCATCGTATCTGTTACAATTTTAGCCGTCGTTGGGGAATCATAACCCGCAGTGGCATGTGCTTGGCTAATCGTACTCTTCTTACGCGCTATTGTACTAGGTCTCTTATTTTCTGCAAACAAGTAGGATAAATATGCCACAACTGTTTCCGGTTCCGCCGGCAACGATGCTACCTTATTCATCTTACACCAATCGGAAAACTCCTTCCAATCCGAAAAGTATGCTTTCCTGGTATTCTCCGCCTTGGAGTTTATAATTAATTTTTTCCCTTGTTTTATGTATGAGTTGTATAATTCAGAAGAAATTTCTTTATTTTCTTCAATTATAATATTATTCATATTTTTCTCCTTTTTACCACTTCTCAATATACGATAATCTTAAATTATCGTATATTGAGTTTTTATTTAATTTTATCTCACTAATAAGGAGTCGTCAATGATTTTTTAGTAATTCACTTGAGATTTCTTATTATTTGTAGTAAAATGATGAAATCCTAATTTTACTACAAATACGAAAGAAGTGATGTATGATGAATTATTCTTGCAAAGTTAACTCCAAGGGGCAAATAACAATTCCATCGCAAATTAGAAAAATATTAGCAATTCAAGAAGATGACGTATTGCTTGCGAAAAAAACGGTGGAAGGAACTATTGTATTAAAAGGTGGAAGAAGCGTCAATATTGATAAAGATACGGATGGATTATTAAGAGCTCTCGAAGAAACATTCGCTGCCATGAAAAAGAGGGAGGAGAGCACGGAAGCTTGAATGATTTTAACGACTTAAAAGATATGGAGGTTATTAATATGAATCAAATTCTCATGGATGCATCCATCTTAAAATCTCATCTAAACGGCTGTAAAGCCACTATTGATTTTTTACGTACAGTAGCGCAGAGTAGTGCTCCTTTGCCAGCCATCTCCGTAATTACAGAGATGGAGCTTCATATGATTCCTCAACTCGACGCCAGGGTAATTGCCAAGCTTCTCACTACCACGAAAATTTTCCCTTTATCTTCTTCTATTGCTCAAAAAGCAGGGAATCTAAAAATACAATATCCTGAAACAACTACCGAACATGCAATTGTCGCTGCTACTGCTTTAGAAAATGGCTTTCCTCTTGTCACCTTTGATGTTAAAGCATATAGGATGATTCCAGGATTAATTATTTTTAATATCCCAGAGGAGTAAGCGTGTATAAAATATGGTTATTCCTCTTAATTTTAGAATATAAACCTCTTTATAATCTTTAATAAGTTTTGCATAATACCTGAGGAAGAATAATAAAATACATCAATGAATAATCTTATAATTCTGAATTTCAGGAGGGTATTTATTTATGCATAAACAATTATGGTGTGAGCATGTAGAAAAGGTTGCAAAGTATATCACTGTAGAATATCATTTTGGAAATGAAACGAAGAAGCTACGAATACAATCGTGGCTTTGTCCGGAATGCGGAGTGCACGGCGCTAATTCAGAAGTTATTTTTCCCATTACGATAAGTAGATAACTGTTCTTTCTGTTAAAATAAACCGACAACTTAACATAAGTTGATTCTACAATAATTAATTCTGTAAAGAGAAACAAACTAAGTACATGACTGCACTTAGTTTGTTTCTCTCGCTAATCTAATGTTATCTGATGCAACAACGGGTATTTTCAAAAGCTGCCCAGGATATATTTGTGTATTATTGTCTAATCGGTTCAATTGCTTAATTGCTGCAATCAAATGACGAATATCATCTTTATCTGTAACATATCTTGCAGAAATAGTCCACAACGAATCTCCTTTATTAACATCAACAATTTGATATGTGGCACAGGCTAAATATTTATTAGAAAACTCAAAATTAGTATCATATAAAAATATAGACGTAATTACCAATATCATAATCCAAACAGTATCTAATTTATGCACTGTACAAACCTCCGAACATATGTTTGTTTTTCTGTTTTTATTTTAACACAGTACATACGTTCGGTCAAGAGTAAAAATAGATAAAAACGAACAAATGTTTGCGATTTTTATTAATTATTGTTATAATGATAATAATATTGAAATTATAATCATTATAACAATAATTATTTTGATTTAGGAGATGAAGTTGTGGATAAAGAAGATTTATTAACATCTAGGCAAAGCCAGATTTTAACCTATATTAAAAACACATTACGCGTAAAGGGCTATCCCCCCTCAGTAAGAGAGATTGGCAAAGCCGTTGGCTTAAGTTCTAGTTCTACTGTACATAGTCATTTGGCAAAAATCGAAGAAATGGGTTTTATACGCCGTGATCCTACTAAACCTCGAACGATTGAGGTATTAGGAGAAACACCATGGAAGCAGGAAACATTTGTTTCAGTACCATTAGTTGGTCGCGTTACCGCAGGGCAACCGATTTTAGCTATTGAAAACATTGAAGAGACATATGCACTTCCCAAAAATTTAATTGGTAATAACGAGAACATCTTTATGCTTACAGTCCAAGGAAATAGCATGATCAATGCAGGTATTTTAGATGGCGACTATGTTTTAGTTAATAAACAGAAAACCGCTAATAATAATGACATTGTAGTTGCTTTACTTGATAATGAAGAAGCTACTGTAAAACGTTTTTTTAAAGAGAAAGAGTTCATACGACTACAGCCCGAAAATGACAGTATGTCTCCTATTTTTTCTCGCAATGTATCAATCTTAGGTAAAGTAGTTGGTATTTTCCGCAGTATGTAACAATGTAGGTAGCGATATAGAACATAAGCCAAAGGCAACGACTTATATTTATATAGGTAGTTGCCTTTGGCTTATTTCTATTCATTTTTTATTTTTAATATTTCAGCAGCAGCTCCCATAGTCCCAACTATAGCATGTTCCAAGGTTAATCCACCTTGTAAGTAGACGATGTACGGTGAACGCAAAGGACCATCAGCGCTTAACTCAATCGATGCACCTTGCACAAAGGTACCTGCAGCCATAATAATCGCATCCTGGTACCCTGGCATCGCACTAGGCTCCGGTCGTACATGAGCATCTATCGGAGAATACTTTTGGATCCCCTGACAAAATGCTATTAATTTTTCTGGAGAGTCAAGTTGAATTGCTTGAATAATATCGCTACGTTCTTCATTAGGAAGAGGCAATGTTTTATAACCTAATAATGAAAAAAATACAGAAGCAAATATAGCTCCCTTAACAGCTTGGGCTGTAGTATGTGGCGCCATAAACATTCCTTGGAATAAAAGACGATTATCAACGAGTGACGCACCTAACTCACTTCCAATACCTGGTGCAGTCATTCGATAAGCTGTTTGTTCAACCAATTCTTTTTTTCCGACTATATATCCGCCTGTTGGAGCAATGCCACCCCCAGGATTCTTAATCAATGAACCCGCCATAATATCAGCACCAACAGCAGTTGGTTCTAAGATATCAACAAACTCACCATAGCAATTGTCAACAAAGCATATACATTCAGGATCAATCTTCTTTACATAAGCACATAATTCCTTGATGTCATGAATCGTTAAAGGTGCTCGCATACTATATCCTCGCGACCTTTGAATCAAAACCATTTTAGTATTAGGTTTCATAGCTCTAGCAATATTCTTTATATCTACTCTACTATCAATCATAGGAAGCTCTGAATAACCGATACCAAATTCTTTTAAAGAACCAGGCGAGGAACAAGTATGCCCAATAACGGTTTGCATGGTATCATAAGGCGCTCCTGTAAGGGATAACAGTTCATGTCCAGGACGCAGTAAACCAAAAAGCACAGTAGCCAATGCATGGGTCCCAGATACAAATTGAGTACGCACTAATGCTTTTTCTGCTCCACAGATGTCAGCCCAAACCTCTTCTAGCTTCTCTCGTCCAGCATCGTTATAGGCATAACCTGAGGTAGTACGAAAGTGATAATCAGATACTCTGTGGTTACGAAATATTTCTAGAACTCTAGTAGTATTTTTTTCGGATATTTCATCCACTCGAGCAAATAAAGAGGATGCCTGCTGTAATGCTTGTTTACGTATTTTTAGTATTTCTTCACTAAATTTAGTCATTCTTGTTCTACTCCTATAGTATATCGATTAAAATAATTAGTTTGGTCTGGAGACAGTGAAATACTTACATAGATACCATCTTCACGATACTCCGTAGAATGAACATTTGATATATCATATAGCTTGGCTATTACATTACTTTCGTCATAAGGTATCAACAAATGCATTTCAATGGTTTTCTGCTTTATAGTATTTTCAATTAATAATAATAGTCCTTCAATACCATGACCATGCAAAGCAGAAATCATAACGCTATTTTCTGTTTTTAAAAGAGCACTTACGCTATTCGGATCTGCTATTTTATCTACCTTATTAAAAATTGTAATTAATTGTTTTATATCTACATTCAATTCGTGTAAAACCTGAAAAACAGCATGGCTTTGTTCTTGGTATTGAGGATGACTAACATCAACAACATGTAGAAGAATATCAGCTTGTACAACCTCCTCTAAGGTAGCACGAAAAGCAGCAATTAATTGGTGCGGCAGCTTTTGTATAAAGCCAACTGTATCAGTAATTAAGGCTTGTTGGCCATTTGCTAACGTAATATTCCTAGTTGTTGGATCAAGCGTTGCAAATAATTTATCCTCGGCCAACACTTCCGATGCTGTAAGCAGGTTGAGTAAGGTTGATTTTCCTGCATTTGTATAGCCAACTAAAGCGATCGTAGGAATACGAGTAGTTTCTCTACGTTTACGATGCAAATTACGCTGTTTTTTTATATATTCAATTTGTCTTGTGATATCATTTACACGTTCTCTGATTCGACGTCTATCGACTTCAAGCTTGGTTTCGCCAGGACCTCTAGTACCAATACCTCCGCCTAACCGAGATAATACTAATCCTTGTCCACCTAATCTTGGTAAATTATAGCGAAGCTGGGCTAATTCAACCTGCAATTTCCCTTCATGAGATCGGGCACGCTGTGCAAAAATATCTAGAATTAGCGCCGTACGATCTAAAACTTTAATACCCAAGGCTTTCTCAAGATTGCGTTGTTGTGCAGGTGATAACTCATCATCAAAAATAATGAGATTTGCATTTTTTTCCTGACGCAGCAAGCTAATCTCCTGCACTTTCCCACGTCCAATAAATAAAGCTGAATCTGGGCGATCCCTCTTTTGCCACGTCATACCTAATACTTCTGCACCAGCCGTCTCTGCTAATTGAGCCAATTCCTTTAATGAGTCAGTAATTCGCCACTTTCCTTGCCTCTCCAGCCCAACCAATAGAGCTCTTTCAGTTTCTGCAATAGCACTCGTTTTAGTATTTAAATCGAGTTGGCGCTCAATTTGTGCAGTTAAATATGTAATATCCAGATCTATAAATTCCTCCATGGACAAAGGGCCAATCATTTGAGTATTAAATTGATCATTTTCAATATTGGTAATAATACCAAAGCTTGCTTGTATTATCTCATCTTTGCGCCCCAGTGCAGCCATTAGATCAAAGCGCATTTCCTTTAATGAAGCTATGTCTACCCCACTAAGTTCTGTCTCCCCACTAGGATGAGTATGAATACAGCGAATACCACTTAATCGATTGGCAGAACGTCGCCCATCAATTTCGGGCAATGTTACGGTATAGACATCGCCAACTGCTACACAAGTAACTTGTCCTTTCCTGGTAATATATACAACAAGTTCACGATTTAGGTCATCTGTCAAATCGATTAATTTTTGAGCTAATTCACTTGTTATGACTTGCCCAAAGGGAATAGTAAATTCATATAATTCTTCAAGCCTATTAATAATACTTTTTCGTATACCATTGACCTCTCCATATATAGTTGTCAATTGTTTTACACTCCTTCGGTCTTATTCCACTTTGCTAGCTCGATTAAGATAACTAACCGTCTAGTAATTCACTGTTTTTTGTGGGACACTACTGATTATACTACATATTACCACAGACAAATAGGAAAAGGTATCTCTCCTAGCTTTCTTATTATTAATAGCTCCTTTTGTTGTTATGCACCAAATGTAATAAAAAGTAATGCCTTCTGCTTGCTAAACAGAAGGTATTACTTTTTATTCATTACTTGGTTAACTGATTGGATAACATTTTAGTACCAATACGCACTATTTTATCTTCCGCCTTAAATTCATCATAAGCCAAATGCTCTCGTTTAACTTCTTGTCCATTAGCAAATACAATCCTATAGGTCGTAATCTGAAAGCCTTTTTCTCCTGCGAACTCTACTACTTGGCTTCCTAATTCAAGAGCGGGATCTTGCTTAATAATCGTATTGGGTTCTAACACTTTTTTATTCGTACCGATAATCCGTATATCTGAAAGAGTAGGATTATTTTTTCCAAAAATTTGGACGATAATCTCCCTGTCTAAAATCTCTGTCGTAATATAAATATTAGAATCTGTTGTATTTTTAAATTTAAAATCCAAAAGGTTATCTGCAACAGCAGCATCTTGCCCTAAAGGGACATAAGCTGGCGGGCGAAAATGCGATGTTCGTTCTTCAATACTCATATTCGCTAATAACGCTGCGTTATATAAAGTACTACTTACTTGACATACACCTCCACCCCAATCCAAAACTAGTTTACCATCAACAAGAACAGGAGCTTCCTTGTAACCATTTTCCGATAGACGTTCCCCTACATTTTTATTGAAAGAAAAAACTTCATCTGGACGAACTAAAATGTGATTCACGTTCTTAGCAGCAAGGCTAATATTTTTAGAACGATTTTCATTATAAGGATCAAACTCTGTGGTGTATATAGAAAGTAAACTATCAACTTCAGCTAAATCCTTCGATGAAATTTTAGGAGTTATTTCATTAACCGTTAATTCAAGAGTAAACGGAATACGAGTATGTATAATAGCATTTAAATCAAGCCAGGTTTTTTCTAAATCAACTTTATGACCATTTTTTTCAGGCTGAATATTAACATTCGAATTTTGATATATCAGCGAAGCATCTTCTGGGTTACTATTGATAGAATCTGCAATCCTATTAAGAATTGCTTCTAACTTAACATGATTATAATGTAAAGACAACGGAATCGTATATCCATAATTTACAGCTATAAATTTTTCTTGTAAACGTTTAGCTATATTGCCAAGACGACCTATATTATAAGCTTGCTGCACAAGACCATCTGCATTGATTTCTAGATCAATGTCATTTGCATTAATCGGCCATTTTTGAGTCTTATACGTTAAATAATTTGGTGAATTAGCTGTTTGATTTTTGATATTTATAATAATTTCACTTTTTGCTTCATCAATTGATAGTCCCCCCACAGGAATATCGCCTATAAAAACACCTTCATAGATACTATCACTGACATCAAACGCTGTAGTGGTGGCAATGAATCCAGTTAAGCTAAATAATATAATAATGCTAAGAAAAAGCATTATATTTTTAGCACGTTGATTTATTGTAATTTTCATAGTTAGTAACTCCATTCCAATTATTCGATTAGCTAGCAAGAGAGCAAATCCCCGCCAATAGCGGGGATTTGTTCGCAACATGATAATAAAAACCACCATAATTGGAGAGATATCGATTTTTATTTTATTGAATATTCATTGTTAATTCTACAAAACTACCCGTTAGTTTTGCTTTTTGCAACACTTCCTCAGTAATTTCACCACCTTCCTCTACGATCAACAAACCATTATCAGTTTCAATACGGCGACTAGCTTTTTTACCAAGTAAGTATTTACGATTTTTTTCGTCAAACTTTCTAGCAGAATCATCATTAGCAGCTACCTTTACATCTTCTGGTTCTTTAACTTGAATAACAGGTGGTTTCACTTCAGAAGCTACAGAAGTGCTTACTGGAGGTATTGAAATATTAGTAGTTGTTGATCTTTCTGCTACCGTTTCATGATCATCTGAAACAAAAAGCACGTCTTTACCAAAAGTTAAAATTTGCTTTGCCTCAATGCTCGTAGTTCCACCATTAAGATCCTCTATTTCACAAGATACAATTTTCCCTGAATTATCAACAAAAAACTCCGTTACTTTACCTTGAATTCGACCATTTTTAGTCAGCACTTTAGTCCCAATAATTTTTAGATCAGCCACAATTAGCTTCTCAACTTCCGGTGCATCTGTTAACGTTAATATTGCATCACTATTCTCTATTGTTATTGCGTATTCTCCTAACCCAGTAGCAGCTGCCAAAGGCAAAAATTTAGCTCCCCAATACCATTTGGAATCATCAATTAGTATTGTTACAGATCCATCTGCAGGATTAATAAGAAGACTTTTAACTGTTCCAAGCTCTGTACCCTCAACGATGCTAATAACTGGCAATCCAATAATTTCAACACTTTTTTTCATGAATAGCGCCCCTTAATTATCATTTAATATCCTCTTATCATTCATCGAAGCAGTTAGTCAATTTCTTAACCTTATTATAGCACTCTTCCCACTTCGCCAAGAGCATTTTACTCTGTATTCTTACCAATCGTTCTAAATTTCCCGCCATTAGTATCTCTATTTATTGACTATATACTAATCTAGTCGCTAATTTAGAAAAATATATAAAAAATAGCACCTATCTATAATGCACTGTGCTAATTACAATTCTTAATTGAATCGGCAACCTGGCAATCATAGGATATATAATCCCTTAGACCCATAGCTTTGCGTCCCCACCTTTGGATGAGTTTGCTAAATATTTATTTTATTAATTCTATATAATATGAAATATAACGTTTATTTTTACACATCCCAATTGTGCTATTTAGAAATTGTAGATTTACGTAGAATTTCGCCACTCGCGAAATTCAGAATCAATTTCTTTTAGTACGGTCCCCGGAATATTCTTAAATGAAATATCCCCTAAGCGATTCTGAAGTAAAATATTCTTTACTATACGTAAATAGGCAATTGTTTTAATGAATTCCAAATCAAACATAGTGTTTTTTTGTACTCCTGGAAGCTTTCTGCCCTCACAAAAAACGTGAATTGCTTCATTATATTGACCACTATTTTTTAATATAGTACCGATTTCCATTACTAAAAATGGTGCCGCTTCACTATTCGGATATAAAATCAAAGCTTGGCGAAAAACCTTAAGGGCTTGAATGAAATTGCGCTGTTCCTTATATATAAATGCAGAATCAATTAAACCATCTAAATCCCTTGAAGAAGAGTCAAACACATTAATGGGCACCTGTAATTCATCTTCAACTTGTACCATCTCACTATTCTCCTCTAACTCCACATTCCGATTTTCATCTTTCAGCTCATAGACCTCTTCTAGCTCTTCACTCTTGTCTATTAGTTTGACAATTTGTTTCTCTGATGTGGAAATAGGATCTATATGCATGTCAGAAACTGCTATATCAACAGATAACACTTCAGTTTCTAATGCTATTACATTATTAGCATCATCTTCCTTTAGCATCACAGACTTTTCTTTTAACTCAGATTTAATATCGGTCTTTTTTGCCATACTTCTTACAGAAGAGCTAGCTACAATAGGTATTGGTACGGCTGCAGCTATTATAATTTCTGGTTTTTCCCATAACACTCCATATTCTGAAGATTCAGCTTCCTTTATTATATTTTTTGTCACAGACTCTCCGTTATTTTCTTCGGAATACATTTTAAATTTTTCATTATACTGTGCAATGCTAAATGCAAAGACGATTGTAATGATTGTTAATATACCTACAGTTCCTATTACACCAACAAATCCAATAATAATACGTGGCAGAATAATATTGACTAAAAGCGCACAACACACACATAAAATAAGAGGTTTTACATTCAGCCGAATATTTAATAGCTTATTCGTTAACACGTATATAAGATATGCAGAAATGACTATGGATAATGACGTAATTATGATATATTGCATCAAACCCCACCATAAATAAATTATTTGAATATCAAACATTCTAATTGTGAATATTTTGTAGAATAATGTGATATTTCCTTATATTATATACTCATCTTATAAATTCCTCTTTTTGCTATCAATAATTACTAAGAATTTCAAATACGTCGACCTTGCTGTCCACTGATTTTGGAAATAATACGCTTCTTTCTAGGTTCATGACATAAGATACAATAGCCTTTTTCCAACGATTGTTGTCTTAATAATAAAGGAACGCTTACTAAGCTTTGCTGATTGACAGATAGCATCCCATCGCGTTTACCCCATATGTATCCACTTAACAGCGCAATTACCATGATTATTCCTGTCCATAACATTATAATCTCCCTTTCTGATAATACAATATTGTACTATAGAATACAACGGCGCCCAAAAACACTGCAGGAAATATTTCCTCGTTAATTAGCCAAGAAATTAATAAAGTTAATAGAAATAATAAAAAACACTCAATTCTACCAAGGCGGTGAGCCCAATTACGGTGCCCTATTAACTCATCTCTAGAATCATCTATACAATCGTCTATTAATTGTATTGATATAACAAAAAAAATTGAGAATAAGATCATCTTCCATCCTAAAAGGAAAACACCCACTATAAATATTAGAATTGACTCTTGAAATCCATTGAGCCGGCTCGGAAAATGACTTTTTAGATCATGAAACATACCAATTATGTAACTAGCAAGAAATAGGGAAATACTTATCGGAGTATTTAGGCTTGCTGCCAAAGCCATCGATACCATACCATATAGCATACTGCCTTTTCCTAGCGCGGTTGCGAAATTCTTTTCAGATTTATCCATATCTTGATCTAAATAATCATCAGCTAATTTAATTGCAATGGCAGAAAGTATCACAGAAAACATTATACTGATAAATTCACACATTGCGGGCAACACAGGTCTTCACCTCTTTTAAACCTTGGCTTAGCAATGCTGATATCGGAATAATCGTAGCTTTGGGAAATATCGAAGATAGCTGAGTAAGGTTCTCTTTAGCAAAAGGTATATCTACCTTATTTGCCAATATTGCATATGAATTACGAAATAAACCATAATTATATATCTCGCGATCGATAGTGCTAGGGTTATTTATATATTCTTTAGTGATATAGGATAAATCAATAACATGAAAAATAAAATCTGCACAGCGCATTAAACCAATTGTCTGCGCCATGCCACGACGAATTTTCTCTTCTTGATGTATTTTTTCTCCAATCCCACAAGTATCTGTAAGTTTGAAATTTACTGTTGTTTTTCCAAGAGTAATTTTAAGTATTAATGATTGTAAGGATTTTGTTTTATGCATTGTACTACTACAAAGCTCTTTCTTCGCATCTTCAATAGAAAAATGTCGGCATGTGATTAAATCATCGTATGTACGGAAGGTCACATCTACTGTTTTTATTCCAATATAAGAGGCAAAATTGAGAGTAAACATTGTTTTACCCGAATTTGGCCTGCCAACTACAGTAAGCTCCCTCACTCCTTTACCTCCTTTAAATCAACAGGTTCAATTAATATTAGTTCTTGTCGAGTAATGCTCGTTTTTGACATTAATCTAACAGCTTGATGACGAATTGCTCTTTCAATCAGATTACGAACAGTCCGAGCATTGCCAAAATTGTCATTATTACTACTGTGTTGTAGTAATAGTTTTAATAATAATGTTTTAGTATCTGCCGGTAAGGTATATTGCCGCTTGGCACATAGTTGTTCTGCTATATGTAAAAGCTCTTGTTGGTTATAGTCTGGAAAATCGATATGTATTGGAAAACGAGACCGCAAACCCGGATTGGTCTGTAAGAAAAATTCCATTTCTTTTTGATAGCCGGCTAAAATTAAAATTAGTTCCTCTTTATGATCTTCCATTGATTTTACAAAGACATATATATAAAGACCTGTAAAATAGATACTTTCCTTTATTAATATGTAAATATGTGTATAGCAAACCAACTCCCTAAGCACATGAGCCTAAGGAGTTATTCTCATTTTCGTTCCATGAACCATTTACTGCTGAATTCCTCTGCATCTTCACAGAAACATATCGATCACCGCCATGCTGACCATAATTAAAGATTGGAGGAATATTTATGAATTTCTATAATGGCAGGGGTATTTGGTTTATTTTTATAATTATCATCTTCATTTTACTTTTTTGGTCCTGTGGCAATTGATAGCTTTTTAAAGAAAAAAGCCCCCATCAAGGAGCTACATTTCAGCCATATATTAACTTAATTTTCACCTTAGCGTTTTTGTATAAACAAGAAAGTACAAGCTTCTTGTATTAATGTTTTTAATATTTACTAAAGGTATTCTAAAGGTATACCAAAGGTAATTTCTAATCGTAAAATTAGCAACCATCTATCTATATTTCATCCGGCAACCGTTTATATTTACATGATACTCACCTCTTCTGTTTAGCTATCATACAATATATTAATCGACGATAAAGGAGGAGTACTTATGGGTCTAGGTTTTGGAGGCGGTCGCAATGGCTTCGGCGGTTCCGGCTGTATTATTATTATAATTATTATTTTATTATTTTTCTGCTGCGATAACGATTGTTCTTCTAGTTGTTAATTTCTCTAAACTAATCTGCCAAACAGTTTCTTCTTGCAACCACGTTTCCACCAAAACGTGGTTTATTTTTTTTGCATTATTAAAGCGCCCCATAGGGCGCTGGCAACGATAATATCAACAACAGTCATGATGAAAATCATAACTACACCATGGGCACTTATGACAATCTTTGTGACATTTCTTGTGACATTTAGGACACTCGCATTCATCATGGAAGTCATGATCACACTTAGGGCATTTATGCCAATCGTTCTCACACTCATGATGACATTTTGGACATTGGTGATGTATCTCAATGTGGCACTTACAATCGCGATCGGATTCAAAGCTATTCATTTTATCACCTCTTTTTCACATTATTCTATATATAATATGTAAAATTAAGTGAAATGGCTCCAATTATTTGATCAATTATTTGATCAATTATTTGATCAAAAAAAGAACCACCTACATTTTGGTAAGCAGTTGGGAGTTCGGATTTTTACTGTGCTGCCCTTCTGGAATGATTCCGCTATTGAAATTTACGCTGTTGTTACTTATCTCTATATCCAATAGCTTCCAAAAACGCGACGACTTTTAGATCTATTTACTTATATTTTCCCATGGACGTTATTCGCGGTGCTTATTGAATACATCCATATCAATACAGGGCATATGGCTCATCACCATGGATGGACTTCTTGGTACTCTTATGTAGCTGACTGGATATTATTTTTGATGTTTATACGTATCATTAGATCTTCCATTTCGAAAAGCTGTCAAGATGATCTAGTTCTTGCTATAAAACTTCATTTCACATCCACCGATTAATTTCTAAAACTACCCCCTCCCACACATCACTCTCACCAATCACGTCATAATTCAGCTCCCTGATTCCCTCGCGAAACTCCGCAACCTGACGCGGATCATCCCCTTGGCAATACTGTTCAGCAATAGACTGCAGTGTGTCACCAGAGTTCACTGTATATTGCATTGCCACTACAGCTAACATCAGAATAAACTGCTTCATTCTCAACGCCATCTCCTCTTACTTACTCCTTCCGCGTATATCCTATGCCTTAATTGGCAATAATATGATTGTGCACATATTCTCTTCCAACAGGTGACCATAACAATGGAGCCTGTACATATTCTCCTGGAACAAGACCATCAACGGAGCTGGTCTTGTTCTTTTTTTATCTAATCAATCAATTGACATGGATCTTTGTAATCATGGCCAATATTCTTGATGTTTCTTAGATCAGTCATATGCTCAGCCTTTATAGGTACCGCAGTTGGAAACACTAATATCTCCCCAAGCTGGTTCTGAATCACCCGAAATCCTTTATAATATTGCGCCGCCACTTAACAGCCTTATCGATCTGGCTGCGTACCTCTGAATTAACAGCAGTTTTCTTTACGCTGCTGGCAATGAGAGCGAGTATTCTCCACATCATCCTTTAACCGACCACAACGCACACATGGTCCCACACTCATCCCTCCCTAGTGGGAAAGTGAAGTTATCACCATACAAATATCCTAATATTTCCCAGAAAATAAAAGTACGATGATGATCTTATTCAGGCTATATCAAACCTCTGCTTACAACTACATTCAGCCATTACACCAGTTGGCTTCGACTTTACAAATCCAATCCCATGGCATTCATCCTTGGCAATCTGACGAGAAAATAGGAGCATAATTATCTAGCTTTCTACCAATACCGTTGATTCATGATATTTTCTCTCCCCTCCAATTTAATAGGAATCATTTTATTACCTTCCGCATATGCTGTTCTATCTTGACTTTTACAGGAGGTAAATAATTGATAGATATTGTCACTTTAGATAAGGTGCTGGGCACCTTATCTTCTATTACCCCATTTCTACTTTATGGTGGAATGCTCTTCGTTTTAGCAGTAAATAAAAGCGCATCTGAGCTATGCACCAATACTTCCACGGACTCATCCTCCGGCTTTTGGTCAAAGACTTCCTGAACGGCCTTAACGCGACCAATGACAAGCACTACACCAAATCGACTAGCAACCTGCTTCACCGCATCAATAACCATCGGTAAAATCTCATCTGATTGACTCCCAAAGCGCTCATCACCAGCCCCCCCAACGATGATATCTAATGTCTCTGCCATACCACTCCCGCTCTTCTAACGCCAGCAAGTTCTTCTTTTAAGTGCACATCCTCAGTTTGCAAATTGGTCTGTTGATCTCTCTGAGTCTGCAGTACCGTAACTTGTTGTTGCACTGTCCTCTAAAACGGATTCTTTTTCTACCACAGCATCACAGCACTAATAGCTGATCCATCCCTATATGTAATCAGCTTTTTTCGCTCACCAAATCACCGCCTGTCCACTTTTTTTACAGCCGGAGCACCGGCTATTTGCTTCCAAATACTTCGTGGTAAACTCTAAGTTGAGCCTTTGCTAAAATCCGATTGTAATTCTTCAGCGCTTCTTGGGTTGGTTGATTTAGCATCCTCCAATGCACTTTTATTTCTTTTAGTTTTTCTGGCGATATTTTAGATCGATTGGTCTTTTGAGTACTTTCCAAAATTTTCGCCTCCTATTCAAATCGTTGCCTGATACAGTTTATGCTGCATATGATTGTCCGCTTTACAATTGTTTTTGTTTTCAATAATTGCTTCATTTAGCAGAATTACACCTCTTTTAAGTAATCCACTCCTTTTAATATCCCTTACTAAAATCTTTTTTGCTTTAATAATCTTCTTATATCATCATTTTTTTACAATTTAATACAGGGTTTTTCTTCCTGTTATAGAATAATTTTAGTTAACAACTATAAATCGAAAGGATGTGTTTGTTAATGCAGGATTGCAAATTAGAACGAAATGAGCTTGCAGATTACTAAAAATTGAAATTAGATTAACTTCTCTGCCTTTACATATTCACGGTTTTTATGCGTTCTTCGACGCAAATTTATTGTAATTAATAGTGATCTAGAGCTATATAAGTAACGGCAAACGTATGCTCATGAATTAAGACATGCCCTACTCCACAAAGGCTGGAGCGAACATATCTCTTCTCCCTAGTCGCTTTGAGCGTGAGGTTAATGAGTTTGCTTGGCAGCTATTATTTGATGAGGAGGCTTGTCGTTTCGAATATGACAATGATATTGGTCGATATGTTAGGGAGGAAGGGATTGTGGAGTGGGTTAGTTGTAGGAAGTAATAATAAAGGAGATGCGCGACATGGGATTATTTGATTTCCTTAGAAGGGCTTTTACCTCAACTAAAGATCTAGAAAATAATAAACCCTCGGGCAAAATATTGAATAAAAGGCAAAGAAGAGACATCATCGGATTATCAGATGAAGAAATCGAGAAATTTAAAAAAGAAGCATATGAAAAAGCTATGAAACGTTCAGATGAGTTTTCTAAAATACATAGCAATAAAACTAAAGCCATTAATATAAACAATATTAGCAATTCAAAAAAGGACTACTCACCTCTTACTCCTTACGAAATACTTTTTTTAGATTATATAAATGGTAAAAGTATTAAAGATCCGAATATCGCGGGGTATTGGACTCATGAATATAATTTAGATTATCAAGCTGTAATTGAAAAACTATTTAATAATGGATATTTACAAGAATCTGATTATAAATTTAATATGACTAAATGTAAGCTCCCAGAATTAAAGAGCTATTTAAAGGATAAGGGATTAAATGTAACAGGAAAAAAGGAAGATTTGATCACCCGGATAATAAATGAATCTCCTGAAGAAGATTCTGCTGCATACTTTAATAATTCTCATTTTGAGTGTACCGATAAGGCAATTGAGATATTAGCAGACAATCAGCATATTATGTATTCTCACAGACATCGAAATGATATAGGTATATCCGTTAGGGATGCCGATAATTTTAAAAAAGAGAATCCCCTATTAAATCATTATCAGCTATTTTTAGAAATGCTCACTAAAAGACTATATGAATACGAGCAATCGAAAAGCTGGGGTCTCTATAGAAATAACATCCTTGGCATGTCTATCGTCTACGGTGATATGAAAGATCATGCAAAAGAATTAGAATTTTTGCTGGAAGTTTGTTATAGAGATTTAAGTGGCCTTATGGATTCTGGTTCTGTTTCTGAAAAAATGAGCTTTTTAGCCCCTAAAGTTGTAGCTCGTGTAGTTGCTATCAAGAAAGAGTCAGCTCTCAGTGAACAGTCACTTTGGGATCTATTTATAGACACCATCTCTAAAATCAACTTGGAAAATAGTTTATATACTGCTGAGCATAGCTACAACTTATTGATGAAGGAAATCCGTAAATTAGGGTGTGAGATGTAATAAAGCAACTCAAAACAATATTTCTTTGCCACATTGAATGCGTTGCTAGTTTGTGAGGAATAACTTTTTGAGTTTGGTTAGTTATAGAAAGAATTAATATACGAGGAGATGTTATTATGAATTTTGAAGAAGAAGTTCAAACATTAGCTGCTCAAATCCAGCAACGGAAATCCCATATTACTAATGAGGAAATGACCAAGCATTCACTGATAATTCCGTTCATACAACTGCTGGGTTTTGATGTTTTCAATCCACTTGAAGTTCAGCCTGAATATACGGCAGACTTCGGAAAGAAAAAGGGTGAAAAAGTAGACTATGCAGTATTGAAGAATAATAAAATTATTATGTTTATTGAAGCTAAGCCTGTCGGTAGTAGGCTTGATAATCACAATGCTCAATTATGCCGCTATTTTAACTCTACTCCTGAATTAAAATTGGCTATTATAACAGATGGCGTTAAATATAAATTTTTTTCGGATGTGAAGCAACTAAACATAATGGACACTACTCCATTCTTTCAAATTGATTTTTCTTCAATCACAAAAGCAGATATACAAACACTATCACACTTTAGAAAAAAACTTATTGAGAACAATGTTATTACTAAACTAGCAGAAGACTTATCCTCTGTAATTTCAATACAAGAAGTGTTGAGAAATTTATTCAATGACCCTTCTGACGAGTTTATCAGACTAATTATCAAGCAAACTGGTAAAATACGATTAACAAATGGAGCCATTGAAAGATACCGTCCATTGGTAAAGGAATCCCTACTATCAACATTATCTGAAATTTTTAATGAGGTTAGTAAAGAAGTATTGCAGCCTACTACAGCAAAGACTATAAAAAATGTCCCTAAGCCAACCCACTCTATTGAACCATTGTCCTGCCAAATAGTTCCTGAACAACCAGTAATAATAACGAAAGAACAATTAAGGCAAGAAATGTATGACATCGAACAGCGTGTCTTTGCTCGTATTGAAAAGGTTCTACAGGATAATGAACATGACATATCAATGCTTAGTTTTAAATTGTTACCTGATGAGCTTGTTTTGAATTTTAACAACTATGAGTTTTTAAGATTTAAATCAAGCGACCAATGCCATTTCAGCTCCTATCTTGATGCTTCTGTAACCAATGAACTATGTCCTTACTATAAGATCTCAAGTAAAGATGAGTCTAGCATAGTAACGTTTAATTCTCCTGCTGATATCGGCAACATGGTGCAGTTTATTATAGCAAGCTTAGAACTTACTTTAGAAAATAATTCTTGCTTACAATGACAATTATGATCTAGTCTGAAAAAAGAAATAAGCACAGCCTTACTCCATTATTTGAATGGACAGGCTGTGCCTTTGTGTATAAAAGGTGGAATTGTCATGAAGCGTTTACAAAGGTTTGACCAGTGGTCAATCCTATCAAAACATTTGGCAATATCTGCATCTAAGATGTATTTGGGCTGATGTACTATACCAATAAAGACGGCTTGTATGGCATGTACTGCAGTCGGTCCTAACTTAGTGATTCTAGTAACTGTGCCTGGTAGCCAGCTTACATCAATATTGATCAATTCTTTTGTTAAATCAACCATGTTCATAGCATGATAGTCAACTAATTTTCCTCCATCATATGCCCCTATGACGCTATTCGGGATTTTTAGCTTTTCGTAAATCAATTCGTCATTATTAAGATTAAGTAAGTCAGGTCTAGTTAAATGCTCGGCAATAACTTTTAGAAATTGTTGAATCAACATTATCAATCTGTTGATCATATAAGGACAAATAAAAGCGATGAAATGAATACTCCAATAACAAGTTTCTTTTTTAATGTATTGATTCAAAATATTTTCCGCAACCTCCATGCTTAGTAGCAATGTTTTAATGATAGTTGCTCAATTTCTAAGAAAGATCATTTCTTCCTTTAATTCTACAAATATAAATGCCAATATTGTAATATCGTGGTAAAATACTATTGTTCTATTATTAATTAAAAGTGATGGTACCAAAATAAAAGCAAAATTAATCGACAACTATTATTAAAAACATCTCTCTTTATCAAGCAATGGCAATTGAACAAACTTAAGCCACGCTATTCTCTGATTGTTTTTAATTATTATAGGTTAGTAACTATAACAATCTCATCTATTTCTTGTAATTACATATTAGACTTTATCAACCTTGTTACGGATAGGAGGCTATATATGATTGCAGCACTTTATATACGTGTATCTACAACAGATCAAGCAGAGAAAGGATATTCTCTTGAGACTCAGTTGTCGGAAAATCGCCAGAAGGCAAGTGAATTGGGGGCAACAGCTTTCGTTGAGTTTATTGACGATGGTTATAGTGGGGAGTATATTGATCGCCCTGCCCTCACCCAACTGCGTGATGGATTAGAAAGAAGAGAATTTGATATAGTTGTTATATACGACCCTGATCGTTTGGCCAGAAACCTAGCTCACCAACTCATTATTACGGATGAAATAGAAAAATCCGGAGCAAAACTACTGTTTGTCTCCGTTACCTTTGAAGCATCTCCTGAAGGAAAATTATTTTACTCCATGCGAGGCGCCATATCCGCCTATGAAAAAGAGAAAATCAAAGAACGTACAACCCGCGGTAAGAAGGGAAAGGCTCGCCAAGGTAAGCTTGTAAACAATGGGCGCTGTTTTGGATATGACTATGATAAAGTTAACAGTATGTACATTATAAATGAGGATCAAGCTGCTATTATACGTCAAATATTTGATTTGTGCATAAAAGACAAAATGGGTACCGCCCTGATCAGCAAAGAATTGAACCGTGAAGGTATCCCCGCTCCCCGTGGTAATCGTTGGATTGTCTCCAGCATACACCGCATACTTACGAATACAGCCTATAGAGGCGTTATTTATAGTATGAAGCACAAATCTACCAAGACAGGTTTTAACACTCGTACAATTGAGACTCGACCGGAATCTGAATGGATACCCATCAAAGTACCTGCTATTGTCGATGAAATCACCTGGCACTCTGCGCAAAAGCAACTGCAATCGAATAAGGATTTAGCAAAAAGAAATTTAAAAAATGATTATCTTCTAAATGGTCTAGTCTGCTGTGCACGCTGTGGGAGAAAAATGACTATCAAACATTCGGGGAATAGCAATAATCCGGTCAGCTATTATGCTTGCTTAACGCAAGTTAGCACATCCTATATGTACTTAGAAAATGATAAATGTACAGCCAGACGTATCCCTGCTGTTATACTAGATGAATTGGTATGGGATAAGTTACATGAGTTGGCAGAAAACCCCGAACTAATTGATCAATACGCACAAGATATTGGCAATCCTATTGCAACAGCAAAGATTAAAAACACTTTGGTAAAACTAAAAGATACTGAGAAAAAAATAAGCACTCAAAAGGAAACCATTATGCGATGGTTTCGGCAACAAATTATTAATGGCAGTGATGCCGAAAAACAGTTAGATGAGATTAACAAGCAACTTATTGACATTGAAGTTACAACAAAACGCTTGAATGATGAATTGAATTTTCTTACATCTCAAACTAGCCCCGCAGATATTGCAATGAATCTTAATAAATACTTCAAAGATACTCAGTATTACTCTGAGGAAGAACGAAAGATTGCTATGCGTGCTGTACTCGATAAAGTAAATGTTGAACGAATTGACACTACCTATGCCAAGAATAGCAAGCCTGAATTTACGATTGATTTGAAGTTTTTATAAAAACCCATGGTACCATATATGCATTTATTCCTTTAGGTCATTACATACTGGTTCTTACCAATACATCAATAGATTCTTTACCAAAATCTTTTTCACCGCCCCGGGCTAAGGAGTATGCTTCATCAATAAATAAGATGCCGCCATATGCTTTCTTTAATTGTTCTCGAGTTTTTTGGGCTGTATGCCCAATGTATTCTCCAACCAAATCAGCTCTCTCAACCTCAATAAGATGACCACGTTGTAATACTCCAATCTCACGAAATATTTGCCCAAGGAGCCTAGCCACGGTGGTTTTTCCTGTACCTGGATTTCCCTTAAAGATCATATGTAGTACTAATGGTTCCGTATTTAATTTTTCCTGTACGCGTCGACGCTGAATTTCAATAAATGCGTAAATCTCTCTTACTAATTTTTTCACTTCTGACAATCCTATTAAATGGTCTAATTCATATAAGATTTCTTCTATTCGCTTTTGCCGATTATCGATTTTAGTATGATGAGCAGTTATATTATCTAACTCTCGCAAAGACTTAAATGCCTGAGTCGGTGAAATTTCGCCATTTCCAACAGCTGTAAAAACATCTTGTGGATAAACATAGGTCATTTAAATCACCCCACCCTATGGTTATAGATGATATACATTATACGCAACATGCAACAAACGGTGATAAAAAAATTCTAGGCAAATGCCTAGAATTTTTTTATAGTGATTTATCTGATTTATTATCTTCTTTTTTTTCATGAGAAGTTGATGATAGCGGTCTCAGAGGCGTAATCGTCGATATGGCATGTTTATATACCAATTGCTGTTTACCATCATTTTCTATAATTACAGTAAAGTTATCAAATCCTTTAACGACACCTCTCAATTGGAAACCGTTAATAAGATAAATAATTACAGGCAGATTGTTTTCTTTGCGGATTTGGTTTAGAAAACTATCTTGTAAGTTAATAGCTTTATTTAGCATAGTTAAACCCCTCCGATTTTTATTTTTATCTTAATGATTCGATTCTAAGGTTACGTTTTCCTGCAATTTCTTTGTAAATAGTTTCCATCATCTCATTTGTTGTATCGAAAATTTTTACATCAAACCAGATAATATATGGCATTTTCCGATACCAAGTTAATTGACGTTTTGCAAAATTCCTTGTAGCTTGTTTAATACTGCCAATCGCCGTAGCTAAATCGATTTCTTTTTGCAAGTACTTAACGATTTCTTTATAACCAATACCTTGCATCGCCTGACAGTTAGCTGGTATACCACTGTTTAACAATTTTTCTACTTCATTTACCAAGCCTTGAGACATCATCAAATCGACTCGTTGATTAATCCTTTCATATAATAACTTTCGCTCCATTGTAAGCCCAATAACAACAGCATCATATAAAAGTCTATGCTGCTCCATTAGCTTATTTTGGGATACGGTTTCACCACTACGATAATAGATTTCTAAAGCACGAATGATACGGCGTAAATCATTAGGATGCAAACGTGCAGCTGTATCTGGGGATACTGCTGCTAATCGATCATGAAGATATTGATTCCCATGTTTTTTTGCTAAATCATCTAATTGTATACGTAATTTCTCATCACTAGGCGTGGGATTAAATTGATAGCCTTCCAATAAGGCTTTTACATACAACCCAGTACCACCTGCTAAAATAGGTATTACTCCTTTTTGATTTATATTCGTAATATGTTGGCTGGCAAGCGCTGTGAAATCAACTACACTAAAATCTGCCTGGGGTTCCAAAATGTCTATTAGATGATGAGTTATATTAGATCGTTCATCACTAGAAGGCTTAGCAGTTCCAATATTCATTTCTTTATAAACCAACATCGAATCACCAGAGATAATCTCAGTATTCAACATTTTTGCAAGCTCAATGCTCACTTTCGTTTTACCTACAGCAGTTGGTCCTATGACAGCAATCAGCTTTTCCATAATTTAGTTCTCCACCTTAATAACACCATATTGAATACTACTATATTTTCCACCGCAAATAGTAGTAATGCCTAAACGATCAAACTCATTATTGTGAGACGCTTCTTTAATAACTACCCTTTTTCTTGCTACTCGACAGGCTTCTGCAAAAGTACTTTCTGCTATGGGACTATTATCAGCTAAATAGCGCAGAGGTTTTAAGTTTGAACTGCTATAAATCGGCTGACGAAACATAGGATCAAAAAATACGACATCAAAGCTATTATCAGGCAAATTAATAAGAACGTCATGGCAATGTTTACTTTTCACTTGAATACGACGTAATGCCTTGGTAATATCTTCTTTCTCATGGGTAAAATGTTGTAAACCATAACTTGCGACAAAGGCAAGAATAGGTGAAGTTTCAATACCAATGACCTTCCCTGTCAGACCAACAATAAAACTGGCCACAATTGCATCCGTAGCTAATCCTAATGTACAATCTAACACTGACATACCTGCAGATAATGACATAGCTGTTATCATATGGTCATTTTTACCATTTTTCAGATTTTCTATTCGCAATTCAGCCATATTTAAATGAAAAAAATACTCACCGCCTAGTGTATGGACAATCGGACCATTTTTCGTAATGACAACTATATTTTCCACTTGATAGTTGTTTTTTAGTGCGGTAATTGAATAACGATCCCGAGAGATTAAAGGAACTTGTAATGTTCTCGCTATTTCTTGTGCTAATTCTTCTATTGCGCAGGAAGGGGATTGTATTGTTGTCACTAGTAAGTCCATTCCATCACCTATTATCTAATACAAATATTTTGATCTTAATTTATAACAAAGTATCTTTAATGTATAGTCAAGTTGCTTAGAATTTATGTACGTTTAAACATTTTATATAAGTCTTTAGGAGTAAAACGTATCATTGCAGGCCGCCCATGAGGACAAGTATAGGGCAAATGGGTATTACACAATTCCCCAATTAAAGCTTGCATTTGCCGCATATTCAGTGTTTCCCCAGCCTTAATCGCAGCACGGCAAGATGCTATTTGCAGGCAGTGATGACGTAATTCCTGTGGATTAGGCTCATGCATATTTTGAATATATTCTAATATTTGCCTAATCGACGCCTCCGTTTCTGACAATGGAATATCACTAGGTAATTCAGATAAACGCATGGTATTAGGTCCAGCTAATTCTAGCGTGAATCCTAATTTGTAGAAAGTATCATGATATTCTGAAATAATATTAATTTCAGTAGTATCAAAATCCAAAAATAAAGGTACTAGTAATTGTTGTGAAGGAATACGCTCTGTGTGTTGACTCATTTTATCATAAAGGATACGTTCATGGGCTGCATGTTGATCAATAATGTACAAACCATCAGGACCTTTACTGATAATAAAGCAATCATCGACTTGTCCTAGAGGATATAACGTAAACTGAGAATCCTCTATAATTCTTGATATCACATTAGGAGCTGGTGTATCGAAGGACATCATTTCTTCCTTCTCTAATGTATCTCGCACTACATTTAGGGGAAGCGGAGTTTCTTGCCAAGAACTTACTATAGGAACAGAAACAGCATTATAAGAAGGCTTTTTGTAGTCATTATTCGTATATGGATTCGAAGCAGAATGAGAATAAGAGCTGGGGTTAGGTTTAAACTCAACCGTAGCTGCCAGTTGATCAGGAGCATGCGGTGCAGACAAAACCTCTATGACAGCCTTATATACAGCTCTAAAAATTTTTTGTTCATCACTGAATTTAACTTCACTTTTCTGCGGATGAACATTGACATCAATCGTATCTGTGGGAACGCTAACATTTAAAACAGCCAAAGGATATCCGCTCTTAGGTAATAAAGAATGATACGCATTATCCAGAGCTTTCGCTATTGAACGACTATTAATCACTCTTGCATTAACAATAACAGTTTGCCACTGACGACTACTTTTTAGCAAGGTCGGTTTGGATAAATAACCGGATATTTTTATGTTATCAATTGTATTTTCATAATGAACTGGCAACAAATCAGGAGCAATTTTTTGTCCATATATATTAGTTAATGTGTCCTGTAACTGATTATTACCAGGAGTAGAAAGAACCAATCGATTATTATTAATCAACTTAAAGGCAATGTTAGGATTGGCTAACGCAATTTTCGTTAAAATATCATGAATATGAGAGCTTTCAGTAGAGGGCGTTTTTAAGAACTTCTTGCGAACAGGAGTATTAAAGAATAAGTCTTTAACGACAATACTTGTACCTACACTTCCACCTGCTTCTCGGATGTCAGTGTTAATTCCTCCTACCACCTCTACATATGTTGCCAATGATTGATTTTCATGAAGACGGGTGGTCAAAGAAAACTTAGACACTGCTGCAATACTAGGAAGAGCCTCGCCACGAAAGCCTAATGAGGTGATTGTTGCTAAATCTTCCGCTGCACTAATTTTACTCGTAGCATGACGTAAAATAGCAAGTTGTGCATCCTCAGAACTCATACCAATACCATCATCAGTGATTCGAATAAAACCAATACCGCCTTCAGCAATTTCAATTTCGATATTTTTGCTTTGTGCATCAATAGAATTTTCAACAAGTTCTTTAACAATAGAAGATGGGCGTTCAACCACTTCTCCTGCAGCAATTTTATTCGCTGTATTTTCATCTAAGACATGAATAAAGCTCATAATTTACCAGACTCCTGTCTTGCCTGATTTTGTAATTGATAGAGAATATTGATCGCTTCAATGGGAGTAATTGTTGTAATGTCTATTGCTAATAATTCATCTACCGTCGATGACGTGAATAGGGACATGGGAGTGGTGGCAGCAGCAGATTCCTCTACAGAAAGAGAAAGATTTTGTGATTGTACATGATTTTGTTCCAATTCTACTAACAATTCTTGCGCTCGTTTAATTACCTTTTGTGGTAAGCCTGCTAACTGGGCTACATGTATACCATAGCTTTTATCCGCACCACCAGGGATTATGCGGCGTAAAAAAACTACATCGCTCCCTCTCTCTTTTACTGCCACGGAATAATTTTTAACGATTTTATGATAATCAGCTAGTTCTGTAAGCTCATGATAATGAGTCGCAAATAGTGTTTTAGCTTTAACGCGTTCTTTGATGTATTCAATTACAGCGCGAGCAATACTCATCCCATCAAAGGTACTCGTTCCTCGTCCAATTTCATCTAAAATAATTAAGCTTTGCGATGTAGCATGCTTTAGTATTTGTGCAACTTCATTCATTTCTACCATAAATGTACTTTGCCCAGTTGATAAATCATCACTGGCTCCTACCCTGGTAAAGATTCGGTCAACAGGGCTAATGATCGCTTCTCGGGCGGGAATAAAGCTACCGATTTGTGCCATAAGCACAAGTAATGCTACTTGACGCATATAAGTGGATTTACCTGCCATATTAGGACCAGTAATAATCATGATTTCATTACTATGATGGTTTAGTTCACTATCATTAGGAACAAATAACTCCCGTTTTAATAGTCGCTCTACAATCGGGTGACGACCATCTTTAATAGTGATTTCTCTTGTTTGGGTTATTGTAGGTCTAATATAATTATTACGAAAAGCAACTTCACTTAAACTAATAATAGCATCAAGCTGTGCTAATTGTCTGGCTGTTTCTTGAATTTCTTTAATATATACTTTAATATGATCCCGTATTTTAGAAAACAGACGATATTCAATCGTAACAATTTTTTCTTGAGCTCCGAGAATCTTAGATTCAAATTCTTTTAACTCAGGCGTAATGTAGCGTTCCGCATTTGCTAGGGTTTGTTTTCGAACATAGCTAAGTGGAACAGAAGCTGTATGAGAATGAGTAACCTCAATATAATAGCCAAAAACTTTATTATATCCGACTTTGAGAGACTTAATACCGGTGTTTTCTCTTTCTCTCGTTTCGATATCCTGCACAAATTGTTTACTGTCTCGCGCTATCGTATGTAATTCATCTAATTCTAGATCATAGCCACGTTTAATTAAGCCACCCTCACGCACAGAGAATGGTGGATTATCTACAATAGCAGTATCAACTAAGGTAACAAGATCGACATGAGTATGCAAATAAAAGTGTAAATTACTTAAAAAGATCGTATTGGTTTTTTGTAGCTGCTCTTTGATCGTAGGTAATACCACTAATGAGGACTTTAAGGCAATTAAATCACGAGCGCTTGCAGTACCTACTTCAATACGAGTTAAAATTCGTTCAAGGTCATAAATATTAGCTAATGTTTCATGGATGGTTTGACGCAATGTGGGTTTTTCTAAAAGTTCTGCAATAGAGTCTTGTCGTTGTATAATATGAGTTGTATTCATTAATGGGTATTCCAACCACTTTTTGAGCAAACGGCCACCCATTGCCGTTTTTGTATAATCTAACACATAAAGCAGGGTATCTTTTTTACCCCCATCTCTTACGTTGCGTGTCACCTCCAAATTACGCATACTGGTCGAATCAATTGTCAAATATTCAAATGCATTATAATTTATAAGCCGATTGATATGTGACAAATCGGTTTTTACCGTCTGGTGTAAATAATATAATAAACAACCAATGGCAGCAAGAGCCACGTCTTGTTGAGGCAAATCATCCATCATAAAATGCTGCTTTGGTAAATCGCTAACTAGCTTTAGATTATCAATTGCTAACGTTGTATGAGTACAATGAGATATGCGATTACTAATAAAAGTATTTAACTTTTCGATGTTTTCAATTTTGCTTGCTAATACTAACTCCGTAGGCATTAATCGAAATAATTGATCGTATAATGCTGTTAATCGCTGAGAGCCTAAAAAGGTTGCCCAGAGACATTCACCTGTTGAAATATCAGCAGCAGCAAGAATTAGCTCTTCCTCTTCTTCATATAACACTGCCAGATAGTTATTATTATTATCTGGTAAAAGATTTTCGGCAATTATGGTACCCGGAGTAATAATTTTGATAACCTCACGCTTAACGATCCCCTTGGCTTGCTTTGGATCTTCGACTTGTTCACAAATGGCTACTTTATAGCCTTTGCTAATCAATTTCGCAATATAAGTATCTGCTGCATGATAAGGTATACCACACATAGGAACACGTTGTCCGCCATCTCTTGCTGTAAGTGTAATTTCTAATTCACGTGATGCCAGCTCTGCATCCGTAAAAAACATCTCATAAAAATCTCCCATACGAAAAAATAAAATTTCATTTTCATGCTTACTTTTAATCTCCAAATATTGTTCCATCATAGGGGTATACTTTATCGTCATAGGTGTTTGCCTCTCTTCCTTGGTGTAGTCGAGATTATAAAAAAGGATGTCGTTATATAAATTATGTTAATCAATTAGTTTTCCCTTTAATATCCAGGTTTGTGCAGTTGTAATTTTAATATTTGCAAGCTGACCAACTTCCTCTGTTCCTTGCTTGTCCCATAGAACTATCTTATTAGTGGTGGTACGCCCAATAAGCCTGTTCTCATCTCTTTGACTAGGCCCCTCCACTATAACAGTTACTACAGTATCTGTAAATTGTTGATTAATTTCTAAACTTATATCATTCTGTACATCCATTAATTTTTGCAGTCTTTCTTTTTTGACTACCAAAGGTACTTGATCAGCCATTGTAGCTGCTGGTGTACCAGAACGTTTGGAATACAAAAATGTATAGGAAGCATCAAAGCGAATTTCTTTAAGAAATTCAAGAGTTTCTTGAAATAATTCATCAGTTTCACCAGGAAAACCTACAATAATATCAGTAGTAAGACTCGCATGAGGAATAGCTTTGCGAATTTTTCTAACTAGTTCACGATAATAGTCAGTTGTATAGCCTCTATTCATCATTTTTAAAATGGTATCACTACCTGACTGAACAGGTAAATGAAAATGATCACAGATTTTTTTACTATTTAAAATCGTATCAATTACCTTATCGTTTATATCACGTGGATGAGATGTCATATAGCGAACACGTTCAATGGTTTCCACTTGATCAACGGCCTTAAGTAAATCAGCAAAATCACCATATTCTTTTGTATCATTGCCATAGGAATTAACATTTTGTCCTAATAATGTAATCTCTTTAAATCCGTCTAGTCCTAATTGATAAATTTCCTCTATAATATCATGTAAAGGGCGGCTCCGTTCACGTCCCCTCACATAAGGTACAATACAATATGTACAAAAATTATTGCAACCATACATAATAGGTACCCACGCTGAAATTTTTCCGCGACGTATCGTAGGTACGTCAGGTGCTAAACGTTCGGCTTGATCCCAAACCGCTAAAACGCGATCTTTTGATTCCTCAAACTCTTTTACAATCTCTACCAACTGATGCACGTTGTGAGTACCAATAATTAAATCGATATGTGGAGCTTTTTTAAATAACTTTTCTTTATCCTTTTGAGCCATGCAACCCGCAATGGCAATAATGAGATTCGGATTGCTTACTTTTAAATTTTTCAGTTCTCCGATTTTACCATAGATTTTTTTCTCAGCGCTTTCTCGTACACAGCAAGTATTAATTAAAATAAAACTGGCGTCCTCTAGACTCTCAGTATATTCATAACCAATACTTTTAAGTTGACCAGCTAATCGCTCAGAGTCATGATGGTTCATTTGGCAACCATAAGTATACGTAGTAAAATATTTTATATTGGAATCCTTCATTTCATTTGATGGTATTTCTACATTATATTGATCTGGTTTTGACATATATATCAACTCCCATAAATTCTACATTATTCTTCAATATTATAGCTTAAATGAATCAGTTTATCAAACAAGCTTAAGATGATACGATCAACTTTTAATAAAAAAAACTAGCTCAATTATGAATGGCTAGTTTTTTCTCCTACTTATTATATTTTCATTATTACTTTGCTAAAAGTTTGAACTATTAAAATTTAGCAATAATCTTAATTGATTTGATAATAAATATTGCTATCAACGTTATATTTTAATCGTCTTGATTTCCTTTTCCACTAATTCCATCACTCTTTTTCCAGACATGGTTTCATTTTAATATATTGTTACAGTTCAGCACTCATTTATTCGTTAAATTCTTTGTATTTTAATAAAAGATAATGAACAATAACTTACTATGTCACCTTTACTATAAACCACGAATAGTATACAGCAGGTGATTATTATATATGACTAAAATGAATGAAGGAGCAGAGACAAATGAAATATCCAAAAGGAAAGGGTTTTGATCTTACTGGTGGCTTAATTTTAACGGTAGTACTCGAAGAATACTCTTTAACTGGAACATTTCTAGGCGAAATAGAAAACCGCCATTGTAAGGAACCAACTTATGTTAGCGTGCAGGAGGATTCCGAATTTATTCTATTACAATTAACGTGTCCAGTTGATGTAATAAATGGACCGGAATTCCCCGTAGGTACAATTATCGCTGTTAATGTTGAACAAATCTTATTTATTGCTCCTGGCGGTATCTGCGATACAGACGCTACCACCATTACTTCTAGCAATTAAATCTGAATTATAGTTAAAGCCTAAATCCAACAAATGAGTTGGAATTAGGCTTTTAACTATAATTAACTAAATCTTCCCATGTTATTTTAGAATAATATACGTTGAATTTAATAAAAAGCCTTGGGAAAGCTAAATCAGGAGGTGATAATTATGGGTGAAAAGCATCCTGATCGTACGAATGAATGGAATAAACAACAACAAGCATTGAAAAATATGAAAACCACTACCATATCATCTAAAGATTCCAAAGAAGAAAAAAAAGCTCATCAATAAGCAACATTCATCTCTATATTTGTTTGCAATATGTAGTATTTTTAGAATGTATTTACTTGTATTGGCTGCTCTATCAAGAGCAGCTATTTTCATTATCGCTATACTTAATTTCACTGATGAAAATCATAAAAAGACCGCCTAATAAAAAAGCGGTAATTAATAACTACTATAGGTTTATGATTAATTATTCAATAAGGCTTTTATCAATGATAATTTATCTTTTGCAGCTTGTTCTCCTTGACCTATACATAGCAAAGCTTGTTTCGTATCTTTAAATTTTGTTTCAAAAGTATTAGGGCGAATAATAATATCAGCATATTGCTCTGCTTTAAGTAAGGTTACTTCCCGCCCCATTATTTCAATACATTGTATTAATATTTCTCCTACAGTCTTAATATCATAGTTAAACTGACCATCATAGCCTAAATCCACTCCGATTACTATATCAGCCCCCATATGACGCAAAATATCAGTTGGCAAATTATTTTTAACTGCCCCATCTACTAATGTCATACTTCGATATTTCTTTGGAAAGAATATTCCTGGTATTGAAATACTTGCACGAACAGCTTCTGTTAATGAGGTATTATGATAATATCTTGCATTTAAAATACCACGGCGATCAAAGACTGGAGTAGTAAAGAATATAGTATCTGCAGAATGTAAATCAACAGCCGTAATGGCAATTGGAATCTGGGTATCTCTTACAGTCTTATTCTGCCATAAATGATAAAAATATTGTTCTACCTTTTCCCCTTTTATAAAACCAGTAGGTAATACAGACCAAAAACGAAACGCACCATTAAACAACCATTTCATACCGTGCTTGAAGAGATCGCCGACAGTAACATTTAAGTCAATTAGCTCATCCATTTTAATATTTTGTATCATATTCTGCATTTGTTGTGGAGTATAGCCACAAGCATACATACTAGCAATGATCGCACCTGCGCTGGTCCCGCTAATCATATCAATCGGAATGTTATGTTCAACTAATACTTTTAGTACTCCTATGTGTGCCATGCCTCGAATGCCACCGCCACTCAAGGCTACTCCTACCTTTTGCTTTCTATTATTTAACTTGTATTCATTACTTTTGCCAGTCATAACATCACCTCATATACACACTTACTATATTCTATGAATAGCAGATGCAATACGGTGTCACATAATATGTAAAAAACTAACCCTATGGTGTATTTTTTCACTTAATACAAATTCGTTAATGCAGTAAAATATTTACAAAAAAATCCACAGTAATAAACCTCCGGGTTTTACTGTGGTAAGATGATTATAAATGTTGATCCTTGCCCCATCTGACTCTCTATTTTCACACTTCCTCCATGAGCTAATACAATCCATTTTGCAATGGACAACCCTAATCCAGTTCCACCAATTTCTCTTGAACGAGTTTTATCAACACGATAAAATCGTTCAAAGATGAGTTCTTGATCTTCAGCAGGAATTCCCATTCCAGAATCTTTTATTATGATCTTAATATCAGGTACTTTTGTAGAAAATTCCAATCCAACAGATACCTTTCCCTGAGGTGGAGTATATTTTATTGCATTATCTAACAGAATTAAAAGCAGTTGGCGAATACGTTCCTTATCCGCCAAAATTACTTTTTCTATTGGGTTTTCAAAACTGAGCTGGATGTTTTTCTCATTAGCTAAAGGCTGTAATGAGCGTAAAACTTGTTCAACAATATCCAATAAGTTAAATTTTTCTTTCAGAATCGTAGTTGCCTCGGCATCACTTCGTGCTAAAGTTAACATATCACTAACAGTCTTAGACATTTTCTTTATCTCATCTTTCATATCAGCCAATACTAACTCAGCAAAAGGGGATATTTTGCTCTCCTTATCTCTTTGTATGGCCTCTACAGAGGCCATGAATATACTTAATGGTGTCCGAAGTTCATGAGATGCATCTGCAACAAATTCCCGCTGGCGATCATAAGACTTCTTTATGGGAATAATGGCACGACCTGCCATCATATAACCTCCTCCTGAGGCAAGAAAAAGAAAGAGTAGAGATATAATTGTCAAAATGAGAAAAACATTCTTTAATACTTGATAAAATGCAGTAACATCTCGTCCTACATATATCTTTCCTAAATGCTCTTCGCCATACATTACCGGAAGAGACGCCATCATAACAATTGCCCTATTATTATGTACGTCTGGCATCAATAGCACTACATCTCCATCTTCGACATCCCATGTATTAATTTTCTCCACAATACGATCCTGAAATATAGAGGAAGCTTCTGCTGCGTTAGCAAGCTTTCCATCATTGCCAAATGCATAGAAAAACATTCTTCCTCCCCGATATTCATCTTGAGGCGTTTGCCGCAGTAATTCCTGGTGCTGCAAAAACAAAGAATGCTCCTGAGCCTCTTCTTCCGCAAAAAGAAGTAATTCCTGCTTTTCTTCTGAATAAACAGCCCATGTTAACCCAATATAGGTAAATCCTACAAAAGTCAGCAGAAAAAAAACCATAATTCCTGAATATAAAAAAGTAAGATGTTTTCTGATTCTACTAAACACTATTCCTCCAACCTATATCCAACTCCCCGAACAGTATGAATAAATGTCTTACCATCAGGCGAGTCTATCTTCTTTCGTAAAAGCCGGACATAGGCATCCAAATTATTTGATGTTACCTCAGATTCAAGTCCCCACACGCGATCTAATATGACCTCACGAGGAACTACTTGACCTCTATTTTGAATAAGCAAATCCAACATTTGAAACTCTCTTCCAGAAAGACAAATTTCCCTTGAATCATACTTCATAATTTTGGTGGTCCTATTGAAAATAAGCTTTCCAATTATAACAATATCCTCTATCAGTTTATTATTACTGCGTCGGAAAAGGGCACGAATTCGAGCCATTAGTTCAGAAAATTCAAAGGGTTTAACAAGATAATCATCAGCCCCTGTATCAAGACCTGAAACCCGATCTTCTACTGCATCCTTAGCCGTTAACATTAAAATGACTCCTTGATATCCATGCTTTCTTAATCGATCACATACACTGAGCCCACTTTCTCCAGGCATCATCCAATCTAGAATAATAATGTCATAAGAAGAATAAACTGCATACTCAAATGCCGCTTCGCCTTCCACTACCCAGTCTATTTTCGCTCCTTCTCTTTCAAACATATGTTTGATTAATCTACCAAGGCGAAGATCATCTTCAGCAAGTAAAATTTGCATCCTCTTTTATCCCTTCCTATTTGATAGGACTCTACTTAAACCTCTATTCTCGAATGATTCTTTTTTGTAGAATATAATTTTTTCAAATGTATTTTCTACATTACTGAATTAGAAATTGTTGCGCAAAAAGGTGCTAAATCATTTTTAGGCATAGTGTACTTAGCTAACTAACTTTGGTTAGTATCTACTTTAGACTCTATTTTATCATAATCTGCCAGTATAAAAACAAAAGATATGCTATAAAATTCAATATGTTCCTTTTATAATCATAGTGTTATCAGATCTAATGTTAGCGATTATGGAAGTACTGTCACTGATAAAAATATAAAAGAGAGGATAGTATTTCTATTATAAACAGCAAAGGCGCTAGTTTGTCATCCGTATTGTTTAAAACAATTATAAAACTTCATTCTGAAAGAAAGCTGAAATTTAACGCATTTTGTTAATCTGGTACACTGTTTGATCGTTTATAAATGCCAAAAGACTTGATCAACGTTTTCTAGAAAGTTGATCAAGTCTTTTCTTTTATTTACTACTTAATTATTTCAACTGTACAGCCATTTTTGCACATTGCTGCATTTGCTTCATCAGTGTCAATATGCATCTCCAAGCGGAAGTTTTCATGAACTCTTATTAATACATTATCAAAAGTCAAACCTCTTTCGCCGTCACAACGCACTTTAACAATGTCATTATCCTGTACACCAAATTTTTGAGCATCATCAATGCTCATATGGATATGGCGCCCTGCAGCAATAACACCCTCTTCAAGAGTCACTGTACCTTTAGGTCCAACAACAGTAATGCCGGCAGAGCCCTTTGTATCTCCTGACTCACGAACTGGAATGCCTATTTTAAGCTTTAATGCATCTGTAAGAGCTATTTCCACCTGAGTTTGCTTACGCACAGGTCCTAAAATTCGAACATTTTTAAAAGAAGATTTCTCTGTAACCAAATCCACTGTTTCATTAGCAGCAAACTGCCCTACCTGTAATAAGTCTTTCTTAATAGTGAGCTGATACCCTTCTCCATATAAAATATCCAAATCTGCTTGGGATACATGGATATGTCTTGCTGAAATACCTACTGGAACTTTTGTTTCTAACATGCTATAAACACTCCTCAAAAATAAATATATTTATAATATAGTTTATATTATACGCATAAAAAATTTCGGTAGAATACTTATTCAATAATTTCTGAAAAATACACTACAGTCACAGTATCACTTAATGTAAATGTTTTATCATAGATACTTTGTAAAAAGACCATCAAATCATCAACATTCGTAATTTCAGGATTCTCTCCTTGTAAATCTTCTTTTGTTAATTGAGATATGGGTTTAACTAAAACTCGATCAATAACAGCGGTATATATTTTCTTCTTTTGAGCAAAGCGTTTTCCAACTGTTACCCATATAATATCACCCTCATTGTATTTATGAGTTTTATCTCCGCGGCGAATGGTGCAAGTCTTACGCCTACAGATTAATTGGCTATGATAATTGGATGAATAAAAATTTAAAGCACGCAGCATTCATACCTCCTTAAAATAACTAATCCATTCCTGTTAGAATTATGTATTCGTGATATTTGGCTTTAAATCCTCTTTAAATCCTTTTGATTCAATTTAACTTATGAAAGAAAACTATGTTTTAAAACTTTTATTTGACTAGTACAGCATCAACTTTAAAACTATAAATATAGCGGCGAGTGGATATTTAGTAAAACAAAGAGAAGGAATGAAGCATACCGGACGTATTCCGATTGACACCAACACAGGCTTACGAAAAATACCCCGACACACACAGGATTAGGATTGATGCTGAACTAGGTGCCTACCACGTCTATCAGCCTCATACATGAGCCGCTCTTCATCAATGGTCGTTAAACATTTGTTATCTAATAGAATTTTACCATCCACCATTACTGTATGAACATCCCCAGCTCCAGCAGAATATGCTAGTAGTGATACCCTATCATGACGTGGATACCAGTGAGGAGCATGCATATTAAATAATGTAATGTCGGCTTTAAGCCCAGGTGCAATCCTACCCGCTACATTGCCAAGCCCCAAAGCCTGAGCACCATTAGCTGTAGCCATGCTTACAGCAGTATTAGCAGGTATCAATAATGGATCCAGAGCATGAACCTTATGTAACATAGCTACTAATCTTAGTTCCTCCAGCATATCTAAATTATTATTACTAGCTGCACCGTCGGTACCTAACCCTACGCATAACCCCGCTTTCAACATAGCAGGTACAGGAGCAACGCCACTTGCTAATTTCATATTACTTCCAGGATTATGAGCAACTCTAACATTTGCCTCTTTCATAAGAAGTATATCTGCATCCGATACATGTACACAATGAGCAGCTAATACGCCACATTCAAGTACGCCCAGATCTTTCATTAATTCAATTGGCGATTTTCCATGCTTTTTTTTACATTCAACTACTTCTCCGAATGTTTCAGATAAGTGGATGTGAATTTCTGCTCCTAAACGTTGTGCCAGATTCGCCACTCGCTTCAAATATTCCGGCGGACAAGTATAAGGCGCATGAGGTCCAAGCATTACAGTAATACGACCATCAGCAGCATTATGATATTGTTGGAAAAAATCTTCACTTTCTATCAATGCTTGTTCACCATTTGGTGCTACTCCTGCCATACCTCTAGCTAATACAGCTCTTATACCACTTTCAGCTACAGCTTCAGCTACTTGAGGCATGTGAAAATACATATCGGAAAAAGTAGTAGTACCTGATTTTATCATTTCTGCAATTGCTAATGATGTACCCCAGTACACATCTTCAGCAACTAAATTTCCCTCAGCTGGCCAAATCTTATTCTGCAACCAATCCATTAGTACCATATCATCAGCATAGCTACGAAAAAGCGTCATAGCTGCGTGTGTATGTGTATTAACTAAACCAGGTATTGCCAATTTATTTGTGCAATCGATCACCTTGTCAGCGTGCCACTCAGCTGATATTTTACCAACCTGATGAATTAAGGTACCTTCTACTGCAATATCAGCTGACTTAACAATACCATCTGCACCTAATACTTCAGCATTTTTCAATAAAATTTTTGTCATTCTATCTTCCTCCCTTTTTGGCGCTGCCAATAATACTCTTCATAAAAACGGTGCTATACTTATGTATAGCACAAGCATACTCCACTTGTAAGACTTCCGTTTTTATTTAGCAATATTGGACCATCTAGAAAACACTCTTAGATTTAAAATTGTCCTAAATAAGCTTTCTGTTCATTTGATAAGGCATCGATTGACATACCCAAAGCATGTAATTTAAGTCTAGCAACTTCAGAATTAACTTCATCAGGTAAATTATATACTTCATTTTTCATTTCCTTATGATTTTCTAAAATATGCAATACCGCCAACGCCTGCATAGCAAAGGATAAATCCATAATTTCAGTAGGATGTCCATCGCCAGCGGCAAGATTAACCAAACGTCCTTCAGCTAATAAATAGATCTTACGATCATCTTTCATAACAAATACTTCAATATTTTTACGCACTGTCCGTCGAGAAACTGCTAATTCTGCAAGTTCATCTTTATTAATTTCAAGATCAAAATGACCTGCATTAGCCAAAACGGCTCCAGACTTCATAGCAGTAATATGTTCACCACGAATAACATTTTTGCAACCTGTTAAAGTCACAAAAATATCACCATACTTTGCAGCTTCCGCCATGGTCATCACCCTAAAGCCATCATATACGGCTTCAATGGCTTTTATAGGATCAATTTCTGTAACGATTACATTTGCACCCAATCCTTTAGCACGCATTGCTACACCTTTGCCGCACCAGCCGTATCCAGCAACTACAACGGTTTTACCTGTGACAGTAAGGTTAGTCGTGCGCATAATACCATCCCAGGTTGATTGACCTGTACCATATCGATTATCAAATAAATACTTACAATATGCGTCATTTACGGCTACCATAGGGAACTTCAAACGTCCTTCAGCTGCTAAGGATTTTAAACGTATAACACCGGTTGTAGTCTCTTCAGATCCTCCCAAGATATTAGATAGTAACTCACTTCGCTCACCATGAAGCAACGATACTAAATCGCCCCCATCATCAACAATGATATCCGGCTTAGTATCTAAAGCTTTATGTAAAAACTTCTCGTACTCTTCAGTTGTGGTATTATACCAGGCAAAAACCTTAATGCCTTCTTCCACTAAAGCGGCCGCTACATCATCTTGAGTCGATAATGGATTGCTTCCAGTTACAGCAACATTTGCTCCTGCATTTCTTAGAACTAAGGCTAAATAAGCCGTCTTAGCTTCTAGATGCATAGTTATAACTACATTCTTACCACTTAAAGGTTTATTCTTTGACAGATCCTCATTTAATACGTTTAACACAGGCATAAATTCTTTAACCCAATTAATTTTATCATGACCTTGTGATGCCAATTTTATATCGCGAATAATTGATTCCATTTTACAGCACTCCTTTAATTTTTTGTTGTAATGCAATAATTGCCTCATGATAAGGTTGTTCCAGTACACCATATTCCGTTATAATTGCTGAAATTAAGGAATTAGGTGTGACATCAAATGCAGGATTAAAAACTTCTACACCTTCTGGCGCTGTCAGAACTCCAGCAAACTGGGCTACCTCATCGGCATGTCTTTCTTCAATCGGAATATCCAGACCACTGTCCATAGTAAAATCAAAAGTAGAAACAGGGGCAGCCACATAAAAAGGTATATTATGTTCTTTGGCTAATACTGCCACACTATAAGTGCCAATTTTATTCGCCACATCACCATTTAAAGTAATTCTATCGGCTCCGACGATAACAACCTGTACCATATTTTTTTTCATAACCCAGCCTGCCATATTATCTGTAATTAGAGTAACTGGAATATTTTCCTGCATCAATTCCCATGCTGTCAAACGAGCACCCTGAAGCAATGGCCTAGTTTCATCAGCAAATACCCGGGTAATCTTCCCTTCAGAGAAGGCTTGGCGAATTACTCCTAAAGCGGTCCCAAAACCAGCAGTCGCCAAGGCTCCAGCATTGCAATGGGTAAGAATCGATACGGGCTCATTAAATAACTGAGCACCATATTGAGAAATCTTATGATTCATAGCGCAATCTTCACTGGCAATGGAAATAGCCTCTTTTTCTAAATCCTTTACCAAATCAATAATATCTTTGTCACGATTCGCTTTATGAATAATAGACATCATTCTCTCAATTGCCCAAAACAGATTTACAGCAGTAGGTCTGGTCTGTCGTAATTCCTCGGCCACCCTCTCGATACTGGTCCCAAAGTCAGAATCATTACAAAGTTCCTTCGCTCCAAGAACCAAGCCAAATGCAGCCGCAGCACCAATAGCAGGAGCTCCGCGGACTTCTAACCTTTTTATTGCTTGCGCTACTCTTTGAAAGTTATGACATTCAATAAATTCAATACGATTAGGCAACAGGGTTTGGTCTAATAACCATAGCGTACTATTTTTCCACTCTATTGTCTGCAACAAATTTATCACCTCTCTTTATAATTTAAAACCACCATATTCTTTTAAAGCTTGTTGGCAGCTACAGTCAGCTTCAAAATCAATACATTTAATAGTATTCATAAGGACTTTTTTTAGCTTTTCTGTATTCGCATTCATAACGTGAAACACTTCACCATAGGTTAAAGGCTGGGATGAAATACCTGCTGCATAGTTTGTTACCATAGCAATAGTCGCATAGCACATCTCAGCTTCACGAGCCAATACCACTTCCGGCACATTAGTCATCCCCACCAAATGCCCACCAAACTTAGCGAACATACAAATTTCAGCTGGTGTTTCAAACCGTGGTCCTTCGGTACAAACATACGTTCCATATTTATGAACCACAATGCCATTCTCTTGAGCAACTGCTAATATTTTTTTTCTTAAAGCAGAGCAATAAGGCGTTGTTAAATCCACATGAACTACTTTTCTTTTTCCACCTTCATAAAATGTACTTTTCCTATTTTTAGTAAAGTCAATGAATTGATCGATTAAAACAAAATCCCCTAACTTCATATCTAAATTCAAAGAGCCTACCGCAGCCGTTGCTAAAATTATTTTAACACCAATTTTTTTCATAGCCCAAATATTGGCTTGATAATTGATTAAATGTGGCGCAATCGAATGCTTGCTGCCATGTCGGGGAATAAAAGCGATACTCTTTCCTGCAAAATCACCAACTTTATAAGACACTGAGCCATAAGGCGTTAGGACTTCATCTTGCTGTACATTTTCTAAGATATTAGGATCATATACTCCAGTACCACCAATAATTCCTATATGTATCATATTCTCACCAACCATTTCAATATAGCTTGCTACTATTTCTTCTATTGTACTATATAGTAGGCTTCACAATAAACTACTAAATTTATTAAACACCACAAATAGTTAATAACTCATGCATATTCTCTAAAGTAAAGTCTGGCGTCTCATGTAAAATCATCTCCCATGATACGCGAGTCCAACGAACAGCGACTGTCTTTACACCAGCTTGTTTAGCACTCACCTACCATTAAGCATTCTTCAGGTTTTATCTCTAATTGAAGTAAAGCTTTCTGAATTGGTTCCGGATGAGGCTTATGATTTTGACACTGATCTGCACCAATAATTACCGGAAAATAGTTGATCTAAATTAAATAATGTTAGTCCATGCAACGTTGTTTTCTTTGTCTTTGAAGTAACGATAGCCGTTATAATACCGGCTTCATGCAATGCTCGAATGGTTTTTTGCTACACCGCTAAAGATTTTAGTCATTTGATCATGATGAACTAGGCTATATTCTCGATAAGTCTGAATTAACTCCTCAACTTGATCTGGTCCATAATGTTCCATTGCACTCCTTAGTGTTTTTCAAAAAAACGCATGGATCTTCAGAGAAGTAAACTTGCTATTATAATGTTTTTGAAAGGTATGTCTAAATGCGCTGATAATTAGATCTGAGGTATGCAAGAATTGTACCATCTAGATCAAATAAAACTGCTATATATCAATTCAGTAGCCCCCAAGCACAATTTATATTCGTATACACGAAAAGAAAAAGAGGCTCAAAGCCTCACGAAAATACATCTTAGATTTACAAACGATTACAAATTTACACCAACTAAACCGCCTAGTATTCCTACCGCAATTCCAGCCATAAATTTGTTAGCTAATACAAATAGCGAAATGGACTCTTGGCTAATTTCCATACCAATACCTACAGAAAGTAAAACATAGATGATCCCAATCACAACACCTATGATTAATCCTCTAGACTCGGCCTGCTGGGTAGCATATACACTACCAATAAAAATACTAACCATAGTTACCCCAACCATAACGTATTGCATGTAATAATCAATGTATGTATTTTCGGTCACTAAGCTAATAATGGATAAAAAGAAGGTGCAAACCAATGAAACGATTATACTGACAAAAAAGCCTTTTCCTATCAACATAGCTGTTCCCGGTCCCTTGGGCGTAGTATTAAAACGTGTCTTACCAATACGTTTAGACACAGAATTCCCCTCCCTCAAGTAGGTATTACTAGGATTGCTATTGTAAAATATGCAGTATAAAAGTAAATAATACCATATTTATATATTATTTATAATATTTCGATTTTGTTGCTAAGCTAATCACCATATCCTATCTATTATAACTTCCAACTTTTTAGTGTTTCCATAATCCCATAATTAGTCAGATCAAAATGAATGGGAGTAACTGAGATTTTGGACTTATTGATCGCAACAATATCGCTATCCGCATCATTTACATTCTCTACAACTTCTCCTCCCATCCAATAATATGTTCGTCCTCTAGGATCAAGGCGAGGCTCAAAAACATTTGCATACTGCCTTACTCCTAGCTTGGTAATTGCTACCCCATCAATCTGCTCTGCAGAAAGAGCAGGTACATTTACATTTAACAAGGTATTAGAAGGTAATGAGCGTTGATAGATATCTTGCAGTAACTTTGCTGTAAATTCAGCCGCAGGCTTAAAATCGGAGGATTTCCAAGAGTCCAGTGAAACAGCCACTGATGGTATCCCATGCAAAGATCCTTCGATTGCAGCGCTTACTGTTCCTGAATACAATACATCAGTGCCCAAATTAGGTCCATGATTAATTCCAGACACCACAAAATCAGGTGTTGCACTGACTAAAGTTTCTAAGGCAATTTTCACACAATCAGCAGGGGTACCTCCAATACGCCAACCACAAAGCCGAGAATCACTAGCACAATATTTATCTACTCGTATAGGGCTATGTACCGTAATAGCCTGACTAGCAGCACTTCGCTCGGCATCAGGTGCAACCACCACTACTTCCCCTATTTTCAAAAGTTCTTGCCAAAGAACCTGAATACCAGTCGCATCAATTCCATCATCATTGGTTAATAAAATACGCAAACTGATTCCTCCCTTATAATTGTCCCATAAATTTATGAGTTTGCGGAATGACCCGTACATCTGTAAGGAAAATAAGGGCCTGCTCTTGCCATAACAACATCATATCCGGAGTAACGCCCTCACAATCATGAATAGGAGTTACTGGTTGTATGATTAAGGGAATCTTTTGATCAATTGCCGCAATTAACTCTACCGCTTTTTGAAATTCGATTCTATTCGTTTTACCTGTAACTACTATCTTTACAAAAGTATTGCACGCATTAGCTATGGAAAGAAATTGCCTATGTTGTTGCCACACATCTTGATGAATAATGCTAGGCAACTTAATATCCATACTGACTATATGAATATGAGGTAATACCAATTTTAATTTTTCTGGCAATGTACCGTTCGTCTCTAAATAGATACGTCCTTTGATGTGCGGTAGAAGTTGAGCTATGCCTTCAGCTTGGCATAAAGGTTCTCCGCCTGTAAAACTAACTGAATGATGGGGTACTATCAATAAATTATTAATATAATTCGACAGATCTACAATTGAGATTGGATTTTTTGTCTTCTTAAAATCGCGCTTTCCAGCAGTCATTTCAATTTGACCTTCCATGGCATTTGTTCTTGATGAAGGGGTATCACAAAAATCACACTCTAAATTACAGCCAGCCAAACGTACAAAGACTTGACGATAACCAACAAATTCTCCCTCACCTTGAATAGAAGAAAAAACTTCAACAATATTGAGCTTATGAGACACCATTATGCCTCCTGGCTATATGCGGCTGCAGAATTAGACGATTCCCATATTCTGATAGAGCGCAATTTAACATTCTCATTAAAGATCGGTGTTTTAGCTAATTCTTCATATATATATTTGGCAAGGTTTTCTGCTGTAGGATTTATTCTGCAAAAGGGTTCAATTTCATTGAGATAATAATGATCTAAATTCACCATAATACCATTTATCGCCGCTTTCAAATCAACAAAATCAACTAACATTCCTAAATCGTTTAATTGCGAACCATATATATTTACTTCTACTTTCCAATTATGTCCATGCAATCGATTACACTTTCCTGGGTAATTTCGAATACAATGAGCAGCTTCAAAATTCACCGCAATTGTCAACTCAAACATACCTAACCCCCTATGCTTCCTAATAATAAAAACTCTTATCATGTATTATTTTGTGAAAAAAGATGAGTATAATACTCATCTTTTATTTAACAGCTTGCTTACTTAAAAAATCTTCCTTACTAAATTCATTTTTTTGTGTCAACAATACATCTTTATAACTAATACTACGAGTATGCTGTGTATGACTCCACTCTCGGTCATTACGATGGAAGAAGCCTAAAATAGTAATCGGTATCCAGCTATAAACAAACAATGGATAGAAAATTAAGTACCACCATGACTTCCCTTTAGCACCAATCATCCCTAAGATCATCACTGGGAATAGATATTGTCCAACACCTATCGCTGTCATAACCTCAACGGGTAATATTTTATTTATAATATTAGTATAAAAGGGGACAATGGTATAGATATAACTCATTAACACAAAACTTGTTGATAAGATTAAAAAATATGGTTGAAATAGATGCAATACACCATCTAAAATTCTAATATCACGTTGTTTAATCCCCTCATACAACATGCTGGGGATATATCGGCCTGCTATATCAAAATGTCCTTGTGCCCATCGTTTACGCTGACGCCATGACTGTTCAAAGGTTAAAGGTTTTTCATCGTATACAATAGCATCATGAGCCCAAGTGGTGGGGATACCTTTTAATAATACCTTCATCGTAAATTCCATATCTTCAGTAAGACAAGTTGCTCCCCAACCAAACTTTCGCAGCACATCTGTCGATATACACATACCAGTGCCACCAAGGACACTTGACAATCCTATATTATATTTAGCGAGATGCCAAATATGATTTACAACCCAGAAAGAAATAGCAAACGTACCAGCAACCCATGTATCATGAGGGTTTTTAGAATCCAAATATCCCTGAATCACTTTCTCACCTTTACATAAGCGATTATTCATTTCTAAAAGAAAATTTTGATCCACCAAATTATCTGCATCAAATATTACTACACTATCATAATTACGCTCTAGTTTAAATAGTTTTGCAAACATCCATTCCATAGCATAACCTTTACCGCGCTGTTCTAAGCAAAAACGTTCATAAACAATTGCACCCGCTCCGCGAGCAATTTCTGCCGTATTATCCTTACAATTATCTGCCACTACAAAAATATCATATAGCTCACGAGGATACTTCAAAACGTGGAGATTTTCTACCAATTGGCCTATTACTTGTTCCTCATTATGCGCCGCTACAATAACAGCAAAGCTATTTTGAGGTGTCATAATTTTCTTCTCTTTTCTGCGCCAAATACCAAAAAATGCAATAATAAAATAATATAAAGTAAAAAATACAATAATAAGCTGTAATGGAATCATAATATAGTCAAAAATATAATTCATGGATTTTTCTCCTTTAAAAGCCTGTTTTTTTAAAGTATATTTAAATATACTTCAACTTAAAACACACATAACATTCTAATTCTAACTTCACTAAATTGTCAAGATATTCGTTATTTAAACACATTCATTAACGCATGATATCTTTTAAAATTACAAAAAAATAAGCATCCAATGATCAGGATACAATTATTTTTCTTACCACTACTTACTACGTAGTGGTTTTATAATCAAATAATCCAAAAACAGTATTTAAGATCCCAAATAAAGCATATGCAAAGAATGGCGTAAATAGGACAGCATCTTTGGTCATGAAGAGTATATAGCCAGCAACTAGTATTGTTATAATTACAGGAATAATCCTAATTTTTTCACCTTTTCCTTTAAAATCAGGATATTTAATAGTACTAACCATCAAATATGCAAAAACGATAACTAAGATTGGAAATATCCAACCAACTGGTTTAATTCCAAGCATAACAAAAGTAGCAACAACACAGCCAGCGGCAGGAATGGGCAATCCCATAAAATAGCCTTTTACTGTAGTGGTATTGACATTGAAACGAGCTAAGCGCAATGCTCCACAAGTTGCGAAAAATGCAGCTATAAGAGATCCTATAATGCCAAAATCTTTTAATAAAAAGGCGTAAGCCAAAATCGCAGGTGCTACACCAAATGATGCTAAGTCACACAATGAATCCAATTCCTTACCAAACTCACTACTTACATTTAAATATCTAGCAACTCTACCATCTAACCCATCACTAATCATCGCTGCGACTATAAATATCGCTGCTTGATAAAATTCATTATGGAAGGTAGAAATAATCGCACACATGCCTAATACTAAATTTAATGCTGTTAACGCATTGGGAATAACGCTTCTCATTGCAACAACCTCCCTATAACGGTCTCGCCACCCTTAACTTTGTCCCCTTTTTTGACTACTATTTCCACTGTTTTAGGTACAATAATTTCAGTACAGGATGCAAATTTAATCATACCATATCGCTCACCTTTTTGCAGGATACTTCCAAGAGTTACCCATGAAACGATACGCCGCGCTAAAATACCAGCTATTTGTGTTACCAATACTTTCATTTTATCATTTTCTATACCTATAGAATGGCGTTCATTTTCACAGCCTACAGTCTTCTTATATGCGGGTCGAAAGCGACCACAAGTATATTGTTGAAATTTTATCTCACCAGCAATAGGACTACGGTTAAGATGTACATCAAAAACCGATAAAAATATTGTCACTTTAAGACCGACTTGGTTGAGAAATTGATCATCATAAACTTCGCAAACGCTCATAACTTTTCCATCAGCAGGTGACAAAATTAATCTGTCATCATTGGGAATGTTTCTCTTAGGATTACGAAAAAAGAAAGTAATAAATCCCATTAAAACAACTGGAATAATACTCCAATATGGATTAACAGTCACATAAACAAGAATTGTAATGATAGCAAGAATAACTATAAATATGTAACCTTCTTTTACTATCGGCGCTTTAACCATTTATCCACCTCATCTACAAACAATTATCTAAAAGTATAAATTGTTTCCTTCTATTTTTTTGTAGTCATTATTTTTATTACAAAATGTGGCAAAGCTAGCATGCGAATGGCACGTTTCGGCTCTGACAACAAGCGAAATAGCCATTCTAAATTACTACGTTGCATCCATAATGGTGCTCGCTTTACAACCCCGGCCATTACATCAAATGTTCCACCTACGCCGATGGATACGGGAACTTTTAATTCTTCTTTATATTCTTCCAGCCATTTTTCTTGTCTTGGCACACCCAAGGCTACTAATAAAATATCTGGCTGGCAAGCTTTTATGTCATTTACAATTTCAGATTCATTTTGTTTTGTAAAGAAGCCATTGCGTGTACCGACAATTTGTACACCAGGATAACGCTCTTCAGCTATTTTTTTAGCCTTCTCTGCAATACCTGGTGCTCCGCCAAACAAATAAATCTTATATTTTTCGCTCATGGCTTCTATTAATAAATTTTGTACTAAATCATATCCTGCTACACGCTCGGGCATGGCATCACCTTGATAACGTGCAGCCCATACAACTCCTGCACCATCAGGTACAACTAAATCTGCATTATTAATAATACGTGCTAATTGTTCATCCTTATTAGCCATCATTATTATTTCCGGGTTCGGGGTAACTACTAAATGAGATTTCTTCTGTAGAATAAATTGTTTTACAGCCTCAACCGCTTCTTTCATAGTCACAACATCAATCATCACATTTAAAACAGCTATTCTATTGCGCACTATACATAGAGTCTCCTTACTATTTAGAAATCTAATCTTTTAAATTATCTAATACATTGTATCACACTATTAGAAGCTGGGCAATCGTGGTAATGGAAGTTTCCACCATGGTGACTTTTTCTCTTTTCTACCTGGCTGCTCTGCTTTTTCATTTGTTGGATCTTTGGAACGCATCCGATTGTCGGCAACAGTCGGTTCCGTACCTTTAATAAAAGCGCTATACTCGATCTCTGGACATCCTTGAGTAGCTAGTTTGCCAGAATCAGCACAAATAGGTACACTCGTTATTATATTGGGAGGAACAAAAAAGTCACTGGGACTAACACCAGTTAGCACGTTTGACATCATTTTCCCCCATAAGCCTGCCACTTCGGCACCTGAGATTCCTACAGGTGTTCGATTATCATTTCCTACATAAATACCAACTAATAACTCAGGTGTATAGCCCATAAACCAAGCTGTTTCATATCCATCAGTTGTTCCTGTTTTTCCTGCTGCTATCCGTCCAATATTAGCAGGCGTACCTGTACCACTTTCGATTACTCCCTGCATCATATTTGTTATAATGTATGCAACTTCGCGACTTAATACAGATTGCTGTTTTAATTGTGCTTCTTCTAATACTTGATTATTTTCATCCACCACTTTTAAAATGGCAATAGGTTGAGATACGATTCCCCCATTTGCAAAGGCGGTATAAGCCGTAGCCATATCAAACAAATTTACGCCTTGTGTTAATCCCCCCAGAGCGGTAGCTAAATTATCGTCTTGGGGAACCAAGGTCGTAATGCCCATACTTTTTGCCAAACTAAGAACATTATCGATACCAACTTGCTGACCAAGTTTTACTGCAGCTACATTGACTGATAAGCGGATCGCTTTTTTAAGGGTGACTGGCCCACGGAATTTTTTATCATAATTTTGTGGTGCATATCCAGCAATATTAATTGGCTGATCAAGAATAATAGAATTAGCCGTCAATCCCTGACCAAGAGCAGTAGCATATACAAAAGGTTTAAATGCAGAACCCGGTTGACGCACCTCAACCACTGTTCTATTTAATTGACTTTCTTCATAATTACGCCCGCCTACCATAGCTTTAATATAGCCTGTCTGAGGATCAAGAGCGAGTACAGCACCTTGATACTGACCTAACACTGCTTCAGCCCCTTGCTGAACTTTACTATCCATCGTTGTATATACTTTTAAGCCGCCTTTATATACTCGATTAGCACCATAACGCCCTACTAATTGATTCGCTATATAATCAATAAAATAGGATGCTTGTATTACACGTTTCTTTTTTCCAACTAATACTATAGGTTCTTTTTTTGCTAATTCAAATTGTTTTTGCGTAATATAGCCTTCTTTTATCATACCTGCCAACACCGTAGTTCTACGCTCCATAGCGGCATTCATATCAACATATGGAGAGTAAATATTGGGACCACGCGGCAATCCTGCTAATAATGCACTTTCTGCTAAAGTTAGTTCACTAGCATGTTTACCAAAATACACCTGTGAAGAAGCTTCTACTCCATACGCACCTTCACCAAAGTATACTTGATTTAAATACGCTTGTAAGATTTCTTGCTTTGAAAATTTACGTTCAATAATGATCGCCCAGAAAAATTCTTTTGCTTTTCGTGTAAAGGTACGTTCCTGGGTTAAAAACATATTTTTCGCCAACTGCTGTGTTAAGGTACTCCCTCCCTCTACTAGACTACCTGAACGCAGATTAACCCACATGGCACGAATGATACCGATGGGGTCTATACCAAAATGATTGTAAAATCGACTATCTTCATTTGCAATGATAGCTTGTTGTATATAAGGTGACATATTATTGATGGACACTACAACCCGATTTTCTTCAAATAATTTAGAAATAAGTTGTCCGTTCACATCAAATACTTGTGTTGCTGCAACTAATTGCAAGTTATCCAAGTTATCAACTTGCGGCATAAAAAAAGCATAACTACTATTAACAAACAAACTTACAATGATGATAACAATGATACTAATAATACATAATTGCCGCATTCCATCACACTCCTTATTAGCTTTAGTATTCCAAAGCATATTAAACTTTACCCGCAGGAATACATACTTTAATGTCGAATATGCAGGTAATAGTAAGAAATTCACTTAAATATTTTGTAAAATAACATCCCAGGAGACGACTATGCTAAAAAAATATGGTTTGTTAAGCATTATTGGTATCATTTTTCTAATTGTTCTTATTTTTCTTACATCCTCTCCTCTTTCCTTTGCAGTGCCAAATATCGAAGAAGCGCCATCAATCCCCGCTACAACACAGCTTTTGGAAAAGGGACCACAGCCTGATGTATACTATTTCACTGAAGTGAATGACGTTATTCCGACCAATAATAAACCGGAATATGACATATTTACAGTCCAGGAACGAAAAGAACGTCAATTAGCAGCGGAATTAACTAGTATTGAACCTTATTACGGAAATAAGACAATCTATTTAACTTTTGACGATGGTCCTGACCCAGAAAACACCCCTTTAATTCTTGCAATTCTACAAGAAAATAACATTAAAGCTACGTTTTTTGTAGTAGGAACTGAAGTAAGCAAGCATCCTGAGCTTGTAAAACAAATCTATGCAGCAGGACACGCTATAGGCAATCATACTTATAATCATATTTATCGTGAACTCTATCAGTCGCCTGCCACTTATATAGAGCAGCTACAACATAACGATGAATTAATCAAAAATATTCTTAATGTACGTCCTCGAATTTCTCGCGCCCCAGGTGGAACAATAGGACACTTTACTACAGAATATTGGAAGAGGTTAAAGACCGAAGGGTATATTGAAGTAGGATGGAATATTAGCTCTGGCGACGCTTCGAATGCTAAAGCCGATGCCCTAATCCAAAACATCATAAGCCAAACAAATAAAAATACTTTTTTATGGAGCCACGCTATCCTTCTAATGCATGATGGTAGAGGACATAGCGAAACAGTAAAAGCCTTGCCTTCGATTATTAAATTTTATAAAGAGCAAGGTTTCGAATTTCGTGTTATTAATAAAGCAACACCGCCTGCTTGGTAAGCACAGCGGTGTTGTTTTTTGTTTTGTCTATTTATAAACTATAATTAGGTGATTCCTTAGTAATACTGATATCATGAGGATGGCTTTCTTTCAATCCAGCTGCTGTAATACGAATAAAGCGCGTGTTATTAATTAATTCCTCAATATTGTGAACTCCACAATATCCCATACCAGCTCTTAATCCACCTAATAATTGGAATGCAGTATCGGCCAATGTACCTTTATACGGTACACGTCCTACAATTCCTTCTGGCACTAGTTTGTCCATATTTTCTTGAAAATAACGATCTTTACTGCCTTGGGCCATAGCGTCTAATGACCCCATCCCACGATAAACCTTATAGCTACGCCCTTGATAAATAACTGTTTCACCAGGACTTTCTTCTGTACCAGCAAACAGATTACCTAGCATAACAACACTGGCACCAGCAGCAATCGCTTTTACAATATCCCCAGAGTATTTAACACCACCATCGGCAATAATCGGAATATTATGCTCTCGGGCTACCTTTGCACAATTGTATACAGCCGTAATTTGCGGCACACCAATACCAGCAACAACACGAGTAGTACAAATTGACCCAGGACCAATCCCCACTTTTACAGCATCAACACCAGCTTCAATTAGATCTCGAGTAGCTTCTGCAGTAGCCACATTACCTGCAATCAAATCGACTTCAGGATACATCTGTTTGATCTTTTTAACAGCTTCAATTACGCCTTGAGAATGTCCATGGGCAGTATCTACTACGATTACATCCACTTTTGCTGCAACAATGGCTTCAACGCGTTGCAGCATATCTGCCCCTACACCGATGGCAGCACCTACTAGTAGCCTGCCTCTTTTATCTTTCGCAGAATTAGGATATTTTTGAGCTTTTTCAATATCCTTAATGGTAATCAAGCCTTTCAAATTACCGTCTGCATCTACTAATGGCAATTTTTCAATCCTATGTTTATGTAATAACGCTTTTGCACCTTCTAAGGAAGTTCCCACTGAGGCTGTAATAAGATGTTCCGTAGTCATACAATCATGCAGCTTTCTTGTCAGATCTGTTTCAAAACGTAAATCTCTGTTGGTTAAAATGCCAACCAGCTTATTATTTTCAGTGACAGGAACGCCTGATATATGATATTTTTCCATCAAATTTTGTGCATCCTGCAACGTATTTTCAGGTGATAAAAAAATAGGATCTACAATTATTCCGTGCTCAGAGCGCTTTACTTTATCAATCTCACCTGCTTGTTGCTCAATAGACATATTCTTATGAATAACACCAATTCCACCTTCACGGGCGATAGCAATGGCCATCCGCGCTTCTGTTACAGTATCCATCCCAGCACTGATGATAGGAAGATTCAGCTTAATATTTTTAGTTAAATAGGTACTAACATCAACATCTTTAGGTAAAACATCTGATTTTGCAGGTACTAACAAAACGTCATCAAAAGTTAAACCTTCTTGCATAAACTTATTTTCAAACATAAATTACTCCTTTCATATCAATAGAACAAGTTATTTCAACTATAATAACATACTTAAAGTTACCTAATCCACTCTTTTTTATGTAATTGTGTAATAAACTATGGAAATCTTATACTTTGTATAGTGTTATACCAACCTTCTATAGCAAAGATTCATAAAAAATATATAAAAAGATCTTCATTACATCATTAATGAAGATCTTTAGAATTTAAAGAATTTGTTCCTTATTTATCGAGCATTAATGTCCCAGCTTTAGCGATATGCTGTTTAGCAGCTTCTCTAATAACAATTGTTACTGCTTCAGCAGGACAATTAGCTGTTTGCGTTATTGCTTCCGTAACCCTCTTCACCATTTCACGCTTTTGCTCTGTAGTGCGTCCTTCAATCAGATCAATCTGTACAATTGGCATAAAATCATCCCCCTAATTATTATGTATGTTTTATTCGCCATATATAACAATATCCCTGCCAATTCATTTTACTTAAAATGAATACTCAGCTTATTTTATCCTTTATTCCGTTTATACCACCACAACCCTACATATACAACAATAACAAGTAGAATTACCAAGAGTAAGCGTGTCAGGTTTTCTCCAGCAAAGACTATGTCATGACCAATGAGGACTTTAATAATAACCGGTGGTAGTTTACCAATAATCGTTGCTAAAAAGAAGTCCTTAAAACTCATTCTACTAATAGCTGCTACAGCAGTAATAATACCTGAAGGTGCCAACGGCAATAATCGCGCTATTAACAAAGCTTTAAAGCCGTTGGTGGCACTATAATCATCCACTTGCTGTAAATATCTACTATTCGCTATCCATCCTGCTACTAACTGACGAAAGAAATAGCGGGCAAAAATAAACATACATATCGCGCCAATAACTTCTCCACCCCATGAAATGACAGTTCCCCAAAATAAGCCATACATAATACCAGATGCCCCTGATAAAATCATAAAAGGGAAGACAATGGTAAATGTCATAATAATAAATAAAAGTATCGTTATGAGTATCGACCAGGGACCAAAGCTTCGCAGATATTCTGCCAAAGCAATAATATCTCCATGTTTAAGTATACTGTATGAATGCTGAAAAAATTCCGGTTGCCATAGATAAATCGCTCCAAATAAAACAATAATAAACAACCACCCAAAAAACCTGATCATCATACCCCTCCATACTACAGAACAATAACCTCTCCAATACTGTACTATACTAAAAATCCTATAAAAAGGCAACCTGAAAGGTCATTAAATGTTAACTAATGACCAAACCGCCCTAAGACTCCCTTGCCCAAACTGGAGTTTTAGAACGGTTACGTTCTGGTAAATACAATTAAAATTCAAACGAAACTAACTTTCTAAAAAGTGTTAGTCTTCTTACTTTCATGCTGATAAATAACGCATTCACCACCAAACCAATTCACACAATCGCTACAGCGCCTGACAAAATCATTGGGTGATACATTTAGTAATGAATATCCGTATCCCATAGCATTAATAATATGTTCAAATTCTAAACATTCACTGGCAATACCTCTTAATTGCTGTTCACTACAGGTAGATTTCATATTACCATCACCTCTATTATTAATCTTTAATAATAGTGTGTACTCAAAATGCAAGAAAATACTTTATAAATATTTTAAACTTTTATGCATAAAAAGAATCTATGTGTGGCACAATGATAATGTAAATTTTCTCCTCTCCCATAATTGGCGGCCATATGGCCGTCTTTTTTTTGCATTCAACTAGAAAATATCATACTAAATTCCTTACCAAATCGTGCTTGTAAAGCAGGACGCAACATGTCAAAAGATTCAGGTCTAGCTACTGTTTTTTCCGCTGCCTGACGCGCCTCTAAAAAAACATCTATATCATTTATAATATCTGCAATTTTTAAATCCGGTAGACCATGCTGCCTTATACCAAAAAATTGTCCTGGACCACGAATTTTCAAATCTTCTTCCGCTAGCAGAAAACCATCGTTCGTCTTTGCTATAATTGAAAGTCGATCTTGGGTTTCTGGTTTTTTATTATCAGAAAGTAAAATACAATAGGACTGATGGTCACCTCTTCCAATTCGTCCTCGTAGTTGATGTAATTGGGCTAAACCAAAACGTTCAGCATTCTCAATGATCATAACTGTAGCATTGGGCACATTTACTCCAACCTCAATTACCGTCGTAGCTACTAAGACTTTTATCTCACCACGATAAAATCTATCCATTACTAAGTCCTTCTCAACAGACTTCATTCTTCCATGGACTAAACCACAGGAAATATTCACTAGCTCCGTCTCCAGCAATTCATCATATAACTCTACAGCAGATTGAGCATTTACTTTCTCCGATTCTTCTACTAAAGGACAAACCACATACGCTTGGCGTCCACTATTGACTTCCTTTTCAATAAAATCATATACTAATTGACGCCTATCAGATCCCCGAACATATGTTTTTATTGTTTTACGTCCAGGAGGTAATTGTTTTATAGTAGACACATCAAGATCACCATACACTGTTAGAGCCATTGTACGTGGTATCGGTGTAGCTGTCATAACCAAGACATCAGGCATATTGCCTTTTTTCTGTAATTTTGCTCGTTGTCGAACTCCAAAGCGATGTTGTTCATCTGTAATTACTAAACCTAAATATTGAAATTCAACAGATTCTTGAATTAATGCATGAGTACCTATCACTACATCCACTAAACCAGACTTAATTTCTGCTACAACTTGTTCATGAGTGCGCTTTGGCAGCTTGCCAGTCAGTATTTTTACTCGAATACCTAATGGTAAAAATAAATCTGATAACGTAGTATAATGCTGTTCAGCCAATATTTCCGTAGGAACCATCATAGCTCCTTGATAACCATTTTCGACCGTTTTCGCTAAGGCCAATGCCGCAATCACAGTCTTACCTGATCCCACATCTCCTTGAAGCAACCGTTGCATAGGTTTTGCATCTTCCATATCAAGTGCAATCTCTAATAATACTTTTTGCTGATCCTCTGTGAGGCTAAATGGTAACTGTTCTCTGACTTGTTTAACGAGGCGTCCGTCTGGTCCATGTTTTATACCAATAGTATTACTCCTGTTTTGTTTTTTGATATATAATAATCCACATTGCAATAAATATAACTCCTCAAATACTAATCTTCTTCTCGCCTGTTTTAGCACATCCATATTCAGAGGGAAATGGATGTTTTCAAAGGCAGTCTTACGATCTAATAATGAAAATTGATCTATTATGATAGGAGGCAGTATTTCAGTTGTCGTATTACATTCCGTTAAAATCTGACGTATTAGGTTTCGCAAAAATCTTTGAGTAATACTTTCATTAGCAGCATATATAGGTGTAATATAACCAGCTTCCAGCGTATCCACATCTGTGATCATCTCAATCTCTGGATTTTGGATTTCCACTTGATATATTTTTTTCACCTTACCTGTAACAAGAATATCTGCTCCAAGTCTGTATATCTTTTTTCGGTGAGGTTGATTAAACCACACCAATTGAACCGTTCCTGTAGAATCACCTACTGTAATTTTAGTTATCTGAAGACCTCGGCGAGGTTTACTCTCTGCACAATTCATCATTCTAGCTTTAAAGTTCTCTACTTGTCCATCGGTTAAGTTATTTATCATCTTAAGCTGACTACGGTCTTCATAACGTCGAGGATAATGTTCTAACAAATCTCCAATTGTGAAAATCCCTAATTTCGTCAATAAATTTGCTTTTTTAGGGCCCACGCCTTTAATGTATTGTATATTATCTTTTCTGAAATTTTCCAAACTTATCACCTTCATACATCGTACTAAGCATTATTAGCTGCAATCAAAGCAATAGAAAATAGGCAAAATTGCTTTGCCTATTTTTTATCGCACAATTCATTTAATTCTTTCAAAAGTGCCTCAACATCAATATTGTGCATCTTAGCACCATTCTCAATTGTTTCTGTGGCTGCTCCCATGCATCCAATACATCCCATACCATGTTTGGCAAAAACTTCACGTACCAAGGGATGAGATCGGAGCAACTCATTTATTGATGTCTCCTTCGTAATCATTCTGTACTCCTCCTATCTCTACCATTTTTATTATCCGTTTTTACTTCAATATTAATAATAAAAACTCCTGCAACAGTATTTTAAGATAAAGAATTCTACTTATGCCTTGCATTTAGTACGTAGGTTATGCTAAAATATTGATGTTATGGTAATGAGGATATCTTGTCCCTCATCAAAGGAGGTGGAATACATGGCAAATCTTTGTGAAATCTGCAGTAAAAGTCAAACTACTGGCTCTAATGTCAGCCACTCTCATTTAAAAACGAAACGCACTTGGAAACCTAACATTCAACGAGTTAAAGCGGTTGTGAATGGTGAAACTAAAAGAGTTAACACTTGTACTCGTTGCTTACGTTCTGGAAAAGTTCAACGTGCTATCTAATTTAAATGTAAAAGTCATTATAGATTATAACTAAAGCACATCAACTTGAAAGTAGGCACTTCTTAGTTTCAAGTTGTAAAAAAAGCAAAGCACCCTTATCAATATGATTTATTTCGTACTGATAAGGGTGCTTTTAAGTATGAAAGCGAGCATCAGAAAAATCAAAGAGCACTTTATGCTGCGCATAAAATACTCCTTAATTTCCCTTAACGATACCTTTTAAAATGCATTAAGCTTTTAGGAGTTTATAACTTTATCTGATTTACGTGCTTGAGACGATTGCTGTATTTTATCAATTAAAAAATATACTAATGGTACAATAATGAGAGTTAAAAATGTGGACGTAACTAATCCACCAATTAAAACAACCCCCATTGATGAACGTAATTCTGCCCCTGCCCCTAGACCCAATGCAACAGGCATCATGCCAAAAATCATAGCCATGGTGGTCATAAGAATAGGTCTTAATCTCAAAACCCCAGCTTCAACTAAAGCATCCATAATTGACATACCATTTTTTTGTAAGTGTATGGTGTTATCAATTAATAAAATAGCATTTTTCGTAACAAGACCCATTAACATGATAACACCAATTAAAGACATCATATTAATCGTTTTTCCTGAAATTAAAAGACCTAAGATTGCCCCAACTAATGAAAAAGGTAATGAAAGCATAATTGTTAAGGGATGGACAAAACTCTCAAATTCTGCTGCTAATACCATATAAATTAGAATGACAGCTAATAGTAATGCTTTGCCAATCTCTTTAAAAGAATCCTGCATCATTTGAGCTTGACCAACAAATTTATAAGTATAACCCAATGGCAAGTTTAAATCAGGAATTAGTTCTTTAACTTTATTAAGTACCTCACCTGTTGATGCACCTACTGTGTTGGCATAAACAATAACCTGACGCTGACGAGATTCACGGTCAATTTGCGTAGGACCTGAAGAGAATTTTACATCAGCAATATCGCCAAGCCGCACAAAAGTACCTGTTTTGGATGATATCCTTAAATTAGAAACATCTTGTATACTTAAACGACTAGCAGGCTGTAATTGCACACGAATATCATAATCACTATCCGCAACATTATATTGATTTTTAGTCGTCTTTCCTAAAAATGCGATTTGGATTACATCCCCTGCAATGGTACTGTCAATTCCAGTATCAGCAGCTTTTATAGCATCTAATTTTATTTGGACCTCTGGTTCTGATTGATCGCTGGAAATATCTACATCCGTTGTACCTGGAATTTGCTTAATCGCTTCTGCTAGATCATAAGCGCTACGATTTAGCACTTCCAACTCTGGTCCTCTCAGACCAACCTGCACTGGGCGCGAATCACCTCTACCTAAACCTTGGTTGGATTGTACTGCAACTTTCAGGTTTTTTACGTTGCGAAAAGCAACTCTAAGTTGATCCATAATTTGAGACATAGACCGCGAGCGCTTATCACTATCAATTAATCGCACACCAATACTTACTTTATTTACTTGTCGATTAGCACCAATTAAAACAAAGGCAGATTCAAGCTCAGGGATGGCTAGTACTTGCTTTTCTATTGGTTCTACTAACTCTTTCATCTTATCCATTGATGTACCAGAAGTAGCGGTAAGTATTACATTAAACTCACCCGAATCATAGGTAGGCTGAAACTCGACACCAATAAAAGGTAGTAAAAGAGCATTAAGAAATAAGGATAATATCGCAAATGCAACCAATTTTTTAGGACGTTTTAATGACCATTGGAGAATGGATCTATAATAATCTCGCAAGGTTAAGAATCCCTCTTCCCATTTATCAAGAATCTTTTGTAGCCCAGTCCAATTACCTTGTAGCTTTTGGTTCTCTCCATGATTATTTTTCAGCCAATAAGCTGCTAATGTCGGGGTTAAGGTAAAAGCCACAAATAATGAGAAAGCTACAGCAAAAGCTACGGTAATACCAAATTGCTTAAAGAATTGGCCAATAATTTCGCCCATATTACCCACAGGTACAAATACGGCTAAAATAGATAATGTCGTGGCTACGACTGCTAAAGAAATCTCATTGGTACCAAGCATAGCCGCATCCATAGGAGACAAGCCTTCTTCCATATGTCGAAAGATATTTTCAATAACTACAATGGCATCATCAATTAAAATACCTACTGCTAGACTAAGTCCCATGAGAGACATATTATTTAGGGTAAACCCCATCACTTTCAGCGCAAAGAAAGTAGCAATAATCGATGTAGGGATTGCAATGGCACCTATTAATGTCGCACGAGTATTTTGTAAAAACAAAAATGTGATTACAACTGCTAAAAATCCGCCAAAAATTAAGGAGACCATAACATCTTCGACACTACTTCGAATATACTTTGAGCTATCACGAACGATCGAAACTTTTATGTCGGGCGGCAGTAAATTAGTCTTTATATGCTCCATACTTTTTATTACTCGCTCTGCGACATCTACAGTATTCGTACCTGACTGTTTCTGCACAGCAATAATTACACTTGGCGTACCGTTTGTACGTGCGTATACACGTTCTTCTGCCCAACCATCTTCAATCGTAACAACATCTTTTAAGGGAATCAGGCGCCCCTGCTGATTTGCTACAATGGTATTTTTGATATCATCAATACTTTTATATTTTCCCATGGTACGTACTGTTAGCTCAGTACCTTTTTCATTTACCTTACCACCAGGTGTATTTAGATTTTGATCATTAATCGCATCGCATATTTGCTGAAATGATATGTTATAGGATTCTATTTTTTTAGGATCAATATAAATTTGAATTTCACGATCTGTTGCGCCAAAAACATCAACTTGAGCAACTCCATCCATTCGTTGTAATTCATCTTTAACAACATCAATAGCAAGTTTACGAATTTCTCCACGGCTGCGTGTATCAGATGCTAAACTAAAATATACAATTGATTGTGCTGTAATATCAAAACGTTGTACCACTGGCTCATCAATTTGATCAGGAAGTCTCTTCCGTACTCCTGCTACTTTTTCTCTGACTTCATTGGCAGCTAATTTCGGATTTGTACCAAATTCAAATTCTAATGTAACTTGAGAAGCACCCTCCCGGGAAACAGAAGATAAAGATTTTATTCCAGAAACAGAACTAACAGCATCTTCAATGGGCTTGGTTATTAGACTTTCTATTTCCTCCGGTGATGCACCAGTATAAGTAACAGTGACATTGACTATGGGATATTCAACATCAGGATTTAAATCAATACCTAAAGATGGATAAGCACCTAACCCAAACACTACAAGCAGCATAACGATCATAGTGGTAAATACAGGTCTTTTAATAAAAGTACCAATCATTTATTTCTCACCCTCTTTACCACTAGAAGCATTCACCGTAGAGCCATCTTTCAATTTATTTTGCCCGTCAATTACGATACGTTCACCATCAGCTAAACCTTCCAAAACCTCAGCCCAACCTTCACCAACGTACCCTAATTTTAACATGCGTTGCTGTACTTTGTTTTCTGCAGTAAGGACATAAATTGTTTTTTGATCTTCACGCATTACTAATGCACGCTCAGGCACGACCAAAGCATTTTTATGTATCGATCCTGGAATTATGATTTTACTAAACATGCCTGATTTTAATATCCCGCTATTTGGAATAGTGATTTCAGCAGTAAATGTTCGTGCAGGCAATGTCGCGGCAGGAGAAATACGCGTAATGACACCCGAAAATTCTTGATCTTGTAAAGCGTTGACTTTGATTATTACTGGTAAACCTATGGTGATTTCATTAAGCTGTGATTCACCAATTGTGGCTTTTCCTAATAGGGATGAAACATCAGCTATGCTTATGACTTGAGAGCCAGCTTTCACATATGAGCCAGCCTGTAAGTATCTTTTTATAATAATACCGCTGCGTGGTGCAATAATATTTGCATTATCCAATCTAGCTTGAAGCAACACTAAATTTCCTTGCGCAGAGCGAACTTGTCCCAGCGTTAAATCTCTTTTTGTCCGGGCACTATCTAATGCTTGCGCTGCCACTGCCCCCTGCTTAGCAAGCTCTTGAGCGCGGGATAAATCTAGCTCGGCTTGTTCTAAACTTGCTTGACTAGATAATAAATTACCTTCTGCTTGCATGACTTGGGCCGATAATTCATTGGTATCTAGAGTGCCAATAACCATACCGGCAGTTACAACATCTCCTTCATTAACATATAATTTATCAATTCTACCATCGACTTTGGGAGAAATATCTGCATTCCACAATGGTTCAAGATTAGCAGAAAAGCTTAGCATAGGAATAATATCGCGCCTGCTAACCACATCAATCTCCACTGCTATACCACGCCCTTGAGATACTTTTGCAGCACGCTCTTTATTGGCTGAAATATTGTCATAAATACGGTAGGAAATCACACCGAATAGCGCGAGTACAACGAAACCTATCATAATAATACTTTTTTTCTTACTTGCATTCACTACTCTAAACCTCCATGAAATTTGCACATTCCTATGCTTCATTCGATTTGTAAGAATATATTTATATCTAAGATAGAGTATTTGACTGAGTGATTTCTGCTAATGCCAGTTTTACAATATTCTCTGGCACTTGATTACATAAATTTACCTCGCCAATATCATTGAGTAAAACCCACGTAATTTTATTATCTAGCACCTTTTTATCTCTATATAACAGTTTAAATAAGTCCTCAATCCCACATTCGGGTGCATATACTGGTAAATTGAATTGCAGCAGAATATGCTTTAGAACATCAACCGTTGCTTTACTGCACATACCTAGGTGATTACTAATGAGTGCTGCTCCATACATACCAATAGCAACTGCTTCACCATGATTATATACACTAAAATTAGTATCAGCCTCAATTGCATGACCAATGGTATGTCCAAAATTTAGAATAGCCCGTATCGAACTCTCACATTCATCTTGCTCTACCACCCACGCCTTAATCTCACATGATCTACGCACAATTTCGGTTAATACATCAGGTCTTTTATCTAAAATCTGCCGAGAATGATCACAAAGATAGGTAAAGAACTTGTTATCAGCAATCATACCGTATTTTATAACCTCTGCTAAACCAGTATATAGCTCACGGTTTGGCAATGTACTTAAAAAATTAATATCGATCAGTACCATGCGAGGCTGATAAAAAGCACCAATTAAATTTTTTCCCATAGGATGATTAACAGCAACCTTCCCACCCACACTGGAATCTACTTGAGCTAATAATGAGGTTGGTATTTGTATAAAAGGTACGCCTCTTAAATATGTAGCTGCTACAAAACCCGATAAATCACCAATTACGCCACCACCTAATGCAACAATGGCACAATTACGGTCAAGTTCTAAGGTAATTGCTTTTGTATACAACTCCATTGCCACATCTAGGTTTTTAGAATGCTCTCCAGGCGGCACACAATATAACTCTGCAATAAAGCCATCTTTTATTAGTAGCTCTACCATTTGAATGCCATATAGATTCCCAACAGTAGTATCAGAAATCACTAGTATTTTTTTATTTACTTTCATAATCTGCATAAAGTTACCGATTAAATTACTAGTGGAGACATCAATATGAATATTATAACTTCTCTTCTCTAAATTAACTTTAACGTTTACCACGTAAGTAACCTCCTTGTCGTAAAAAAAACATAATTTCGTTAATAACCTGTTGTAGTGATTTACTATTGGTATTGATACTATAGTCTGCATTATAGTATAGTTCGGCTCTTTCTTTAAGTAATTTATTTACGATTTTCTCACGCTGATCAAAATCATCTAATAATGGACGCGTATTACGTCGACTTGTTCGCTCTAAGATGGTTTCAACAGAAGCAGTGAGAGTGATGATAACACCGTTCCGTTTTAAATTGTTCATATTTTCAAGGGATAATACTACACCACCGCCTGTTGCAATTACAGCGTTATTATAACGAGACAATTTGGCAATAATCATTTTTTCTTGTTGTCGAAAATAGAGTTCGCCATATACTTCAAAGATTTCACGAATACTGAGATTATTTTCATATTCAATTTTTTTATCACTATCAAAAAATGGTCGCCCCAAACGATTAGCCAACAATCTGCCAACGGTTGTTTTCCCAGTTCCCATAAAGCCTATCAATACAATATTTTTCATGGCTATTACCGAGAAGCTCTTTGGCAATATACATCTACTGTAGCATGTAAATCAGTGAAACTACGTTTAGAGGGTTTAACTATGGGAATCACGTCAGCCATCTGGACTCACCTCATTAAAATACTAAAAAATAAACATGCAGTACGGTTATTAATGTTGCGCTTCTTCCCATTTCGCTATTAATAACAGCACCGCATGTACTACTTTTCAAGGCTTATTATATAATATTTTACTATATAATTGTAAATATCTAAAGTTAATTGTAATTTTTTTTATTTATCAGTAGTTTTACTATTTTTGTTAGTTAAAAAAGGTACACCGAAACTATAAATCTTTGCTGATAATTTAGTTTCTAAGCTATTTTTATTAGGTAGCATGACAATCGTAGTCACATTAGTAAAACGAGATTTATTTTCAAATTTATTTATAAATTGCATAGATTCTATAAAACCACCAATTAGAGATAGTTCTATCTCATATTCTCGATAACCGTCTTTATTCATAATTTTAGTTGGTTTCAGATAATTAAGTTGTATACCGCATTCTTTTGAAAGTTCTTCAACTTGCACTAGAAAAGAACTACTCTCAGGGTTGTCAGGAAGAATTCTATCAATCTGCATTAATTTTTGATCTAATTCAAGTATGTATTGTTCTGGATTAGGATGAATGAGCAGGAAATCTTCAATGATTTTCACCTGTTGACGCTCTGTGTAAAATCGGATTGTTAATTGATCAATACTATCCCATTGAGGCAACAATAAGGACGAATAAACTAACCAATTTGCTGCTATCATACCCACAGTCACTAAAGATAGTTTATGCTTAACCGCCATCTTATTCCATGACAAAGAAATCATTGTTGCATCCCCTTAGGTTTTACTGTTATTTCAAATATAAGAAGCGATGCAGCTGTATCAATTTCAACTTTGACCAAAGTCGGATCAAGGAAGAAAGGATCCTTTTCCATATTTTCTATAAATTCAGCAACAACAGAATAGGTTGTTGCTGCTCCTTTCATTTCTAATAGACCTTTTTCAGATTTACTCAGATTAGTAAACCACAGTTGCTGCGGCATTATCGCTACGATGCGTTGAATCAAAGTATACAAAGGTTGACGTTCATTCGTTAAAAGTGCTGCAATTTTATTTTTTGTGTCAATTAATTGCAGCTTATCATTGCTCTTTTGCATGATCTCCAATGTTGGTTGCAATAATTCATATTGGTTACGAGTTGCTTGCAGTTCTTTTTCTATTCTCAAAATCTTACATACATTATACGTATATATACTACTATAGATTAATACCAATAAAATACTAAAGATGAAAATCAACTTATCAATTGACCATTTAGGTTGGCGTTCAACAAAAGGTAAGAGATTGATAGGATTCACTTTCCACCTCCACGTAAGGACAAGCCAATTGCGACACCCAATTGAGGGGCTATTTTTTGCAGATACGATTTATCAAAGGACTTTGGGATTTTTAATTTAACGAATGGATCATGCATAAAAACAGGTAGATCTAGTGGTTTACTCAAATAGGAGACCAAATTCTTTATTTGAGATCCGCCACCAGTGAGATAGATTTTATCAATAGACATCATTTTATTTTGCAGTTGATAGTATTCAACAGTTCGTCGTACATCTCTGAGAAATTCATCGAAGAATAATTCTAATTGTTGCTTTGTTTCATTACGCTCTTTGGAAGAGTCAAAACTAAATAAATCGATATGCTTTTTCTTTAATTGCTCTGCTTCATAAGATGAAATTCTCTGTACTTGCATTATAACTTCAGTCATGCGTTGACCGCCTAAAGGAATATTACGAATGATGACAGGGATACCTTTTTGAAATACGGTAATTTGAGATAATAGTTCACCAATGTCAATAATCATAGCATTTTCTGCGTCAGTAAAAGTACGATATAAAGCCAAGGGCTCCACATCGATAGCGACTGGTATAAGACCTACATTTTTGACAATGCTGGTAATCGTATTAATAAATTCATGAGGTGCTGCCACTAATAATACCTTTATTTCTGATTCAATTTCACCTTTACCCATTATTGAAAAATCAAAATAAAAACTGTTGGGTGGATAAGGGATATATTTTTCCAGCTCCCATTTAATGGCTTCCTGCAACTCTTCTTTTGTCATTACTGGAAGGATCAATTCGCGAGCAAGCATCCCGCGACCGCCAACAGCTATTATGGCATGTTTGCTTGATATATGAGTCTTTGCAAGCAATTGAATAAGGATATCGGTTAATCCTTTACTATTAAAAACTTGTCCATCTTCAATAATTTTAGGAGGCAACATTTCGATACCTAAACTTTTTAGTACAGGTTGATCCTTGTTCCAAGAAATTTCTACAATTTTAATAGCACCTGTTCCTATATCAATTCCAACTACATCCCGCTTTCCTTTTAATAAGAACTTTTGGATTCTCTTCCACATGAAAATCACCTATTTTCTTAATGATGAGGAGATTTCTTTACAATTTTAATTGCTTGAGTAATAACAGAAACGATATCAACATGAAACTGTTGATCCAATGAATCTATTTTAGAATATGTTGTCCTGAAGATGTTGCAACATAACGTGTAGGCAGAGAATTTAGGGCTAATGCAGCGATGTCATATCGACAGCGCTTACAATTACACGTTGTACGATTGGCCTTTATAACGATATCCAGTTTTTCCATTACTAATATTTCCATATAATTTTTTATTTCCATAGTAGCCACTTTCCTTAATCATCCCAAATAACCTCAAGCGGATCTTCTTTTCCTGCCGGCAATCGTATTTGCGTGCTTATTTGGCGCTTTGCCTTGTTAACACTCCCAATGGATGTGACCACTCTTAGATTCTCATCAGTCGTTGTTGGTTTGACTGTGGTTGTAACAGTACAACTGGCAAAAGTAGATCCATTTTCATCAATAACATACGTTGTTACATTTTTTTGAGCTTTAGTTTCAATAACAAAATCTGGATCTGTCTTAAGCTGAACAATTGCCCATTGTATTCCTCCTTCAGCTACATACTGTGCAGCAACACCATCACGATGATTCGCTGCTATTTCTATGTCTATTTTACTTAATACCATAAGACCAATCCCCATTATCCCTAATAACATCATAGCAATCAGCGCTAGTACGGCAGCCAAACCACGCTCATTTCTCACGATATATAGCAAGGTAAACATCCCCTTTCCCATAATGGGTCACTGTAAATTTAAAGGATAACAGGCTGTCCGAAGCAACTTTCTTTCCCCAGTACTCTCATTAGTGACTTCTAAAGTTACCAGTACAGCCTTGCTATTTCCACGCTGAAGAAACTGCAGGTTTGTCACAAGATTTTCTGTTATTGGACTGCTAGAAATACCACCAGGAGGAATTGTCTTTGTCTTATCTATAATAACATATAATGTTCTGGAATGAAGTCCTTCGCCTAATTGTAAGGTTCTAATTTCTCCGTTTACCTTTGTTACTACTAAAGATGAAGTATTCTTTAAGGTAATTTGTTGAGCATATCGTATTTCCTTAACAATAGAATCCATCGCAATGCGCGCTGTTTGATTGAGATGACTTTGCTGCTTACCAAATACCCAAACTTTTAAAGAACCGGAAAATAAACCTACGATACCAGAAAGCAAACATAGTATTAAAGCCATACCAATTACCAGTTCTATTAAAGTCAGTCCATGTTGCGCTACAAAGTATTTTCTCTTCATTGATTCACCTTCAATATAAGAACGACTTTAGTTCATCTTGGAATATAAAGTCACAAGCTGGATACTATAATCTTTTTGTCGTTCTTGCCAAGTAACAATTACTGTTACTTGCACAAGATGACTACCGCGCGTGGATGGCACAGCATAGGTTGTCAGCTCGTAGTCTGCCGGAGGAGGAAACCTCTCATCTTCCCAAGGTATTGTGCAAGGTAACTGCAACTCTGCCCAATATACTGGAGACTTATTTTTTAATAACTCTAATTGTTTCTGTGCTACATTCGTGGCTAGTGTATAATCCCCTGCAATTTCTTCCAATTGTAATGCTTGGGTAAACAACATAGAAATACAAAGTAACGCGACACTAATAATAAAAAGTCCCAGCGTTACATCAACTAAAACAAAACCTTGATTTCCCTTCAGCCTTGACATCATAGATTACCTTCTATTCTTCAGGTTGTGTATTTATAAAATCGCTTATACGGACACGTCCAGTAATTGGTGCAAGGATAACATATTTCCATCGTTTTAATTTCTTACTCCGTATAGAAATGGTTTGTGCGCCAGTTTTCGGTGCTCCACTCTGTGCAAATGAAATGTAAGAATGGCTGCCGGAAAGAGTCACCGATTCTGGAAATATAACATTCTTTATTCTGGTAGTATTTGCAGTAACGTAATAGCCATAAGGTGTAGTATTATAAAAGAACATTGCATACGCAGTTGTATCTACCCCAGCGTTAATTGAAATTTGTTGCAGCCAGCGAATATCAGCTGCCAATTGACGAGATGTACTCTCTAGCTCTTGTTTCTCTAATGATTGTCCCAGGGTTGGTATTGTCACACTCGCAAAAATACTAAGGATAGCAATACATACTAGAAGTTCAATTAAGGTAACACCTCGTTGCATATGTCCACCTCAATATAGCTTTTCTATATACCAAATAATTATTTCACTGCCATATAACATAATAGTAAAGGCACTAAGAGCTATAAAAGGGCCAAAGGGAATAAAATCTTTACGGCTTTTTAATTTGAAAAGCACTAACAGCAAACCACCTATTCCACCACATACAAAGGATAGTAGTAACGCAAGTAATAAACATTTCCAGCTTAGCCACATACCAAGAGCTGCAGCAAACTTGATATCACCATCTCCCATTCCACCACGACTGACAAGTGCAATTAGAAGTAGCAATCCACCCCCAAGTGAACTAGCCAGCAGCATATCCCAAAAGTCCAAACTATTCGTCCAAGAATTTATAACAATACCAGCTCCAGAGAACCATAGGAGGACTTTATCTAAAATCAGCTGGTGATCGTAATCAATGAACGTAATGATAAGTAAAAAAGTTGTGAAGACAATGGCTTTTATAAACAGAAAAGATAATCCATATATTTGAAAACACCAAGCAAATAAAATAGCCGTTACTATCTCTACTAAAATATAGCGTGAGGAAAACGTAACTTTGCAATACCGGCAGCTACCTCCTAATAACAGATAACTAATTACTGGGATTAAATCCCATGGCTTAAGATGTGTACCGCAAGTGCTGCAGTGGGACGGCGGAAAGATAATGGATTGATTTTGTGGTAAACGGTAGATGCAGACATTAAGAAAGCTGCCGATAAGAAGACCTAATAGGATTATTATAAACACTATATTTCTCCCTTATATCTGAATCGAAATACCAGAAGGTAACACATAGCGGTATTTATGATTTGTTACCATATATCAGTGGAAGTATAATCTGAGCTGCCAGGGGATTTTCTTGTTGTACCATTTGAAGATACACCAGTTAATTTATAATCATCACTACTCCCTTTCGTATAACTCAAATCAGCAGCGATGGCTTGGGCATCCTTAGGCCAAACATTAATGTAAGTTGCTAGATCTGCTTTAGTAGATGGATACATATTATTATTTGCACGATACAATATAAGAGCACTATCAACCGTACGAAGATCAGCTTTAAGCCTCCCATCTCTTGCCGACGCAGTTGAAGCAGTAAGTTTCGGCATCGCAATAGCTGCTAAAACTCCAATAATTGCAATTACGACCATCAATTCGATTAATGTAAATCCTTTTTGATCTCTCATTTTCTTCTTTAATTTGATAAACATATAATTACCTCTTTTATGCTTATATTCTACTAAAGTCCATCATAAGCAGTTATAGGTTCCCAGGATTCGTTATAATATCAAATATCGGTATCATAATGGATATCACAATCAAGCCAATGACTACTCCCAAAGTCCCAATAATAACAGGTTCAATAATACTGCTTAAACGACCAACTACATCATCTACATCACTTTCATAGAAATCGGCGATCTTTTCGAGCATCTTGTCCAATGCACCACTTTCTTCACCGATGGAAACCATCTGAATGACCATAGGAGTAAAAACTTTACTTTGTGCCAAAGTAGATGCTAGCGCCATCCCTTCTTTAATACCAGCTTGTGCTTGTTCTAACGCTTCCATGATACTAAGATTGCCAGTAGTCTTTTTCACAACGTCTAAGGCAGTTATAATCGGCACACCACCATGAAGCAAAGTGCTTAAGGTACGGCTGAAGCGGGCAATACCAATTTTACGAGATAACATGCCAACTACAGGAATTTTTAGTATCAACTTATCAATCATTTTTCTGGATGATTCTCGTTGATATGCAATCTTTAACCCATATGTTCCCACTACAATAAAAGCGATCAAAAATAGAGCATAATGATGCAGAGTATTGCTAGTCGCCAGTAATATGCGTGTAAGTAATGGTAACTCCATTTTCAAATTATCAAACATTTGTACAAAAGTCGGTAAAACAAAGGTTAAAATAAAAACAACAGATACACTTGCCATAACACTGACTACTGCCGGATAGGTCAGAGCTGATTTAATCTTCTCATTCAATTTATGTTCTTTTTCAAAGTGATTGGCTAAACGATTGAGTACATCATCTAGTAACCCGCCCACTTCTCCAACTTCTACCATGTTAACCATAAGACTAGGAAATATGGTAGGATAATCACCTAAAGAACGGGATAATGTTTCTCCTTCCTTGACTTTTTTATAGACATTTTGTAACGCTTTTTTCATTCGTAGATTATTTGTTTGTGCAATGAGAACATCAAGAGAAGCTATTAACGGTAAACCTGCATCGATCATAGTGGCAAATAAACGACAAAGAATCGAAATCTCTTTTAAACTGCTACTTCTTAAGTGATCAATAAGGTTATTATATAAACTTGCACCACCTTCTTCCTTAATTTGAGTAATAAAATAGCCTTTTTCTCGGATATGAGCTGCCACTGCCGATTCGCTTTCAGCCAAAATACTACCGATTAGTACTTGTCCATTACGGTCTTTAGCTCTATATCCAAAAATTTTCGCCATTTATGCTCTCCTACTTTCCATTTGTTTAATTATTGGCGAAACGAGCGAAGTTCTCTTCATCTATGACGCGCATTATAGCTTCACCATACGAGATGATTCCACGACGATATAAATCCCGTAAAGCAATGTCCATCGTTTGCATACCAAACTTTGCGCCCGTTTGAATGAAGGAAGTCAGTTGATGGGTCTTTCCTTCACGAATCATGTTACGCACTGCAGGAGTAGCTACCAGAATTTCTAAAGCAGATACTCTGCCAATCTGATCCATTCGAGGTAATAACTGCTGAGCAATAATTCCTTGCAGGGTAACGGACAGCTGTATACGAATTTGCTGCTGTTGATGTGAAGGAAAAGCATCAATAATGCGATCTATAGTTTGAACAGCACTGCTAGTGTGTAAAGTAGCAAAGACTAAGTGTCCTGTTTCTGCTGCCGTAATGGCTGTAGCAATGGTTTCCGAATCACGCATTTCTCCTACCAAAATAACATCTGGATCTTCTCTTAAAGCAGCTCTGAGAGCAACCGTAAACGATTTGGTATCAGTATTGATTTCCCGCTGATTGATAATTGACTTGTTATGCTTATGTAAAAATTCAATAGGATCTTCTAGTGTAAGAATATGACAGAATCGTTCCTGGTTAATCAGATTAATCATCGCCGCCAAAGTTGTTGATTTGCCACTACCTGTGGGACCGGTAACTAGAACTAAACCTCTAGCCTGACAAGCAAGAGTTCTTATAACACGTGGATGTCCCAGCCCTTCTAATGTAGGTATATTTTCATCTATAACGCGAATCACTATAGCCACTGAACCACGTTGGTGAAAAGCATTGACTCGAAAACGGCTAAGGCCAGGAACTGCAAAGGAAAAGTCAATTTCACCATGCTCATTAAAATATTGCTGTTGCTGCGGCGTTGTAATGGCTTTAAACAATCTTTCTGTATTTTTTACGTTTAGTAGCTGATGGTTAGTAGGTACAAGTTGACCATCAATTCTGAATATGGGTGGTGCGCCTACTGTAATGTGCAGGTCAGATGCTCGGCTATGTACAGCTTGATCCAATAGCTGATCCATCACAATTGTCCTCCACTAGCTTCAGCATATGCTACACGCATAATTTCTTTTACATCTGTCAAACCAGTACGTGCTTTTTCAATACCATCCTGACGCATGGTTATCATGCCTTGTGCAATAGCAATCTTGCAAATTTCATCACTAGAAGCTCTACGATTAATAGCCTCTCTAATTTGAGAAGTTATGGGCATGACTTCATGAATTGCCATACGACCTTGATAGCCTGTATGATTACAATAGGCACACCCGGCTCCTTGATGCAATCTAATAGGTACGTCAGGTTCAACACCTAAAAATAAACGTTCTAAGGCATCAGTAGAAGGTATGTAACTTTCTCGACACTTGGGACAAAGTGTTCTGACGAGTCGTTGTGCAACTACCCCTAGAACTGATGAAGCCACTAGAAAGGGTTCAACATCCATTTCAAGTAAACGAGTAATTGTTCCTGCCGCATCATTTGTATGCAAAGTGCTAAAGACAAGATGACCAGTTAAAGCCGCTCTAATGGCAATATCAGCAGTTTCACTATCTCGTATTTCTCCCACTAATAAGACATTCGGGTCTTGCCGCAATGCAGACCGAAGTCCACTGGCAAAAGTTAAGCCTGCTTTTGGGTGAACCTGTACCTGATTGACTCCTCCTATACGATATTCTACAGGATCTTCTAAAGTAATGATATTCTGACTTGGCGAATTCACTTGATTCAACGTAGAGTATAAAGTAGTCGTTTTACCCGAACCTGTAGGACCAGTGACTAGCACCATTCCATAAGATTGAGAATATATCTTATGATAACTTTTACTATTTTCAGTAGAAAAACCAAGTTTATTAATATCCAAAATAACTGTCTGTTGATCTAACAAACGCATAACCACTTTTTCACCCATAATAGTAGGTAAGGTAGACACTCGAATATCAATATCACTCTCTACTCCTTTAATTTTAATTCGCCCATCTTGCGGTATGCGTTTTTCTGCAATATCCATATCACTAATAATCTTAATTCGAGCAACAATCGCGGGGTGAATCTCGCGGGGAAAACTGCCGATCTCTCGTAGCATACCATCAATGCGAAAACGGACACGCAATGATGTATCTTGAGGTTCAATATGTATATCACTAGCCATATCTTTAATTGCTTGATCCATAAGAGAATTAACTAATCCAATGATTGGAGCATCATCTGCTGTTTGGAGCTTTGCTGTTAGCCTTATATCTTCTGGGCGCATTTTATTAATGGCCTTTTCAACTAAGTCTTGTACACCGTAGCATTCTCTGATAGCTCGTAATATATCTTTTTCTGCAGCGATAACAGGCTCTACGTCAAAACCTGAAACCATACGAATATCATCAATCGCATAAAAATTTGTTGGATCAGTCATTGCTAAAATAATCTTATTACCAGCAACTTTTACCGGAATCACTTGATGCCGCTCCGCTAATGTCGCTGGAATCAGTTCTGCTAACTCTGGTTTAACGCAGATACTTGACAAATCAATCTGAGGTATACCTAATCGAGTTTTTAAGACTTCACATTTCATGCTTTTACACCGCCTCTTATACAGAAAAGCAACCAAACTTCAAATACATTTATTAAAATTGTAAATGCATATTTACCAGCCGATTGCACTACTCAATCCAGGATCAAGTTCCCAATATTATTGCGAATGTTTTCACATCTATTTTAATACTTATTCTTCTACATTTTACAATAAGTTCCTGCTTAAAATACCAAATTACAATCTATTTTCTGCTTTTTATGTCATTTAACTAATTTTGCTGTCAAAAAGATGATTACTTCCGTTTCTACTTTTGAATTATGTACACTTTTAAACAGCGTACCAATTAATGGTAGTTCGCTTAAGAAAGGTATTTTATTATTTGTTTTAGATTCTTCACTGCCAATGAGACCACCAATCACCATCGTCTCACCATCTTTCATGCAGACCATACTTTCTACCTCACGGGTCGTAATGCGATAGTTCTTAATATCCGTTACTAAGCTAGGAGTACTAACCTCTGTATGTACTTTTGCTGTAATAGTTCCATCAGCAGTAATCGTAGGGGTATAGGTAAGTTTTATGCCCGTATCAATATATTCTACTGTAGTAGTCGTTTTCCCGTCTTCCATTCTCTCAGTAAGTACTGGAATATGATCACCAATTAAAATCCGAGCCTCATTTCCATTAATGGTAGTTACTTTAGGACTAGCTAAGATTTTAGCATTACCATTACTAATGAGAGCATTAATTTTTGCTTGATAGTAAAATTCATAAGGATGACCTTCAGGATTACGACCAAATTGAATAATTCCTTTTCCAGTATCACGCGTAACTTTACCTGGTTCAATAGTCGTTACACCATTAGCAATATTGACTTGTTCTGCACTATATTCTGCGTATTGAGGTGTAACGTCCCATGACCAATCGATCCCTAGCTCTTTTGTCTTGGCTTTGTTAATAGCCACAACTTTAGCCTCGATAACCACTTGTTGCTGCGGAACATCAAGATCTGTTAATAATATTTTAATGCGAGCACAACCTGTAGGTGAACCACTAAATATCAAACTATTTGATATCTCATCAATTTCAGCTTTTAATTTAAGACTATTCATAATAGGTTCCAATGTTTTTTTTATATCAACAGCACGAATATAACGCAACTTATATATCTCTGTTGTCCCCATATCCACAGGTTCTATAATAAAGGACTCACCTATTTTTCGATAGGATAGCCCCTTAGCTGACGTAATTAGAATTAGGGCATTCTCGAAAGTTGTACTCTTAAGTTTCAGCGTAATATTACCTTTTATCGATTCATCAATAATGATATCAACATTGCTAATAATAGCGAGTGTATGTAATATTACCCGCACATCTTCATCTACGAAACTAAGATCAATACTTTGCGGCTCTGCCATAGCAATACCACAGATTGTGATTGACAGTAACAATATCATTACGCAGAGATGTGTCCTATTCATTATTTAGTACCCTCCCTTTTCCCGCTGGCTCTAATGACAAGAACATTTGACTATTACCACTTTTTAGAATAATAGAATCTTCTTGTATTGAAATAAGTTGGTAGGTACCAATAAATTCATCTAACTGATAAGTCTTGCTTTTATTATCCGATTGTATAACTGCAACATGCTGATTATTTGTATTGATAATTCCAGTAAGTCTTATCTTCTCTTTTGGTTTAAGGAGAGTAATTGGATTTGCGGCTATCACAGATTCATTGTTAGATTTTGTAGGAGATATACTTTCTTTCTGCGTTTCAAAATTATCCGCGCCGATAGAAGGAGGGGCAAAAGGATCACGTTTCAATTCACCATTATGTTGATGTCCAACAGACATAACTACTTTATCCGTATTTCTAACAAGGGATGTGGTAGTCTTATTAACAACACTAGGAGTAACCTGGATCTTTGAAGGCATAAAAAAAATTGTTGCAATTATGGCTGTCACCCCAATTACAAATATTACCTTTAGGCGCTGGTTTGCAGTAATTTTTTTTAATTGCTTTAATTTCTCCAAAGTTTCCCCACTCCTAATCCATTGATTATAAAGCAACTGCAATAATATTCCTGGAATATTTACATGTCCAATTTATATTGCACAACAAAAGGCTCAGATCCTAGGACCTAAGCCTCAATGTCCTAATTAAGTATATTCTACTAATTTGGGAGCTTCTTGCTTTAGTGAGTTTAATGATTAATAAAAAGCAATACTTACAGATATTCTGTTAATGCGTCAGACATAATTTGTCGGGGACCTTGCTCACCTGTCCAAAGTTCAAAAGCCAAGGCACCTTGTTCAATTAGCATTCCCAGACCATTTATAGCTATATGACCGTGTTTTTTAGCAGAAAGTAACAGTTGAGTCTTGGATGGATTATAGATTAAATCGCAAACAGCAGCCTCTGGATTTAAGATCTCCCAAGGTATACGCAACACTTCTGTATCATGAACTGACATACCAATTGGAGTACTATTTATCAGAATATCACATTCTTGCAACAAATTTTTAAAACCGAAATCCTCCCAATCATAAGCTTGTATATCTACATTTGTTGAGAAGAGTTTTACGAATTGCTGCGCTTTTTCAAGATTTCTTGCTCCAATTATAATTTTTTTTATCCCATGTTGAAAAAGACCACATGCAACGGCCCTCGCAGCCCCGCCAGCTCCTAGTATGACCGCTGTTTGTTCAGTAATTTTAATACCATTTGAAAGTATTGATTGGACAAACCCTTGAGCATCTGTATTATATCCAATCGATTTACCGTCTTTTATTACAACTGTATTTACAGCCCCAACTAGCTGGGCACTGAAATCAATTTCATCAAGATAGGACATTATCTCCACCTTATGAGGTATGGTAACATTTACACCCGTAAATTCCATTGCTTTCAAACCTGCAACGGCTTGAGCTAAATTCTCCGGATGAACAGGCAGTGGAATATATACATAATCAAGGTGAAGGGATTTAAAAGCTGCATTATGCATTATAGGTGATAAGGAATGTCCCAGGGGCCATCCTAATATACCTATTTTTTGGGTTTTACTCGTAATCATTGTACTAGCTCCATTTCAATAATTATTATTTTTAATAATCGCGCTTTTACTTATAAATCCTTTTGCCTTTAAAACTCGTACAGCTAATCGTTCCAAGCGCCGGGTAACTTTAGTACCAATAAATTCTTGTGCACTTAATGGACGAACCCAAATCGTAATTAAACCAATACGATTACCACCAAGTATGTCTGTAAATAATTGGTCACCGATCACCGCTACCTGATCCTGAGACAATTCCATAGCTGCTATTGCATGACGAAATCCTGATTTTGCTGGCTTATAGGCTCTAGAGACAAAAGGAACGTTAAAAATTTCAGCTATATCTTTTACTCTCTTACCCATATTGTTGGATAACAAACAAATTTTAAACCCTTCCTTTAGCAAAGCATTTACCCATTCAATAATCTCAGGTGACATCTGCTGCTGATCCCAGGGAATAATCGTATTATCTAAATCAAAAATAATTCCCTCAATTCCTAGTTCTTTTAATTGGTGGTACTCAAGATCATGTAAAGAATTTAAGATCATATGAGGACATAAAAGGTTATACAAAAATTTTTACCTCCAGATAAAAATGAGTATTCTCTTTATTAATTAGCTAAGAAAATTCTTGAATATTATTTCGAAAATGAATCGCTTCTGCGACGTGAATATCACTAATCTGTTCCGAATTAGCCAAATCAGCAATGGTACGTGCTACTTTTAATATACGATCATAGCCTCGAGCGCTAAGGTTCATTGCTTCAAACGCTTGTTTTAGCATAACTTGTGCATTGTGAGTCATATGACAAGTTGTTTTTACATGTCTATGGCCCATTTGGGCATTACAAAATATATTGTATTTCTGCAAGCGAGAATATTGTATAGCCCTTGCGGCAGTCACTCGCTGGCGGATTTCACTGGAAGACTCCGTTGGTATGCTAGTAGTCATTTCACTATATTCTAAACGTGGCACATGCACATGTATATCCATTCGATCTAATAAAGGTCCAGATATTTTCTTGCGGTAACGCTTAATATCGCCTGTACTACAAGTACAATCTTTTTTATTGTCTCCTAAGAATCCACACGGACATGGATTTTTAGCACATAATAGCATAAACCTTGCGGGATAGGAAAAAGAAGCGTTCACTCTAGAAATGGTTACTTGTCCGTCTTCTAAAGGTTGCCGTAATACCTCTAATACGGTTCTGGGGAATTCTGCCAATTCATCTAAGAACAATACGCCATTATGGCTTAATGTTACTTCACCTGGCTTAGGGATGCGTCCACCCCCTACCATACTTGCAGCAGAAATGGTATGGTGTGGGCTTCTAAAAGGTCTTGTGCTTATTAACCCAGTATGAGTAGGCAATAGCTCTGCAATACTATATATTTTTGTGACTTCTAATGCTTCACGAGGTGACATGACTGGCAAAATAGATGTAATTCGTCTGGCTAACATGGTTTTACCTGATCCTGGTGGACCAGTCATGAGCAGATTGTGACCTCCAGATGCAGCTACTTCCAAAGCCCGCTTCGCAACAAATTGTCCTTGTACGTCAGCAAAATCCTCACTATCATTGCTCATTGGAGGAGAAAAAGGTTCTTTCGTTGCAGGGAGCAGTTGAGTGACCTGATTGAGATGTAATACCAATTGCTCCAAAGTCGTTGGTGCATATACTGTTAACCCTTTTACCAGTAAGGCCTCTTGCGTATTATCAGGAGCAACAATCATTTGGTTTATTCCTTGCTCAGAGCAATGAATTGCCATCGACAATACTCCTGAAATGCCACGCAACTTTCCCTCTAAAGATAATTCACTGACAAATACATACTGTTGATAATGATGTAAGATAATTTGTCCACTGGCTGCCAAGATCGCAATCGCAATAGGCAAATCTAATCCTGAGCTATCTTTTTTGAGGTCGGCAGGTGCGAGATTAATTGTGATACGCCGTGAGGGAAACTCAAATCCAGAATTCTTTATGGCTGCCCTTACTCGTTCTTTTGATTCTCTTACGGCAGTATCAGGTAAGCCAACGATATCTAATGCTGGCAAACCATTAGATATATCTACTTCTACGGTTATTACAATACCATTTAATCCGATTGTAGTCGATCCAAATGTTTGTGAAAACACAAAGTTACCTCCGAAAATTATTCACCTTGCCATCTGGGAAATAAATCATGGTCAATACCAATGGAATCAGATATTTTGCCAACCATCATATCAATCATTTGGTTTAAAGTAGTAGGACGATGATAAAATCCAGGGCTAGCAGGAAGAATTCTAACCCCTAACTGAGATAGTTTTAACATATTAGCCAAATGTATCGCATTAAGAGGTGTTTCCCGAGGAACAATAATCAATTTCCGTCCTTCTTTTAACATAACGTCAGCTGCACGACTGAGTAAATTATCAGCAATTCCATTGGAAATACTACTTAAGGTCCTCATAGAACAAGGAACTACCACCATCGCATCTGTTTTAAATGATCCACTAGCAATACATGCCCCAATATTCTTTATGTCATGTAAGAAATCTACTTTTTCCTTAATTTCTTGTGGGCTGATGCTACACTCATAATCTAGAACTTGCCAACCATGCTCTGATACTACAGCATGAATTTCACAACCTGCTTCTTTTAGCACTTCAATCAATCTAAGTCCATAAATGGCACCACTAGCCCCAGTAATACCAACAATAATTCGCATTAAGATTCACCTACCTCCATTTAATAAAAAAGACTTAATCATCTGATAAATGCATTTGTAATATGGTTACACGTTATTTTATTATTTTCATTTAGAAATACCTCAATTACATCAAAACGACAATGTATATTTGTATTATGTATATATTGAAGATAACAGGATGCAGTATTGATTATTTTTTGCTGTTTTCGATAGGTTACAGCTTCTGCTGGAAAGCCATAAGTAGTATTCCTTCGAGTTTTTACTTCAATAAAAACTAAAATATTCTTTATCCTTGCAATAATATCAATTTCTCCAATTTTACTACGATATTTTCGCTCTACTATCTCATATCCCGCATCGTACAGATAACTTGCTGCAGCTTGTTCTCCAATATCCCCCACTTTACTAGTATTCACAATAATACACCTCGCTACAATATTCCCCGAAAAAAAACAACATCCTGCTATCTTGATGTTGTTTTTCACAAGTAAATAAAATAAATTCATCTAATCTTATCTAAAATTTGTGCATTTTTTTATCGATATGGTAAATGTATGCCAACACCTCAGCTACAGCCTGATATAATTCAGGAGGAATTTCCCGATCTAACTCAACTGCCATTAACATACTGGCTAATGTCTTGTTTTGATATACGGGAACAGAATGTTGGCTTGCTGTAGAAAGTATTTTATCAGCCATATAACCAGTGCCTTTGGCTACAACTCTTGGCGCATTCGTGTTGGACTGATAGCTTATTGCAATAGCTTGCTGCGGTTTATCCGATTTTTCTTTATTCATATATCTATTCTTCCCCATGACTTAATAGGCTCGAAACTTCTTCTATGTATAGGACATGGACCAAATTGTTGCAATGCCTTTAGATGTTCTGCCGTACCATAGCCTTTGTGCTTTGCGAATCCATATTGTGGAAACTGTTTATCATATTCCCGCATTAAATTATCCCGTTCTACTTTTGCAATAATAGAAGCTGCTCCAATAGAAGCACTAATAGCGTCCCCACCAATTAATGACAAGGAGTGCATTTCTAAATCAGGCAAGGGAACAGCATCAATTAATACGGCATGAGGTCTTTGATGAAGTTCATTAATAGCTTCATACATACCAGATATAGTTGCATTATAAATATTCAGATGATCAATTACATCAATATCTATGACGATATGCTGTACACTAATAGCAACTTCTTTTATCTCATGATACAAATACTCCCGTTGCTTAACTGATAACTTTTTTGAGTCATTAATAGATGGTAGGTGACAGCCGATAGGCAAGATAACAGCACCAACTACTAATGGACCTGCTAAAGGACCACGACCTGCTTCATCAACACCTGCAATTAAATTATATCCCTTAGCTGCAAGCATTCGTTCCTGCTTATAAAGACCTTGAATACGTTGCTTCTCTAGTAAGTTTTGCTCCTGCCTTTTTTGCCATTTAGTAAATAAGCGAAATACTGAAACTCGCGAATCTTGTTTTAAACTATTTATTATAGCTATTGACAGATTATTTTCTTCTAAAAGTTTAGTAATCTCGACTACTGTCATTTGCTCTACATTCAATATTCTTAAACCTCCAGTGGGCATGTAAATTGAGTATAGTATATATTCTCGCAAAACTTGTTAAATCCTTGTTGGATAATCTTAATAAGCTAATTAAGAAATAATAATTGTTTGTACAGTACACCCTGACGAGAGAGATTGATCAGAAATTACTATTCTTACCAAGTTTATCTTACCCTAAGTTATGATCTACACAGACATGCGTACACATCACAACCTAGATAATACAGTATTTAATGGAAAATTCGATCAGAATATAGAAATGACAATTGGTAACACCTCCAATAAGCGTATTAGATGGGCACGAATACAAAAAGGTTGGCTAATCAAGACTCTTGCTGCGAAGGTTGAGATTGCTGCAGCTCATCTAAGTCAGCTAGAAGGAAAAACTACCGGCACGGCAGAGATGAAAACGTTACGCAAGTTGGCCACTGAACTTGAACAGCCAATATGGTTTATAGGTTGCTTTGAAAATATGCCTGAAGATACTTTTTTCGAAAAACTGGAGAAGGCTCGTTGCTATCATGGACATACTAAGGTCGAAATGGCTGAAGAGCTTGGAATTCATCAACGTACTATTTTTGATTGGAAAGATAAAGAGCCTGGCCAAGTACTTAAAAAGAAGGCTTTGCTGTATTGTAAAATTCTAGATTGAGATTATTTTTCCTTTACGCTATAGTATAAAGCAAATCCCCTGGTAAGTCCAAACTTATCAGGGGATTTATTTTAGCTACACTCATGCTTGTGCGAACAATTTTTACAATAGTTTTTATTATTAGCAGCACAAGCTACTACCTCACCTGCTTCACATCCCAATACCGATAATACAAAGCAATAATTTCGTTTTCCTTCATTAAAGATACTTTTTTCATATTTTTATTTTGAAATGAATAAAACCATAGTCAGCAACAGACCTTTTTTGTGTTCTTTCAACCAATAGCTTATATACAGATAGCTGAATAACCTCAGATTCATATACTTGTTGATTCTCACGGCTTTTGTAATCTCCAACTATCAAAGTACCGTCACGAGTTTTCCATACTACATCCGGCTTACCACACAAAGGTATCGGATTATTTATTTTCAACATTCCTCTAACATATATGGTGATAACTTGGGTTTTCGTCTTGAGCGCAACCACCAATAAAGTATAATAACTGCAACTAATATAAGGAATGACATGTCTACCTCCAGGATCTAATAAACCAGCGTAATGCTGCACGGATCGGAATCATCAATACAGGATACTTATCAATTACGATAACTATATATGGCGATATACTATAGTATAATGAAGTAAACATTCGCCCAAGGGTGTAAGGTATTAGATGATTATCCCTAAATTGACGCAGGATATTCGTTTCTATCGCATCGATACCAAAGACTGCTGTTGCAATAAAGCAGCGTTTATCTTTACCAGAAAGCTGGCGATTAAATTGTTCGTGCTCTTGTTTCCCCATCTTGGCGAGTTCTGTAGCACTGGTTTGACGCATTTGGGACCTCCGAGAAAATAGTATGTTCCTATTATATAGGATTTTCGGAAATTATGTAAAAGAAGGTCCTTTATATTTTTCTTTTAACTTATAAAAGGCATAGCAAAAAACTCCCTAAGCAACTAAGCCTAGGGAGTTTTATATGAAAGCCACCATTTCCTACAATCTACATTAAGGTAGTAGAAAAATGAAATTTGATACGCATGGCAGGATGAACCTGCACTTGGCTTCGGAGTCCAATCCAACCCCAATTTACAGTAATATGAAACATATGATTATAGTTGCTTATTGGATTCCTTATATATATTTGACAGAAACTATATTGTCATATGCTTACCTTTATACTCTGTAAGTAATAGTTTCCCACTTGTTTCCCTTTATTACTGTCGGTTCAATTATTTTGGAAACTTATACTATGCCCGTAAACAGTGACGCTAATAAGCTTTTATGTTATAATAATAACTATTATTATGTAAACTAAATTATTATAAATAGAAAGGGTGATATTATGCGCCCAGTATGGAAAGGTATGCTGTCTTTTGGCCTTGTAAACGTGCCCGTATCGCTCACTAAGGCTACCCGATCCAAGACAATTTCCTTTAATCAGTTAAGAAAGTCTGACTTTAGCAGAATACAATATAAAAAAGTGGCTTCGGACGGTGCAGAAGTGCCAGCATCTGAAATCGTAAAAGGCTATAAACTATCGGAAGACCGCTATGTAATTATCTCAGATTCTGATTTAGAGGCAATCAGCCCTAAAGCAAGCAGAATCATAGAAATTAGCGATTTTGTTAAATTAGATGAAATCGACAACCGCTATTATGATAGCTCTTACTATCTTGTGCCCGACCAAGGAGCAGGCAAAGCTTATGCGTTATTACTTCAAGGTATGACTGAAGCAAATGTTGTCGGTATTGCTAAATTTGTTTTACGCAATAAAGAATATCTTGCAGCAATACGTCCTACGGATAACGTTATTACTCTATCGACAATGCTTTTCGCGGATGAAATTGTACAAACAAAAGAGATCGAAAATGATTTACCATCCAACGTAGAACTATCAGACAAAGAAATGAATATGGCTAAGACACTTATTAATTCTTTGATCACTAAGTTTGAACCAGAAAAATATACGAATGAGTATCACAAGCAAGTTATGCAATGATCAATACTAAGGCAGAAAACGAAATGACTGTTGCAACACCTGTCGACACATCACCATATTTTGCAGACCTAATGTCAGCACTAGAGGCAAGCATGGCAGCCATAAAGAAAACTGAAGCCAAGAAGAAATCTCCTAGAAAACCAAAATCAAAGTCAGCATAAAGAAACTCCCTAAAGTCATAGGGAGTTTCTTTATTTCCGTTCCATGAACCATTTGCCCTCATCGTCAAATAAATATACTTGCTTGCCCATGATCTTACAAGTATATCTTATCCCTGTACCGCCCGCCTTGAGGGATGCAGCTAGGCGTACATCAAAAATTTTATCCACTTCAAATACTCGCCCATCTTCCCACTTGATTGATAATGGCCTAATATTACCATATGTATCATGCTTTGCCGTGACTTCTACAAAGACCTTGTAATCACTCATTTTCAACACCCCCTGAACAGAACGTATGTTTGGTTAAATTATAGGGTTTTGGTAGGTAAAAATCAAGTTGTAAATGTTGACATTTAAAGAAAGCTGTCCATCCGGAAGGTAAACAGCCTACATGTAAAGTCCGCCAATTACACTGGCGGACTAACCTAAAAGTTATCTATGACAATCATCTTCTTTAGCCAATTCATGAATTATTTGAAGGAGCTCGCGTTCTATTCTTTCTATCTCTTCGACTTTAAGTTCTAATCTATTTTCGTTATGGCAATCTCCTTGTGACATAAAATGACAATCATCTTCTTTAGCCGATTCATGAATTATTTGAAGGAGCTCGCGTTCTATTCTTTCTATCTCTTCGACTTCAAGTTCTAATCTATTTTCGTCATGGCAATCTCCTTGTGACATAAATAACACCTCCTTATGCTAACATAATATGTTTCTGAGGTGTTAAAAGTGATAAAACACAAAAAAGCCGCCTAACTCATGATGATATGCTCCCCTTGCAATCAATGTCATTAAGTTAAGTAGTTAAGAGCAGGTTAATGTATCAAAAAATGGTGAACGCTATGATAAGTGTTCACCATTTTTATGATTTAAACATACCAAAAGCAGATGACGTTATAAGCCATCTGTACAACATGTAGATATGAAGAGTTGTTTTAAGAAATTCTATATGCAAACCCGACAGCCTTTTTAATATTTTGATATCTTTCAAATACTCTGCCAGGACGTATTTGAGACATAAATTTTTGCACAATTTTCAAAAGACATCTTTCAGAAATTTTGCTCTTGAAATACTGATAACAAAAATGTATCGCTTTAGCGAAATTGATTCTTTTATCTTTTGGATGTTCTACTTGATAAGATATTAAAGCTGCAAAATTGTACATAATTAACTTTGAAAAAATTTCTTGAAGTACAAAATCTTGCTTTTTACTATGAATGCTGGCTAATCCAACATCATATTTTAATTCTTTGAATGAAGTTTCGATACCCCATCGCATTTTATATAATTCTTTCAAAACTTCAGCAGGAAATTCATTCGCAGGTAAATTTGTGAATAACGTTTCATAAGTGGTATTTGAAATTTTAAATCGAACAATTCTAAATTTCAAATCATACATCTTGTTTTCTCTAGGCAGTAAGTAATCAAACGTTGTATGAGGTTGAATCCAACGATATCTATCAGGATTTTCTTTAATCAATGCTATTGTATCTTTCGTTTTTCTCCGAGTAAGGGTGATGGTGGTTTCTTTATCGAATTCATCACTATCAGGAGTTTCATATTTAATACCGTAGGATTCTTTTGAACGTATAATATAATTCCAATTCTTTTCTTGAAAATGAGCAATATTATTAAAAGATTCGTATCCTCTATCAGCTATAACAATAACACTTCCAGTTGCTTCAGATTTTTCAATCATTGATACCAGAGCCTTATGTTCATTCATACCTTTTTTACTTTGTATTGAAGCATCAACATAATTATGTTGCATCAAATCATACATAGCATCAAGATGAAGAAGATTATATCCTTTAGTATTATCGTCATTTTTGATATGAGAATTATCGTCATTTTTATTTTTAGGTAATCTTATATCAGATCCATCTACAGCAAGAAGACGATATCCTTTAAATAAAATCTGCTCGTCACATTGTTTAACCATTTCTCTAAAAATATATTCCATAGCTTTAGATGAAATTTTCTGCCTTTGCTGAACAAAGGCAGAAACAGATGCGGTATCTTCTGCATAATTGAACCAATCATATATTTCTTTACATAAACTATTTCCACCCATGCCAATCATCATTTTAATGATTGTTTCAAATGATAGTTTTCGATTCCTTGTAAAGTCCTTTGATGGATTTTGCAAAAAATCAGATGGATCATCTGATATAGTACTTATTATGTGTGAAAGTATTTCTTTTACTTCGGTTGGTTTCATATGCGTCCTCCCTCGAATCTTTATATTTCAAGGGCAGAGCTGCAAATTTTCGACTATTTGTCAAGTGTTTTTTTATATGACTAGCAAATATAAAAATAGAACGTTTACATCTACTTTTATCGATGTAAGCGTTCTATTTTGCTTAACTTAATGACATTGATTGCAAGGGGAGCATATCACTTCGGGTGAAGCGGTTTTTTTGTGTTTTATCACTTTTAACACCTCAGAAACATATTATGTTAGCATAGGGAGGTGTTAATTTATGTCACACGGAGATTGCCATGACGAAAATAGATTAGAGAGATTAGAACGTGAAGTCGAAGAGATAGAAAGAATAGTACGCGAGATCCTTCGAATAGTTCGTGAATTGGCTAAAGAAGATGATTGTCATAGATAACTTTTAGGTTAGCCCGCCAGTGTAATTGGCGAGCTTTACATATAAGCTGCCTACTTTTCGGTGGGCGGCTTTTTTGGCAGTATTTACAACTTGTTTTACTCCTGTGAAAACTCTACAATCTAACCAAACATGTTCTAATTGTGGGTGGTGAAATTATCATGCGTCGCACGATCTTGCACGTCGATCTGAATAACTATTACGCAAGTATGGAGTGCTTATATAATCCAGAGATCCGCAATAAACCAGTCATTGTGTGCGGTGATGCCGAAGCGCGTCATGGTATCATACTTGCCAAAAATTATATTGCAAAAGCTCTAGGAGTTAAAACCGGAGATGCAATCTGGGAGGCAAACAAAAGTGCCCTGGCTTAGTGTTGGTACGAGCTGATTTTCAAAAGTATTTACGGTTTTCACGATTAGCGCGAGAAATATATGCGGATTATAGTGATAAAATTGAGCCTTATGGAATTGATGAAGTTTGGATCGACGTTACTGGTACAGAACAAATATTTGGCACTGGTCAAGATATTGCGAATCAAATCAGGCAACGCTTACAAGATGAATTAGGGCTCACTGGATCAGTTGGCGTATCATGGAATAAAATCTTTGCAAAGCTTGGTAGTGATATGCAAAAGCCAAATGCCACAACGATTATAACGGAAAATGATTTTCGTGAATGCGTATGGCCTTTGCCAGTTGGTGAATTATTATATGTTGGTCGCTCTACTAGACGTAAGCTTCAGAATCGTGCCATCTATACCATTGGTGATCTTGCTAATCGTGATATTAAAAGCCTACGCTTGCTACTAGGCATATGGGGAGAAACCCTGCATAGTTTTGCAAATGGGCTTGATTCGGCACCGGTGCGGCAGACTGGTGAGAGCAGCATAATTAAATCTGTTGGCAATAGTACTACAACTCCAAGAGATCTAGTCAATAATCAAGACGTCAAACTAATCATTTATGTGTTGGCAGAGAGTGTAGCAGCACGTCCACGTAAGCATGGTTTTAAATGTAAAACTGTATCTATCAGCGTAAGAGGTAATGACCTTATATCCTTTGAGAGACAAGGCAAGTTGTCGAACCCGACATTTTTATCTAATAATATTGCTAATAAGGCGATGGAATTATTTAAAGCAAATTACCGATGGGAGACTCCAAAGTCTTGGTGTGCGTGGATCTGATCTAGTGACTGCAGATCGGCATGTGCAGCTCGATTTGTTTGATAATAGCAACTTGGATGCAGAAATATTGGCAGGTACGGTAGATAATCTACATAAACGTTTCGGGCATTATAGTGTTCAACGTTGTGCCATGTTACTTGATAGGAAGCTTACTGGCTTTAATCTAAACCGAAGACCACACTATTCATCCAATATCATATTTTAGATAAAGGAAAAGGACAGCTAGGCTTAAATGCTGAGCTGTCCTTTTTATGCTGTTTTTGACTTTGGTTTTCTAGGTGCTTTCTTCTTAAATTCGTTCTTCTTTATAGCAGACATACTAGCTTCCAGTGCTGACATAAGGTCTGCAAAATATGGTGATGTGTCGACAGGTGTTGCAACAACTTGATCGTTTCCTGCCTTAGTATCGATCATACCAATACTTGTTTGTGATACTCATTTTCATATTTTTCTGGTTCAAATTTAGTTATTAGAGTATCAATAAGCGTTTTAGCCATTCCAAGCTCTTTATCGGATAGTTCTACATTGGTTGGCAAATCGTTTTCTAGTTCCTTCACAGGCACTATCTCGTCGGCAAACAACATCGTAGATAAAGTAATAACATTATCCGTAGGACGTATTGCTGCAAGATACTCTTTATTTCTCAAAACAAACTTAGCAATTCCGACTACGTTAGACTCAGCCATGCCCTGCAGGAGTAGAGCATAAGCTTTGCTAGCCCCTTGATCTGGTACAAGGTAGTAAGAGCTATCATAATAACGGTTGTCGATTTCATCAAGCTTTACAAAGTCGCTGATCTCTATAATTCGGCTTGCCTTTGGGCTGATAGCTCAAATCAGCATCGCTTATAACGACATATCTATCCTCAGACAATTTATAACCCTTAACGATTTCAGATGCTGGTACTTCTGCACCATCACCAGCAACCTTTTTGTATTGTATTCTGCTAAAGTCAGACTTTCTTAACTGATTAAAGGAAATTGTCTTGGATCGGGTAGCCTTAATGAGCGATACGGGTACATTTACAAGACCAAAAGACAGCATACCTTTCCATACTGGCGCATAATATCACCCTTTCTATTTATAATAATTTAGTTTACATAATAATAGTTATTATAACATAAAAGCTTATTAGCGTCACTGTTTACGGGCAAGTATAAGTTTCCAAAATAAATGAAAGGTTTAGTGATAACATGGGTGTTGGTGAATTTTCATTGGTTTTAAGGCAAAAAGCTGATAAAATACTAGATGTGACGTCTGAAGCCGGTCTATAATTAGAAATATAGTAATAGTGAAATTTTATAGAAATAGAAAAGGTACCGTAAAGAAACTCTCTAGAATTAGTTGGTTAGGGAGTTGCTTTACGGTATATATTTTTTGATTTTTTTCAGTCCTCAATGCAATATAAATTCAAACTATAGTAAACACACACATATAGCTTAATTCAAACCAATCAATTTTCTATCTAAGTATTAAAGGGAGCATATCAAACCACAGCAGGATCCTGTCTTTTTTATATTAATTACCTTATGAAATTTCTATTTTATGAATACAATATTCGATTTTTTCAAGATGTCGCTAAATTCTGACAGACTTTTTAGTTTTTTAGCATCGTCAATGGAAATAACTGGATTAGCTTTAAAGTCTCTGACTTCAATTGCCTTTATCAAAATGTAGTTCTCTCCGACTCGGCTTTTACCATCTAACACTTCTTTGATAGAATCATAATAATCAACTGTACCATTTTTACTAATCCAACCTAAGTCATCGGGAATTATACTATTCACTATTTGTCCATTTTTATCATAAATTGTAGGACTCATCACAGTTTCTAAGCCCATTCCGCGTGCATCAATAACAATACCCGTAATACGTTTCCCTTGTTCTGATGTTCCTGCAGACTCCGCGAAGCTAACCCCAACCATACTTAGTAAGAATAGAAATGTAATCAAAATGGTCTTTTTCATAAAAGAAGTCCTCCTATTATTTTATAGTATATTGATATATCGTGATTATTTATTAGATTTCTCTTTTAAATTAACTACTTTTACAAAAAAATCAACGCTACAAGATTATGAGCCTAAATTACCTATATCGTAATATTAATATCACACGTCGTTGAAAACCACCTTATTAGCATTTAGTTAGGAAGGAGCTAAAAGGTGAGAAGATTGTAACAATGTTGTTACATTTATATATAGTAAAATAAGCGTAAAAGAAAAATATATAGGATCTTCTTTTTACATAACTCTCCATAATGCTATATAATAGGAGCATACTATTTTCTCGGAGGTCCCAAATGCGCCAAGCCAGTGCTACAGAACTCGCCAAGATGGGGAAATGCGAACGTCAAGTCTACCTTGACCACCATCAAAGATACATCACTTACTGCAAAATTCATCAAACGAGGTAACCGAGAGCACGAACAATTTAATCGCCAGCTTTCTGGTAAAGATAAACGCTGCTTTATTGCAACAGCAGTCTTTGGTATCGATGCTATAGAAACGAATATCCTGCGTCAATTTAGGGATATGCATCTAATACCTTCCAGCCTTGGTCGAATGATTACTTCATTATACTATAGTATATCGCCATATATAGTTATCGTAATTGAAAAGTACCCTGTATTGAAGATTCCAATCCGTGCAGCATTACGCTGGTTTATTAGATCCTGGAGGTAGACATGTCATTCTTTATATTAGTTGCAGTTATTATTCTTTATTGGTGGCTGCGCTCAAGACGAAAATCCAAGTTATCACCATATATGTTAGAGCAATCCTTGCAAATAAATGTTCCGATACCTTTGTGCGGTAAGCCGGATGTCGTATGGGAAAGTCGTGACGGTACTTTGATAGTTGGAGATTACAAAAGCCGTGAGAACCAGCAAGTATATGAATCAGAGGTTATTCAGCTATCTGTATATAAGCTATTGGTTGAAAGAACACAAAAAAGGTCTGTTGCTGACTATGGTTTTATTCATTTCAAAAATAAAAATATGAAAAAAGTATCTTTAATGAAGGAAAACGAAATTATTGCTTTGTATTATCGGTATTGGGATGTGATAGCAGGTGAGGTAGTAGCTTGTGCTGCTAATAATAAAAACTATTGTAAATATTGTTCGCATAAGCATGAGTGTAGCTAAAATAAATCCCCTGATAAGTTTGGACTTACCAGGGGATTTGCTTTATACTATAGCGTAAAGGAAAAATAATCTCAATCTAGAATTTTTACAATACAGCAAAGCCTTCTTTTTAAGTACTTGGCCAGGCTCTTTATCTTTCCAGTCAAAAATAGTACGTTGATGAATTCCAAGCTCTTCAGCCATTTCGACCTTAGTATGTCCATGATAGAAACGAGCCTTCTCCAGTTTTTCGAAAAAAGTATCTTCAGGCATATTTTCAAAGCAACCTATAAACCATATTGGCTGTTCAAGTTTAGTGGCCAACTTACGTAATTCATTTCTATATTCTGATCGAATTTTCCATTAAATACTGTATTATCTAGGTTGTGATGTGTACGCATGTCCGTGCACATCACAACCTGGGAGAAAACAAACTTTACGTGTATATTTACATCTGGTCTATCTTTCCCTTCTATATGTTCCGTGCAAACAATTACTTCACGTACGAGCTGCTTAACAATGCTCCGTTTAGTTTCAAATGTAATTTCGTCTGAGCGTTTATCTCTTAAATCCTTTAAAAGCATAATAATGTCCTTTTTGCGATTAACTTCATCGTTAGTCGCAAGAAGGGCATTTTTTAATTCTTTCTGTCGGTCTTCGAGAGCAATTCGTTCATTGATGATTTTAGAAAGCTGTTCTTCAACATCTTTAGCGGTTACAAGTTGTTTTCTATATAAATCAAGAATGGATTGTTTTTCTGTATCCTTTTGAGAGAGTGAGGATTTGATCAGCTGTAATTCATGTTCTATCGAAATATTGCTTTTTTCTATTTCTGGTGAAAGGTCAGATATTAATTGTCCAGGATTGTTAATAAAGCTAACACAATCTTTCCAAACCTTTTCATCTAACCAGTCTGTAGGTATGTTTTTAGCTTTGCATTTTCCTAGAAACTTGCCTCTATAGGAAGTTTTCCCATTACATACATAATAACCAGTACGTAGTCCTTTTTCGTCTGAATAACCTGTTCCAGAGAAATTTAAACCACATAGTGAACATTTAACAAGAGAACGGAGTAAGTACTTATACTTTGCACAACGTACAGCTTCTAGTTGATTATCTTTTAATACAAGTTGAGCTTTATTCCAAGTAGCTTCATCTACAATAGCAGGTACTTCGCGCTCAATTAATTCTCTTACTTTTCTAGTTCGTTTACCGTACTCATGAACCCCTTTATAAGTAGTCTGCACGATCATGCTTCTAACACGTCCTGGTAACCATGTACTTGCGAGTTTTACTTTACGTTTGCCACTTGGGACTTTATGACCTTCAATTACATATTTCGTAGGAAGGCCTAGAGCATTTAAATAGTCAGCGATTTTATATGTACTCATATTTTGTTCTACGGTAAGTCGAAAAACCAATCTTACTACATCCATTTCTGACATATCAAAACCAGGAAGGGGAGTATCACTAATAGCAAGGAACCCTTATTTATCAATATGGTATCCATATGGACAAATACCACCAAGCCATTTTCCATTGCGTGCTGCTCGATTGGCGCCATGCCAAAGTCGATCAAGAATATTGCTGCGTTCTAAGTCAGCAACACCGGCAAGGATCGTGAGTAAGAAGCGACCAGAGGGATCGCTAGTATCAAACGGTTCTGTCATAGATTTAATCTTTATTCTATATTGCTCTAAAGTGTGTACACCATTCAAGATAGTTCTGGCACTACGACCAAAACGGTCAAGACGATAGAAGAGGAGAGTATCAAATTTCTTCTCCTGTGCGTCCTGGAGCATGATAGAGGCTTCTGGGTTTTCTATATACCTTTGTCGGCTTGATCGTCAGTACTGACTGGTCAAACACGAACATAGATGGCAATATTCATATTGTCACTAGTCCGCATAAAAATCACCCTCTTTTCATGTATTTAAATAATTACTACTCTTGGAGATGTGTGTGATTAGTACGTATGTTCGATTGAACGATTAAACGATTAAACGATTAAAGAAAAAGGCGGATGCACCGCCTTGTCTATATAATACCATTCTAAAAGCCTAAACGGAATCCGCTTAGTTTAAAATATTTATATCCGTATATAAGTTTGGACTATTTTCGATTATAGAAACAACTTGATTCCATTGCTCTGCATTCAAAAATGCTTGTCCATCTTTTAACACGTAAGCTGGAATTCTTCCTGTAACACCTTGGCCAAAACTAGCTACTGATAAAATACCATCAGCAATTAGTATTGATACGCCATTAGCAGCAGGGATTGGGGAGATGTTTTCAATAAATAGTTGTCGATTATTGTTGCTCTCATTTCGAACTAGTATTCATTATTCTAATATAATTTTTAACATAAGGATTAATTGATTTTCTTATATTTCTTATAAAATCTGCCTTATCAAGATGTAAGCTCCAACAATGACTATATCCGTAATCAAAGATTTCATTAGTATTCATGTTTTCCATATCACATTTTATAAATTCTTCGCGAAAATATTTAAGGGAGTCTAAATTATTTGAGTAAAATTCAATTACTAAATCATTGCTATTTGAACTTTGATAGATATTTTCATAAATGCCAATGGAGATGCTATTATCTCTAAACAGGTATTTATTGATAAAAAGTTGATTTGTGCAATCATAATACTCACCTGGAGGTGACTTATAGTCACTCCAACCATATGATAAATTTTCTGCAATAAGATAAGCTTTTATCTCATTGTAAATTTCTTTAATTCTCAAGTTTCTTTCATCATTAAAAGGTATAACATCTTGTGCCATTGTTGATATAAAGTCTTCTAACGTTCGCCTTTTCTCAGGGATAACTAGTTCATGCATTGCACTTTCATATTCATATATTTCTATTCCAGCAAGATTACAAGCCAATCGTGATTCGGCAGAGCAACTTGGTACAACTAAAATCAGTATGGGTATACATAATTTTTTTTCAAAGACTGCACTTAATAATGAAGATTCTGATTGGAGTTCACACAATACTTTAGTTTTATATTCTAGGATTTGTCCTATATTTTCCCGATAAAATGGTACCTTTTTAAATTCTACGATAACAGGTCTTTTGGTCCGTCGATCCTTTAAGAGTAAATCAATCCTATTTCCACCAGGTAGTACATATTCCAAACCTTTATTAGCTAATTCAGGAATTATTTCATAATCCAAATTTAATAACCAAGGGAAATCACAGATTAATTGTTGTACTTCTTTTTCTTGTAAGCTTGAAACACTACTACTCATACAATAAGCTCCTTATAAGTTATTCTTAAGACCACATTAATTACTTTATTTTTTTAAGTAGGAAATTCCTTCTTAAAATTTCAATTATAGAAAATTACGGATTATGGCTTCTCTTAAATACATGTAGGAAAAACCTGCACTGCATGAAGAGTTCTTCGGCTATTTGCTGGACAATGAATGAGACTAGGTTATGCTGTCTCACTGCAAGCTTGAGAATAAAGTTGTCCAAATGCAGGTCCTTGCTATGTAAAATTAATGTTACTATATCATTTATTACCATAAAATGGTATAATTCTTTATGCATTTAGATGTATAAGTCTATGCAATGAGTGTTACAGGTAAATGAGGAGGCTGTGATATGTTCAACATTAGAGACAAAAAGCAAAGGGTTAGTATCTTTTTTTCACTATTTTTAATAATGGTATTTTTCGTAAATATGTACAGCAGCAATGTTTCGGCAAGCCTAGGAAAATCCAATAATCTGTACATTATAAAACAAGATGGAAAGTATGGATATATGGATCGGGATGGTAAGGTTGTCATTAAACCAATGTATTTAAGGGCAAAGGATTTTGCCGAGGGTGTTGCTCCTGTGATGATGGAGGACCATAACTGGGGCATTCTTAATACAAAAGGGGAAGTTCTGTGTATATGGAAAAATGTTGACGAAATTAATGAATTTTCCGAAGGCCTGGCAGTGGTGAGACAGAGGGTTAAATATGGGTATATAGATAAAAAACAACTGGTAATTCCTATTAAGTTTGATAACGCCTATGAGTTTTCCGAAGGGATGGCCGCTGTTGCAATTCGAGAAGGAAATACATTGGCTGAAAGATTAAATGCAAAATATGGATATATTGATAAGAGTGGAAATCTAGTTATTGATTATCAATTCAGGGCAGTAGGAAAGTTTAAAGAAGGGTTAGCTCCTGTGTCTTCAGCAACAACGGGTTATAGCTGGGGATACATTGATAAAACAGGTCAATATGTACTTGAAGCTAAATACTTTGTTGCTAGAGACTTTTCGGAGGGGCTTGCTCCGGTCTCACAGGGTTTGGGGAAATCCGGTTTCATTGATCATAAGGGGAATTTCGTCATTCCCCCAAAATATAGTTGGTCATATAGTTTCTCGGAAGGAATTGCCCGTGTAGTAGTCGGAGATAAAATAGAACTTAATTCCAATGGTATGAAAGTGATTGAGCAAGGAAAGTATGGTTATATTAACAACTCTGGAGAATTTGTTATTCAGCCAATGTTTAACTATGCTGAGGATTTTAAAGAGGGTTTAGCTCGAGTATATGATAAGCACTTAGGCTTTGGGGATGATAAATACGAGGGTGTCAGTTTAGGCTATATTGATAAAAATGGAAGTATCATACGGCAATTGACAAAGTAGGGGGGAACATAGTTAGCAACCAAAAGCTTTGCAGAGCAATTTGAAATTGAAATGAACGCGCTGAAGGATTATGGTAAAGTCGCTCGAAATTCAGCTGGAAATGGATATTTACACCTTTTAAGTAAGGGAGATTAATTAGTTTAGTCCCAGTTCAACCAGAGCGGGCACAGGAAGTTCTTTTAGAATTGATTGATACTAGAGGGCTTACTGCGCTCAATGCAAGGATGACGCTTGCGGAGTGGGGAAAGGGAAATCTAAAGTTTGACTAATGGCGGAACTGAAGGTATTATCGGGGTTTCCAGCTAAGTCTAAGAGGTCAGTGGAAGTGAAAATCCACTGACCTCTCTTTTTTATGTCCTCATATTAAACATAAAAGCTAACGGGCATATCCGTTAGCTTCTTAAGAGCCGTAATAATCTACGCTACAACCAATACCGATTACATACCTATACGCAATCTTTCAACTACCCACAAGCATGCACGACAATGATCTTTGCCCGACTGTCGCAACCGAGCCGATCGCTAAAAAAAATATATATTACCTATCTATATATTTAGATGGATGTATCTGCTAACGTTTTATATTATGATAGATAGGATCATTTTAAAGTGGGAGCTATCAAGGCGGATATTTTTACTTGGGAGGAGTCATAACCATTCGTCGCTTGACCTGATACGCAGAACCGTATCACTAGTAACGACGAAAAACTATAAGAAAGGCATAGCCTATCCATTAGTGGAGTAGTGCTGTGCCATCATTAGACTAGAACGGTTAATACAACAAAGGGAGAAGAAAATATGCATTCATCGCTACGCAATAATCAATATTTTGTAAAAGAACATGTAGGAATGTTCAAAGCAGCAAATAACTATGACATTTTTGATCCTCATACGAACCAGAAGATTCTCGAATGCAGAGAGCCAAACCTTGGTTTTTTCACCAAGCTGCTTCGATTTACAGATTACAAGAAGATGACCCCGTTTAATATAGAAATTCGTACTCCGGACGGCCAACTAGTCTGTTCAGTGAAGCGCGGCATATCCATATTTTTATCAAAAGTTGATGTTTTTGACGAAAATGGAAGCATAGTTGGTCGCTTCAAACAAAAGCTATTTTCCATTGGTGGAAAATTTGAAGTTCTAAGCCCAGAGGATGCCATCCTTTGCACTCTACAAGGAAAATGGACAAGTTGGGATTTCCGCTTTATCCAAGGCAGTACTGAACTTGCCAACGTCTCAAAAAAATGGGCGGGACTAGGAAAAGAACTTTTTACATCTGCCGACAACTACATGCTTTCAATCAATGGCTCGGTTGATAAAGATGACAATATACGTACACTTGTATTGGCATCGGTTATGTGTATCGATATGGTTATGAAAGAATAATTACAACTCAACAAGAAGACAATTATCAACCTTACGGTCTACAAACCTTACAAACCACTATGGGAATGTGAAGAAGTGAAATTCAATAAAAGAAAAAATGGATATTTTTAGAAATGAGGACTAACCTAATGACACCTTTTTCTTTATGGCTACAAATATATATTGAAGAAAATAATCTATCTCAGGCAGACCTTTGTAGAAAGACTGGTTTTGATGATTAGTAAGAAGATCTTTGTATACCTGCAATATCACATAGCTTCTGTATTGGATAGTTTTCCTTCTCATAAAGCTCCTGGATTGCCTGATAGATCGCATCGTATTTTATTTGGCTTAGAACCGCCACCTTTCTATTTCTTCCAACTTTTTTTAAAAATCGATCTCCATTTGCTGCCTTTTGTTCTTAGCTTCAAGAAGTTTATTCTCAGCACTCAATTTTTCAATCTCGGACATTTCGTCCAGCGTCTTTCTTTTGCCACGTTTATCTTGCAGCGCTTCTACGTCCGCATAGTTATTCTGGTGTTCGATGCAATATTTAACGATTTCCACTCGTTCCTCATAGTTGGTTTTACGACCTTTAGTCATGATAGGTACTCCTCCCGTTCCAGAAGATTTTAACTTCTCATGACTATTATACTTTGAAATCCAGCTTCGCAGTTGACGGGTTGATTTAATTCCGTATTTTTTACAAAGGTCCATATGAGAACCACTACCAGATAGATAATCCATCACGACTGTTTCTTTCAACTCCGAAGAATAGGATAGGTTTTTCGAGGTTTCCTGTAGCCCTTCTGGTCCTAAAGACTGATACCTTGCTAACCATCGCCTAATGCTTGTATTGGTCACCTTTAATTGCTTTGACAGATCGTTCATGGAGTATTCATTCCGTAGGTACTTTTCAACTGCATCAATGCGTTCTTCATATGAAACCGTAAATTTGCTCCCCATAAAAAATATGCTCCTTCCTTGCAATAGACAGTTTTATTATTTCAACTGTCTATTGCAAGGGCAATGTCATTAAGTTAAGCAAAATAGAACGCTTACATCGATAAAAGTAGATGTAAACGTTCTATTTTTATATTTGCTAGTCATATAAAAAAACACTTGACAAATAGTCGAAAATTTGCAGCTCTGCCCTTGAAATATAAAGATTCGAGGGAGGACGCATATGAAACCAACCGAAGTAAAAGAAATACTTTCACACATAATAAGTACTATATCAGATGATCCATCTGATTTTTTGCAAAATCCATCAAAGGACTTTACAAGGAATCGAAAACTATCATTTGAAACAATCATTAAAATGATGATTGGCATGGGTGGAAATAGTTTATGTAAAGAAATATATGATTGGTTCAATTATGCAGAAGATACCGCATCTGTTTCTGCCTTTGTTCAGCAAAGGCAGAAAATTTCATCTAAAGCTATGGAATATATTTTTAGAGAAATGGTTAAACAATGTGACGAGCAGATTTTATTTAAAGGATATCGTCTTCTTGCTGTAGATGGATCTGATATAAGATTACCTAAAAATAAAAATGACGATAATTCTCATATCAAAAATGACGATAATACTAAAGGATATAATCTTCTTCATCTTGATGCTATGTATGATTTGATGCAACATAATTATGTTGATGCTTCAATACAAAGTAAAAAAGGTATGAATGAACATAAGGCTCTGGTATCAATGATTGAAAAATCTGAAGCAACTGGAAGTGTTATTGTTATAGCTGATAGAGGATACGAATCTTTTAATAATATTGCTCATTTTCAAGAAAAGAATTGGAATTATATTATACGTTCAAAAGAATCCTACGGTATTAAATATGAAACTCCTGATAGTGATGAATTCGATAAAGAAACCACCATCACCCTTACTCGGAGAAAAACGAAAGATACAATAGCATTGATTAAAGAAAATCCTGATAGATATCGTTGGATTCAACCTCATACAACGTTTGATTACTTACTGCCTAGAGAAAACAAGATGTATGATTTGAAATTTAGAATTGTTCGATTTAAAATTTCAAATACCACTTATGAAACGTTATTCACAAATTTACCTGCGAATGAATTTCCTGCTGAAGTTTTGAAAGAATTATATAAAATGCGATGGGGTATCGAAACTTCATTCAAAGAATTAAAATATGATGTTGGATTAGCCAGCATTCATAGTAAAAAGCAAGATTTTGTACTTCAAGAAATTTTTTCAAAGTTAATTATGTACAATTTTGCAGCTTTAATATCTTATCAAGTAGAACATCCAAAAGATAAAAGAATCAATTTCGCTAAAGCGATACATTTTTGTTATCAGTATTTCAAGAGCAAAATTTCTGAAAGATGTCTTTTGAAAATTGTGCAAAAATTTATGTCTCAAATACGTCCTGGCAGAGTATTTGAAAGATATCAAAATATTAAAAAGGCTGTCGGGTTTGCATATAGAATTTCTTAAAACAACTCTTCATATCTACATGTTGTACAGATGGCTTATAACGTCATCTGCTTTTGGTATGTTTAAATCATAAAAATGGTGAACACTTATCATAGCGTTCACCATTTTTTGATACATTAACCTGCTCTTAACTACTTAACTTAATGACATTGCCCTTGCAATAGACAGTTGAAATAATAAAACTGTCTATTGCAAGGGGAGCATATCAAAAAGCAAGACGGTACCTTTTTTCTAAGTTATTTTTTTTGCTCCTTAATTCGCTCTAAAATACCAGTTTCTCGTACTGTTTTAGATAATGTTTGGTTATCGTACAGCCATTTTGCTTGGGATTCTTCGGGATTCAAATATTCAAATTGCAGTCCATTATTCTCTACATTTTTTTGGAATTCCGGCTCAGCAATGATAGCTTTTAAACCATTAGCTAGCTTATCTTTTACCTCAAGAGGCATTTCCTTAGGAGCTGCCACGCCTATCCAATAACTAAATACAATATCTTTCCCTAGCTCTTTAAATGTTGGCACATTCGCAAAAGCAGGATCAGCTAACCGCTGTTCTCCAGTCACTGCCAACGCTCTTAGCGTGCCATTTTTCAGATGCTCTCTGACTATTGCCGTACTCGTAAAAATAGCCTGAACATGCCCCCCCAGTAAAGATCTCAACGATTCTGATCCACCTTGAAAAGGAACAGGCTGAAGAGTAATGCCAGTCGATTGTGCGAACATTTCGCTAAGCAAATGCGGCAACGAACCTACACCACTGTTACCAAATTTAAATTGGCCTGGATGCTGGCGAGCATCCTTTACTAAATCGTCAACATTTTGCCAAGGCTGATTAGCTTGAACTACCATTATAAATGGTGACGACGAAACTTGTGCAAGCGGCTCTAATGCGGTGGGATAATTGTATTTAGTCAGGCTGTACATTGGATGTAATATGATTTCAACTCCGGTAATACCAATGGTATAGCCATCCGGTGTAGTCCCAGCCAGTTCATTCCAGGCTAAGGTTCCTGCTCCTCCAGGCTTGTTAACAACAATCAGTGGTTGGCCCAAATGCTGGATGGCTGTCTTTTCTAGTGCCCGAGCTATCAGATCCAGAGAACCCCCAGCGCTAAAAGGTACGATTATGGTAATGGGTTTCTCCGGATATTTGTTAGTTGTCGTTACCGCTTTGGGCTCCATAACGGTACAACCTCCTATTATTATTGAGATAAGTAACAAACATACTACCACTAAAATAAATGCTTTTTTCTGCAATATCGTTTTCCTCCTTTTATTAATAATCTGTTATAATCTTACTTTAAATACAATATACTCCATTTAATTCATTGTTTCTCCAATAAATGGGAATAACCCTTTTTATTTAGTCAAAATAAATCTAAATATAGCTGATATTATACTAAAATGTTTACGTAAAGAAAAAATGCCGCCAAACTCATAAGAGTACGCGGCATTTTTTGTGCATACTTATTAACGTGTGAGCAAATATCCTCCTACAGCAGTCCCAATTATCCATCCAATACGTTCCTTCTTGCGGGAGGATTTTTCTTTATCTAGCTCCTTTTTATGTACTAAAGCCTGTTTTTCTAATTCCTGATTCGCGATCAACCGCGCCTGGGCATTCGCCATATCGGTTACATCTATTTTAGTGGTGGATGTCGTTGAAAATCTAAGCTCCCCATTTTCGCCAATTATAACATCAGGCTGTCCGGATACGTTCGGAACTTCAACTTCTTGACCATGCACTATAGCAATAACCTTACCTTGACGCTCAACAAATTGCAGGATAGCTCCTTCCTGGCTAGGTGCTTGCACGGCAACCTCTCTGATCGTTTCTGTTTTGGTGTTTATAACTTGCGGTGGTAATGTAACAACAGTTTGAGTATTAGCTTTTTGAGTTTGATCAATGATATGTTGTTTCCACTCTTTGTACTCAGCAGTACCCAAATAAAAGAGAGTCAGCAATACTGCTAACCCTAAAAGATATTTCCAGTTGTTTGAGATAAATGTTTTGGCAGTATTTAGATTAATCATGTTTAATGCCTCCTATGCCGATAATTTTGGTAATACAAGAATATCGTTTAGCTTGTCAAAATAAGATTGTAAAGCTTTTTTACGATCATTAAAATCTGGTATTGCAACAACTAATCCAACTCTGCAATTAAGCGGTGTTAATGTCAAACCATGGCTAACTATTAATGGAGTGTTAGAGGTGTATGTATATTCGCTTGATAACCACACATTTGTACCAGCACCTTTGTTTGCCTGTACAAATGCCGTTGTCGCAATTTGCGTCGTGTTAGTGCCTACTGTAGCAGTTGGAGCTGCCGGAATTCCCGTAAATGTGGGAGAGGCAAGTGCAGCGCGTGTGGTGTCTGTGGGGTGTATATGCCCTTCACGAGCAAATTTACCATTATCTGCACCAGCGGTTGCAGTACCATTAACCAAAGGTGTGGCACTAGATGCCATTGAATGACCATAGTTACTTGCACTTGATACTCCATAGGTTGTAGAGGTTGAAGCATTTGATATTCACTTCCATCGGAAAGCTTCACAATAAAGCCGCCATCTTTAGTTATAATATCAGCATTATTGATACTATCGAAAATGCCATACATCATATGTCCCATTAAATCTTTAACTCTTCTATCCATCTGCTTTATCCCCTTTTCGTTTAGCGTTGTTACATTAATCACTTACTACGCCTTTAAAGTCAAGGGGGTTGAATGTATACTTGCTATCTTCTTTGATTCTTTATCTGTATTAAACTTTTTCGTATCACATCTCAAAACAGTCTTATCTTTACATTTAGCCTGTATCAAATGAGTTGTATCTCGCGTGCATTCATGGCCTTGATTGTATGCACAATCTGTATAGCATTTCACTGTATCACCTCATTTTTCATATAAAAAAAGGCCCGCAATGCAGGCTGAACTAAGGTTTATTATAAATTCAAGAAATATTCTTTTCCAAAGGTACTCAAAGGTATCCAAAGGTATTCCAAAGGTTATTTTTACGTAAAATTAGCAACAGCTACCAATCTATATTTTATCCGACGACCGTTTATCTTTTCATGATACTCACCTCTCTATTTAACTATCATACAATATATTAATTGGCGATAAAGGAGGATATACTTATGGGTTTTGGCTTTGGAGGCGGTCGTAATGGCTTCGGCGGTTCCGGCTGCATTATTATTATAATTATCATCTTATTATTTTTCTGCTTCGATAATAACGATTGTTCCTCTGATTGTTAATTTTTAAAACTAACCCGCCAAACCGTATACTCTTGCAACCACGTTTCCACCAAAACGTGGTTATTTTTTTTGCATAAGAAAAGCGCCCTAAAAGGACGCTTGACAACGATAATATCAACAGCAGTCATTATTACATTGATGACACTTACAGTCATGATGAAAATCGTGATCACACCAAGGGCACTTATGACAATCATTGTGACATTTGTTATGACATTTAGGACACTCACATTCATCATGCCAATCACAGTCATGATGAAAGTTATGATCACACTTAGGGCATTTATGCCAATCTTTCTCACACTCATGATGACATTTTGGACATTGGTGATGTATCTCAATGTGGCACTTACAATCATGATCGGATTCAAAGCTATTCATTTTTCCACCTCTTTTTCACATTATTCTATATATAATATGTAAATTTAGTGAAATGGCTCCAAATATTTGATCAAAAAAAGAACCGCCTACATTTGTAAGCGGTTTGGAGTTCGTTATATTTACTTCACAATACCATATTACCACGGCCAAACTGACATATCTATGAAGCCCATCAATCCCGAAAATCAAGGCGCTAAGCTTTTCACGTGTGTCTTTCATGTCACGATAATATGTCCTCTCGTCAATTTTTTCACGCTTAACAATATCTAAAATGCTATAATCATCAAAATAAAAATCTCTTCAAATACGATAGCGCCTATTATTTTCTTCTCTCTTTGACTTTTCACAATAGGCTTTATATAGCTCAAGCATTTCGTCAATATGGCTTAATATAATCTTTGTTCTTATAGTGCTTTTCTTGATTGACTCAATATACATGTCTTTATCGTAGTTTTCAATTGAATCAAGCACGTCAACGACATTATTAGCCTCAATGATTTGATGCTTGTCATAAACTGCATTCGCGCAATGATCTTGCAATAAGCTGTAATTATCCAGCAATAACTTCGTATTCCTCAATCTTTTATCATGACGTGTTCTTTTCTTTCTGACTTTGCTGTGCAAGATAACTCATTGTTGCATTACGGCCGCTTCAGCTGCTAGTTTAATAATTAATTCCTTATCCATGTCATCATCCCCCACAAATTAAATATAAAATGCCGACACTCCTAGTAATCCCAGGTAGTGTCGGCTTCCGTTCGTCGGTCAGCCAATTATTCTTTTTTCTCCGGACGAATACTCTGCCGTATATCGACTCGGGTGACTTCACCGTTTTGTATGATAAAATCTAGATTCCCAATTTTGAGGGAATCTAGCTGGTCTTTAGAGTTGTTAATTTGCTGTATAAGATCATTGCTTAATGTCATCCTTATCTCCTTGAAGATGTTGATCCTCCCATTTTGAGGCTGCACTCTACTGGATTTATTATCTTTTTTTCCCAATACTTAACTTTAGGTCCACATTCTTCTAATCTTTCGCATCCACTACTTATCGACTCACCTACGTGCTTACAATTAATACACCATTTCTTTCTCATTTAATTCACCGTCCCATTCCCACAATCTCTGTTTCCCCTGGATCAATCCGCTGAACGTTAGCGAGTATCCAAGCATAACGCCCTAGGGTAAAATCACCAAATTCATATTCATTGCCCATTACTTTCGTTTCGTTTTCCAAAACAGCAACCACTCGCTTTTCAGTACCGATCTTGAGCGAAACCCGTCCTCTGAGTTGCCCATGATCTGGTTTCTATCTTTTTAGCACCGCAGCCATTAGGCTTGCCCACGGTTGCAAGATGGTTATTGCTTTCATTATGTCAGCCTTCTTTCTGATGTATAGTAATCGTAAAATATACCAACACTTAAACATAAGTAATTTTGATGGGGTTGATTTATATGCCTTATGATATTTATGAAATTGGAAGACTGTCGGCGAGCGTATCTTACCAACATTGGATTTCTAAGGAACTTTTTTCTTTTGGTTGGCTCGTTACGGTTGGTGCACTTATCGTTACCTATGGTATATGGTTTAAATTAGTTGATAAACGAAGAATAAAAGACCTACTGTTGTTAGGCTCACTCTGCGCCGTAGCTTTTACTGTAATAGATACTACTCTTATCGGTTTTTTGGGATTATGGAGTTTTAAAATCAGACTCTTCCCATTTCAACCGCCCTTATTCATAGTAGGTCTTACTATGGGACCAATAATGTATATGTTAGTATTCCAATATACTTCTTCATGGAAAAATTTCTTTCTATGGAATGGTATCGGTTGTGCGGTTATAGTTTTTGGTATCTTGCCTTTATATTCTCTACTAGGTATTTTCCAACTATATAAATGGAACTGGTTCTTTCACTTTTTGCTTTTCTTCTTAGTTGGAACTGTGGCCAGAGGGCTTCTCTACTGGTTTACTAGCATAGAACAAAGCCAGGTTGCTTCAAAACATGTGAACGTTTTTCCACTACCAGTAGCAATCAAACCACTGATTGGCAATAATGATAAGCCAGATAATGATCAATGATCACTCTTCTTATGACTGTTCTTTTGAGCAGCCATTTTTAAATTACTCCCACCGATTAATAATAATATCCAACCCTACCCACACATCCCCCTGGCAGTACTGCTCAGCAATTGACTGCAGCGTGTCACCAGGGTTTACTGTATATTGCATTGCAACTAAGACCAACACCACAATAAACTGTTTCATTTTAAAGCCCTCTCTTTCTCTGTGGCCCTCTAAGGCTCTTTGTTTCAACCCACCCTTGCAATGATACTCCACTAGTACTATTCCCGCCCCTAACAACGTCTAGCGCTCCCAGGACAATCCTCTCGCTATTGGCATGAGGGGCTATCTTCGCCCCTTGGCCATCCACCCTATCAGACTACTAAATATTGCATATTCTGCTTCTGTACGTTGTATTTTCATTTTCCTACCCCAATAGCCGGCATGGATCTTCATAATCACGGCCAATATTCTTGATATTTCTTAGATCAGGTGGTACCACGTTTAATTCCCTCGATTTCGGGATGATAGGCCTGCTCACTGGCGCATTTTCTTCACGCGCTTGGTATGGTTCTCGAATCACAAAATACCGATTCGTCAGCAATGTTGCTTCTGCGCCATCACTCGGATCAGGAATCTCGTCCACTTGCCGATCAGCAAATACTGTACTTTGACACTCGCGACAACGTCCTTTCGTTCGGCCACCTGGAAAGCCATTATACATATTAGCAAAATACTCAGCGCCACATGAGCATTCAATACGATATCGCTCCTGGTCGGTGGTGGAAGTACTTTGAGTTTGCACCTGTATCGGCTTCGCCCATTCAATATCTGCCAGACCAGACACATGCATGGCGAAAACTTCCTGCATATCAATTGCCACGAATTCATCATCTACGAACTTGGCACAAATGCTTCGTGAAAAGCGGCTTGGACGCTTAATTTCAGCTATGAGACATTCTGTCATATGCTTGGGCAGGACATTGCAATTTTCAGACCACTGTTTGACGTCTCTTAGTACCCGATTGCAACGTCCGCATCTTTCGCTCATGCAACATCGCCATGCTTCTTTTGAGTAATGGACTCCAGGCAACCCTTACATATTGATTTCCCCTTAAATTCACTAACGTCTTCAGAACTACCACAAAATAGGCACTCATAGGACGGTTGGTATTTTTGAAGAATAATACGATCTTTATCAACAAAGATTTCTAAACCATCTTTCTCTCCAATTTCCAGCGTTGTTCTGACTTCTATCTGACAAGCACTACACCAAACCGACTAGCAACCTGCTTCACCGCATCGATAACCATAGGTAAAAACTCATCCGATTGACTCCCAAACCCCCCATCGATCGTAAGCCAGTCCACTTTAGAACCCGCCCGCCTGGCTAACAGTTCCGCTAAAGCAAAACGAATGGCAAAGTCTATGCGCAGCTGCTCTCCACCGCTATACGTCTCATAGATGCGCTCACCAGCCCAATCACCAACAATGATATCTAAGGTTTCAGCCAAACCGCTCCGGCTTTTCAGTTCCTTTTGCGTTTCAAATTTGGGATAGTTCTTACCGCCAGACATTTGACCAAGAATATCATTGGCAATACGCTCGAGTTCAGGTACCGCATTTTCAATAATAAGAGCAGGGATTCCATCTCTACTAAAGGCTTTCACGAGAGTCTGGTACCGGACTACTTTCTTTGACAAGTCAAGCTTTTCCCATATCAACAACACACTCTATCTTTTATTGCAACAATGGGCAAAACATCGACACCCCAACAAAAATTCATGGTGGCGATTAAACAAATATTGGCATGAAAAAAATGGTAAGCCATGGCTGTTCATGTCGGGTGAACACAGCCTCATAAATCTAAGAAGGATAAATATCATCCGGCATCCTAAATTACAGATTTCTAAAAATCCCTTCATTCATGAAGCGTATTTTCTAAAAAGAAAGATGAACTTAAAATCACTGTTTGCCGCCAGAAAGGGTTAAGAAATGCTTGAGCCGTATGAGCGGGAAACTCTCACGTACGGTTCTTAGACGAGGAAAAGGGAGCAATCTCTTTTTCTTAGTCGATTATACAAACCCTAGATTTAAAAAGCTAGTTAAAAAATTTACATTAGGGCAATCCATGTCAAGACGCGGTAATTGCTGGGACAATGCACCGCAAGAATCGTTTTTTGGACATTTTAAAGATGAAGCATATATTAAGTCATGCGAGACTTTAGAACAGCTAAAAGATGAAATTAAACAATATATGATCTACTACAATAACTACAGATATCAATGGAATTTAAAGAAGATGACTCCTGTTCAGTAAAGAAATCATCTTCTTAATATTGCATAGGCTTTTTTTACTGTCCTTGACAAAGGGTACACATTATGGATAGGCTGTGCCTTTCTTTTGAGCAACGATTGCTTGTACGTGAACAAGTCGGATAACTGTCAGCTGACTCATTCATATGCTAAATTGATATTAAGACTTGTTATGACACCACAGTCATGTCCAAAGTGACTTTTGGTATTCGCCGAAGTCCATCGACTATTCCTACCTATCAAGAACAAATACTCTCACCCCATGGGTACGCCCTAGCTCATATAGTTCTTCGTCTGAAGCGTCTATATGAACGTCAAACACTTTACCTTTAACCGCCCCACCAGTATCTTCTGCGATACGCCGAAACACTCTGCCGTCAGGCATAACAATCTCAACCTCTGAACCTAATGGAACTACGTCCGGATCAACAGCTACAGTCCTGCCTGAAGTAGCCGTTGTGCCTGATGCTGTTTTACCCATATCATTGTACCAAGTCACCTGTGCGCCATCTATGTAGCGAGCCACTCGATTCCCACCACGGCTAGTTGGGTAGACATCACGCTGGATCGCCAGCTCACGCCTTAGAATTGCTATGTCTTTTTGCATGTCCTCAACCTTTTGCTGGTTCATTTGGGCCTCAGACGTTATTTGTGCTATTCGAGCTTCATCTGCTTGCTTTTGATCAATGATTGTTTTGTAGTTGATGCCAACGCCAAGTAGTAAGGCTATTATAATCGTGCCGATAGTCAATTTTAGTCTCATCCTATCACTCCTTCAAATGATATATTAAGGCTTAGCTTATATTATATCGGTAAAGTGGAAGCGGTATCAATGGATAAATTTTCTTATTCCCGTTAGAGGTCATCAAGGGTAACTGTCTGTCCTTGCTATTTGCAACTACAATACTATATTTTACAATAATATGTAAAAATATAAGTAAAAGAAAAGACAGCCCTGTTCCACTAATGGCTGGGCTGTGTGCTAATCCTGTATCATATTTTCTTTTCGATCAACTCTCAGAAAAATAAGGGGACGGATTACTTATAAATTCGTTAAGGCAGTCTTCTCTTGCTCGGTTAGCAACTTGTCAGCGTATGCAATAAGTTTTTTCTTATTGTATAGAGATAAGGCTTTATACAATCTTGATATCTTATCTCTACCAGTAATAAGCTCACCTTGATCTATGTATAGCTCTGTTATCTCATTGATATAATCAATCGGTAAATTAAAGGCTTTAGCGTATACCGCTATATTTTTTCGTGATGGTGATTGAACCCCGCGGAAATGTTCATTTATGGTGGCATCATCAAAACCAGTCTTTCTACAAAGGTCTGCCTGAGATAGATTATTTTCTTCAATATATATTTGTAGCCATAAAGAAAAAGGTGTCATTAGGTTAGTCCTCATTTCTAAAAATATCCATTTTTTCTTTTATTGAATTTCACTTCTTCACATTCCCAATAGTAGCTATTATCTAATTGTTTCTGTTGGTTGCAATTTTTCTTCATCATTAAAACCTATACCCACTATTTCAACAGGCTCAGTTAAAGATTGATTTTTAGTGATTTTTTTTTACGCTTACTAAAAATCAAAGTCCTAAATTTAGATTCCCCAAGCAGCTTTAATATATCTGTCCATTTCCGGTTCTATATTATAAGTTATAAAATTCCATGAGAAGAAAAAAAATCCTGCCAAATTTCTACAAAAATCTTAGCTTAAAGCGCTAGCAATAGTTGAGTCAAGGCTGATGCCTGATCATTATACTCACTTATAATCAAAGTATAAAAAATTCACCCATGGGCATAATTATTGACAAACACCCCTTTATCAACTATATTAAAGTATATACGAATTGCGTATACGCAATCAAATTAATAACGCCAAAACGCCCCTGTTGACGCAGGAGCGCTTGGCAAAGAGGAATACTAGAGGCTACCTAAGTAGTGCTTGGATGATCTGAAAGATTATTCAAGTAAAGACACTTGAAACTATGATTTTGAAAAACTTAGTTTCAAAGTGCATCGGCAATCACCTCCCGTATTCAATTAAGGACAACTACTGCGAATAGTTGTCCTTAACTATTATACTGCAATTTTGTTACTTGCTGCATTTCAGCCTGTATTAAATGAGTTGTATCGCGCGTGCATTCATGGCCTTGATTGTATGCACAGTCTGTATAGCTTTCACTGTATCACCTCTTTTTTTATATAAAAAAGACCCGCAATGCAAGCTTTCACTAAGGTTTATTATAAATTCAAAAAATATTTTTTCTAAAGGTATTTCAAAGGTAATTTGCTAATCATAAATTAATTAGTAGCAGCCTGTTTCATATATAAGAAAAGTACCCGAAGGATGCTCAATATTATCATTTTTACGCTTGTATATAACTCCTCCCTGCATATTGTCTTCAATTGACTCTGATAATAAAAATCGCCCTATTCGGGCGGTAGTGAGCTGTTGCCCATAGCTAGTTTATATAACTGTTCACTATTTAAATATGATTTAAGGATAACGAATGATTCTGGAGATACTTTAAATTCATCACTTAGAATAGCATTTATTTTTTCAGCTAACTCAAGTTGTCCCTTTTGAATTAATTCTTGCTGAATACTTTTTAGTAATTGTTGATCTTGTGTTTGTAAATCATTGATCGCTTCTTCTACGCGATCTACAAAGTTTGAATTAATTGCTGCTAATAATTGTTTTTTTGTTCTCAAGCCATCCATATAAGCAAATACTGCTAATAAAGTACTAACAATAAGTTCCATATTACCCCTCCGCCCATAATACTTTAATAAATTGTTATGAGCGAATAAATAATTATATGCTTATTTTATGTAAAAAAAGAGCCGATGGCCCTTTTTCATCATACAATGTTTCTTAATCATGATAAATATTTATATATATTTCACACTATCATATTACCACGATAAAACTCGCATGTCACTGTCATGTTTTTCGCATCTAGGAGATACCGTCAATGCTGAAGATTAAAGCACTTAGCTTTCCGCACCCCTCACGAATGTCGCGATAGTAAGTGCTTTCATCAATTCCTTCACGCTCACATATGCTCGATATTTTTTCGTCATCGAGATAAACTGCCTGTAAAATGCGATACCTCCGCTCATCCTCAGCCTTTCCAGATGTCTCACAGTAAACCTTATATAATCTTAACATCTGGTCTATGTGAGCTAGGATGATATACGTTCTGGTCACGCTCTTTTTAATAGACTCAATATAAATATCGCTACTATAACGCTCAAGAGAGTCAAGTACATCGACAACCCTCTCAGTCGTTATAGCCTTAGGTAAATCAAACACAGATTCCTTGCAATGCTCTTTCAAAAGTGGGTAGTGTTTTAAAAGCAACTTCGTATTCCTCAGCCGTTTATCATGACGTGATTTCTTTTCTTTCTGACTTTGCTGTGCAAGATAATTCATAGCCGCGCTTACGGCCGCTTCTGCTGCTAGTTTAATAATTAATTCCTTATCCATATCCTCTACCCCAACAAATATAAAATGCCGACACTCCTAGTAATCCCAGGCAGTGTCGGCTTCCGTTCGTCGGTCAGCCAATTATTCTTTTTTCTCCGGACGAATACTCTGCCGTATGTCGACTCGGGTGACTTCACCGTTTTGTATGATAAAATCTACATTCCCAATCTCCACTTTTTGCAGCTGCACACATTGCTGCTATCAATATTCCAACTAGGCAGCCAATCACAGCTGCTAGATATAACCAGGCTATATGAATATACATATTATGTTCTCCCCACTCTTGTTTATCTTATTGATCTAGACCTCACTGCTCCCACTCCCATAGTCGCTGTTTACCCTTTGCTGGCACTGGATCAATTGCTTGGACGTTAGCCAGCATCCAAGCATAACGGCCAATTTTGTAATCACCAAATTCCAGTTCATTACCCATTACTTTCATTTCGTTTTCCAGAACAGCAGTCACTCGCTTTTCAGCGCCGATCTTGAGCGAAACCCATCCGCTGACTTTTAGTCAGTCAACGAGGTCGGCAATTGCAATAACGGAGATGTTTATTTGAAACGCATCGCGCTATTATTGATCTTACTATTTCTATCATTGCCGACCACATTTGCCGAACAAGAAAATATACCTGCAATTAATGATATCTTTATCGTTATTTTTCCTGAAGATTGGACTATACAATCAATTCATAATCTGGCAATGAGAGGTATTTCCCCTAATAAAATTCCTTCAGCAACTATAACATTTTTTGAGAATAACTATCAAAGAAGTCTTGATGACTTAATTCACGATAAGATTAACGGCCAGCCAGCAAGCGGTAAAGCTAAGGAATATCCTATACAGTTAGAAGAGATTCAAAGCTTATATATTGACAATCGAGAAGCAAGGACAATAATATATTCCGGCTATGCTCCAGAAGGACATAAAGCTTATTACGTTAACTGTTATGCCTATGGTGATCAGTATGTCTATTTTATTTGGATTACAGGGAAATATGATGATTTAGAAAATGATCTTAAAATCTTTGATGACATAATATCTAGTATTAAAATATTAAGTAACCATACGCCAGCACTTGTTGCTGATTTTTCTATCCCTCCCATTTTCAAAGTCTTTGCATGTCTTTTATTTAGCACTGCAGGCGATTAGACTCGCCCACGACTGTAATATGGTTATTGCTTTCATGTTATCCCGCCCTTCATTTATCTATTTAGCATAATTAAAAGACTTGATCCTAATAATATCTAATGACATTCCTTTTAAGGAGCAATCATATGGACTTTTTTTATACCCGTTTTTTAATATCATGGGCTTGTTGGCTACTTTTTGCAGATAGATCACGCTGGAAAGAAATGGTCCCTGTTTGTGTTTTGGCATCGGCGTTAGGTTTGATGACAGATCAAATTGTCGAATCGTATATACCTTATTGGGAGTATTACGGAAGTGAGCCAGAAATATTAAGGGAATTCATGGACGATTTTGATGTCTATGTTGTTGTTACCTATCTCTTTATCCAATGGCTTCCTAAAAAGCAGTCATACTTTAATTTGTTTTATTATTGGTTTGCTTGGACTGCCTTGGCGATTGGTATAGAATATATCCATGTGAAAGCGGGACACATGGCTCATTATAACGGATGGACGTTTTGGCACTCATATGCAGCTGATTGGATATTATTTGCGTTATTTTACCTGTACCATAAAATTTTTCAATTAGAAAAGTTATCGAAATAATCTATCCCGCCCTCCCCAATATAACATCTCTCCTACCATCCAAACTGGTTACACCGCACTTTTAATATGCAGTTCTAAATAACAGATTAATCACCTTTATTTACCATAGATCATATTATGTATAGAAGGGGTCTTCATTGGTAATCTAGGAGGTGATCAATAAAAATGGACTATCGCAATTGGGAAGATCCTCAAATTGAAGATTGGGAAAACAGATCAGAAGGTGAGCGCCAAGCACTTTTCGGCTTAGGTTTAGCCCTAGGTTTAGGCTTAGGCTTCGGATTTACCTGTTCTCCTCGTCGCCATTGTTACCCTAGACGATATTGTTGGCCTAGACAAGGCTGTTGGCCGAGATAACTTTTTAGATACTATTCACAAAAAGCTTTCGAGCTTTTCTTTTTGTGGAATAATATCACTCCCAACGATTAACAACAATCTCTAAGCCCAACCCACACATCACTCTCACCAATCAAGTCATAATTCAGCTCCCTGATCCCTTCGTGAAACTCCGCGACCTGACGTGGATCATCCCCCTGGCAAGGCAGTTAGCTTTGCGAGAGTGGCTGCCGAGAACACCCAATTCTTCTAATCGCCTGTTGTACGGATTAGACGTGTAATTGACTAAAGAAAAGGAATTGCTCCCTTTCCCTCGTCTAAGGTAGAGTCGAAGACTGGCGCGCATCCCATAAGTTTCCCAGCGAAAAGTTTCATCGTTTTCACGATGAAACTCAGTCCGGCTATCTTAGTCACGTTTCCAGCCTCCGCCACGTCGAACGCAGCGTGCGGATTTCCCGCACTACGCTCTCCGGTTTGTTTCTCGTTAAGGTTTATGAGACCTATCAAGTTGGTAACGCTTTCGTCTCTGACCTACGGTGAACTCAATATCCATTAAATAGCTTGAGTTCGTTGTATAGCCAATGCCTACTCCACCTTTTCCAACCGAAGCCCTGCTGATTCCTAGATCGCCCCATATGGCGACGTATCTTCTTTTCCACCCAGTCTTTGATGAAGCTGAAGCACTCACTGGAGTGTCCAACAGCAAAATAATTCACCCACCCCCGAAGTATCGGATTTATTAACTGTACCACCCGATTTATCGGTTGCGACTGGTATCGTCGAAATACATCTTTGAGTTTCTGTAGCAGCGCCGTTCGCTTTTCAGCTTTGGCGTATAGTGCGCTCGCCATGCACTGCTCTTGATGCTCCGAAGCTGACGAAAGTCAAATCCTAGAAAGCCAAAACTTTCCTTGCATCCCAAGTCTACAGTGCGACTCTTCTCTTCATTTACTTCAACTTGTAGTTTGGCAAACTCTTCCTGTAGTCGCTTACTTACCGCCTTCAGCAACCAGTCATGGCGTGGATATGCATCAATCAGCACCACCAAGCAAGTAGACCTAGGGAACTTCCCCCTAAGTCTCTCTCAGAACTGTACGTGAACCTCTCAGCTCATACAGCTCCCATTATCCAGCCGTTGGCAGTATCCCAAATTTCCAGTGTGCAAACAGTTTTCTATCACGCTTTGCTATTTCTCCAAGCCAATGTTCAGCTCTTTGTCTTGATTTTCGATTCTTGTATTTCTTGCGAACCCAGTAAACAAGACGTCCATTAATATATCTTAATACTTCATATATCTCTGATTTATAAAAATGCGTGTAGTAATTAATCCATCCCTGTATTTGGCTATTGAACATATTTGCTATGTCCAATAAGTCCTTATCCGGTTTCAACTGCAACTTCCACTTTCTAACTACTTTTCTTATGGATTTCTTCGCCTTTTCTCCCATTGCTGGCAGAAAGTTAGTGAAGAACTTTCCACATTTATTCTTTGCATGTCTTGGTCTGAATGTATATCCCAGAAAATCAAAAGAGGTGTATTCATGATTTCCTATTCGGTCATCATCTTTACAATATACAATTCTTGTCTTATCCAAATTTAATTCTAATCCAAAACACTCAAATCGTTCCTGTAGTCTGCGTTGCAAATATTTCGCTTGTTTAAGAGACACACAGTGTGCAATTCCATCATCCGCATATCTTGCCCACGGTATTGCTGGAAACTCTTTCGTCATATAATCATCAAATACATAGTGTAAAAATAGATTGGCAAGTACAGGACTGATTACCCCACCTTGTGGCGTTCCTGAAGTTCTTAGAACAATCGTTCCATCCTCCATTTGAAACGGTGCTGTCAACCACCTTTGTACATACAGAAGAATCCATTCTTCTTTTGTTTGGTGTTTTACCATTTCTATTAAGTAATCATGTCTGATGTTATCAAATAGACCCTTTATATCAAACTCTAAAACCCAGTCTTTTCTCCAACACCTTCTCCTTGTTACTTCTATTGCCTGTATTGCTGATTTATTCGGCCTGTATCCATAGGAATCTTCGTAAAATATCGGTTCCACGCATGGCTCAAAGTATAACTTCGCTACCATCTGCGCTATCCTGTCCTCTACGGTTGGTATTCCTAAAATACGAGTTCCACCATTCTTCTTTGGAATTGCTACTGCCTTTACAGGTTTCGGGAAATAACTTCCTGACGACATTCTATTCCAAATCTTATAGAGATTATTATTTAGCTTTCTCTCAAAATCCTCAATAGATTGCTCATCCACTCCATAGGTTCCCTTATTTGCTTTCACTCTTTCATAAGCAGTAATTACTGCTCTTTTGGAAATACTGTATGGCTTTGTTTCTTGCATAAGTTCCTCCTCCTTTCAAAGTTGACTTATTCTTGAAACTGAATAATTCGGGTTCTTCGCTCCATTCCCATTACAGAAACTTCATCACTACTACAACCCAATCTGCCCCCATGACTGCATTGGTACTCTTATCTTGCGGTTCTTCCGCTTGATATACTCCCTTAACATCAGCCCGTGGGTTCCCACGTTCCGTACAGACGCCTGTATTAAGTTCATGCCACCTTTATGCCGCCCACCGTCTAGGCAGTAAACAGGTTTCCCCTAGACTTATCCCAGATTAACGACTACCCCCTGGTTTTGATGGAATCTCTACGCTATCGACATTTTCGTAAGTGGTTCATTTGTTCATTCATCTCCTTAATACGCACTTGACAGTTTTATCACTGCCTTTTCCTTAACGCTCAATACCATGGATTTTGGCCACAGCACCTTAAGGTAGTTTGAAACCTCCACCTGTATGGCGATTTCGGTGGACCTACCACCATCATCTGTACAGCATGGCTGCCTTCAAGTAGCTACGCTACTTGGACACTCCTTCGTGGCGCACGATCGTCAGCAAATCTTGCATATTCAACGTAGGTGTATCGCCCACTGCGTGTGACTTCTTTAGCTCGTTCCAGCATCCGATCTACCTCTGTGAGATAGATGTTACTGAGCAACGGCGAAATCACCCTGCCTTGTGGTACTCCTTGCTTACCTGCTGCCGTCAGCATCAGTTTTATTAGATGCATGACGTCCTGGTCATTAATCCGGCACGCTATTTTGTCAAGAAGCAAATGATGCCGCACAGTATCAAAATAGGCGCGTAAATCCAAATCTATAACCCGAGTTTTCCTCTGGACAATCGCTGTTGCTACCCTGTGCACCGCTCATGAGCAGTACGTTTCGGTCGATACCCATACGACCCCGGTTGGAAATCCGCCTCGAAGATCGGCTCCAATATAAACTTGAGTGCACCCTGAACCACTCGGTCACGGATTGCAGGTATTGATAGGACGCGCACTTTTCCTCCATCCTTTGGTATTTCCTGCCGTGTCGCTCGTAGTGGTCGATAGGTGCGCCCAATAAGTTCGTCCTGTATTTCCTCAAGAAAAGCCTCTACGCTTTGCGCTTCAATAGCCTCAAATGTTACTCCATCAATACCAAGGGGCACCGTTATTATTCTTAGCCAATCTGTACGCTTCGCGTAACGTTTCCTTTTTGCATATATGGACGTACAACCCCCAGAATCGCCAGGACGGTTCAGCCTTCGCCTTGACGTATATTCCTCTCCTCAGGTCCTGCAAACTGATGGACGCCTTTATCATCTCGTCCTTGCCTCCCTTATTGTCGAGAATCTTACAAACCGCAGGGCCCCTTCGCTCCACCAGCATTACCTGGCTTCTTAGCTAGTACGAACCCATCCGCCACCCTCTCGCCTTCAGCCCACTTCCCGGGTTTTCCGGTTATAAGGCCTACCTTGCTCCAGTGATTTCGCACCGGGACGAGGAGGGCTTCTCCAGTTGCTTAGCATGTCCTTGTTACCGTGCCGTCGCTTCCACCCCGCCAAAGTGGTATAACCGTATCAGTCAGAATTCGGTTACCCATGCTACCTTCACCCTCACGGTTGCGGGCTCGACCTTCGGATTTCTTCACTTTCGAGGCCACATTTACGTTCATCTTCATTACGGCCCGATCACTCGCACGTTTCCCTCGGAAACGGTTGTCGATAGGCTTCAGAGTCTTGGTTTCCCGCCACCCTGCTATCCAAGCTACGGGGTCCTGACTTTTACCCCGGCAGGACTAACTCCTGCTGAACACGCCAGCCTTATCTGGACGCACAACCGTACGTGAGAGTTTCCCGCTCATACGGCTCAAGCATTTCTTCACCATTTCTGGCGGCAACGAGTGATTTTAGTTTCATTTTCCTTTTCACAAAATACTCTTCATGTATAAAGGGATTTTTAGAAATCTGCAATTTAGGGTGACGGATGATATTTATTCTTCTCAGGTTTATAAGGCTGTACTCATCTGCCATGAACAACCATCTCTTCCCATTCTTTTCATACCAATAGTTGTTTAATCTCCACCATTTACTTTTGTTTGGGTGCCGGTGTTTTGCCCATTGTTGTAATAAAAGATATAGTGTGTTATTGACGCAAGAAAAGGCTTGGCTTGCCACAACATGTTTGTGATAGTTTGTCCACCCTCTAATCACTTGATTTAACCTTCGGATGAGTTCTGATTGCCTATCTGCTTTTCCTTCTTTCAGAATGATAGTAGCACATTTCTTTGTCAGGGTTTTGATGGAGTCCTTTGATGGTTTGACAATTAATTTTCCCTTGAATTTTCGAAATGTCCAGCCAAGAAAGTCGAGTTCATCGTCTATATGCGTAATCCTTGTCTTTTCTTCAGATAAAGTTAATCCCCGATTTTTAAGGAATTGACCGACAATCTGTTTGAGTTCTTCCGCTATTTCTCTTGTATTTGCGGTAATGATAAAGTCATGCGCATATCGCACCAAATTTACTTTGGCTTTTGCTCGATAGTGGTTTTCTATTTTACCCTTTGAATTCCGATGGTATTTATCCTGAATTAATTTTTCAAGACCATCTAGCGTCATATTTGCATAAAGACTGGATATAGCTCCTCCTTGTGGTGAACCTGAGACTGTAGGAAAGAGGTTTCCTTGATATATAAATCCCGATTTCAAAAACTGCTTCATAATTCTTTTATCCATTGGTATATTGTCTTGTAGCCAAGCATGGTTGATGTTGTCAAAGCAGCCTTTGATATCTCCTTCTAATATCCAGATAGGGGAACATTTCCTTGTTAATACACAAAATATCTGTTCACAGGCATCTTTAGCACTTCTTCCTTACGAAAACCAAAAGAAATGTGATCTCCTGTCGTTTCGGCTACTGGTTCGAGTGCCAGTGCATACAGTGTCTGCATGGCTCTGTCGTACATAGTTGGAATTCCCAGCGGTCGTTTCTTATTTTTTCCTTTCTTTTCAATGTAAACTCTTCTAAAGGGTTTTGCTTTGTAGTGCTTATCTGAGAGTGTTAGTACCGCTTTCATTTTTGAAGATGATGTTGACCATAGCTTTTTGTCTATGCCAGAAGTGTTTTTCCCCTTATTCGAAGTTACTTTCTTTACCGCATAGGACTTTGCACAAAAGGAATGGGTTAGTAAGTATTGTAATCTTTTGACTTTGTTCTTGTCGCCCTTCACTGTTGCCTTGGCAATTCCGCATGATATATATTGTAAAAGCCTTAGGAGCCACCTTTAAACCGGGAGTTCTTTATCCATTCGCATTGTTTTGACAGTTCGCCGTTGCTTGACTCCTCACCATTTTGATCGAAGCGTTTCAGCCTATTTCGCTTCCTCCAGCGTAACGATTCCTACGGTGATTCACTTTACGTTCTCCATAGCTTTCTTACTCTAGCAGTTATCCCAGTCTTAGGCTTCTCGGATTTCCACATTGTAAGCGCAATGTACTGGCACGCCAGATATAGCAAATTCACTCATACATTCTCCTTTTTATATTTTATTTACTCTTGGTAATATCTACTTGATATTCACTACTATCGGAAAGCTTCACAATAATATCAGCATTATTTATACTATCGAAGATGCCATACATCATATGTCCCATTAAATCTTTAACTCTTCTATCCATCTGCATTATCCCCTTTTTCGTTTAGCGTTGTTGTATTAATCACTTACTACGCCTTTAAAGTCAAGGGGTTTGCAATATATACTTGTGGCCTGCTTTAATGAAATTGTTTATTTAACCTCTTAGCATCACGCCTTAAAACAGTCCTATCTTTACATATAGCCTGATTAAGTGGACAGTGACGCGAGCGATTCTTTATCTTGGTTGTAAGCGCAGTCTGTATAGCATTTCACTGTATCATCTCATTTTCATATAAAAAAAGACCCGCAATGCAGGCTTTTACTAAGGTTTATTATAAATTCAAAAAATATTCTTTTCTAAAGGTAATTTCTACGTAAGATTAGCAACAGCTATCAATCTTTATTTCATCTGGCGAACGTTTATCTTTACATGATACTCACCTTTTCTGTTTAGCTATCATACAATATATTAATTGACGATAAAGGAGGAATACTTATGGGTTTAGGTTTTGGAGGCGGTCGCAATGGCTTCGGCGGTTCCGGTTGCATTATTATTATAATTATTATCTTGTTACTTTTCTGCTTCGATAATAACGATTGTTCCTCTGGTTGTTAATTTTTCTAAACTAATCCGCCAAACCGTTTCTTCTTGCAAACCACGTTTCCACCAAGACGTGGTTTCTTTTTTTGCATAAAGAAAAGCGCCCTAAAAGGACGCCTGACAGCGATAATATCAACAGAGTCATGACTACATTGATGACACTTACAGTCATGATGGAAATCATGATCACACCATGGGCATTTATGCCAATCTTTCTCACTCTCATGATGACATTTTGGACGCAATGATCTTGCAGTAAGCTGTAGTTATCCAGCAATAACTTCGTATTCCTCAGCCGTTTATCATGACGTGATTTCTTTTCCTTCAGCCTCTGCTGTGCAAGGTAATTCATAGCCGCGCTTACGGCCGCTTCAGCTGCTAGCTTAATAATTTGTTCCTTATCCATATCCTCTACCCTCACAAATATAAAATGCCGACACTCCTAGCAATACCAGGTAGTGTCGTCTTCCGTTCGTCGGTCAGCCAATTATTCTTTTTTCTCCAGACGAATACTCTGCCTATATCGACTCGGGTGACTTCACCGTTTTGTATGATAAAATCTACGTTCTCAAACTCGAGGCAATCTAGCTGGTCTTTCGCCTTTTTAATCTGTTGTATAAGATCATTACTTAGTGTCATTGATCCCCTCCCACTCCCATAATCGCTGTTTTCCCGTTGCTGGTACTGGATCAATATACCAGCAGATCTTAATAATTCAATTCCTCTTGCGACTTCTGATATAATATCTAGACTGTCATATGCAAAGTGAAGTCTTTTTTCATGCCTCATAGCTGCCAGCAGTTCTGGGTTTTGCTTGGATGGCATTATTTCATAAAGTTATAAATGATGATTTACTGTATGGACTCGTGTATTACTACCATCGCCAGTTTCTATTTTTTACGATCTTCTATCATTCAAGTATCAGAAGTTCATGAACAAACTATATCAGCTTGACCGATTATTTTAGCTCTCCTTTAGAGGGCTATTTTTTCTATACCCTCTCCAAATCTAATAATAATTAATAATGGATTTATCACCCTTATTTACCATATGACATATTATGTATAGGGCTTAGCCAATATGAATTAGGAGGTGATACCACGATTTCGATCGTAATTGGAAAGATCGACCAGGTATTCCCTTAAGAATGAGAGAACGCAATAATTATAAAAATTGGAGGTATCTAAATGGAAGAGCAACCTATATATCTAATTTTAGGAGGTATATTGTTTGTCGTAGCAGTATATGCTTATATAAAATATGACTTTTTCAAAGTGAAAGAGTAATTATTATTTTAATATTTTTTACCCCGCCATTTACCAGATCCCATAGGTGAACTATATGTAAATTGTATGGCACCTCTTACGTGACGCTCCCAAATGTTTGGCTGTTCTTTTTAGAGCAGCCATTTTAATTTGCCCTTATTCAATCCCCCTCCCTCACTCTCTCATGTATATAACCCCTACATATGGGGCATACTATTGTTAGCGACCTAGTCGCATAATCTCTCCATATTTCTCTCTTGGCTCTCCGTTGGAGGGCGTTTTTTTATACTTACGCCGCTCCAAATTTCTATTTTCCTTCACATATTTTAAAAGCAATCATATTATGTAATAAACCTCCTTTTCTATATAGGTCTATCTTCTAAGTCTGGCTGCTCTTTTAGAGCGGCCATTCCTAGTTACGCATTTAATCACCATATGGCAATTTAGGCTTATGCCTGTAATCCCTTAGAGGATCGCGTATATATTTATTTTCTTCTCTTAGGTTTACAGTAATTGCTTTAATTTTTCTACCGTCCTATTTTAAAGAATATGTTCGTAAATAATGTTGCTTTTGAAGGTTAAATAAAGAATAAACGTAACATGTTGCTATCATTATACATAAAATATAACAGACCTAAAAAATTATTGGAGGTATAATAAATGGAATCCTATATGCCTAGGTGTGAGCCTATGCATAGGTGTGAGAGACGGTGTATTGGAACACCATATCACTGAACACAGAATTTATCAGAACTGTTCTTACGATATTTGCCAAGTGTGTCCTGGCTGTGGCAATGAGTATGATGACCGCCGTCATGACGAGTGTCCAATGTGTGGTGTACCAGCCGATGCTGCACTAATGGACGAAGATGGAAATCCAGATGGATTTGGTGGATTTGGTAGACGTAGATTTCGTAGACGTAGATTTGGTTTTTTCCCATTCTTCCCGTTCTTCCCTTTCCGTCGACGTTTTTTTTGAAAATTAAAGTTGCTGCTACCCAATGCCTTACTCCCACTACCCCTCCCTCACAGTGGCATGCTATGGTTAGCGACCTCCCTAGTCGCATAATCTCTCCATATTTCTCTCTTGACTCTCCATTGGAGGGCTATTTTTCTTTCCCATTCAATCACGCTCTTATAACAATTAGTCACATTGTTTAAACTAAATCATATTATGTAATATAAACTCTATAAAACCTCCTTCTTATGGCTGTTCTTTTAAGCAGCGATTTTAATTTACTCCCACCGATTACACTAATAGCCTGCATGGATCTTTATAATCACGGCCAATATTCTTGATATTTCTTAGATCAGGTGCCACGTTTAATTCCCTTGATTTTGGGGTGATAGGGCTGCTCACTGTGCATTTTCTTCACGCAATTGGTATGGCTCTCCACAAAATACGATTCGTCAGCAACTTTGCTCCTACACCATCATTCGGATCAGGGATCTTGTCCACTTGCCGATCAGCAAATACTGTACTTTGACACTCACGGCAACGTCCTTTCGTTCGCCCCCCCCGGCAAACCGCTATACATATTAGCAAAATACTCAGCACCACAAGAGCATTCAATACGATATTGCTCCTGCTCATTGGTGGAAGTATTCGCGAAAATCGACTTGAACGCTTAATTTCTTCCATGAGGCATTCCATCATATACTTGGGTAAGGTCATTCTAATTTTCAAACCTCTGTTGAGCGATAGGGTAACGGGTAAACCGTCTTCTTCGCAATTCAGGTCTAGATCCTCTTTCGCTGCTCCACTCTCCTGAGCAACCTTACTGCTCTTAGCAAGCAATCATACTTAACTTGCAAATCCTCAGGCTGCTTTCGTAATCCTGTACTTCTTTCGTAAACCGATCCCAGTCACTCCAAATAAACACCGTAATATCATAACCATCACCGTTAGGATCAGGATATCGTTAATCACCATTTTCAGCCGGTCATATTCCGAAACTCTAAGCTGCAGTGTCTCTAATTCTCCACCTGTCCTTATTGGCTTGAACGGCTTCAGGCGTAGCCATGAACATGATTAGAAGCTTGGAGATCGATACCATTAGATTCTCTTTGCCTGCTAATCAAGATAGCCTAGTCCGTATGTCTGCTGATTTTTCCAGGCGTGTCCGTGCATGCCTGAGCTCAGAAAGAAATTTCTTATCTACGTTCTTTAGACCAGAGTATAATGCCCGTATGGATGGAGTTTATAAGGAACTACATAAATATATAGATGCTCAAATGATAACGATATTCCCAATTGATAATAATATCTAAAAGTATTTTTTACGTAAACAATAGCTCCCTATGTAATTAAGCTAGAGAGCTATTGTTTTCTCTCAACAAACCACTTACCTTCATCGTCAAATAAATAGACCTGCTTGCCCATGATCTTACAGGTATATCGTATACCAACACCGCCACCTTTTAAAGATGTAGCTTGACGCACGTCGATAAGACGGTCAACCTCAAATACTCTTCCGTCTTCCCATTTTATTGATAATGGACGGACATTGCCGTATGTATCATGCTTTGCTAGTACCTCAACAAATACCTTGTATTTATTCATATTCTCACCCCTAAACGAACATATGTTTGTTTAAATTATAGGGTTTTGGTAGGCGAAAATCAAATTGTAAATGCTGGTAAATGAAAACCGTATCCAATAATTACACGCCCCATAACTTCATTCCTTTGCGGAAAACTAAAATAAAATGCGAAGGAGAAAAGGCGTGTCTGAATTAAGTGAACTTAAAAAAAGATTGAAAAGTTACGCACAGAGCTACACAATACATCTCAGGGAAAGTTACTGACTGATCCAGAGGTTATTAGGGTAAGCCATGCATTGGATATTTTATTAGTGAAATATCAGAAAATGTCGCGGGATAAAGGTAGTAAATAAACAAAAAACCGCTAACCAATAAGGTAGACGGTATTAAGTAATTACAAATTAAATAGTGCAATAATTGAGTTAATGGCAGTATACAGTACTAGTATTTCAGCAAAAATTACAACTGGATGATTGTGCCATTCATTTTCTCTTTTTTTATTATTATCCATAAGTCACCTCTTAGTATTTTCAATATTCCAATATATGTATTGTATTATTTATACTATAAAGGATAATTATGACAACTATGTGACAATTTCCATGAGCTCACCCCATGAGTAATGATCACCTTTTATAATAATAAGTTTATATATTATTAATTTTGTACTCCGAACGTTACTGGAATAATTCTAAGCCAGGATTATCTAGTCCTTATCGGGGAAATAACCTTTTACCCGTACTTTAACGGCATTGCTATCAGCGCCATACTTATGCTTGAGCATCTCAATCTTTTCTTTATCGGTTCGATCACATTCCTCTGCATCGATATGAATACAGCAAAATTGGTCACGATCCTTGTGATGGGATTCGTAGAAGTAAAGTATCTTTCCCAATCAGATCATTTCCATCAACTTTTACCACACCTTCAGCATCAAACATAGGACGTTCGTACATTCCAAATTCCACGTAATCACCAATATCTGCACAGGCTATATTTATATATAGCTGCAGAACATGCTAAGCTGTGATACGTGCTTCTTGAGTTAATAATTGTTTAAGCCGGTCTAACTCCGCCTGCACCCGTGGCCTTGCTTGTAGGCGACTACCTATAACGTGCGCTTGCTTTATTGCCTCTACTGGCATATCCAGCTTTAAAGGCAGCCTGTGTTGCATTCCATCTGCCGACATAATAGTGGCAAAATAAAAGTTCCTGATCTGATAATTCTTCTTCAGGAACTTCCGGCTCACCCTTAGTTTTAGGGGTGCACCCTTTTTGCTGTCTTAGAAGTGCAATGGGGGCACCTTTTTTAGTTGTTTTATCCCTGGAACATCCATGCCTTTTTCTCCAAGATTTTACGGTTTCGACCGACACGGCGTATTTTGCAGCAATCTCTTTATATGGCATACCAAGGATATAATCTCGTTGGGTAATCTCATGCTTTTGAGCCACATCACCACCTCATTCCAAATTCGGATAGCATCGTTGACATCGAAGCGCTCATTTTATAACAGGCTATCTTGTGGACTTCCCCTGGGACTTTTGAGAGTTCTATCCTTGCAACGCGCAGAATTAGTATGATATGTATCGCGCGTACATTCATTACCTTGGTTATATGCGCAGTCTGTATAGCATTTCATGTAAAACCTCCTGGCTGATAAAAAATGGCATCAACTAGACAAATTTGTCCAGTGATGCCGTATGCTTAATGAACTGAAATTTATATTTTTTACTCAAATAGACTTTTATATTATCCTTTATATGATGAGTAGTAGATACAATAAAAAGCACCCCGAAGGATGCTTAATAAGAAAAAGAGTATTGATCCTCAAAAAATTATAAACTTCTTTTTATAATACTAGCACACTTTTAAAGGTTAGATACCTATACAGTGCTCTCTATTTAGAATGTTTGCGCACATATATCTTCATAATTAATTACTAACGTACCTATTATATAAGTTCTTAGTAGCCAATGTAATAATAATAATTGAAACTACAATACTTGGCATACTTACGATCCAAGTAGTTACTAGAGTATTTACCCCTATTAATACTAAGTTTAGTAAGGTTAAATAAAAGATCATAGCTACACCTCCAACATAATAATATGCACGTTATTTAATAATAGTCTAGTTTTTTAAGTATTGACATATACAGATTCACCATACGTCTTTTTATCTAAAAAGAGCACAAAGGTTTTAGTATCTAAATATGGGTTCTCCGTCTTGTAGTAGATCTTCTTTTACTTCTTATTTTCGAATAAAAGTCAATGCTCATTGTTAGTATTCCCAAGAAGGTCGCGATTGTTGTTAGTATTTGTTGTATCCTATCATAATCTACTCCCCCATGCACTCACCTCCTAATATAAATTCAGAGATAATCTTATAAGGGTTACACTCCTAACTTACCATAATTTAGTGTTAAAGTAAATTATTAACTTATAGCAAATATCGACAAGCTCTTGTTTTACAGGATATATAATTCTCTAAATAAAAAGAAAAGGCGGCAGAAAATTAATCTGCAAATCCTTCTCAGGTAATTATTTATAAATTTTACTAATATCATTTTATCCCATCTTAACTCGCATGTCACTGTCATGTTTTTCTGACTCTGTTGTGCCAGATAACTCATTGTTGCATTTACGGCCGCTTCTGCGCTAATTTACTAATTAATTCCTTATCTTTCCCCCACAACGTTATCAATACACTAATAGGGCGGTCAATGCCGCCCTATTAGTGTATTGTTTATTCCAAGGCTTAAACACCTTGCTTTTATCTAGCAGTCCAGTAGTATTACCATCAAACGTAATTGCCCTAACATCAAAACTAACCACTGCTGGCGGTTTTTCATCCGTTACATCGTCGACTTGTATCTCATATTTTTTCAGCCATGCCTTTATTGCTTCAATTCCTCCTGGCTTATAGCATCGTGAAGAAACAACAACCGCCCGATAGTGCTACGAACTTCTGTTATAGCTTCCTTAATGCCTTCTACTGGTGGGTCAGGAATGAATTTGCACCTTGCCATCGTATAGCTATTAATTACTCCATCAAAATCAACAGAACTGATTTTTATTATAGAATTCATGGTTATTACCAATCCCAAATTCGTTGTTTCCCCCTAGCTGGCACTGGATCAATCTGTCGAATGTTAGCGAGCATCTAGGCATAAAGACCATATGTAAAATCGCCAAAGTCAAACTCATGCCCCTCAATCTTCATGCCATTTTCTAGAACAGCATATTATGTCTTTCACCAATTATTTTTAGTGAAACTCGTCCAGAGACTTTTATGCAGTCGATTAAGTCTGCAACTGCAATCACAGAGCCTAAAGGCAAGTCAGCAAACTTACTAAATCCACCTTTCCAGCATAACGCTTTATGGATTGACTCTGGCTGTTGCCTATTTTGGTCTTTGACGATATCCGGCCATTGCTTTCCTGCATGAATTGCTATCAATCCCCGATACTTAGTCGCCCAAGAATGTTTGGCTGTTCTTTTTAGAGCAGCCATTTTAATTTACTCCCACCCCCGTCCAAACTTCGCCCTCACCAATCACATCGTAATTCAGCTTCCGGATCCCCTCACGAAATTCAGCCACCTGCCAAGGATCATCACCTTGGCAGTACTGCTCAACAATAGACTGCAGCGTGTCACCAGAGTTTACTGTATATTGCATTGTAACTATGACCAACGCAAGAATAAACTGTTTCATTTCAAAGTCCCCTCTTCCTCTACGGCTCTTTGCTTCAACCCGCCCTTGCAATGCCACTCCACTAGTACTGTTGCCATCTCTGACGACGTCTAGCGCTCCAGTGACAATCCTCTCACTAGAAGCATGAGGGACTCCTTGACCATCCGCCCTATCAGGCTACTAAATACTGTATATTCTGCTTCTGTACGTTGCATAGCCATTCTCATTACACCAATAGCCTGCATGATCTTTATAATCACGACCAATATTCTTGATATTTCTTAAATCTGGTGCCATGTTTAATTCCCTCGATTTTGGGGTGATAGGGCTGCTCGCTGGTGCATTTCTTCACGCAATTGGTATGGCTCTCGAATAAATACTCAGCACCACAAGAACATTCAAAATGATTAATCGGTTGCACCTGGCCTGTTTGAGCCTTATTTATAAAGTTGACATCTCAGCGTTTTGATTACTAAGGTCTAACTTATTCTGCAGGACGTTTTTGTCCTATGCTTGCTGCTCGCATAATACATATGTAAAGGGGCTGTCGCGCTAAGACAACCCTAAAAAACAAAAGACGGCAACCAGCAGTAGCTGGAAGCCGTCTTTTGTTGTAAAATCAAGTTTGTGAAATCTAAGAAATTACAACTAGATTATACAGTAGACTCAAATGTATATCAACTAGTAATACCGATGGACATTGGCGAAATGATTCCGGCAGATGATTCGGTGCGGTTGCTCAACGCGGTGCTAGAAAGGATGAATTACAGCAAATTGTACGCTGCGTACTCCCGAATGGGGAGAATCGAGATGTCACCGAAATGTCTGTTCAAGATACTTGTATATGGATACATGAACGGCATCTATTCGAGCCGCAAGCTCGAGCAGGCATGCCGGCGGGACGTCAACTTCATGTATCTGCTAGGCCGGAGAAAAGCACCAGATCACGCGACGATCGCACGGTTTCGCAGCGAACGGCTGGCAGAGGTCGTGGACGATCTGTTTGCCCAGCTTGTGCAACTGTTGACCGATGCGGGAGAACTGTCGCTGTCAAGCGTTTTCATAGACGGAACCAAATTGGAGGCCAATGCGAACCGATACAGCTTTGTCTGGAAGAAATCGACGCAAAAAAATGAAGAGAAGATGCAGAAGAAGATGAAAGAAGAGTTGCCGGCGCTAGCAGCGGAGTTTGGGATTCGCTTTTATGTCGGCCAGGTGATAAAGCCCAAAGACCTAAAAAAGCTGCGCAAACGGCTAAAAGCACTGCAAGCTGAACGCCGTATTGTTTTTGTTCACGGCAAAGGACAGCGTAAGACTTCGCTGCAGCGGGCGCTTCAAACGGTAGACCAATACCTTGCTCGGCAGAAAAAGTATAATGACTATAATCATAGCTTTGGAGAACGCAACAGCTTTTCCAAGACGGACAGAGACGCCACCTTCATGCGGATGAAAGAAGATCATATGAAAAATGGTCAGCTTAAACCGGGCTACAACGCGATACTGGCGGTGGACGCGGAATATATAGTATCCACAATGATCGGTCAGGACCGAAGCGACAGCCAAATGTTGATCCCGATGTTGGAGACGCTCAAGGGACTGGGGTATACAAAACCCGTAGCGGATGCGGGCTTTGAGAGTGAGGAAAATTACACATGGTGCGAGCAAAACAACCAAATCGCATTTATAAAGCCCGCGAATTATGAGAAGGCCAAGACGAAGAAATATAGGGCAGACATCGGCAAGCGAGAGAACATGCACTACAATGCAAAGACCGATAGCTACCTATGTCACATGGGGCGCCCGATCCAGGCAGCTTATGAAAAAAAGACCCGATCTAAGGCCGGATATCCCATCGTGACAACCGTATACACCTGTCCAGATTGTGCCGGCTGTCCGCATAAGGCCCAATGCATCAAGGGAGCGAGCAAGACTCCCCTCGAAGAACGAAGCAAGAACCTGTATGTATCCAAAACCTTTTTGCGTCAACGTGAAGAAATGCAGGCACGTATCAAGGGTGAGGAGGGTGTTATGCTTCGGATGAACCGCTCCATTCAGGTGGAGGGAGCTTTCGGGGTGCTCAAACAGGACATGGGATTTCGGCGATTTCTGATGAGGGGCCGCGTAAAGGTGCAAACCGAGTTTCTATTACTATGCATGGGGTATAACGTAAACAAGCTCCATAACAAAATCCAAAGCGACCGGTGTGGGACCTACTTGCATATTCCAAAAGCATCCTGACCAATTCATATCGAGTTTTTCTTAGGGGAAGAGGCTTCCTCTATTTTGTTGTGTCCATAAACTGGCTCTTGTCTCCTTTTTTTCATTCTTCCTACTGTTTTTCCTTCCTTTTTGCTCAAAAAAGGCGTGTCGCATTGCGTTTTTTCAAAAAACGTTTTGCGACACGCCCTAACCTAAAAGATATTCACTACCATCGGGAAGCTTCACAATAAATCCACCGTCTTTAGTTATAATATCAGCATTATTTATACTATCGAAGATGTCATACATCATATATCCCATTAAATCTTTAACTCTTCTATCCATCTGCATTATCCCCCTTTTCGTTTAGCGTTGTTACATTAATCACTTACTACGCCTTTAAAGTCAAGGGGTTTGCAATGTATACTTGTGGCCTGCTTAATGCTAATTTTTATTTGACTTCTTAGAATTACGCCTCAAAACAGTCCTATCTTTACATATAGCCTGTATTAAGTGAACTGTGACGCGAATTATAAAGGTATTCCAAAGGTAATTCCTACGTAAAATTAGCAACAGCTACCAATCTATATTTCATCCGACGACCGTTTATCTTTACATGATACTCACCTCTTCTGTTTAGCTATCATACAATATATTAATTGACGATAAAGGAGGAATACTTATGGGTTTAGGTTTTGGAGGCGGTCGCAATGGCTTCGGCGGTTCCGGCTGCATTATTATTATAATTATTATCTTGTTGTTTTTCTGCTTCGATAATAACGATTGTTCCTCTGGTTGTTAATTTTTCTAAACTAATCCGCCAAACCGTTTCCTCTTGTAAACCACGTTTCCACCAAGACGTGGTTTATTTTTTTATTATTAAAGCGGCCCATAGGACGCTCTAAAATCTCTATTATACACTAATAATCACACATAATTATTGGTTCATCAATATTATGAATTTCATCTTTTATTTGTTCAAGAACTTCTAAAAAATATTCAGCTTCACGCAAAACATGATCAGCTAATAATGGAGGGATCAAGGAGACTATTTTACAAGATGAAATTAAATCTCGAGCTGCTTTTTTAAAATCGCGAATTTGAATCGTTGCTTTAGTTGCATCCATCTCAAATCTAATAAGATCATTATTGGGACGGAATTGCCATAACATACTATCTAGATCGCGAGCCTGAAGCTGCAACTGTTCAAATTGAACCGCAAAGGCATTAGCCTGCTCAACCAAACCTCGTTCGGATGGATCAAGTAAACCAGCAATAAACCTTGCATGATCAGCCATATGTCTAAGCCAAAAAACATTGTCACTAACAATAGAATCAACTGGGCTATCCATTTCACCGTCTTGTATTTTTTGTAGAAGCTTCAAAAAATACATAGCTTCGCGTGAAATATGATCTATTAATAAGGGATAATTGTAGCCTCCAATTTCACACTCAATAATTAGATGCAATACATGACGTTTAAAAGAAAAGATATTTTTAACTGCAACCATAATCCTACAGACAAAATTCATAAATTCTTCATCACGCTTTATCTTACATGATTGTTTTTCAAAACCTTCAAAAACATTATAAAATTCTTCCGCTTGTCGTATAAGTTCAACATCGGAGCAGGCAAAACCAAGTTTCATAAATAAAGAATGTTCTTTCATAATTCTAAGCCAGAATTGAACGCGCTTCATATTCAAGCACTCATAAGGTTTTACTTCACAACAAAATATATCCACACTGAATTCTCCTTTTTTACATATTTACTATACAATATGTAAAAAGCAGCAATATTGAGCCAAAATTATAATAACATTAATATAAAAACCCACCTACACTTGTAAGAGGTTCGATAAAACTCGCATGTCACTGTCATGTTTTTCTCATCTAGGAAATGCCGTCAATGCCGAATATTAAAGCACTTAGCTTTTCGCACGTCACGATAGTAAGTGCTTTCATCAATTCCTTCACGCTCACATATGCTCGATATTTTTTCGCCATCGAGATAAACTACCTATAAAATGCGATACCTCCGCTCATCCTCAGCCTTTCCAGAAGTTTCACAGTAAACCTTATATAATCTTAACATCTAGTCTATATGAGCTAGGATGATATATGTTATTTTGACGTTAGATAATATATATCATCCTTCTTGATTTTAATTTAGCACATCTATAAATAATAATTTAGAGGTGATACTTGTGGGGCAGAAAAAAGTAAATAAGGCTAACGATGCTTTTAGTTTGAAGAAGGCTAAAGGACACAACAATAAAAAAACTAATAATAATTTTGGATCGAAAAGTACTAATCATCCCTACCATCCTCCTACCTGAGATCAGCATACGCTGATCCTTTTTTATACTATACCCTTCTTTCTTTTCCCAATACTTAACTTTGGGTCCACATTCGCGGTCTCTATCTGTTTTGCACCGCAGGCGAATAAACTCGCCCACGGCTGCAGAATCGTTATTGCTTTCATACTGTCAGCCTCCATTTTATTGAATAGTTATCGTGAAATAAACCAACACTTAAACATAAGTAATTTTGATGGGGTTGATTTATATGCCGTATGATATTTATGAGGTTGGAAGACTGTCGGCAAGCGTATCTTACCAACATTGGATTTCTTGGGACCAATAATGTATATGCTAGTATTCCAATATACTTCTTCATGGAAAAATTTCTTTCTATGGAATGGTATCGGTTGTGCAGTTATAGTTTTTGGTATCTTGCCTTTATATTCCCTACTAGGTATTTTCCAACTATATAAATGGAACTGGTTCTTTCACTTTTTGCTTTTCTTCTTAGTTGGAACTGTGGCCAGAGGACTTCTCTACTGGTTTACTAGCATAGAACAAAGTCAGGTTGCTTCAAAACATGTGAACGTCCACTACCAGTAGCAATCAAACCACGCTTATCATTATACCTAGGTATGCATAATAGAGTTATGTCAGTGAGGAAGGACTCAGATTGATTAAAATTTAGCCATGCTTACTCCTTCCGCGTATATCTTATGTCTTATTGGCACATTCAATACGATAGCGTTCCTATTCGCTAGTGAAAGCACTTTGAGTTTGCAATACTCTCGGCTTTCCCCATTCAATATCTGCTAGACCAGACACACTCATAGCCACAACCTCCTGCATATCAATTGCTACGAATTCACCCTCGACAAACTTGGCACATATACTCCGCGAAAATCGACTTGGACGCTTAAGTTCTTCCATGAGGCATTCCGTCATATTCCTTGGATAAGTGCATTATAATTTTCAAACCACTATTGAGCACTAGGGTGACAGGTAGACCATCCTCTTCGCAGTTCAGGTCTATATCTTCTTCCGCTGATCCGCCAAATTTATACAATATTTTATCAGAGGTTTTTAGGCATTATAAATGATACGGTTCTCCTCGATTAATCTTAAACATCTATCTAGTACCTAACTGTCATTCTAGCCTCAACCCAACCTTGGTATTGTTTTATAAGGCAGTTGAGCAAAGGTCAGTGTCGGTTGTGAATGCTCGGTATTAGCCGTAGTGTAGATTGATTATGGGCTCTTTCTAAAAGCTAACGGGTATTTTTGTTAGCTTTTTTTCGAAATCCTCATTATCACTTTCTAATTTTTTCTAGCGATTATGTAATTCACCACATGTTGATGTGGTATACCTGCCGAATTGCAGTCTATAATCCGTTCCTCACACTGAATAATTTCCCAATCATAATACCTAGCCAAATCACCAGATATATAGAAAAATTCATTTTTTTCCCAGTCTGGCGCAGCCTTGATGAACGTTTTTTCAACAAAGATCAAGTGAGCGTTAATCAAAGATGTATCTGGCAAAGCGGGGTAACATTCAAAATGAGGCTGATTTGTTCCTGCGATATCCTCTTTCTTTCCGTAACAGGGCAATGCGTTACCCAATCTCGTTGTCATTAAGCATTAGTAATCTTCCTCTTCAATAATATCAGTACTGACAATATCATTGTATCTTCGCTTGATGATAAAATCCACCAAACAGCAGTTGCAGATACATCCAATAAATCCAACTAACAGTTGAGTTGCCACTATCAACTCTAGTAAGTCGCTAAAAAATAAAACCTCAACCCCGCAATTTGTAAAGGTTGATGCCATTTTTCGCCGTTATAAATGATACGGTTCTGCGTATCAGGGTATAACGACGAAGTTTATTTCACATCAAATAAGTCAATTAAACCAACAGATCAATCCTAATTCCATTGCACCTTGATTTTCTGCATCAAAAAGCCCTGCCAATTATATTGTGACCTAAGTTTGCTATATATTTTCTATGGAAATAGCCCGTACTGGTGAACCATCAGCATTTTTATGTTTCAGTGGCATAATACTTAAAATAAAATATTCCTTGCTAATGGAATCTAAATTTGTTAGATTCTCAATAATTATGATGTTCTTCGGCATTAATATTTTATGAACTGCAAACGTGGTTGATTCTATATCATCAATTGAAATTGCGTCAATGCCAATGCCCTTTAAATTAAATTCTGACAACCATTTGGCTGATTCTTCACTCAAAGAAGGAAAATCTTCATAGTACTTTTTATCACCCCAGTATTTACTCCATCCTGTTTTTATTATAATGAACTCAACATTTTTTATTTTTTCCTCATAGGACTTTAAACTATCAACATCTATTAATTTCATTTTTCTATCTGAAAAATCGAGAATAGTAGCATCTCCAATAAAATGTTCTATATTAAAATTATCTAAATAAGGTCCATTACTCAACATATGTGCAGGTGCATCTATATGTGTACCTGTATGTGAGTACATAGTTATTTTCGCCTCATGAAAACCATCATTTCCCAATGTATTTGCTTTTTCAAAAATTGGCTGTTCAGTTCCTGGAAAAACTGGCATATCCGAATGAATAATATGTGTTAAATCGGTAACTTTCATAATAAACCTCCCATAATAATTAATGCTCTCTCGTTGATTTTTTGAAAACGTCCTCATGATCGCAAATTAGACATTATTTAAGCTTAATTTGATTATGGCAGCATGTTTCGGGAGTTGCTGGTGCATTCAGCTAATAAATTTACATATATTCTCAAATTGTTAGACATGCTTTTAACCTTAAATAATTCACTTTATACACATCACAATTAACTCCAATCACATCGTTGGGGTTAAATCAATAACATATCTTATATCAGTTAGTTGTTTCCCCATAAATTCAAGGTTATAAACATCTTTTATATCATCTATATTTACCATATAATACAAGAATTCCTGCCCAATTTCCACAAAAATCAGGCAGGAATTCTTTCGCCATTACAATGCTACTTCTCACCCCACCCAATCTTAAATATAAATGTTACTTTAATGGACATGGCACTAAAGGCATGCCTTATTCCACAAAGGCTGGGGCTACTACTTCATGATAAACATACTTTCTTCTCTCCTGGTCGCTTTAAACGAGAGGCTAATGAGTTTGCGTGGCAGCTGCTGTTTGATGAAGAAGCTTGCCGGGTTGAATATGATAATGATCTTGGTAGGTATGTTAGGGAGGAAGGAATTGTGGGGTTGGTTGGTATAGGAAGTAGTAAACTAGGGCAACGGCAGGAGAACAACGTTCATGCCCCCCTTTCTCTAGTTTATGATATTTTTAAATATAATTTATTACTATTGAGCTCTTAAAAAACTTCATAATATACTAATCATCAAAGCCTTCCGACAAATGTCGGAAGGCTTAAACTTATGGAAGATTTTCATAAATATTCACACAAAAATCTATATCTTTTTCCATAATTCAGCTTTACTTATACCAATTATTAGGAATCAACTTCTTACCATCCCACCATTTCTCTATCACGGCTTTTTGAAACTCCTCATTATTCAAATTAGCATGATCAACAATATGACTTGGATTTTACCGTCTAATTCTTTAACTCGATTAAAAATAAATTGATATAGATTATTTATTTCTTTTTTCTTATCGGTGTCTTATGCATCAATCTTAGATGGAAAATACACCTGTGATGGTTGGTCAATAAATAAAAAGCTAGGAACAGGTCCATTTAGAGAAATATAATACTTTTATAGAGCAAAATAGGCAATCAAGTGTATTCCTACCCAGTTCGATCCACTGCAAAGCTGTTGTATCGGCACCGGTCGTTCAGGTTTATCCACTACAACAGTTGTATTGGGTCAAACAGCTAATTAGTACTATATTGAACATTGCCGCTTTGATGGCAGGAATGCCCTTGTGAATTGTCGAAGCAACACTAACACCAAATATTACTAAAGGAGTTATCGAAACTATGCGCAAACCGTACCTATCTATCCTATTTACTCTTCTCATCACTATATTTCTCATTACTCCCGTCCTAGCTTCCTCATCGGCACCCTCCATCTCAGCTGAGGTTGCGGAAAAAATGTTAATTGACGGCAATAAGCGTTTCCTCTCCGAGAAGTATGCTGACCGCGAAATTGGCAAAACCAGACGAATCGAATTGACCAAAGGTCAGCATCCCTTTGCCGTGATTGTAAGTTGCTCTGACTCTCGTGTTGCACCAGAACTCCTTTTCGATCAAGGTTTGGGGGAACTCTTCGTCGTGCGTGTAGCTGGCAACGTCCTTGATGCCATTGAGTTAGGAAGTGTCGAATATGCTGTAGAGCATCTTGGTGCCAAGCTAATTGTTGTATTAGGTCACGAAAAATGTGGTGCCGTGAAGGCAACGGTTGATGGTGGCGAATTGCCTCCCAACATCAAAGTAATTGCAGACAAAATCCAACCTGCTGTTGCAGCAGCCAAAGCAAAGCACTCTGATAATGTATACGAAGCCACAACTGACGCTAACATAATCAACATGGTGGCTTCTTTAAATAGCGATCATGTAATCACTCATGTTGAAGGTGTAAAATTTCTAGGAGCCAAGTATCATCTTGAATCGGGAGAGGTTGAGTTCATCAAGTAACCAAATGGAACTAGTGTAATAATTATCAAAAATAGGTAAACCTCAACCCTTATTCGAAGGTTGAGGTTTACCTATTCTATTGCTAGCACTGGTGCACTTGCTTTCAGTAACTATGGAAAAGCTCATTCCATCAGAAAAAATTTATTGGGTTCAGAGATACTTGTCAGGTGAGGACTCTGCAAGACATATCGCAGAAAGCCTTCATGTTAATGCTACTGCCTTTTTACAATGGGTTCGTATTTATCAGTCACTTGGAGAAGCGGGTCTTCTATCAAAATCTCAAAACAGCAAATATGCAGCAGAGCTTAAGAGAGTCGCTGTACAAGATTATCTATCTGGGGTAGACTCTCTGTCAGGAATCTGCAAAAAATATGGTATTCGTTCACGCACGCAACTTCAAAAATGGATTTTAAAGTATAATGGTCATGAACAGCTAAAAACTTCTGGAACCGGAGGACGTATTACCATGACCAAAGGACGAAGAACATCTTATGATGAACGAATCGAAATCGTCAAATATTGCATTGAGCATCAGAACAATTATATGGAGACAGCACAAAAATTCCAAGTATCGTATCAACAAGTATATTCATGGTTGAATAAGTATGAGCAAAAGGGTGTTGAATCTCTGCAGGATAAACGCGGCAGAAGAAGACCGGAAAACGAAATGTCTGACCTAGAAAAATTACATGCAAAAAATACTTTGCTGGAAGCCCAAAACCGAAGACTGCAGATGGAGAATGATTTCCTAAAAAACTCGACGAAATCGAAAGGAGGCGGTTCTAAGCCAAGTCCGTAATGAGAGCATCTATACTGTAATTAAGCAGCTTCATGCTGCAGAAAATTATTCCATCGTAGCATTATGTACATTAGGAGGCATAGCACGTTCCTCCTATTATAAATGGTTACACCGCAAAGAAAGCAAAAATGAGCTATTTAACAAGATGCTGTTACCACTTATTAAAAATGCTTATGAAGAAAAGAATGGCATTCTCGGCTATCGGCAAATGACTATTAAGATCAACAGAGAAAGTCCTTTCCATATAAATTATAAGCGGGTTTATCGTCTTATGCATATTCTTCATTTGTATTCTGTCTGTCGCAAAAAGAGAAAAAGCTATCAAAAATCTACTCCTGAAATCACGGCTGAAAATATTTTAAACAGGGAATTTCATGCAGTTTCATTTGGGGAAAAATGGCTTACTGATGTAACTGAGATGAAGTACGGATTGGACAAGAAGGCGTATTTGAGTGCTGTTTTGGATCTGGCGGATAAAAGTATTGTGGCTTTTGTTTTTGGATGTTCGAATAATAACGAACTTGTATTCAAGACCTTTGACATGGCTCATTTAGCGTATCCAGATGCCAGACCAATCTTTCACAGTGATCGTGGCTTTCAATATACATCAAAAGCTTTTAAGAAAAAACTAGAAGATGCTCAAATGACACAAAGCATGTCACGAGTAGCCCGTTGCATAGACAATGGACCAATGGAAGCCTTCTGGGGAATGCTGAAATCGGAAATGTATTATCTAAAGAAATTTCAGTCATACACTGAGCTTGAGCAAGCAATTATTGATTATATAGAGTATTACAACAACGGCAGATACCAGAAACGACTTAGATGTATGACACCATTGGAATACAGAGTGTTTCTCACAAAATCCGTTGCATAAAAATATCGCCAATCACGAAAACATGATTGGCGATACATAACCTTTTTATTTTTTCTACTGTCTACTTGACAGGGGGCGGTTCAATTTTTGTCCGTTGACCTCTTTATTAGTTGGATAACGCTTTACTTTGCCACGATCTTTTTCATTACATCATCAGTTATATCCTGTCCGCCATAGACTGCAGCGCCTGTGTCTACGACAATAGTTACACCTTTAGACTTCGCCACGGCTTTAACAGCATCGTTTACTTTATTTTGAATAGTTTCTAAAAGATTCTGCTGCTTAATTTGAAGACCTTGTTGTAGTTGCTGATAGTATGATTGTTTTTCTTGATCGTTCATGTTAACTGATTTGGTGTCAAAGTTGGTTTTTGCTTGCGCAATAGCATCGTTCATCGCTGTTTGGGCTTTTGCTGAATCGGGATGCTGTTCGACTAGAAGCCGATAGTTCACTATTCCAACTGGAAATGCAGCAGCATAGGTGGTGCTGGTATTAGTAATGGTGATTATACTGAAGAGTACGAAGGTTGTTAGAAAGATATTCATAAGTTGCTTGCTGTTCATTTTTACCATTGGTTATTCCTCTTTTCTCGTTTGATTTTAAGGACAACTATACATTAAAATTATCCTATTTATTATAATATAAAACACCAACAGAAGCATCCATCTAAAGATATAGATTGGTGGATATTTACATATACTTATTCTTTTCCAGTGCCATTCTATAATATAACCCTTCCTGCCATAGTGCGACCGGAGAGATCTGTGGCAGTCGAGGAAAGGCCAGTGTCGGTTGTGTAGTGCTTGTGGTAGTCGAAAGATTGCATAGGTATGTAATGATCAGCGTTGGCTGTAGCGTAGATCAGTACAGAGCTAACAGATTAATCTGTTAGCCTTTTATATTTATATATGGAGATTTAAAGTTCTTTGTTGTACACTCTATTATAAGAAAATTCATTACGCTATGTGAGGATGGTGTCGCCAGGCCATAAGGTGTTCTATGATAGTCGTGATGAGGCTGTTGATGCGGGATATGTGGCTTGTAAGGTTTGTAGGCCTTCGGTTGGCTTTAGTGCTTATAATTAAGAAAGACACAGTTCTACTCCACTAATGGATAGTCTGTGTTTTTATTGCACTTTTTCACCGTTACCAGTGATACGGTTCTCCGTATCGGGTATAACTGCGAGTATTATGAGTCAAAGAACTGTCAGAAACCACTGAAAAACTATTTTGAATGCTATTTCAAGGCTAGTAAATCTATCTTAAGACAGAAAAAATGTCTCAAAACTCAATTTTGAGAGTCAAATTATCCAGCACAATGAAGGATTTTGAAAAAAAGAGTGACTTTTTCAATGGTTTCGAACCGTCACCTAACTCCATTACTTTTACGCTCTAATGTATCTAAACCTTACTTATCGAGCATATTACTATTGACGTTGACGATTTCTCATCGTCTAGTAACTTCTTTCTAGCCCCCTTGGGGGGCTAGTTTTTCGCATTCTTTCTAGTTGTTTAGCTGTCTATCAAAGTTAATATCTTATCATTACCAAATATTCTCCACAAGATCACCTTATTATTGTATCCATAAGTTCATTTAAATGAAATAGCATATTATAGTAACCCTTACAAGAAATTTGACCTTTTATTCTCGTTTTTGTTTCTATTTTGGTTGTTATTTTCGTTATTATATCATATGAGCACCTTAGTCATCGGATAAAGGCAAAGCAGATAAGACGTAATCTTTCTGGTTGCTTGTATCATTAGCTACTTGGCTGGTTTTCAGCCGTTAAGCTTATCCGATTCTTGATAGGACGAAGAGCCCTATAAATGGGGCATTCAATATCTCACCTATATAAAATTATTTAAGATTTCACAATTACCGTCTGAGTACAAATCATATGTATGAAGACCCGTAAACTTCAAATACTAAACAGGAAATATTCTTGTAACAAAGGTGGCTCTAGTATGGCAAAAAAAATGAAAACAATGGATGGCAATCAAGCGGCTGCTGAAGCCTCTTACGCCCTTACTGAGGTTGCAATCATTTTTCCGATTACACCCTCATCACCGATGGCCGAAGGGGTTGATGAAGCATCAGCTCACGGCAAAAAGAACTTGTTTGACCAACCTGTAAAAGTCGTAGAGATGCAATCTGAGTCAGGTGCCTCAGCAGCAGTTCATGGCTCACTTCAGGCAGGAGCTCTCACAACAACGTATACGTCTTCCCAAGGGTTACTCTTGATGGTTCCTGAAATGTATAAAATGGCGGGTAATTTGGTACCGGCAGTTTTTCATGTAACCGCCCGTGCCCTAGCATCGCATGCTTTGTCAATTTTCGGCGATCACCAAGATATTAACGCCTGCCGGCAAACCGGTTTTACCTTACTTTGCTCTAACGATGTTCAAGAAGCTATGGATCTTGGTTATATTGCGCATCTTTCCGCAATCAAGTCCAGGGTACCGTTCTTACATTTCTTTGACGGATTTAGAACATCTCATGAAATCCAGAAAATTGAAGTCACACCCGCTGACGCGATTGCGAAACTTGTCGATCATAAAGCAATTGAAGAATTTAGAAACCGGGCCTTGAATCCCGAGCACCCCGTATTAAGGGGCACTGCTGAAAACCCTGATATTTATTTCCAAAATCGCGAGGCTTCTAATCCTTTTATCGAAGCGATTCCTGATATTGTGGAAAACTACTTCCAAGAATTTAAGAAAATTACTGGGCGTGAATACCACCCCTTCGAGTACTACGGGGATCCTGAAGCCGAGAACATAATCGTGGCCATGGGTTCAGTTTGCAACACAACGGAAGAAACTATCGATTACCTGCAGGCAAAAGGCGAAAAAGTTGGACTGCTCAAAGTTCACTTATACCGTCCGTTTTCTAAGAAATATTTCTTTGCGGTTTTGCCTAAGTCTGTGAAGAAGATTGCTGTTTTGGACCGCACCAAAGAACCTGGAGCAACTGGTGAACCGCTCTATCTTGATTTGCTCCAGATGTTTAATCATGAGACTGTAAAACCAGTGGTAGTTGGCGGGAGATACGGCCTTGGATCGAAAGATACCACACCCAGTCACATCCTCGCTGTTTATGAGAATCTGAAACAAAGCCAGCCTAAAGATCACTTCACAGTAGGAATTGTTGACGATGTCACCCACACCTCACTACCGATAAAAGAGTCGGTAGATACTACGCCAGAAGGCACGATTAGTTGTAAATTCTGGGGTCTTGGGTCTGATGGTACTGTTGGCGCCAATAAAACAGCGATCAAAATTATCGGTGACAATACCGCCCTCTATGCACAGGGATACTTTGAATACGACAGTAAAAAATCCGGTGGTACAACAATATCTCATTTACGCTTTGGCAAAAAACCAATCAAATCCTCCTATTTAGTATCCGATGCCGACTATATTGCCTGCCACAACCGGTCATTCATTTATCATTATCACCTACTCAAAGGACTCAAAAAGAATGGTAGTTTTGTCCTTAACTGCCCTTGGGGGCCAGAAGAACTGGAAGAACATATACCAGCCCTCTTCAAACGCTATATCGCGAAAAACAATATCAAATTCTATACCATAGATGCCATATCCATTGCCGAAAGCATCGGCCTGGGCGGACGCATTAATATGGTCATGCAGGCAGCTTTCTTTAAATTAGCGAACGTCATACCCGTCGAAGAATCCATTAAGTACCTAAAGGATTCCATCGAAAAAATGTACGGCAAAAAAGGCGCTAATATTGTTGAAATGAACCAAAAGGCTGTCGACCGTGGCGTTGATGGATTGCACCAGGTTAAAGTTCCTACCTCCTGGGCTGATGCTAAAGATGAAGATTTACCTGTAAAAGACGAACCTGATTTCGTTAAAAACATTCAACGTCCCATGGCTAGCCATGAAGGGGATGACCTTCCAGTCAGCGCCTTTGTTGGCATGGAGGACGGAACGCATCCCCTTGGTACAACAAAATACGAAAAAAGAGGAATTGCCGTTTATCTTCCTGAATGGCAAATTGATAAATGTATTCAGTGTAACCAATGTGCCTATGTATGCCCCCATGCGACCGTTCGAGCTTTCCTCTTAAATGATGAAGAACGAGAAAAAGCTCCTGATACTTTTAAGACAAAGGAACCCAAAAACAAAAAACTGGCAGGATATCATTACCGTATTCAAGTTGCTCCCCTTGATTGTACCGGATGCGGCAACTGTGCCGATATATGTCCGGCACCGGGAAAAGCGCTTATTATGAAGCCGGCTGACCATGAAATTGAGATGGAGTCGGAAAACTGGGAATATGCTATGAGGGTAACGGAAAAATCGGATTTAATGGATAAAAATACTCTTTTTGGCAGCCAGCTTGCTCGGCCACTCCTTGAATTTAACGGAGCTTGTCCCGGCTGCGGTGAGACTCCCTATATCAGACTTCTCACACAATTATATGGCGATCGTATGCTGATCGCCAACGCTACAGGCTGTTCTTCCATCTGGGGCGGCAGTTCTCCCTCCATTCCTTATACAACGAATGCCGACGGAAAAGGACCGGCCTGGATGAATCCTCTCTTCGAAGATAATGCCGAATTCGGCTACGGTATGTATCTCGGCTCAAAACAAATTCGCGAGAAAATTGCCGATCTCATGCAACAAGGCTTAAAAAGTTCGATCAACGAAAACTTGAAGCATTCCTTCCAGGAATGGCTTGACAATATGGACAATGGTGCGGGGTCTAGAAAAGCTGCAGACCGCGTAATTGAAGCGTTGAAAAAGGAAACCGTGTCCGGCAACCCGATTTTGTCAGAAATTATGGCCCGAAAAGATTATCTCGTGAAACCTTCGGTCTGGATTCTTGGCGGGGATGGCTTTGCTTACGACATTGGTTATAACGGATTGGATCATGTTATCGCCAGCGGAGATGATGTAAACATTTTCATTATGGATACAGAGGTTTATTCTAACACAGGCGGTCAAGCCTCAAAGGCTACGCCGACAGCAGCTATTGCAAAATTCGCGGCGGCCGGGAAGAAAATTCGCAAAAAAGATCTCGGGCTTATGGCTACAACATATGGCTATGTTTATGTCGCCCAAATCGCCATGGGGGCCAATATGAATCAAACCCTTAAAGCAATTACCGAAGCGGAAAGCTACAAAGGGCCGTCCCTCATTATTGCCTATGCTTCTTGCGTAAACCATGGGATTAAAACCGGTATGGGCACGAGTATTTATGAGATGAAAAAGGCCGTTGAAGCGGGATATTGGCATCTCTGGCGTCACGATCCTCGTCTTAAAGATGAAGGTAAGAATCCTTTTGTACTCGATTCCAAGGAACCAACAGCCTCCTTCCAAGATTTCTTAAAGGGCGAAATTCGTTACTCCTCACTCAAGACGACCTTCCCGGAAATTGCGGATGGGATGTTTGCAACTGCAGAAAAACATGCCCAAGAAAAATATCGTACCTTAAAGCGTCTCGCAGAAATGCAATATTAAAAAAAGCAGGGGTGTCTCAGATGTGAGGCACCCCTGCTTTTTACTTCAGTAAGTTACGATAAGGAATTCGTATTTACCCATTCCCTGGCCTCAGCCACGGACTCCTCGCTGGGAACAGGAACATTTGACTCGGGCTTCATTTTTTCGATATGTCCGCGCCAAGCCGCAGTCTCATGTCGCTCAATGGGATTTGCTTGAAACTTTTCTTTTGAACGATTTTCGCTCATAATAAATACCTCCTTTTAATCCTCGTCTTAGTATTTTCCAAGTTTAAAATTTTATTAGGCGGTTATCAATTTATCATACACATTACAAGTTTCTATTGTCCCTTATTCCTCTTAGCAATCTAACCTTAATACAGTAATGTAAATTTATTATTTTTAAGAAATAGATCTCACAACCCAAGAAAATTATGCGTTACAGCCTAGTTTACAAATATATCTGGCAGGAGTTGTAGAAACTGAGCCGAAAGCAAATCATGGAAATAACAAGTACAGCATGTAAACATGCCCGACTGCGATCCAACTAAGGATAGATTTGAGGGATAAATATAAAAATCTACTATCGGAATGTATATACTCCTATAGTAGATTTCTATTTCATATCCTTGATCATGGAATAGCTATTTCTCCAAAATGATCTGACAAAGCATCTAACTGCCTTTTTTTTCAACTGTGTCCCATGCATTGGTACTCCATGTCCTGGTACATCAATAGATGGTTGGAGCGAATTAAGAAGTTTGACTGATGCCTTTGGCCGCATGCCAATCTGTTGTAAAATAAGCAGATGGACCATGAACCGCCTCATCTTGCGTTAATACTGCAACTGCCGATTCCTGTTTAACAGTAACAAAAACATCTCCCGCTACTAACACCCGCCTTTTATTATATAGTGACATCATAAATAAAAAAAAGTTCACAAAACTAGGGGGCTGTCTCAAAATAAAAATTTAAGACAGCCCCCCTAGTTTTTTTAGCATAAATTTATTCATGAGAGATTGGTAATTGTAGGTTATTCCGAGCAACCGTATCTTTCCATTGGAAAATAGCTACCTGATGCCATTCTGTTCCACAGTTTGTAAAGATTACTCCTAAGGTTTTCTTCATATAAAAGGGCCTTATGGCTCTTTTTTTATTTCTTTATAGATATCATATCTACCAATCTCTTTTAATTTTTCTTTCGCATCTTCCAAGGTTTCCCCAAGTACTATTCTCTTCATGTCGGTTATTGTTATCAAGACATACTCATTATTGAAATATGCTATTTGTTCACTCTTATCGTCGTTTACCCAAATAATCAAAGCCCCAGCCATACTATCATCTCCTCTATTTTTGACTATACTTCGGCCAAAAGGCAATAAATTCCTGCAATATAAAAATCGCCCCCAACGGGACAGCCTAACGTTCTTGAATCGTATGTTCTATACGTTGATTTCCATGCATACATTGGATCCAGGGGGAGATCAACTTGGTGATTGAAATCATTCAAAATTCAATTTTGCTTATGATTACTCCGGTAGCAACCGTCGCACTTATATGGATAATTTGCAAAATATTTGAAGGTCATTAGACCTTCCTTTTATTTTACAGAATAACTGAAAACCGTATATGATTCACTCCCGCCTATTTATTTCTAAAACCAGCCTACACATCACTACTTCTGCGCCATCACTCGGATAGGTATCTTGTCCACCTGACTATCAGCAAATACCCAAAAGGATACAGAAAAACATTCCATTCATAATTTCCTATAGAAAACAACTTATAACCGCTAAAGATGTTGAAGATCAGCTTTTTTAAAATTATCAATGAACGAGTTGCTCTCGAAGACCGCCATAAAGAATAAAATAACGTCCTTCTTACGAATAATAATGAAGTTAATAGCAAAAAGGACGTTATTATACCTTTAAAAATGATTTAAAAGGAAAAATCTCAGGTGAAGTTACGTATGAAAACAAACGGAGCATTGGTTAAGCAACTCGTACGTGAAGTAATTGTTTGCACGGACAAGCATGTAGATCACAACTTAGGCGAGATTGTCGTCTAAGGAGCCATTAGGCTTGCACTCTCCCTCTCATCTACTAATCGGTGGTTCTTTATAATATTAAGGGCTAATTTAAAGTAGTTTTAGATCAGCCCCTAGCTCTATTTTTGTCAATAATTACCGCTACTTGATACTCACCTCTTCTATTTATCTATCATACAATATATTAATCGACGATAAAGGAGGGATACATATGGGCCTAGGTTTTGGAGGCGGCCGCAATGGCTTTGGCGGTTCCGGCTGTATTATTATCATAATTATCCTCTTATTATTTTTCTGCTGCAATGACGATTGTTCTTCTAGTTGTTAATTTTTCTGAACTAATCCACCAAACCATTTCTCTTGCAACCACGTTCCACCAAGACGTGGTTTATTTTTTTGCCTTATTAAATTGCCATATAAGATCATTGGTTAGCAATCGCTGTCGAATGCGATAGTTGTCAGGATTTTGCCTCTCAAGCTGCCATGGTGTCAACTATTTTTAGTGCTGTGACACTGACATTAGTCATTTAACTAGCTAGAATTATCTTCCCCATCTGAATACTAGAACCATTAATAAAAATTAAAAGTTACAAAATTTTTATTATTACATTGACAAAAGGGCAATAAGTGTAATATTATAATAATTACTTCGTCCTGCAGGCGTGTAATGCTTAATAAAATTAAAATTGATAAAAAATAATGATTGGGAAAAAGCAATTAACATTCTGTTCCAGAGATCCGGTGGCTGGTGAAAACCGGTACAGATATTTATCGCGAAACTCACCCATGAATTCTTTTGCTGAATGTAAGAATTGAACTTATTTAAGTAAAAGCGTGTATCTACGTTATAGGATATCAGCCGTTGTACTACATTAGGCTGAATTACGAGCCTAATGTAGGGTGGTACCGCGATATTGTCGCCCCTATTGACGTGTGTGTCAATAGGGGCCTTTCTATGTCCTAAAATTCTTTGAGTTAGTACCATTTAATAAATCCTAGGGCTATCTCTTCACGAAATCTTAAGTACTGAAAATAATAAAGGAAGGACGATAATTATGGAAAATCAGAAATCCAGTCCAATTGGAACATCATTTGCGATGGCGGCCGTGTGGTTTGCAACACATAGCGGTGGAGGCTTTGCCACCGGCAACCAAGAAGTTAACTATTTTGTAAAATATGGTTGGTACTCAGTTTTTCTCCCATTAGTTGCCATGCTACTTTTAGGCTGGGGCCATCGGAATGCACTTGTCTTAGCTAAAGACTATAAAACTTATGATTATAAAAGCTTCTGTGATGCCCTTTTTCATCCTTATGAAAAATATTTTTCTATCGTCTTTGAGTTGGGATTTATCATGTTGATTGTTTGTGGCGTAAGTACTTCAATTGCAGGTTCAGGTGCCCTATTAAAGAGTTCCTTGGCAATTCCTTATGGAGTCGGCATAGTAACCGTAGGAACTATTTTACTGTTATTAACCATATTTGGTAGCGAATTGATTGTTAAAGTCTTAAATCTCAAGACTTATTTCATAATCGTTACCCTTCTCATTCTCTGCGTGTTAGGTATTCAAATGGGGGCATTTAATTTCCAACACGTTTTGGCTAATCATGAAACATTTGGCACTAGTTTTGGGGACGCAGTTTGGTATATGCTAATCTACATTGGCTTTCAAGCCTTTACGGTATTGCCTATAATCTCCGTCTCTCATAATATTAAAACTACTAAAGACTGTAATAGATTTATGCTATTTGGCACCCTTCTAAATGGCGCCTTTCTGGCAATTATTTGTATCATGCTATTAGGTTTCTCCCCAGAAGTTCTCAACCAGACTCTGCCGGTATATTTTGTCACTACAAAACTTGACTTGCCTTGGCTAAAGATCTTATACAGTGTCATTTTGTTTGTGGCATTATTAGGTACCGCAATATCTTTGATATTTTCTACAGTTGCTCGTTTTGAACCTGTATTGGTTAAAAGAAATATTTTAAGAAGCTTGAGCACTCGTAGAATTTTCATTTCTCTTGTTACCATTGCCCTGTGCACAGGTATCTCTGTATTTGGTTTAACGAATATCGTTGTCAAAGGATATGGTTCGGTTGGTTATATCGGTCTATTCTTTGTCTTACTTCCCGAGATTATTGTCGGCACTATAAAAATTAAAAATGCTAAGTCGCGAAGAGAACAGAAGCTGAATAGAGCCGTTTAAAATAAACGTTCATCCCATGTAATCACAAAATCTACTATCATGGAACTCGGGTATTACGGACCCGACTGAGCATCCTTGCTATCGGCTCCCACTACTACGACTTGCACCGTCTAGTTATCACCCCATGCTAGGCATACCAGAGCAGGAGGCTAATCAATGAATGATTAGCCTCCTGCTCATTTTTGTTTGTAATTTATCGCGCCATGGAATAAATTTTACCGATATCCTCATGCTCTAACTGATGACACGCACAGTCACCAACAGAACCGCACATTCAGCATCAACATGGTGAAAAGATAGTCATTAATTACAGCTAATTCTCCTTCTAGATCGATAATTCCTACTAAAGTTTTATAATTTTCCTGAAATGTAAAACGATGCTCATACTTTAAGTAAGAATCCAATTATACTGTTGTCACTTAAGACGTTTGGAATATGTACAATTAGTACTAAACGACAATCAATTAGAAGCTGTACGTTTGCAAAAGTTAAGTACTTACTCGACTGTATTTTTCAGCTTGAAAAATATATATTCTAAAGGTATACTAAAGGTATTTTAAAATAGAAATGAGTGTGAGCATATGGCAAAAGTATATTACCCTGAAGCAGCAGCTATGGTACCAGCAAGTTCACCCCACCCTCCTAATACTCAATATCGAGTTTCGATAGGACTTGAAACTTGGGGTGGAGAAAATCACAGAGTAGTAAAAGTCCAGATGGTTTATGATGGGAAAATAGCTGATCGTAGACCTCCATCCTATCCTGTTGGAAATGATGATTATATGCGGGTGACGGAAGTAATACGGAAAATAATTAGCAGAAATTCGTGAAAGGGTGCTTAGCAGCAGCCTTTTCTTCTATATTGAACATAAGAAAAACGCCCCATAGGACGTATCTATAATCTAGTGAAATAAGATGTTTTCCTTTGGTAGCAATCCTATTTCTATGTACTCAATGAGACCTTATTAGGTACTTTCTCCCATTGAGTATTGCCTATGCATATAACCAGTGGTTAATTAAACCACCTTGTTTGATAAAACAAGATTAAATTTTCTATAATTTCTGCAATATCCCTGCCATCTACCGTATAACAAGTAACTGGTCCGTTATCTACTTCATCAAATGACATTGTATGACTGGTAGGTGTATTAAAGCTAGACTCAATTTGCTTTGATTTATTGCATATGTCTCTTACTATTTTATGTTCATTGGTAAGATAGACATCATTTGAGAATTGCTCATACTTCGTTTTAGGGACGTTTATATTTCCGCTCTTTGTGAAGGGAGCATAGCCTGGTGTTATCCATTCATTTAAATGATTTAATCCCATAATAATAAATAGTAATAGTTCGACTCTTTTGTTTTTTTCATTTTTATATTTTATAAAGCTATTTTTAATGATTTCAAAGAAATCTTCTTCTGAGTTGATATCAATTATTTTGTTATGCACATATATCCCTCCTTTGCCATTTTAATACATAATTCGTCAAAGGAGCTTAAATTCCTGCAACGTAACAAATCGCTTATCTCTAAGCGGCTCAACATTCTTCACACTATTATATTATTATGACCTTGCCATGCTTTTCACATCCAAGAAATGTTGCCAATGCTGGAGATTAAATCCCTTAACCTTTCCGTACCTTTCACAAATAGTTATGATAATGGCACTTTTATCAGTGAGATGATACTAGTGTTTTAATATTTTCTTATGTAAACAAAGGATTTTTGCTATATGGTAAAGAATTAAAGTATAATATAAAGTAATGAAAGGATGATATTTTTAATGAATCTTCAAGAAGATGAACATATTTTATATATAAAAATCCTATCGGGAATGAGACAAAGGCGTAGCAATGAAGATACTTCTGAATTTTCACTACCTGATTTCTTTTCAGAAGAGGAATGGTTTGAAGTACCTAATTCTTCACGATTGAAACTTGGTAAATTATTCAAACAAAAAGTTGATGAAAATTTGATCCAAAATGTAGTTTTTTCTTATATGAATAAAAAAAATTGGGCCGTCTATAAAATGATCTTTTAATTCTCAACTGGGACTGTATTTCTTGAGCAATTCTTGAACTGGAAATTTTTTATACAATACAAGATGTGGGTTCTTAAGAAATCATATCTTGTATTATATAAAAAAAGAGACTATCTCAAATTATCGTGATAGTCTCTTCCTTATATTCTTTTACTGATTGGGACGATCCAAGGTGAAATTACCTAACTTGCTGCCACGAAATTCATTAAGAATAATACGTCTTGCTTTTTCATAATCAATTAAACCGCCACTACGTAGACAACCACGGCGCGCTCCGATTAGGCCTAATAACTCAGTGGAGTCTTCAGGTAATGGAGAAGACAAATTATATCTTTCAATTAAACGATCACTATAATTCTCACGTAAGAATAGTAACAGCTTTGACATGGCTGTTTCGACATCATAGATATCATCATTGATAGCACCTGTCATCGCTAGTTTAAATCCAACTTCGGGATCCTCAAATTTGGGCCATAAAACACCCGGTGTGTCTAAGAGCTCCAGATTTTTTCCGATAGTAATCCATTGTTTACCTCGAGTAACGCCTGGTTTATCAGCAGTACGTACTGCTTTTGTCCCCAATAAACGATTAATCAGCGAAGATTTACCTACATTAGGAATACCTAGAATCATCGCTCGAACTGCTCGTGGATTAACACCTTTTGCTACTAATTTGGCTGCTTTTGCACTGCCTAATTGTTCCACTTGGCTAACCAATGCTTTAGTACCTTTTCCTGTCATAGAATCTATGGTGACCACTTGCAGGCCTTGTACATGAAAAGTATCTACCCATTGTTTGGTCCATTCCGGTTCAGCCAAATCGATCTTATTTAAGGCTACCACTCTTGGTTTGCCTTCTAAAATTTGATGAATTACCGGATTGGCACTACTTACGGGAATACGAGCATCTAACAATTCAATGACTACGTCAACTAATTTTAGATTTGCCTGAATCATACGCAGGGCTTTTGTCATATGACCAGGGAACCAATTAATATTCAAATTATCCATTATTATCACTCTCTATAACGCTATTTTCTTCTTCAGTTATGTGTAAAACCATTATGCAGCTATGGGAGAGTTTTTAATTGATCAATCGGCCAAAATATCATAACCGCTTTTCCCTTTATCATTTCCAGAGGTACAAAACCAACATCACGGAAACGACTATCCTCCGAATTGTTACGATTGTCCCCCATAACAAAAACATGTCCTGCAGGCACGGTAGCCAGAGGGTAGGATCCACGGGTTTTTTCTAAAATATAAGTTTCATTCAATAATTGACCATTTAAAAATACACGGCCTTCTTTTATTTCAATAGTATCACCAGCTACCGCAATTACCCTCTTAATAAAATCACGACTTGGGTCTTTAGGATAGCGAAATACTAATACATCACCTTTTTCAGGTGCTTTAAAGCGATAAATGAATTTATTCACTACTAATCTCTCACTGTTTACCAGCGTAGGACGCATAGAAGGACCTTCGACCATATAGAGCTCAACGATAAAATAGCGAATAAAAAACGCTAATACGACAGCAATAAGTATCGAGACTATCCAATCTTTTACCTCTTCGCCTAAATTAGTATTACTCATGATTAATCCTCCTTCGTAAATGAAGAAAAGGGACTGAAAACAGTCCCAAACAAAAGCTACCGTCTTTCTTTAATACGAGCTGCTTTACCTTTGAGTTTACGCAGATAGTATAATTTTGCACGGCGTACGATACCTTTACGTACTACTTCAATTTTTTCCAAACGTGGAGAATGTACAGGGAAAGTACGTTCTACACCAATGTTGTAAGAAACACGTCTAACTGTGAAAGTTTCCCGGATACCGCCATTATTTCTGGCAATAACAACACCTTCAAACAATTGAATACGCTCACGGGTACCCTCAACAACTTTAACATGGACTCGTACAGTATCTCCCGGTTTAAAAGCCGGAATATCCTGACGTAATTGTTCTTGTTCTAATGCTTGAATCATATTCATATCTATTTTTCCTCCTTATCCTAGACGTTCATGCCAATCCACTATTACATTGTGCAGAGGACCGTCCGTCACACCTTAAAAATTATAACATACCAATACTATAAACTCAAGCAGATTATAAGGTTATAGTATATATTATGATTCCCACCATTTCTCACCTAATAATCGATCCAAAATAATCGCCACTGCCGCTCTTACTGGCAAGTGATTATAATCACCAGGGCCATAAATAGGTTCTAATGTAAAATCAAACTTTTCCATTACAGACTTTTCAATCCCCCAGCCAGTACCAAATAAAATGAGATAAGGGCGGTCTGCCAGTTCAATCTGCTTCCGCATTTTCTTATAAGATATGGTATTGGGAAATGTACGGGCATCAGTAGTAATAATAAACGGTTTTACACCTTCAGACTCCGTAATGTATTCTACAGCACTTTGAATATCAGTCTTAATATCTAAAACACGAAACGCTTCACGACGATCAGGATTATATTCACCACCATAACCATGCTGCCAGTAATCCATAATCTCTTGTGCTAACATCGTTTGGCTTTCATGTGGATGGATAATAAAATATTTTTTTATATCATAGGTTCGTGAAGTACGCGCAATGTCATGAATATCAAAATTAGTAATGGCCGTAGTAATAATTTCATCGTTTTTATTATATATAGGATGGTGTACCAAGCCGAGATAAATTGGTAAAGCCATATTAGTCTCCAGTCTGCTCAGCTATGATTTCCGCTAATAATTTAGCATCATCTGGGCTTAACTCTTTATTTTTCAACAACTCTGGTCTACGTTCAAGAGTATTTTTTAGCGCTTGTTTATTACGCCATCTCTTAATTTTTGCATGATCCCCTGATAATAATACCTCAGGAGCTACCATTCCTTCAAAATCCCGTGGACGAGTATATTGAGGATATTCTAGCAAACCATTATAAAAAGAATCTTGGGGAGCTGAGCTACTAGATCCAAGCACACCTGGTAACATTCTAGCTACTGAATCAACAATTACCATCGCTGGCAATTCTCCACCAGTCAATACATAATCACCAATGGATATGCTTTCATCAACTAAGTGCAATCGTACTCGCTCATCAATTCCCTCATAATGTCCGCATAATAAAATAAGTTGCTCATAGCCAGCTAATTCTTTAACTTTTTCTTGGTCCAGTCTATAGCCCCCTGGACACATTAGAATCACTCGTCGATTGGTGATATTACTTGAGGTAATGATATTTTCCACGGATCGAAAGATGGGATCTGGCTTCATTACCATACCCGCTCCTCCACCGAAAGGATAGTCATCAACAATATTGTGTTTATTAAAAGCAAAATCACGAGGATTTGTTACATTAATCTTTAATACATCAGCTTCTTGTGCTCGTTTTAAAATACTATGTCCCAAAGGACCAGTAAACATTTCAGGAAATAAAGAAACAATGTCAATCTGCATCGCTTTCCCATACTTCCTGTAATTTTACAATCATTTTTCCATCTGGGATATTAATTTTTAAGACAACTGTTTTTAATGCTGGAATTAGTAACGGCTTTTTATCTTTTTGCTCAACAATGTATACATCATTACTACCTGTTTCCAAAACATCTGTAACTTTTCCCAGGTATTCATCTTCTTCCGTAAACACTTCTAAACCAACAATATCAAAGATATAATAATGTCCCGTAGGTAACGGAACTAAATCCTTATGCTCTATTTGGATTAGTTTACCTCGTAAATGCTCTATTGCATTTCGATCATTCATATCACGAAATTTCAATAAAACAAATTGTTGATGATATCTGACACTTTCAATTGGTAAATTCGTTCCATCATCAAGCTGTGCACTTTTCAGTTCACGAAATCGCTCAGGAAAATCGGTAAGCGGCATAACACGAACTTCACCACGCACTCCTTGAGGAGCAATAATTTTTCCAATAACTATCATATTATCATTCATAATGATTAGTTTCTAAAAGCGATAACTTTGCCATCTTCTAGCAAAATTTCAGCATTCATATATGTATGTAAGTCATCGCCTACTTTTACAGTCACGATTTGTTCTAAAGTTCCTTGAGAAATTTCTGCACCAAGTTCTAATTGAGCTGTTTCTTTTAGTTTCTCCGTCATATGATTTTTAAATTCAAGACGTTTTTGTGTTTCACCATCAATTTGTTGCCGAAGTGCAGTCAGTCCTTGAGCATCTTGCTTTGCTTGTTCACTCATCATACGTTTTGCATGAAATTCAATCTGTTGTAGTTCTACATCAGCCTTGCGGATATTTTCTTGAATTTCAGCAGCTAGGTTCTTTTTAAGCTGTTCTGTAACTTTAGCTTTAATCGTGACTGGACATTTTAACGTAATACTATCCATGTGTGATCACTCTCCTAATGTTGTTGGAAAAGGCTCATCTGCAATGCTACGCTGAAGAAATGTATTTTACTACACAGTACTTCTATACGCAACTTGCATCTGAACCTTTTCTAATAGTTTGTATCATTTAATAGTGTAATTATACATATTAAATGATTTCTATCATTATTTTCTTATTTTCACGAGTAGCGGCAGCTTTGACAACAGTACGCATTGCTTTAGCAATACGTCCCTGCTTGCCAATCACTTTCCCCATATCTTCAGGGGCTACATGCAACTCATAAATAGTGGTATCAGCATCGACAGACTCTGTGACACTCACTTGTTCCTGATTTTTAACTAACGCTTTGGCGATGACCCCAACTAATGTTTTCATAGTTCATTACGCCTCTTTCTTCGTACGCTTTAGTTCATCCCATTTTTTCATAATACCAGCTTTGCTGAAAAGAGCTTTAACGGTATCAGTAGGTTGCGCACCTTTTTGCATCCAACTGATGGCTTTATCTTCATCAATTTTAACAATTGCAGGTTCAACAGTGGAATCATAATGTCCTAAAGTTTCGATAGAACGTCCATCACGAGGAGCACGAGAATCAGCCACAACTACACGGTAGAAAGGGTTTTTCTTCGCACCCATACGCATTAAACGAATTTTTACTGCCACAAAAATCACCTCCTTCATAGAATATCCATTTTTTAATTATTTCATAAAGGGTAATTTAAAACCACCAAAAGATTTTTTACCACTTTTCTGCATATCTTGAAAACGCTTCATCATTTTTTTTGCTTCCGCAAATTGTTTGAGTAATTTATTGACATCTTGCACTCTAGTGCCACTCCCCATAGCAATACGCTTACGACGACTGCCATTTATAAGCGAAGCGTCACGTCGTTCTTTCTTAGTCATCGAACGTATAATAGCTTCCGTACGTGTCAATTCTTTCTCATCAATTTCAACATCTTTTAATTTTTTCAAATCACCCATGCCAGGTAACATACCCAATATTTGGTCTAAAGGACCTAGCTTACGCACTTGCTGTAATTGGCTTAAAAAATCATCTAAGTTAAAATCATCTTTACGTAACTTCTTTTCCATCTCTTTGGCTTGTTCCAAATCAATGGAAGTACCAGCCTTTTCGATTAAGCTAAGGACATCCCCCATCCCTAAGATACGTGATGCCATACGATCTGGATGAAAGATTTCAAGAGCATCTAATTTTTCGCCCATACCCGTAAATTTAATTGGACAGCCGGTAACGGCTTTAATGGATAATGCTGCGCCACCACGAGCATCCCCATCTAGTTTAGTAAGAATCACACCATCTAATCCTAAATCCTTATTAAAAGACTCTGCTACTGTAACAGAGTCTTGCCCTGTCATAGCATCCACTACTAATAAGATTTCATGTGGTTTTACTTTTGTTTTGATTGATTTTAATTCCTGCATTAAATCTTCATTAATGTGTAAACGACCAGCAGTATCAATAATCACTGTATCTCTAGCATAAGAAGTGGCATATTCAATTGCTTTTTGTGCAATCAACACCGCATCTTTGCATTCGTCCACCGTAAAGACAGGTATATCCAATTGTCCGCCTAAAACTTGCAATTGTTTTATAGCAGCAGGACGATATATATCCGCAGCTACTAATAAAGGTCGTTTGCTTTGCTTTTTAAGTAAGTGAGCTAATTTACCTGCGGTAGTTGTCTTACCAGCACCTTGTAACCCAACAAGCATAATGATCGTCGGAGGGCGTGAAGAAACCGTAATGCGGCTTTGCGTACCACCCATAAGAGCGGTCAGTTCATCATTAACTATTTTTACTACAAATTGGGCAGGTGTTAGGCTTTGCATCACTTCTTGCCCAATTGCTTTTTCTTTTATATTCGCGATAAAATCCTTAACAACTTTAAAGTTAACATCAGCCTCTAATAAAGCCATTCGTACTTCACGCATTGCCTCATTAATATCTGTTTCCGATAACTTACCTTTACCCCGTAGTTTCTTAAACGTTTCTTGTAACTTGTCGGCTAACCCTTCAAAAACCATACTACACCTCTTTTGAATAGTCTAATAAACAATTCAATTCTTGTAGTGCCAAACGTAACGTAGGTACTTGCTGTACTTCTTTTGGCAACTCATGCATCAATTCATATATATGTTGTATAGCCTGTTGTTCACGTTGGTGTTTTTCAACAAACTTAAGTTTTTCTTCATATTCTGTAAGCACCTGTTCAGCCCTTTTTAAAATATCATGGACTGCTTGTCTTGTTACCCCTAATTCATCAGCAATTTCAGCCAGTGATAAATCATTTAGGTGATGCATTTCTATAGCAAGCTGTTGTTTTTTAGTCAACAAAGCACCATAAAAATCAAATAATAAAATAATACGCAATATTTTATCTAACAGTTTTTATCACCTCTTGCCTGACAAGGGAAAATACTTTACAGACCATATTATAAAATAAAATGTATTTGCTGTCAAGTATTTTTACTTGTCACCAAATAATGCCTCTGCAAATTCCTGCGGCACGAAAGGCCGTAAGTCACCGACGCCTTCTCCTACTCCAATCCATTTTACAGGTACATTCAGCTCAGACTTAATCGCAATGACTACTCCGCCTTTTGCAGTACCATCTAGCTTAGTGAGTACAATTCCTGTCAATGGTATTGCTTCTCCAAATAGTTTTGCTTGATTAATAGCATTTTGCCCCGTTGTTGCGTCCAAGACTAGCAGGGTTTCATGAGGAGCATCAGGAATCTCACGGCTGGTTATACGTCCGATTTTTTTTAATTCTTCCATTAAATTCGATTTTGTATGTAGTCTTCCAGCTGTATCAATAATAACAATATCAGCTTTCTTAGCTCTAGCAGATTGCACTGCGTCAAAAGCCACCGCAGCAGGATCAGAACCTTCCTTATGCTTAATGATTTCAGAACCCGTTCTCGTTCCCCATATTTCTAACTGATCAATAGCAGCTGCACGAAAGGTATCCGCTGCTGCCAATATTACTTTATACCCCTGCTCTTTGTAATATTGACCTAACTTTCCTATCGTCGTCGTCTTACCTACACCATTCACACCAACAACAACAATTACAGTAGGAGGAGCAGCAGCAAGTTTGATCTCATTACTATCTTCTGTCAGCATTTCGCTGATTTTATTTTGTAAAAAAGGTTTTAAATCCTCAGGACCATTAATATCTTTACTCTTGATACCTTTTTTGATATCAGTCATTAATTTGGCAGTTGTATGCACACCTACATCCGCCGATAATAATACGGCCTCCAAATCATCAAGAAACTCATCATCAATGGTTGCATATCCAACCACCAATTGTTCAATCTTCTCCGTGAAATTCTTTCTAGTCTTTTCTAAACCAGCTTTTAATTTTCCCAAAAAACCCATATTATATTCCTCCAGTTCAACTACTTTATTTCATCTGTTAATTTAACAGAAACTAAACGTGATATACCTGATTGTTCCATCGTAATTCCATGTATAATATCAGCAGCCTCCATTGTCCCCTTGCGATGAGTAACAACGATGAATTGAGTATGGCGAGCATAATCACGTAAAAACTCACGTAATCGATCGATATTTGCTTCATCTAGAGGTGCATCGATTTCATCTACCACAATAAATGGAGCAGGACGATAAGCTAAGAAAGAAAATAACAGAGCAATCACCGTAAGAGCTCGTTCACCGCCTGATAGTAATATTAAGTTCTGCATTTTTTTCCCGGGTGGCTGTACGCTAATTTCTATACCTGTATGTAGAATATTATCAGGGTCAACTAATTTTAATTGGGCTTGTCCACCACCAAACAAACGAGAAAAAATATCGGAAAAATGTTCATTAATTTTGGTAAAAGCGATTAAAAATTTAGTTGACATTGTTTTGTCAATATCGGCAATAATCGAGGCCAAATATTCTTTAGCAGATGTTAAATCTTGAAATTGATTTTTAAGAAAATCACATCGTTCTTGTAAACGAATATAATCTTCTACTGCGCCATGATTTACTGGCCCTAGTATCATAAGTTCTTTTTCTAAGTTTTTTATTAACTTGCTAATAGAATCTAAGCTTTCAGTACGGCAAAGTTCTTTTGCCTGATCGATCGTAAGGCAAAACTGTTGCTCTAGCTGTTCTAAAGATCGTGTAACTTCAAAACTATATTTAGTTGCCAAAAGTTCACTCTCATGTAGACGAGTTTGTACTTCATGGTGGTTACGCCTCAAATCTTTTAGTTCTTTTTCCAGGTTTTGCATTTCTACCAATAAATTAAGCTTTATTCCATAGTGATTTTTATGATGTTGCTCATAGTTGATCTTTTCTTCTGTGAGTGTTTTAAATTTTGAAGAGGTATCAGATAACTCTTGGCCGGACTGTAATATTTGCGCTGCAATGTCAGTGCGTTCTGCAAACAACTGTTGAAGCTGCTCTTGTAGTAATTGCTTAGCTTGTTCTGATTGCTCACAATTGGCAACAAACCCAGCAATTTCTTGCTGCACTGCTGTAATGTCAATTTTAAGATCAGTGAGACTCGTCTGCAATATATCTTTTGAAGCTTGCAACTCTTTACATTTTTGCTGTTCTAGCGCAATTGTCTGCTTGTGCTGGCCATCACGGTTTTCTAAAGAAACAATCCTTGCTTTACACTGAGATAAAGTGACCTCTAACTGCTCTTTTTCTCGTGAGCATGCAGCTCTATCATTATTAATAGTAGTAATTGCTAAAGTGATCCGCTTTATATCAAATTGCATTTTATCAGTATGAACCGTAATTTCAGCTTGACGAACATCCATCTGCTGACGCTGTTCTTGAATCGCAGCCAGCTCATAATTAATATTTTGTACCTCAGCTCTAACGTTTATTACCTTTTCTTGCATTGCCTCGAAACTATTTCGTCCCTCATCTAATTTTAACTTAATGGCAGTGATTTCATTATTACGCCCTAAAAAACTAGTTTCTCGCTTACCCGTGCTGCCACCTGTCATCGAACCACCTGGATTTAATACTTCGCCGTCTAATGTAACGATTTTTACCGAAAAGCCGGATTGCTTAGCGATGGTAAGAGCAATCTCAACGTCTTTTGCTATAATCGTACGTCCCAATAAAAACTCAATTACTTTGCGATAACGTGAATCACAAGTTACAAGATCAGCAGCAAATCCTAATGAGCCATTCATTTTAGCAGCAGCTATTTCTGTATCTCTAGGTTTAAAAGGTTTAATCGTATTTAAAGGTAAAAAGGTAGCTCGTCCTAAGCGCTCCGTCTTTAGAAAATGCATGGCCTCTTTAGCGATGTCGGAATTCTCCGTAATAATGTGTTGTAGCGCCCCACCTAATGCAATTTCAATGGCCGTAACATATTCATCAGGCACTGTAATCGTTTGCGCCACTGCACCACAAATCCCTCTATGCCAAGGAGCGTCACTTTTCAGAATACTTTTTATTCCACGAGCAAAGCCTTCATAGTCATTTTGCATGTTCGATAAAATTTTGAACCGGGATTGTAATTCGTTTACCTGTCTAGTCAATTGTTGTTCTTGATGCAAGAATTGTTGTAAGGTATCCTCAGTATTTTTTTTCTTGATTTGCAAGGCGTTATTTTCTTGATTTAATTTTGTAATCTTAACTTGTATTGCCTCTTGCTCTGCCAAGAGAGATGTATATGCTGATTCTGCTTGCTGTAACTGGGTCTGGTAACCCTGATATTCTTGATCAAAGTTAAGTTCCCGAGTTTCGATTCTTACAATATCATTTTTAATTGTCACAAGTTTATTTCGTTCTTCAACAATTTCTTGTAAAAATGTAAGAGTTTTGTCTTTACTAGATTCTAACTGCTTTCCTGCTTGTTCTAAACTAGTAACTATATTTTGATAGAGCACATTTTTGTCAATTAAGATTTGTTGCAGATTCTCTGTGAACTTTTTTTTCTCAATTAGAATTTCATTTACTTCACTATATTTTTTCTCAAGTTCATTTTTTTGTTTTCCGACACGGATTTCTTCATCACTTACACGCTCTTGATTACGTTTTCCTTGACTGATTCGTTCTTCTAGTACAGCAACCTTACCATGAATTCTTTCTAGTTCTGTTTCTGCCTCATTTATAAAATTCGTATAAGAAGTAAGTTTTTCTTCTACTTGTATTAACTCAGTTGCCAATTTCTCTTTATCAGTTTCTTTTAAATTCAAATTTGTACTTACAGTAAGTTCATTTTCTGTTAAATGCTCTTTCTGCAAGTTGGCACTTTCTATTATTTTCTCAGACTTGTCTAATGTGCTAAGCAGTAATGTCACTTGACAAGATGTTAGTTCGGTCTTAAGAGTATTATACTGCTTTGTCTTTTCAGCACTTTCTCTAAGTGGAACAAGTTGATCTTCAATTTCATTTGTAATATCGGACACTCGAATGAGATTTTGAGTAGTATCTTCTAATTTGCGCATTGCATCTTTTTTTCGTTGTTTGTACTTGGAAATACCAGCTGATTCTTCAAATAATAAACGCCGCTCTTCTGGCTTGCTATTTAGAACTTCATCGACTTTATTTTGTCCAATGACAGTCATCGCATCCCTGCCTAGACCTGTATCAGCCAATAATTCATATATGTCTTTTAAACGGCATGCTGCTTTATTGATGAAATATTCACTATCACCAGATCGGAAGACTCGCCTAGTAATGATAACTTCACTAAAATCTAAGGGTAGGGTACCATCACTGTTATCAAAAATTACGGATACTTCAGCTGCACCTAAAGGTCTGCGACCTAAGCTACCAGAAAATATTACATCTTCCATTTTTGTGCTGCGTAGATTGCGAACACTTTGTTCACCAAGAACCCAACGAATCGCATCGGAAATATTACTTTTTCCGCTGCCATTTGGACCTACAATAGCAGTAATACCATTGCCAAATTCTATTTCTGTTTTATCTGCAAAAGATTTAAACCCATATGCTTCAAGCCTACGTAACAGCAAACTAAATCACCACACAATATTATTATATCTAACTTTAGAATTTTACCATGCGTTGGTTGTTTATACAATAAACTTAAGTAAAAAACCTGCTTGCTGAGCAAACAGGCATATTTACGAAATTAAAAAGCTATATTAATTTCAACTTCGATTAGGTCCCTGATTACGCTTAGGAATTTAGCACTAAAATCAATTGTTACCTGGGTTCCACAATAAAACGAATCGCAGTGCGCTGTTCACCATCAATAATGATTTCGGCAAAGGCAGGAATTGCAATTAGATTAATACCATTGGGTGCAACAAATCCACGAGAAATTGCAATTGCTTTGATGGCTTGATTCACTGCGCCGGCACCTACTGCTTGGACTTCCGCAGAACCTTTTTCTCTTAACACTGCAGCTAAGGCACCTGCTACCGATTTAGGATTTGACTGTGCAGATACTTTGAGCACATCCATTAGCTAACCTCCTTTTGGTATCAGGACGTATTACAATACATGATATTCTCTGGATTTTCCAGAAATACCTTTTTTTATAATTTAAATAAAAAATATCATTTTTTTATTAAGTACATAATATAGATTGTTATACTCAAATCCTATTTCATCCTTATTATGACCATCTTGTTTTAGAATAAGATGGTCAATACCATAGATATGCTTTACTTGTTTTATATTTTGATTAGAAATGCCTCTAATTTTAGAAGTATCACGAGAATGATGATGGATAATGATAGGATCATTCTTGTCCATAGGAAGAATCGACTCTATGAAATGGGCTAGCATGCAATAAAAAATATAGGAATCTACCATTTCTCCAAATGCAGGATGGTAGGGGCCAGCCAATACAATATTGCCTTTGTCCAAATCTTCTGTTGCTTGCAAGCCAGTACGAATCGTTAATATCCCCTGCTGTTCAAAAAATAATTTTAAATAGGCGCTACGAATAATTCCTGCTGATAAAGATAAAGCCTTATAACTTCCATCATCATACCTAGTAGCCAGTTGAGTATTGGCAATGACTAAAGTAGGGTAAATACGCACAAAGTCTGGAACAAGCTTAATAACACCATATGCAGTATGAATCAAACTGTTCCAATCTTCTAAAGGTAAACCTGGCATTAATTGAATGCCACAGGTTATATTCATTTTTTTTATAAGGTTCATTGCCTGAAATACATGTAGTGCATTATGCCCCCGAGCGCTCGCCTCCAATACAGTATTATCCAAAGATTGCACTCCTAATTCAATGATAGATACTCCAAACTTTTTAAGATTTTCCAAAATCCTATGTGTAATACAATCCGGACGGGTTGAAAGACGAATCCCATGAATTTTCTTGTTTATTAAAGCTGTATATGCCGGTTCTAATAATTCTGACTGCATACTAAGAGGCAAGGCAGTAAAACTGCCACCATAAAAGGCCACTTCGATGTGCCTTTTTTCTGTGATTCTTGCCAAATGTTCATCAATGATAGCCTGTACTTCCTGATGCCTTACAGGAGTATCTCTACCCGTAATTTTTCGTTGATTACAAAAAATACAACTATGTTTACAACCATAATGTGGAATAAATATAGGTATAATATAATGTCTCATAAACACTCCTTCGCTATTTCCCAATTCAAGACTCAATCAATTTCTAATTATAAATAATAATTAATATAGACGACCATATGGTCGCCTACATTAATTATTATTTATAATTCCTAACTTCACTAATGCTTGCTTTGCAGCATATTGTTCAGCCTCTTTTTTACTTTTACCTAAACCCTTACCAAATAAATCTGTATTTACTAAAACAATTACTTCAAATAGTTTATTATGATCAGGACCATTTTCAGAGATAATCTCATAGGTGATCTTACTGTCGTTTTTCTTTTGAACAACCTCTTGCAGTACGGTCTTATAGTCCTTCACGTATTCGCCACGTGCAACTAAGTGTAAATCAGCCTGAAGCTGTCTTAATACAAAATTACTAACCTGAAGAAAACCGCTATCTAAGTATATAGCACCAATTACAGCTTCAAATGAATCTGCCAAAATAGACACGCGTTCACGGCCACCTGAGCTAGTCTCACCTTTTCCTAAAAATAAATATTCTCCAATACCAAGTTCAGCAGCACACCGAGCCAAAGTAGGCTCGCAGACAATTACTGCTCGAGCCTTTGTCAATTCCCCTTCAGGAAGGTGACTAAATTGGCGAAATAAATATTCACTAACAATCAAATCTAATACAGCATCACCGAGAAATTCCAACCGTTCATTATGAGAAATTAGTGTTTTTTTACACTCATTCGCATAAGAAGTGTGGGTAAGAGCTTGATGCAATAAATTGATATCTGTAAATTGCACACCTAATGTATTCGATAACCTGGATAATGCGTCCATTCTTTTTTTCGTAAGCATTTCAATCATATCATATTAATTTTCGAATTTTTTTAATAAGATAGTTGCGTTATGTCCGCCAAAACCTAAAGAATTAGATAATGCTACATTTACGACTTGTTTGCGAGATGTATGAGGAACATAATCCAAGTCCATTTCTTCATCGGGCGCATCACAATTAATAGTAGGAGGAATCATATCATTTTCCAAGGTTAAAACAGTAGCAATACATTCGATGCCACCTGCTGCACCTAGTAAATGTCCAGTCATGGATTTGATAGAGCTAACAGCTAATTTATATGCATGCTCACCAAATAATGATTTGATTGCCAATGTTTCATTTTTGTCATTAAGAGGAGTCGAAGTACCATGGGCATTAATGTAATCAACAGCTTCTGGAGCAATACCAGCATCTTTAAGAGCCATCTCCATACATTTTGCTGCCTGTGCTCCTTCAGGGGCAGGTGCAGTAATGTGATAAGCATCAGCATTAAAACCATAACCGATAACTTCTGCGTAAATATGTGCGCCTCTGGCAACTGCGTGTTCTAACGATTCAAGAATAACCACACCTGCTCCCTCACCCATTACAAAGCCATTACGGTCTTTGTCAAAAGGGCGTGAAGCTTTTTCTGGTTCATCATTACGCGTTGACAGGGCTTTCATTGAGCAAAAACCAGCTACTGCAATAGGAGAAATAGCCGCTTCCGTACCACCAGCCACCATGACATCTGCATCGCCGCGTTGAATGACTTTAAAAGCATCACCAATTGCATTAGTTCCTGTTGCACAAGCTGTAGTTACACAACTACATGGACCTTGTAAACCAAAGGTAATCGATGTTTGTCCAGCAGCCATGTTACCAATCATCATTGGGATAAAAAACGGACTGATACGATTTGGTCCTTTATCAAATAAATTTTTGTATTGTTCATTTAATGTATCCATTCCACCAATACCAGTACCAATCATAGTGCCAATACGGGTACGATCTTCGGTTTCCAAATTAATTCCTGAATCTTCAAATGCCATTTTACTAGCAGCAACAGCAAATTGAGTAAAGGGGTCCATGCGTTTCGCTTCTTTTTTATCAATATATTTTGCGGGATCAAAATCTTTAACCTCACCAGCAATCTGGGTAGTATATTCACTCGCATCAAAATGAGTGATTTTACCGATACCAGATTTACCGTTTAAAAGAGACTGCCAGAATTCATCTTTACCAATTCCGATAGGTGTTATCGCACCTAATCCTGTTACCACAACTCGTTTTTTCAAACGGAATCACCTCACGTTAATTTATAACTTCAACCTCTGCAAGAAGTCTATTGAAAATCTCTTTAACAGGTAGTATTTCATCTATCTTATGAATGTACTCACCGGTAAATACTAATCCAGTTTCTACATCACCCTGTTGAGCGCGAATTAATGCCTTAATAATGCAAAAGTTCTTTTTACAATGTTTTAAACAAGCATCACAGCTTTCAGGAATCGGTGCAGTACCTTCAATAATTTTCTCTGCAAATGGATTCAATAAAGCGCGACCAGGCATCCCCACTGGACTGTTGATTTCCACAATATCTTCTGGTCTAGCTTTTAAATAAAATGCTTTTAAAGCAGGAGCAGCATTTGATTCCTCACTGGCAGCAAATCTCGTTCCCATTTGCACGCCATCTGCACCCAGCCTTAGTGTATCAACAATATCTTGACCGCTAATGATGCCACCAGCACCAATCACTGGTATTTTTACTGCATTTTTTATGCTAGGAAGTAATGAATGTAGGGGTTGATCTGTACCTAAATGTCCACCAGCTTCTTTACCTTCAACAATTACGGCAGAAGCGCCTAATGATTCCGAAATTTTTGCTAATTTTGCAGAAGAGACAATGGGTACAATCGGTGTACCTGATTCTTTTCCTAATCCAAACATATCGCGAGAAAATCCCGCACCTGCGACTACCAAATCAATACCTTCTTCAATTGCAGTTTTTACAAGACCTGCAAATTCTCTTGCTGCAACCATTGCATTGATGCCAATGATACCTGTACTAGTAAGTGAACGCGCTAAGCGAATCTCTTTGCGCAACTCATCAAAACTCATACCAGAAGCAGCAATTAGCCCAATACCACCAGCTTCACCTACAGCAGCTGCTAAAGGAGCTGTCGAAATTCGAATTGCCATACCACCTTGTATGATGGGTATTTTTGCTACTAAATTACCTATTTTAAGTTCTGGAAGTTTCAAGTTATAACTCCTCCATTCGATAGGACATTGTCTTTTAAGAAAGTCCCGCGAAAAAATCATTATTTCACGGGACTTTCCATTTTTAATACTAGAAAATTAACCTTGTTTTTCTTTTTCTATGTACTCTACCGCATCTTTTACAGCTTTAATTTTTTCAGCAATTTCATCAGGAATCTCAATGTTAAATTCCTCTTCAAAGGCCATAATTAACTCAACGATGTCAAGAGAGTCAGCACCTAAATCATCTATAAAAGTAGAATCCATAGTAACATCAGCTTCATCAACACCAAGTTGTTCTACTGAAATTTGTTTAACTTTTTCAAATGTTGTCACGATATTCACCTCCTTTCAAAGGCAAGGATTTACATTAACATACCACCATCAACGTTCAATGTTTGACCCGTAATATAATTTGCCGAGTCTGACGCTAAGAACGTCACAGCAGCTGCAACATCTTCAGGACTACCTAATCTTCCGGCAGGTATTTTTTCAGTTAATTCCGTCTTAACTTGATCAGATAAAACAGCAGTCATGTCTGTACTAATAAACCCTGGAGCAATCGCATTTACAGTAATGCCTCTCGAAGCCAATTCTTTAGCCATCGATTTAGTAAATCCAATGACGCCAGCTTTAGCTGCAGCATAATTTGCTTGACCTGCGTTCCCCATTAAACCAACAACAGATGTCATATTGATAATTTTACCGGCTTTTTGCTTCATCATAATGCGAGAAACAGCTTTTGTACAAACAAAGACACCTTTTAAATTGATATTCATAACTGCATCCCAATCTTCCTCTTTCATTCGCATTAAAAGATTGTCACGAGTAATTCCAGCATTATTTACTAAAATATCAATTTTACCAAAAGTATTAATTGTTTCTTTAACCATCGCATCTACTGCTTCCACATCACCAACGTCTGCTTTTACAATAATCCCTTGACCACCAGCAGCGACTATTATGTTTTTAACTTCCTCTGCTGCTGCTTCATTACCAGCATAGTTAATTACAACTTTGGCGCCTAATTTTGCTAATTCAATTGCAACAGAACGGCCAATACCTCTAGAAGCACCAGTGATAATTGCAACTTTTCCATCTAAATGCATTTTAACGAACCTCCTTGAAATAATCAAGGGTTTTTTCTAAACTACTACTATCTTCTACATTTAAATTCGCTATTTCTTTAGCAATTTTTTTAGTAAAAGATGATAATACCTTTCCAGGGCCCACTTCAATAAACGTATCAGCACCAAATTTTACGATCTCGGCTACACACTCTTCCCACTCTACAGGATGATCTGCTTGCTTCACTAAAGAAACTTCAATATCCTGACTCTTGGTAAGAGTTTGTCCATTAACATTAGCTACAACTGGGATTACTGCGTCATTGATCGTTATTTTACTTAACTCTACTGCTAACTTCTCAGCAGCTGGTTTCATTAATGTACTATGAAAAGGAGCACTTACAGGTAGTATTACAGCTCGTTTCGCACCAGCCGTTTTTAACATTTCGGCTGCTTTCTCAACGGCCTTAGTCCTTCCCGCAATAACGATTTGCCCCGGACAATTAAAATTCACAGCTTGGACAGCGCCAAATTCAGCCTCTGCTTTTTGGCAAATAGCAATAACAGTTTGACGATCGCTGCCAAGTATTGCTGCCATACTACCTTCCCCCAATGGAACTGCTTCTTGCATAAACAATCCACGTTTGCGGACCAATTGTACAGCATCACTAAAAGAGATCGCACCAGCTGCCACTAAAGCAGAATATTCACCTAGGCTATGTCCAGCTACAATTGTAGGTACGATACCATGTCCTTTTAGTACTTCATATAAAGCAATACTGACTGTCAAAATGGCAGGTTGTGTATTCACTGTTTTGCGCAATTCATCCTCTGGACCATTAAAGCACATATGAGTAATTGAAAATCCTAATGCCTCATCTGCCGCCTGAAATACCCTTTTAGCTACATCAAAGTTTTCATATAATTCTTTTCCCATTCCTACCGTTTGCGAGCCTTGACCAGGAAAAACAAAAGCTATCTTTTTCATATTATACCTTCCCTTTAACTATAGTTAAATATTATCAGATATACCAGATAAAACCTTTGGAAGACCGTTAACTAAATCTTGGATAATCTCTTCTACAGACTTAATATCTGTAATCATACCTGAGATTTGTCCAACCATAACAGAACCATGATCTACATCGCCTTCACGAGCAGCTATGCGTAGTTTACCTGCACCTAACTGTTCAAGCTCTTCAGGGGAAGATCCATTTTTTTCCATAGCATGATATTCACGGGTAAATTTATTGGTAAGCACCCTTACAGGATGACCAGTTGCAATGCCAGTTACAATTGTAGAACGATCTTTTGCTTTTAAAATAGCATTTTTATAATTAGAATGTGCAATACATTCTAAAGATGCCACAAAACGAGTACCGATTTGAACACCTTGAGCCCCTAAGGCTAAAGCTGCTGCCATGCCTCTACTATCGGCGATACCACCTGCTGCAATTACAGGTACACTTACTGCATCGACAATTTGAGGAATCAAAGACATGGTACTGATTTCGCCAACATGACCGCCACTTTCCTGCCCCTCAGCAATAATAGCATCTACACCCGTCCGCTCCAATCTTTTAGCTAATGCTACAGAAGCAACCACAGGTATGATTCTACTACCGATCTCTTTTAAAGCTGGTATATACTCTGCCGGGTTACCAGCACCCGTAGTAATTACTGCTACTTTCTCATCGATCACTACTTGCATCACTTCTTTTACAAATGGTGACATAAGCATGATATTAACACCAAAAACTTTTTTGGTCAACGATTTTGTTTTCTGTATTTCCCTGCGAAGCACATCTGGTGGCATATGACCAGCGCCAATAATGCCTAAGCCACCAGCATTGGAAACAGCAGCAGCAAGTTCAGCAGTAGCTACCCAAGCCATTCCACCTTGCAATATAGGATACTTAATATTTAACACTTGGCAAAGTTTATTTTTCAACAGCTTTATCCTCCTTGTACCATTTGATGACACAAGATGCCCATGTAAGTCCTGCACCAAATCCAACTAATACAACTATATCATCATTTTTAAGCCTACCATTTTTCATTGCTTCATCCATTGCAAGAGGAATGGATGCAGCGGAAGTATTACCATAATTATCAACATTTATAACGACTTTTTCCATAGGCAGCTTTAATCGTTTAGCAGCGGATTGAATAATTCTAATATTTGCTTGATGAGGAATTAAACAATCTACATCCGTGTGAGATAAACCTGAATTTTCTAAAGCCTTAACCGCAGCTTCTCCCATTACTTTAACAGCAAATTTAAAAACATCATTTCCACTCATTTGAAGATAATGCAAACGCTGCCCAATGCTCTCATTTGTAGCTGGAATACGTGAACCACCTGCAGGCATTTTTAATAGTTCTCCACCTGAGCCATCAGCACCAAGTTCAACTCCTAAAATTCCATAACCTGCAGGAACCTCTCCTAAAACTACGGCTCCAGCACCATCACCGAATAGCACGCAAGTATTGCGGTCATTCCAGTCAAGAATAGTTGATAATGTTTCTGCCCCAATAACCAAAATCTTTTTATACAATCCGGTTTTAATAAATTGGCTACCGGTTACCAGACCATAGGCAAAACCAGAACATCCTGCTGATAAATCAAAAGCAGCTGCTTTACTAGCCTTGATTTTATCTTGTACCAGACATGCAGTAGAAGGAAACAACATGTCTGGAGTAGCCGTAGCCACAATAATCAAGTCAATTTCATCTGCAGTTACACCAGCATCCAGTAAAGCTCTTTCAGCAGCCAGAGCTGCCAAGGAAGAAGTAGCAACCCCCGGTTCAACAATATGACGTTGCTTTATACCAGTTCGGCTAACAATCCACTCATCAGAAGTCTCGACTATTTTTTCCAAATCTTTATTTGTAACTATTTTCTCAGGGGCATAGCTGCCGATACCAATAATACCTACCCCTTTATTCATCTCCTGCATTCGTAACAACTCCTTCCCGTGCAATATTTTCACTTATATGTTCAACAACATTATTTTGTGTAAATTCAGTCGCAACTCTAATTGCATTTTTTATAGCTTTTGCCTTAGAACTTCCATGGCAAATAATAAAACACCCATTAACACCCAAAAGAGGAGCTCCTCCGTATTCTGCATAATCAAGCTTTCGTTTTAAGCCTTTTAATGCAGGTAAAACCATTAATGATGCCATTTTGGTTAAAATGCCGCTATTTTTAATACTCTCTTTTATCAACTGCATAATAGCGCTACTTAAACCTTCTCCCAATTTTAATACTACATTACCTACAAAACCATCACACACAACTACATCAACAGTTCCTTTAGGAACATCTCTTCCCTCTACATTACCAATAAAGTTAACTGTTTGCAATTGCTTTAAAAGCGGGTACGTAGCTAAAGCTTGCTCATTTCCCTTCGTTTCTTCTTCACCTATATTTAACAAACCCACACGAGGAGTTTTTATATCCAAAATATATTGAGCATAAATAGAGCCCATAATTGCACTTTGTACTAAATGTTTTGGCTTACAATCCACATTAGCACCAGAATCTAATAATACAGTTGTGCCCGTAAGATTCGGAATAGGAGTAGCAATGGTGGGTCTTTCCACACCAGGGATGCGTCCAAGTCCGAATAATGCAGCCGCTACTGCGGCACCTGTACTACCTGCTGAAACAACGGCATCACATAAACCCTCTTTAACTAAACGTGTAGCCACAACAATCGATGCATCCTTTTTCTTACGAGCTGCTGCTCCAGGATGTTCATGCATTTCAATTGTTTCGCTAGCGTGCTGGACACTGATATTTAAATGTTTCCACTGCCCTGCTTTATCCAATACTTTTTTAATTTGGATTTCGTCTCCAACTAAAACAATTTCACATTGATACTCGCTAGCGGCTTGTATTGCTCCTAATACAATTTCTTCCGGTGCATAGTCGCTACCCATGGCATCAACGGCAACTTTCATTGATAGTCTCCCTTTCATGGTTCTAAAGATACCATAATAAATTTAGCACGAAATACTTCCTGCTTTTCATTTCTAGTTTTTACCCAAATAAACGATTTATTTCCACGTTTTCTGATTACTTCAGCTTTCGCTATTAACTTTTCTCCAACGTGAATTGGCATTTTATATTTTACATTCGCAACACCAGTCAGTGCTGTAGGCGCATCAATAACGGCAAGAGCTAAGGAATTTGCTTGCGAGAACACATAATGCCCACGAGCAATCTGCGTTTTTTCAAAAACCATTTCAGGCGTTATATGTAAAATGGAGATTCCTTGTTTATCCAACTCTAAATCAATTAAATCGCCTACAATTTCATTACTGGCAATTGCCTTTAATTTATCTTGAGCACGTTCTGCCATTTGTTTCGTACGTTCTCGCAATTCAGGAATACCTAACTCCAAGCGATCTAGTCGCAAAGTTTGAATACTTACATTTAGCAATACTGCTAATTCGCCATCCGTAAGAAATGGGTTTGAATCTATTTTTTCCTTAAGTATTTCTTGTCGTAGTTTTTTATGAATTCGCGCCATCATATCACCCAGTTTTATTTCATTACACTAGTTTTTAGTAGTTGCTACTATAACCAGTTACTATTATAATCACTTAGCAAATAAAAAGCAAGAAAAAAACAGTGAGCAAGAAAAAAGTTCAAGTAACTCTTATCTTGCTCACTAAGTAAGATCTTATTCTGCTTTTGCTTTTATAACTACCTTACCATTGTAATGACCACATTCAGGACAAACTCTATGAGGCATTTTCAATTCGTGACATTGTGGACATGCTACAAAGCCAGGAACGGTTAATTTCCAATTCGCACGACGTTTGTCACGACGAGCTTTGGACATCTTACGCTTAGGTACTGCCATTTACTACACACCTCCTTAACAGGGTTTCAATTATGGTTATCGAATAAATAAATTTCAAGCAACGCAGTTAGAAAAGCCTTTAAATTTCACTTTAAAAGTTTTTGCAGTACTGCGAGTCTTGGATCGATTAACTTACCCTGACAACCGCATTGCGCAGTATTAAGATTAATACCACAATGAGGACACAATCCTCGACAAGTTTCACTACATAAGCTTTTCAATGGTTCTGCTAATATTAAGCTTTCACGCACTAAATCGGCAATATCAATTTCATCACCAGTATAACAAGCCAAATCAACTTCATCATCAATAGCTTCATCAATAGCTTGCTGATAGTTATCACTAAAAGGAATTTCCATATTTGCAGAAAAATCCTCTAAACAGCAACTACATTGATATTGAGCATTAGCAGAGATCATACCTTCAACAGCTATTACTCGTCCATTATTTATCAATTTGCCTTCAACGTGTATAACACTACTCTTCCAAGGAGTTTCACCCTCGATAGCTAGTTCTTCAGCAGAAGTGACAAATTCAAATGTTTGTTCATTACCAATAGCCTTTTTAGCCTGTAAGACATTAATTTTCATCATTTTCCACCTCAACCTTCATTAATTATAGCTACCCCTCTATATTTTGTCAACAAGAAAAGGCTTGGCTAACACCAAGTCTTTTCTTATCGACAATAATATTACTTAGTACAAATACTTTTTGTATCTCGAGCGATCATTAATTCTTCATTTGTAGGAATTACAAACAATTTTACTTTAGAGCCGTCAGTACTAATTTCTCTTTCTTTACCACGAACATTATTTTTTTCATAATCAATTTTAGTATTCAAATATTCCAAACCCTTTGAAATATTTTCACGCATTTCGATAGAGTTCTCACCAACACCAGCTGTAAAGATGATTGCATCAACGCCATTCATTGCCGCTGCATAGCTGCCAACAAACTTTACAACCTCATATGTAAACATATCCAATGCCAATTGAGCACGTTCATTCCCCTCTTGGGCGGCTTTTTCAATATCTCTAAAGTCACTTGATACTCCAGAAACTCCTAAAACACCTGATTTTTTATTAATGTAAGTATCAATTTCTTCCATAGTCATATTTTCTTTTTTCATCAAAAATGGAATAATAGCTGGATCGATATTACCACAGCGGGTTCCCATCAAAAGTCCTTCTAGTGGTGTGAACCCCATACTGGTATCAACACATTTTCCATTTTCAATGGCAGCTACGCTAGATCCGTTACCTAAATGACAAGTAATAATTTTTAAATCATTATAATCTTTACCCATTAAGTCAGCAACTCGTTGTGACACATACTTGTGAGAAGTTCCATGGAAGCCATAACGTCGAATGCCATATTTCTCATACGCTTCATAAGGCAATCCATACATGAAAGCTTTCTTAGGCATTGTTTGATGAAAAGCAGTATCAAACACTACAACTTGTGGTATTCCTGGCATTAATTCAGTGCAAGCATTAATTCCTGCAATACTTGGTGGGTTATGAAGAGGTGCCATTTCGATACAATCTTCAATTGCCTTTATTACACCTGCATCTACCATCACAGAGTCAGAAAATTTTTCACCGCCATGAATACCACGATGTCCAATCGCATCAATTTCCTTCATGCTAGAAATGACTCCATGTTTGGCATCAGTTAATGCCTCTAATACTAAGCTAATACCGATTGTATGATTTGAAATATTAGCATTAATAACAACTTTTTCTTTGTCAGCAGGCTGATGAGTTAACACTGCTCCATCTAAACCGATACGTTCAACTAACCCCTTTGCTACTACTGACTCATCATTCATCTCAAATAATTGATATTTGATAGAAGAACTTCCGCAATTCACTACTAAAACTTTCATAATTCAATTCCTCCTCGCATTCTTCTCTTCTTTACTATTCTCTTTATACGATCATACAAGTACTTAAGTTTCGACACAGTACTATTTTTTCCTTTAATTTTATACAAAGTAACTAAAAAAAACTGTTTTTCTATAGTATTAGCAATTTTCTTTTATAAATTACAAAAAGAAATAGAGATCTGGGTATTTTTATTTATATTTGTAGAGTTTTATCAGTATAATGGATATTATAACTGAATACACAGTTATAATAATCTTTTGAAACTGGAGTGACCATATTATTATGCAAGCAGTTGGTGTTATTGTTGAATACAATCCTTTTCATAACGGTCATAAATGGCATATAGATGCTGCAAAAAAAAGATCTGGCTGTCCCTTTGTCATAGGTGTTATGAGTGGAAATTTTGTACAAAGAGGCGAACCAGCAATGTTTGATAAATGGAAAAGAGCCGAAATGGCAATTCGGGGTGGTGTAGATCTTATTATTGAACTTCCTACTGTATTTGCAGTTCGCAGCGCTCAGTATTTCGCTGCTGGAGGTATTCGTCTTTTGCATTCTTTAGGTATTGTCAGCCATGTTTGTTTTGGAGCGGAACACGCCGACTTGGAACTATTGAATAAAATTGCCACAGCTGCAAATGATGTAAATATCATGAACCAAATGCATATAAACTTGCAATTAGGTAATACATATGCCTCCGCTTTAGGACAAGCCTTAGAAAAGCAATATAACATTGCGGGCAATATTATATCTTCTTCTAATAATATTTTAGCTGTAGAATATTTACGTGCTATAAAAAAGTTTTCGCCGACATTGCAGCCAATTGCAGTTACTAGGCAACAGTCAAAATATAATGATACTACGATTACCTCATCCTTTGCCAGTGCCACGGCCATAAGGCAAGCAATTATAAATCATATGACCATTACTGACGAAATAAAAATGTCTGTCCCTGAAACAACGTCGAAAATACTTTATGACCTTCTGTCCCAAAAGCGTGGACCAGTTACTTTATCTAACTTCTCTTCTATTGTATTAGCCCAATTAAGAATAACAAGTTCTAAACAATTAGAAAAATTACCGAATGTGTCAGAGGGGCTGCATTACAAAATCCGTGATTCTTCTCTATTGGCAGCAAATATAGAGCATTTGTTAGCACTACTAAAAAGCAAGCGTTATACTTATACACGTTTACAGCGTATCCTGATTCATGCGTTATTAGGAGCTACACAGGATCAATTAGCAAGTTTTGATAAAGAAGGTCCTTTATATGCTCGAATTTTAGCCTTTAATCAAAATGGACGTTTACTTTTAAAAAAGATGAACCAAACTAATGCGATACCTCTGATAACTAAAACCACTCATTATCTAAGCAGCAAACAACGTGATACAGATACCCTCACTCCACTGCAACAAATGCTGTCTGTTGACACTTTAGCTAGTGATATTTATAGTTTAGGAATCCCTTCCTCTAGTTGGAATATGGGTGCATGGGATTTTCGTTATCCAGCTCTTTATATTCCAACATAGAATGATTTAATAAATGCTTAATATCTAAAATCATCTTCTCTGCTGCTTGTTCTCCTAGGAGTACGCTTTCATCCATATATTCAAAAGAACTTGGTTGAATATGAGCAACATCTGGCCGAATTAATATATCCCAATTGTGTTGTCGATATTTGAATAACTCCCGTTCCATAATGTCGATTGACTGAATAATGACATCAAAAATATTCGTAATGTTACAAATCGTTCCTGCATGTGCCAAATCTACAGCAATGACAATATCAGCCCCCATTTTTCGCACTATATCAATGGGAGTAGGATTTAGCACTGCACCATCAACGAGTAGCATATCTTCTAAGATAAAGGGCACAAAAAATCCTGGTACCGAAGTACTTGCTCTTACAGCAACAGCTACATTACCTTCCGTAAAGATAATTTCCTTGCCTTGTTTTATATCTGTGGCAACGATAGCTAACGGAATCCTCAAATCCGAAAATTTTTTTCCTTTTGTTAGTAAATGTATAATTTCCAATACTTTGTCACCAGAAACAATTCCCATTTTTGAAATCATGAAATCCATCCAATGGCGAGGTTTCAAGTGTTTCGCTAATCGTAAAATAGTTTCTGGCGTTTGTCCTGAACAATATAAAGCTCCAATTAAGCTACCAATACTACAACCTGCAATGTAATCAATAGGAATTTCTTCCCTTTCTAAAACCTTGAGTACACCAATATGTGCTAACCCTCTTAATCCACCAGATCCAAGAGCCACGCCAATTTTCGGCCGCATAAAACCACTCCTTAGAAAATAGTAAGAAATACATCCCAGCTATTTTATTAATTCCTATCTCATATAGTTATATTATCTCTCATATTTCAATATATATTAAAGACCGCCTGATAGGAGAGGAGATAATTATATGAGAATTTTCGGCAGAGGAAAACGATACCATTCGCGTCTACTAGCATATTTTATGGCGTTTAGTGTAGTCTTTATTACTATTTCTATGGTGAATTACCCAAAAGAAGCATTTGATTCTGCGATTATGGGACTAAATTTATGGTGGACTGTTGTTTTCCCTTCCTTATTACCTTTTTTTATTTTATCCGAACTTCTAATGGGATTGGGTGTAGTTCATTTTATCGGTATTTTACTAGAACCATTAATGAGACCTGTTTTTAATGTGCCAGGAGTGGGAGCTTTTGCTTTATCTATGGGATTAGCTTCTGGATATCCTATGGATGCTGTAATAACAGGCAATTTCCGTAAAAATCGACTCTGTACTGCTGTTGAGGCGGAACGACTATTATCTTTTACTAATACAGCTGACCCTCTATTTATGTTTGGCGCCGTTGCTGTTGGCATGTTTGGGATGCCAGAATTAGGTGCAGTTATTGCACTGGCACATTATCTTTCTAGTTTCCTTGTTGGGATTGTCTTTCGCTTCCACGGTCGCGAGCGAGATGATTATACTAATGAAACAAAAATAGTAAAGGGAAATATCTTACTAAGAGCCTTTCGGGCTCTATACGCTGCTAAACAGGAAGATAAACGCTCTATGGGGCAATTATTGGGCGATTCAGTAAAGAATTCAATGAATACCATCTTATTAATTGGTGGCTTTATTATCCTTTTCTCTGTCTTTTTGCGCATTTTATCTATTATCGGCATTACTGATATATTAGCAACTGTTTTTGCAGGATTATTAGGATTGATCGGCTTCACCACAAATCTTGCTCCTGCTTTAGTGAGCGGTTTATTCGAAATCGATTTAGGTGCACTAGCAGCAAGTCAAGCCGATGGATCGTTACTTGAGAAAACAGTAGTCGCAAGTATAATCATTGCATGGAGCGGCCTTTCAGTACACGGGCAAGTAGCCAGCATCGTTATTGAGTCAGGCATACGAATGTTCCCTTATATGGTAGGAAGGCTTTTGCACGCGATTTTAGCAGCGATCATTACAATATTCTTAATGAAATCTTCCTTTATGAATGCCACACAACTATTTATTTTACCAGTTCTACTAACTCCTAATTCAACGCCTGTTAGTTCATTTCTTACAAGAATTGAACAAGTAAGTTATCAGATTTTAGTATTGTTAAGTATTATGATTGCCTTATCTATTGCGATACACATTATTAGAGAATTATATGGATATATAAGAAAAAAAAGCTATTAATTCTTTAGAATCTATAACACTTATAAGATTTGCAAAACAAAGCAGCCATAAAAATAAGGAAAAACATACTCCTCCTTATTTTTACGGCTGCCTTGCTAGTAAATCTTATTTTATTTCTTTTGTTGTTGGTGAAGTTCACTGTGCCCCTGCTTAACAACTTCTAATGCTTTTTCTAAATTCCCTGAAAGATGCTTAAAAACTTGATCAGCATATACCACTGCATCATCGTGCAAATCGGATGCTTGCTTATGTGCTTGGGTAAGAATCTCGGCACTCTGCTCTTGTGCTTGTTTTGTAATCATATTTTCATCAGTTAGTTTAATTGTATAGCTTTTAGCTTTTTCAACAATATTTTGAGCTTCTTTTTGAGCATCTTCTAAAATACGTTGCCGCTCTTCCATGATCTTACTAGCATCAGAAATTGCTTTTGGCAATGCCTCCCGTAATTCATCAAGCAACCGGACAACATCATCTTCTTCTAAAACTCTTTTATTCGTAAAAGGCACACGTGCAGCATCGATTAATAGTCCCTCTAATTCATCTAATATTCCTTCAATAGTCATAAAACCTCTCCCCATTCGGTATTACTTACAATACATTCTTCATTAAAAATGTTTTGGTGTAAATTCCGTGTATATCACAACGCTAGTGCTATGATAAAGAAAACTTGAATTCAGATAGAGTTTAAACTCCACCTGGTCTTACTACACTTATCCTTAGGACTTAGGCCGCTCTTGACTCCCACTTGTAGAAAGTGGGAGTCTTAGAGCGGTTTAGTCATCGGATACATTAGATTCTTTTAATCCTACTACCAATTCTATCTTCTACACCCTTAGGCACCAATCCTGTTATACAGCCACCAAAGCTAGCCAATTCTTTTATTCCACTTGAACTTATGAATGAATATTCACTACTAGTCATAATAAATACCGTTTCTAACGTCGGATCGATTTTTTTTATTAATAACGCCCGCTGGAATTCATATTCAAAATCACTTAATGCCCGCAGACCTCTAACAATAATATTAGCATTTTGTTGATGAGCATATTCATTCAGTAAACCTGAAAAAGAATCAATGCGAATATTAGGGATATGCTTAGTTGTTAATGTTAATAATTCTACCCTCTCCGCCATGTCAAAAAGAGGTTTTTTGTTAGGGTTATGAAATACGGCTATAATTAATACATCAAATAATTTACTAGCCCTTTCAAAAATATCAATATGACCGTTGGTTACTGGGTCAAAACTTCCTGGACAAACCGCAATGCGCACTATCTAACCTCCTGATTGGTATTATATAATAAAAAACTGATTAATGTTTCTCCATATTTTTCAACACGTCTTAGCTGCAAATGATCCCATTGATTTTTTATTTCTTCATGCTTAGAATGTTCGATAACAAGTATCCCCTTTGGATTTACTATTGCATTTGTTTCAATTTTTTCTAATACTTTTTGAACCAATCCTTTATTATAAGGAGGATCGCAAAAAATTAAATCAAATGAACGACCAGTTCCTGCAAATCGATCTAGAGCCCTTATTACGTCATTTTTAAGAATCTCCGCTTGTCCAATCAATTTAGTACGCTGTGCATTTTCTTTGATGCTTGTAATGCTATCAATGCTGCTGTCAATAAAAACGGCAGCTGACGCACCACGGCTCAATGCTTCCAACCCCAAATTCCCTGTACCTGCAAAAATATCCAGCACCTGAGCATCAACAACAATATCTCCTAGTATATTAAAGACCGCTTCTTTAACTCGATCAGCTGTAGGTCTCGTTCCAAGACCGCGTGGTGCACTTAATTTTATACCCTTGGCACTTCCTGTAATTATTCTCATCTTAAATCACCTATAATCACATCTTTTATTGTAACATATTTTTATAGTATACTACATATTTTTTACTATACAACTATAATACTTTTATATTTTGTATTTTTTGATAGGTCACATATCATCTTTTGTGATTTACAAAACATATGGTATGATTATATAGTATATTTTCATAACGAGGTGCCTTATTATGTCCAAGAACTTTAAATATTTCGTTCTTATCATCCCTTTCTTTATTGCAGCTACTATTATTTTACATATTTTCCATTGGAGATCGGATCCTATTATGACATGGAAATTCAATACAAATTATTGGTTAACTGTAGTTTTACTTCCTTTAGATAGCCGTCCCCCCTGTACACAATTCGTGGAACAATTAGGTCAAATCGCAGGAATTCGAGTATTACTTCCTCAACCAGAATTATTGGATAACTATAAAACTCCCGCTAATAAAAAGGAACTGCGCATCTGGCTAAAGCAAGTAAGCCCACAGGCAGATGCAGCTATTATTTCAACTGACATGCTAATCCACGGGAGTTTATTAGCATCGCGCCTATCTATGGGAAGCACTGAAGACACGAATGAAGTCCTTGATCTGCTAACCGTTATACACCAAGAAAGTCCCCATTTGAAAATGTATGCTTTTAATATTATTCCTCGATTATTGATTGCGGATAATCAAGAAAATATTGCTTATCAAAAAAATATGTTAAAATACTCAATAATCAAAGACCAAGTTTATACTTTTGAAAATACTGAAGATATCAATACAATACATTCGTTAGAAAAGCGACTTCCAGCTAATGTTATACAACATTATACCGCTCTATATGAAAAAAATACTACACTAAATCTAACACTAATGAATATGGTAGAACAAGGAATGCTCGCTGGCTTAGTGATTGGGCAAGATGATGGTCAACCCTTTGGCATTCCCAACATGAACAAACAACAATTACAGCATCAACTGTCACAGAAACCTTCACTCGCAAATAAAGTATTCATTACTCGTGGTACCGATGAAGTAGCCATAAGCCTTTTAGGACACATTGCAATAGAGTATTCCAACGATCATCCAAAAGTCTTTGTGATGTATTCCAATCACGATGCTGCACAGCTTATTATGCCCTTTATGCCTCATACTGTAGCCAAAACAGTACAGGAAAAAATCAGGATTGCTGGTGCCGTAGAGGTAGAAATGATAGATGAAGCTGATTTTATTCTTTATGTACATGTTGGTACTACGAATAATCAATCAACATTTTCATCTTCGGCTGAACAAATTAGAAATCTATTAGATCAAGGCTATCAAGTAGCCTTAGTCGACTTAACAGAGAGTTTTCAAGCTTCTGAAACATTATTACCTGTGTTGTTAGCACAGGATGTTGATATTCCTAAACTTATTGCTTACGCAGGGTGGAATACTACCAGTAACTCGATTGGAACCGCTGTCACTCAAGCTAGTATCTTTACGAAAGCATTAAAGAAAGAAAGCAACTTAACAGAAGTAATGGCTGTATACAAAGAAAATTTAGAGTTTCTAACAGCAAGGTTCTTAGATGATTTATATTACCAAAAAGAAATTAATCCGTACATTAACAAACAATTACAAAGACGAAAGATAGACCCTTATCATTTACAAACCGCTTATTATCAAACGAATGTTCAAGTGCAAAAAATGATGGTTAGTAAAGGAAAGCATTTATTACGTGAAGGATTAAGAAATTCTCCCATCACAATTCGTACGGATCAAGGATTAGAACAAATTGTTATAACCGACTTAGAGATACAAACCTATTTACCTTGGCAACGTACATTTGAAATATGGATAAAACCAACATTAGCACTCACTGCTATAAAGAAGAGTTAATTGGCGATGGACTTTTAACTTCCTCACCGATCTAAATCACACTATACTTATGACTTACTAAACCGCTCTTAACTCCCGATTGTAGAAGATGGAGTCTAAGATCGCCTTGGTCAGCGATAAAACAAAGAAAACAACCAGGCTAATGGTTGTTTTCTTTGTTTACCAGTTCATCCGTCATTATAGCATTCTTCGCGCACCAAGGTATCTTGCTTGATAATAAGGCTTGGATAAAGCTGTTATTATTACTCTTTCTGCAGCAGAGCTGGCATGAATGAACTGATCATTACCAATATATATTCCCACGTGGGATGGACCTGGCTCGTAAGTGCTAAAAAAAACTAAATCTCCAGCTTTTAGCTCAGATACACGGATTGCCAATCCAACTTTAAATTGTTCATCAGCCATACGAGGCATAAAGATACCGTATTGGTTAAAAATATAGCATATAAATCCCGAACAATCAAATCCACTAGGAGAGGAACCGCCCCATTGATAAGGAATGTTAATAAACTTTTGTGCAAAAGAACCAATGTTTTTTTCTGGTCTTCTTGTCATCTGACCTCGACTGCTTATGTTGCCTGTTTTATACTGATGCAGTGCAGCAAGTGTTTGAGCACCTACAATACCGTCAGCCTCAAGGTCGCAGGCTTCTTGAAACCGGATAACGGCATTTAACGTACCAGAACCAAATTTTTCATCAAGTTCTCCTGAGTAAAACCCAAGTTCCTGCAGCTTACTTTGTAATAAATATACAGCTTCCCCAGACATGCCTAATTGCAATTTCAAACTCTGTGCTTCAGCAGAACCATATATGATAAAAAACATTGCGCAGCATACAACTAAACTTATTATATTTTTTGATATTTTTATCATAGATTCTCCTTAAATTTTATTGACATATCTATATTAGATACGTATAATTAATATTCGTGGGTAAAGAATATAATATTATATATTTCTTAATGTATCCATTTACAGGGGCATAGCCAAGTTGGTAAGGCACGGGACTTTGACTCCCGCATCCGTTGGTTCGAGTCCAGCTGCCCCTGCCATTTATAACTTAAAATATAAACCGAATGGCATTCAGTATTTTACTGGATGCTGTTTTACTATCTTTTTTTACATAAATATCCCAATTATTATATACTTATAGCTTATTCTAATTTTGAATAAAAGACAAGTACTCCCTTGCATATTAATCGATATGAAATCACTTAATTGCACATTTATTTCCCATATATAATATTAGCTAAATAATCTAAAAATTCCTTCAATTTATAAAATTTTATTTTTTACTATGATTTGACATAAAATAAAAAGCAGACCTTTAGCCTGCTTTCAAATGTAATTAATGTTCTTCATTTTTTTCCTTTTTGCTAGTAGCTATTATCATTTCTGCAATACGTTGAGGCACTTCTTCGTAGTGAGAAAAATTTAAATCAAAATGGCCGCGTCCTTGGGTAATAGAACGTAAATCAATCGCGTAACGAAACATTTCGGACATGGGAACTTGTGCTTTAATAACGCCAGCTCCTTTAGTAATAGGCTCCATTCCTTGAATTCGTCCACGTTTACCATTTAAATCAGCAATTACATCTCCCATAAAAGAATCTGGTACATTTATATTAACATTACAAATTGGCTCTAATAATGCTGGCTTTGCTTGTAAAGCGCCTTTACGTAAAGCCATTGTACTGGCAATTTTAAATGCCATTTCTGAAGAATCAACATTATGATACGAACCATCATATAGAGTTACTTTTACATCTACCATTGGATAGCCACCTAAAATACCACCTACGAGTGCCTCACGCACTCCTTTTTCAACAGCAGGAATATATTGACGCGGTACAGCTCCACCAAAAATGGAATCAACAAATTCGAAATTAGTCCCCATCGGTAATGGATCTAATTGTAGCCATACATGCCCGTATTGTCCATGACCACCACTTTGCTTTTTATGCTTTCCTTCTACTTTGACAGAACCACGAATAGTTTCCCGATAAGGAACCTTAGGGTCTGATAGGATTACATCTACACCAAATTTACGTTTCATACGTTCTGCCATAATGTCCGTATGTAATTCCCCGATACCACTAATCAACAATTGTTTCGTTTCCACATTTTTTACAACTTTAAATGTTTTATCTTCATCCATAAGACGATTTAAAGCATTTCCAATTTTGTCTTCATCGCCTTTATTCTTCGCTTCAATACTCATCGTAAACATCGGTTTAGGATACGTTATCGGTTCAAAAATCATAGGTTTATCTTTCTCACATAGGGTATCACCTGTTCCTGTCTCCTGTAATTTTGCAACAACAGCAATATCACCAGCATATATAATATTTAAAGGTTCTTGATGTTTGCCACGCAATGTAAAAAGATTTCCAATCCTCTCTGTTTTTTCCTTAGATGCATTATATATCATACTGTCAGGTTTCATAGCTCCTGAAAATATGCGTATATAACTAAGACGCCCAACGAAAGGATCCGCAGTGGTTTTAAATACTAATGCTGAAAAACCATCAGAAGCTTTTCTCTCCACAATTTCCTTTGAGACAGGATGAGTCCCTAAGAAACGACTAGCTTCAGAAGATGGAGTATAATCCAATACTGCATTCATAATTTCTTGTATTCCGATATTTTTATAGGCTGCACCGCACATAACAGGAATTATATTTCCTTGAAAGACACCTTTTACTAACCCTATTTTTATTTCATCATCCGATAATTCTTCTCCATCCAGGTATTTAGCTAAAAGATCATCATCTGACTCGGCGACAACTTCAATCAATTTCTGACGAAGTTCCAAAGCCATTTCTCTTAAATCTTCTGGAATATCTGCCTCTGCTCCTTGAGAGCGTTGACTAGGGGAAGGTAAAATTGCTTTCATTCTTACTAAATCGATAATCCCCTTAAAGTTTTCTTCTGCGCCAATGGGTAGTTGAATTGGCAAAATAATGGAACCGAATTTATCTTTCATCTCCTGAATTACATTATAAAAATCCGCATTCTCACGATCCATTTTGTTAATAAAAACAATACGAGGTAAATTTAGTTCACTAATATATTGCCAAGCTTTTTCGGTTTCTACTTCAACTCCTGATGCAGCGCATACTACAACTAAAGTACTGTCAACAGCTCTTAATGTACTTTTTACTTCTCCAACAAAGTCAGCATATCCAGGAGTATCAATAAAATTAATTTTATGATCACGCCACTCACACGGCGCTAACGCCGCACTAATCGTTACTTTTCGTTTAATTTCTTCTGGCTCAAAATCTGTGGTCGTTGTCCCATCATCCACACGTCCGATGCGAGTTATGGCTCCTGCATTAAATAATAAAGCTTCAGCAACACTTGTTTTTCCTGCCCCACCATGAGCCACAATCCCCACGCTTCTAAGCTTATCACTTCTGTACTCTTTCAAATTAATTCCCCCTATATTAATTTAGCCTTCTACCCATACTAATTAATATAACTTTTTTTACACTTCTCCGTGAATACTGAACATTCCTTCTTTTCAGTTTATTCATTATAAAAATTAATAACCGCCTATAATAGGCGGTTATTCTTTAATCAGCTTACGAACTTTTACAAAACAGCTGCATAATTTTACGCAGTGGCTTAGGTACTGACATAACATAGATTTTTAAAGGTTTCACCGCGTTCGCCTCCCTCATTACTTAACATGATACACACATTATATATTTATATTGTATGCTACGATAGAGGCATTGGTGTATCTGATATTCATTATTGATTTTGCGCAAGCTCTGCTCGAGATAACATAAAGCATAAATCAGATAACCGATTTAAAGCAATTAAAACTTGTTCGTTTACGTCTTCTTGCTTTGACAATTTAATGGCTTGCCGTTCCCCTCTTCTAGCAGTAGTGCGAGCTAAATCCAAAGCAGCAGCCCCGGCACTTCCACCAGGAATAATAAATTCTTTTAATGGAGGCAGCTTAGCATCAAGTGCATCAATGTATTGCTCCAATTGTTTTACATGAGCTTCCGTAATATAATATGATTCCTTATTAACACTAGCAAGATCTGCCATGACCATCATTAACATTTTTTGTACGCTATAAATAATATCTTTATTATCGTTTTTACAGCACCACACCCTTGCTAATCCTAAAGCAGAGTTAATTTCATCAACTATACCATAAGCTTCTACTCTCAAACTATCTTTGTCAATGCGCTCTCCCGTCAATAAACCTGTAGTTCCTTTATCGCCAGTTTTTGTATATACTTTCATGGAAAATCTCCTCCTTAAATCTTATAGTAGTCTAAAGCTTCATTTAGAACGTCAAAGGATGAGCATAACTAACACTTCACCGTTTTACTTACCCTACGCTTATAGTTATGTTCATCCTTTACCTGCATGGCTATAGATGGCTGTTTTTCAAAGAGAAACCTTATAAATAAAGTTCTTTCTCAGTGAAAAAATTCTTAATTTCTCTTTCTGCACTTATCAAACTATCAGAGCCATGAATAATATTTTTTCTAATATTTAACGCGAAATCTCCACGAATCGTACCTGCTGCAGCATCAATAGGATTAGTCGACCCCATCATAAATCTTGAAGCTTTAATCGCATTTTCTCCTGCTATTACCATAGCAATAAGAGGACTAGAGGTAATAAAATCGACTAATTCATGAAAAAAGGGTTTATCAGTGTGTTCATAATAATGAATTTCAGCTTGCTTCCTGGTTAATTGCACCATCTTTATTGCAGCAATTTTAAAACCACGTTTTTCAAAGCGATCAATAATTTGCCCACATACACCTTTAACGATAGCATCAGGTTTTAATAGAAGTAAGGTCTTTTCCATGAGTATCACCTCTTCAATTTCTTAACGATAATGTAATGATTCTTTATAATAATTAAGAGCAGATTGCCTAATATTTTCAATTTCCTCTTCGGTTACTGTTCTGATCACTCTTCCTGGTGCTCCCATCACCAAAGAATTAGGAGGAATTTTTTTATGCTCTGTGATGAGGCATCCTGCACCGATAATACAATTTTCTCTGATATCTGTATAACTTAATATAGTAGATCCCATACCTATAAGGCAATTACTGCCTATATGACAAGCATGTAAGATAACTCCATGACCAACAGTAACATAATCTTCAATAATCGTTTCATAGTCATGCATTGCATGAATCGTGGAGTTATCCTGTATATTCGTAAAGTTGCCAATACGGATAGGATGAACATCACCGCGTATTACAGTATTAAACCAGATACTGGCATGGGAGGAAATTGTAACATCACCTATAATATATGCGCCACCAGCCAAAAATACATTATCATCAATTTGAGGAACGGTTCCCTTATAAGGTATTACATTATCTTTCAACATTTAATTCACCAACTTATCATATGTCGTAGCATCTAACTTCTTTATGATTGCCATTAATAACTCGATTGCAGACTGGTAGTCATCCCGATGGATAATACTGTGATGACTATGTATGTAACGTGTAGGGATACTCAATACCAAGCTAGGTACTCCCTTTGCATGAACATGAATGCGCCCAGCATCCGTCCCACCCCCTTCTGTAAATTGCAGTTGATAAGGAATTTGATTTTCATTAGCAATTTCAATAACGAAATCACGCAATTTTGTATGTGGAATCATACTAGCATCATAAATACAAATCGCAACACCTTTACCTAACTTACTCGATGCCTGATCTTCAGAAATACCCGGTGTATCCCCAGCAATACAAGTGTCAATTGCGAATGAAAGATCTGGATTGACAACACCTGCACTAGTCGTTGCGCCCCGTAAACCAACTTCCTCTTGGACAGTTCCTACCCCATATACGGTATTTGAATGTTTTTCTAAAGCAAGTTGTTCCATAACCTCCGCCATTATGGCACAACCAATTCGATTATCCCAGGCTTTAGCCATTAAAAGTTTTTCATTTGCCATAACAGTAAATTCACTATATGGAACAATCGCATCACCAGGACGAATTCCAAATTTAACTTTAGCCTCTTCTTCACTACTAGCCCCAACATCAATATACATCTCACGCTTTTGTACAACCTTCTTGCGATCTTCTGGAGTCAGAACATGAGGCGGCTTACTACCAATAACACCTGGAATATCGCCTTTGGCAGATAGTAATGTAACTTTTTGCCCTAGCATGACTTGTTCCCACCAACCACCTAGAGTGACAAATTTAATAAAACCTTCTTTAGTAATATTTTTTACCATAAATCCAATTTCATCCATATGACTAGCTAACATAATTTTAGGCCCAGATTGTTGACCTTCTTTTTCAAATATGATACTGCCTAACTTATCATAGGATACCGTTACATGATTATTAATTTTTTCTAACAGTAAATCCTTTACACGATGCTCAAATCCGGATACTCCAGGAACCTCCGATATTTTCTTTAACCATACTAATGTCTTATCCACAATATCCTCCTTTATTTCTATAAGTGTACTTTCAAAACAACTATACATTCACTATTGATAAACCCATATAGTGAAGTAGTTTAGCCATGGCGAATTAATCGTTATTCTTATTTTTCAATGATTCCGACTATAATATTTTTTGTTGCTATACATACACCCCAAAAAGGAAACGAGTTTCTCCTGGTATTGTTTTCTATTTCTCATAATAAAATTCCTCTTTTGCCTACTTTAATTCATAAAAGGGCTAATTAAATGTACTCACTAAATCCCTACTTCATTCTAAATCGTAAAACGGTTATCCCATTGCTAGGATAACCCAATCAAATTTGTATCTTATATTGGTTCAACAATTAAATATGATGATTATCCACATTAAAACATTGATAGGACTTTAAATTACGGATTGCTACCAATGCCTTTCCAATAAGTTGACCAACATCTCCAGTATTGTCCTCTAAGTTGCAAATTTTTTCGCAACTTTCCAATAAGTCATTTTTATAGATTACGTAATTGGGTATCCTCTCTTCTTTTGTAATATCTTCGATACGATTAATTATGGTAATAACTGCAGAATAGCATAATAGCCTTTCCATATTATTTTCCTTTTTGAGATTACGCACTAAGACCTCAATTTGTTCTAAAGCATTTTTAATTATCATCTGCAACTCTCTCTTCCTTCTAAATTTGTATGTACAAAATTCGGCGAGAAGTTATAAACTCCTGCACACATACCTAATGTCGCTTGGGAATATCTTAAGAAGGAAAAACAAATAAATGTTGCTTTCCTTTAACTAAGATTATTTGTTGAATTATCACCTACTCCGCCTAGTAAGCATACAATGTAGTAAGTCACAAGACTACGCATGAAAAAAGGAGGAATAATTATGGGCTTCGGGTTTGGAGGTAATGGCAACGGCTGTGGTGGTAATTGGTCTATTATTATCATCATCATCATTTTGTTATTTTTCTGCTGTTCATCTGATGATTTTTCCTCTTGTTGATATTTTTAAAATTTCTTTAGGAAATCTAATTTATACAATGAAAAAAGGTACTTTACGCAAAGCATAAAGTACCTTTTTTCATTGTATAACCCAGTCTTTCTATTGTTTTTCAATTATGTCGATTATTTCTTCTAGATTACTTTTATTAAATTGATATTTAGCACTACAAAAAGGGCAACAAACTTCAGCTTCTCCATCCTCAACTAAAATATCGTTGATCTCTTCTACACCAAGACTAACCAGCACTTTCTGCACCTTTTCCAAGGAACAAGTACATTTAAATTCCAAAGGAACTTCTTCATAAATGGTAACTGATAAGCCAGTAAAGATTCGATTTATGATACCAGCTGCATCTAATCCCTCGCTTATCAATTGGGAAATGGGTGGTAATAAAGCTATATTTTTTTCAATTTTACTTAAAACCTCATCATCAGCATTAGGTAACGCTTGTACCATAAATCCTCCAGCCGCAGTAACAATCATATCTGGCTGCACTAAAACACCTAAAGCTACTGTTGACGGAGTTTGCTCTGATACATATAAGTAATTAGTAATATCTTCAGCTATTTCACCACTCACTAATTCTGCACTACCTGTAAAAGGCTGCTTTAAACCTGTAAATCGAGTAACAGATATCTGCCCCTTACCAACAGCATGACCAACATCTAACTTCCCCTCTCGTAAGGGTAAGTGGGCATGTGGATTTTTAACATACCCACGAACGCTTCCATTAGCATGAGCATCAGTAACAACCTCACCTAGAGGACCATCTCCACTAATTTTTATTGTAATGCTCTCATCTGTTTTAAGATTTGCAGCTAATAATAGAGCTCCAGTCATAGTCCGCCCTAGAGCAGCAGCTGCTACCGGATAACAATCATGGCGTTTTCTAGCCTCTTCTACTAGGGTTGTAGTCACCGCGGCAAAAGCCCGCACTCCACCCACTATAGTTGCCCTTGTAATATGGTCACCCATGATTTTCCCCCCTTTATAACCTTTCTGACATTAAAACTTGCCCACTCATAGCATCTAAAACCTCAATAGTATCTCCTGTTAACCTAGCAAATGTACCAAGTCCATCGGCTCTCTTGGACATCGCTGGCGATCCTGGATTCAAATACACAATGTTATTATTTTTTTCCAGTACTGCTACATGAGTATGCCCTGTGATAAATAAATTGGCCTTAAACTTGATTGCCATTTCCTTCTTAGCATCATCTGTAAGATTATGTCCATGCGTAGCAATAATACGTAAGCCATCTACCATCGTATAAGTGTAGGGTGACTGTATGGGCATATTTAATACCATGCTATCCACCTCAGCATCGCAATTACCACACGCTGCTATAATGGGAATAGGACAATCATTCAGTACATTTGCTAATTGCTTAGGATTGTATTCTGCCGGAATATCATTTCGTGGACCATGATATAGTATATCTCCAGCATGAATAATAAAATCACACTGTGTAAAATATTTATCATAAATTGTTTCCCATGTTTTTGCACAACCATGAGTATCACTGATAATACCAATATTCATGTAATCACTCACCATTTCCCTGGAAATATTTTACTTTTATTATATTTGCCTTAATAAATTAGCCATTTCAATAGCGGTTACTGCAGACTCAAAACCTTTATTCCCTGCTTTCGTACCTGCTCTTTCGATTGCTTGTTCAATGCTTTCTGTGGTAAGAACACCAAAGATAGTAGGAACACCTGTAGCCATACCTACGTGAGCTACTCCTTTAGATACTTCTGCACAAACATAATCATAATGACTAGTACTTCCTCTTATAACAGTACCTAAGCATATCACAGCTTGATATTTATTGCTGTTAGCCATTTTCTGTGCTACTAAAGGTATTTCAAATGCACCAGGTACCCAAGCAACTTCGATATCCTCTTCCTTTACACCATGTCTTTTAAGACCATCTAAAGCTCCATCTAACAGCTTACTGTTTATAAACTCATTGAATCTCGCCACTACAACACCAATTTTTAATCCTTCAGCTACTAATTGTCCTTCAATAAATTTTACCATATTCTTATTCCTCCCCATATTGTTTAAGTAAATGCCCTAACTTTACTTTTTTAACAGATAAGTAACGTTGATTGAATTTATTCGCTTTAATTTCCACAGGTACTCTTTCCGTAATCGTTAATCCATAACCTTCTAAACCTGCTCTTTTTTTAGGATTATTCGTAAGCAGCTTAATACTTGTTAACCCTAAATCGACTAATATTTGAGCTCCAATCCCATAATCTCTGAGATCAGGTGCAAAACCCAATATTTCATTTGCTTCTACTGTATCCTTGCCCTGATCCTGCAATGCATAAGCACGAATTTTATTGGCAAGACCAATTCCACGACCTTCTTGGCGCATATAAACCAGGACCCCTGCGTCTTCCTGACTAATACGTTTTAATGCATTATCTAGTTGTTCGCCGCAATCACAGCGCAGTGATCCTAATACATCACCCGTTAAGCATTCTGAATGTATGCGCACTAGTACATTTTCTTTACCTGCCACTTCACCTTTCACTAAAGCAACATGACATTGATTATCTAATTTGCTCTCATAAGCAACTAATTGAAAATCGCCATATTTAGTTGGCATTTTTGTTTCTGCACCGCGTATGATAAATGATTCATTAGCCTTCCGATACTTAATTAATTCTGCAATGGAAATGATCTTCAGATTATGTTTCGCAACAAATTCCAGTAGGTCTGGAACTCTAGCCATTCTTCCATCATCATTCATAATTTCGCAAATTACACCTGCAGGGTAACATCCAGCTAACTTTGGTAAGTCAACTGCGGCTTCCGTATGCCCTGCACGTCTTAAGACCCCGCCTTCTACATACCGCAATGGGAAAATATGACCTGGTCTTCTAAAATGTTCTGGGAGAGCATTGGGGTCTAACATAGCCCTAATCGTTTCTGCTCTTTCATGGGCTGAAATACCTGTTGTCACAGTATGTGCATCAACCGATACTGTAAAAGCAGTACAATTTGGATCCGTATTGTCACATACCATCGCACCAATACCCAGTTCATCCAATTTAGAACCAATAACTGGCATACAAATAAGCCCACGTCCATGAGTCGCCATAAAATTAATAGCCTCAGGAGTCACTTTATCAGCAGCCATTAATAAGTCGCCCTCATTTTCTCTATCATCATCATCAACTACCACGATGATTTTACCATTTTTAATGTCTTCAATTGCTTCTTCAATCGTATTAAATTTCATGTTCATTCCTCCAATTTATAGTGTAAACCCATTTTTCTCTAGAAAATTCATGTTAATAGCAGAAGTTTTAGATTGTTGTTGAGCCGAGTCTAAATTTAGCAGCTTCTCTACATATTTTCCAATAACATCCACTTCTAGATTTACGACATCCCCCGTTTTCTTAAATCCTAATGTAGTGGCAGAAGCGCTATGAGGTATTAATGATACAATAAACCAATCCTGTCCATAATCTACGATAGTGAGACTGATACCATCAATTGCAATAGAACCTTTTTTTACAATATAGCGCATAACCTCGGAACCAGCCTCTATTTTAACAATTACGGCATTATCATTATTATCTTTAGCTCGAATGATTCCAATACCATCAATATGCCCGCTTACAATATGACCGCCAAAGCGATCACCAATACTAAGCGTTCTCTCAAGATTTACCTTAGAACCAATTTGTAAACTTGCCAGGGCTGTACTATCCACTGTTTCAGGCATAACATCAGCCGTAAAGTAATATGCATCATATTCAACTACCGTAAGACAAGTTCCATTAACAGCAATACTATCGCCTAATTTAACATCTTGTAAGACCTTATTTGCCGTTACCGTTAAACGCACAGATTTTACACCACGTGCAATGGCTTTGACTTTACCTAATTCTTCCACAAGTCCGGTAAACATCTCGTCCCTCCCGGTTACGCAGATATGCGCTAATTAATATATCTTCTCCAATTGCTTCCATATGTATATCTTCAAATCCTTTGGCGTCATTTACATCAGCTATCCCTTTTCCGCCAACTGGACCTGGAGCATCCACACCACCAATTATTTTAGGAGCAATAAACCAATTGATTTTATCAACCAAATTATCTTCTAGAACAGAAGCATTGATGGCAGCTCCACCCTCAATCAAAGTACTCGTAATTTGCTGCTCACCTAATATCTTAAATAAATGAGACAAATTCACACCAGCCGGCGTTTTCTCACACTCAATTACTTCCACACCATAAGCTCTAAGAGCATCAATTTTCTCTTGAGGTGCTTTATCAGTAACAGCAATCATGGTTCGCGCTAATCCATCCGTAACGACATTAGAATGAATTGGTGTGCGTGCCATACTGTCAACGACCACACGAATAGGATTTTTCCCCTGATACGCCAGACGAGTAGTTAAAGTGGGGTTATCAGCGAGCACTGTACCAATCCCGACTAAGATAGCATCATAAGTATCTCGTAATTGATGAACATAAATTCGTGATTCTACCCCTGTGATCCACTTAGAATGTCCTGTATAAGAAGCAATTTTCCCATCTAAAGACATGGCACTTTTCAAAAGTACAAAAGGCTTTTTCGTAGAAATCCATTTTATAAACGTTTCATTTAGCTTTGCTGCTTCCTTTGCCAAGACACCTTCTATTACTTCAATCCCAGCCTCACGTAACTTAGAAATACCTTGCCCGGCTACTAAGGGGTTAGGATCTGTCATGGCAATAATTACTTTTTTAATACCAGCTGCAATTAAAGCTTCCACACATGGTCCTGTTCTGCCATGATGAGAGCAAGGCTCTAATGTAACATAGATACTGGCATTATAGGCTAAATCTCCAGCTTGCTGCAATGCATTAATTTCAGCATGGGGCGTACCAGCCTTTCTATGCCATCCTTCGCCAACCACTCGCCCATCACGAACAATCACCGCTCCAACCATAGGATTGGGACTGGTACGACCTTTAGCATACTGAGCTAAAGCTAATGCCTGCCCCATATACTTTTCATCCATAATTGACCCTCCAAAAAAATTAAGCTGTTAAAAAAGTTTAAAAAAACTTTTTAACAGCCTCATAGAACATTAGAATGCAACATTGATTAAGCCTTATATAAGACTTAAATCATCACCTTTTTCCATCCAGACTATACTGTCGGCTCCGGAATTCCACCGGATCAGCCATACGGCTCGCGGGCTAATCACCGCCGGTAAGGAGTTAAAAGATCGCTCTTTTTCACCTTGCCCCAAAGGCTTACTTATTCAATTACTGTATATGTTACCAGCATTAAGGGAAATAATCAAGTCCCTCTAATTTCACAAATCGCTTTTTTTATGTCATCTGCCTGATATATCGCAGAACCTGCTACTAAAATATTGGCACCTGCAGCTACAACTTCTCTAGCCGTTACTGGATTTATGCCTCCATCAACTTGTATATCGACCTTCAGATTACGTTCATCAATCATTTTTTTTAGTTTCGCTATTTTATGAATCATACTAGGGATAAATTTTTGACCGCCAAATCCCGGATTTACAGTCATTAATAAGACCATATCCACTTCTCCAAGTACTTCTTCGATTGAGGATAGCGGTGTTGCCGGATTAAGAGACACTCCTGTTTTTAGCCCTAGTTCTCGAACACATTGCAAGATTCTATGCAAGTGTGGAGCTGTTTCAACATGGATTGTTAAAAGATCGGCTCCTGCTTTAGCAAAGGGTTCAATGAAATCTTGAGGATTATTAACCATTAAATGTACATCAAATAACAATGTAGTAACCTTACGAATCGCAGCTACAACAGGTGGCCCAAAAGTAAGATTCGGCACAAAATGACCATCCATTATGTCGATGTGCAACATATCAGCACCTGCTGCCTCTACTAGTTTTATATCTTCAGCTAATTTCGAGAAATCGGCTGAAAGAATCGATGGTGAAATTTTAATCATACTATTTAAAATCCTTTCTTCTTATCTTGAATTTCTGCCAATATTTCAGTATAGGAATGATAGCGTTGCTCCTGAATACGCCCCTCTGCCACTAACTGCTTTACAGCACACTGAGGCTCTTTTAAATGTAGGCAAGTATTAAATTTACACTCATGCACAACGGCTGCAATTTCAGGAAAATAATACATCAGTTCATTTTTTTTCACATTCTCAAACTCAGTAAAGCTAAAACCTGGTGTATCTACTACAAATCCGCCACTAGAAAGAGGTAACAATTCAGCAAAGCGAGTCGTATGTTTACCACGTCCTATCTTTTCACTAACTTGACCAGTTACCAATGTAAGACCCTCTTCTACAGTATTTAAGATCGTAGATTTACCAGCCCCAGAGGGACCGGCAAATACGCTAATCTTCCCAGATAGCTGATTACGTAATTCTTCTATGCCAACACCCATCTTAGCAGATATCGTAATAACACAATATCCAATGCTACGATATAGTTCCAGAATTGGTTTTAATTCCTCACTATCTGCTAAATCAATTTTATTAATACAGATGACAATATCTAAATCTGACATTTCAGCCAATACTAAAAATCGGTCTATTAATATGGTATTGATATCTGGGCTTACTGCTGCAAAAGTGATGATCACTTGATCGATATTCGCAATCATCGGTCGTTGCAGCATACTACGACGCGGTAAAATCTTTTCAATGATTCCCTTGCCATTTTCTGTTATATTATACTCTACTTCATCCCCTACTAGAAGAGAAAAGCGCTCTTTCTTAAAACGTCCTCGCAAAGTACACATTGTTACTTTCGCATTGGTCTTCACATAATAAAAACTATTATATGTTTTCAATATCACCCCATGCTGCACTTTTTTGCCTCCTGTTATATTGTTTGCTCTTGCAACAATACACCATTTATATATACTTGTACTCTTACTTGTCCTACACCATCAACTGTTTTTTCAACCTTATCACCAGGCTTGTGTACATTTTCATAAACTACACGCCGTCCATTTGTATCTGTTATGACGATTTGTACAGCCTGCCGTATTGCTCCTTCAGGAACAGTGATCTGCACTACAGCCTTTTTGGTAGCACTAGTATTTCCCTTGGCAACCGTTAAGTCAACGGCTGCACCTTCTGTAATCTCAGCAGCAGGACTGGGGTTTTGTCCAATAATCGTCCCAGAAGGATATTTGTCACTCACTTCTTCTGTTACTTTACCAACCTTTAATTTTAAACTTTCAAATTGAGTATTTACAGTATTAATTGGCGTTCCACGGAAATCTGGCAAAGCAAATTTGCGCGGACCAGCCCCTTTACTTACAACAAGATCAATCGCTGTATTTTTATTAACCTGTGCAGGTGGCCGCGGCTGCTGATTAATAATAACATCAACAGGCGTATCAGCATTAAACTGCTCATCAATTCTCCCTACCACAAGTCCTGCATTTTTAATTTGCAGCTCTGCATCTCGCCGACTAAGTCCTCTAAGATCAGGAACTACAGTAATTTCGCCACCCTTACTAACGACAAGATTAATCATACGCTGCTCTTTTACAATATTTCCAGCATCTGGAGATTGGGAAATAACATGTCCGGCTGGTATTTTATCACTAAATGCTTCGGATACATTCACTCGCAAGTTTTGATCTACTAAAAGACTGCGGGCAACCTCAACTTGCTTACCAATAACATTAGGCACAGTAACTTCATTGTTGCTCCAGAACTTACCAAATGCGAAAAAGGCACCTATCATAAAACCAAATAGCAGTAATAATACCAGTCCCCATACTACTCGTTTGGAATGATTTTTTTTCTGCAAATGATTATTATCCACTTCTAGCGCAGTCCCCGAATTGGCTTGAGATATAATGGGCTCATCTAAACGCGGCAATATCTGTGTGGGAAAATCTCCTCTTGATAAGCGTCGCGTATGATCATCTCTGAAATAATTCTGTACGGACTTTAAGTCCGTAATCATTTCACCAATATCATTATAACGATTAGATACATCTTTAGCCATTGCCTTTAATACAATAGCTTCTAACAATGGCGGTACCTCTGGTTTTAATTCTCGTATAGGACGAGGTTCTTCTTGTAAGTGCTTCAATGCAATACTAATCGGTGTCTCACCATTAAAAGGCACTGTACCTGTCAGCATTTCGTAAAGAACTACCCCTAAAGAATAAATATCAGACTTTGCTCCAACTGCAGTTCCTTTCGCTTGTTCTGGCGAAAAATAATGCACCGATCCAATAATCGTCGCGGTATGATGCATCGTCACAGAACTTACAGCTCTTGCAATACCAAAGTCTGTAACTTTAATACGTCCTGCACGAGTCATAAGAATATTATGAGGCTTTATATCACAATGCACTAAATTATTTTGATGAGCGTGTTCTAATGCTTCTGCAATATCTGCAGCAATTCTCACGGCCATTTCAATCGGCAGTGGCTCTCGCAAAATACGTTCCTTAAGAGTTTCACCTGAAATATATTCCATAACAATATAATGTATTTCATCATCTTTGCCAACATCATACATATTCACAATATTATGATGGGATAGTCGGGCAGCAGCCTGCGCTTCGCGACGAAAACGAGTAACAAATTCTTCATCATTAGCAAATTGCGAGCGTAGCACTTTTACAGCTACAGAGCGATCCAATAGTTTATCATGAGCACGATAAACATCAGCCATACCGCCGCCGCCAATATGTTCCAAAATAGTATATCTTTTATCAAGAGTTCGATCAATCATGGTGAACTATCACCTCCTTATTGTAATGCCGCCTTAAATACTTGACGAGCCATCGGCGCTGCAATGCTTCCCCCAAATCCAGCGTTCTCAACAATTACCGCAATTGCAACTTGGGGATTATCTGCTGGTGCAAAACCAATAAACCAAGCATGAGAATCGCCTTGGGAATTCTCTGCTGTACCAGTCTTACCTGCTACTAATACTCCTGGCAAAGAGGCCGCTGTACCTGTACCATTGCGAACTACCTTCACCATCATCTTACTAATTTCATCAGCCAATTGAGGAGTTGTGGGAGTAAGCCATTCTTCAGGTGCAAACGTTTTTATAAGACTTCCATCTAAGCCTGTTATTTTGTCAACAAGATAAGGTCTCATAATTTTCCCCTCATTTGCGAAACTGCTTGCTAACATAGCCATCCGCAAAGGAGTAACTAATAAACTTCCTTGTCCAATACCTGTTTGCACTAGATCTCCATCTCCTAAAGAAGAAAAATCAGGCAAATGAGAAGCAACTTCTTGCAATTCTTGACCAACAGAACGCTTAAATCCAAATCGCTCAAAGGTATTTTTCATTTTTTTATACCCTAATTTTAAAGATAATGTACCAAAAAATACATTGGACGAAACAGCTAATGCTTCTTCTAAATTAATATTCCCATAAGCTTCCAAATGGCTTTCTTGTAAAATATAGTCTGGTGGAATCTTTAAAGCCGCTTCACAATATATTTTTTCTTTTAAATCGATTACCTTTTCCCTGCGTGCTGCCTCTGCAATCATAACCTTAAGCGTAGACCCTGGAGGATATAATCCCTGGGTTACTCGGTTTAATAAAGGACTGTTTTTATCAGTAGAAATACGCTTCCATTGCTGATCAATTTCATTGGGGTCAAAGCTTGGTTTGCTTACCATCGCTAATATAGCTCCTGTATTAGGATTGATCGCCACAATTGCACCTTTATGATTACCAAGTGCTTTATAGGCTGTTTCCTGCACAGTAGCATCCAATGTTAACACCACATTATTACCAGACCTGTTCGTAAATAAATGGCTTACAGCACCTAAATGAGCAATGGAGGTATTATTTCCTGTTAAGTCACTATTGAAAGTACTCTCAACACCACTCCGGCCATAGGTAATACTATCATAGCCCACTACCTGAGCAGCAATTGATCCATAAGGATATTCCCGTTTAAAACTATCTCCTACTTTTTTACTATATGCTAGCTTTTCACCACTCTTATCGAGTATCATACCCTGGGGAATCATACGAGAAGCTTCAAGAGTACGGCGATTTAAGGGATGCGCTATTAAGAAATCACTTTGAACTACTTGAATATAAGTTAAATAGAAAAGTAAAACAACCAATAAACTTAATAGTCCAAAAGCAACCTTACGAATATTCTTAGCCAAATCATTCATGTCATTTCGCATCGTAGCCTCTCACTTCCGATATGGAAAATAACATACCGAGTAAAATAAAATTAGAAACAATGGAACTCCCGCCATAGCTAATGAAAGGTAAAGTAATACCTGTTAGAGGGAAAAATTTAATGACACCAGCAATAATTAAAAAAGTCTGCAATGCCATGGAAACTGCTAGTCCAGCAGCAACCATCATACTAAAGGGCATTAAAGACAACAAAGATGTTCGAAAGGCACGGTAAATCATAAGGATATAAAGCAAGATGACAGCTCCCGCACCGATAAGCCCCATTTCTTCTCCAATCGCTGCAAAAATAAAGTCTGTATGAACCTCAGGAATCATCGTAGGAAATCCATAAGTGAGACCACTTCCCATGATTCCTCCCGATCCTAAAGCAAACAAAGATTGAACAATTTGATAAGCCCCGCCCGAGGGATCACTCCAAGGATTAAGCCAAATATCAACTCGCAGTTGAATATGAGAATATAAATTATAACAGATTACAGAACCAACTAGAAATGAGATCATGCCAATTATCACATAACTGGATCTGCCGCTAACCATATATGTCATGATAATGGCAAGACCAAAATATAATAAAGCGGCACCCATATCCCGCTGCAAAACAAACATTAACATTCCAAGACCCCACACCGCAATAAGAGGTGCAATAAATCTTGGATGGGGCAATACAAAGGGACCATAATGCTTCGTAGCAAGAGTAAGTAATTCCCGCCTTTCACTCAAATAGGCTGCTAAAAACAATACAATAAAGATCTTTGCAAACTCAGAAGGCTGAAACCGAATAGGTCCCATGATGATCCAATTCTTATTCCCGCCAATGTCTACTCCAAATAGTATCGCTGATAATAATAATCCAACACCAATAAAACCACAGATATATTTAAAGTAAGCTATTTGTTCTAACCGCTTAGCAAGAATTGCTGAGATTAGAAAAGCACTTAAACCCACACCTACCCACATCACTTGCAGCATGAAAAGCTCTGGTTTAAGTCTCAAAATGATAATTAGCCCTATTCCAACTAATAAAGATGCCAAAGGTAAAAACAAAGGATCACCAGTATGTCCAACTTTGCATAATACTATATTGGCAGCCATAAATCCGGCAAAGATGAAAGCGACTGCCCCTAGGGTCTGGTAATTTAGAACACCATGAGCTAAGTTAACTGCTAAAATGCCATTTAACATAATTATACCTGCAACTACAAGCAAGTTACGCTCCAGTTGTCGTGTGTTAATCATGCCTATCTGTCCTCATTTTTTAACAAGATCACAGTAATATTATCAAACCCACCAGCATCTTTAGCCTGATTTACTAATTGTTCTACAATAGAAGAAATTTCAAAATCTTTTCTCTGCATTAGAGTACAGATATTCTGCTCACTGACCATATTTGTTAGCCCATCTGTACACATTAATACAATATCACCTGGCTTCCATTGTACAAAACCAGTATCAACTGTAATAAGGCAACTAGTACCAACTGCACGAGTCAACAAATTCCTTTTAGGATGAACGTAGGCCTCATCTCTAGTTATATTACCACTTTGGACCAATTCCCAAACTAAGGAATGATCACTTGTTAGTTGATTAAGTTTTCCATTACGCAATAGATACATACGACTATCACCAACATGACCCCAGTATATTGTATCTCCATCTATATAAGAAGCTGTGACAGTAGTACCCATACCACTGAACTCTTCTTTAGACAGTGCCATTTGATATATTGAGGTATTCGCCTGTATTATCGCGTCTTTTAACAATATTTCAAGATTATCCTTCCCCACATGCTCTTGAATATAACCATTAACTGTACTTATTGCAAGCTTACTTGCAATTTCTCCAGCCACATGACCTCCCATGCCATCCGCCACAATAAATAAATGCGGCGGATCACAGATATAGCTATCTTCATTTGTTTCTCTAACCAACCCAATATCAGAAATTACATGTGCTAGCAATACCCCTCACCCCTTAAAGCTAAATGTTACCGCTCCAATTTTAATTAAATCACCATTTTTCAATAAAGTCGCCTCCACTATAGGCTGACCATTTAAATACGTTTTATTGGTACTGTTCAAGTCTGTCAGCAAATATCCCTGCTGTCCTTTATTAATACTGGCATGTTCATGAGATACAAATGAATCATCAATGATAATTCCATTTTGTTCATTACGTCCAAGGTATGTAATATCATCTAAAGAAAAACTATTCTGGGATAATTTGATGTGTCCGCTATCAACAACAAGCAGATTAGCCCGCTTATGAAAATTAGATTGATTACCTTCATTTCCTATAGATAATTTTTTTTGTCCTGATCGGTCTAAATCAGTATATATAATTTTTATGACTTTGCTTAAAAAATAATAGATTAATCCTAGCAAACTATATTGTAATACTATTCCAATATAGTTGAAAAAAGCCTCCTTATTGGGCATTTAATTCACCTCATATAAAATAACAGTATTACCTATTTTTATATGATCACCATTTTCTAATTCTTTACGCATAATCCGATGATCATTAACATATGTGCCATTAAGGCTTTTAGCATCATATAAGATGTGATTTTTATCCTCTACGATCACATAAGCCTGTAAACGGGATGTATTTAAATCCGTAAGTGGTAATTCATTACTGGCCCGTCGACCAATATTCACTCGATTGTTCTTTACATCAACTTTTACTCCTATATCAGGTCCTTCCAAAACTTTTAATGTCCCTAATAAACATGGCTCCTTACCCATCATATTACATTCTACTTTATCAAACACACGAGTATCCGACTCAAGATGACATCCAGGATCCTCACTTTCCAACTTATTTTCTTCTGGCAGTGGTTCACTAAAGAAACTAACCACGCGAAAATTACCTTTTGTAATCCCTATATCCTCATTAAATTCGATGACAGGTGTACCGATAATCGTATATTGCCTTTGCTCTGCCTGACCTGCTATGTAAAGGGATAACTCTTTGCAAATCGTCTGGCTATAAGAAACGATTCGTCTGTAATCTGCATTATTTAAATAAACGATGTATAAATTAGGAACATAGGTTTTAGAAATACCCACTGTTTTTTCATCATCCATTGTCCTAACTAATTGCTTACCAATTTCAATAGGCTGTAACCCACTGGAAAATTTATTGTTAAAAAAGCCTTCAATATATTTTTCAAACATATTTTCTAAACTTCTTACAAACTTCATGTCATTACCTCACCAATAATTTAATCTATTTTATTATACGTTATATTATCAGCATAGTCAAAATAAGGTAATATTATCCCATTTTATTTAAATAGAGTAACATAAAAAAGACCTGGCTTGTACCAAGTCCTTATTTGGCAGCTATAGACCTCAACTATTTTCCTTAGAACAAAATTATATGCTAATTTTGCTTATAAGAAAGTCAAGATACTATTTATTTTTGCTTAGCTTTTAATTTTCATTTAAAACTTTATTTCGAAGCTGCCCACAGGCAGCACGTATATCTGTTCCCATTTCACGACGAACTGTAACGTTAATTCTTCTTTCAAGAAGAATCTTCTCAAAGTGTTGAATTGTTTTGCTGTCAGGTCGTAATAATCCACGCTCAATTACTGGATTAACGGGAATCAAATTGACATTGGCCAGACGTCCCCTCATCAAAATCGCCAACTCTTTAGCATGTTCTATCTTATCATTCAGATCTGCAATTAATATATACTCGTATGTCACTCGCCTGCCTGTTTGTTCGGCATAAAAATCGCCTGCAGCCATGACCTCCGGTAGGGAATAGCGATTATTAATTGGCATTAACAAAGAACGTAATTCGTTATTCGATGCATGCAGAGAAATAGACAGCGTCAACGGCAATCCCTCTGCTGCTAATCTGTTTATTTCTGGCACTAAACCAGATGTAGATAATGTTATGCCTCGATAACTTAAGTGAAGGCTATATTCGGCATGGCATAATTTAATGAATTTTAAAACATTGTCATAATTGGCCAAGGGTTCTCCTGATCCCATAATAACAATGGTATTCACAGTGCTCCCTTCCTGCTGCAATACTTTATTAATATATAAAACTTGCGCCAACATTTCGCCACCAGTTAAATTCCTTGAAACACCATTTAAAGTGGATGCACAAAATACACATCCCATGGCGCATCCAACCTGAGTTGATATACACACACTATTACCATAGAACTGGCGCATTAAAACAGTTTCTACTGCCATGCCATCATGAAACTCCAACAAATATTTACTAGTCTTACCGTCTGAAGATTGTTCAACAGCTCGCGCCGTTACAGAATGAATCACAAAGTACTCCGTTAATAATGTCCTATGTTTCTTGGATATATTCGTCATATCTTTAAAATCATAAACCCCATCCTGATACATCCATTTTGCAATTTGCACAGCACTGTATTTAGGCAAACCATAGGGCTGGATGGCCGCTGCAATCTCCTCTATAAACATTCCAAAAATATTAATATTCATTTTTGTTCACCTATTTCACTCGCACTAAACGAGAAATGAAAAATCCATCTACATGATCAATATGTGGCCATAACTGCACCATCTCAGCCTTATTTTCTGTAACTGGAAACATTTCCCCGGCATGCTGCAAGGCAAAATCCGGATTTCCCTTCAAAAAATTGTTAACAACATCTTGGTTTTCTTCCGGCTCAGTTGTACAAGTACTATATACTAAGGTGCCACCCAATTTTACGCATTCCGCAGCACTTTTTAAAATAGCCATTTGTAATATCGGTAATTCCTTAAACATATCCTCGGTCTTTCTCCAGCGAGAATCAGCTTTTCGCCGTAAGACTCCTAATCCAGAACAAGGTGCATCCACTAATACTTTATCCGCTTGTCTTGCATAGTTATCGCCTAAGGTTGTCGCATCCAGACTCTGCACATCAATAATTGTCAGACCTAATCGCTGAGCGTTCTCCTGGGTTAGAGCTAATTTATGTTCATAAATATCCGTTGACAAAACCCGCCCCTTATTTTCCATTAACGTTGCGATATGGGTACTTTTACCTCCAGGTGCGCCACAAGCATCAATAATAAACTCGTCTGGCTTAGGAGCCAGAACGTGAGCAACTAACATAGAGCTTTCATCTTGTATTTGAAATAATCCATCACGTAACGATTTTAATGTACTAAGCGCTGGATAACTATGACATACAATTCCTTCTGGAGTCCATACCGATGCTTCCGCACTTACACCTTCTAGATTTAAAATATCTAACAGTTCTTCTCTGGTATTCTTCAACGTATTGGTACGTAATGAAAGAGCTGGAGTCACATTATTAATCTGGCACAACTCTTCAGCAGCATCAGCACCTAAACGTTTCACCCATCGAGCCACCATCCATTGGGGATGAAAATATTTTAAGGCTAAAAATTTGACAATATTCTTTTCTCTGTCGGGATAAATTACTTTTTCAGGTCCCCGACCAGCGTTTCTTAACACCGCATTTACAAATTTCACAGTACCAGTATGTCCATATTTTTTTGTTAATTCTACTGCTTGATTGCAAGCTGCGGATACAGGAACTTTGGACAAGAAGAAGATCTGATACATTCCCATACGCAAAATATTCAAAATAACTGGCGCAACTTTATTTAACGACCTAGTTACATAGTGACCAATAATCCAATCCAAGGTTTCACCGGCCTTAATCGTACCATATACTAATTCTGTAATAAATCGACGGTCTTGATCAGAAATCTTGTGACGATTGAGCTCTCTCACTAAGGCTATGTTTGCATAAGCATGATTACTTGTCACATCATTGATAATTTTAAGAGCAATTTCACGTGCATCCATTTGTTCACCTTTACTACCTTTATTTTTTAAGAATAAAATCTTGTACCGCTTTCTCAACTCGTTTAATATCAATTCGCGTATTACAACATGGTCCATTTGGCCTTTCATTCAAAACACCAATAACGGGAATCGGAAACACATCTTGAATACCACTTGTCAAATCTCGTTCACAAGCAATGGCTAGAATGGCATGGGGACGCAAGGTTTTTACCACCTTACGAGCTAATGTCCCTCCATTAGAAATTGCTACATGTACCCCAAAATTTTCTGAAATCGTTAGTAAATCTCCTACCTGACAAGCACCACATTTTCGACAATTACTAATATCGTGAGTCACTTTATACTGACACATCTCTTGTTGTATACAATGTGGTGTAAGAATTAAGAGTTTCTCAGGTGCAACTTTAATTCTTTTTTGCTGTATTAAGTAATTACTAACTTCAATAAAGGAACGTTCGACTCTTTCCTTTTCCACATCAAAGATTTTACCAATTCGAATGGCAAGGGGAAATAATAAATTAATAGCAGACCAAGCAGGTCCTTGGAATAAAGCTAGAGTAGAAAAACCTAAAATGGCTAGAATGATTCCACCAACTCCAATTCCAATAGCCAAGATAAATAATGCCAAGAAAACGCCAAGAATAATCGGCAAGTGAGTGCTGATATTTGCTAATCCTGGGAAGCTTACCATCCACAATCCATAAGTAGAAAGAGTAGCCACTAACAAACTAGCTAATATAAGTGCCAAAAACAAGCGTTTCTTGGGACGAGCCATCACCTCTATCATGAAAATTCACCTTCTATTCTAAGATATCGCCAACACTTAACCCATAACCACATATAAAATCAATTGCCCTCATACGACGCTTACTGGCAGGCTGAACTTCTAAAATTTCCAGCAAGCCCTGCCTTGTTTCTACTACAAAACCTTCTGCAGTAATCTTAGCGATTCTCCCTGACTGAGTTACTATATCATCTGTTGGATAAATCCTAGTTTGCCAGATTTTTAAGTTTTTCTCTTGATAGAAACAATAAGCGCCAGGCCAGGGATTAAGACCTCTAACCAAATTATGAATGGCAGCTGCCGATTCTTGCCAATTGATACGTTCTAATTCCCTTGTCAACATAGAAGCATAGGTAGCCTCTTCATTATTTTGTGCAATACGTGGAGCTTTCTTATCCACAATTAATTTCATCGTCTCACTAAGCACCTTGGCACCAATATTTTTTAACTTATCATGGATATCACCAGTAGTATCCATTTCAGAAATGGATACCTTCTCCTTTAATATCATGTCCCCTGTATCCATGCCAATATCCATAAACATTGTGGTGACACCAGTTACTTTATCACCTTTAATAATTGACCAATGGATGGGTGCAGCTCCCCGATATAAAGGTAATAAAGATGCGTGCACATTTATACAACCCAAAGGAGGTAAATCTAATAGCGTTTTGGGCAATAACTGTCCAAAAGCAACAACAATAATAATATCAGGTTTTAAAGAGAACAATACATCTTGAAATGCAGGATCTTTTACTTTATTAGGTTGCAATACAGGTAATTTATAAGAAATTGCAGCCTGCTTTACTGGGGACTCTGCCAGTTTTTGTCCTCGCCCTTTAGGTCGATCAGGCTGAGTTACCACTGCAACAACATTATATTCTTCTTTAACTAATGCATCTAAACAAGGAACAGCAAAATCTGGCGTCCCCATAAATACGACTCTTAATTTTGACATATCAATTACCCCTTATGAATGGTTTTTGCTTTTTCAATAAATAATATGCCATCCAAATGATCAATTTCATGCTGCAGGGCTCTAGCTAACAAACCAGTCCCTGTAATAGTTATATTTTTACCAAAACGATTTAATCCTGTAACGGTAACTTCAGAAAACCTCTCAACTTCACCAAAAACCCCAGGGACACTTAAACATCCTTCATTACCTAATTCACAGCCTTCACTTTTTATAATAATTGGATTTATTAATTCGATCAGCTCGTCATCCACATCCAAAACAATAACCCTAAGAGATACGCCAACCTGCGGAGCTGCTAATCCAACTCCATCAGCATTATACATAGTTTGAGCCATATCATCAATAAGTTTCCTTATTTTTCTATCAACGCGAGCTACAGGCTCAGCTATTTCTTTTAATACTTTGTCACCAGCTTTTCTAATTTCCATACAGTTATAATACCCTCCTACCTTGGATAAATCCTGCACAAATTTTATCATAGAACTATACAAAAATCCACGCCTATACTAAACAAATTATTCTACATGATACTAACAGGTTCCACATCAATCATAACATCTGGACGTATGGTTAATCCCGTAGATGTTATGTGAGTCCTCATACTAGTGAGATCCTTTGCTTTTATAATAATGTTCATACGAAATATATCATTGACTTTAGCAATCGGAGCGGGAAACGGCCCTATTATTTCTACAGTCTTACTTTCCGCCATTAAACTTCGCAATTCTTTGATTATTTGATCAGCCTGGCTGCGAGCCATACTTTCTTCTTTAGCCTGAACAGTTAATTTTATGATTTGTCCATAAGGTGGATAACAAAGCGCTTTACGATACACAATCTCAGCTTCATAAAAACTTTGATAATCCTGATTAGCTCCTGCCTGTACTGCATAGTGTTCAGGATTATACGTCTGTACTACGACTTTTCCTGCTTTATCACCGCGACCTGCACGACCTGCTGCCTGAGTTAGCAACGCATATACACGCTCCGCTGCTCTAAAATCCGGTAAATTTAAGATACTATCAGCTGCTATTATGCCAACGGCCGTCACGTTTTTCACGTCATGCCCTTTAGCCACCATCTGTGTCCCCAGTAAAAGATCATATTCTCCTTTAGCAAATGCCTCTAAAATACGATCATAGGCCATTCTTCCACCTGTTGTATCCTGATCCATTCGCACTACACGAATATGGGGAAACAATGTTACTATTTCCTCTTGTAGCTTTTGTGTGCCGGTTCCAAAAAACCGAATATAGCGGCTATTACATTCAGGGCAAATATCCGGAACCGTTTCAATACACTGACAATAGTGACACTTCAGCTTCTTCCCTACAGAATGATACACAAGAGAAATATCGCAATGCTTACAACGTACAATATGTCCACATTCCCGACACATGACGAAGGTAGCATAACCACGACGATTCAGTAAAATAATAGCTTGTTCTCCACGACTTATAGTCTCTTGCAGCAGTTCTTGTAAGGGAAGTGATATGATACTTCGTCTCTTCTTACGCAATTCTTCCCGCATATCAACGATAGTGACTGCAGGCAAATTTGCATTAGCAATGCGCTTTGACATAAGCAACAAGGTATGTTGACTCATTTGAGTCTGAAAATAAGTCTCAATTGCTGGCGTAGCGCTGCCCATAATGACCACCGCTCCAGACAAAGTCGCTCTTGTAATAGCGACTTGTCTTGTATGATAACGAGGTGTTTCTTCTTGTTTGTACGTAAATTCATGTTCTTCATCCATAATAATAATACCGAGATCTGGCAAGGGCGCAAAAATGGCAGAACGTGCACCAATTACAATACCAGCTTGCTTGCCTCGAAGTCGCTGCCAAGCATCATAACGTTCGCCAGTAGACAATTTACTATGCATTACAACAACATCATCACCAAATCTAGCTTTAAATCTTGAGACAATTTGGCTAGTAAGAGCAATCTCAGGAACAAGAACAATGGCTTGGCGATTCTTTTGACGCGCAGCCGCTACCGCTTCAATATACACCTGTGTCTTTCCACTGCCAGTAATACCATGCAGTAAAAACGATTGAAACTCCTTTGCTTCCATCTTTGGCATAATTTTTTCTAATGCTTGCTGCTGCTCTACTGTTAATGATATATTATTCCTTACTTTACATATATCCGCATAACTATCACGTACCACTTGAACTTTTTCAAGTTTTATAAGACCGTCCTGTACTAATTTTTTTACAGTGTCATGGCTGGTATTACTCTTTTTCAATTCATCAGATGCCAATTGCCCGTGATCTATCAAGTATTGCAGCAAACGGCATTGTGCTGGCTTTTTTGCCAACTTGTTAATTTGCTCTCGAGTTGCTTCGGCATCCATTAGTAAACTCATTACCGTTTTATAACGGTGTGTACCCATTTTTTTGGCAATTGATTCAGCGACTATGATCTTATTCCTCACTAAGTATCTTATCGCTTTTAAAACGCTTGGGCCAAATTTCTTTTCCAGCTTAACGGAAAGAATAGGGCTGTGCATCTCTATATATGACAGTACTTGGCTATATTCTGGATATTTAGCAGATAAGGCAACTAGTGTTGTTTCTGTGTCCACTTCCATCTCGATAGAATAAGCAACAACACTTTTCACACCCGATTTTCCTGGAATAAATAAACGCATGGCATCTACTAAATTACAAAGATAATATTCACTAATCCATCTAGCTGTATGCATCATATGCTCATCAAACCATTTGTCATTATCTAGTATATCGATAATTGACTTTAACTCAATACTATTCGAGTCTTCCTCTATTATAATATCAATAATAAAACCTTCTAATTTACGATTACCAAAAGGTACTAAAACACGCCATCCTACATCAACATAATCCAAATGTTCAGGAATGCTATAAGAAAAAGCTTTATTAATATTTTTAGTTGTAATGTTTATTAAAACTTGAGCAATACGTTGCATATTTACCACCATTCGCTATTAAATAGTCTTTTAAAGGTATTCCTTTTAGAGGATTCAGCTTGCCTATTTATATCTTAACACGATTTTGTAGCATATAACTGATTTTTACCTTCATAATTATCATAAAATTAAAAAGAGGGAAGCTCATTGTTCCCTCTTTTTTGGCTATAGCATATACAATTCCCATGAAATTCAGAAAAATCCTGCTAAAACAGCTAACGTCCCAATTATAGATTAGCCTCTTTACGAAGCGTTTCTGCTTTATCGGTCCTTTCCCATGGTAAATCCACATCCGTACGACCAAAATGCCCATAAGCCGCTGTTTGGCGGTAGATAGGACGACGTAAATCTAACGCTTTAATAATACCAGCCGGACGCAAATCGAAATGCTTTTTAATAAGCTCAGCAATTACATCTTCATCCACCTTAGCAGTCCCAAAAGTTTCTACCATAATCGATACTGGATGAGCCATACCAATAGCATAGGCTAGCTGAATTTCACATTTATCTGCCAATCCCGCTGCAACAACATTCTTAGCTACGTAACGTGCAGCATAAGCTGCAGAGCGGTCAACTTTGGTACAATCTTTACCAGAGAAAGCACCACCACCATGACGAGCCATTCCGCCATAGGTATCAACAATTATTTTTCGACCAGTCAAACCAGCATCACCTTGTGGTCCACCGATTACAAAACGACCTGTCGGATTGATATAGTATTTGGTTTTTTCATCTAATAATTCTGCTGGAACAATAGGAGCAATTACTTTCTCAATCAGATCTTTTTCAATGGTTGCCAGTTCAACTTCAGGGCCATGCTGAGTCGATATAACAATGGTATCAACGCGAAGGGGTTTACCGTCTTCGTATTCTACTGTAACTTGAGTTTTACCATCAGGACGCAGATAACTTACTTCCTCATTTTTGCGCACCTCTGCTAAACGACGAGCCAATTTATGAGCTAGAGCGATTGTTAATGGCATGTATTCAGGAGTTTCATTGGTAGCATAACCAAACATCATTCCTTGGTCACCAGCCCCAATGGATTCAATTTCGTCCATTTGACCTCGTTTGGCCTCTAAAGACTTATCAACGCCTAAAGCAATATCAGCTGATTGTTCTCCAATGGAAACCAGCACACCGCATGTATCTCCATCAAAACCATATTTTGCACGTGTATAACCAATTTCTTTCACCGTGTCACGTACAATTTTTGGGATATCCACATAACAACTTGTAGTGATTTCACCAACTACATGTACTTGCCCTGTCGTAATAAGAGTTTCACAAGCTACACGTCCCATTGGATCTTTTGCCATGATTGCATCTAATACACTATCTGAAATTTGATCTGCTATTTTATCTGGATGGCCTTCAGTAACTGATTCTGATGTAAATAAAACTCTCTTTTTTTTCACAAATCATACCCCCATTTCTTAATAAACAATAAAAAACACCCATAGGGAGGGTGTTACACTCTCCCATCTTGCGGATTATTCCGCAGGAATTGGCACCGTTTTGGATTCCAAATGGTTGCCGCGGTTTCATTGGGCCAATCCCTCCACCAACTCTTGATGAGCATATCATATAAAATTGTATCAAATTAAATACTAATGTAAAATAATAAAAAAATCAACCTATTTTCGACATTCTGCGAGAATTTTATCCAAAATAATATTTGCCATGTGTTCTTTGGACATTTTGGATAACTCTTCAATCCGCCCATCACGGTATAACACTTTCGCTATATTGTGATCTGCATTAAACCCAACGCCTGGAACAGATACATCATTAGCAATAATCATATCCAGATTTTTTTTTGCTAGTTTCTCTTGAGCATGGAGAACCAACTGCTGAGTTTCCGCAGCAAAGCCAATTAGCATCTGCTTTTTTTTCAACTGACCAAGTTCTAATAATATATCAGGGTTTCTTTCTAACACAAGCTGTAATGTATCGCCAGTCTTCTTAATTTTGTGTTCTGCAGTACTTTGTGGACGATAATCGGCTACAGCAGCAGCTTTGATTACAATGTCACTCTCATTATAATGCGCCAATACAGCAGTCCTCATATCTGATGCGGCTTCTACATATTCGACTTTAATTCCGCAGGCAACTTTTAAATTGGTAGGTCCTGATATTAACGTAACAGTTGCTCCTCTTGCAGCAGCAGCACTTGCTAAAGCATATCCCATCTTCCCGCTAGAGCGATTGCCAATATATCTTACAGGATCAATCGCTTCTTTCGTACCACCAGCCGTAACCAAGACTTTTTTACCTGCAAAATCATTTTGGGCAATTATCAACTGATGGACTTTTTCTAAAATCACTTTAGAATCAGGCAAGCGTCCTATTCCCTCTACACCACATGCTAACATCCCGCTCTCTGGTATCATAAAATGATATCCTAACTCTGTTAAACTACTGATATTTTTTTGAACGATCGGATTTAAATACATATTGGTATTCATAGCTGGAACAAATAAAACCGGGGCCGTTGTTGCCATTACCGTAGTTGTTAACATATCATCGGCAATACCATTTGCTATTTTACCAATCATATTGCCTGTGGCGGGCGCTAATAGGAATAAATCTGCTCTACTTGCTAAGGCAATGTGCTCAACATTCCAATTGGTAGTTTCAGCCCACATATCAACAACAACTGGCTGTCCACTTATTTCACGAAAAGTCAACGGCGTAACAAAGTTAGCCGCTGACTGAGTCATGATAACATATATATTTGCACCTTGCTTTTTTAATTGACTTACAAGGTCTACTATTTTATAAGCAGCGATACCGCCAGCAACACCAACTACAATATTTTTTCCTTTCAACATGGAAACCTCCTATTTTATACCACTTTTGGTCCGTTCATAGGAAATTTTATCTTGCGCAACTTCTTCTAAAGCAATCGTCACCTGTTTATTGGATTTACTCTCAACTAAAGCAGTTGCCCCATCCATAATCTCACGAGCCCGTTTTGCCGCAAGTACTACTAAAGTGTATTTACTATCAACTTTAGTAACTAATACATCTAATGATGGATATATCATAGTAGTCCCCCTAATTTTTATTTATTTAATATTCGTTAAAATTTCTTTTACTATATTACAATTTCGTACTACTTGACACTTTTCGGCTGTAATAATTGCAGCCACTTTATTCGTTGCCACTTGTACCTTATCATTGACTACTACATAATTATAATTATGTACATATGACAATTCATTATTAGCACAACTTAACCTATTTTTGATTACATCTAAGCTATCTGTCCCTCGTTTATGTATGCGATTAGCCAATTCATCTAAAGATGGCGGTGCTATATAGACAAATACACCTTGCGGAAATTTCCTTTTAATCTGCGTAGCTCCCTGTGCATCAATTTCTAAGACAACATCCTTGCCATCATTTAGTATTTTTTTTACTTGACGACAGGGTGTTCCATAAAAGTTCCCATAAACCTCAGCCCACTCTAAGAGTTCATCATCTTGAATCATATTCTGAAACTCGTCATGAGATACAAACCAATAGTTAACTCCATGTTCCTCTCCAACACGGGCTTTGCGTGTAGTAGCCGATATAGAATAATGTAACCCAGGATAAGTACGCAGCAATTCTTGACAAATTGTCCCCTTACCTGCTCCCGATGGACCAGATAACACAAGTAAAATTCCTTCTTTTGCCACAGCTGCTACTCCTTTCATTTTCTGCTATTCTGCAGTGTCTTCACTCGTTTCTTTACTGGCAAGACGATGCGCTACCGTTTCTGGTTGCACAGCGGATAAAATAACATGATCACTATCGGTTATGATCACGGCTCGAGTACGGCGTCCATAAGTTGCATCAATCAACATTCCCCGATCACGAGCCTCTTGGATAATCCTTTTAATCGGCGCAGATTCAGGACTCACAATCGAAATAATTCGATTAGCAGACACAATGTTACCAAACCCAATATTAATAAGTTTAATTTCCACAAAAAATCCCCCTTACGTTTGTATCCCAGTTTATCTTTATATTACTCTATGTTTTGAATTTGCTCTCTGACCTTCTCTATTTCACTTTTAATTTCGACTACGATATTTGCAACATTAAAATCATTGGCTTTAGAGGCAATTGTATTGGTTTCACGGTTAATTTCCTGCACAATAAAATCTAATTTCCTGCCGACTGCATCATCGGCGTTCAATGCAGTCCGAAATTGAGTTAAATGACTTTTTAAACGCACTAACTCTTCAGTAATACTGGTGCGATCCGCAAATATAGCCGTTTCTTGTAGTAACCGCCCAGCATCAGGTTCTTCACCGATCGTAGCCAGCAATTCTCGCATGCGACCTAGTATTTTCTCTTTATATTCAACCAAAACCTGAGGTGCACGTTTCTCTACTGCAGTAATATATGATTCAATATCCGCAATGCGTAAGACTAAGTCCTGCTGAATGTTTCGCCCTTCCGCTAAGCGCATGCTCATGAGATTAGCAAGTGCCATCTTAACTGCCTGGGTTAGCTTCGGCCACAAGATTAAAACGTCTTCCGTTACTTCTTCAACCTTAATCACATCCGGGAATTTAGCAATCTGCTGAATATTATCATTTACTGATATAGAAAATAAATCCCCTAAATCTTTTAAAGCCTTATTATATGCTATTGCTAACTCTTTGTCAATTCGCACAGCCTTTTTCTTTTGCCCATATTCATCCATCGTTATAAAAACATCAATCCGGCCTCTTACTAACAGGTTTGACACACTACGCCGGATTTTATCTTCAAGTGGCCCCAGATTTTTCGGCATCCGGATAACAATTTCATTGTAACGATGATTTACTGCTTTAATTTCTACAATAAGTCGATGCTCATTATCCTGAAATTCTCCACGACCAAAACCAGTCATACTTTTAATCACGTAAAATAGCTCCTCTCTTTACGGATTTTATTATTAACGATAAAATCACAATTATCCAATTCTTTTATAAATACTTCTCCATGCTTCTCTTAAATCCCTTTTTCATTGAATATCTATCATGTAAAGGTTTTAAATATGACTATTTTATTTTCTCCAAATCAAAGTAAAAATTATGTTCTTTCTGATCAGTCGTTCTAACTGATAATATTATAGGAAGGTCAGGCATAATGTCTTTTTCAAAAAAATAAAAATAACATTGAGCATTAAATATGGTTTGTCCTTTATCCAGATGCACTTTTTCTCCCTCTGCAGGTATTATCATTTGGTATGCCTTAATTACATTATTATCTTGTTTAACGATAACACTAGCATCTTTTGCAAAATCCTCTTTTTCTCCAAATAAAACTGTGCTAAAACTCAATAAGCCTGAATAATTTTCTAATACTTCTTCGCTGTCTAGTATGGCAATATCATGGCCATTTAAGCTTTTCTCCCTAGCATCTGTAGCTATTAACAAATAAGAAGTATACAAATAGGAACGTTCAGTCGTACCATTTAATTTTTCAGCCTTTTCTTCATAAGAGATCCATGGCAACAAAAACTCTTGCAATGAATCTTTATTCCTTAAGTTTCCATAATCCTGCGCCTCTTTTATTACATCCAAATTAATAGAAGAAATCGCCAATGTTTGGGTAATGAATAGTACTGAAAAAATAATTGTCAAAACAATAAATCTCATTTTAAGCACCTCACTTTATGAAGCATATTATTTACACTGCAAATGATAAAGCATAAAACTCTCCTTATCACAGCAACAAGTGGATAAAGAAATCCAACTTCATATATGCAGAGAAGTTGGATTTCTTACTTTCTATAAAAAGCTTGATCAGATTGGCATTATAAATATGTTCCGCGGAAAACTTCCACTGCAGGACCAGACATATAGATATGATTATCTGAACCCCATTCAATCAGTAACTGTCCCCCATCTAATTCAACAGTAGCCTGACGGTCCGTTTTTCCATTTAATACGGCTGCAACTAATGTAGCGCAGGCACCTGTACCACAAGCCATCGTAACACCAGCTCCTCTTTCCCAAACACGCATACGTAATTCTTGTTTATTTAGTACTTGCACAAATTCTACATTGGTTTTCTTTGGAAAGGCAGCATGCGTTTCAATTTTAGCTCCAATATCGCTTAGGTTAATGCCAGTAATATCGTCAACGAAAAGGATGCAATGAGGATTGCCCATTGATACACCAGTGATTCGATGTTCAGTGCCATCTATTTCTAAAACTTCATCAACAACCTGCTCATCTTCATTACCAACCATAGGTAATTCCCCACGTTTCAGACGAGGTTCTCCCATATCAACCCGTATAGTACTAAGCACATCATCAATAAAGATTAATTCTGGCTTAATAAGACCTGCTTTCGTTTCTAGAGTAATTTTTTTCTTATTCGTTAAACCATATTCAAAAACATATCGAGCAATGCATCTTGTAACATTGCCACACATTTCAGCCTCACTGCCATCTGAATTAAAAATTCGCATTTGAAAATCCGCTATTGCTGAAGGCAAAATAACGACTAGCCCATCAGCACCGATTCCAAAATATCGATCACAAACCTGGATTGCCATTTCATTGTAATTGTTAATTTTTTCTTCAAGTCCATTAACAATCACAAAATCATTACCTAGTCCATGCCATTTGCTAAAATTAAACTTCATATTATATTCTCCTCATTATGAATTAAATAATTTATTTAATGTACCCGCCCAACAACAGAACGTGATACACGTCTGCGGAAAAATAAATGTCTTGCTGCACTTATTATAAAGGTCCAGCCTGAGACAACTAGAATAACGACCCAATCTTCTATTCCTAGTGGAACAGTAGCAAAAACCTCTTGCATAAATGGATGATAAATAACTAGTAACTGCATTAAAAGAGAACAGAAGGTTGCTAATATCAAGTATTGATTTTTAAATATCCCAATTTCAAAGACATTGTAAACTTCTGAACGACAATCAAAAACATGAAACATTTGAGAGAAAACCAACGTACAAAAAGCCATCGTTCTCGCTTCTGCTAAATCATTCTTTAAAAAGTACACTATAGAAAAAACAAATACCGTACTCATGCCAATTTGTAAACCTCGGGTAATAATCTTACGGCTAAGTCCACGAGAAAATACACTTTCTTTTGGATTTCTTGGCGGTCGATTCATAATGTCATGATTGTTAGGATCAACACCTAATGCCATGGCTGGCAAACCATCTGTCACTAAATTAACCCATAAAATTTGCACTGGCAATAAGGGTAATGGTAATCCTGCAATGGTCGCAATAAACATCGTAAGTACCTCACCTAAATTACAGGATAGCAAATAGCGAATAAATTTACGAATATTATCATAAATGCCACGTCCCTCTTCCACAGCAGCAACAATCGTTGCAAAGTTATCATCGGCTAGCACCATAGAAGCAGCTTCTTTTGTAACATCAGTCCCAGCCGTTCCCATTGCAATGCCAATGTCCGCTTCTTTTATTGCAGGTGCATCATTCACACCATCACCAGTCATTGCAACGATATGCCCTTGCCGCTTTAAAGCTTTTACAATACGTAATTTGTGGGCAGGAGATACACGTGCATAGACGGTAACACGATTAATAATGTTAGTAAATTCTGTATCGTCTAATTCATCAAGTTCGGTACCAGTCAGAGCCTGATTTTTGTCTTCTTTAAAAATTTGCAACTCTTTGGCAATCGCTACAGCCGTGTTGCGATGATCCCCCGTAATCATAACGGTCTTTATGCCAGCTTGTCGGCATAACGCAATGGCAGGCTTGACTTCTTGCCGCGGAGGATCGATCATCCCGATTAGGCCTACGAAAACCAGATCTTTTTCCAGTTCTTCACTCACATGGCTAGCTTCCACCTTAGTTAACTGACGGTATGCTACAGCTAATACTCTAAGGGCCTGGTCTGTCATTCTTTCATTGGCTGTCAGTATTTCAGCTTTTGTTTCTGACGTCAGCAGGACTTCCCCTTTATTGGTGCTATAATGCTGGCACATATCTAAAATGATATCCGGGGCACCCTTCACATAAATAACATTTCGATTGTTTTTCTCATAAATAACTGACATCCGACAACGTTCTGATTCAAAGGGGATTTCAGCTAATCGCTGCTGATGTTTTTCGGCTGCTAAACGCCATATGTTGGCTTTAGCAGCGGCAATCACAATAGCGCCTTCTGTTGGATCACCTTCAATAGACCAGCCTCCATTCGCTTCACGACGCCATAAACCAGTTATCCCTATATTATTACGCTTTAAAATACTATTATTACACAATACACCAACTTCTAGGCAATGTAATAAACATTTATCCTTTGTAGGATCAAATTCCTGCTTGTTTAATAAAAAATTTCCCTTTATTTCATAGCCAGTACCGGTTACTTCATAAATATTTCCAGACGTAAAAATTCTTTTTACGGTCATAGCATTTTGAGTAAGAGTTCCAGTTTTGTCGGAACAAATCACCGTTGTACAACCAAGCGTTTCAACAGCAGGCAGTTTTCTGATAATAGCATTGCGCTTTATCATACGTTGTACACCTAAAGCCAATGCAACTGTAACGATGGCTGGCAAACCTTCGGGAATCGCAGCCACTGCCAAACTAATTCCTGCCATACACATTAATAATAATGGTTCCCCTTTGAGCACGCCTGTCACAACAACTACTACACAAATCAGTAAACATCCCCATACTAACCAACGCCCTAAAGACTCTAGGCGTCGTTCCAGCGGTGTACTTTCATGTTCCACATCCTGAATCATATGAGCAATATGTCCCACCTCAGTTGCCATGCCTGTAGCGCAGACTACAGCCTTGCCTCGCCCTTTAACGATACTGGTTCCAGCATACACCATATTCTTACGATCACCCAAAGAACTGCTTTCCTTATATTCTTTATCTACGATTTTACGTACAGGCAGAGATTCACCGGTTAAAGTAGCTTCATCCACTTCCATATTTTTTACATCTATTAATCTGGCATCAGCAGCAATGCGATCCCCAGATTCTAAAGCCATAATGTCACCTGGCACCATTTCCCGCGCTTTTACTTGCTGCAGTATACCATTACGAATCACATGAGCCACCGGCGCAACCATTGTTCTTAACGCTGCCATTGATTTTTCTGCTCGATGTTCCTGAACAAAGCCTAATATTGCATTGATCATTACAATTGCTAAAATCGTTGCTGAATCGACATATTCTCCTAAGAATGCTGAAATGAGCGTAGCCGCTAGCAAGACTAAAACCATAAAATCCTGAAATTGGGCAAAAAATCGTTTCCACCATGGCGTCTTTTCTTTTTCGGCCATTTCATTATAGCCAAATTCAGCGATTCTACTTTTTACTTCACTTGAAGTCAAGCCATCATGTGGATCTGTTCTCCAAAATTCAATTGCTTCTTGCGCTGTACGCGTATACCATTTATCAGCCACTATGCCACCTCACTACCATGTGCTTTTTTTATTCATGTTATTCCTTTCACCCTCTAATTAGACCTAAATTGACCGTCCAATAGCAAAATGGTATACTAGTGAAAATTACAAAACATAGTTATAAGCAGGAATCATGATACGTATTTTATTAAATGGAGGCTATCATATGGCTCTAGATGGATTATCTCTATCAACATTGTTAATCGAATTAAATAACAAACTTACAGGCGGCAGAATTGATAAAATCTTTCAGCCCGATAAATATACATTGCTTTTGTGGGTTAGGCAGGCCAATGAAAATCTACGCTTACTCATCTCTGTCAACCCTAAGCATCCCCGTATCCATTTAACTGAAGCAGCCTTGGAAAATCCAGCAACACCTCCAGCTTTTTGTATGTTATTACGAAAACATCTGGAAGGTGGTCGTATTGCTAACATCAACCAGCATAGCCTTGATCGCATTGCGCTAATTTCTATTGATTTTCGTGGTGAAGACGGCACGATTACAACAAAAGATTTAACTGTAGAATTAATGGGTAAACATAGTAACATTATTCTCACACAAAATAACATTATACTGGATGCGATAAAACGAATTGGCGCAAATTTAAGTCGTTCACGACAAGTTTTACCTCGAATGGAATACACATTTCCTCCTGGGCAGATGCGTTTAAATTTACTGACTGCGCCCGTATCTGATTTTTTTAACGCAATAACGACTCTAGAAACACCTCTTGTTACGAAAGCTATGATTCAGGTAGGAATCGGCATTGGTCCTATAACTGCCAAGGAAATTCTTTGGCGAGCAGGTTTACCTAGTGATATTGCCACTTATAGTTTAGACACTGCAGACATCCTTGCATTAAATGAAGCAACACAAAGTATTATTACTTACATAAAATCAGGGGAATCACTCCCCACTGTAATGACGGGTTTAGAAAGTGAACTGGCTGGCATTGCGTCTTTTCCATTAGAACATTTAGCGTCTAAATACACAGCTTATAACTTCTCTACTATGAGTCAGGCCGTTGAATTTACAGACAGCCTTTCCGGCAAAAAGCAGCTCCCTGAACAGACTATTTTATCAAAGCTTGTCATCGAAGAAAGTAATCGTTCGCAGCGCAAAAAGCTAATTCTTATACAAGAATTAGCTGATGCAGACAATGCCGATTTTTTTCGTGAATGTGGCGATATTCTAATGGCAAACCTCTACAACCTACCGCAAGACCAAGATACAGTTACCTTGGAAAATTTATATAGCCACTCACTAGATGACAACAAAATAATTATAAATTTTGATACAAGGCTTTCGCCATTAGAAAATGCTCAGTTTTATTATACAAAATATAATAAATTAAAACGTGCTAAAGAATCATTGGATGGACAACTACGCCAATGTATGGAAGAAATAGCCTATCTTGAAAGTATCACCGTTTCTCTTGAGCACGCCACAAATAGCTCTGAACTTGGCGATATTCGAGAAGAATTGATTAGCACAGGCTATCTAAAAAGAGCGACGAAACGCCGTATGCCCATCCCTCCTTCCTCTCCTCTAACAGCCGTAACCCCTGATGGATTAACGATATTAATTGGAAAAAACAATCGTCAAAATGATATTGTCACCTTTAAGCAGGCACAACATAATGACATCTGGTTCCATACTAAGGATATCCCAGGGTCTCATGTTATTTTAAGATCTGGTTCTCAAAATCCTCCCCTGCAGTCCATTGAAGCAGCCGCTCATTTAGCCGCCTACTATAGTAAAGCGAGTCAATCATCAAATGTACCTGTTGACTATACCCAACGACGTTATGTAAAAAAACCATCTGGTGCTAAACCTGGCTTTGTTATTTACGATCACCAAAATACGATTTATATTACACCCGATGAAAAAATAGTTGCCTCACTAGTAAAAAAGTAATCCTCTTTGTCAAAAAATCAAATCAATTCTTTTAATTTAAATTGTCAAATATTAAAGACCTTTGCTAGTCATTGTAACAGCAAAGGTCTTTAACATTATTTAAAATCTATATTTTTTACTCGGCAAATTCCTTAATAACTACTTTATCAGCCTCATCAACAGGCATTAATTGTACTCCAACCACTTCTTTACTGGAAGTAGGCACATTCTTCCCGACATAATCCGCACGAATAGGAAGTTCACGATGACCACGATCCACAAGGACGGCTAACTGAATGACCTTAGGTCGCCCAATATCAATAATCGCATCAAGAGCAGCACGTACAGTACGCCCAGTGTATAATACATCATCAATCAGTATAATTGTTTTACCACTAATATCAACAGGTATTTGCGTTTCATGTACGATCGGCTGATAACTAAGCGTAGATAAATCATCACGATATAACGTAATATCTAAAATTCCTACAGGCAGCTCTGCACCTTCAATGCGCTTTATTTCAGCTGCTAACCGTTCTGCTAAAGGGACGCCGCGAGTTCTTATTCCTACTAAAATTAAGTCCTTAATCCCCTTATTATTCTCAATAATCTCATGAGCAATACGAATGAGTCCCCGTCTTATGGCTTGCTCATCCATAATTACAGTTTTCTCTACTAAAGTACTCATATCCCTACCCCTTCCTAATTATATGTATTTTTTTGCCGTAATTCTTTTAAAATCATTTCCATATCTTCCGGTAACGGTGCTGTAAATATCATAATCTCTTCCGTAACAGGATGAGAGATTCTGAGTTCAGCGGAATGTAAAGCTTGCCCTATGATAGAAAAAGGCATACGCCCAGGTCCATATTTAGGATCGCCAACAACGGAATGTCCAATATAGGTCATATGCACCCTAATTTGATGTGTACGCCCAGTGAGCAATTTACATTCTACTAAGGTATAATCACCAAATCGTTCCATCACACGAAATTTCGTAGTTGCTTCCTTACTATTAGTAAAGGTTACTGACATTTTTTTGCGATCACTAGGATGACGCCCAATTGGTGCCTTAATAACGCCGTGATCTTCCTTAATATTTCCATATACAATTGCCAAATAACGCCGACTGGCCGTACGATCCTTGATTTGCTTAGCCAGGCTCACATGTGCTCTATCACTCTTGGCAACCACCATAACACCTGAAGTATCTTTATCTAGACGATGAACAATCCCCGGACGGGCGACACCATTGATGCCTGACAAATCTTCACAATGTTCTAATAAAGCATTTACTAAAGTACCATTATAATTCCCCGCAGCAGGATGTACAACCATGCCTCGGGATTTATTAATAATAATAATATCATTATCTTCATATAAAATGGCAAGTGGAATTTCTTCCGCTGTTAATTCTAAAGTTTTAATTTCAGGTATACTTACTTGAATATCATCTAACGCTTGCACCTTGTAATTGGCTTTTACTATTTTTTCGTTGACTATAACATCTCCACTACTGATAAGTCTTTGTACTGCAGAACGAGATGTATCAGGCTTCTGTTTAGTTAAAAATACATCTAAACGCTCTCCTGCTTGCGATTCACTTATATGATAATAATACATTTTATTACCCATTTGCTTCATCCTCTTTATGTAAATAAACCATAGTAAAAACAATACAACCTACGCCACATACAATGGCCGCATCTGCAATATTAAAAACAGGCCAAATACGAAAATCAAAAAAATCAATTACATAACCTGTTTTGACGCGATCAATCACATTCCCAATTGCTCCCCCTACCAATAAACCAGTGCCAAAGCGCAATAAGCTATACTTCTTTGGTATCCGCGGATAAAAATAAATCGCAGCTGATACTAAGCTAACTGCCACTATTAAAAAAAATAGCGTTTGATGTTCAAATAACCCAAAGGCAGCTCCTGGATTTAAAACATAGGTAATATGGAAAATATCATCAATCACAGGTATAGACATCCCCAGAGTCATATGTGTTTGAATATAAAATTTAGACAACTGATCCATTATCACCACGAATACTACTATTAATATAGGCACTAATCTTCTCTCCTATCCTGTACATAACATTTTTCTTTCGTATAAAATAGATTTTCATCTACTAATTATTATCACGCATTATAAGCTTACTATATATAATAAACAAAAATTGGTCAAAGGTAAAGTTTTTACTGTTTACGTATCTTTACCTCCGGCCAATTGGTGACTGAACTTTTGGCAAAAAGAAAAGCTCAGAAATTCTGAGCTTTTCTAGTGAAATCATTTTTAAAATTTCACTCAAAAATGACTAAGGCTTGGTGCCTATGTCTATGACTTAGTATACCCAAGTCATTTGCTTTAATTATGTTACTTATTCTGGGCTAATTGCTCCCACTGGACAGGTTGCAGCACAAGAACCACAGTCAATACATTTTTCATCGATAACATATTGAGCATCACCTTCAGAAATAGCTTCAACTGGGCAAACAGAAGCACAAGCACCACATGAAATACAGCTACTATCAATTTTATACATGAATTTCACCTCCTATGTAGATCACTGTATACCATTATACTATATACTAACAAGAAATCACATAACTAATATCATATTTAATATGATATTTTTACATTATACTTATACTCTCCTTCTAGAAACTTATAAATTTTATTATATATTCCCCGTAGTTACTCTTTATCAGGAAAAAACCTTCGCTCTATATCCTCGCTGAAATAATACCCAAAAGCACCGATAGCAAGCAACAAAGAAGTAATGATAACCGTGGCACGAACACTATGTGTAAGATTTTGACCGATAACAGAATATATGAGAATCGCAGGCGCTTGCCCAATTGCCGTTGCAATTGCAAATTGACAAAAAGAAAGAGTCGTTAGTCCAACACCATAGCTGATCACTTTAAAGGGAATAATGGGTGTCAAGCGAGTAATAAATACAGCAAATATACCATGCTTACGAAGAAATGCATCTGTTAACTTTAAATACTTGTTATTTATAAATTTTTCAACAATTGGTCGTCCATACCATCTTGCAATAGCAAAATCTAAACATGCTCCAAGTAATGCTCCCAGCCAGGAATAAACCGCCCCATACTGCCAGCCAAAAACCCAAGCATTAGTAATGGTAATTGCTAATCCTGGAACAAAAGGGATTAGCGACTGCAGCGTCATTAACAGGATACTGCACATAGGTGCCCAAAAACCATAGGACAAAATAAATTGACGTAATCCGTCAAAGTCCCGATCCCATAATAAGGAGAATCCACTTTCAAAAAATTCTTGTATGCCAGGCAAATAAAAATATCCAATTACAGCAATAACCAATACCCCAAGTCGATACATAACACCTTTCGCTATCATCATTGGTGTTGCCATAAAAGCACCTCCTAGCAAAACTACCCCTTCACCGATGGATTATATATATATATTACGCTACTATCTTTATACTTTGACACACATAACTCCTGCTGCGAATTAAAAAACTGGGCTTAAAATTATCGCCCAGTTTTTTAATTTATAAACTCATACGTTTATTTTTTAAAACAACAGATTCTGTAACTATTTTCCTTCACGGACTTCCATCTCTTTCTTTTACAGGAATAGCATCTGCCGGATCAACAATTCCCTGCTGTTCATCACTATTATTGAATAACTTTTTGTAATTACGGCTTCCAGGAATATCCTGGGGTGTATCAGAGCTGCCATAACGCATGACCGCTTGTAAGGCATCCTCACCATCAAAACCAATAAATTCATTTTTATCATGATCTAAAAAATTCTGTTGAAAAGGTGGCGTTAGCACCTCCTCTTCTAAAGGCCTTGGGATGGAATCAACAACATCGTATTGCTCCTGACATTGTATGCATTCGTTCGCCCAAGGAATAGCCTCTAACCTAGCTACAGGTATTTCTTTGCCACAGGTACTACAATATTCATAGTTTCCATTATCTATTTTCTTAAGAGCTTTTTCCACTCGCGACAATAGAACTTGCGCATTATCTTTTAAAGCAATATCTTTACTGCGTTCAAATAATTCATCGCCAATATCAGCAGGATGATTATCACAGACCGATAATTCTCCCGTTGAATAGGATAAACTTGTTTCTAATCCTGATTCTTCCAAAGAAGTAATTTGCTTTACTAACTCCTGCTTCTCTTCGTTTAATCGTTTTGCTAATTCTTTATATTTTGCAGCATCCAAATTACCCTCTCCTAATGAATAATCTTCGTTACTTCACCGATTCTGAGTCTTTCTTTAGCAGGTTTATCGGCTTCGTTGCTATACCCTAAACAAAGAATAGCTACTGCTCGAAGTCTAGGAGGAGCCTCCACTGCTTGCTGGATTTTGATTTCATCAAAAGCGCCAATCCAGCAGGTAGAAATCCCCAGTCCATAAGCTGCTAATATCATATTTTCTGCGGCAACCGCAGTATCTTGCAAACAATATAATTGAGCACCACGCTCACCATATTTTTCATTAGAACGAGCTGGGTCAGCTAATATAACAATACTCACCGGTGAATTTTCAATTTGATTTTGCTCAAAACAAGCTTCAGCCACTTTTCTTTTAACTTCTTGATTCTTTATTACATAAAAATACCATGGCTGCAAATTTCCTGCACTAGGAGCCCAGCAACCCGCCTCTAAGATTCTTGTTAAGGTAGGTTCAGGTATATCTTGCTGCAGAAAATTTCTAACGCTATGACTTTCCCTCATACAATCAAAAACATCTTTCGTCATACACAAACACTCCTATTTCTTTAAAATTTTCCATTCTTCATTTCTACAATGTGTATAATATCTGCTACGAAGTTTCCAATACCCGGTATGTTGAGTAAAATAAGTTGTTGTAATAAGTTTAATACCATAGCAAAAAATACAGATGCTCCAATGGCAATGCCTAATCCTCGCGCGATTCCAGCAATAAAATTGATGAGAATCAGTTTTCCTGGTCGTTCGAGAAGTTCCATATATTCAGCAATGCGCATTGACTCTAAATGGCATATCAATCTTTTTAATTGTACTGTAATTACATCTTGCTTTCCTTGCTGCTCCACTAAACATACCTCCAATTCTATTATCTCCATCTTATAAAAAAAAAAACCGGAAACAAGTTCCGGTTTTTTACGTTCATTATAATTTGACTACTACATCATCGCAACGGCTACATAGTGTTTCGTGCTTCTCCATCTTTCCTACAGTATCACTATAAATCCAGCAACGTTCACATTTTTGACCTTCCGCTTGTGATACGACAATTGACAATGCCATATCCTCTACTTGATATGCACTTTCCGGTGCTTTTCCAGTATCTTCTACAACATGAATCTTTGATACAATCAAAATATTTGCCCACTCTTTATCCATAGCTGATAATTGAGTAAATATCTTATCATTTGCATACAGTGTAACCTCTGCATCCAAAGAATGTCCGATCACTTTATTACGCCTAGCAGTTTCTAAAGCTTTTGTAATCTCACTACGCATTGCCAATATAGAAGTCCATTTTGCTTCTAAGTCAGCATTAAGATATTCATCATGGACCATTGGCCAATCAGCCAACTGCACACTTTCTGGCATATTTTGTTCTTGTTTCATATGCTGCCACACTTCTTCAGCAGTAAAGGTAAGAACAGGTGAAATAAGACGTACCAAAGTATTTACGATTTCATACATAACAGTTTGTGCTGCACGCCGCTCTCTGGAAGCAGGCAAAGCCGTGTATACGCGATCTTTTAATATGTCTAAGTAAATTGAGCTTAAATCAACAGTACAAAAATTATGTACCGTATGATAGATTAAATGAAACTCATACTCTTCATACGCTTTTGTAACTTTCTCACGAACTTGTTCTAATCGTAAAAGTGCCCACCGATCGATCTCTAATAACTCATTATAGCCTACTTTATCTGTATCTGGATTAAAATCATGAATACTGCCTAGAATGTAACGGAAGGTGTTGCGTATTTTTCGATATACTTCAGACAACTGTTTCAAGATATCGTTCGAAACACGAACATCCGCCTGATAGTCAGCAGAGGCTACCCATAAACGCAAAATGTCAGCCCCATATTTTTTAATAACATCCTGTGGAAAAATAACATTACCAACGGATTTAGACATTTTACGACCATCACCATCTACCACAAAACCATGAGTAAGAACCGCTTTATAAGGAGCAATTCCCTTTGTTGCCACCGATGTTAATAAAGATGACTGAAACCACCCTCGATGCTGATCGCTTCCCTCTAAGTATAAGTCAGCTGGCCATGCAAGTTCATCATGCTGCTCTAGTACAGCTGCATGACTTGATCCACTGTCAAACCAAACATCCATAATATCCGTTTCTTTGCGAAAAGTATCGTGACCACAATGAGAACAAGTAAAGCCTTCTGGCAATATTTCACTTGAATCTTTGGCCCACCATGCATCAGAACCTTCTTGACGAAATAAATTCTTAACAGCAGTAATCGTTATATCATTGATGACATGTTCATTACATTGTGTACAATAAAAAATGGGAATTGGAACTCCCCATACCCTTTGACGAGAAATACACCAGTCATGACGATCCGCCACCATATTATGTATCCGATCTTCGCCCCAGCCAGGAATCCATTTTACATCTTTAATCGCTTGCAATGCTTGTTCCCTAAACCCATCTACTGATGCAAACCACTGTTCCGTTGCCCGATAAATAACAGGATTTTTACAACGCCAGCAATGAGCATATTGGTGTTTGATTTTGCCCTTGCCCAATAACATATCACGTGCTGCTAATTCTTTGATCACAGGGACATCGGCATCATGTATTAACATGCCTTCAAATATGCCACCTTCAGCCGTAAAGCGCCCTGCATGGTCCACGGGATTAATGACTGGCAATCCATGCCTTATACCCGTTTCAAAATCGTCTGGGCCGTGTCCTGGAGCCGTATGTACACAGCCAGTACCTTGTTCTAGGGTAACGTAGTCAGCTAAAACAATTATAGACTCCCGCTCTATAAAGGGATGGGAGAAAACCACACCTTCAAGATCAGCCCCCTTTAAAGTTGACAATATAGTATAGCTTTCTAGTTTATTATCTTTTGCTACCGCGTCAATCAATTCTACTGCTAAAAGATAAATTTCACCTTGGGATTCCACCCATGCGTATTCTAATTCCGGATGAACAGCAATGGCAACATTGGCCGGCATTGTCCAAGGCGTGGTTGTCCAAATGACACCATATACATTTTCAGCATTTATTCCTACAGGCAAAGTCCCTTTATCATCTACTAAAGGGAACTTAACATAAATGGTATGAGATTTTTTTTCTGCATATTCAATTTCAGCTTCTGCCAAAGCAGTCTCACATGAAGTACACCAGTATACCGATTTTAACCCTTTATAAATATGACCTTTCTTAGCCATTTCTCCAAAGACCTCGATCTGCTTCGCTTCATAGGCAGGCCGCAATGTTACATATGGATTGTCCCAATCAGCACCAATACCTAAACGTTTGAAGTCTTGACGCTGGGTATCAACAAATTTCAAAGCATAATCCTTACATTCACGACGTAAATCCAATGGTTTTAGCTCATGCCTATTTAGACCGAGTATTTTTATGGCAGCATGTTCAATCGGTAGACCATGAGTATCCCAACCAGGTACATAAGGAGTATTAAATCCACGTAATGATTTGTATTTCAAAATCATATCTTTTAAAATCTTATTTAAAGCATGACCAATATGAATATCACCATTCGCATAAGGAGGCCCATCATGTAAGATAAATTTAGGCTTTTCCACCTGCGTTGTACGTTTCTCATAAATCTTTTGCTGCTTCCAGTAGTTGAGCATTTCAGGCTCTCTCTCTGGTAAATTCCCTCGCATTGGGAATTCAGTTTGCGGTAAATTAAGGGTTTTACTATAATCCAACAATAACACCTCCAAAAAAAATAAAACCTCTTCATCCCTAAAGGGACGAGAGGTTGTTTCCCGTGGTACCACCCTAATGACTTTGCAGCCACTTTAGAACGATATAACGCTCGTTAAACGGCAAATCTTACTGTATTTCAGTTTGCAGTTCAGGAGTGATCTTCACTAAACTTGATTACTATTAGGCTCACACTATTCCCAACTCGCTGTAAAATCAAATTTTTAGCTACTGTCTCCATCATGACTTGTATCATTATTAACATTCTACAATAAAATTGATTATAACCAATAAAAGGTACATTGTCAAATTACGTTATTCATCCTCACCAGATTCACCTAATATCTCTAACTGTGCTTGTACAAGGGTACGCATACGAACACGATATACATCAACCTGTTTTTTCAAATCCTGATATTCACTAGCCATACGCCGTACTTTGTTGGCAGCTTCCTCTACGAGTTTTTGAGCGTTGATCTCTGCTTCTTTTATCATTAGTTCTGTTGTCTTTTTAGCGTTTAGCTTTACTTCTTCCGCTGTTTCCTGAGCGACAATTAATGTATTATGTAAAGTATTTTCCATATGTTGAAAATGTTCTAATTTACTATTAAGTCGGTCCATATTCTCTTTCAACTCAATATTTTCCCGATATAATAGCTCATAATCTTTTATGACTCGGTCAAGAAATTCATCGACATCTTCTTCGTTATATCCTCGAAAGCTTCTTTTAAATTCTTTATTATGAATATCTAATGGGGTTAGCATGAATACACCTCCACGTATCTACATAAAACGTTTTAATACAATACTCATTCGTCCTTTTCTGGTTTGACCCAATACTTCGCATACTTCGACTCTCCCCCGCCCCCGCATTGAAATAACATCATTTTCTTTAATGGACTGAGCACTATTTTTAGCTTCCTGCCAGTTTACTTTTAGTTTACCTGCTACGATTTCCTCCGACATTCTGCTGCGGGAAGTACCAAAACCAGCTGCTGCTATGACGTCCAATCGAAGAGAAGCTACAGTCGTTTTGATTTCCTTTACTTTTTCTTCTCGATGAGCAATATCTGCGATCTTCAATTGCGCAATACTGATAGGCGCCGCACCAATCTTGCTAAAATTTTGCATAAGAAAATTGAAGAAAGATGAATCGATAATAATTTGGCATCCATGCCCGCACATAATGATGTCACCAATAATTTCTCGCTTAATACCAAGTGCCATCAATGCCCCCAATACATCTCGATGAGTAATTTGATAATATCTCTCATCCCATGTTACGGAAACAGCCTCTACTGCAACATCAGGGGTACCTCGAAACTCTTCATTTACAAAAACAGCTTTAACTCGCTCCGCCCCATCATAACCACCGCTGGATACTAGCTTTAATCGATCATAATGTGCACCAATCGTTTCTGCAATACTATAACCGTAAGGATCCAGAAACTCTGTTACTTTGTACTTTCGATTACGCAATGCCGCTTCAGCTAAATCCAATAATTTAGCTGCTAACTCACCCTCACCGCTAGCCTGATAATATCGTATAATTTTTTCTCGATCACCCATGTGATTTTTTCCCCATCTCCTGTGAACGTTTCGTAGCTGCTTCTACTGCATCAATTAAAGCTGCTCTTACACCCTTTTGCTCTAACACATGTATACCCGCAATAGCAGTTCCACCTGGGGAAGTTACCATATCCCTTAATCTTGCGGGATGTTCCCCTGTTTCCAGAACCATCTTAGCTGCTCCTAATAAGGTCTGAGCTGCCATAACCAATGAGTTTTGTCTGGACAAGCCAACCCGGACACCTGCATCCGTTAATGCATCAATAAGTACAAAGACGTATCCGGGACCACTACCTGATAATCCCGTTACTGCATCCATAGCATTTTCATCCATAATAATGGCTCTACCTACAGAAGCAAAAATAGTCAATACTAATTCGCCATTTTCTTCACCTGCATAATGCCCCAAAGCAAGAACAGACATACCTTCCCCTACTGCCACCGGAGTGTTTGGCATAACTCTTACAATTGGAATCCGTATCAATTTGCTCTCGAGTATTCCAATGGTAATTCCCGCTGCAATTGATACAACTAAGGTTGTAGGTGAAAGCAGCGGTGCAATGGCATCTAATACACCATTAATAATCTGAGGCTTCACAGTTAAAAATAATATATCTGCTGCCTTTACAGTATCCTTAATACTTAACGTCGTAAGTACACCAAATTTCCCAGCCATATGCTCTAGACGATTCTGTGAAATATCATTTACGATAATTTGACTCGGCGTAACTAAATTAGCTTTTAATATTCCATCAATTAAGGCTTCAGCCATAGCTCCGCTACCGATAAAACCGATTTTTTTATTCTGCAACATCTGGTAATCCCCCGTATTTTAACTCTTTATTTATTCCATGGTAAAAATTCTTTATCGCTGCCTTCTTCATGAGGACTATAAGTAACATCTACATTATTAGGAGCACAGAGAAATATGTTGTTACCAATTTTTTGAATGCTTCCAGCTAAAGCATAGGTAGTCCCACTAATAAAGTCAATCATACGCTTAGCAACTTCTTTATCACAATTCTCAAAATTCACAACAACAGGTTTTCGATTTTTCAAATGATCGGCTACATGTTGAGCATCATCAAAAGAGAATGGCTCCACTACCATAACTTTCATTTGTTTCTGAGCAGTAGGTAAATTGACTAGGTTACTATTTTTTTTCCCTTTCCCTACTTCTAATTCTTCTACTTTTTGCTTTGGATCTTCCTCTGCCTCTACTGGTTCAAATAAGCCTAAGCTTCCCCAGACTTTTTCCATAAACTTCATGTCCCTTTATACCTCCCTTTAATATTGACGCTGTCCAAATATCCCAGTACCAATACGTACTAAATTTGCTCCCTCTTCAACACCTACAATATAATCATTTGTCATTCCCATAGATAGCCACTCTATATTTGTGCTCGCCAAATTCATATTTTTTAGTTCCATAAACAATTGACACATATTGCGAAATAGAGGTCTGGCTTGCTCTGCATTTTCATAAAAAGGTGCAATCGTCATCACTCCGCATAATCGGACATGCTCTAGATTGCTAATACACTTTGCTAATGTTAAAACATCTTTGGAAGCAATCCCAAATTTGGTATCTTCATTAGCCATATTAACCTGGATCAGGATATCTTGCCGTTTCCCTAAGGCACCGGCGATACGATCAATTTCCAGAGCCAATTTTTTACTATCTACAGAATGAATCAGATCAAACAGCTGGATTGCTTGACGAACCTTATTGGTCTGCAGATGACCGATAAGATGCCATTCCACTTGTTTCTGAAGTATTTGAGCTTTTTTAGCGGCTTCTTGTATTCTATTTTCACCAATTGCCAGCACTCCAGCAGCAACCGCTTCTTGAATTGCTGCTACATCATGATTCTTTGTTACAGCTACCAATTTAACATTTTTAGATTCATTGATTAATGTCTTACTTCTCTTATGTACAGCACTATGAATATTTTCTATAACTTGGGTTAAGTTTGTTCGAATAGACATGGTAAACCCTCCATTATATGCATTATTCGCGAATAAACATTAATTTCCTCTTAAGTATCTCCTAAACATAAAAAATATATTGACATTACAATAATAAGAAAAACGCTGGCGCATCCTTTAAAACATATAAAACGAATCGAACCACAAAGACGCAAAGGACATAAAGGGTGGGTATTTAGTATTTTTTGTGCTCTCCTTTGTATGCCGCAGCTGCGGCATTGTGCCTTTGTGGTTCATAATTTCTTATATGCTTTCACTTGCAAAACTTATAAATTCTAAAAAAAATCTTGTAAGCATTCGCTTACAAGACAATAACAGCTCCGATTCTCCCAGTAGCCCCATTTTCTTTTCGATAAGAAAAAAATAATTCATGATTACAAGCAGTACACACTTCACTGGTTACCACGTTACTTCCTTTTACACCGATTTCTTCTAATTGGCGAACATTGGCTTTCCACAAATCAAAATACCATTTGCCCTTTTCATTGGCTTCTTTTATTAGTTCTTCCCAATTATTGAATTGTTTTTTTAGTTTATTGATTACGATTTCATCAACAACATAGCAGCAAGGACCAATAGAAGGAGCTATTCCAACTAGGCAATCCTCAGGTTTCGTACCAAAATTAGATTGCATGGAAAGGATTGTTTTTTGCGCAATCTTTTCCACCGTTCCTCTCCAGCCTGCATGAACTGCACCAATGGCTCGCTGTACCGGATCTACAATTAACACTGGGACACAGTCAGCAAAAAATAACATTAAAGGAATGCCCGGAACATTGGTAATTAGAGCATCTGTATTTGGGATTGCATCCTCGTAGCTGCCTGCTCCTCTTCCTTTCGCTTCCTTGGTTACCACTGCAATATGATCCGTATGAAGCTGTTGAGCGGTCACAATATGTTCTGAATGAATCCCAATCCCTTGACAAAATAGCTGCCGATTTATAATAACACTCTCATCACAATCACCTGTATGCAGCGCTACATTCAAGGAATGAAATGGAGGCTTACTTACCCCGCCAAATCGACTAGATATACCATGTTTAATAGCTAATGCACTGAAATGGGTAAACGTTCCATACCATTGCCCGCTAGTTCCATAGTTTAAAATAAATCGCTCCATCACTACACACTCCCATCAGCCTTTTTTACATATTCCACACCGAGTACAGCCTTGCGCACATGGAGCAGTAAATTCTTCTTTTTTAGCCTCTTCTAATTCTCGTTCTAAGTACAATGAATCTAGCCCCATATCCAGCACCTTCCAAGGCAAAATTTCACTTTCTGGCTCCCGCTGACGATATAAGTAATCTTCCTCACGAAGCATGTTCTTTTTCATCGCCTGCTTGAAGCCTTTACTGCCGCCCTTCTCGTGAGCGTCTAGCAATACAGCAGACAACCGCCGATCTCCTCTAGCTAAAACCCCTTGAATATAAGCTTCTTTTGGCGATTCAACCAATACTTCTATTCCTCTTCGTTGTCGCAAACTAGAGTTAATATACTTTAATCTTTTTTCTACTACTGAAACCTGAGTCATGGGCATCCACTGAAAAGGTGTAAAAGGTTTAGGAATAAAGGGATTAACACTTAAGGTTAACCGTCCTCTACTGCCCAAAGATTCCATATACTCTTTAATAGTTATTGCCATGGTAACGATTTCTTCAATGTCTTCTTCTTCCTCAGAAGGTAAGCCAATCATAATATAGAGTCGAATATGGGGTATCCCTGCGTTAACCGCCATTTTTATAGAATTAAATAGATGCTCATCTGTAATGGTTTTATTAATCACTTTGCGCAAACGGATACTCGCGGCTTCCGGAGCTAAAGTAATCGTTCGATGCTTACTAACAGCCAATGCATTTACTAAATCCAAGGTAAGAGTATCGGCTCTTAAAGAGGCGACAGACATATGCATTCCTTGCTCTAAAATAATATTACATAACGAATCAATCTCAGGATAATCAGAAATCGCAGCCCCCATTAATCCAACCTTACTGCGATATTCTTTTGCCTTTACAACAGCCGCTTCTAATGTCTTTAGCGATCTTACTCGAGGATTTCGATAGCAATACCCTGCCATACAAAATCGACAATGGCGACCACAGCCACGAGCCACTTCAATTAAAAACATATCTTTAAACTCAGTATTTGGAGTTACAATCACCGTCTGGGCCTCATACTGATCCAACTCTTGAATCCAGCGCCGCTGTACATGCTGGGGCACTCCCTCAGGACATGATACTTTTTTAATCGTACCATCTTCTTTATATTCCACTTGATAAAAACAAGGCACATATGCACCAGGAATTTGTGCTATTTCAAATAAGATTTCCTGCCTAGAGATATTATTATCACGTGCCTGATAATAGACATCTAATATTTCGTGTATGATTTCTTCGCCTTCACCAATGATAAACACATCAAATAAATCAGCTAAAGGTTCCGGATTAAAGGTCGCACACGGACCGCCTGCAATAACCAAAGGATCTTTTTCTCCCCGATCAGCAGCTAATACAGGAACCTTTCCAAGCTGTAAAATATTCACTACATTAAAATAATCCATTTCAAATGTTAGAGCAAAGCCAATTAAAGAAAATCCATATAATGGGCGTTGCGTTTCAATGGTCATTAACGGTGTATTTGTACGAATATATTCAGGCTCTGTTTTTCTGTCAGGTAAAAATAACCTTTCGCAGGCTGTATCTCCCCTAGAATTGACTTGTTGATAAATAATTTGAAATCCTAAATTGGACATTCCTACATGATATGTATTTGGATACACTAATGCAAAGCTTTGACGTGATCCAGGAGGAAAAACCATCGCTCCTTGTTCTTCTGCCAAAGTTTTCTGTAACTTTTCTTTTAATTGCCAAGTCAAAACTTATCACTCCATCTTAAATACGATACATTCCTTTTAACCGTTTCATTACAGATGTGCTACACGCTGCTCCAATTCTTCATGCTTCGCATCATTAAAGCGCTCAATAGTACTCAGGTAACCAGTGATGCGCCGTACTCTTTTGATGTCAGACATAGAACATACAGGGCATGTATCCCCACCAATTACACCGAGATAACCACAACCTTCACAAAAATCTACAGGAAAATTAATGCCTGCATATCCCATATCACATTGCTGCATGTAACGAATCACATCTTCAACTGCCTTGAGGTTATTCACAGGAGGTGCTGTAAACTCCACATAACTAATATGACCTGCATTTGTATATTTATGATAAATCGCTTCTATTTTTATTTTATCATATACACTAATGGAATAATTGACAGGAATATGAAAGGAGTTAGTGTAATATTCTTTATCTGTTACACCAGGAATTAAGCCATACTCACGGCAATCCATTTTGACAAAACGTCCTGCTAAACCCTCTGCCGGTGTTGCCAGCAACGTATAATTCAACATGTATTTATCCGTAGCCTTATCAACTTTGTTGCGCATAAATGCCACAATTTCTTCACCCAATATTTGGGATTCCTCGCCTTCACCATGATGATAACCCGTTAAGGCAATCAAAGCTTCAGCTAAGCCAATAAAACCTACTGATAACGTACCATGTTTGATCACATCTGCAATCGTGTCATTTGCAGCTAATTTGTCTGAATCCAAATATAAGCCTTGCCCCATTAAAAATGGCATATCTTTTACTCTTAATTTCCCTTGCACCTGATAACGATGAAACAACTGTTCACAAGTTAAATCAATGAGATCGGATAAGCTCTGATAAAACTTCATTAAATTTCGTTCTGCCTGGATCGCAAGCCTAGGTAAATTGACTGTGGTGAAACTAAGATTTCCCCGCCCATCCGTTACTTCCGGTCCGCATTTATTAGACATAACTCTAGTACGGCATCCCATATAGCCAATCTGATCACCATAAGGTTTGTTAAATGAAGCATCCATGAAACTAAAAGTAGGATTCAAGCGCTGAGAAGCTACACGGATCGCAAGCTTAAATAAATCATAATTAGGGTCTTTCTTATTAAAGTTAATACCTTCTTTTACACGAAAAATAATATTTGGGAAAATAGGGTTCTCTCCATGGCCTAACCCTTTCTCATATGCCAATAAAAGATTTTTCGTTACTCTACGTCCCGCTGGTGTAGTATCTGTACCGATATTCAGACTAGAAAATGGAACTTGTGCTCCTGCCCTGCTATGCATAGAATTGAGATTATAAATAAATGCTTCCATCGCCTGATAAACCTCTTCTTCTTTGACCCCTTCCATAAAAGGGGCCATATCCGAATCAAAGAAAGCAAAAGACTGACCACCATGCATATCATTTTGCGAACTTTGCAAAATAATAGCAGCTAAAGCCGCTGCAGATGCTGGGCGCTTCGGTGGCCGAATATAGCCATGCCCATTATTAAAACCATCTTTCAATAATTTACCAAGAGGAATTTGCACACAAGTTAATGTTGTTCCATAAAAGTCTAAATCATGAATATGAATGTCTCCTTTTATATGAGCATTAGCCATGTGTTCAGGAAGTAAGCGATTCAAATAATAAGATTTGCTGGCAGCGCTGGCAATCTGCAGCATTTTGGCTGAAGGAGAATTAGAAATATTAGCATTTTCTCGATTGGTTTCTACTAAGATTTCTGCAACAGCGTCCATCAAATAGGATTGACCATCGCGCATACGAGTTCGTTTATCTCTATATAAAATATAGGCTTTCGCCGTTTTTGCATGTCCTTTTTCAATTAAAATTTTTTCTACAGCATCCTGGACCTCTTCAACACCAAATGTCCCCCCATTATATTCTTGTTTTAAAAAGCGCAGGACATCTAATGTTAATTCCATTGCTAATTGTTTATCCGCTCCACCTACAGCTTTAGCAGCTTTAAAGATAGCTTCTGTAATTTTATTTTCATCAAAGGAGACCTCGCGTCCATCTCGCTTTTTAATTTTCATAATGATACCAATTCCTCACTTTATATAGGTTATACTGTAATTATTGTTTATTTTTCATCAATGCTTGCAATTCTTCCATAAAATTATTAATATCTGCAAATTGCCGATACACTGAAGCAAATCGAACATATGCTACTTGATCAAGATCCTTTAAATGTTTCATTACAATCTCGCCAATTTGCTGCGTAGAGATTTCTCGTTCCATCGTATTGCGAATATCTCGCTCTACTCGCTCTCCTAAGGCTTCTATTTCATTAATCGGTATATATCGTTTCTCACAAGCCCTTACAATCCCATTTAATAATTTACTCTGTTCAAAGATTACACGACGACCATCTTTTTTTATTACCATTAAGGGGGATTGTTCGATCATTTCATATGTAGTAAAGCGGCGCATACATTCCAAACACTCACGCCTACGCCGAATCGTACTCCCCTCTTCCGCTGCTCGTGAATCAATCACTCGACTTTCTACACAGCCACAAAATGGACAACGCATAGGAATTCCCCCTTTTCAACAAACTTCATGAAGTAGTAGCCTTTCTTGACGTATTCTCAACGATATTTTAAACGAGCTAACACCCATCAGCTCACTACAAAATTTTACTGCTACATTCTCTTACTAGATATTGTGCTCTATTATTTACTTTACGCCATATATTGTGCTTCTCCTGCTTGGCTTTTAAATAAAAATTAATTTTAATATAACAATCAAAAGAAAACGACTGCCAACTTCATAAAAAGCTGCAATCGTTATCATTATATCATATGTACGTAACATATTTACTAATCCTTATTTATCCAGGTGTTTGATTTCGGCAAAAGCAGTAGCCTCTACTAAAATAACATCAAACCCTATTTTATTAATTTTATCCCAAGGAATTACAACATCCTCGCTACGGCCAAATAAGCCTAAAAACCTGCCATTTCCCGGAACTACGATAGCTGTTAATCTTCCACTTTCCACATCAATTTCAATATCTGTAATCGCCCCTAACCTTTTACCATCAACAATATTGATTACTTCTTTAAGTTTAAGATCTGATACGCAATTGGTAATGCCTTTCATATCATCCACACCCCCAATACATTCTATGAGGGACAAGAAGATTTATGATATCCCATTTTAATAAAGTTTATTTGATGAACACCTAAGCTTGCTATTCCCTATTCTACTTTTCCTTGCTCTGCTTTGCAGTATATGCTAAACAATTCTGCCCGGAGGCCCCTCTAACCACCTCGGAAGGCGATGATGCACTTTTAATCCCCATAGCCCTACATCCATAGGGAAATTTTCGATCCCAAGTTGTATAAAGATGCACACACTTGCTACATATGGGTTTTTGCATATTATTTCTATCACCTCTGAGGCAGTCAAACCATACTCGTAAAAGCAATACGATTCATTTAAACTTTATAATCTACTGTTACGCCGACTCGTCCAGCAGCATGACTCGCTCGATTGACAATCCCGTCTTTCTTTTCTTCTTTGTCTTCTTTTTTCTTTAGAGATTGATTGTTAGCCTTTTCTTTCGGCATATATTCAGGTCTTTTAAATAGTTGTATACGTCCAATAGGCTTCACTCGCAATGCTTTTTCAACTGCTTCAATTGGTGGAATTCGCTCATCCCTTTTCATACCAATCACCACCTAATATACTTCTATAATCCTATTAAAGCATGCTCGGATACACCTGTCAATAATTCCCCTTTAAGCCTTAAAATATTCTTTTACATTATTCATTATTTATCGTGAATTTCCATATATTTTTCTATTTTTTCTCTGCTATTGTACTGACAGATACCTGTCTCAATAAACGCATTGGCAACTGCTCTTTCAAGAGTTACCAATTCAGGTATATCACTCTGTTCTACATACTCAATAACTCTGCATTCACCATTTTCAATAGCAGAGTATGGTCCACCATTCTGATTCGTCCTACCAATAATTAGACCACGAAATATGCCTTTACAGGGCTTTCTCTCACGTGACATGTTTATCACCTCATCTAAATCTATGTCAGAACACTACCATTGATACCTTTATAGATTACAGGAAAGGGCGTGTCGCAAAACGTTTTTTGAAAAAACGCAATGCGACACGCCTTTTTTGAGCAAAAAGGAAGGAAAAACAGTAGGAAGAATGAAAAAAAGGAGACAAGAGCCAGTTTATGGACACAACAAAATAGAGGAAGCCTCTTCCCCTAAGAAAAACTCGATATGAATTGGTCAGGATGCTTTTGGAATATGCAAGTAGGTCCCACACCGGTCGCTTTGGATTTTGTTATGGAGCTTGTTTACGTTATACCCCATGCATAGTAATAGAAACTCGGTTTGCACCTTTACGCGGCCCCTCATCAGAAATCGCCGAAATCCCATGTCCTGTTTGAGCACCCCGAAAGCTCCCTCCACCTGAATGGAGCGGTTCATCCGAAGCATAACACCCTCCTCACCCTTGATACGTGCCTGCATTTCTTCACGTTGACGCAAAAAGGTTTTGGATACATACAGGTTCTTGCTTCGTTCTTCGAGGGGAGTCTTGCTCGCTCCCTTGATGCATTGGGCCTTATGCGGACAGCCGGCACAATCTGGACAGGTGTATACGGTTGTCACGATGGGATATCCGGCCTTAGATCGGGTCTTTTTTTCATAAGCTGCCTGGATCGGGCGCCCCATGTGACATAGGTAGCTATCGGTCTTTGCATTGTAGTGCATGTTCTCTCGCTTGCCGATGTCTGCCCTATATTTCTTCGTCTTGGCCTTCTCATAATTCGCGGGCTTTATAAATGCGATTTGGTTGTTTTGCTCGCACCATGTGTAATTTTCCTCACTCTCAAAGCCCGCATCCGCTACGGGTTTTGTATACCCCAGTCCCTTGAGCGTCTCCAACATCGGGATCAACATTTGGCTGTCGCTTCGGTCCTGACCGATCATTGTGGATACTATATATTCCGCGTCCACCGCCAGTATCGCGTTGTAGCCCGGTTTAAGCTGACCATTTTTCATATGATCTTCTTTCATCCGCATGAAGGTGGCGTCTCTGTCCGTCTTGGAAAAGCTGTTGCGTTCTCCAAAGCTATGATTATAGTCATTATACTTTTTCTGCCGAGCAAGGTATTGGTCTACCGTTTGAAGCGCCCGCTGCAGCGAAGTCTTACGCTGTCCTTTGCCGTGAACAAAAACAATACGGCGTTCAGCTTGCAGTGCTTTTAGCCGTTTGCGCAGCTTTTTTAGGTCTTTGGGCTTTATCACCTGGCCGACATAAAAGCGAATCCCAAACTCCGCTGCTAGCGCCGGCAACTCTTCTTTCATCTTCTTCTGCATCTTCTCTTCATTTTTTTGCGTCGATTTCTTCCAGACAAAGCTGTATCGGTTCGCATTGGCCTCCAATTTGGTTCCGTCTATGAAAACGCTTGACAGCGACAGTTCTCCCGCATCGGTCAACAGTTGCACAAGCTGGGCAAACAGATCGTCCACGACCTCTGCCAGCCGTTCGCTGCGAAACCGTGCGATCGTCGCGTGATCTGGTGCTTTTCTCCGGCCTAGCAGATACATGAAGTTGACGTCCCGCCGGCATGCCTGCTCGAGCTTGCGGCTCGAATAGATGCCGTTCATGTATCCATATACAAGTATCTTGAACAGACATTTCGGTGACATCTCGATTCTCCCCATTCGGGAGTACGCAGCGTACAATTTGCTGTAATTCATCCTTTCTAGCACCGCGTTGAGCAACCGCACCGAATCATCTGCCGGAATCATTTCGCCAATGTCCATCGGTATTACTAGTTGATATACATTTGAGTCTACTGTATAATCTAGTTGTAATTTCTTAGATTTCACAAACTTGATTTTACAACAAAAGACGGCTTCCAGCTACTGCTGGTTGCCGTCTTTTGTTTTTTAGGGTTGTCTTAGCGCGACAGCCCCTTTCCTGTAAGACAGCAATTTAAAATTTATAAGCAACGGAAGCACGGAAAGAAGTATTATCAGCATCTGTGCCAATTGCAGTATTACTTTTATATAATAAGTTCAGTGAGGTTGTTTTATCAAATTTGTGGTTATAAATATAGTAGGCACCTTTTTCTCCAGGATCCCAATCGGTATAAATAGCTGCATTTGCATCAGTCCTGTGGGAATAAGCGGATAAGCTATTTTTATCATCAAAGGCATACGTTACCCCAAGGACGAGAGCATCATTTTTAGTATCATCATCAGATTTGAGATAATCCGCTACAAAGCTGGCTTTACCGGTAGTATATTGAACATCAGTTCCCCAGAAAGTTCTATCACTACCTGCATTAGGATTAGCTTTTGCAATGGTACCTCCTACAGTCCAATCTTTTACAGGACTATAAGAAGCATGAACAGAATAAACCTTATCTTTAGTATCTCTATCACTTTTACCAGCAACAATCTGTAATGAAGTTACACCAGATTTTCCAGTAGCAACGACGCCATCAAAAAGGCCATAGTTCTCTCCGATATATCCCTCACTGCTATAGAGCAAGGCTGTCGGACTAATAGAAAGCCCCTGGCGTCCTACTTTATATTGAAAATCTTTGTCCTTTACAATAATTCCATATTGATCAAGAACTGCTACACTATTACCATATTTAGCTTTGGAAAAATCCGGACCAATTTTATCTCCACTAAGAGATTGCGCAGCAAAACGAGCAAATAAATCAACATTATTGCTTAAGGCTGTTTTGGCATTTAAGCGAAAACTATATATGCCGCCTTGAGAATCCGATTCACCATCAGCAGTATTAGAGCGGTATTGTACTTTGACTTGACCATCAAGTTCTACAGGAGCGGCAAAGGCAGCACCTGTAGTTAAAACCATAGCGGCAGCAAGAGCAGTAGTAATTATTTTTTTCATCATATTTCCCCCAATATATTGTTCCCCTATGGCTTCTTCGGTACCGATAGACATCCAACTCTGTATTTGGCTCCCCACCGACTAACCAGCTTGCAGCTCTATCTAGATGTTATACATATCCACCTCCAAGTACATCTAAGACTATACTTACAAATTTTTAGGATTTATCGTTAATTCGTCGGACAAATCATAAAATCCTGCTGGAAATAAAAACAAATGTTTTTATTTCCAGCACATTCATTGATATTAATTATCAATGAATCGCAGTAATGTACTATGTCTCTTGTAAAAATACATTTTTATGTGTTTTTACATTTGGACTAGTTAAAAAGCCATGGTATAATAGATTTATCTCTTACAAGATGCAACAATTGAGCAAAGGAGGAATGCACTTTGGATTTACAGGCTCTATTACTTGATAAGAAGAAAAAAGCAAACGAAAACAATAAATCATTCTTAAAGGCGGCTAAAGGAAAAGCTAACAATACCAGCCATCAAATGCCCATGAGAAAAGCCGGCAGAGGAAAATAAGTTTCAAATAAAGAAGGCTAAGATTCAGATGGAATGCTAACACTCCATCTGAATCTTAGTCACAGTTTTCCATAGGACTTAATCGCTCTTAGCCCCACTTATAGAAGATGGAATCTTAGGGCTTTTTAGTCATTGGATACATTCATCTAAAATGGCAGAACATGCGTTCTGTCATTTTTCTTTTATCCTCACATAAAAATAGATAACACTCAATAATAATGGAGGATATTATGAATGCGCTATATGTGAGGGTGTCAACAGATGACCAAGCCCGCAAAGGTTATTCTTTAAACGACCAAATCGCTGCCTGTCGCAATCATTTATTAGCGATGGATCACACTGGGATAAAAGAATATATTGACGATGGCTATAGCGGAGAATATTTAGAGCGCCCTGGCCTTGATAAATTACGAAGTGATTTGCAAAATGGGATCATAAAAATCGTAGCTATTTATGATCCCGATCGTCTTTCCCGTAATCTTACCAATCAATTGATTATTGCTGATGAAATAGAAAAAACAGGTGCAAGAATTACCTTTGTAACTGGTGATTATGATTCCTCACCAGAAGGCCGCTTATTTTTCAGTATGAAAGGCGCTATTTCTGCTTATGAAAAATCAAAAATTCGTGAAAGAACTTCTCGCGGTCGCCGAGCGAAAGCAACTCAAGGAAAAATCGTCTCCAATGCCCACCCCTTTGGCTATGACTGGGATAAAAAAAATAGTATGTATGTTATCAATGAAGAGGCAAGTAAAACCATTCAATTCATTTATCATTTATGCATTCATCAAGGCTATGGTTCAAGGAGAATTACTTTAGAGTTAGCACGCCTTGGTATTGTCGGTACAAATAATCGCCCACTCTCGATCTGCACTGTCTCACGCATTCTTACTAAAGAAATGTATCATGGACAGCATTATCTTTTTAAGCAAAGAACTTGTAAAACGGGTCAGAATAGCCGCGAAATCAAAGATAATCCTCCTGAAGCTTGGATTCCTGTTACAATTCCTGCGATAATCACTCGTGAAATGTGGGAATCTGCCCAATTGCAGATCCAACGAAATAAGAAATTAGCAACACGTAATAATAAACATAATTATCTTTTACGGGGATTGTTGCACTGCGCTCTCTGCGGACGTTCCATGACAGCCTATGCTCGTACTGCTAAGCGAAAAAACGGTAGCGATAAAATTTACTATTATTATTCCTGTATTTCCAAAGAATCAAATACATATGCAGTCAATGGCACATCTTGCCAGTGTCGCCGAATACCAGTGGAAGATTTAGAACAGGCTGTCTGGCAATGCCTTGTTACGCTAGCAACTGCTAAAGATCATTTACAAGAATACCTGCTTACCAACACCAATTTTAGCTATTCACAACAAATAACAAACTTACATGCTATCCAAATTGAACTAAAGAAGAAAAAAATAAATACCCTGCGTTGGTATCAAGAGAATTTGATTGATAGTGAAACAGTAGAAAGAGAATTACAGACCCTAAATAAGGAGCTAGCTACTATCCATCACAATATATCTGAGCTGAGAACTGTCCTGGAAAAAACAAATCAGCTGGTAACATCACCAACTGATTTAATCACAGCCAAAACCTTTGCAGAAAAACGCAGTGTATTACTTAAACTATCATATCGTATTTTTGCAGTAAGACTTAATGATTCTTTTGAATTTTACATTGAAAAATAATTATATACCCTATTAAGAAGCCCTCCAAAATCTCTTTTATTAATAATGATTGGAAAAGCTATGTTCGTTTTTACCATTTGAATATCTGACATGTTAAGATCTGACGTCTTTATCATATTTTTACCCCCTACGCCTCTGCTTGTTCCATATAGTATATGAAATTAAAGAGTAAAGGTGTCAGGGATGTCAGGTAAATAAAATTCACTTTAGCCCCTCTTTCCAAAGTTCAGCTAATTTCCAGCGAAATTCAACTTTTTCGTTTTTCTGTTCTGCATCACTAATAACTTCTTTTGGCGGCAGTGCCGTCGCATTAGTAATATCAATAAAACAAAGAGGAGGAAATAATACGCACCACCAATTTTTACCTTCTGCCTTTCCTATAAGTACACGTACTGCCTCATATTTTCCAGCCGGCAATACCAAATTACCATATGATTTTATAGGGAAATCAAACATGCCTAACTCTATCGCTACCGGCTCATGGGATCCATTCATTGCCACGACCTTTTCCGCCACAGCAGTAAGTTCACCCTGATGTTCCAATACAACCTTTCTTGCCATTTCTTTATCAATAGCAGTTTCTAAATGCGGTGCTAAATAAGCAATAACGGCATCACGGACTTTTAACTTTAGCTGTTGGTCAGATGCACTATCACTATTCGCTAGTACATGCAAACGTATGAGATTTTCCTTACCGAGTGATACGGGTAAATTTTCTTGTCCATAGTAAAGCAAAAACCCCCATCCAGCAACAATGAAAAGAACGATTAGCAAACCTCTTCCCCATAACGTATTATACTTCACAATCAATTTCTCCCCTATTCATTTATATATATTTGCGCATATGGCTAAGAGCCGCTTTTTCTAATCGTGAAACTTGCGCCTGAGATATGCCAATCTCATCAGCCACTTCCATTTGTGTTTTTCCTTCAAAGAAGCGTAAATTAAGTATATGTTTTTCTCTATCGCTTAATCTATGCATTGCTTCTTTGATTGCCACCCCTTCTAACCAATTAAAATCTAGCTGCTTATCATCACTAATCTGATCCATTACAAATATAGGATCCCCACCATCATGATAAATTGGCTCAAATAAAGATATTGGTTCTTGAATTGCATCAAGGGCAAAAATGATTTCTTCTCGTTGAATTTTAAGTTCATCAGCAATTTCTTTAATGGACGGCTCACGTGAATGCCTATTGACAAGAGAATCTCTTACCTGCAGAGCCTTATAAGCAATGTCTCGCATTGAGCGACTAACGCGAATTGGATTATTATCTCGTAAATACCGGCGTATCTCACCAATAATCATAGGTACGGCATAGGTGGAAAATTTCACATTTTGCGACAGATCAAAATTATCAATGGCTTTCATCAAACCGATACAACCTACCTGGAATAAATCATCTACATATTCTCCTCGATTATTAAATCGTTGAATAACACTCAGTACCAATCGTAGATTACCATATATTAATTGTTCTCTTACAGACAATTCTCCATTTTGAAGCACCACAAATAGTTCACGCATCTTAGTGGCGGAAAGCACCGGGAGTTTCGCTGTATTTACGCCGCAAATTTCTACTTTATTAATAATCATTTTATTCCCCCCATTGGTTTCCATAGTACATTTGAATTATTACCATACATGAGCATTATTGCCACGGATAGTTAGTTTTATTCATCCTCGCTGCAATGGATAAAACAAATGTCCTAAAAACCAACAAGCTCTTATCGAAATAAGCCTTGCAGCTATAGTTCTCATAAACAATAAAAAAACACCTCATCAGAGGTGTATTGGATAAGATTCAACTTATATATGTTGAAATAAATCTTCTACATGGCAATCGTCAGGATGGAATATAGGAGTGAATGGCGTTACGTAGGAAGCAAGCGAATCCCTATATTCCATCCCTAGCAGAGTAACAATCTATTCAAGTTTCTCAATGTATTGTATATAGACTAAATCTCTGTTTTATCGTTATTCCATACGCATAATTTCTTTACGCAGGCGTTTAATAATTCTCTTCTCCAGTCTAGAAATATAAGACTGAGATATTCCCAACATATCTGCAACTTCTTTTTGGGTACGCTCTGCTCCGTCATCGTGCAAACCAAATCGCAGCTCCATAATACGCCTTTCTCGCCCGCATAGTTTATTCATAGCGGTATGCAGCAAAGTCTTATCGACTTCTTCTTCAACGGATTTATAAATAATATCGTTTTCTGTACCTAACACATCCGATAAGAGTAACTCATTACCATCCCAGTCGATGTTCAAAGGTTCATCAAAAGATACTTCCGCTCTGGTTTTGCTATTACGTCTAAGATACATCAAAATCTCATTTTCAATGCATCTCGATGCATATGTCGCTAATTTTATGCGTTTTACAGGATCAAAAGTATTTACAGCCTTAATCAAACCAATTGTCCCTATACTAACAAGATCTTCTATTCCCACCCCTGTATTTTCAAACTTGCGGGCAATATACACGACTAGACGTAAATTTCTTTCAATAAAAATACTTTTAACTCCTAAGTCGCCTTTTTGCAAACGAGTTAATAAAAATACTTCTTCGTCATTACTTAAAGGGGGAGGCAATACTTCTGTACTACCAACATAAAAAACCTCATCAGCCGCTAATATTCCCAATCTTTGCAACAAACAGATCGCCTTTAGTTTGATCACTATTTTAATGATAGACCATGTTATGCGCATATACTTGCCCCCTCTTTTTTGTATAACTCATTGATTATCTGAGGATGTAATAAGCCAGCATATGTTCCATCCTCTGATAGACCACCACTATAAATTCCAATTACCACATTCTGAATCCTTATTTCTGCTGTACCTGATAGAGATACAAGTAAGGCATCAGCTCTAAAAGCGAGCAACATACTGCGGCTTCCAATGCCATGATAAGGAATAATTTGTGTACGTGATAGCCATTTTTCATCAGCACACTGGGATAAATTCACCAACCACATTTCTGGTACATTTTCTCGTAAAAAAGTTACCACATCCTCACTTAAAATTGACTCTATAATATATTGACTAACTAAAACCACTGGTTTATGACCTACTGTAGTATATAAACTATTACCTGTATCAAGCATGGCTGTTAACTCAGCCACCTGTCCATTATATTCAATTTTCACTCGATATAGGCTTTGCTGCCGAGTTGTACTCGATAACATACGCCGTATTATAGTAACAATCAAAATAGATCCTAAACAACTTCCCCATAATACATTTTCCCAGGATAAAGTTGTGAGAATTCTGACCAACGTATGAGAATAATGATTCACTTGCCAGAAATAAACCCATCCAACAATAGAACCACCTAAAATAAAGGATACAACATAAAAAGATGCTAACAATAAAAATGATCTGCGTTTGGATGTATAGCCAAAAGCTATATAAATCAGCAGCCATGATATTACTAATTTAGCGATAGCGGTATGACAAAACTCCATGTTAGGCATCATGCCGATTAAGACGTAGCAACCCCCTACTGCCGCTGCCAATAATATACGCCAAACTTTATATGTAGCCCCTACCGTCCAAGCAGTTAACATTAGAATCATACTATTCATCATTATATTAATAATAAAGAGCACATCAGCATAGATATACATCAATATAACCTTCCTATCATCATAAACGTAGCAGCAATATACATTTTAATAATAATCTATTGTTTCATTGCATAAGTTATTCTTATTATAACAAGATGGTCTTTATTTTTTTGTAGAAATATGGTTTTTTCTTCCAACTTATTTATTATACCAATCGTGCGGAAAAACTGGATTGCTACTTGTTTTTTAAATCTTAAACAAAAAAAGCATGCAAAATTAAATTTTGCATGCTTTTTTCTCTACATTATTCATTTATATTCTCGCATTAATATAAGGGAAGAGGTTAATATTAACGTCTCATCCATGTTGGTATATCTAAATCACGTACTTTAAAAGGCTCTATCGTTGTACTCTCCAATTTTCCTTTTACTACACTAAGAGGCTTACCATCAAACCCTGTAGCAATTACAGTTACACGAACTTCATCCTGAAAATTTTCATCAATGACTGCGCCAAAAATAATATTTGCTTCAGGATCAACTGCATCAGAAATAATTGCAGCAGCCTCATTTACTTCTAATAAACCTAAACTCGGTCCTCCTGTAATATTTAAAAGAACTCCCCTGGCCCCTTCAATCGAAGTTTCTAGCAAAGGACTCTTTATCGCCGCTTCAGCTGCAGCTACTGCTCGATTATCACCTGAACCATAGCCAATCCCCATTAGGGCTGAACCCGTATCAGTCATAATGGTCTTCACATCTGCAAAATCCAAATTAATAAGCCCTGGTACAGCAATTAGATCTGAAATCCCTTGCACCCCTTGTCGTAATACATCATCGGCAATGCGAAAAGCATCGATCATAGAAGTACGCTTATCAGCAACTTGCAATAAACGATCATTCGGTATGGTAATCAGAGTATCTACTTTTTCTTTCAATTTTGCGGTTCCACTTTCAGCTTGCGCCTGACGTCTCCGCCCTTCAAAAGAAAAGGGTTTTGTGACAACACCAACCGTTAATGCTCCTACTTCTTTAGCACACTCAGCAACAACAGGAGCTGCACCAGTACCTGTACCGCCCCCCATTCCTGCAGTTACAAAAACCATATCAGCACCACGCAATGCCTTTATAATTTCTTCACGACTTTCTTGAGCAGCTTTCTCACCAATGTCCGGATTGGCACCCGCTCCAAGTCCCTTGGTAAGTTTCTCGCCAATTTGTATTCGATAAGCTGCCTGAGAATGCATTAATGCTTGTGCATCCGTATTTACTGTTATAAATTCTACACCATGTAGACCAGCAGCAATCATCCGATTTACAGCATTATTTCCGCCACCGCCAACACCAATTACTTTAATTGCAGCAAATTGATCTAAATCCATATCTAATTCAAGCATGGAATTTCCCCCTTATAGTCACAAGATTTAGTTTTTTAAAAAATTTCTACACTTACTCATCAATGACCGCCAAGGATTACTCTCTAGAATAACTTGGGGTTTTGGCAAATTCTTTCCTGCATATTTTAATATCCCATAACAAGCTGCATTTTCAGAAGAACGATATTCTAAAGGCAGTTCCTGATGAATGACAACTTGAACCGGTATACCAAAGGTTGCTTCTATGTTTTGAACAAAACCGGACATAGCCCCACAACCACCAGTAAGAAAAATCTTTTCAATTTTATTTTCTGCCAAAAATTTTTTACTATGCTCATGCATTAAATAAACAAGTTCACAGATACGACTCTCAACAATTTTATATAAAAAGTCATAAGAAACATGCTTGTCCGTAGTACCATACGCATTACAATCTAAAATGATCTCCTGCCCCTGTAGTTGTTTATCCAGTTTTGCATAATATTTCTTAATCTCCTCAGCATGTTCCCAGGAAATGGCTAATCCTCGCATAATATCACTTGTAATATAATTTCCACCTAGAGGTAACGCTGTCGTGAAATCGATATGTCCCTCTTGGTACAAGATTAACTCTGTACTCCCCGCTCCTATATCTATCACTAAAAAGTTTTCAGCAGGCACTGGAATTATAGCTTCTGTAACAGCAACAGCATTAGCAATTACACCAACAACATGTATACCTAATGTTTCAATTTCTTTGATGAGATCATTGATTGTCATTTTAGGTATACTTACAACATGAGCCTCCACTTCTAAGTGAGAACCTTTTTCCTGTAGTGGCAATCCATTTTTTCTTTGTTTATCAACATAAATCTTCTGTGGCAATACATGTAACACTTCATGATCATCAGGAATAGCAACCAATGCTGCAGCACGATACACACGGTTTACGTCATCTATTGTAATATTACTAGGAGCTGAAGGAGCAATGCTACCAATACTATTTACTGCATTAAGTTCCATACCGCCAATGCCGATATAAGCATCCTTAACGGAAAGATTAGTAGCCATTACTGCACAGTCAACAGCTTGTTCAATAGACTTGACCAATAGATTACAATTGGAAATTACACCTTTTGCAAAACCATTTGTTGTCATCTGTCCACTACCAGCGATTGTTACATGTCCATCTAGACCAATTTTCCCAACAAATATTTTAATATTGCTTGTACCGATATCAATTCCTAAGATATTTTTGCTATCCATGACTAACCTCATTCGAAGTATTCTACACCATACTTCTATTTCAACATAAATACCAAATTTCCTTTTTTTATTGTAATAAAGAGACAATTATCCTACTAATATTTTTAAAAAGTCCCATTATAGCAAATTAACACCTTGATTATCTTTTTATATTAAGAAAAGACTTGGCGTAGACCAAGTCGTCAGAAGTTCTAATTATTCTAAATCCTTATTATTTCCTTAAAAAATAGCGTCGAATAATCGCCAAATTTTGGAATATCCGTAAACCAAAAGCTAATAGTGCAACATAATATAAATCAATACCCAAGCCTTCACCGATGTACACTAATCCAGCAGCCATTAAAGCATTTGTAAAAAATCCTGTAATAAATACAGTATTATCAAATTTTTCTTCCGCTCCAGCCCGTAACCCACCAAATACAGAGTCCAAAGAAGCTAATAAAGCAACTGACATGAATTTTGCATATTCAACAGGTATAGTAAGAGGGAAAAAAATACCTAAACTAATACCAATAATAAGTCCAACCAATGGTAAAGCCACTATTTACCACCATCCTTTATTGGCTTGGCATATTCAAAGCGAAATGCACCTTTATATGCTGGAACGTCTACAACGTCTTGTTTTTTTAAACTGACCTGAATACCCCAAAATTGCAATGTCTCTATTACTCCCCCTCTCATTTTAAGGGAATTTTCTAAGGTTTGCGGTTCACCAATCACTAATATTTCATATGGCGGCGAATAGCGTGTATTATTTACCGATAGCGTTGGTCCAGCGCAACGTACTTCTGATGTGGCAATTAGCCTCTGCCCATTAATAGAGATCGCCTCTGCACCAGCTGCCCACAATTCATTAATTACCTTTAACATATCTTCATCATGAATTAAATATAAGTTCGGATTTTCTCCTGGTTTCGATAATCTTTTGCTATCGTCAATTGTTATACTAAGACCCGTTCCTCTTACAGCCACTACACCAGCACCCATTTTAATATTTTCACTTTCTTTCGTTGCCGATTCAGCTCCTGTCGTTTGTCTTAATTCATATACTTGTTTTAGTAGTACATCACGTTCTTTTTCAGTTTGACTTAAGCGTTGTGATAAGTCCTCAATACGCTGAAAAGGAATACTTGATCGGATATCCTGGGCCGTACGAAATTGTACCGCTAACATAAATCCTAGTACCACGCATACCAAGGCAATAGCGGCTTGTCCTTGTCTAAGCTTCAGCAATTTCTCGCTCTCCTTTTTTTAACTATATTTTTTGTATTCTTGAAGTTCCTCCCCTCTTAAGGTTTTAATTTAATAAAAGGTGAGGCGTAGGTAAGATCAATATATTCTACATTCATTTTTTTATCACTAATTTCATGTAAAATAGTATTTGTTAATTTAACCTTATCAGACAATCTTTCACTACTGCCCAAACGTATCTGCACGGATGCAACTGTATAAGCACTGACTTGCTCTGGCGATATTACATTTACCTCAGAGATTTGATTCAATACTGGTTCATCCAGCAATGATAAATAGTGTACAACACTTTGAATCGTTGGATTTTCAATTTTGTCACTCACATACTCATTATCTAATCGAATTCCTGTTATCATAGGCACATTCATATTTTTTAAATTTTTGAAAGCTGCTAGTACAATCCCTTGGGAGTCCAATTCTAAGAATCCATAGCTACTAGTGACATACACGATCGGCTTACGTTCCTTTATATGAATGACTATGGTTCCTGGAAAGCGCCGTGAAATCTCAACCTCTGCAATTCTTAAGTCATTAAGTAAGCGATTTCTTATATCCGAGGTGTTTAAATTAAATATATTCAATTTTTCAGGAATGTCAGCGATATGGTATACATCATCCACAGTTACATAATTATTGCCTTCAACTACTACTTCTCCGATAGTAAAGTATGATGACTTGATAAATAATAGTCCAGCAATCAGTATAACCAGTACTAAAATTAATCCAATAAACCCCTGATTCGGCCTAAGGCTTTTATCTTTTGGCGTATACTGCAATGATTCTAGATCCCCCATATAATCGCTCCTTGAAATAATGTTAATAACTATAGGTATAAAAGTAATGATACAACAATTCTAAGCATAATACAATTATAAAAAAGCAGACAGTATGTTGATACGTTCTCCAATAATTACCGATTCAGTTAGCTATGAAAAGAAGCATCCTTTCATAGCCAACTGAATATTATTGAATCCATACAAATACTGTCTTGCACCTACAAGGAAATAAATATTTTATATTATTTAGTCTCTACTAGACACAGTAATTCCTCACATAATGCACTAAATGATATTCCTGCAGCAGCTGCTGCTTTCGGTACTAAACTAGTACCTGTCATTCCAGGTATCGTATTCACTTCTAACACATAAGGATTATCATCCTCGTCAAGCATGATATCCACTCTCGCAATGCCAGAGCATCTTAGTGCATGAAAAGCCTCTAAAGCCACTTTTTGCACAAGGAAAGTGGTTTCCTCTGATAATCGAGCTGGCACAATATATTCAGTGGTTCCCTTTGTATATTTAGAATGATAATCATACCTTCCTGAAAAAGGAACTATTTCAATCACAGGCAATGCCTTTAAATCGTTATTACCTACGATTGCAACGGTAAGTTCTCTTCCTTTTATAAATTCTTCAACTAAGATAGTATCGCTGTATTGGAAAGCCTGTTCAATTGCCTGAGACAAATTTTCACTTTCTTCAACAATGACAACACCAATACTAGATCCTTGAGATGAAGATTTTACTACAACGGGTATACTAAAACCAGCAATAATTTCTGTTACTAAATCACGACTCAAGTCGGCTTTTGTAAATAAAAGAGAACGAGGTGTTGGAATGGAGGCGGACAAAAATATTCTTTTAGAGATTCCTTTATCCATAGCCATCGCACTAGCTAGCACTCCTGACCCGGTATAAGGGATTCCTAACAATTCAAGTGCTCCTTGTAATACTCCATCTTCACCGTATTGACCATGAATCGCATTAAATACAATTTCAATTTTTTCTTTAGTTAACTGTTCTACAAAACGTGCAGGATCAAGATCAATGCCTACTGCACCTTTATATCCGCTTTCCTGAAGTGCTGTTAAAATGGCTTTACCTGTATTTAAAGAAACCTCTCTTTCCGCTGATGGCCCCCCCATTACCACTGCAATTCTTTTGCTCTTCATACTATAAATCCCCCTAGTCCTTTTTATGGCGTGAAATATTTGCACCTAAACTTCTAAGTTTTTCTTCTAACGCTTCATATCCCCGATCGATATGATATACATTTTCTATTTCAGAAACGCCTTCTGCTGCCAAAGCCGCTAGAACTAATGCACCACCAGCCCTAAGATCATGGGCAGCAACGATGGCTCCTGTTAATTTGGGTATACCGCGTATAATAGCAGTACGACCCTCTACTTTTATTTTAGCTCCCATACGCATTAATTCATCTACATGTTTAAAACGATTTTCAAAAATTGTTTCTGTTATAATACTCGTTCCTTTAGCATTTGTTACTAGAGATAACATCGGCGCTTGCAAATCCGTGGGAAAACCTGGATATGGTAATGTTTTAATATCAACACCACGCAAATCTCCCCCTCTTACCCGGATTGAATTGTTTCCAGTCGTAATTTTCACACCAATATCTTTTAGCTTATCTGTCACGGAGAAAATATGTTCTGATAATATATTCTCTACAACTACATCACCATGGGTAATGGCTGCTGCAATCAGAAACGTACCAGCCTGAATGCGATCAGACATGACAATATGTTCAGCAGGCGTTAATTTTTTTATACCATCAATTCTAATAGTATCAGTGCCAGCTCCGATTACTTTAGCGCCCATCTTATTAAGAAATACTTGCAAATCATATATCTCTGGCTCGCGGGCTGCATTTCGAATAATCGTTAAACCATTAGCTAATACTGCCGCCATCATAGCATTTTCCGTAGCACCTACACTAGGATAATCAAAATTAATTTCACCACCAGTCAAGCAAGTGGCTTGTGCTTCAATAAATCCAAAATTTTCTTTAACTGATGCCCCAATTTTTTCTAATGCCTTTATGTGTAGATCAATGGGCCTTGGGCCAATCGCACAACCTCCAGGATAAGAAAGTTTCACTTTATGAAATCGGCCTAACAATGGTCCCATCAAAAAGATAGATGCTCTCATCTCTCGCATTAAATGTTCTGGAATATCCGCATCCTGTACATTCGATGTATCAATTAATAATGTATTCTGTTCTCTAATAATTCTAGCCCCAAATAAGGTTAGAATATCTTGCATAACTTTAATATCTCGTAAGTAAGGAACGTCATGAATAATGCTTACACCAGAACATAATAGTGTTGCTGCCATAATCGGCAATATTGCATTCTTGGCTCCACTTATCCTAATCGTTCCATTTAACTGTACTTCCCCCTTGACGATAAATTTCTCCACCGTCTTCCCCCTCCTAGAAAAGTACAATCACCCTATACCTCAATTAGAAAACTTGGCTTACACCAAGTATCATCACAAATTTAAACAATCACTTAATTATGTAATTAAATGATATTATAGGAACCCAATTTTTTCATAGAAACAAATGTCTCCCATTAGGGGAGACAAATTCTATAACTACTGTTTTTGCACTAAGGATTCAATTAGTTCTTCCCCTACACAGTAAACATTTCCAGCTCCCATGGTAATAACCAGATCACCAGGTTCAACAATTTGACTAAGATACCTAGCTATTTTATCTTTATCCGCAATATAAATTACCTTCTTACTCGTTTGGCGTTCAACCTCCTCTTTCAAGACCTCACCTGTGATCCCCGGTATTGGTGCTTCTCCCGCTGAATACACATCGGTAAGAACTAATATATCACTTGATTGAAAAGCAGAGCCAAATTCATTACGTAAAAATGCAGTGCGTGAATAGCGATGAGGTTGGAATACACAAATTAATCGATTTGGCTCTGTCTGGCGGGCTGCCAATAACGTAGTTGCAATTTCAGTAGGATGATGAGCATAATCGTCAATAATCCAAACTCCATTAATTTTAGCCTTCGTTTGAAAGCGGCGTTTAGCGCCCTGAAAATGAGCCAAACCTTCTGCAATTTCCTGGAAGGTAAGACCAATATTTAAACCAACAATAACAGCTGCTAAAGAGTTCCCCACATTATGTCTTCCTGGAACATTTATTTTAATAGACCCTAATAACTGTTCATTATGATATACATCATAAGTAGTCGTGGCTCCTTGAGTCGAAAGATTACGCGCCATGTATTGAGCAGTATGATCAATTCCATAAGAAATATAGGGACGATCTACTTCATTTACTAAATTTCGGATATTCTCATTATCAAAGCATACAATACCCAAACCTATACTTGGTGGCAATTTATGTAAGAATTTTTTGAAAGTATCTAACACATTTTCCATCGTTTTATAAAAGTCCATATGATCATTCTCAATATTCGTAACTACGGCAATATGGGGTGAAAACTTCAAGAAGGAACCGTCGCTCTCATCTGCCTCAGCGACTAAATATTGACCTGATCCCAGTTTAGCATTGCCATTTAAATAATCAACTTCACCACCAATAATTACAGTCGGATCCACTCCTGCATGTTCAAGCATAACGGCAATCATCGATGTCGTTGTCGTCTTACCATGAGCACCAGCAACAGCAATCCCCTTATACTGCAACATTAAATATGCCACAATATCCGCACGATGAAAAACCGGAATCTGTTTTTTTCTTGCCAATTTAACCTCAGGATTGGTCTCAGGAATAGCTGTTGATATTACGATTGCTTGAGAATCTTGAAGATTCTCTTCATTGTGTCCTAAATATATATGAGCCCCTATTTTTTCTAATTTAGCAGTAGTCTCAGATTTAGTAAGGTCAGACCCTGAAACAATATATCCCATTTGTAGTAAGACTTTGGCAATTGCGCTCATACCAGCACCACCTATGCCAACAAAGTGAATTTTTTTTATATCTTTTAGCAAAAAATGTCTCCCCTTTCTTGGGCACCCTTACCTATCAGCTCTTATGCGTGTTTTATAGTATGCAGATCATCACAAGGGTGTTACAGCTTAATATTTAATGTTATTTAATCAGATTAAGAGCCATCTGGGCAATACTCTCAGCAGCCTTAGGGCGACCTATTTTTTTGCTTGCCAGAGACATCATATCTAATTTTTGCGGATTATTCATTAATTCACTAATGCTTTTAATTAATATATCATGATTGAGTTCTTTGTCATGAATGAGAATGGCTGCTCCTTGCCGCTCCATCGCCCTAGCGTTATACTCCTGGTGGTTTTCTGCGGCGTATGGATAAGGAACTAATATCGATGGAACCCCTCTTGCTGTTAATTCAGCTAGTCCAAGGGCACCAGCCCTAAAGATCGCAAGATCTGCTACGGCTAGTGCTTCAGGCATATTGTATAAATATGGTTTGATGATAATATTACCAGCTGCCGTTATATCTATACCACATTGCGTAAATTTTCCAACTATGCCATTATACTCGCTTTGCCCAGTAACATGCAATAGTTGTATCTCTTTGCTGCCTGCAAAAAACTGATGAACCTTTATCATGGCCTGATTAATGCTGCGAGCACCTCTGCTGCCGCCCGATATCAATATCGTACGTTTGGTCGGATCAAGACCAAGAGCCGCTATGCTTTCTTCTCGGCTAGCAGATATAACTTCTTGACGTATGGGATTTCCAGTAAAAAACAGTTTATTTTGATTTGGAAAATTTTCACTTGCTTCTGTAAACCCTAAAGCGATCTTATCGACAAAACGAGATAAAATCTTATTCGTAATACCAGGAATTACATTTTGTTCCTGAATCATTGTTGGAATTTTAAGTAGGCTGGCTGCTAATAAAACAGGCCCACAAACATAACCGCCTGTCCCAATAACAATATCGGGCTTAAATTGCCGGATAATTTTCTGAGACTGCCAAACACTTCCTATTGTTTTAGCTATCGTTTGTATGTTCTTTACCGACAAACGCCGCTCAAATCCTGCTACATCTATAAACTGAATCGTAAATCCTTCTTTAGGTATAATGTCAGCTTCTAAACCACTTTGAGTACCTATAAACAATACTTCACAGTATTTAACTTTCTCTCGTAACGCTTTAGCGATAGTAATGGCGGGGTAGATGTGGCCACCTGTTCCCCCGCCAGACATAATAATCCGCATGTCGGACTTGCCCCCTTAACTCCAAAAATAACTTCGGTTATTTTATCAGAAATTCTTACCACCAGCCACCCTATTTATCATGAATATATCTTGATACATTTAACAATATTCCTACCCCGAGCAAAGTAAAAATTAATGCAGAGCCACCAAAGCTAATAAACGGTAAGGGGATTCCTGTTACCGGCATAGAAGCTGTTACCACAGCTATGTTCATCAGAGCTTGCATAATAATCATTGTAGTTAATCCAGCAGCTAATAGACTTCCATAAATATCTGGTGCAGAGATAGCTATTTTAAATCCACGCCAAGCAAATAAAAAGAATAATAAAATTACCGTTACCGTACCAATGAAACCAAGCTCCTCACCTAGAATCGCAAAAATAAAATCGGTATGAGGCTCTGGTAGATATAAAAACTTTTCTCTACTGCGTCCAAGTCCCACACCAAACAAACCGCCTGAACCCAGAGCATAAAGAGATTGGATAATATGGTAACCCGTATTGAGAGGATCAGCCCAAGGATCATTAAAAGCCAGTAATCGTTTTAGACGATAAGGCTCTAAGAGAATGGCTGCAATAATTCCAGTAACACCAACAAGACCTAGAGAGGTTAAGTGAGATAATCTTGCACCTGCAGTAAACAACAATATAAAAACTGTCCCACCAATTGCTAATGCTGTTCCAAGATCAGGTTCTTTCAGAATTAAGCCAAAAATAACTAATAAGATAAGTAATTGAGGTACAAGCCCTTTGATAAATGAGCTTATTTTTTCTTGATTGCGAGCTAAGCTAGCGGAAGAATATAAAACCATGCTTAGTTTGGCAATTTCCGATGGTTGTAAATATAAGGAACCAAATCCAAGCCACCTGCGCGCTCCATTTACGACTTTACCAAATCCAGGTACAAGTACCAAGATTAAAAGTACTATTGTTAATAGCAATGTAGGTTTTGCAAATTTGCGCCAGACATGATAATCCACATTTAGAGTTACCAGCATTACCGTGACTCCCAAAGTTACCCAAATAAGCTGTCTCTTTAAAAAATAATAACTATCATCAAAGTTGACATAGGCTGAGACTGCGCTCGAACTATACACCATTACAACACCAAAGCTTAATAATGCAATAACAGCAAAAAAAAGAATAAAATCCGGCGACTTAGGTCTAACCGCCAAAGGAATTCCCTCCCATCATTGAATGCCACTCACATTCAACTCAACAAAATTATCCAATGATATTTTCTTATAATTCATAAACTAATCTTTTGAATACTTTTCCTCTTTCTTCATAACTCGTAAACATGTCATAACTAGCACATGCCGGAGATAATAACACGACTTGCGGTTCCTTTGCAAGGTGATATGCTAATTGTACAGCTTCAGACAAACTATTTACATTATGAATTTGCGATACATCATGCTTAATTGCCGCTGCTTCAAATCTCTCTTGAGCCTCACCTAATAAAATTAAATGCTCCACCTTTTCTTTGATCAATTTCATAAAAGCAGTTAAATCTGTATTTTTATCTCGTCCGCCTGCAATTAATATGATAGGTTGTTCAAAAGCCTCTAAGGCTTTAATTGATGACTCAGGATTCGTTGCTTTCGAGTCATTATAGTAAGGCACACCGTTGACCACTGTTACTTTTTCAATTCGGTGCTCAACACCTGTAAAATTGAATAAGGTCTGCACCATAGAAATTAAAGTAACACCTGCAAAGAAGGCAACACCACAAGCGGCGAGAACATTTTCAATATTATGTCCACCTCTAAGTTGTATTTTACTAATTGGACATACAATATATGTTTTTTCTTGCCACTTAATAATGATCATTCCATCTTTTACAAATATTCCTGAATCTAATTCTACCTTCCTGCTAAAAAAGAAAACTTTAGAAGGAACTTTGTTCGCCATTTCTCGTACAGTTATATCATCATAATTTAGAACGATATAATCATCTTTTGTTTGATTTGCAAAAATACGTTCTTTCATCGCAATATAATTCTCTAGCGAATGATGTCGATCCAGATGATCAGGAGTTATATTTAAAATAGCAGCCACACGAGGCCTAAAATCAATAATGCCTTCTAATTGAAAGCTGGATATTTCAGCTACAACTATACCGTTTTCACCCACTTCAGCCACTTCTTGTGACAAGGCTAAACCAATATTTCCTCCTACAACTACATTGCGATCTGTTGTTTTTACCATTTCACCAATCAATGTTGTCGTTGTCGTCTTACCATTTGTACCTGTAATGGCCACAATAGGTGCTGTACACAATTGATATGCTACTTCAATTTCACTCATGACTTTAATATTTTTAGCTTTAGCTATTTTTACTAATGGAATTTCAATTGATATCCCAGGAGACAGTACGATATAGTCTATATCCTGAAGCAATTCCTCTCCCTGTTGACCTAACGCCAGGGTTACTCCACATTGATGTATGGGCGAGAAATCCTTATTCTTTAATAATTCCGCTGATTTAGAATCACTTAATGTTATCTGTGCTCCACGGTTTTGTAAAACACAGGCAACAGAGATACCGCTGATACCAGCACCAAGTACTAAGATCTTTGTTCCCTTAAAATGCATTTTATATTCCTCCAGTTTGACTAACGACTAGAATAATTAAAGCGATAAGGCTGCAAACAACTCCTGCTAACCAAAATACTGTAACTACTTTTTTTTCAGACCAACCTGACAATTCGAAATGATGATGTATGGGACTCATACGAAAGACTCGCTTGCCTGTTAACTTAAATGAAACCACTTGAATAATTACAGAACAGGCTTCAAGTACAAAAACGCCACCAACAATAACAAGTAATAGTTCTGTTTTTGTCATTACTGCCACAGCAGCCAAGGCTCCCCCTAAAGCCAATGAACCAGTATCCCCCATAAACACTTTAGCAGGATTTGCATTATATTTCAAAAAGCCAAGGCTTGCACCAGCTAATGCTACACAAAAAATAGCCAAGTCAGGTTTTGCAAAACTCATAGCAATAACCGCATATGCTACTGCTGCCACCGTAGTCGTGCCAGCGGCCAAACCATCAAGTCCGTCTGTAAGATTCACAGCATTGGTAGTACCTATCAAAACTAAAAAAATTAACACATAGTACAATGGTCCAAAGTCAACAGTAAAGCCTAATAAAGGTACCCATACATCAGTACCCCGTCCCATATAATTAGTAACAATATACGCCAAGGCTACAGCCATAAAAATTTGCCCTAATAGTTTTTGCCTTGCTTTTAGTCCTAACGAACGTTTTAAGACAACTTTAATAAAATCGTCTAAAAAACCAATTAGCCCATGCCCTATGGTTACAAATAAGGCTAACCAAATTTCCGGGCTCTTACCACCATAAATAAGAACAGGAATAATAAGAGCAATTAAGATAATAATACCACCCATAGTCGGTGTACCAGCTTTAGCATAATGACTTTCAGGGCCTTCCTGTCTAATACTTTGCCCAAACTTCAACCTGCTAAGTACAGGAATTATCAGGGGTCCGATAATTAAAGCTATGATGAATGCCATCGCTGAAGCATATAACAACTCCTGCATATTCAACCTCCAAACCCTTCAGATCCTGTTTTAAAAATATTTTCACTAGACGCTTAGCATCTTTGCATTCTTAAAACAGCTTTTTATAAGAACATATTAATAATCTTTTCCATTTTCATTCCTCTTGATCCTTTTATCAAGATCGTATCACCAGGCATAAGCAGCTTCTTTAATTCTGCTTGCGCTTGTTCATGATTAGAGCAGACCACAACCTGGCTTATACCGCAAGAACTCGCTTTATTAGCAATGCTGGCTGCTAACTCCCCAACTGTTACAACAATTTCAATCCCGCATTGAGCTAGTTTTTCCCCGATGGCTTCATGAGCGGATACTGCAATCGTTCCTAATTCTAACATATCGCCAAGCACAGCCACTTTGCGACCTTTTGCAACTTCAAGCATTGTATCAATAGCGGCTACCATAGACATGGGGCTCGCATTATATGCATCATTCACAACCAAGTAATCACCGAATCTTTCAATGTGTAACCTCATCGGACTAGCATTAAAAGCCCTAAATCCTGAAGAGATACCATCAGCATTCATCCCTAATTCCATGCCCAGAGCAATTGCAGCTAAAGCATTATAAACATTATGTTTACCAGTCGTTGGTATGTCTACTGTAAAAACATCATTAGTCATGCGGCACACAAAATCTATACTCTGGGCTTTTATATGAATGTTATCAGCCTTAATATCGCCTTCTTGCAGCCCAAAAAATACAATACGACTCTTTGCTTTTTTGGCCTTTTCTCGCACATAAACATTATCACCATTTAATATCGACACACCATTTTCTGGTATTACTTCCAGTAATTCCGCTTTAGCAGCAGCAATCTCTTCCATGGATCCCAGCAATTCAAGATGAGTCTCACCAACATTTGTTATGATGGCGATTGTGGGCAATGCAATATTGGCTAATTGGCGGATTTGCCCCTTACCTCGCATCCCCATTTCCACCACTGCCACCTCATGTTCCTGTGTAAGCTGCAGCAATGTCAAAGGTAACCCGATTTCATTATTATAATTCGCCTCTGTTTTTAATACATGAAACTGATTGGATAAAACAGCCGCAGCCATATCTTTTGTAGTCGTCTTGCCATTGGATCCAGTAATCGCCACGACAGGAATAGTAAAGCGCTGGCGATGAAAACGTGCCAAATCTTGTAGCGCCAATAAAGAATCGGTAACGAATATAGCCGTAATCTGCTGGGGCAGTGTCATATTTTTATGGCTAAAAACAACACCAATTGCACCCTTTTCTATCGCTTGATGAATAAACTCATGTCCATCAAAATTTTCACCAATTAGCGGAATAAATAAGTCACCTTTTTGTACCGTACGCGTATCTGTGGAAACGCCTGTAAATCCCTTTGGTTGTGCAGAAACAATTAGCGTTCCTTTTGTAGCAAGACAAACTTCTTCAACTGTAAATCCCGCCATTATTTCATCTCCTTGATGATGGCTTTTACTACTTCTTTATCATCAAACGGAATGGTTCTATCTTTTAGAATCTGGTAGTTCTCATGTCCCTTACCAGCAATAATTACAATATCATCCGCTTCAGCTACAGATAGAGCACGCTCAATCGCTTGGCGTCTATCAATAATTTTCTCGTAAATCTTTCCTGATGTCAGTGACTCTTGAATACCTACTTCAATTTCACTCAAGATATTCTCAGGATCTTCCGTTCGAGGATTGTCAGATGTAGCAATTACAATATTGCCATATTGGACCGCTAATTTCCCCATAATTGGTCTTTTTGTCTTATCGCGATCACCACCACAACCAAAAACTACAATAATACGTTTTTTAGCAATTTGTTGGGCAGTCTTTAAAATATTTTCTAGCCCATCTGGCGTGTGAGCATAATCTACAATGATACTAAAAGGTTGCCCCCCGTCTACCAGCTCAAATCTGCCTGATACGCTTTGAAACATTTCCAAAGCAGCTTTAATAATAGGAGCATCAATACCCTCAGCCAAAGCTGCACCTACTGCCGATAAAACATTATATACATTAAATAATCCAGTTATTTTGAGTTGCAATGGCATGATGCCAAAAGAACCAATAATATCAAATTCCGCGCCTTTCGCTTGTATATTCGTATTTTTAGCCTGTAAATCCGCATGATTCTCAATACCGTATGTAATCGTGTTGCATCCCGTACGTTCTAAAATAAATGCAGCAGCCTTATCATCTGTATTAATAATAGCTGTCTTGCCCTCTTTCTGATTATCCTTACTACTAAGTAATTGAAATAATCTTGTTTTCGCTTCTAAATACCTCTCAAAGGTTACATGAAAATCTAGATGATCGCGAGTCATATTCGTAAAGATACCGACATCAAATTCACAACCGGCCACTCGATTAAGAGCTAGAGCATGGGAAGATACTTCCATAACTACATAATCCATATTAGCTTCTGCCATCTCGGCTAGCAGTCTTTGTAAATCAATCACATCAGGCGTAGTATTTTGAGTAGGTACTATTTTATCACCAATACTATTTTGAATCGTCCCGATTACTCCTACATGAAACCCAGCCTGTTGTAATATACTTCTGATTAAATAGGTGGTGGTGGTTTTACCATTTGTCCCCGTAACTCCAATCATGCGTAATTTGCAACTTGGATATTCAAAAAAATATGGAGCAATCCTCATCATCGCTTCCCTGGTATCAGCTACTTTTATAACTGTTAACCCCTGAGGAATGATATCAATATCTTTTTCAACCAAAACCGCTACTGCACCTTGGTGATAGGCCTGCACAATATAGTCGTGACCATCTGTTTTAGCACCAGATAAGCAAACAAATAAAGTCCCTGGTGTGATTTTACGAGAATCCTGGGCTAAATCTGCAATTACTGTTTCTGCGACTTTCTTATTTCCTTCTATTATCGCACTTGGTAATAAATCTATTAATTCTTGCAATTTTTTTTTCATGAAAATACCTCCTATATGTCAACTATTATTACCATTGTTACCAATATTATCATAACCATGTGCAGATTACCATATCAGCAAACTTTCTATTACTTAAAAGTACTTATTTATCCTATGCAGTATATTTTTCTCTTTATACTTTTTAAAAAATTATTCAAAGAACATTGTAATTTCACTTCCAGGCAATACCTTAGTGCCTGCTAAAGGTTCTTGTTTTACGGCTTTTATTCCCACTCCTATAGGTTTGATACGCAATCCCACCTCAGCTAATGTATCTGCCGCCTCACGCAGCGACTGCCCGGTACAATCAGGAACTGTAATCTCTCCTGCCCCGTATCTTGGGGTCATAGTATATAATAATACACTAGAATCTTTTGGCATGCGACTGCCCGGCTTTGGTATCTGATCTGCCACACGTTCACCTGTCTCCTCAACTCTTACAGATAAGCCAGATTTTTTCAGTTCCTGCGTTGCTTCTGCAACTAATAAGTTTATGACACTTGGCACAACTACATGAGTTTCCTTTGTTGTATTTGCATCTGCTTCTGCAATTTTTGGTGCAATCTTTAAATATTGTAAGACATCATTCATTATACCAGTAAAAACAGGAGCTGCTATTTGACCACCATAATATAAGCCTACAGGTTCATCAATGATGACAACCATTACAATCTGCGGCTTATCAGCTGGTGCAAACCCAACAAAAGAAGCGACGTATTTACCTGGCATATATCCGCCGGCTCCAACTTTCTGAGCGGTACCAGTCTTACCAGCAATACGGAATCCTTCGATATAAGCATTCTTCCCAGTACCATTTGCTACAACACTTTCTAATACTTTTTTAACTTCCTGAGCAGTTGCCACATCAACAACTTGATTGATAATATCCGGGGTGAAACTACGAATGATTTCGCCATCTTTCCCTTTTACCTCTCGAACAATCTGCGGTCTAAGCCTCTGCCCATCATTAGCCACTGCTGCTACTGCTGTTACTAATTGCAACGGCGTTACAGCTATACTTTGCCCCATAGACATCGTAGCAATATTAATCGGCTTAACCTGTGATTTTTCAATAACGATCCCTTTTGCTTCCCCTGGCAAATCAACATTCGTATGTTTTCCTAAACCAAAAGCAGTAAAATATTTGTAAAAAGAATCAACGCCTAATCGAAGACCAACATTTACAAAACCTACATTACAAGAGTTTTCTACTACCTCTTGAAAGGTTTGGCTACCATGCCCGCCATTTTTCCAGCAATGAATGGTTCTTCCCTGAACCTCTACAGATCCTGGATCAAAAAAGCGTTCATTAAGACTCACTACTTTCTCCCCTAATGCTGCTGTTGTGGTAAGAATCTTAAAGGTAGATCCTGGCTCATAAGCATTAGAAACAGCAATATTTCTCCATAATTTTGGTGAAAATTCTGCAAAATGATTTGGATTATAATCCGGCCGATTCGCCAAAGCTAATATTTCCCCAGTACTAGGCTCTATAGCGATAATCGTAGCTGCCTGCGCCTTCGTGTCTTGCATTACTTTTTCAAGCTCTCGTTCAATGATTTGTTGAATTACAATATCAATGGTTAGATAAATATTATGCCCTTCTACCGGCTTTATAAATTGATGAGATGCATAAGGTATTTCCTGACCTCGCGCATCATACTCCACCACAATACTTCCGCTGCGTCCCTTCAAATAGCTGTCAAAAGTTAATTCTACTCCATCTAACCCTTGACTATCAATCCCCGTAAACCCCAGTATATGTGCTGCTAAATTATCATTAGGGTAATAACGCTGATTTTCCTGGGTTAATCCGATTCCTGGTAAATTAAGCATATGAACTTCTTTGGCGATTTCTCCATCTACTTTACGCTTCACCCAAGTAAACGCTTGACGTCTTTTCAATTTTGCCGCTAATTTATCCCTGTCTAACGTCAAAATAGCAGCCAATCTGGCTGCCGTTCCTTCTACATCTACTATTTCAGCTGGTATTGCGTATACAGATTCAGAACTTATACTCACACCAAGCTCTCTCCCATTACGATCAAAAATTGTACCACGCTTTGCTTCTACGGGAATATCTCTCACCCGCTGGTCGATAGCATTTTCTGTTAACCAATTGCTTCTGTAAAATTGGAGATACATTAGACGAAAACCAAGTCCTGACATAATTACCGTAATCAGTAGAAAAAGACAGGCCACCCTTTTCCTAATGGTAACATGTGATGATGACGCCAATGGGCACTCCCCCAATTTTTAATTATTGACTCTTACGATTTAGTAACATACTTACTATACTTTTTTCTCCTTCGGTATTCAAATTAGAACCTTTCAAAGAACTTTCCGCACAATATACATTTTGCGGCATTACCATACCTAGCTGAGTTGTAGCTATGCTCTGAATACGCTGCGGTGATTTTAATTTCGCAATATCTAATTGTAATAATTCGTTTTCTTTTTCCAGTTTAATGACTTCTACCTTCATTTCCACTAACTCATAGCCAGAGCGTATAATTGCTTCGCTTGATGCAGTTAAAAACATGGCTGCTACTATAATCATAGTAACTGTTGTTAAGCATTTTACTCGTAGCGCAATATCAGGTTTTACTAAATACTTTTTTTTAATGGATGGGACTTCTGGTTGTTGATAAATATCCCAATCTTGTTTTTTATTTACTAACATGTATATTCCCCTTCCTTAAAATTAGAACAATTGTAGTTCCCATGATATTACACCAATTTTTATAAATTTATTTTTTCCGCTACGCGCAACTTAGCACTTCGCGCCCGTGGATTCTCTTCTAACTCATTCACTGATGGAGCAATCGGCTTACCTAAGATTTTAATCTGCGGTTTATTATTACACATACATATCGGCAATGCTTTTGGACAAATACATCCTTTTGCCATCAGCTGTAAAGTCTGCTTCGCAATCCGGTCTTCCAAGGAATGAAAAGTAATAATACACAATCTTCCGCCCAAAGCAAGTCTCTCTATGGAAGTGGTAAAAGCATCTTTTAAAATTCCTAACTCATTGTTTACTTCAATACGTATGGCCTGAAACGTTCTTTTCGCTGGATGTGGTCCATCGCGCCTTGCTGCTGACGGAATCGCCCTTTTTATGATATCTACTAATTCTCCAGTAGTTTCTATCGCCTTACCACTTCGAAATTCAATGATAAACTTTGCAATTCTCTTGGCCCAACGCTCTTCTCCATAAGTAATAATAATATCTGCTAATTGATTTTCCGAATAATTATTCACAATATCATAAGCAGAAAAATCGCTATTCGGATTCATACGCATATCTAAAGGTGCATCTTGCATATAAGAAAATCCTCTTTCAGCGATATCTAGCTGATGTGACGATACCCCTAAGTCAAATAATATGCCGTCTACCTTATTTACTTTTAACTCATCTAAGACAAGTCCAATATTTTGAAAATTATTCTGTACGATATCGACTTTGCACTTAGCATTGGACAACTTAACTTTTCCCGTTTTTATCGCAGCTGGATCCTGATCAATGCCAATAAATCGCCCCGATGCTCCCAATTGTTTGACAACATGTTCAGCATGTCCACTTCCACCTAATGTACAATCAACATAAATACCTTCAGGATTCGTTACCAATGCAGATACACTCTCTTTTAATAACACACTAACATGATGAAATTCCACAGTAGTCACTCACCCCATTCAAATTCATAAACACTATATTTTCACACTATATTCAACTTTATATACCTAAATCAACTAAGCTTTCAGCAATTTGGGCTACTGTAGGAGCAATCTTTTCATTATAAGCATCCCAGCTGCTGCGATTCCAAATTTCAATGCGATTTGAAACGCCAATCACTATGACATCTTTATCAAGCTGGGCATATTCCCTAAGAGTGTTAGGTAGTAATATTCGCCCTTGTTTATCACAAGAAATCTCCGCTCCACCAGAAAAAAAGAATCGTACGAAGGCTCTGGCTTCAGGTTTTGCTAGCGGTAATTGCTTTAGCTTGCTTGCTAAAATATCCCATTCTTTTTTTTCGTATATAAACAAACAATTATCAAGACCTTTGGTAACAATAAAATTTTCTCCCAACTCCTCACGGAACTTGGCAGGTAAAATGAGTCTTCCCTTATCATCAATAGTATGAAGGTACTCACCCATTAACATAATTTTACCACCACCATTTTGATTCATCTACCACTTTTCACCACTATTACCCACTTTTAGTGTTCTATCTTTATAAAATAAAATCCTTCTTAATCCTTAAGGAATTCTTCACCATTTAAAAATAAAAGACAAAAGACCCATCTTCAAAGTCTTTTGTCCTAGTTTTTATCTGAAATATTTAATTTTTTATAATACCCAGTTCTTCTAAGACAGGTGCACCGTTTAAGCGAATGAAGAAACTTCGAAAAGTTTTTTGCCCTTTAAAAATGGGAATCCGCTGCAAAAGGAATACATCGCTATCAGCACCAACCTGCCCATATTCAATAGTGAATGCGGCCTTATATCCTGTTTTTCTCACCATGTCTTCAATTTCCCCATTATAAGTGCCAGTTGGATAGGCAAAATACTTAGGAGCCTTACCTAATTGCCGTGCTATTTCATCACGGGATTGGCTAAGTTCATCTAGAACTTGTTCCTTCGTAAGACTTGTAAGAGATTTATGATTTGCTGTATGCGAGCCAAAGATCATACCGTTTTGTTGCATTTCTTTTATTTGATCCCAAGTCATAAACCGCTCATCTTTACTAATAAAATTCGTAACAATAAAAATTGTTCCAGTAAAACCGTATTTTTTCATGATAGGATATGCATTTGTATAATTATCAAGATAGCCATCATCAAAGGTAATCAAAATCGGTTTGTCTGGCAATGGTTTACCCGATTTTAAATAAGCCATAAGTTGATCAGGAGTAATCGTATGATAACCATTTTGGTATAAATACTCCATTTGGTCTTCAAACTCTCGTGGTGAAACAGATAGAGCGTGATTTAATATATCCACTTTATGATAATTTAAAATAGGTACTTCTTGAAGAGTAATAGAATTGCTTTTATTATAGCTTGCTACTACTGAATGGTTACCGAATTTAGAAAGGGCAATCAAGAAAAATATAATTATTAAACCTATTACGATATTGATTTGCCCCTTTTTTATATTCAATTTTTGCACCGCCTTTTACCTCATATGACCCCTGTTTTATCTTTATCTACAATATTCTACCTCTCTTTTGCAAAAAATACTAGCCTCTAGTTCGTATAAAATTTTATCGCTTGCTAAAACTATGTATTAATAATTATGTTAATTAGGAGGTTGTTTTATGCTTATTACCGAAAATATGAGAATTTCAGAAGTCGTTGAACAATATCCCCAAACGGTTGCTATTTTTCGCGATCATGGTATGGGATGTTTGGGTTGTGCGGCTGCACGGTTTGAGAATATTGGACAAGGAGCAGCAGCTCACGGCATCGACATAACGACATTAATCAATGCTTTAAATAAAGCGATAGAAAATAACACTTCTGATTAAGACTTGGTACAATCCAAGTCCTTTTTATAATATATTCAGTGTTTCTAACAAAACCACTAGTATCAAGCAAATTCCCTTTTAATTATGGAGCAACAATAATATTTTTTGCTATTTCATAATCTAAAGCAATTTGTGTATATCCTATTTTTAATACATAGGCAGGATATGTTTGCAAAATTTCTATTTTCACCCCAGGCAATACCCCCAAAGCTGTTAGTTTGCGTAAATGATCCCCACTTGTTAATAATAGACGTACAACATGTACCATCGTATTCTTTTTACACCTAACAATTGGTATAAGGTGAGCCATATTGTCCACTCCCTTTATCAGACTAAAGGATATTTTCTACAAGTAAAGATTAAGAATCGGTAATATTTTAGAAAGCAGCAAACCTCCCATAAAAGCCAAAAAGATAATACTACATAACATTATAATTGAAATAAATACCCCTCGTTCTTTTATCATTACCGCTACTTGTGCAATACAAGGCACAAATAAGGTCAATGTTACACTAGCAATTAAAAGCTGCTCTTTACTTAAACTATGACTAGTAACCATTTCATATAATCCAGCAGCACCATAATCTCTGCGGAAAAACCCCAGTAGAAATGGTTGAGCTGTTTCAATTGGCAAACTAAGTGAACTCATGACCGGCTGCATCGAATATATGATATAGGTTAGAACGCCAGTTCGATCACCAATCCATAAAACAATACTAGTTATTATGAAAATCGGCAGGATTTCTATAAAATACCACCACATACGAATAAAAGCCTTATGTAATACATTCGATAACATTGGCAACCGCAAAGGTGGTATTTCCATATAAAATGAACTAGAATTGCCAGGTAACAAACTTCCTGACAGCCTTCCAACAATTCCAAAAATGAGGAGGATATAACACCCCCATATGGTTAGAGATAAAAACGAATCCGACAATAATGCTAATATAACACCAAGCTGTGCCGAACAAGGTATGGTTAAAGACAATAAGAAAGTAGCTAATGTTCTTTCGCGGCGTGTTTCCAATGTTCGCGTTACCATAACAGCCATTGTGCCGCAGCCTAATCCCAAGGCGAAAGGAATTACAGCTCTACCATTTAATCCAATTTTTTTAAATATAAAATCCATTAACATGGCTAATCGAGGTAAATATCCGCTATCTTCTAAAATGGCAAACATAAAGAAAAAGGTACTAACAATCGGTAAAATAATAATAAATGCATAGCGAAATCCTAAAGTAAAAAATCCATATTTCCCCATTATTAATGATTGTAACCAATCCCAAGGTATATACTGATATACATAATATTCCATTAAAGGATTAATATAAGGAACAAAGAGATTCAAATCTAAATACTCAACTAAAAACCCAGCTCCAAATTTCCCTACAAATTGATAGATTCCAAAAAATATTACTAAACATAAAATAGGTATGCCTGTAACAGGCTCCCTAGTTAAACGGCTTAATGTTTCGCCCACGCCTCGCGAATATATCTTTCTTTCCTCCAGAACGGAGTCGCAAATACGATCAATTGCACGCTGCCGCTCTACAGCTAGAATATATTCCATATCATATTGGTAATAAGAATTAAGCTTATTGACCTCTGCTAAGACTTCAGGAAATGCACGTTCCTTATGATTTGCCAATGCATACAATATTTTATCACCTTGTATAAGTAAAAGAGCTGTCATGCGACGGGATAAACCATACTCTCCTTTTATTTTAGCACTGATAGAATGAATAGCTTGTTCTATGTTAGGAGAATACAGTAAAGAAAAACGAATTTTGCCAGGCGAATACTGTTGAACTTCTTCTTTAATCTTTCCTAGACCAAGACCTTTTGTGGCAATGGTAGCAATAACTGGAATTCCCAAAATGTCAGATAAACACTCTAGTTTAAAAAAAATACCATTTTTCTTTGCTTCATCTATCAAATTTACAACTAATACAACTGGGAAACCCATATCTATGAGCTGCAGCGTAAGATGTAGCATTCTACGAATATTTTTAGCATCAATTACATGTAATACAATATCCGGTTTCTCCTGGCACAATAACATTCGTGATACTCGCTCTTCCTCTGTAATGGGTATAAGAGAGTACATACCTGGAGTATCGATAAATTCATATGCTTTTCCATTTATTTTGCTATACCCCCGAGAAATATCAACTGTGGTTCCTGGATAATTGGATACTGCCACATATTTACCAGTTAGATAGTTAAATATTACACTTTTACCAACGTTAGGAGAACCAACTAAAACCACTTTTGCCAATAGTTCCGGCCCCCACTCTTAAAAATTATGTTGCTATTGTCTATTCCATCAGCAATATAATTAGAACAAAAAAACAACCAATAACATTTACTGTTATTGGTTGTCCAATTTATAATACTGATGAAATTTTATCACTAATGGCAGCTTTCGGCATAAACCCTAATAATTTTTCCACCTTTTCTCCATCTTTAATTAGTATCATAGTGGGTAAACTCATTACACTATATTGTTGCGCTAGTGCTCTATTTTCATCTACACTAATTTTTACCACTTTAACCTTATCTCCCAGATCAGCAGCTAATTCGTCAAGTATTGGAGATAACTTCGTACAATGGCCACACCAAGGTGCCCAAAAATCTGCTAATACAGGTACTTTTGACTCCATTACTTCACTCTGAAAATTTTCCTCATTCACATGAATTACATTTGCCATTGATTATGCCTCCTTTTTCCTCATTTCAACCATGACACATGCATGATGAACAACATTAAGTCCTAACTCTTCGGCCACATGAATAACCTGGGGAGCATCTGCTCCAGGCTGCAACCAAACATTTTTTATACCAATTTCTGCACATTCATGCATAATTTTCTCGCCAACTTTAGGAGGTACTACTATATCTACAGCTTCTGGCTTTATTGGCAAATCCTTTAGTGTTGGATAACATTTTTGTCCAAGAATCTCTGCAACACCAGTATTAATTGGATAGACTTCAAATCCAGCCTCTAACATTACTTTAAAAATTTTAAATCCAAATTTTTCTTTATTATCGGTTGCTCCAACCACTGCCCAAGTTTTTAAGTTTAGCATAGTGTCAATGTTACTCAAATATTTACCTCCTATTAACTTTTTATTACATTATATTACCTTTGGGTATTTCTGGTCAACCTATGAATTTTTCAAATAAAGATAAGCAAATTTCAATGCCAATTAATATGATAATCACCCATTCTAAGCGAGTTCCCCTTTTGGAATGAGCCAGTCCTGAAAAAACCTCTATAATATCCATCAATGTATCTATTTTATGACGAAGTTTTTCATAACGATCCGCTAATTCAAATAATATGGTAAGTTCATCAAATAGCTCGCTAGCACCCTCATTATTCCAAGTAATTGCTGGTTTGTCCAATAACATAACATACGAAATGGTGCTTAACTTAAATTCTAAAATACTTGCTGACATTTTTGCTAGTTTTTCATCTGATACTGTTAACTCTCCTCGGTATAAATTATTCACAACTTCTTCAATTTCATCTAAAACCCGGGAAATATCAGCTTCAATCTTTTCTAAAGCTACGGATTTTGCCAATACGGTAGAAACAATATCAAATTGGTATTCAGCTATTTGTTTCGTAACCATATAATCATTATTGATAGCTGATTCACTTTCTGAGTTACTTTCAATCTTATATTCATCAACATACTTAAATGTATTTGTATCATGTATACCGCTTTCAATTGTTTTTAAATAATTAATAACATCCATTATTTCATGATATTGAAAGTTTAAAAATACAATACTGCCAAAATGGAATAAATATACTCTTTTCATTTCTATTTCACGAACAATACCTTGTAATTCAGTACCTTTTAATATTAAATATTCTTCCCATTTTAATTTACGATTACTACCAAAATGTTGAGAAATTTTATTTAAATTAATTTCATTACTTAGAACAATTGCTTTAAACTCCGTTTCAGCCATGATCTCACACTCCATTTGAGCTACTCCTGCCATTTTATCTCATGAATTATGTCACTCTTAAAACAACCTGTATATTTAGTTATAATTGCTTTTCTCTGCGTATTAGGATATTTTATTAATAGATACTAACCATAAAGAGAGGTCTATTATGAACATTCAAATCTTTGGTACAAAAAAATGCCAAAATACACGTAAAGCTGAACGATATTTTAAGGAACGAAAAATCCCCTATCAATTCATTGACTTAACTTTAAAGGCCTTAAGCAAAGGAGAGTTAAGTAGTATAAAAAGATTTATTGCTTTGAAGGACTTAATTAATACGGAAAGTAAAGAATATGAGGCAAGTAATTTAAGATATATCATCCATAATACAGAGGATATTTTATTGAACAATCCTTTATTACTTAAAACACCTATCGTAAGAAACACTTCTAAGGCTGCAACAATTGGATACTGTCCTGAGGTTTGGAAACAGTGGCAAGCTTAAACCTCTAATTTTCTTATAAAGAAACCATAAAGGTGCAATCTTACCTGATGCTCATATTGAGTAACATGTAAAAGACAGCACCCTTGTGGCTTCTTTTTTATATTTTTTTCGATGACCAAGGCAGGAAAATAATCTTGCTTATAACCTTGCCAATAAAGATTTTATATCTTCTAAGTAATTATTTACATCGAAATACAATACTTCTCCTGTACGTCTTACTTTCACTTCAATTATATTCTCATTAATTGTTTTTGGTCCAACTGTAACTTTTAAAGGATATCCAATCAGATCAGCATCTTTAAACTTCACTCCAGGTCGCTCATTACGATCGTCAAAGACAGCCTCAATACCTGACGCATTTAATGTTTTATAGATTGAATTTGATAAAGACATCTGTGCCTCATCTTTAGGGCTAATCGGCACAATGATAACATGATATGGTGCTATCGCTGCCGGCCAAATAATTCCATATTCATCGTTATTTTGCTCAATTGTTGCAGCCATAGTGCGACTCACACCGATGCCGTAGCACCCCATAACCATAGGCTGCTCTCTCCCATTCACATCTAGATAGGTAGCTTTCAACGCTTTACTATATTTAGTATGCAGTTTGAATACTTGACCGACTTCAATCCCTCTGGCAGTTTTCACTGGTAAGCTGCAATGAGGACAAGGATCATTTTCTTGAATTAAACGAATATCAGCAATGATCGTAGGAGAAAAATCACGTTTAGCATTTACGTTGCAGTAATGTTTATCAGGAGCATTTGCCCCACAAACAGCATTATATTGGTTCATAACAGTAGAATCAGCAATAAGCATTGGAATTTTTATGCCAACCGGACCAATAAAGCCCGGAGTACTACCTAGGGTTTCCACTATTGTCTTTTCATCTGCTAACTCAATTGTTAAACAATCCACTAGATTCTGCAATTTAATTTCATTGACTTCGTGGTCACCACGAACTAGGGCTACTACAACGCCCTTATCAGTATTATACACAAGAGTCTTAATTGCCTTATCAGCGTTAATTCCTAATAGAGTTGTTACTGCTTCTATGGATTTGGTCCCTGGTGTATCAACGATACTTAAGGCTTTTAATTCCTCTTTTGGTATTGAGATAGCTTTTAATTCCGCTTTTTCCACATTTGCCGCATATTCACATGATGGACAATATACAATAGCAGCTTCACCTGAATCAGCAATAACCATGAACTCATGAGTACCGCTGCCGCCAATTGCCCCACCATCAGCTTCCACAGCCCTAAATGTTAACCCACAACGATTGAAAATAGTAGTATAGGCTTCATACATTTGATCATAGCTTTTAGCAAGACCTTCCTCATCTTTATCAAAAGAATATAAATCTTTCATAATAAATTCGCGCCCACGCATTAATCCAAAACGGGGACGTCGTTCATCACGATATTTATTTTGAATTTGATAAAGCTTCAAAGGCAATTGCCGGTACGAGCGTACATCTGAGCGTACCAATGTAGTAATCATTTCTTCATGAGTAGGTCCAAGACAAAAATCCCGGTTATGCCGGTCCTTCAATCTGAACATTTCATCACCATATACATCCCAACGACCAGTTTCCTGCCACATTTCTGCTGGCTGGATAATTGGCATCAATAATTCCTGACCACCTTTAGCATCCATTTCTTGGCGCACAATATTTTCAATTTTTCTAAGTACTCTCAAAGCCAATGGCATATATGTATAAACTCCACCAGCGGCTTTGCGGATCATACCGGACCGCAGCATAAGTTGATGGCTTACTACTTCGGCTTCCGCTGGAGTTTCCCGTAATGTAGGAGCATATAATTGTGATACAAGCATAGTTTAATTGTCCTCCTCGATGAGTTTGTCAATTTCTGTGAATAATGCTGTTACTAACTGATCTTCTGAAACTCTTTTTACGATCTCACCTTTACGAAATACCAATCCTTGCCCCTTGCCGCCTGCAATTCCAACATCTGCTTCCTTTGCTTCACCAGGACCATTCACAACACATCCCATAACAGCAACTTTAAATGGCTTACGTACTTGGCTAAGTTTTTGCTCAACTTGTTCCGCGATTTCTGCCAAATTGATATTACACCGTCCACAAGTAGGGCATGAAATCAAAGTTGGTCCATATTCTCTTAATCCTAAAGACTTTAATATTTCATTTGCAGCTTTTATTTCTTCCACAGGATCACCTGTTAGGGATACGCGAATAGTATCGCCAATACCTTGTGCTAATAAAGCACCAATACCTACCGCTGATTTAATCATTCCCGATTTTATGGTTCCAGCTTCCGTAATTCCCAAATGCAAAGGATAATTAACTGTTTCAGACATCAACCGATAAGCATTAATAGTCATAGGAACATCGTTGGCTTTTAACGATACTTTAATATCTCGAAATTCTAATTTTTCTAAGATAGCAATATGCTGCATCGCACTTTCTACCATGCCAGCAGGCGTAGGGTGCCCGCCATATTTCTCTAGAATACTTTTTTCTAAAGAGCCGGCATTCACCCCAATACGAATCGGAATACTTCGTTTTTTTGCTTCTTTAACAATGATTGCAACATGATTTGCCTCAGCAATATTGCCAGGATTAATCCGCAGAGCATCAACACCATTTTCCATTGCAGCAATTGCTAAACGATAATCAAAATGAATATCTGCAATTAGAGGTATCTGTACTTTTGATTTAATTTCTTTTATTGCTAATGCTGCTGACATATCTGGTACCGCTAAACGCACTATATCACACCCTGCTGAACCCAACTGCATAATTTGAGCTACTGTATCTGCTACATCATCAGTTTTGGTATTTGTCATAGATTGAACAGAGATAGGAGCTGTACCACCAACCATTACCTTGCCAACATATACAGGGTTTGTCATTCTTCGTTGCATAAATTCTGTCATTTCTTCACCTCAAAAATCTACGATCTAGGCGGCAATTAATTTACTTAAATAAATTTAAATTCCCCTTGATTTCATCTTTCTAAAAAGTTTTCTCGTTCTTAAAAAATCTTTAATCTAGAAATATCTTTAAAGGTAGCTACTAAAAATAAAAGCATCAATAAGGCAAAGCCAATCATTTGTATAAATTGCATATGTTTTTTCTCTAAGGGCTTACCTCTTAATCCCTCTACGACTAAGGTTACAAGATGCCCGCCATCAAGCATAGGTACTGGTAACAAATTAATCAGTCCTAAGTTTATGCTCAAAAATGCAGCAAACTGCAGTAGAGGAATCAAGCCTAATTGCGCAACTTCACCCGCCATTTGCGCCACACCAATTGGACCAGCTACTTCAGCAGCAACCTTTCCTGTAATCATTTGCGCAATGCCAACAACCATACTACTCGCTACTACATATGTTTGCTTAGCAGCTAAGCCAAATGCTTCGATAAAACCCGGATGATATTTTTCAATTTGCGGCATCACACCTATAATGCCTCGATTGGCTTTTTCGTCAAATTCTGGAGTTACTACCGTTGTTTTAATTTCACCATTATGTTGATATTTTAATGATAGTTTATTACCAGCATTTATTTGTACAATATTTACAAATTCTCTCCATGATGTAATTTCTTGATTATTCACCGCAATGATTGTATCACCAAGGGATAATCCTGCCTGCGCTGCAGGCTTATCAGCAAAAACATTACCGACAATGGGAGAGCTTGAAGGAGTATCAATACCTGAGCTCAAAAAAATTGTCAAAAATAATAGGATTGGCAACACAAAATTCATTGTTGATCCAGCTACAATTACTAACATCCTGGCAGGAATCGATTTTGCATTAAAAGAGCGATCATCTTGCTCCTCATCAGGATCCATACCTGCAATTTTATTGAAACCGCCTAATGGTATAATGCGCCAAGAATATAGCGTCTCACCATGCTTATAACTAATTACTTTAGGACCAAAGCCAATCGCAAACTCATCTACTCGCATACCAGTCATTTTTGCGGTAACGAAATGTCCTAATTCATGAACGAATACCAACAGTCCAAATACAAAAATGGTAGCAACGGTTGTCATCAACAATAGAATCACTCCTATCTTCTTATTATATACCTATTTAATAGCTTTTAGAATTTCTTGAGCCTGCACGCGCGACCACAAATCGGCACTACAAATGTCATTTAGATCAGGCATCATAGTGACCTTATGACTTTCCATTACGCTTCTTATCACCAAGAAAATATCCAGATAACGAATTTTCCCTTGCAGAAAAGCATAAACGGCTTCCTCATTGGCTGCATTGAATACACATGGCAATGTTCCTCCTGTATTCCCTGCAGTAAAAGCAAGTGGCAATATGGGGAAGTTAACCATATCAGGTGCGGAAAAAGTTAATGCAGATAGTGTTTTAAAATCAAGTTTGGGATACTCTGTAGCAAATCTTTCAGGATAAGTAAGGGCATATTGAATCGGCACTCTCATATCCGGTTTTCCTAATTGAGCCATAACAGATCCATCTACAAATTCAACCATAGAATGAACAATACTTTGAGGATGTACAACAACCTCAATTTGAGAATATGGAACATCAAATAACCATCGAGCTTCAATTACTTCCAATCCTTTATTTGCTAGCGTAGAAGAATCCACAGTAATTTTTTTCCCCATTGACCAATTCGGATGCCGTAAGCAATCCTCTATAGTAACATGCTCTAATTCTTCTCTTTTCAAACCATGAAAAGGACCGCCTGAAGCAGTAAGAAGAATGCGATTGATTTTTTTTCTACTTTCCCCCTGCAGACATTGAAAAATTGCACTATGTTCACTGTCTACGGGAAGAATCTTTACATGGTTGTCTTGTGCAAGCTGAGTTACCAACTCACCGGCAGCTACCAATGTCTCTTTATTCGCTAATGCAATATGTTTGCCAGCCTTAATTGCCGCCAAAGTAGGTTTTAAACCAGCAAACCCAACTAAAGATGTTAATACAGTATTCACATTTTCGTGAATAGCTGCTTCTAATAATCCTTCTTCACCAGTTAAAATAATTGTTGATCCCGAATATCTTCTGGTAAGCCTGTCTGCTGCATTCTTATCAACCAATACAGCTATTTTAGGGTTAAAATATTCAATTTGCTTCTCTAATAAAATATCATTATGATAAGCAGCTAATGCAGTTACACAAAATTGATCTTGATTAGCTGCAATAACTTCTAAAGATTGTGTGCCAATAGAACCAGTGCTGCCTAAAATTGCTATAGATTGCATTGTAAAAATCTCCCTTAACCTACTTCTTAAATTATACACTAGAAATAAATTACCGTAATAGAAACATATGTATATAGTAATAAACAATAGGTACTGTAAATAATATACTATCAAAACGATCCAAAATTCCACCATGGCCTGGCAATAATTTTCCAGAATCTTTTACTCCTGCAAAACGTTTTATCGCAGATTCTGCTAAATCTCCAATAGGCGCAATAACACCAACTACTAAACCCATGGCGATACTATGACTTACTGGTAACTTAAATAACAATCCTAACAGGGTAATCGCTAAAATACTACCGACGAGTCCCCCAATAGAACCTTCTACTGTTTTTGCTGGACTGATTGCTGGGCATAGCTTACGCCGCCCAAAACGCGACCCTACAAAATAAGCAAACGTATCATTCGCCCATGTTCCAATAAAGGCTAACCACAAATAGCTAGCTCCCATAGACAACGTCCCCACAGAAGTCGTTATATATAAAGAACTATCAGTATATCTTAAAAGCAATAAATGGGAAAAACCTACGCCAATATAAGTAATGCCAAGTATAGAAAAAGCTACATCAGCAACAGTAAACTTATTTCCTGACACTACCATATTTACTAGACATAATAGAGTGGCAAAAACGAATGTCATGGTCATTTCCTGAGAGTTGCCTAACCAGGCGCATCCTAGTATCAAAGCATTCATTAGAATTCCCAAATTATAAAATACTTTTATATTCTTATTACGCAGCATTGTATAAAATTCATGCCATGCCAATAATGTAAGAATCAAAATAGCAGCAGCAAATAACCACTCACCATAATGAATTACATAGATAGTAATAGGTATACCTATTACTGCTGTTAAAACCCGTCTCCCCAGCATTCAAGCACCTACCTGTAACCTTATTTTTTTAATCCCCCAAATCTTCGTTCTCGTTTCTGATAATCCACAATAGCCTGTAGAAAATGATCAGGCTTAAAGTCAGGCCAATAAATATCAGTAAACCAGAATTCTGCATACGCTGATTGCCATAATAAAAAATTACTGATTCGAAAATCACCACTAGGTCGAATGATCAAGTCAGGATCAGGTAAACTGGCTGTATATAAATTTTCCATTATGCTTTTTTCACTAATATCGCCAGGTAAAATTTCGCCTCTAGCAACCTTTTCGCCAATCATCTGAACAGAACGTACAATTTCTGCTCGCCCACCATAATTGACTGCTAAATTAAAAACTAACCCTGTATTATTCTCAGTATGTATCTGGGCCTTTTCAACTTTTTGTTGTAATGCAGTAGCTAATTCATCTATTTTGCCAATAAAGCGAATTTGTACATTTTTTTGATGCAATTCATCAATTTCGCTTTCAAGATATTCAGAAAATAAGCGCATTAATAAGTTCACTTCATCTTCCGGTCTTTTCCAATTTTCAGTAGAAAATGCATATGTGGTCAATACTTTCAAATTCATATTAACAGCCGTTGTAACAATATGTCGTAAACTTTCTACACCTGCTCGATGACCAAAAGTACGCGGCAATCCTTTTCGTTTAGCCCATCGCCCATTTCCATCCATGATAATAGCAACGTGTTGGGGTAAATTTCCTTGTTCTACTACATTTTTTGTATCAATCTTCTCTTTTTTTTTGTTAAACCATTTTTCCCACATGTTATGACCTCCAAGATAATCTAACAAGCAACTAAACCCCCTCTTGCGAGGGGGTTCCAGTCATGGAGCCAAAATAGCACCAACAGGGCAAACCGCCGCACAGGCACCGCATTCTACACATTTTGTTAAAATGGTAAATATGACATTCCCTTCATTCAAAACATATACTTACAGAAAAAGCTACTTTACAACTATTTTCAAGGTTATATTTATCACTGCAAGTTAACATTTAACATTTTCTCTCCCCATCTTAGCAGCAGCTACCAGATGATACACGCCATCATGAAACTGCTGCCGTATAACATAAAAGCAATCCTCTGTTAATCCCGATATGTGACGTGTTGGACGAGTCACAATTACCGTATATTGTATCTGTGCTTCATTTAGCTGCTTTTCTGCTACATATAAGGATTTTGCTACTACATCTATCATATTATACTTCCATGATCTCTTTTTCTTTAGCATTCATAATAGTATCGACTTCCTTTACGTACTTATCAGTCAGTTTCTGCATATCATCCTGAGCTTTCTTTACGTCATCTTCGGATATCGCTTTATCTTTCTCAAGCTTTTTTATTGCATCATTTGCATCGCGCCGAGAATTACGAATGACAATTCGGCTATCCTCAGCTTTCTTATGAACAACCTTCACAAGTTCTATACGACGCTGCTGCGTCAATTGTGGTATATTCAATCGAATGACGACTCCATCACTGTTAGGTGTAAGCCCTAAATCTGATTTTAAAATTGCTTTTTCAATCTGCGCAATCATCGATTTTTCCCATGCTTGAATTGTAATCATCCGTGGTTCAGGTACAGCAATGTTTGCCACTTGATTTATCGGTGTGGGCGTACCATAATAATCAACTGTAATCTTATCTAACAATGCAGGCGTAGCTCGCCCTGCACGCAAAGTAGATAATTCTCTGCGCAAAGCATCAATTGCTTTCTTCATTTTTTCGGTATTGCTATCATATATTTCCTTAATTAACATTTTTATCCCCCCACAACAGTACCAATATCTTCTCCAAGGGCAGCCTTCAAAATATTCCCCGGCTCGTCAATACTAAACACAATAATGGGAATTTTATTATCCATACACAAACTAGTGGCAGTTGAATCCATAACACCTAAACCTCGTTTTAGAACCTCAATATATGCTAACTCTTTAAACTTTTTAGCTTCCGGATTTAAACGAGGATCAGAATCATATACACCATCCGTATTCTTTTTCGCCATAAGAATTACATCTGCTTCAATTTCCGCTGCTCTAAGCGCAGCTGTTGTATCGGTAGAAAAATAAGGATTACCAGTACCTGCAGCAAAAATAACTACACGATTTTTTTCTAAATGGCGAACAGCCCGACGACGGATATATGGCTCAGCAATTTGACGCATTTCGATTGCAGTTTGCACACGGGTATCCACATCACATTGTTCTAGAGCATCCTGAAGAGCCAGAGAGTTCATTACAGTAGCTAGCATTCCCATATAATCAGCAGCAGCTCTATCCATTCCTTTAGCACTTCCAGACAAGCCACGCCAAATATTTCCCCCACCAACGACCACTGCAACTTGTAAGTTTGTATTTCTAATTTCTTTTATTTGGCGAGCGATAGAGTCAACAATAACTGGATCAATACCATATCCCTGCTGCCCAGCCAAAGCTTCACCACTAAGCTTCAAAATTACACGCTTATATTTTGATGTAAGCAAACAAATCCCTCCATCCTTCCATTGAATTCTACAAAACTACACTAAATCCTCTAATACATTTAAGAAAAGACAAAGCCTTTACCTTATCTTATAAGATATAGAAATAAGCTTTGTCCTTCCAAATTTGAAATCAAAATTTAATATACTCTGATTCCTTAAAAATAAGAGAACACTGCAGTGTTCTCTTATTTTTTAACAGCAGCCATTACTTCAGCAGCAAAATCATTGCTTTTTTTCTCGATGCCTTCACCAAGCTGATATCTGGTAAATCTGCGAATGGAGATATTCTCACCAATTTTAGAGATATTTTCATTAATAAGTTGAGTAATTGTCTGATCTGGATTTTTGATAAAAACTTGTTCCATTAGACAGACTTCTTTGTAATATTTTTCAACCCTGCCTGTAATCATTTTTTCCACAATATTGGCAGGCTTACCTTCATTTAGAGCTTGGGCCTTAAGAATTTCTTTTTCATGCTCTAACACTTCTACAGGTACTTCTTCACGACGTACACATGTAGGATTTGTAGCAGCAATTTGCATTGCAATATCTCTTGCTAAATCTTTAAATTTATCTGTTTTTGCAACAAAGTCAGTTTCACAATTGATTTCAACCATTACACCAATACGTCCGCCACCATGTATGTAAGCTTCAATAACACCTTCTGAAGCAATTCGGTCTGCTTTTTTAGCAGCAGCTGCTAAGCCTTTTTCACGTAAATAGTCAATGGCTTCATCAAGATTACCTTTTGTTTCAGTTAGGGCTTTTTTGCAATCCATCATGCCTGCACCAGAACGTTGGCGCAATTCTTTTACCATTTCAGCAGTTACCATATAAAGTCCCCCTATCTATTATTAAAGGTAAGAGGGAAAAATATTATTTTTCCCCTTACCTTTATCTAAATACAATTACTCAGCTTCTTCTACTTGTTCACCTTGTCTAGCTTCCAAAACAGCATCTGCCATTTTAGCTGTAAGCAATTTAACAGCACGAATAGCATCATCATTACCTGGAATGACATAGTCAATTTCGTCTGGATCACAATTAGTATCTACAATCGCTACAATAGGTATACCAAGCTTCTTTGCTTCAGCAACAGCAATGCGTTCTTTACGAGGATCAATAATAAATAATGCTCCTGGTAATTTAGTCATATTTTTAATACCGCCAAGGAACTTTTGTAATCTTTCCATCTCATGACGAAGAGTAATAACTTCCTTTTTAGACAGTACTTCAAACAGCCCTTCTTCTTCCATTTTTTCCAATTCTTTTAAACGTCCAATACGTTTTTGAATGGTCTGAAAGTTTGTCAACATGCCACCGAGCCATCTTTCATTGATGTAGTACATGTTACTTCTAACTGCTTCTTCTTTTACTGCATCTTGAGCTTGTTTTTTCGTTCCAACAAATAAAATTGTTTTATCTTGTGCAATTTCACGCACAAAATTATAGGCATCTTCCACTTTCTTGACTGTTTTTTGTAAGTCAATTATGTAGATACCATTACGCTCCGTAAAAATATAAGGAGCCATTTTAGGGTTCCACCTTCTAGTTTGATGTCCGAAATGAACACCTGCTTCTAAAAGCTGTTTCATAGAAATTACTGACATACTTACACCTCCTGTTAAATTACCGCCGCAATCCGCATTTTCTATTTATCACCAACATGTTGTTAGCACAGTAAATAAAATTAGATTGCGTGTGGATTTACAACACGAATCATTATATCATAGTTATTTTTATATAACAAGATATTATACAAGAACTTTGCATTTTTTTAATACTCCATTTACTTTTTATGTAACTGCAGTAGCAGAATGATTTCACTTTTACTTATTCCTGTCGTTTTTGCAATTTCAATGCTACTATATCCTTGCTCAGCCAAAGCTAATACAGAGTCACGCTTATGATTACGTATGATTTCTTTATCATTATCTATCACCTTATAGTTTTTATCTATCGGCTCCTGTATCGGATTTAGTTGCTGAGAAGAGGTTTCTATATTTTCTTCTTTCATTTTTTCTGAAAAATTTGACAACTTTCGAAATAAATGCTCATCCTTAATCTCTTTATCTAAAAGCTTTTCCGCCATCATCATTTTTTTATCTAATCCCGCAATCTTTGCATCCGCTGCTATTAATATATGCTCTAAGTAACGAATCTTTTCTTCCAGTCGTTGAATGACAACTTCAGCTGTTTCCTCTATCTGCTCTTGAAATTGAGTCGTAGAAGATGCAATTTCAAGAGAAAATAAGTTTAATAGCATTTGTCGCTTATACAACACAAAAACAATAAGAAATATAATAACTAGTACAACAATAAAAAGATTAGAAAACATACTCTCACCTCATAAGTTCTCGATAACAACAACATTGTCTCATGTTTTTATATCAATGATATGACCCCGAACGGGATCGTTATTAGAAGCCCGATTTACCTTGTCTTTTTCAATACTGCTCTCATCATTCTGCCTAGGTTTTTGTTCATTCGGAGAATGCTTCTCTTCCTTGGCCTCCTTGTCGCGTCCAACTTTGCCGCCTTCATTTTTAGCTGCACTTTGTACCTGGTGCTGACGATTTGTAGAAATATCATTCCATTGCCCAGCAACATGTTGCTGCTGTAGAGTTTCTTGACGATTGGCAAGATTTTGAGCCTTGCCTACTTCAGTAGCTTTGGGAATCAACACTTGCAACTCTATTGGATTAATAGACATTGTCCCACCACCTTATACCTGATACAATAGAAAAAATCCAACTATATTATTTAAACGTACCAATTTTTATTTCGCCATCTTCTGCATATAAAGAGCTAAATTTTAAAATATCGCGTATTGGCTTAACCAATGTACCGATTACAACTTTAACTCCAGGGTACATAATTTCAGCTACCTTTATGCGTCCAGTACGCATTTCTTCGAACTCACCTTCAATGACGGCCATTCGAGTACGCATCGTTTCAACTTGTCCTACTAAATGAAATTGAGCTTTTGTTAATTTCAAAAGCATTTCTCGTTTCTCAGGAGGTATCGTATGTTGATCCATTGATCGTAAAATACTCAACGCCTTTTGTGCCTGTTCAAGATTAATTTCAACTTTTTTCATTTCACGACGTATATGTTGATATTCTTCCCGCAATGATGGGTTTACGCCAACTTCTAGTTCTGTACTGGTTGACATCTGAGTGCCAATCACTTTAGCACGAATTTCTTCTCCAGCCATAATCGTCCCACCAGTAATCAAACCACGGCGTCCTTCTACTAAGATTTTTTTTCCCGCTGTTATCCGAGAATGAAGTATAACATCACTGACCAGAATATCCACTCCTGCATGAACAGTAGCATTTTCAATAAACTTAGCAACTACGTTTTCTTTCGCTTTAACATAACCGCGATGCATTCCTTGAATGCCCATTTTTATCACTACATTCTTTCCTTCTACAATACCGCCACTAACAGTACCAAAAATTTCCACATTGCCTTCAGCTTTTACTGAGAATCCCGGTTGCACAGATCCACGTATGGTGACATTACCGATAAATTCAATATTACCTGTCGAAACATCTACATCTTCTTTAATTTCAATAATCGGCATCACATTAATTTTATTATTGATCATCAAAATTTGTCCTGCTATATCAGCCACAATGGTATTCGTATCCACAACACTTACATTTTTCCCTATGGGAAGCAACATATCTTTGCCCGGTTTTGCAATAACGTTGTTACCTAATACATCCATTCCAGCAATTCCTGGTGTTGCTGGAATTTTTTCTGCCAAGAGATCTCCTTGTTGCACCGTCGTAAACAAATTTAAGTTTTTAAAGTCTACACTACCATCTTCCATTTCCTGAGGCCGACTTTTTGCAGCCAATATAAAATGATGTTTAATCTGGGCATTTGTACCATGCATTGGTGGTTGACCACAAGCAAATGTCACTCTTGTACCTGGAGATTCATAGGCCTGCTGAATGGCTTTATCATCAATTCCAAAAACAATACCACTAGCCTTGATTTTCTCAAGTACGGATTCCATGGTTAAAGGTGTACATCGTGGCGGCAACACAATTTCTAAAGCTGCTTCCATTTTGTCACGTGTCAAATTCACCTGGATTTCTGGATCAGGCTGAGGCTCTACTTTAGGCTTTTCTGCTACTTTTACCGGTTGCTCATCCGCCGCTTTAATGGCAGCAATGATTAAACTACGATTATATTCCGTTACTCCCTGCTTATTTAATTGTTCAAATATAGCTATTTCGTTTACAGAAGATGCACCATCTTCAATAGAGTGTATTTTTACAAATACACCACTATCATTGATATCAATTGAAAATCCAGGAATTTTATCATTTTTTTGTCCATCTTGAACCTCAACGTGTTCATCACCAATCATAGCTTGATATTCCCCCTTAACGGTGTCAAATAAAACTTGATTTAATCCGTGATAATGCTCCTCTTAATCGGAAAATTGATTTAGTGTGCAGCTGAGAAATACGCGCTTCAGACAATTTCAAAATTAAACTGATCTCTTTTAAGGTTAATCCTTCATAATAATACAAAGAAACAACTAATCTTTCTTTTTCAGGTAATTTATCGATTGTTTTGGCTAAGGCTTGCTTTACTTCTTCTATTTCAATTTGCTCTGACGGGTTCGTTAGGTGCGCAGAAGAGGTTTCTGTTTTTATAAATTCATCTAAAGGCATGATTGTACTAGCATTGAGCTGATTTAATAGAACATATAGTTCATTGACTGAAATACTAAGAGCTTCAGCAATCTCACTATCAGTCGCAGCACGCCCTAATTGATTTTCAAGCTTTGATACCGTTTGTTCATATTGTTTTGCCTTTTGGCGGATACTGGTTGGTACCCAATCTTGTGCACGAATGGCATCAAGCATAGAACCCCGAATACGAACAACGGCATAAGTTTCAAACTTAATTCCCCGCATCGGATCATATTTTTCAATTGCATCAAGTAAACCAAAAAAACCATTACTAATTAAATCGTCTTTATCTACATATTGTGGTAAGCTAATCGCAATGCGACTCGCAACTAACTTAACTAACGATAAGTAGTATTCAATCAGCTTTTCTCGTATTTCCACTTTCCTACTTTGCTGATATTCTAGCCACAATTTCATAATTTCTTCTATTTTAGCTTGCTTATTATCTAACATCTATGATTACCCCCATAAACCCACGTATATCTCATTCTTTGGGGCGCGTTATTTGTTCAAAACTAGTAGAGGTAAAAGGAGCAAATTCTGAATTCTCGGTAACGTCATCTGAAGGTTCATTTTCTTTTAGCTCATCCCTTTGAGACTTTTCTTCTAACTTCTTTAAAGCAATTTTTAAAAATCTTTCCACTATAAGTCCTATGCCATAGCCAATAAAACCAAAAATAGCAATTGAGACAATGATACGATAAATAATCGTTTCTATTCTAGCACCTTGCAACACACCGTTTAGTAGTGTCAGGGTACCAACAATGAGTGCTAAGCACAGAGCAGTACGCAACTTAAGCACCTTTATTCCTCCCTGATTATAGTTCTTTTTCACCTTTAGCAATTGTTTTTATGAGATAAATGCCTGTATCCAAATGTAATACTACAGTGCGCCCATAATTCCCACCAGTATCATCTGCGATTAATTTAATATCCATTTTTTTTAATAATATACGTACAGCTTCCGTATTACGCTCACCAACACGCATAACATCTGTTGCATTTGCAAAGGTAAACATTTGAGCTCCACCAGCAATTTTAGCTAAAATACGGTTTTTTGCAGCCCCCAGTTTAATCATTTCATCTAACATCAAAGGCAAAGCCGTATTTGCAAATTTAGCTGGATTTTCAGCTGAACGTGCTTGTGTACTATCAGGAAGCATAATATGAGCCAAGCCACCAATTTTAGCAGCTGTATCATATAGTGCGATACCAACACAAGAACCTAATCCATAACTTATAAGACTCGAGGGGTTACTACCAACTTTGTAATCAGCCATCCCAACTTTTATTAGTTCTGACATTATTCCTTCACCCCTATTGCCGCCAAAATGGTATTTAACGAACCAGGATCAGGAATCAAGAAAAAATGTCCTTTTACGCCATCACTCTCAGTGGTAAATTCGGTTTCAATTACGAGTGCATGGTCTCCCATTTGTCCTAACTGGATCAAAATAACGCTTAAGATAGCTCCAGCCATATCCATTGCCAAAGCTGGAATCGATGGTAATAACGTCAAAGAAGTAAAGTGGGATAATGCATTGAGATAAGCACCTGCAAGAATATTACCAATTTCCATCAACGCAGACTCATCCATAGAATTTAATGAGGTTGTATGCCCTTGCTCTCTCCCCATTAGCATGTCGACTAAATAAAAAGCACTATCACGAGGTAACAAAAATAAAATACTACTGGGAGCAGGACCAAATACACGTAAATATACACCTGCCACCATTGCATCTGGACCACCAACTACATCTGGCACCTCCCCTAAGGGCAGAATGGCAATTTTAGGGACTGTCATATCTATTTTACGATTAATAATTTGTGATAATGCTGTGGCGGAATTCCCAGCACCAACATTGCCAATTTCCCTTAATGCATCAAGCTGCAACATTGACAGTTTTAATATTTCATCAGACAATAGTTCCACCTCATTTTAAACTCAATAATTACACTACTTTTGTTTCTTGACCAACGCCAATAATTTCTTCTAAATTTAATAAAATGAGTAGTCGATTGTCCAATTTGCCTACTCCACTAAGATAACTTGCTGCCACACTCCCCGCTACAACATCTGGTGAATCAATATTTTCCTGATCAATTGTCATAACTTCTGAGACAGCATCCACGATCATGCCAACAGATAATTCATCTACTTTGACAATAATAATCCGTGTATCTTCTGTCAAGACTTGTTGGGGCAAATTCAAGCGTTTCTTTAAATCAATAACTGGTAAAACACTGCCGCGCAGGTTAATTACACCCTTAATATAATCTGGTGTATGAGGGACTCTTGTAATATCAGTAATCCGTTTTATTTCTTGCACTTGCAAAATACTGACACTATACTCTTCTTTACCTAGTTTGAAAACAACTAGCTGTACTTCGCTGCTTGCATAGCTTTTTTCTAACATGTGCTGCTCCTCCTTATTGGATTAATGAACCGATATCTAATATAAGTGCTACTTGACCATTACCCAAAATAGTTGCACCAGCAATAATTTTAATTCCGGCTAAAAGTTTTCCTAAGGATTTTATTACAATTTCCTGCTGCCCTATTAGATTATCAACAATAATTCCGGCACGCTGCTCTCCAATATGTACAATAACAACAAACAATTCTTCTTCCGTATGTTGATTGTCAGAATCAGGTATGTTAAGCACATCTGCTAAACGTACAATAGGGATAATTTGTCCTCGAAGCAGAATCACTTCTTTATTTTGTACTGTTTTAATATCAGAAGGCATAATATTGATGGTACTATCAATTGATCCTAGCGGAATTGCATAAATTTCTTCTGAAACTTTGACCAACAATGCTTGTATGATAGCTAGTGTTAACGGCAACCGAATTTTGAACTTGCTGCCTTCATTGACCTTGGTCTCAACATCAACCATACCACCAAGGGATTCAATTTTATTTTTTACAGCATCCATACCTACACCGCGCCCAGAAACATCCGTGACAACGGCAGCTGTAGAAAAACCTGGCAGAAATACTAAACGCACGGCTTCATTCGCATCCATAGCATCAGCTTCACCTTGAGAAATAAGACCTTTCTCAACAGCCTTACGTTTAATAATATCAGCGTTAATACCCTTGCCATCATCTTCGACCATAATAATTACATTATTACCTTCATGGCGAGCAATCAGGCGAATTTCACCAATAGGATTTTTACCTTTTTCTTCTCTTTCATTTGGATGTTCAATACCATGGTCAATGGAATTGCGCAATAAATGAACAAGTGGATCACCAATTTCATCAATAACAGTACGATCAAGCTCTGTTTCTTCACCTTGAATGATAAGGTTGATCTCCTTATTAAGATCGCGAGATAAATCTCTAACCATTCTTGGAAAACGGTTAAAAACTTGTCCTACAGGAACCATCCGTACTTTCATGACGACAGCCTGTAAATCAGTAGTTACTCGATCCATTTGTTCAATTGTTTCTACTAAATCTGTTAGCTTATGGGTAAGACCAATTTGTTCCAGTCGGGTCTTATTAATTACTAATTCACCGACAAGATTTAACAAGGTATCTAGTTTATCAATATCCACACGCACTGATTGACCACTTTTATTTTTCTTTTCTACAGTGGTTTGGGTATGCACAAGGACATTTCCATTTTTTTCAGCTTCGTCATCTTTTTTCATTGGTTCTATCGACTTTGGAGCAATAATTTCTCCCGTAGCATCATTAGGCAATATACATGGCAAAACAACCGCTTGGTCAATTTCTGAAATCGATAATACCGTGTGTTGAATTTTCTCTGCCTCACTACCTGATATCACAATCACTTGGAAGCTAAGAGAAAAATTTTCTTTTTCTAATTCTTCTACTGCTGGGATACTTTTGATTACTTCACCAATTTCATCTAACGCATTCATAACCATATAGGATCGGGCAGACTTTAAAAGACAACCTTCTCGCAAAGAAACTTGTACCTCATACGCCTGCATACCTTGATCACGTGCTTTTTTTATAACGGCTATTTCTGTATCACTAAGCTCGATTGAAGAAGATGCTCCTGGTGCTATGCTAACGGCTTCTGCTTTTACAGGAGTAGATAAAACAGCCTCTCCTTTAGCCAAGGCTTTAAGCTTAATAATCAATGGCTTGCTGTCAATAGAGCTTTCATTATTTGATGCAACACTTTCTACTAGTTGCTCTAAAGTATCAACACATCTAAAAATAGTATCAATAATATCATGGCTTGCCTTTAATTGACCTTTACGTAATAAATCCAATATATTTTCCATCTCATGTGTTAATTCTGCAATTGTTGTAAATCCCATAGTAGCTGACATACCTTTTATTGTATGAGCACTACGAAAAATTTCGCTAAGTACAGATAGGTTTTCAGGATCATTTTCTAAATCTAATACACAACTATTAAGAGTTTGCAAATGTTCTCGAGATTCTTCCAAGAACATTCCCATATACTGATTTGTATCCATCATTTCCACCTCCATAATTATTTGACAATAGCTTTAACAATTTCTGCAGCAATAGTTGAAAGTGGCGCTACTTTGTCAACCACACCGAGTTCAATCGCTGATTTAGGCATACCAAATACAACAGCTGTAGATTGGTCTTCGGCAATGGTGTAGCCACCCTTTTGCTTGATAGCCTGTATACCTTTAGCACCATCATGACCCATCCCCGTAAGAATTACTCCAACAGCATTCTCTCCATAAGCCTTGGCAACGGATTCCATCATAGGATCTACTGCTGGTCGGTGTCCGCCAATAGGAGGGTTCTGATTCAATTTCACAACTTTTTTATTACCTTCACGCTCGATGCTCATATGATGATCACCGGGGGCAATTAGAACTAACCCCGCACGTATAATATCATTGTGCTCAGCCTCTTTTACTGTCAAAGAGGATAAAGAATTTAAACGTTCAGCTAGGGATCGAGTAAATCCTGGGGGCATATGTTGAACAATAACTACACCGCAAGGTAAATTACCAGGTAATCTAGTAACAATCTCCTGGAGGGCCCTAGGACCTCCCGTAGATGTACCAATTGCTAAAATAGGCTCATTCGTGGATTGTTTAAAAGATTGAAATGAAAGATTCGTCATAGATGGTACTATTACCTTTACTTTACTTAATTGAGATACGTTTGCTTTAATTGCCGCCCGACTTTTGGCTACTATTTCAGTACTAATACCAGCTATATTAGAAATAACGCCTGCATTCTTTGCCACAAAATCAACTGCACCTAACTCTAAAGCGCTTAGCGTTGCATTTGCTCCAGCACTAGTAAGACTACTAAGCATCACTACAGGCGTTGGTATTTCCTTCATAATAATTTCTAGTGCTTGCAACCCACTCATAATTGGCATTTCAACGTCCATGGTAATTACATCAGGCTTAAATTGTTTTACTTTCTCTACAGCTTCTTTACCATTTCGCGCTGTGCCAACTACCAAAAAATCTAACTCAGCAGAAAATAGATCTGATAACAGCTTACGCATAAAAGCAGAATCATCAACAATTAATATTTTGATCATCATTCTACCTCCTGTAAGTTAGAGACCTCTTTGACGATGTTCCAACTGCTTTCTAAATATAAATCTACTTATTTTGTCACGCACGATATTACGCGTATCGACAAACTTGATACTGATCCAAAATAATTGTCGATCTTCTTGTGGTTTCTGCACTCGGATAACTTCACCATCTACCTCAAGGTCACCTTCCTCTGGAAGAGTCAGCGTCATATTTACTTTTGTCCCTATTTTTATTGATTGCTCGCATATAGCTTGCAATCCGCCACCGCTAAGATCCCGGGTCATTACCTTAAGATTAATAGCATTCTCTGCATCATCATCCAAAAAATACTCTATCTGCAGAGGTTGTGCTACATCAAAGCGAACGAAAGCTCTTAGCTGCGTTTTTTCAATTTCATAGGGCATTGTAACAATCCATACCGGTAAGGGATACATTCTCTTACTCAGAAATTTACTTTTAAAGATATAAACGCCACTCTCAGTAATAATTTTGCCATAAAATCCACGTCCGTTTTCCAGAAAAATAGGACGTCCCTTTTGCATCGGCATGGCAATTATCATCTCATTAGAAGTAAGTTCTTCAACACGACTAGTAAAACGTGGGGTATTGCTATTTTGGGATAACATAATTTCCAAACGTTGATTTACTTTTACTATCTGTTCCAAGCTAATAAATCTTTCCTCCTTACTAACACAAACTCACCGCATTAATCCTAATAACTTATTAAAGAAACCTTTAACCCCTGTAGTCTTACTACTAGCCCTGTCTAATAAACGATTGGCTATTTGTTCGATACAGCGTGCTGATGCAGTATTAGGAAATGCCAATAATAACGGTGTTTGCTTTTTTACAGCTCTTACTAGATTGCTATCTTCATAAACAAAACCAAGACTGCTGATTGTTAATCCCAAGAACTTAAGTGCTACTTTAATCAGCTTATCGGCTGCAATATTTCCTTCATCAGGCTCCATTACGCGATTAATCACTAGCTTTAATACAGCAGTTCCAGAGTGACTTACATAAGTTTTCACCATCGCATAAGCGTCAGTAATTGCCGTTGGCTCCGGAGTTGTTACAATAATTACTTCATCAGCAGCTACCACAAAATTCATTACACTTTTACTGATGCCTGCACCAGTATCAATCAAAATGATATCTGCTAAATCATCTAATAACGTAATTTTATTAATAATACGCGTAAGCTGTGAATCATCTAAATTTGCTAAATTATAAATCCCGGACCCACCTGACATAAATTTTATTCCAAGAGGCCCCTCTGTTATAATATCAATTAAGGAAAATCCACCTTCTAACAAATGCAGAATATTATACGGTGTTGAACACCCCAATATTACATCTACATTTCCCATTCCCAAATCAGCATCTATGATCAACACTCTTTGCCCTAATTTCGCCAGTGCCAGTGCTAAATTCACGGTAAAATTAGTTTTACCAACACCACCTTTACCACTAGTAACCGTAATGACCCTCGCATTGGTACGATTTGCTTTAATAACGGAGCTGCTTTTTTTTTCAGATGAACTTTGCACCATTTTTCGTAATTTTTCCGCTTGATCCCACATCATTACAAATCTCTCAAAATCAGTGGCGTCAATCTATTAATATCAACTAACTCTATATCATCGGGAACATTTTGCCCATTGGTTACATACGAAAGTGATATCGGAAATTGATATAATAGATTCACAATAGTGCCAATGTTTCGTGTTTCATCAATCTTTGTAAAAATGACTTTATGAGGCATACATATAGAAAATTTTTTTACAATATCTAAGGCATCCTTATATTTAGTAGTAGCACTTAATACTAAATATTTTTCAATCACATCATCGATATGTAAAAGTTTTGTCAGCTCGTCTAACTGCTCATCATTATGAGGACTTCGTCCAGCTGTATCAATTAATATCAACTGTTTGTCCTGATTACTATCTAATACCGCTTTAAGTTCATCGGCTGCATACACCACATGAATAGGAATCCCCATAATATCAGAATACGTCTTTAATTGCTCTACAGCAGAGATACGATAGGTATCAGCAGTTATTAGCGCAATTTGGTATCCTTCTTGAATTGCAAATTTAGCTGCCAATTTTGCAATGGTAGTAGTCTTACCTACCCCTGTTGGTCCAAAAAACGCCGCTATCTTTCTACCTTGTTCAGGGATCTTAATACCTTCTACACTTTTAAAACAAGTTTGAATCTGTGTAATAAGCAACTGTTTCAGTTCTGGACTCTCAACGTCAAAATTCGTATAATCCATTGGCAAATCATTTATAATTTGTTCTGCAATCTGTATATCAATGTCGTTATTCATTAACAGATCAAGAACAGAGGAATGTTCGCTGCCTGGAGGAATTTTAGATATTACTTTTTCAAGTAAACTACGCATACTAGCAAGTTCAGATTGTACAGCAACCTCTTCAACACAAGGCTCTGCCTTTTGGGGAGGTATGGTAGCAATAGAAGTATCAACAGCTGCTGTGACCTCTACCTCCTCCTTAGAGAAGAACCCCAAAAGGCCGCCTTTGCGAAATTTTCGTGTATGTAAAATAATTGCATCACGCCCCAAAGCACTTTTCGCCTGGGCGATCGCACTTTGCATAGAATCAGCAGTAAACACTCTAACTTTCAATTATACTCTCACCATCCCCAATGATTGCACATCAACCTTAGTCTCTAGTTCCGCATAAGATAAAACAATTAAATTAGGTACGCTGCGTTCAACTAATTTATAAAAATACGTTCTGATTGCCGGACTGGTGAGAATAATAGGCTGATAGCCAATGTTTGTTATTTTCGGCAATTCCTTTGATATACTCGATATAATGTTCTGCAGTACCTGTGGCTCAAGTACTACATAGGAACCACTTTCATTACGCTGGACTGCTCCTGCAATAAGATTTTCTAGCTGCGGATCAACGGTTATGCAGGTCAGCATATTATTCTGCGCATACTGCCGCGATATTTGCCTAGCCAATGCATGCCGCACATATTCCGTTAAAATATCAGTATCCTTAGTAATTTGAGCGTAATCAGCCAACGTTTCAAAAATAGTCACCATATCTCGAATGGAAATTCGCTCATGCAATAATTTTGCTAACACTTTTTGAATATCGCCAATGGATAATAAGGCAGGCGTCAACTCTTCTACTACTGCAGGATTATGTTGTTTTACAGAATCAACTAAAGTCTGAACTTCTTGACGGCCTAAGATTTCAAAAGCATAGGATTTGATAACTTCTGTTAGATGAGTGGCCAACACTGATACAGGATCTACTACCGTATATCCTGCAAGCTCAGCTTGTTCACGATTCGTCTCTTGAATCCATAAAGCTGGTAAACCGAAAGCGGGCTCTACCGTTTCAATCCCATTCACTTCTTCAAAAACAGTGCCTGAGTTCATCGCTAAATAATGATCTAATAATAATTCGCCTTTCGCAATCTCGATTCCTTTTAATTTTATTACATATATATTCGGTTTTAGTTGAATATTATCCCGAATGCGAATGGTAGGTACGATAAGTCCTAATTCTAAGGCGCATTGCCTACGAATCATAACTACCCGGTCTAATAAATCTCCTCCTTGAGAAATATCAACCATTGGTATTAAGCTATAACCAATCTCTAACTCCATTGTGTCAATTTGTAACAATGATACAATGTTTTCTGGATTGCGAACTTCTTCATTTTCCTTTTCCTCTAAATCAGTCTCTTGTGAATCTTGTTTATATTGAATCGTCCTTTCCAGTATATAACCAACTGCAAAACAAATAAGACCAAGACTTATAAAGGGAATTAGAGGCAAACCTGGAACAAACCCCATCACTGCCAATACCCCTGCAACAATAAAAAATACCCTCGGATTCGTAAAAATTTGCCCTACGAGATCCTTACCTAAATTAGACTCCGATGCAGCCCTTGTTACTACAATACCTGTTGCTGTAGATATTAAAAGTGCTGGAATCTGGTTTACTAATCCTTCCCCTACCGTCAACAACGTATAACTATGTAAAGCTTCTAGCACGCCTAAATCCCGCTGAACCATACCGATAATAAAACCACCAACGATATTAATCACAATAATAATGATTGCTGCTATCGCATCACCTTTTACGAACTTACTGGCACCATCCATTGCACCATAAAAATCAGCTTCCCGCTGAATCTTAACGCGACGCTGCCGCGCTTCATTATCGGTAATAGCGCCAGAATTTAAATCAGCATCAATGCTCATCTGTTTACCAGGCATAGCATCCAATGTAAATCTGGCAGCAACCTCGGCAACACGCTCAGATCCCTTGGTGATTACTAAAAATTGTATAATAATTAAAATAACAAACACAATAAAACCAACAATGGCATTACCACCGACAACAAAATTACCAAACGCCATAATTACTTCACCAGCATAGCCATCCAGCAAAATAAGCCGGGTAGAAGATACATTCAGCGCTAAGCGAAATAAGGTGGTGATCAATAGTAACGAAGGAAAAATCGAAAATTGCAATGGTTCTACATTGTAAACAGCAATCATTACAATCACAAGAGCCAAGGAAATATTTAACGCTAATAATAAATCTAATAAGAATGTTGGCAAAGGAATGATCATCATAATAACAATGGTAATAATTCCAAGGGCTACTATAATATCACTATATTTAGTTAGTTTACTTAAACCTGGAAAAGGCGATGTTTGCGTAGCCATTTTTTACTCCTTCTACAACTTAGGACAAGCGTTTTTTTAATTTATAAACATATGCTAAAACTTCTGCAACAGCTTGATATAATTCTGGTGGCACAGGATAACCAATATCTACTGCCGCATATAAAGCCCTTGCTAAAACTTTATTCTCAACAATTACTACTTTATTTTCTTTGGCAATCGCTTTAATTCTTTGAGCAATTAGATCTTGACCTTTTGCTACGATAACGGGAGCCGCCATAGATTTTTCATATTTTAAGGCAACAGCAAAGTGAGTAGGATTTGTTACAATGACATCTGCTTTTGGAACTTCCTGCATCATGCGCTGCATCGACATTGCTCGCTGTCGCTGTTTTATTTTCCCTTTAATCAGCGGGTCACCTTCTGACTGCTTAAATTCTTGTTTAATATCATCTTTACTCATCTTTAAGCTTTCCTTGTGTTCCCACCATTGATAAAAATAATCAAATGCAGCCAAGACAAGCATTACTGCACTAATTTGAAATACCAGATTTAAAATTAAGGATGCCGCTAAATGTAACGAATCAATGAGCTCAGCACTGATTAAGCTAGGAATCTGCTCAATTTGTTTTCTCATAAATCGATAAATAAAGTAGCCGATAATGATTATTTTAAATAAAGATTTTACGAGTTCCACTAATGAGCGTTTTGAGAATAAACGTCCAAATCCCGAAATAGGGTTAAGTTTACTCAATTTAGGCATAAGAGGCTCAAAAGAAAAAAGAAAGCCAACTTGAATAAAATTAATCGTCAATGACACAATCAAGATCACACACATAACTGGCAATGCTGTCTTTAAAAAGACAATGGCAAAACCAAGGAATATTTCCCGAATGGAATTAATCGTCATATCGGCCATTGCAACATTAGAAAAACTAAGTTGCATGTATCTCGTGAGCTCATCATAAATATAAGAACCAATTAGCTTTAATGTAAAAAATGCTGCTAAAATAATAAATACCGAGTTAACTTCCGTACTTTTAGCAACTTGTCCTTTTTGCCTAGCTTCTCCCTTTCGCTTAGACGTAGCCTCTTCGGTTTTTTCTCCGGCAAACAGCTGTAAATCGAAGGATACATTCTTAGAAAATGGTTGTAATTGTATCTTGCTAGAACATGGAAAGAAGTCGGAAAATATCTTTATACATCCCATTAAACGCCATCTCCAAAAAAAATATATAAAAAGGTAATGCTAAAGATAGAACAAATAAACCAACAAGAATTTTTCCTGGCACACCAACCACAAATATGTTCATTTGCGGCATCGTACGGGCCAAAATACCAAGAGCTACATCCGTTATTACCAGCGAAATAAGTATAGGCAAACTAATTTTCATGGCAATAATAAAAGTGCCTCCCACCATATCAACTACAAAATTTGTTAGAGCCGCTTTAACTACCACACCAGTGACTGGCATTAACTTAAAACTGACAAACAAAGCAGATAGTAACACATGATGTCCATTCGTTGCTAGGAAAATAATCAATGCCAGCATATGCTTGAAGTTACCAACTAAAGGTACTTGACCGCCAGATTGGGGATCAATAATATTAATAACCCCAAATCCAATCTGCATATCCAGTAATTGTCCTGCCATTTGTATAGCAGAAAAAACCAATGAACTTAAAAAGCCTATGGTTAATCCGATAAGAAGCTCTCCTATTACAATAAAAATGTAAGGAAGGAAATCATTAGGTATTGCAGCACTATCATTAAATACGATGGGAAATAATATATATGTGAGGATTAATGACAATCCAGCTTTAATACTGACTGGAATGTTTCGGCTGCCAAAAATAGGAGTCATCATGAAGATGCCAGTTATACGAACAAAAATTAACAAGAAAAAAGCTACTTGATTTTGCAGAAGTGCAAAAAGATCCACAAATAATTACCCCTTACGTTAACGTACCAAGTTTGGTAGGTTGATAAAAATCTCGCGAGTATAATCAACCATCAAACTTAACATCCACGGGCCAAAGACCAATATCGCGACAAAAATTGCTATAATTTTAGGAATAAATACTAAGGTTTGCTCTTGAATCTGAGTAGTCGCTTGAAAAATACTTACTAAAATCCCCACTAACAAACCTAATCCTAACATAGGAGCAGCAATCAGCATTACCATGGTTAATGCCTCGCGGCCAATTTGTATTGCTAAATCACCTGACATATTTCCTCCTTTAGTGGAAACTATTAATTAATGAGAGAATAATCAAGTGCCAACCATCCACTAAGATAAATAATAATAACTTAAATGGCAGAGAGATCATGACTGGAGGCAGCATCATCATCCCCATGGACATCAATGTGCTTGCAACCACCATGTCAATAACAATGAAAGGAATATAAATCAAAAATCCTATTTGAAATGCCGTCTTTAGCTCACTAATTATGAACGATGGTATTAACGTCGTTGTCGGAACATCTTCTGGTGAATTAGGTCGAACACCTTCTGATAAATTTACAAACAACGCCAAATCATTTTCCCGTGTTTGCTTAAACATAAACTCACGCATTGGTTTTAAAACTTCCGTCATTGCAGCTTCTTGAGTAATGCTGCCAGCTAAATATGGCTGCAGCCCATTTTGATTTGACTGTTCAAGATAGGGAGACATTGTAAAAAAAGTTAAAAATAATGCCATACCAACCAGAACTTGATTTGGCGGCATTTGCTGTGTCGCAAGAGCACTACGCAGAAAAGATAAGACAACAATGATGCGTGTAAATGAAGTCATCATAATCAAAATCGACGGCGCTAACGTTAATACCGTCATCGTGAGTAAAATCTGCAAACTAAGTGCAACATCCTTAGGCTCAGTAGCGGCCCCTACTTCAACATTAATATTAGGAAGAGGAACTAAAGGTGCGGCATTTGCCAATGCTGGTATAACAAATAAACTAATGAAAACAGTAACAACAATCATAGCATTTTGAATTTTAGCCACTTACCTCTTCCCACTTTCATGTTTTTGTTTACTCTGCAGATCACCAAAAGCAGTAGGAAAAGTTTGTGAAAATCGTTGCAGAGAAGCAAGCTGCTTTTGAAAAATAGTATCGAATTGATTTATGGGTACTGTTAATTGTTCTGCTTTCATTTTTTCAATTTCCTCAGGGTTTGTTATTTCCTGCAATACAGTAATCGCATGATCAGTAACGCCTAGTACCAAAAATTTTCCTGCAATCTCCACTGTATAAACAGCACGATTGGCACCAAATGATAATGTATTAATGATTCTACTACTGCCACTAGCAGATAAGCTTCCCAATTTTTTTCCTAAAAAACGGGAAGCAAAATATGCAAGACCAATAACAGCAGCAAAGGTTATTAGTAAAGAAAGAACATAGGAAACCGTAGAAAGCCAAGACGTTGAAGTCACAGGCTTAGGCTCTTGGTATTGTAAATAATCGCCATTGGATTCTGCCGCATAAACTTGTCCATAAAAAAAGATTCCAATGCAAAATAGCAGTAAGAAAAGCCTCCAGAAAACTCGGTATTTGTTCTTATTCATTATTAACCAACCGCTTTGCGAACAGCTTCCAATACTCGATCTGGCTGAAAAGGCTTAACAATAAAATCGCGAGCACCTGCCTGAATCGCTTCAACAACCATTGCTTGTTGCCCCATCGCACTACACATAATGACTTTTGCGTTAGGATCAATTTTTTTAATTTCTTTCACTGCAGTTATACCATCCATTTCTGGCATAGTAATATCCATAGTCGTAAGATCTGGCTTTAGTTCTTGGTACTTTTCTAATGCCTTTACTCCATTTTCCGCCTCACCTACGATCTCATATCCATTTTTACTCAAAATATCTTTAACCATCATACGCATAAATGCAGCATCATCAACAATTAACACTCTAGTCGCCATTATTTTATCTCCTCCTGATTACTCTATTATCATTATCAACAATCATAACTATTGTAAATTATAGGTCCGCTCTAGTGGACTTATAATATCAGTAATTCTTACCCCAAAATTTTCATCTATTACTACAACTTCACCCTTGGCAATAAGTTTCCCATTCACTAGTATATCTACAGGCTCACCAGCTAGTTTATCCAGCTCCATTACTGAACCAGGTGCTAATTCTAGAATATCACGAATTAATTTACGAGTTCTGCCAAGTTCTACCGTCACTTGTAATGGCACATCCATAATACGTTCAATATTGGTATCAGTGACCGGCATCGTCCCCTGTACTAGAGGAGCAAATTGTACAGGTTGTACATTAACAGGCTGTATATGCTGTTTTGCGACTGAAGCCGCTGCCACTTGCTGCTGGGCTTTTGCAGTCTGGGCTTGAGATGACGATGCATCTGCAGTCTTGGGAGCTTCTGCAACTGGTGCAGCTGCTGGTGGTTGTACGGCATTCATAAGGCTGTCCACCATTTCTTTTGCTACATCAATCGGTAAAATTTGCATAATTTCACTATCAATTAAATCTTCCACTTCCATACGAAAAGCGACACGAACAATGTTGTCATCGGTGCCAACAGCATTTGTAATGCTAGAAGCAACTGCAAAATCAATCAAATTTACATTCGGCGGAGCAATGTCTATTTTTTTCCGGAACACAGTTGACATAGATGTCGCTACTCCACCCATCATCTGATTCATAGCCTCACTTACGGCACTCATGTATAATTCATTTAATTCGGTAGGTGGATTGAGTCCATCCCCCCCCATCATTAAATCTGCAATAATTAATGCGTCCTGTTCTCGAATCGCTAAAACATTAGTCCCTACGATGCCATGTGTATATCCAACTTCAATAACCAAATACGGCAAAGGATATTGCCCCTTGATCTCCTCTAAATTAGAAACAGACACACGCGGTGTAGTAATAGATACCCGGCGTCCAAGCAATACAGACAATGTAGTTGCCGCACTTCCCATAGAAATATTACCAATTTCACCAAGGGCATCTTGCTCCATTGCGGATAACTCAGGTGTTGAAGAGGATGAAGTAGCTTCTCCCCTTAGTAAGGCATCAATCTCGTCTTGGGATAGAAAGCCTTCAGTCATAATTTTCATCTCCTTCTGAAATTACTTGTGTTATTTGTAATGCAACCTTATGTCCTGAGAGTCCTGGTTTCCCTCTAAACTTTTCGCGTTGACCTACAATTACATTCAGATCGTTTTCTATTTTACTCTCTAACTGCAATACATCATTCACCACTAAACCTAATAATTCCTGCACAGTAACTGTCGTTCTTCCTAATTCTACATATAGAGGAATAAAAGCTTTTTCTAACTTACGCTGTATTGCATTAATATGCTCAGGCAATGCTTGTTTAGCAACGGAAGAAGCAACCCAATAGGTAGTAGTCAATTTCGACATGATGGGCTCAAGCACTAAATATGGAATACAAATATTAACTAGTCCTTCTACTTGGCCAATCTTCACATGTAATGTAATAATAACGACCATATCATTAGGCGGAACAATTTGAGTAAATTGAGGATTGGATTCTATAATTTCTAACTTAGGCTCAATCGCAACCACTTGCTTCCAAGCGTCTGAAAAACATTCTAGCGTTTTGTTTATCACTCTTTTAACAATCGCTTCTTCAATGTCAGTTAATGATCGTGTTTTAGCAGGAGGTAAGCCGGGACCGCCAAACAAGCGATCAATAATCGAAAAAATCACATTCGGGTTTAGCTCCAAAATCGCATTCCCTTTAAGAGGGCGCATTTGAAAAACACCAATAACACTTGGATTGGGCAATGAACGAATAAATTCTTCATACGTTAATTGATCAACAGAAGCTACATCAATATGTACAAGCGTCCGAAGATGTGCGGAAAGGTAAGTGTTCATAAGACGAGCAAAATTTTCATGCAGCATATATAAGGTACGAATTTGATCCTTAGAAAATTTATCTGGGCGCTTAAAATCATAGACTTTTATTTTTCTTTGTTTCTGCTCATCTTTTATTTCTTCGGCTGATACTACGCCTGTAGATAATGCAGATAACAGATCATCAATTTCAGATTGGGATAACACATCTGAACCTGCCAATACGTTCTCTCCTTTCCACCACTCTATTACATATTATAATACGGTATACATTCTAAATCTACTGCAAAACAAAATTGGTTATATATACGTCATACACTCGATCATCACCAAAAGATTTATTAATTTCATTTTTCAAAAGTTCTTTTAACTGTTCTTGCTTGAGAGGATCAAAATCTTCGATTTTTAAAGATCGTAATACATAAACAGCTGTATCTGCAAGTTTTATTTCTTCTGGTGAAGGCATTTTTCCAGTGGCAGCTACAGTAGTAGCCTTTTTGTCAGGTCTTAACTCTACAATAAGTCCAATTTTCAAGTAACGTCCACTACTTGCACCGCCAATATTAATCAACAGCCCATCTTTTGCATCACCCAATTTTACAAAAACACCTGATTCTCGTTGAGAACTTTTCTTGTCCACCGCTTTATCAGCAACAATTTTAGTCGCAATAAAGTAGGAAATCCCCCCAGCCAATAATAAACCAAATACAATCATCCCTACCATAAGCATCATTGGAAATTTCTTTTGACCATCAGCCACTGTTACACCCCCATTTTAGACTACACATATCTGTTAAACGCTAATACACTTAGTACAGCTTTTTACTACTCATCTTTCAACTTATTAAAATGACAATAAAACTTTTATTTATCATATAATTTTCATTCTTGATAAACAGACAGTATTTTTAGCAATAAGATATATCTATCTAAACTTACCAAAAATAGCTCGACGATAGTCCATTACTTTACGCACTACTTCATCCATGGTTTCTTCGACAATCAGCTTTCTACCACTCGTAAGGGTAATCACTGTATCAGGAGTTTCTTCAATCGTTTCAATCAATTCCGCATTTAATACAAATTCCTCTTGGGATTTAAGACGCGCTACTTTTATCATAAAAAAGCCTCCATACATTCACATTTTATAGAAGGGGGGATTTTCGCCCCCCTTACCTATTTATTAACGTTTAAGGTTTACAAGTTCTTCCAACATATTATCATCAGTCGTAATAATTTTAGAATTAGCCTGGAATGCACGCTGCGCAACGATCATGTTTGTAAATTGCTGCGCCAAATCCACATTGGACATTTCCAAGCTGCCAGGGGTAAATTTACCACGTCCCCCAGTACCTGCCTTACCAATCTGAGCCTCTCCTGAATTGGTAGTTTTTGTATATAAATTACCTCCCGCAGAAAGCAAACCATCAGGATTATTAAATACAGCCAAAGCGACCTGTCCAATGGCCTGTGTTTTCCCATTGGTAAAACTACCAATAATCTCACCAGTAGTTGAAATGGTCTTTCCATTTAGGGTACCAGCGGCATAACCATCGGTATCGCTAATTTTCGCAGTAGAATCACTGCCATTTTGAGTCAGCGGACTCGTCGTTGAACCGCTAGGCTGCACTGTGAAAGCACCTGCTCCTGCATATGGTCCGCCCGCTGGATTAATTGTTAAAGCATTAAATACAGTACTGGTATCAAACGTACCATCTGAATTAAATTTAATTGTCGATGATCCTCCGGTAACATTAGCGACTACAGTTTTTCCATCAGTACCACCAATGATTTTTGACGCTGGTGTAAATGTCCAGGTATTATCTGCAGTTTTCGTAATTGTACCTGTTAATGTATATTTATTTCCTTGCGTATCAAATACATCAAGAGAAACTGGTTGAACCGAATCGTTGCTAGATGCAGCTGTGGCTGAGGCTACAGTTGCGCTTGTAGTTGTGGATAAGGTAGTAGCTTGTGCAGTAGCCGCTGCTGCCGCTGCTGGATCTGCTGCAATTGCACTGGCTGCTGTTTGCGCCGCAGTAGCAGCAGCATTAGCCGCAGCTAAGGCTGCTGCTGCTGTACCAGTACCATCAACTAAATTTTGTGCTGCTGTTGCTGCTGTCACAGCAGCTGTTTGTGCAGCAACCGCTGCTGTGTGTGCGGCTGTACTTGCTGCTGGAACTGCCGCTACTAATGCATTAGCCGCTGTGACAGCAGCATCAGCATCACTCTTCACTTGATCTACATCTAATGCAGTAGCACCCCCATTTAAATTACCAGTAAGGGTAATTGTAGTAGATACTTTAGCAGGCATTGTTGAACCTACTGGTATTTGCAACGCTGATATTGGCTGGGTAGTATCAATAACACCAGAAGCATTAGCTGACCAACCTAATACACTATATCCTGCACTATTAAGGAAATTTCCTTGCTCATCCGTCGTAAAATCACCGCTTCGCGTATACATTTGATTCGTAGGGGTACCTACAACAAAGAACCCATCACCTGAAATTGCCAGGTTTGTTGATATACCTGTTGGCTGTGTGCTGCCGTCAGTAAAGTTGGTACTAATACTGGCAACACCAACACCCAGACCTACCTGCATGGGATTTGTCCCTCCCTGAGTACCTGAAGGACTGGAGGCTCCCTGAAGTGTTTGACTCAGCATATCTTGAAATGTAACATTAGACGATTTGTAGCCAGTTGTATTTACATTTGCAATATTATTACCAATAACATCCATATAGGTTTGATTCCCTTTTAAACCAGAAACTGCAGCGTACAAGGAACGCATCATAATAAATCAACCTCACTTTTTTATATTTGTGACTGTATCAATCACTCAACAGTCAAAGGCTCTCCATCAGAGGTCCAGCCTTACACAATTACCGCACTATCAATATTCGTAAATACATTATCTTTGCTATTTGCACCATCCATAATCGTAATCACTGTTTTATTTTTCACACTCACCACTAAGGCTAGATTACTATTACTCATGAATACCAAAGATTCATTCGCACCTTTTTGCGAAGCTTTTTCCACAGCTTCATTTAATTTAAGTAACTCCGTCTGCCCCAGTTTAATATTCCTACTTTGCAGCCGTTGCAGAGCATGCTGAGAAAATTTTACACCTGTTAACTCTTGGGATAAAATTTGATCAAAAGGTGCAACATTTTGTTTCCCTTGATTATTTTTTGCATTATTGATTAACTTTCCAGCAATCGGGCTTACAGGAGTCATAGACTGTTGCAGGCGATATATACTATTGTCAGTCATATCTCTAACCTCCTGTTGACTTAACTATTTTGTAGTCTCAGTTACTTTACTCAAATCAACTGTTGTTGGAACAATCAGCCTAGTAATTTGCTTTGATGCAAAGGTACTTGTTACTATTTTTCCATTTGAATCCTTTAGCACTGCTCCACTTGAATCCGTTTCTACTGCTGTAACCTGCACGGTTCCATTACTATCAACCGTTGCGCTCTGAATTACTCCTGAATGTGAAACCTTGCTGCTATCAGTCCAACTAACTGCGCAATTAACTAATTCGCCTGTTGTGGCAGGAAGATAGGCTGGATATTGTACAGCATCTACTCCAACAACCAAACTAGTCACTCCAGAAGCGGTGCTTGTTCCTCCCACTACCCCTGTAATCGAATTGCCGCTGTCATTTGAAAAATTGATTGTACTGCCGATCAGATTGCTGGCTTGCATCTTAGCCATTGTAGCATTTAAATTTTGCATTTGCTCTAAGCTGGAGAATTGTGCCATTTGGGCAACAAATGCTGTATTATCCATAGGATCCAGTGGGTTTTGATACTGAAGTTGCGTAATAAGTAATTTCAAAAAATCATCTTTTCCTAAAGAACTATTTGAAGTCTTCGCTGTTGCACTGGTAGATGTATTAGTAGATGTACTTGTATTGGTTGTATTATTAACTACATTGGACATAATATCATCTCCTTTTTTATATCCGGTAATCTACACCAGATCCTTCTGAGCTAGATTCCACTACACTAGTAGAATCATCTAAGGCATCAAGAAAATCTTCTTCAATCTTTTTATTTTGCACTTTTACTTCCGGTTTTTGTCGGCTTTCATGCTGTCCATTAGAAAAGAAGTCTCCTAAACCCGCATATACATCCACATTTTCAATTTTTAAACCTTGATTCGATAACTCTTGTTTTAGTTGCGGAAGGGATGCTTCAATAATATTACGTACTTCACTATTATTCGAATGGAAGCTCGCACTAACCACACCACTTTCCACGGTTACTTTAAGAGTCAGTTCTCCCAAATGTTCTGGTTTTAGCTGAATAATCATTTCTGTATTCTTTTGTCCAGAAATTAAGCGAGCCTGATCAACAATCTGCGAGGCAACATGGTATGAATCTTTTACTGGTTGCTGCGTTACTTGTTTTCCGACGGAAACAACAACTTGATTTTCATTTTTCATTACCTGCTGATTTAAGGCACCCGCAAAAGTATCTGAGGTATTCGTGGTTTGATTGGGAAGTAGACTCTCTACACTTAATTGTTCTTTAGCACCTAATAACATGGTACCACTCTCACTCACATTCTCCACCGCACTAACAACATTGGTTAATAAGGGAGATGTTGCGACCGGTTTTGCATCAACCGAATCAATCAACTGAGTAATATCTAGCGTCGCTACTCCTGCCTGAGTTTGTGTTGTCTTTTTATTATCAGCTTGTGGCATATTATTAGTTTTTCCTACTCCGTTACTGTTAACAAGGGCAAAGGAAGGTACTGTTTCTAATAAAGCATTATTAGTTGTCACACTTGCTTTGCTTAAAGAAGGATCACTAACTTGTGCTTGTTCTGTCAACTGCTTATTTTGCAATAATTCTTGTAACTGCATTGTAAATTGATTAGCATTAGTATTGCCCGCTGCCACATTTACATCTGTCCCTTTTGTCAATAAGGCTGCCAATTGTTTTTGAGAAGTATTCATACCAGTAGCTACATCCAATCGAACATTAGTCTTCCCTACTGATTCAGTTAGTTGATTAGTATTGGTGGTAGTAACCAATTGCCCTTCAGCATCATCTGTGGGCAGCTCTGCGATAAGGTTCTCATTACTTTGAATTGGCGCTGCATTAACCTGTGCATTCAGCCCCATCATTCCTGAAATTAATTGAGCTGCAGCAGAATCAGTCTTAGTACTTGCGTCTTCTTTTTCGCTTTTATCTGATTGGTTGTTTAATACCTTACCAAAATCCACTCCAGACTTATTGCTGGAAGAATTATTTTTTTTGCTCGTAGATGCTTGTGAGGACGTGTTTGGTTTAACCTCTATGGGAGTTACATTTGCCATTATAGCCATTTTTTTCACCTCCTTTCATTACTATATATGTTAAAAATTAATTCAAGTTCCCACCTCTGAGCATGGTTTGGGTAAGAACAGCAGCACGTTCCGGACTAAATAAAGGTAAAATTTTTGAAACTTGTTCATCTTCCATTTTATTTAAAATCGCCAGTACTGAACGATCATCTAACTGATTCAAAATAACAACGGCCTCGTCAGGCTTCATCCCACCATATAATCTTGCCAATTTAGAAATGCGTTTTGCCTCTTCTTGCTGTTTTAGCTTAGCTTGCTTTTGCAGTTCAGAGTCATCCACAATTGCTGGCAAGGCAGGAGAGATGTTGGGGACTACTGCTGGCGGTACTACTTTTGCCTCAAGAGGAGTTTCCTCTTGGTTTTGTTCATCTAACTCAACAGTCTCAAAATTAGTTTTAGGCTGAGGAAAGTACTGTCCAACCACCGGATATTCATTTAATTTCCATTTTTCAGTTATGCCTTTCATATCAATTACATTCAAATAAACTCCCAGGGCAAAACCAACAGCAGCTATGAGTAACAGTATTATGATCGCTATTAGTACTTTAACTATTGTTCCTAGCTTTTTTTTAGGTTTATCAGGCGTGCTCATATTTATTTTTATTTGAGAATCAGGCGTCACTTTTTTTGCCATATTGTTACCTACCTTTGAAGACTGTTTCACCCATGTGATTCATACTATTTCACTAATGACATTACTTTAGCTACATATTCTTTTGTTTCTGTATAAGGAGGAATACCATTATATTTTGTTACGGCCTGGGGTCCTGCATTATAAGCAGCTACTGCCTTCGTTATATCACCATCAAAAGAGGTAATTAATTGCTTCAGATAACGAACGCCACCGTCAATATTGTCACGTGGATCTTTACTATTACGAACACCCAATCCTTGCGCAGTTTCAGGCATTAATTGCATTACACCTACCGCACCAGCCGACGAAACAACATCCGGCGATAAATTAGACTCTACTTTTGCAACAGCCATAACCAGCTTAGAATCGACTCCATATTTTTTAGCTGTATAATCAATGATTTTACTAATATCATCTGAAGCAAAGTTCTTTTCATTTATAGAGTCCTTTGCTTGAACTCCTGCCAATACCGCAGAAAAATCATGCCCATTCGCAGAAGAATGATTAAATCGTTGTTCAATGGTATTGATCCGTTGTAAAACTCTGCTTATACTCTCCATTTGATCACCCTACTTTTCTCTTACATAAAGTTGTAATCCTATTTCATCTAATATTTTTTGCTCTTCTTTTAGTAATTCTGCTTGATAATCTTGTATTTTTTTCTCGCGAAATTTTTCTACAACTTTATGACCTTTTACGGCTTCTTCAAGGTTCTTTAAACATTCTTGTCTATATTCATCAGCACGTTTAACAGACTCATTTTGCTGTTGAATTTCTTTTTTCATTTTATCAAAATAATGATGAAATGACTTAAAAGTTTCAATCGATAATAAATTCTGCTGAAAATTGCGCAATAAATTCATATTTTGCAGTACATTTTCTTCTAATTTTGCCAGTTCTTCTTTTTCGATTCGAAATTGATTTGTCGCTTGCCAAAATGAAATTTGTGCCTGTTCTTCTTGCATTTTGCGAAATTTGAGTAAGGCTTCTAATCGAAATTTAAATGATTTCATCCTATTTCACACCTCAAAACCTTACTTAAGATGTTAACGATAGCAATTTTTCAATTGTTTCATCTGCAGACATTTTTTCGTAAACATCCTGTTGCAAAAAAGCTTTAACAGAATCAATCGCAGCAATCGCATTGTCAATATTAACATTACTGCCTGTTGCGTATGCACCAATATTAATTAAATCTTCAGCTTCACGATAGGTGGCCATAATTGAACGCATTTTTTGTGCTGCCTTATAGTGTTCATTTTCTACAATGTCTAACATTACCCGACTTACACTTCCCAGAACATCAATGGCTGGATAATGATTTTGTGCAGCTATACCACGGTCTAATACAATATGTCCATCTAAAATACTGCGTACAGCATCCGCTATGGGTTCATTCATATCATCACCGTCTACCAGAACCGTGTAAATACCGGTAATTGAACCGTTCTCACCCGTCCCAGAACGCTCTAGCAGTTTGGGCAGCATCGCAAAAACAGATGGAGTGTAACCACGAGTAGCAGGAGGTTCACCAACAGTTAATCCAACTTCTCGTTGTGCCATGGCAAAACGGGTAACCGAATCCATCATTAATACAACATCTAAGCCTTGATCACGAAAATACTCTGCAATAGCTGTAGCAGTCATTGCCCCTTTGATACGCACCAAAGCAGGTTGATCAGATGTAGCGACAACCACCACTGAGCGTTTTAGTCCTTCTTCTCCTAAATCTCGTTCAATGAATTCTCTAACTTCTCTTCCCCGCTCACCAACTAAAGCAATAACATTAATATCCGCTTCCGTATTACGAGCGATCATGCCTAACAATGTACTCTTCCCAACACCACTGCCTGCCATAATACCGATTCGCTGCCCTCTTCCTAAGGTTATTAAACCATCAATCGCTCGCACACCTACTGATAACTTTTTTTCAATGCGCCTGCGAGATAAAGGATGAGGCGGAGCACTATGCAATGGATACTCTTCTTTTATCGCTAAAGGTCCTTTATCATCCATAGGATTGCCTAAACCATCCAGGATGCGACCTAGTAAATGATGTCCTACATTAACTTTTAAGGATTGATGAGCTGAAAAAACCTCACATCCCGGTCCTATTCCTTGCATTTCACCAATCGGCATCAATAAAACCCTATTATGACGAAATCCAACGACTTCAGCAGGAATTGCGTCTCCTGCATTCCGCGGAGATATATAACATAAATCCCCCAAGTTAACACTAGGACCTTGGGATTCAATCACTAAACCGACGATTTGTGTTATTTTACCAGCTATTTTCATTGTCTCAGCGCTTTGTATTACATTTAGATATTTCTCATTATCAAAGGACTTCATGGCAACACTCCTTGCAATGCTTTGCGAAGTGCATCAAACTGGGTATCAATTTTAGCATCAACCACACCATAGGATGTATCAATCACACAACTGCCTGCTGTAATCGTACGATCGGCTACAATTGTTAACGCCTGCTCACATCCCACCATATTTTGGAATTCCTGTTTCGCTTGCAATACGATATCAAAATCATTATTACTCACTCTAAGAACAATTTGCTCCTGATCCTTGACTTTTTCCAACGCATTTTTGACAATTGGCAGTACAATCAGAGGATTCTCTTCAATCTGGCAAGCCAGCACTTTACCGGCAACAGCCAGTGCAATTTCGATTATTTGCCTTTCTGCAGCTAAAATCATTTCTTTAGCTTCTTTTTCCCCAAGAGTTAACATTTGCTGCGTTTTTTCAACAGCATTATCAATCAGAGACTGCATTTCCTCTAATCCTGATTGTTTTCCCTGCTCGATCCCTTGCTGATATCCTTTTTGATATCCATCATCATGGGCTTGTTGTTTTAATTGCTCTACTTGCTGGTTTGCCTCATGAATGCATTGATTTGCATCCTTCTTAGCTTCATCAATAATAACAGCTGCGTCTTCTTTCGCCGAAGCTATTATTTCATCTGCCACTGAAGTATCCACTGAAACCTCAATTAATTCTTTAGTTACTTCAACATTATCATCTATAACCATATTATTATTTATTATCAAAGGTTCCACTTGCATACAAGCAAATCGTATAATATTAGCCAATGATCTCGTCCCCTTTGCCACGTGCCACAACGATTTCTCCAGACTCTTCCAGACGACGGATAACATTAACAATTTTTTGTTGGGCTTCTTCAACGTCTCTAATTCTTACTGGCCCCATATATTCGATTTCTTCACGCAACATGTCAGCAGCACGTTTTGACATGTTTTTGTAGATTTTACCTGCAACTTCATTTGAAGATGCTTTCAGAGCTAATGCCAAGTCTTTACTTTCAATCTCACGCAACACCAATTGCAAGGATCTGTCATCCAGCAATACAATATCTTCAAAGACAAACATGCGGCGTTTGATTTCTTCAGCAAGCTCAGGATTTTGTACCTCTAGGTTTTCCATAATCGTTCTTTCTGTTGATCGGTCAACTCGATTAAGTATTTCTACAATGGAGTCAACACCACCAGCAGATGTAAAATCTTGAGTAACCATAGCTGATAATTTACGTTCCAAAATGCGTTCAACATCTTTCAATACATCAGGAGACGTACGATCCATCGTTGCGATCCGTTTCGCCACATCAACCTGCCGATCCGGCGGTAAAGATGATAAAATCGTTCCTGATTGTTCTGCTTGTAAGTATGACATAATTAAAGCAATCGTTTGTGGATGCTCATTTTGAATAAAATTCAGCAATTGTCCCGGATCTGTTTTACGTGCGAAATCAAAAGGTCTAATTTGCAAACTTGAAGTTAATCTATTAATAATAGAGACTGCTTTTTCAGCACCAAGCGCCTTTTCCAAGATTTCACGAGCATAATCCAAGCCACCAGAAGAAATATAATTATTTGCCACTAACATTTGATGAAATTCAGCTAACACTTTTTCTTTTTGTTCTTGCGTTACTTTTCGTTGATTAGCAATTTCTAGAGTAAGCTTCTCCATTTCATCCTCTTTAAGATGCTTAAAAACCTGAGAAGAAACCTCGGGACCAAGGGCTATCAATAAGATAGCCGCTTTTTGCTTATTACTTAATTCATTTGATTGGTACATACTTACCCCCGCTCTACTCTTCGGACAACCAAACTCTAATTAACTGCGCTACCTCTTCAGGTTTAGCTTTGGCCAGCCTTTCAAGTTCTTTACGCTGTTCAGATAATTGTATTTCCTGAGCTGTCATTTCAGGCGTTTCTATTGACATTGATTCAGTTGCAGCAGCAATTTCTTCTTCCATTTTTTCTTCTTCTTGCCTTTTGCGAAGAGCACGCATACGAAGAATGTATAGAATTCCTAGAACCGTCGCTACGGCTAATGCTATCTTCAACCATAAAGCTTGCCGTTGTTGACTTTCAGCTTCCATTTCTTCTCTACGCTGTTTATCTGCCGCCTCTGTATTAAAGGTTATGCTCTCAACGGAAACAGTATCGCCTCTTGCATTATTAATGCCAATTGCAGAACTCACAGTCCTTAGAATGCTATCTTGCTGTGCCCGATTCACACTAGCATCAACCAAGACTGCCACAGTGAGCCGCTTAATAGATCCTGGCGTTGCTACAACTTTTTCTTTTGTTTCATTAATTTCATAATTGCGGATTACTTCTTTTTTCTCATAATTGGACTGATTTGTATTGGCTGTCACATAACCAGGTACATTTGTAGTCGTTCCCGGCACTCCACCTGGAGTATTGGGTGCACTGCCTGTAAAATTTTCATTCATTTCTTGAGAACTGCGTATAATTCCTTTGTCATCTACTACTGGTTCAAAGGTTTGTCGATCTACAACACGTTGATCGAAACTTAACTCAACATTTACCCTTGCCGCAGCTTTATTGGCTCCTAAAACTTGCTCTAATAGAGACTGCACATCTTTTTGCAAACTATCTTGTACTTTTTTAGTCATTTCAATTTGCGTTAATGTCACATTTGCTCCAGAGACTCCATTAGAGTCATTCTCTTCATTAAGTACACGAGCCAACTGATCCACCACAGTTATATTCTCAGGTTTTAACCCTTGTATACTATGAGCTACTAAATTAACAATACCTTTTATTTGATCCTTTGATAGTTGAGCCCCCGTACGTAGTTTAATCATAATAGAAGCTGTTGCAGGTTTTTCATTCTTCTTATACAAACTATCTTCCGAAAGAACTATATGTACCCTAGCTTTTTCCACTTCTGATAATTGTTCAATTGTACGAGCTAATTCACCTTGTAATGCTTGCACCAAATTCACTTTATTTTGAAATTCAGTAGCACCAAACTTACTTTGTTCAAATATTTCAAAGCCCTTATTGCCTCGTGGCAAACCTTGGCTGGCCAAATCCAACCGGATGCGGTAAACATCTTTTGCAGGAACCATAATTGCATTTCCATTACCACCAATTTCATGGGTAACTTTCATTTCCTTTAATTTTGCGCTTACCTCACCAGCATCTTTAGCTTCCATCTCAGTAAATAAAGGTACAAGATCCGGGCGACCACCCCACCAAAAACTCCACGCTAAAATAATTGCAAATATAAGTATAGCCGAGCCAAGAATCATATATCTTTCTTTTTTACCCAGGTTTTGCCACAAGCGCAGAGACTGCTCTTTCCAATCTGCCATTGTCTCCACCCTTTCAAATCAACAAAAATATTGTCATAATTATACCTGCATACGCATAATTTCTTGATATGCGTCAACCACTTTATTGCGGACCTGCATCGTTAGCTGCATTGCTATTGTTGCTTTTTCTGCCGCTATCGTCACTTGAGAGATGTCTTGCAATTTCCCTGCTGCTAGATCAAACGAAGCCTTTGCCGCATCTTGCTGCAAACTGTTCACTTCACCAAGCGCCTCTGTTAAGAATTCTCCAAAGTTCTTCTTACCCTCTTCTATTTGAGGCGTAACTTTTTCAACCATGTTCGAATTGACTGGCGTTAATTTAAGTGCCTCTATACGCACAAATGTCAACCTCCATTATTTTCCAATTTCTAATGCTTTAAGAGCCATACTTTTCGCTGTATTAATCGTAGTGACATTTGCTTCATAAGCCCTAGTAGCCGTAATCATATCTACCATTTCAGATACAACGTTAACATTCGGCATTTCCACATATCCATCTTGATTTGCATCTGGATGTGCGGGGTCATAGATTAAGCGAGCTGCAGAAGTATCTTCAGTAATTCCAACCACTCTAACTCCATTTCCAACATCATTACCTAACTTTTCAGATAAAACCTGGGAAAATGTTGCTTGATTTTCTCGCGGAGAAAACACAACCATTTGACGTCGATAGGCTCCTCCTTGGCTAGTACGAGTCGTATTAACATTAGCAATATTATTAGAGATTACATCCATTCTAAGTCGTTCTGCTGTTAAACCTGATGCTGCTGCATCAATAGCACCAAACATTCCCATACTTATCCTCTCCCTTCTTTTATCGCGGACTTAATCCCTGTGAAATAACCACTTAATTGTTGTACTACTGCGTTATAATAGATATTATTCTTTGACAGATTCGCCATTTCAATATCAATATCTACATTACTGCCATCAGTTCTAAAAGAAGTTTTATCAATTACCTTTACTGCAGGAGTTGGAATCCCTTTTCCTTGCAATGGCAAATGCTGACTATTTGTTTTTGTCATCTGTAATTTACCGTTATCTACGGCATCTTGCAGAAAATCTTCAAAAACCACTTCACTTTTCTTAAAACCCGGCGTGTTAACATTGGAGATATTATTACTAATTACCTTTTGCCTTAAAGAAGATGCTGATAAAGCTTGCTCTAACACAGACACTCGCGGCGACGCTAGAATTGAATTTAACACACATAATCCTCCAGTATTTTATATTACATGTAACATAATTACATTTTATTACACAAAATGTAGAACTAAGCATTATTATTCTATATAATCCTTCAAATACCTTTGTTAAAATACTATTTCCAACAATTTTTACACAATTATAACACACTTATAATTCTATAAAGTGACAGAAAATCCTTCATAATCAAAAATCAACCCTTGTTAATGATATAATACTTTTGTCTTTTGCACATCTACCAAAAGATATAGAAATCCCTCTATCTACAAATTTTTACAACAATCATTTTTATTTCTCAAATAACACCATGAGATAAAAAAAGAACTGCTGCTATTGAACCTATCTCAATAGCAGCAGTTCTTTTTATTATTGTATTACTTTTTAAGTTTTTTCAATTCTTCAAATAAGCGCTCATTTAATACTTTTATATAAGTACCCTTCATTCCTAATGATTTTGATTCAATGACCCCTGCGCTTTCAAATTTACGTAAGGCATTAACAATTACGGAACGAGTAATTCCTACACGATCAGCAATTTTACTTGCAACTAGTAAACCTTCATTACCTTCTAACTCATTCAAAATGTGGATAACAGCTTCAAGTTCAGAATAAGAAAGGGTACCAAGAGCTACTTGCACCGTGGCTTTCTTACGAGCTTCATCTTCAATCTTTCCACTACGATCTCTTAAAATTTCCATACCAACAACGGTTGCTCCATATTCAGCCAAAACAAGATCTTCATCTTGAAACTCAGTATGAAATTTAGCTACAATTAATGTGCCAATTCGTTCTCCTACACCGTGAATAGGGACGATAGTGGTAAACTTGTCTGTGAACATACACCCCGTATCTTCACTAAAGGAACAAAGACCTCCCTCAAGGCTTAGATTTGGAGATGTTTCGTTAACCCGCAGTAACCATTCTACATACCGTTCAGGAAAACATCCTTGTAATAACACTTTATCACGCATTAAATCACATTCAAAATCACCTAACAAAGCATATCCAAATATTTTACCATCTTTAGCAACAATATACACATTTGCTTCCATCACTGTACTGAGCACGCGAGAAATTTCATCATATTCCACTTTCTCGGATTTTTGCAATAATTTATTAATTTTACGAGTACGTTCTAACATCGTTGTCATAATACTGCCTCCTACCCTTCATTAGGTTATATAACCTAGTTTATAATATAAAATGACTTAAATCTGGATTCACTACAATATGCGCTAATTTGGTCTTGACATAATCTTTATTGATTAAAACCAATTTTTCATTTATATCAGGTGCTTCAAACGCTAAATCTTCTAGTAATTTTTCCAAAATAGTATGCAAACGTCTAGCACCAATATTTTCAGTTTGAGCATTTACTTCAAAAGCAATTTCCGCTAACTCCTCAATAGCATCATCAGTAAATTGAATTTTTATATTTTCTGTTTCTAACAAGCTCATATACTGCTTAATTAAGGCATTTGCTGGTTCTGTTAATATTTGTTTTAAATCAGCTTTTGATAAATTCGTTAGCTCTACTCGAATAGGAAAGCGTCCCTGTAATTCAGGAATCAATTCGGAAGGCTTTGCCATATGAAAAGCTCCTGCAGCCATAAACAATATGTGATCCGTTTTTATAGGACCATGCTTGGTAACTACAGTAGATCCTTCTACAATAGGCAAAATATCGCGTTGTACACCTTCCCGTGATACATCGGGACCAGACGATTTTCCACGACCTACGATTTTATCAATTTCATCTAAGAAAATAATCCCGGAGTTTTCTGCTAAATCTAACGCAATGGCAGTCACTTCGTCCATGTCAATAAGCTTTTGCGCTTCTTCTTGAATAAAAATTTTACGAGCATTAGCAATTGTTACATTTCTCTTTTTTTGTTTTTTAGGCAAAAAACTTCCAAGCATATCTTGTATATTAATGCCCATTTCCTCAATGCCAGCACCAGAGAATGCTCCCATCATAGGATTTACAGAATCTTCTACTATTATCTCTATAAACTCATTTTCTAATTCACCATTATCTAATCGTTTTTTCCAATATTCCCGATTTAAAATTGGAGCCTCAACATTTTCGTCGATTACTTTATTTGATGCTACGTCGTTATTCGAAGTTGTGCCACCAAATAATATTTCAAAAGGGTTACGTGGTGTTTCTTTTTTAGCAGATGGCACAAAAAACTCCAATATACGCTCTTCTGCAAACTGATGTGCTTTTTCTGTTACTTCTAGCATTTTTGCATGCTTAACCATACGAATAGCTGTTTCTACCAGGTCGCGAACCATTGATTCAACATCACGGCCTACATAGCCAACTTCAGTAAATTTCGTGGCTTCCACCTTTACAAAGGGTGCATTGACTAACTTAGCCAAACGCCTCGCAATTTCAGTTTTGCCTACACCAGTCGGTCCAATCATCAAGATATTTTTAGGGACAATTTCATCTTGCAAGTTTGCTGCTAATTGTTTACTACGCCAACGATTACGAAGTGCAACCGCCACTGATTTTTTTGCTTGTTGTTGTCCCACAATATATTTATCCAATTCTATTACAATCTGTTTAGGTGTCATCTCAATCATACTGTCACCCCTTTTTATAACTCTTCAACTGTAATATTACCATTTGTATATACACAAATACTTGCTGCAGTTTGAAGCGCTTCTCGAGCAATTTCAGAAGCAGATAAATTAGAGTGTTTTACTAAAGCCCGAGCCGCTGCTAAGGCATAAGGACCACCTGAACCTATAGACATAACATCGTCGTCTGGCTCAATTACCTCACCATTTCCTGATATGATTAACATATGATCTGCATCTGTAACAATAAGTAATGCTTCCAAGCGACGCAATACTCTGTCTACACGCCACTCTTTAGCTAATTCAACAGCAGCTCGCATTAAATTACCATTGAACTCTTCCAACTTTACTTCAAATTTTCCAAATAAGGTAAATGCATCAGCCACAGATCCGGCAAAGCCAGCTAACACTTGACCATGATATAAACGTCGAACCTTTTTAGCGTTATGTTTCATTATCGTATTACCACCAAAAGTAACTTGACCATCACCAGCGATTGCCGTTTTCCCTTGTTTTTTTACAGCAACAATGGTTGTCGCGTGAAACAAAAATACCGCCTCCTATGCACCATATATATATGCATTATGATAGACTGTTTTTAATTTTTCTTTCGCTACATGAGTAAAAAGAACCTCCTCAACACTTTGTAATTTAGCAAAATCGAAAATCCCTCGATATCTGCCTAATAATTCATTACAGAGTGCTGTGAGGCATTCTTTTCAATCTTCAAATATAAGATAATAGTGTAATTGTCGAAATAACAATTATATGCTTCTAAAATATGTCGAAGTATGAAACACTACTAAGACTGGCTCTCTCGTCTGTCAAGCTATGTAGGAAAATTTATTAATTCATACTAGCACAATAACATTAATTATGCAAGATTATTGTATAATTCTTCTTTAAATTTATCAATAGCATTTAATGAGCGTTGAGCAATTAAATGGTTTTTTATTTTTTTATCTCGTATTCTTTCCTCCCACGGTGGTAATAGTCCAAAATTTATATTCATAGGTTGAAAATGTTCTACCTCGGCATTCGTAATATAGTGGCACAAAGCTCCATGGGCTGTTTCCTTCGGAAATACTACAGGCCCAAGTCCTGATAATAAACGACTTGCATTAAGTCCTGCTACTAATCCGGAAGCAGCGGACTCCACATATCCCTCCACACCTGTAATTTGTCCTGCAAAGAATATGTTGGAGTTTGTAATCATTTGCAGCGTAGTAGATAGAATTTTAGGTGAATTGATAAATGTATTTCGATGCATAACACCTAAGCGAACAAAGTCTGCTTTTTCTAAGCCAGGTATCAATCGGAAGACTCGCTCCTGTTCAGGCCATTTTAAATGTGTTTGAAATCCAACAATATTATACAAAGTAGCAGCAAAATTATCCTGACGTAATTGTATTACCGCGTAAGGTCTTTCCCCGGTAGTTGGATTTTCTAACCCAACTGGCTTCAATGGCCCAAAACGTAAAGTATCAATACCGCGACTCGCCATTTCTTCTACCGGCATACACCCTTCAAAAAAGATTGCTTTCTCAAAATTTTTGACAGGAGCAGTTTCTGCATGAGTCAACTCATGCCAGAAAAGTTCATATTCAGCTTTAGTCATAGGACAATTTAAATAGTCATCATCCCCCTTACCATAACGAGAGGCGCGATATATTTTACTCATATCAAGAGAATCTCCTAATACGATCGGAGCCGCGGCATCGTAAAAGTACAAATATTCATTACCTGTTATTTTTCCGATAGATTCTGATAAGTTTGGAGATGTTAAAGGCCCACTGGCGATAATTAGTAATTGTTCTTGAGGAATGTCAGTCACTTCACCACTTACAATTGTTACTTTTGGATGGCTTACAAGAGCATCTGTTACATATTTACTAAACGAATCACGATCGACGGCTAAAGCTCCACCCGCTGGTACTTTACTTGCATCCGCCGCTTTCAAGATTAAAGAGTTCATTTTTCGCATTTCTTCCTTTAGTAATCCAACAGCATTTTCAATTGCAGCCCCTCGTAATGAATTACTGCATACTAACTCTGCAAATTGATCCGTATGATGAGCCGGCGGCATAACATGGGGTCTCATTTCATGCAGTTCCACATCATATCCCGCCTCCGCAACTTGCCAAGCTGCTTCACTGCCAGCTAAGCCAGCTCCGATAATAGTTACTTTAGACACGATTGTTCCTCCGATTATATCATTTATTCTGATTTAGTTTTCTTAGTTAGCGTCGTACCTTTAGATTTTCTTGAAGTTGTTTTACTTTTTTTGGCATCTTTTGTTTTTTTTGTGCTATCATTCGCTTTTTTATCAATATCATTTTGACGCGTTTGGCAAGATTCATTGCTGCATATGATATTAAATTTACCACTTTTTAAATTATGCCGTAACATAAAGGCACCACAAGTCTGACAATTTTCTTTTAAAGGTATATCCCATGTCATAAAGTCACAGGCAGGATAATTCTTACATCCATAAAAGGTTTTACTGCGTTTTGTTCGCCGTTCAACAATACTTCCAGCGCATTTGGGGCATTGTACTCCGGTCTCTTTTAAAATAGGCTTTGTATTACGGCACTCTGGGAAACCAGGACACGCTAAGAAATCACCATAACGGCCATGTTTTACCACCATTAATCTACCACAATTCTCACATGGTACATCGGATACTTCCACAGGAAGTTCAACATGACCAATTTCTTTTTCTGCTTGTTCTAAGTCTACAGCAAACCAAGCATAGAACTCTCGTAATAAATCAATGCGTGAACCTTTGCCATCGGCAATTTCATCAAGACTATTTTCCATTTTAGCTGTAAACTCAACATCTACGATTGCTTTAAAATATTGTTTTAACAAATCAAGAACGACAAAGCCTAATTCTGTTGGTTGAAATTTTTTCTCTACTTTAATTACATAACCTCGTGCTAATATGGTTTCAACAATTGGTGAATAGGTACTTGGGCGACCAATACCTTTTTCTTCTAGTACTTTTACTAAGCTGGAATCTGTATATCTAGGCGGTGGTTCTGTAAAATGCTGCTTAGGAGTAATCTTATTAACCTTTAATTTCTCTCCAATCGTCAAGTTAGGCAATGTAATATCTTTCTCTTTTTCTTCCCCATCTTTACTTTCTGTATATACGGCCATAAAACCAGGAAACTTAACCGTCGAACCTGTTGCTCGTAAAGAAAAACGGCTAGCGGCAATATCTACGGTTAACGTATCATATATTGCTGGTGCCATTTGACTGGCAATGAATCGTTCCCAAATTAAAGTATATAATCGCGACTGATCTCGTGAAAGATACTTAACTAACTTTTCTGGAGGAAATTCTAAACTAGTAGGACGAATGGCTTCATGTGCATCTTGGGATTTTTTCGAAGAATATACTGGGCTCTTTTCAGGTAAGTAGCTTTCTCCATATGTTGCTGCAATGTACTTAACGGCTTCTTGTTGAGCTGACTCAGCTAAACGCACCGAATCAGTACGCATATAAGTGATAAGTCCGACTGGACCTGAGCTACCAAGATCTAGCCCTTCATATAATTGTTGAGCCACCATCATTGTTTTGCGAGAAGTAAAGCCCAATTTGCGTGATGCCTCTTGCTGTAAACTGCTGGTAATAAAGGGTGCAGCAGGATTACGCCGCCTTTCTCGCCGCTTCACGTCCGCTACCGTAAATTCAGCCTTTTCTAATTCTTCTTGTATACTTTGAGCTTGCTCTTCGTTATCAATTTTAGCCTTATGATCGTCAATTAAAATAAGCTGGGCGTCAAATAATGCCGTTTTGGGCATTCCCCGCAACTTTGCAACCACTGTCCAATATTCTTCTGAGACAAACGCTTGGATTTCTTTTTCCCTATCACAGATAATTCCTACAGCTGTAGACTGCACTCGTCCTGCGCTAAGACCTTTTCTTACCTTCCTCCACAGCAGAGGGCTTAATTGATAACCAACAATTCGGTCTAATAACCGCCTGGCTTGCTGCGCATCAACCCTCTCCATATTAATAGGCCGAGGTTTTTTTACAGCATTTTGAATTGTAGTTTTTGTAATTTCATTAAACTCAATTCGACAGGCCTTATCTTGAGGAATATTTAATATATGTGACAAATGCCAAGCAATCGCTTCTCCTTCCCTATCAGGGTCAGATGCCAAATAAACAATATCTGCTGCCTTAGCAGCATTTTTAAGACTTTTTATAAGATCGCCTTTGCCACGAATATTAATATATTTAGGCGCAAAATTGTTCTCTACATCTACACCAAATTGGCTCTTAGGCAAATCCCTTAAATGTCCCATAGAAGCCTTAACTGTGTAGTTTTTTCCAAGAAACTTCTCAATCGTTTTTGCTTTTGCTGGAGATTCAACTATAACTAATGCTTTGCTCACTTAACTCCCTCCTTAGCGCAGCGCAAATAGCGTTTCCCGCTATTCTCTGTCACTAAACCACGTAATTCAAACTGAAGTAATATATATGTAATTACTGCGGTACTCAGCTTTGTTTTCATGACAATGTCTTCAATCCCTAAAGAATTTTCATATGTAAGAATATCATAAACCATTGCTTCCTCGCTAGTAAGGTCGATTCTTTGAGTCTCTTTCTCTTTAACGGCAATGTCATATTCCTCCAATATGTCAACAGCACTATCAATCAGTTTAGCACCCTGTTTTACAAGTCGATGTGTCCCTTTGCTAGATGGTGAAAAAATACTACCAGGCACAGCAAAGACATCACGTCCTTCTTCCAAGGCAAAATCAGCTGTAATTAATGCTCCGCTTCTTTCTGCAGCTTCCACCACTACCACCCCACGGGACAAGCCATTAATAATTCTGTTGCGCGCTGGAAAATGACCAGGATGTGCCATAGTGCCAGGAGCATATTCAGAAACTACAGCACCACGCTCTGCAATTTGATTTATCAATTTACCATTTTCCGGTGGATAGTTAATATCCACTCCACAGCCAAGAACTGCTATTGTATATCCATCTTTCAATAATGCGCCCTGATGAGCAGCTGTATCGATACCCCGGGCAGCACCACTCACTACCCATACTCCAGCTTCATTAAGCTCTGATGCTAGTAACTGTGCAACATTTTTCCCATAGGAAGTAGCCTTCCTCGCCCCGACAATTGCAATAAGATGATCAGTAATTGGCAATGCACCACGATAAAACAAAACTTGAGGAGCATTATAAGTATTTAGAAGCAACTTAGGATATTCGGAATCGTTATGAGAACAAATACGAATTCCTTTTCTTTCCCAATCACATGCTAATGTATATATATCTATTTTTTCCCGATGTATGAGTAATTTATTATAGATTGTTTCATCTAAATGCCCACATAAAAATAAATCACGCTTATTGGCCAGCCAAGCCTGCTGAGCGCTACCAAAAAAAGAAACCAATCCTTTAAGACGTACGTTACCAATTCCAGCTACCATCTGTAATGCTGCTAAGTATATTTTTTCCATTTTTCCTCCAACATGATCACATTTACCTAATCATATATATATTCAGGAAAATCAGTATAAAATAATGGTAATTATAGCACACTTCCACAATACACACCAACAAAAAATGTCAATTTGAAAAACCCTAACACATATATCAACAATTCCTTCTCATTTCAGCTTGAGAATAAATGTAATCAGCTATAGTCACAGCAGCTTGAGGTCGTCCCATTTTCAAAGAATTTTGTCGTAATCTTATTAATTCGTCAGGCTGCTCTATAAACAATTTTTCTATGATTAGCTGTATATCGAATAAAGAGTCTGCCCTCAAAGCTACTTGCTGCTCAATTAAATAATTTGTATTTGCTTCTTCTTGTCCTGGTATAGGTCGATAAATGAGCATCGGTATGCCTGCACATAATGTTTCTGCACACGTTATTCCTCCTGGCTTCGAAATGATTAGATCTGCAATTGCCATTAATTCATTAACATAATCAACATATCCTAAAACTTGTACCTTATTGCGCAGCTTAGGCTGTAAATTCATCACTTTCTGATACATCTTTTTATTTTTGCCTGCAACAACAATCATTTGTAATGGAATGCCAATATTTTCACAACATTGAACAATTTTATCCATGGGCAGAAGTCCTGCTCCACCACCCATAATAAGAATTGTTTTTATCTCACTACAAAGCTGTAAATTCTGCATTACTTTTTCTTTATCAGATACTCGTGAGAATTTTTCACCAACAGGAATTCCCATAACCTTTATACCATTACCATTTATTCCGTGGTCAAATAAGAATTTGCCCATTTTTTCATTGGCAATAACATAATGTTGAATTTCAGGATAAACCCACAAGCGGTGTACAACAAAATCTGTAACTACACCAACTACCGGAATGGCAATTTTCTTATCTTTTAATAAAGAAGAGATAAGCCCAGCAGGAGTGGCATGAGTGCATACAATAATATCTGGATTATACCCTAAAATGTATTGTTCCATTCTTTTAGCCAAATAGCGACTAATGATCTGACGACCTGCTAATGCAAGCGGACTTTCATTTCCCCAGCCATAGGCCATCCCATATATTTTAGGAAATAATTCTAATACTTTGAAATAAATAGTTAAAATATTTTTACCAACAAATATATTAAAAAAATCAAATACATTTACCAGTTTGGTTTCAACGTGACCATATTGTCGACACATTGCTTCAGCAACTGATTGTGCTGCTTTTATATGGCCTGCCCCTATTGGAGCGCTAATAAATAACACTTTGCATGATTTAGCCAACTTTCGTTAGCCTCCTATCTTATCGTTATAAAAAGTCTAAATTCATTTTTTTATATAATATGACATCATCATTGGCATTCATTGTTTGCAATAGATCTTTAGAAGTTAACCCTTGATATACAGGAAGATCATAAGCAATCTCTTGCAACGGTATAAGAACAAAGGATCTCTCATGTAAGCGAGGGTGAGGTAATTGCAGCACCTCATCCTTGATAATATGACCATGATAAACAAGAATATCAATATCTATATTTCTAGGACCCCAACGCTGCTTACGGATCCTGCCTAATTGATATTCTGCATGTAGACATTCTGTTAATAACTCATGGGGATTTAACATAGTATTAATACTAATAACTAAGTTAAAAAAGTTAGGTTGATTCACAAAACCAACAGGTTTTGTTTCATATAAGGATGATATTTTATTAATAGTAATTTTACTCTGCTTATTTAATTCGCAAATCGCCGACTTTATATTACTTTCGCGGTCTCCCATATTAGAACCTAATCCAAGTATAATCATTACCTTATTTACTCCGGCTGATTTCAACCTGAACAAAATTTAGCGGTCCAGGGATCGGTACAGCAGGCTTCCGAATTCTTATAGTAACATCCGTAGCAATGCTTGTCTTTAAAATTAATTCTGCAATATGTCCGCCAACTGCTTCTAATAGTTGGAATCTTTGATTTTCCATAACGTCTTTGATTTGAGAATAAATCATCGTATAGTCAATTGTATCAGTGAGCTTATCCGTTTTAGCTGCCTCACTTAGATCCGCATGTATTTGGGCATCCACATAGAAACGCTGCCCTTGTTCACGTTCATATTCATAAACCCCATGAAACCCATAAAACACCATATTTTCTAATAGTATTGTATCCTTCATCACATATCACTCCTCATCATCGCATCTGTCATTTTTGCTATTCTAGCCATTGCTTGTACATTGTGTACACGAACAATATTACTGCCCTTCATTATTCCAATAGACACGGTAGCGCCTGTCCCTTCTACCCGTTCTTCTACTGGCAGGCCTAACACTTCACCAATAAATCTTTTATTGGAAGTACCTAGTAATATAGGACAGCCTAATGATCTTAACTCATCTAAACGAGACATTACTATCAAATTTTGTTCCGGCGTCTTCCCAAATCCAATGCCCGGATCAATAATAATGTTGTTAGGATCAATGCCTGCTTGAATGCCTATAGAGATGCTCTTTTGTAAAAAATTATATATTTCTGACATAATGTCTTGCTGATAATGTGTAGTATCTTGATTATGCATGATAATAATAGGCACATTGTACCCAGCTACTACCTTCGCCATATTATGATCTTGCTGCAGTCCCCATATATCATTGATCATATGAGCCCCCAATTTTAACGCCTCCAGCGCAACGCTGGATTTATATGTATCCACCGAAACAGGCACTGTAGATATCGATAAGACTCGTTCTAATAAGGGACCCAATCGATTCATTTCTTCTTCAGCTGATATTTTTTCAGCTCCAAAGTAGGGTCTGGTAGATTCAGCACCAATATCAATAATGTCGGCACCACACTGTATCATCTCTTCAACATGATACAGCGCTTTTTCGATGGTATTATATTTACCGCCATCTGAGAAAGAGTCTGGTGTAACATTTAAAATCCCCATTATTAAAGTGCGCCTTGGCATAATCTTTAGCGAATGATGCTGCCAATCATATGAGCGTTGAGGAAAACTCTCAATATTATTTAAAGTTCTCTCAATAGCCTCTGCAATTG